>CAVWYV010000007.1:0-120074 GCA_963759355.1 uncultured Acidobacteriaceae bacterium | reverse complement strand
AAAACGATTTACTAGCCTCACAAGATAACGTGCACGTTTTACACCGGATCATGGGTACGAGGGAAGTAGAAACAAATTCAGGGAGGAAACATGATGCGACACGCCACCACCTCGTTCCACCGGTGCAGATCAGTTTGGCCTCTCTTCACGGTACTAGTCCTCACGCTTCTGCTTTCGACGGCATCGCTGCGCGCGCAAACTTCGCTTGGCCAAATCGCCGGCACCGTCACCGACGTCACGGGAGCTCTCGTCCAGGGCGCAGACATCACCGTAACGGAGGTCAACACCAGTGCCGTGCACACTACGCATACTGACGACAGTGGTTTCTTCATCGTCACCAACCTGCCCATCGGCAGCTATGTTCTCGGTGTAGCCAAGGCGTCCTATCGCTCTGAAAAACGCTCCGGATTGACTATCTCGGCAGACGCTCACCTCACAGCCGACTTTCAGTTGCAGGCTGGCACCACGGGAGAAACCATCACCGTTGAAGCGGTCCAAGGAGAGCAACTCAACACGACGTCCGGTGAACTTGCACACGTGGTCGACACCCGTGAGGTCGAGACTCTTCCTCTCAACGGGCGCAACTACACCCAGTTCCTCACCCTCATTCCCGGAGCGGTAGTTACGAACCCAGATATTTTTGCGATCACCACCGGTCTCAACTCTAACAACCAGGTGATTAATGGCAACCGCTCCGACTCCGCAAACCTCACCGTGGACGGGGCGTTCAATCAGGCCTCTGGCTCCAACGGCTCGCTCATCAACAACGTGGGCCCCGACTTCATTCAGGAAGTCAAAATCGAGACTTCCAATTTCTCGGCCGAGTACGGCCGGACCTCCGGTCCAGCTTTCAACATTGTCACGAAGGGGGGTTCCAACAAGTTCCACGGTTCGGCGTTCGAGTTCATCCGAAACAACGTCTTCGACGCACGTCCGTTCTTCAGTGCGGCCAAGACCCACCTCCGCTTTAACGATTTCGGCTTCTCCGTCGGCGGACCCATCGTACGCGACCGGCTCTTCTTCTTCGGCGGACAGGAATACAAGCGTCTCCGCCAACAGAACGCGCCGACCTTGTTCACCGTCCCGGCCAACGCCCTGCTCAACGGCGACTTCAGCAGTCAGCCCCAGCTTTATGTTCCGGGAACATTCAACACCACCAAAACGCCAATCGCCGGCAACAACATTGCCGCTCTTATCACCCCGGACGGCAAGGCCATTGCCAATGTCTATCGCGTCATGAGTGCTCTCGGCACTCTCACCGACACACCCACGACAAACAACCTTAGCCTTTCGCCTTCCAACCCCCTGAATTTCCGCGAGGACTTTGTTCGTCTTGATTTCAGGATCAATGATCGCAATAACATTTACGGCCGCTGGCTCAGCGACCACAACCAATTGATTGATCCCTACGGTACGTTCTCCACCGGTGGCGTGCTTCCCACCGTCCCCACGACCCGTAACCGGCCCGGGCAGAGCTACCTGGTGTCAGAAACGTTCAACTTCCGTCCCACCATCATCAACCAGGCCACCGCTAACTTCAGCTTCGTCTCCCAGCACATCCCTCCCTACGGTGTGAACTACAAGCGCTCGACCTACAACTTCACCTATAACAAGCTTTACCCAACCGCCGGTCTCTACCCGGATGGCATTCCCTTCGTCAATATCCTGAACTACGCCAACTACACCGGTCCCTACTTCTCGCTCAACTCGCCGACTACCGACATCCAGGCCGCTGACACGGTTTCCATCGTCAAAGGCAATCACCTTATCAAGTTCGGCGGCATCTACATTCGTAACCGGGTCGACCAGAACGGTCGCCCCAACTATAACGGCAACGCAGTCTTCAATCCTGCCAACAATCCCAACACTACGGGGAACGCCCTTGCCGATGCTCTGCTGGGCAACTTTCAGAGCTACACCGAAGCCAGCGCCGACCCCACCGGCCACTTCCGCTTCTCGCAACCTGAGGTCTTCGCCCAGGACACATGGAAAGCCACGACCAAGCTCAGCCTCGAGTTCGGTGTTCGCTGGCAGGACATTCTTCCTCTTTATACGCAGGGCAACAACTACGGCAACTTTGACCCTGCCTACTACAACCCGGCCAACGCCATCACCGTCACCACATCTGGCAAAGTCGTTCCAGGCACAGGCAATCCCTATAACGGCCTGGTGCGAACGGCTGAAGGCATTCCCCCCGACCAGGTAGAGCGCGTGCCCAACGTGAACACGGCGGCATACCCGCAGATTCCTGCGGTCGCTCCGCGTGGGCTGTTCAAGATGACCGGAGCTTTCGGTCCCCGCCTCGGCTTTGCGTTTGCCCCTAACCCGAAGACCTCTGTGCGCGGCGGCTTCGGTGCCTTTTACTACCGTCCTGAAGGCAATGTTGGATTCAGCCAGGTTAACATCCAGCCCTACCTACAGAACACGGAGTTCGACAACGCCAACCTGGGCAACATCACGGCGGGCAACCCTAATAACACCGGTCTCCAGGGCGGAATCAGCGCCATCGATGCCAACCTCAAGAATCCCTACATCGATCAGTACTCCCTTGGCGTGCAGCGCGAGCTTGGTTTCGGTCAGCTGCTGGAAGTCACCTATGTGGGTAATGTCGGTCATCATCTGCTCCGCCAGCCGAACATCAACACGCCTCCTATCGCGCTGGTAGCAGCCAATCCCGCAGTGAACTCCAACTTCTACAACCCGTATAAGGGGTTCAGCTCGATCGCCCAGAACCGCAGTGACTCCAACAGCAACTACAACGCCCTGCAGGCGTACCTGTCCAAGCGCAAAGGCTCCCTGGCGTACACCGTCAGCTATACCTTCCAGAAGGCACTCGGGGATTCCTCCGAGAACAACGTTGATCTCGCCAACTGGCAGAGCCTGCAGTACAACTATGGCGAGTTGAACATAGACCGCAAGCACGCCTTTGTCGCCACAGCAAACTACCAGTTGCCGAGCTTCGCGGACCGCAACCTCGCTCTGCGCGAAGGCCTCGGCGGCTTCATGATCACGGTTGTTACCCGGTTCCAGACTGGCCCGTTCTACAACATCACGGCGAGCGCCCCTACGCTCGGCACGCGCCGCGCCAACTTTGTAGCCGGCCAGTCTGTATATGCAAAGGGAGCGTGCTGCTCGCTGCCGAACCACCAGCGTCAGTGGGTCAATCCCGCTGCTTTCACTGCACCGTCGGCAAGCGCGTTCGGCAACTCCGGGAACGGACAGATAGTGCTGCCCAATCTGAACCAAACGGACGCCAATCTGGCGAAGACGTTCGGCATTCATGAACGCGTCCAGTTCCGGCTCCAGGCCGATTTCTTCAACGTCTTCAACCACACCAATTACAGCGGCATGGGGACTACAGCCACCAGCGGGACGTCGTTCGGCCGCCTCAGCAGTGCCTATCCTCCCCGCCAAATGCAGTTCGGCGGAAAATTCACTTTCTGATCAACGGGAATCTTTGTTCATGAAAACAGCAGCGGAACCATTCCGCTGCTGTTTCATTCTGCTCACGGGCGATACGCCCCAATGCTATGTGGAGAGACGCTATGCCGCTCGTATGCCTTCTATCCTTCCGACGCCTTTCCTCGGTTGCCACAACACTTGCGCTCACCACATGGTTGTCTGTCTCTTTGGCGCAGCGACCGGACCAGGCTGTCCCAGATAAAGGCCCACTGCCTCTGAAAACCCTGCTCGTCGGCGTTGATCAACGCGAGACGACCTCCCTCAATGGCCGCTGGCATTACCTGGTCGACCAGCCTCCGGCCAAGGCTCTCTACAATGATCGTGGAGAGGTGCGCGATAACAGCTACGCCCTCAATACTCATCCGAACATCTCTACGGGTCCGCACAACGACGAGTACGATTTCGCCACGGCCCCCACCCTCGCCGTCCCAGGGGACTGGAACACACAGGAACCCACGTTGTTCCGTTTCGAAGGCGTGGTCTGGTATCAGCGTGACTTCGACTTCCAGCCCCACCCGAACACGCGCACGTTCCTACATATCGGTGCAGCCAATTACATGTCTCACGTGTGGGTCAACGGCAAGCGCATCTGCGACCACGAAGGCGGCTTTACACCGTTCGATTGTGAGGTGACCCATGCCGTACACGCAGGTTCTAATTACGTGGTCATCGCGGTTGATTCCACGCGCCATCAGGACGACATTCCGTCGGTAAGCTACGACTGGTTCAATTACGGCGGACTCACCCGCGATGTCTCGCTTGTTAACGTGCCATCCAGTTTCATTGATGACTACGAAGTGCAGCTTGAGCATCCTGCTCAGTTCACCGCCGCTGGCCCTCACAATATCACCGGGTACGTTCACGTTGAAGGTGCAACGGCAGGTATGCCCGTCACCGTGGATATACCAGAAGCCGGAGTTCACGCCACCGCTCGCACCGATGCAGGCGGCCGCGCGCAATTCACCGCTCCGGCACGCGATCTCGTTCTATGGGGGCCAGGTCACCCGCGGCTCTACAAGGTCACCCTCTCCGCGGGAACCGACTCCCTGACAGAGCAGATCGGCTTCCGCGACATTCGTGTCGAGGGACTGAAAATCCTCCTCAATGGCGAACCCGTTTTCCTTCGCGGAGTCAACGCACATGCGGAAGCTCCGTTTCGCACGGGCCGCGTCGACAGTGACGCCGACGTCGCCGCCATCTTCGGCTTCCTCAAGGACCTCAATGCTAACTTCGTGCGCCTGGCCCACTACCCTCACGACGAGCGGATGGAACGGACCGCCGATCGTGAAGGCATCATGATCTGGTCGGAAATTCCACTTTGGCAGCACATCTCCTTTGACAAGCCCGAGGTCTACGCCAAGGCTGTAGCCATGCTCCACGAGATGATCCGCCGCGATCACAACAAGGCTTCTGTGATCCTGTGGTCCGTCTCCAACGAAACTCCTAACAATCCCACCCGTACAGAGTTCCTCACCAATCTTGCCAATGAAGCACGCAAGTCAGATCCCACGCGGCTCATCACTTCGGCCCTTATCGGCCCGCGCCGGAACGGCTTCAGCATGGTCCAGAATGACAAGTTGGCGGATGCGCTGGACGTCGTCGGACAAAATGAATATATCGGCTGGTACGAAGGCGCGCCGGAAGATGCCGACAGGATCGAATGGCAATTACCCCAGAAGCCAGTCCTCATTTCAGAGTTCGGCGCCGAAGCCAAGCAAGGCTTGCACGGCGGGAAAATGGACCGCTGGCGCGAGGAGCAGCAGCTTAACGTCTATCAGCACCAGTTTGTGATGTTCAGCAAAATTCCACAGATATGTGGTCTCGTGCCTTGGGTGCTCATGGATTTCCGGTCCCCTGGCCGCAACATCCCGGGGCTACAGGATGGCTTCAACCGCAAAGGCCTCATCGCGGAAGACGGCAAGCGCAAGGAGGCCTTCTATTTCATGCAGCAGTTCTATAAGGACCGTGCGGCCGGCATATCCAACTGGACACCCAAGACTCCGCCCATGCCAAAACCATAAGCGCCAGACTAGAGGACTGTGTCACACCCGCATGTGTGCGTCGCATCCGATTGGACTCAAGTCGAGCCTCTCCTGAGTATGTAACGAAAACGCTCTTCTCGGCAGTTGGGCGCCGGGCTATCGGATCAGGGTCGCATGAGCTTACGCCCAATCGCCTCACTAAGGCGTTTCTTTCCCCAGGGTCGACGTATTCCTTGCTACATACCGGGATCCGATACCCTTAGATCGCTAGCGCTCTGCTTATGACAAATCCAAAGCTCCAAAATCGTCTAGTAGGACCGACCATTTCTCCGTTTTGACTCTTTGTGTTGGTACCCGTCTTGCAGGCGGGGAGAGATTATCTTTCCCGCAAGCGGTCAAAGAGCGTTCTCGGAGATCTATTGATTCTTGCTTAGCCGTCGATAGTATTCGGCAACTGAATCCTGGTAGCCCGCTGGAATAGAATCCGGTTTCTTTGTACGCGCCCCAGGCGCAACTCCGTCGTGCTGCAGCTGGAGTTCGAGGCGATTGATTGAACTCAGGACGTCCTGGTGCATCTGCTCTACCATCGCGGGATTGCCTGGAAAACGGCTCGGATCCAGGTGCTGCATCTGCCGCGTCAACTCAGCGATTTCCTTCGCGGCCTGCGGATCATCCTTGACCATCCCACGAAGTTGATTCAGCTCGTGCATGCCTGACCGAAAATCTTTTTCTGCATCGGCGGGGTTACCGGAAGCGTCAGTCGGTGCAGGGCGAGGACTGGCGGAACCATAGCGATTGTTGCCAGTATTGATGTTGTTCCAGACGGTGCCATCTGCGCCGCGGGCTCCTCCATAACGAACATCGCCACTTCGTCCTCCCGGCCGATTACCAAGGTCGCCGCTAACTGAACCACCATCGCCTCCGAGCTGCGCCTGCTGGTTCTGGCCTGTCCTGCCACCCCTTCCCGCCTGGCCGTTTTGATTCGATCTCGCCATCGACTCAACCTGGTTTCGCAGCCGCTCGACCTGTCCGAGCAGCGCTGACTTGTCCTCACCAGCGCCTTCCTGTTGTCCCGTTTTTCCCTGCCCCATAGCCTTTTGTGCCTGTTGTAACTGTTGACTCAGCTTGGAAAGTCCCTGGGCGATCTGATCTTCGGTGCCCTGGGAGTTCGGATTGATGCCTCGCCTCAACCAATCCGCAGTGCGCTGCATGCGGTTGTCTAAATCGGAGTCGTCCATTTGCTTCAGGGCGTCTCGAACGCTTTGTGCAGCCTGAGGTTGATTGGAGGCCATGTTCCGCTCTGCATCGCGCAGGTTTCTCTGCAGCGTCGAGAGGTTGTCGGAAAGCTGCTGGCGATCCTGGGCCAGCTGTGTCAGTTGACGGCGCCTCGCCATCATTGCATTTAGATCGGTGATGTTTGTTTGATTCTGATCACTGGCGAGTTGGTTGATCTGGCCGGCCTGGGTGCTCTCCTGTTGCCTGATGCGATTGGCCTCGTGAGTGAAAGCATCCATTTTGTTGGACGCCAGATCATGTTGGGTTCCAGAGAGCAATTTAGAAGCTTCGCGCAGTTGTTGCGCCGCCTCTTGCGCGCTGCTGTTGCTTTGCCCCGTATCGCCGTTACGCTTCATCTCCTGTGTCGCCTGCTGCAAACGGCGCATAGCTTGTTCGATTCTTTGGTCTGAAGACTGGCCGGAAGAACCGCCGGAGCTCTGTGAACTGCCGGCACTGCCGTTTGTTCGTTGATTCGAAGCGGTCTGGGCTCCAGAAGAGGACTGCGCTCCAGGGGAAGACTGCTGATTCGAATTGCTTTGCGATGCGCTACTGCTTTGCTGGCCTGTCTGGCCAGACTGCGCGCTGTTAGAACGCTGTTGATTGTTCTGCGCGAGTTGCTCCAACTGATGCTGCAGCTGCTCGGCCTCTCGGCGCAGCATCTCTTGCTTCCAACGGTCCTGGAATGATTGCTGCGGATTCTGTTGCTGATTGGCTAAATCCTGTTGCCTTTTCGCCAGTGCATCCAGCTTGGCGAGCGTGTCCTCGACAGCCTTTTCATGTTGTTCCGCGGGCGTCGCATTCTGGGCGGTCTCGTATTGATTTTTAGCTGTGTCCAGTTCGAGATCGAAAAGACTGGCGAGATCGCGACCTGCATTCCCACCGCCGCCACCCCCTCCGCCCCCGCGCTGACCAAACGCCACCTGAATCTTGCGGAAGGTAGCTTCGGCCCTAAGGAGAGCTTGCAAGGCCTTCTGCTCTAGTGGAATAGCATCTTTCCATTCCATGCTCTTGAGCTTGTCTGCTGCAGGAATCATGGCCGCACCGGCGTCCTGCATGTCCTTATCAAAGTCTGTGAACTCCTGGTTAGCCCCTGAGATGTCGCGGCTTTGCATGCGGGCCGACAAAGCGTTCAGCTGATCTCGCAGCTTCTGCTGCGCATCTGAAAGAAACTGCCCCTGCGCTGCCGAACTGCTCGCGGTGGCCGTCTTGTCATTCTGCTGCTTCCATGTGGCGGCGATCAGCTCCTTTTGCCGCTTGGAGATCTCGGTCTGGTTGCCACCACCTGCGCCCCCTCCGCCTGCCCCGCCAGCTTGTTGAGACTGCGAGAACTCGCGCTCGAACGGATCAACCTGGATGAACGAAATGTCGGTGCGCGATTCGGCGTGACCGTCCTTGGCTGTCGCGTAGAGACTCACCAGGTCTCCAGGGGTAAGCTTGAAGTCCTCCAGCGGCAACGTGTAGGACCCATCCGCACTCTTTGCTCCGGGAGCCTTCAGCAGATTGATGTCGCGATCCGGGCCGCCGTTAACGGAGTAATGCAGGTGCATGTCCTTCAGCCCGAATTCAGTCGAACCTTGCACTCCGACTGTAATTTCCTCGATAGGACTGGCGCGGTAGTCGCCTCCGGGACGCTGGATCGCGATGTCGGGAGGAGCCGCTTTGTCGGTAGCGATGAAGTAATCCTCTGAGAGGCGGACTGTCTGGCCTTCATCGGTTGCAGCCAAATGATAGGCTCCGTCTTTCTGCATGTGGATGGACCCCTGATAGACGTTGCCAGCACTAGCCGTAAGGCGAATCGTCTGGCCCCCATCCATGACGAGTTGACCACCATTCAGGGGACGGTCAGTTTCAATCTGAACGGCAGCGTCGGTTCCTTCAATAGCGCGAAGATCACCAGAGTGCTGCTCGGTGGCAGACTTCATGCCAGTCCAAGCAGGGTAGTGATAGGTAACCTGAATCCCTTTCACTGAGGGCAGATCAACGACGCGGACCTTATAGTGCGCTGACACGAGTGGACCAGCTTGCACATAGTATTCAACGTTCTCAGGCAAGCCAGCGAAGATGAATTGCCAGGTCGCAGCGGAACCGGAGTTCGGAACATGCTGCATGGTCACGGGCTCCCATCCACCGGAGCTCTGATAGTGTGCAAATAGTTGAGCCTTGCCGGGCTGCATTCCTTTCACACTGGCGGTGATGAGCTGATCACTGTTGCGGCGCACTGTCACATCACCAGGAGTGACAGAGATCGCATAGATCGGAGCGATACTTTTCCTTGGTCCGGTCCAGAGGAGAGACGCACCGTAGCCGAGATACCCCGGTGCGGCGGCGATCATCCAGACAAGGACGACAAGGCATGCCAGACCTGCTCCCCCGAGAGCGAAGAGGCTCTTGCCTGGCACCAGCATCGCGGGGCTGGCGTCCTGTGTGTGTGCGAGCGTATCGGCGGCGAGGAGCTCCAGGAACGGATTGCTTCCCTGACGATTGCGCTCCAGAAATGTTGTTAGACGGTGACCGAGCCCAGGATTCAGCGTTTCAGCATGACGCACCGCGGATGCCTGTGTGAGGCGTCTGATCGGCAGTACAAGGCCAAACGATGCAGCGGCAGCCAGCGCAAACAGGATCGCCCCACGCGAGAGTGTGACGCCATGAGCCGGAAATGCGAATCGGTTGAGAATCAGAACGAGAACGATCGTGACGAGAAGAGCTGTACCGGTGAAGAGCGCCGTGCCGCGCAGCCACGCTCCGAACCGTAGCCTAAGCCACAGCCGTGCGACATAGGAGTTGAGCTCGTTGCGGTAGCTCATGCGTCCTCCCGCTGCGTGCCCATGTAGCCGCTGGCCAGCGCCAATTCGACCAGCGCGACTACGAGTGCAAACAGCATAACGTACCACCAGAGGGATGTGGACTGGTATTTATCTTCGGCCACAGCGGTACTTGGGTTTTGCGAAGTTTCGTTTCCAGAGCTTCCGGCCCAAAGCTGCCGTATATCTTTCGGAAGCGGTTCCAGATCGGACTCTCGGCGGTCCGGGTTGACTCCGATGACCGCATCGCGCCCGTTCGCGAAACGAATCTGGTAGAAACCGGCACGGGCCAATCGGAATGTCTGGGCCGTGCGTGCCTCATTAAGCGAGAGCGGACGGTGGCCGTCGGGATCAATCACCTCGGAGTTTGCCACTGTGCCAACCGGTTCGGCTTCCGAGCGCAGTTGGACGAAGGAGTCAACGAGCGTTGAGCCGTTCACGCGCTGGGCACCCGAGAGATACTCGGTTGCGTGGTCTACAAAGGAGACAAACACGGGATGCAGCGGGAGGTCATTTGTGAGATTGTCCAACCCCGAAGTAAGCAGCAGTACATGACCTTCACCAAGTTTCTTATCAAGAAGGAATGGAGTCCCGTCAGAGAGGCGAGCGGCGACCCGCGATTGCCCGGGATTCACCACGGCTGCATAGAAGACTCGAACTTCGCCCCATCCACCGGAACTGTTGTTGGCGTGCTCTGGCTGAGTCTGCAGAAGGACCGGGTGAGTAAAATCCAGCGGGCCCAGAGTTGCAGCACTGCCGGCGCGAGCGTAGTTGTGTTCATCCTGTACTTCGCTGCCCCACAATGCAATTGGCGCATGACGCTGTGCGCGCGTTCCGAGTGCGACGAGCACACCTCCGCCCTTCATGACGTACTGAGACAACGCACGCTCAAAGAGTGACGGCAATGCAATGCTGTCCGAAAGCACAACGAAGGCAAACCGCGAGGGATCGATGTCGGTTGTCTGTTCGCTCGGCGTGGATTGCAGGAGGAACGCGCCTTTCGATACGGACGCAAGCGCTGCAGCAAAGTATGTAGCCGAGCGCGTGTCGCCGTCGGCATGTACAAATAGCACGCGCTCAGGATCGGACCAGCGAACAGTAAAGACACTTGTGTCGTCGGCAGGAAACGCATCACCCGCGTCTATCTTTACCGCACAGCGATTGAATCCGTGATCTACAGCCAGTGGAGCAAAGTCAACACCTGCGCGGCCGTTTGCGGGTATGTCGACCTTCTTGGTCGAGATCGTCTTGTTGTTCACGACGAGCGAGACGACCTTTGTTGTCGCTGGCGTCCCGAAGCCTGCAATGACAGCGTGAACACGTGAGTGCTTTGGATCTTTGGGGTCCGAGAGATCGGCGGGCGCATCCACACTTTCAACGGCCCAGTTTGGAACTATTTGTCCTTCCGAAACCGGATGCAGGAACAGTCTTACGTTCGCTGGCAGAACCATGTCGGCAAAGTTCCCTGGCATGGCAGACCGTTGCATATCGCTAAAGAGATGAAGATCTATCGGACTATGCACGCTTTCGGTGAGCGAACGCACGACACGACCAAGCTCACCAAAGCTGGCGCGGCCGTCGCCGGATTGAATGCTTTCAAGAGCCGAGCGGAGCTGAGCCTCGTCCGTGATCGGCTCCGTGAGGATCTCGAGCTGACCTCCGAGAGCCACGATCTGGGCTCTGTCCTCGTGGGGCTTGGCGGCAAGCAGCCTTATGGCCTGTTGCTTTGCATCAGCGAAACGTGTTCCGGCGCGCATACTGAAGGAGTTGTCGAGCACAATCAGATGCATGTGCCCGTTCGCTGCGGAGGCCGGCCTTCGCACATAGGGATTGACGAAGGCAAACACCAGCAACAGCAGTAATGCGGTGCGTAAGGCGAACAAGAGCAGATACTTGAGCTGCCGATGGCGGGTAGAGCTTTGGACACCGCGTTCAAAAAACATGAGCGAGCTTACGGGCCGGGGTGTAGTCACGTGGCGACGAAGCAGATGAACGAAGATCGGCACTCCGAGTCCCGCCAACCCAATCAAGAACCATGGCGAGAGAAAGCCCATCAATCACCTGCCAGTCTCAGCGTGAGATATTCGCGAAGAGCGCGATCGAGCGGTTGGTCCGTGACGAGAAGCTGATAGTCCATGCCTGCTCCTCGCGCCAGAGAGCGTAGTTGATCGATATGTGCATCGATCTTGTCGCGATAAGCCGTTCTGGCGTATTCAGGGATGACTTCAATCCGCTGGTTCGTCTCAAGATCGACGAGAAGTGCCGACGACTTCATCGCAGGCCTTATCTCTTGCGGATCGAGAATATGAAAGAGGATCACTTCGTTGCCGCGAAAGCGGAGCGACGCGATGTCCTTGATGATGATCTCCGGCGTTTCATAGAAGTCTGAGATGACGATCGCGATGCCCCGCCGGTGCAGAGCATTCTGAAAGTGTTGGAGTGGCTTGGCAAAGTTTGTTCGTGCCCGGGGAGCAGTTTGTTCGAGACCAGCAAAGAGGCGGGCAAGTTGTCCCGGCCGTGTTGACGGACGAATGTACTCACGTACATCTTCATCGAAAACGATGAGACCCGCAGCATCCCTTTGATTGTGAATCGACAGATAGAACAATGCGGCCGCGAGATAGCGGGCGTAGCCCATTTTGCTGGGCGGTCCCGAGGTGTATTGCATGGAGTTGCTTGCGTCGAGCAGCACCGTAAGTTGGCTATTGGTTTCCCCTCGATAACGCTTGAGATAACAGCGCTCAGTACGTGCAAAGAGGTTCCAGTCGATATGACGCAGATCGTCTCCCGGAGTATAGGCGCGATATTCTGCGAACTCATGGCTGAAGCCGAAGTCAGGAGAGCGATGCAATCCGGCGACGAAGCCGTCTACAACCGTCTTTGCCAATAGATCCAGCGATGAGATGCTGGCCAATACTTCGGGGGCAAGAAGGCGCTGCATTACGCCTCTCCGGGGCGCGGCACATGCGCGATGAGCTGTTTAAGAATCTCGTCCGCATCGACACGATCGGATTCGGCATGGAAGTTGAGCAGAATGCGATGGCGCAATACCGGCGTCGCCATCGCCGTGATGTCCTCATAGTTGACGTGATAGCGTCTGTGCGAGAGGGCACGAGCCTTGGCAGCAAGTACGACAAACTGCGCGGCTCGCACGCTGGCTCCATAGTTGACATACTTCTTGATGAAGACGGGCGCGCCGTCGCTCTTGGGCCGCGTAGCCCGAATAAGACTTACGACGTACCGTGAGATCGTGTCCGCAATGGGCACCATACGAACGAGCTGCTGAAACTCTAATAACTCTTCCGCTGACGTTACGGGTGTAATCGTCACTTGCCGCGTTGCCGTGGTGCGGTCGATAACCTCCAACTCATCCTCAGCACTCAGGTCGCCAAGAATGGAGTTGAATAGGAAACGATCTAACTGCGCTTCAGGGAGTAGGTAGGTTCCTTCGAGTTCAATGGGATTCTGCGTGGCCAGCACAAAAAAGGGCGCAGGCAAGTGATAAAGGTTTCCACGCACGGTGCATGAGTGCTCCTGCATGGCCTCGAGAAGTGCGGATTGTGTTTTGGGGGGAGTTCGGTTGATCTCGTCAGCCAGGAGTATGTTGCCAAAGATGGGACCGTGCACAAAGGTCCATTTTCGACGCCCTGTTTCGAGATCCTCCTCGATAATATCGGTCCCGGTAATATCGGAGGGCATGAGGTCCGGCGTGAACTGAATACGGCGGAATTCGAGGCCGAGAGCCTCGGCAATCGTTCGAACCATCAAGGTCTTCGCGGTACCGGGCATCCCGGTCAGCAGACAGTGACCGCCAACAAAGAGGGCGATGAGAACCTGATCCAGTACCTCATCCTGTCCAACAATCACCTCGCGCACCTGCTTGAGAATCTGCTCGCGCACCGAGTGGAAATGTTCAATACGCTGCTGCAAGAGTGCCGCATCCTCGTCCAGTCCAATAAAAGAAGGCATCGAATTTCCTTTGCGTCATTTAGAAGTCGACTGTTTTAACTGAAGTAGAAGCTTTTGCGCGGGACGGTAATCAGGCGCAGTCTCGAGAGCGGCAAGGACGCTCTCCTCTGCCTTGTCCTTCTGGTTTGCGGCGAAATAAGCCTGTGCAAGCACGAATTGCGCACCGGCTTTGTCTACCGGATTCGATGCAACGAGAACGTTGTATTCGCGGATCGCGCCCTCGTACTGCTTCTGAGCGTAAAGTAGATCGCCAAGTTGTCGATGCAGCTCTTCGTTTTTCACGGGGTAGATATAGTTCAGACGCTGGAGAGTGGCGATCGCTTCGTCCTTTTTCCCCGTGGATTCTTCGAGTGAAGCCAAGCGGGTTAGCATCTCAAGAGACTGACCGCCAGCATGCTCGTAGGCAGTCAGCATCACCTCTTCAGCTTTCGAGTCACCGCGAGCTTTGCCCGCTTCGGCTAGCCATTCATAGGCGCTCGCTTCGCCGACGTACTCCGGATACATCGCAACTACGTCAGGGCCGTTCTTCACCACCATGTCGTACTGCTTCTGTTGTGCGGCTGAAGCGAGTGCTTTTAATTTTCCGCGCCACTCATCGAAGTGAGAAGCTTCGGACGAGTACCTTTGATCGATCCACGCGAAGAATTGCTTATCAAAGTCCTCCGGTGTGAGACCCAGATCCTGTTGGATTACTTGTTGTGTGGTATGAGACTTGGCGTAGGAGTGCACCATATCGAGGAGCTTCTCTTCGCTCCACTTCTCTTTGATGAACTCGCATATCGCACCTGCCTGGAAATAGGAAACGACGACCTGGGACGGATAGCCGGGATGGACGAAACCGCGATCGAGCTCCGCAACTGGTAAGAGCACCTTGTCCCGAATGGCGGCCAGCACCTCCGGTGTGGCGCGGTTTTCCCACTCTCGCGAGTGCTCACCTTCCTCGTGGACGGCGAGGCCTTCGGCAAACCAACGCGGCACGCGGTGGTTTGTGGCAGACAGGATATAGACATGACTCATCTCGTGCCAGAGCGTTGCACCCCAGTTGAAGTCGCCCGGTTTCCGCGCAGATGGACTGTCCATCGCAACCACATCGCCGAAGGTTACCCCGAGCGCTCCCAACCCGGGCATGCCCATGGTCCGCACGGCGAAGTCCTCGTGATCGGGATAAACCTCAACCTGCACCGGGCCGTCGAGTTTCATACGATATTTTTTCTCATAGGTTGTAATAATCGCGTGCAGCTCCGGCTGCATGTAAGGCTGAAGAATCGCGGTCTCGGACTTGTGGAACTTTAGGATCGTCCGAACATCACGTATGGTTACGAAATTTTTGTAACTGTCGAGCAAACGCAGACTATTGACGGTGGCTGCATCGCGGTAACCATTGTTATAGCTCAGTTCCAGTTCGTGACGAGGTTCGTCGTCTTTGCCCAGCCGCATCAGTTCGATGCCCAACGCTGAGTGCGCCGACCACAGGCCAGGTGAGGCGGCAATCGCCTTGCGATAGTAGGTCACCGCATCGATATAGCGGTAGTGCAATTCGAGCTGATGAGCAATCTCCGCGTAACCCTCGCCATAGTGACGGTTGACTTCTGCAATTTTGGCAAGCCAGGAATCAGGAGAGCGATCGGCTAGCAGTTCGATAGCTGCACGTGTGGCCATCGCGTCGAGCGCATCACGTTCAAGTGCAATGGCCTTATCTGCCTCTGCCGCGGCCGCATCGCGATCCCCGCTTTCGAGGGCCAATTCCGCCATCAACTCATGCGGTTCCGCAAGCTTTGGGTCCAGCGCAATTGCCTTTTCCAACAAGGCCGCGGCCTTACCATCGAAACTGTCAGCGGATACTCGTGCAAGCCCCATGTACGCGGCTGCGTTCGAGGGGTCTTTCTGCAACGCTTCATTGAAGAGATCGGCAGCCTCCTTTTCGTTGAAACGTTCGTGAAGCAAGAGGCCCCAGCGCACTTTGTAGAGAGACTTACTATCTGCAGGTTGGGTCGCCAGACGAAACTGCTCATTGGCGCGGTCCCACTCCTCCAAGCCCCAGAAGCCTTCTGCGCGGAAGTAGGCGTCGGAACTCCGCGTTAGTGCTTCGAAGCACGCCCGAGCCTCGGCATCATGGCCGTGCTTGCGCGCAGTCCAGCAATCCGCGGGAGCGACAGCACACGCCGACGTGAGACACGTGACCAGCATGGCCGAAAGCAAGGCAGCGGGTCTCATTGCTCCAGCTCCTCCTCCACCTTGGCCAGTTCAAGCAACGCATCGGTCAGTTGTTTTTTGTAGTCCGCTGGATCCATGGCCGCCTTTTGGTATTTCAGCAGGTCAATCTTTTGCTCCAACCCCTCTTTCTTATCGAGGAGAGCCCGCTTGGCGGGATTATTTGCCGCAAGCTGGTTCGAGCCCATGCGCAGCAACGTGAAACTCGAAAGTAGCATGCCTTGACCGTCACCCGCTTCACGGACTGGTTCGCCGCGACCTGAATCGTTGAACACCGCGTGTTCAGTAGCGAGCCGTTTCTCCGCATCATAGAAAGCCGCGGTCTTCTGCGTTGCGTAATGAAAGGCTTCCATTGCAGTCACGGACTCGCTCTTATCGCTGTCGGCGGAGGGATCCTGCAGTGCCTGAACCCAGTACCGTGCGAAGACCGTAGCATTTTTTTCCGTGCCAGACTTTGTAGCGGCGATGACGGCGCGACCGGGTCTCTCGAGCGCCTGCACCGCACCACCGCTAGCGCTGGTTGTGTCGACGATGAGCTGACGGTGCGACCGAATACGATCACACATGGCGGCGAGTTCTGCTGCAGTCACATCTGGCCCTGCCAGATTGAATTTGTATTCAACACCATCAAAGGAGCCATGACCGATGAGAATCAATACGAAGTCATCATCAGGCTTGGCCACTTGCGCGATTGTGGTCATCGTGCCTTTGAACTGTGCTGCAGTTGCCCGGGAACCTTTCAACGTGTAGACGTGGGCGGCGGGGCCCATAGATCTGAAGATGCTATCGAGGTCGTTTGCCGCCGAGGTGAAGCGCTGCTCGTAGTCCGGCTCTCCGCCGAGGCCGGCGACGATTACGTAGTACGTTGCAGCTCGAACCTGAAGCGTGAAAGAACACAGCAGAAGGAGCAGGATGCGCGTCATACGATACCCCACTTACGGCGCAGCAGCCATTCGACGAGGGGTAGGCCCAGGATGACCAGAAAGACGATCGGCATGTCCCAAAGTTCCTTGGTACTGCGGATCGAGATGCCAGCATCGGAGTAAGAAATATCTCGCGGTAGATTATTCAATTCCATGGAGTTCCAGTAGCGTCCGCCTGTCTCTGATGCAAGCTGCTCAAGCAGATGGCGATTCTGTTCGGTGTGGAAATTTTCGGCAACCCCATCCTCTCGCTGGAAAGTGACTATGTCGCGGCCAATCTCCTGATGGCTGCTCGATGCCTCGGCTCGTACCTCCGCCAGATAGCTTCCCGGCTTCTCTGCGGTCCATTCGGCTTGAAATTGGCCCGGCGTGATCTGTGATGGCGTCATCTCTACCATTGCGTCGACGCCAGCGGGACCGATGATGTGCGCTGTGACATGCGCACCTGGAGCAGGTTGAAAGGTCCTGTCACGGACCTGCGCTGTGAGCTGCACGCTTCCCCCATCCATGAGCAGGCGCGATGGAGTGGAAGCAGCAACGGTGCCGGGCGATTCGGCAATCAACCAGCGCACGAGCTGTTGCCAAAAGAGATCGTGTGAGGGGTCGCCGAGAGCTTCGCTCATCTGCCAGCGCCAGGTACCGCCCGTAGCTAAAATTGCCGTGCGCCCGTTTCCATAGTTCTGGGTAATCAGTAATGGCAAAGTATGACGGCCGGCGTGCATATCGACGAGCTCAGTTGCGCCCGGTTTAGGTGAGCCTGGATCCTCGTAGTCGGCGAGATAGGTCAGCTTCTTCCAGCGTTCTGCGTTCTTTTTGGGGTCCTCCAAAAGACGAGTGATAGGTGAATCGAGACCCGCTGCAGTCAGCTCTACCGTTGCGGGGTTGCGGCGAAAGCTATGACTGCCGGATGGCAGGAAGGTTGGGAGCAGGTCGTTCAAGCTTGATGAGCCCCAGCCGCCATCACCGAGAGAGGATTTCCCCCCAAGGAATAGAACGCCGCCGCCGCGACGGTCGACATATTCGCGAAGAAGCTCCTGCTGCAAAGGCGTGAAGTAATCGGCCGCAACGGAGCCGATAATAATGCCCGAATAACCGAAGAGATCCTCGGCCCGCACCGGAAAACCATTGGCTAGTTCAGAGGGATCGTCGACGCCCTGCCGGTAGACCTTGTTCTCGCTGGTGCGTAGCATGGAGACGATTTCGATCGCAGGATCGTCCTCTTCGGCACGGCGGATGAACTTGTACTCCCAACGCGGCTCGCCTTCAACATAAAGTATTCGCCGCTTCGCATCGCTCACCAAAATGGGACGTGTGATTGCGTTGTTGGCGAGGGATTCCTCACCCGGAAGTGGATCAACCGCGAAGGTCAGACTCTTTGCTCCCGCACTCCCGGCAGGAAAAAACAGTTGTTCGTTTTGCAGCTGGCCGTCGGGCGCCAGTGTTATCGCGCGCTCCAGGACAGGTTTGTCGGCGCCACGAACAGTGAGCGTTGCCTTCCGGCCTCCGTAGCCACGCTGTGTCAGCGTAACGGTCGTAGCAATTTGTGAGTTGACGATAGCATTTGGCGCGATGCTGACGTCCTCTATCTCCACGTCATGCGTGCGTTCCGGATTGCCGAATCCGATGGTATGCACGGGCAGGCGACGTTCTTTGAGCGCCTGTAACGCATCCGTACGCACCTCAGAACCACCGAGGCCGGTGGAGTTTTCGCTTCCGTCGCTGAGCAGAAGAACCGCCCCGACCGGCAGATCCTGCGTCTCTCTGGCGAGTTGCTTCAACCCCTCACTGATGTGCGTCGCGTTCTCTGCCGGAGTAATTTCACCCGGCGCGTTGACCTGGGTGAGCCCGCCCCCCAACCGATAAACACGCACCTGAAAGCGTTGCTTCAGCCCAGCTACGACACCACGGTTCAGTGCGGCAATTGCAGCCCTTTCACGCGTCTCACCCTTGCTATCCGCGATCCCCATGCTGCGGGAATCATCAACGACGATTGCGATGATGTTCTGTCGCGAACTTAATTCGCCCACAACGACAGCCGGTTGCCACAGCACAAGCAGCAGCAGAGCGACGAAAACCGACTGCATGATCCAGATCGTGGCCGCCCGTCGGCTGGTCAGTTTGGTTGAGTGATCGCGCAAGTGCCGGCTGATCAGCAGCGCGAGCCCAGCAGCGGAGACCGCAATCAAAACGACGAGCAGCCATGCAGGCCACGCACTCAGCAGTGCGAACCGGCCCTTAGTAAATACCGGAATCGGATACCTAAATAGGAACTGAAACATTCACGTTTCCAGTTCTGCGTCAGCCGGTCGCTGTTCCCTCTGCTTCGCCTTTGTGCTTGCGATGAGTCTAATGGGTCATCCCGTAGATGATGTAATCAAGTCCCACTCGGAAGGCCATGGATGCGAATGGTTCCGGGTAGTTTGGGTCATCCGCCCACTCCCACGCATCTCCCAGGTGCATGTTGTGGCAGATGGCTACGATAATGCGTCCCTTATCGTCGCGAATAGCGCGCCACTTAGGTTGATACCCGTCTTTCTCGTAGGTGCGTCCGGTCCAGACGTACTGCTCCCCAGGAATCTGCATTTTATCGTCCACGTCATACAACGTATGAAATATCTCGTCGCCGCTCTGGAGGTCCTCCACAGGCCGATCAGGAAGCACCTGGCGCATACCGTTCATAAAGTTTTCCCAGTCCTCGGTGCCGTGAAAGTCGTCAACCATAAGGAACCCGCCTTTGAGCAGGTACTCCCGCAGCCGCTTGGCTTCGGCGTCGGTGAAACTCCAGTTCTGCACCTGGACGGCATAGATCCAGGGATAGTTGAAGACCTCGTCTGAGTCGAGCGTAACCACCTGTTCGGTAGGCCGGCCATCGATCCGCGTCAGCCGGTGCATGGCGATGAGGAACTGGCGATCAGCTTTGGGATAATCCCTCGACCAGGAGTTGAACCAGCCGCGGCGACCGTAGCCACCATAACCGCTGACGCTTCGCATGCCAGAGGTGTAGGCAAGGCGCGACCAATAGAATTCCGCCTTCACGTTCGTGGTCGAGTCGTCGTTGCCAAAGCCGAAGTCCGCCCTCTGCTGGAAAGCCCACACGGCTCCGCAACAAGCGATCGCTAAAACACCGAACGAGGCGGCACGCGAAACATTCATGGGACCTCCGCGCGGATACGCGTGGGAACGGGACGCTTTGGCCTTATAGACGAACCTATTTCACGGTTGGTTTCAGGGGCTTTACGGGCTTCGGAAGGCTGTCGAACAACTCTCGAAGCTTGTCCGGCCCGGTCGGGAGGTGAGAGGATGCAGGCGACGCTCGCTGTAAGCACTCCATGGTGAATCGGCGCGATCTTCTCAAATTCGGCAGCTTCGCCCTGGCGCAGGCTACGTCACCGCGCCTGTTGCTGGGGAGCCAAGCAGCGTCGCAGTCTCCCGTAGGTATTGAAAACAAAGCAGACCATACGCTCAGAATTTCCCCGGTAACTGTCGAACTCGACCGGTCACATATCATCTCCACCGTTGGATACAACGGTTCTGCACCGGGGCCCGTGCTACGAATGCGCGAAGGCAAAGCCGTTACGGTTGAAGTCATCAACGACACTGACTCGCCTGAGCTGGTTCACTGGCACGGCCTGCTGATTCCGCCCGAGGTCGACGGTACCGAGGAGGAAGGCTCGCCAGTCGTACCGCCGCACGCGCGTCGCCGCTTCAACCTTACACCTGGACCCGCGGGAAGCCGCTGGTACCACTCCCACGCAATGGCGATGGACGACCTGCACAAGGGGGCATACACCGGCCAGTTCGGATTCGTCTATGTCGAAGGCAGCCACAATCCCGGCCAATACGATCAGGAACATTTTCTCGCGCTTCGTGATTGGGAACCGTTCTTCACGGGCACCATGGACGACGAGGATGACGATACGCACGATGGACCATTGCTTGAGAAACCAGCCACACTCGACACGGCGCCTAATGGTCTGGAAGTTAACTCGATGACCTATTCAATCAACGATAAAGCTCTGGGCTCCGGAGAACCGATTCGTGTCCACAGCGGACAGAAGCTGCTCATTCATTTCCTGAACGCGAGCGCCATTGAGAATCGCCGGATTGCGTTGGCCGGGCACAAGATGAGGGTGATTGCTCTCGACGGCAATCCAGTCCCAACTCCCCAGGTTTTGGATTCGGTTTTCATCGGTGCTGGTGAACGGATCGACGTCGAGATCGAGATGAACAACCCGGGAGTGTGGATTCTTGGGGGAACCGAGAAGATCGTGCGCGAGTCCGGGCTGGGCATCGTGGTGGAATATGCAGATCGGCATGGCACGCCGCAGTGGATCGACCCACCCAGACGACGATGGGACTATACGATCTTCGGCAGCGGCACCTCCGGCTTACCGGAACCGCAACAGACGATCCAATTGATCTTTGAAAAGATTCCCGGAGGGGCCGGCAAGTTCAACTTATGGCTCGTGAACGGCAAGCCTTATCCACATGATCGGGAGTTTGTGTTGCAACAAGGTGCCCGCTATCGGCTTGTGATGCGGAATCGTACCGACGACGCACACCCGATGCACCTTCACCGTCATCTGTGGGAGTTGGTAGAGATCAACGGCAAGAAGACCGCCGGCGTGATTAAGGATACCGTTGTTGTACCGTACTTTGGCCGAGCCGTCGTCGACTTCACCGCCAACCAGCCAGGACTTTCGCTCTTTCACTGCCATATCCAACAACACATGGACTACGGCTTCAAGGCGCTCTTCAGATACGCCGATGGCCCGCGGTCGTCATCGGGATGATCCAAGCCCAGCCACAAAACCCGACGCATTCGACGCGGCCGACACCCTCGCCGGTGACTCCCCTCTAGCCGCCTACCATTTGTTTCCCAGAGTTCGCGGAGACCTGGTGATGAAGGGCAGGTCCGCTCACCGAAGAACTGCCGGCAGAGGTCCCGCCATGAATTTCTCGATATCGGACGCTTCTATGGGGACGGACTTTGAGAGATTCTCATAGCCATCGGATGTGATCAGCAACATATCTTCGAGGCGGAAGCCGACGTGCTCCTCCGGGATGCGCAGCTCAGGCTCGATGGTGAAGATCATTCCGGGCTCGAGCGTTTTGTACTCGCCGTAGACGTCATGGACCTCCATGCCGACGGCGTGGCCGAGAAATCCTCCGCGGCTCTTGCGGAAGCCGTCGACGAACGCAACAACCGCAGTCTTCAGCGCGGGATCGGTAAATGGATAGGCCGCCACGATTGCATCCATCTTCCCGACCGCCCGCTGCGTGACAGTGAGAGGCGTTTCATGAACCTGGATGGAGGTCATGAGCGCCTGGTACAAACGTAGATAGATGGTGTAGCACTCACGCTGATGCGCCGTAAACCTGCCGTTGGCCGGGAAGATCCTGGTGACGTCCGAGGAGTAGTTCTTGTAATCCGGCGCATAGTCGTACTGGACGAGGTCTCCGTCGGCAAGCATGGCCGTGTTGTAGTGGTAGTGCGTGTACCAGGTGTTCTTTCCTGTCGCGACCAGCGCAAAATAGGCCGGGCCATAGGCTCCGCCCTTCCTGAACTCGTACTCGGATTCGGCCTGAAGCTGGTACTCAAAGACTCCAGGTTTTGCAGCGTGCATCGCGCGCATGATGCCACGGTCACCGATGTCCGTGGCTTCACGGATGACCGCAATTTCGCGCTCGCTCTTGATGGCTCGCAACTGGTCGAGGATGGGATCCAGATTGCGGATTTCCGATCGGGGAGCTGCGCTCATCAGGTGGATTCGGAACATCTCCTCGCGTCCGGGTCTGCCGTCCCACGGATCGTCATGGTTCAACCTGTTCAGCAGAGTCGTGTCGTACGAGGACGCGCTCCCCAGCGTCTCAGGACGGAAGGGCGTATAGATTGTCCTGCCTTCGCGGCCGATTCTGGCCAGGATCGCGGTCAGGTCCTCACGTGGAAGGACTTTCGTGACCCCGAGCTGGCGCGCGCTCTGCTCGCCGGGATAGAGAGCGCCGGGACCATACTTCGACGAAACATCGAGAGGTTTCTCGGGAAGAAGAAAGATCGTCGTCTCTTTGGTGCGGCCGTCCAGCAAGGCGATGGCTCGGGCTTCCATCACGCCAGTCAGGTAGAAAAATTGATTGGCCTGACGAAACGGCTGCTCGCCCGGACGCTCGGTTGTGCCCTCGAGAATTGCCACGCCGTCCCCGATTTTTTCGAACACCTGCGCGCGGCGCGCGGCGAACTCCTCAGGAGGAAAGACATCGCGAAAGACCTGCGCCGAGGTGTTTACCGGAACACCCAGAGAGAGAACCAGCACGCAAAGCAAACTGCCGAACGCGGACAACCGTACCTTTTTCATCATTTCTCCTGATGTTTTTGCATCTTTTCCTAAAACTTTCGCGCGGACGAAAAACGGCATGGAGCGTGTCCGGGACGGGACAAGCTTCCGTCGCTGCCGAACGTCGCACAGTCGCCGTAAGTTTGGTTGCCGTGCAGGCTACGGAACAGTCCCGCAGCGCTGCTGATGGCAAGGCTACGGTTCGCGGCTATTGAGTCGGCCAAGTACACCTTTCAGCTGCTCAAGCTTTTGCCCGGCTTCGGCGAGTTTGCCTTCAGCGGTTAAGCGCTGGTAATCATTGAAATCTTTGTTGGCTTCCGCAATGAGCGCATCGGTATCCGCTGCCTGCACGGGTTGTCCAGTAGACCGCGGCGCGGCTGGGCTCGCTTCCGTCTGATTCAGTGATGAGGCCTCGCCACCGAACAAGGAACTGAGCGCCGCCTCAAAGGTTGTGCCATAGGCCAACTTATCCTGTAACGCGAGCACAACCAGCCGCAGCTCAGGCATGGGACTCTGCTTGGCCTGGAGATAAATTGGCTCTGCATATAACAGTGCCCGCCCCGTTGGAATGACCAGCAGGCTTCCTCGCAGCACGTGTGACCCTTGCTGATTCCAGAGCGTCAATTGTCCGGAAAGCTGCGCATTCTGATCGATACGAGCCTCAATCTGTTGCGGTCCGTCGATAAGTCTTGTCTTGGGGAAGTTGTAGACGGCGGCCGATCCGTACCCTGGACCGTCGCAGCGGCCCGCGATCCATCCGATCAGATTGTTTCGATTCGCCGGCGTGAACGGTAATATTTCAACGAACTCTTCTCGAGTGCCTCCCGGCAATTTCATGAGGACGAAGTTGGGCTGCATGGGCTGTAAGGATTGCCCTCCTTCGCTATCCGTCGCCGTTTCGTTGGCAATGGTCCAGAGATCTTCGCGATTGAAGAACACCTCGGGATTGGTCATGTGGTAGAGACCATAGACCTGCGATTGCAACTGAAACAGTGCCTCGGGATAGCGGACATGCCTGCGAAGGTCCGCGGGCATCGCATCCGCATCCTTGAAGAGACTGGGAAAGAGGCGCCGGTACGTTGCGAGGATCGGATCGTCGCTGTCGAAGACGTAGAACGTCACCGTACCGTTGTAGGCGTCAATCACTGCCTTGACGCTATTCCGCATGTAGTTAACCGAGTTATCGCCGAGACCGTAATGCGTCGAATAGGGATAGCTGTCGGAGGTTGTGTACGCGTCCATGATCCAGGAGAGCCGGCCATCGTCGCCCACCACGAGATAGGGGTCCTGGTCAAAAGTGAGGAATGGCGCAAGCTTTGCCGTCCGCTGGCGAATGTCGCGCCAGAGAAGCATGCGGCTTTGCGAGTTGACGTCGTCGCTGAAGGGCAACGTTGCGACATCATCGCGGGCAATGGCGAGGAGCAATCGCCGCACGAAGCCTCCCATCACGATTCCGCCCGTACCCTGGTATGACGTAAGAGTGTTGTTCTGCCCTTGCGGATAATCGAACTCCCGCTGCCTCGTCTTGACGTAGACATCGGTGTCTGTAAGTTCGCCAAAATAGACTTCGGGGCGGGTCACCTTCAGGCCAGCAACTGTGCTCTGGACCGGCATGTTGCTCAGCAATAAAATCGGGAGACCTTCCGGCGTAAATCCGTTGACCGGGTTCATCGTGACGCCGTAGCCATGGGTGTAAATCAACTTCTCGTTAATCCAGTTGTGGCTGCTCTCCGGCAATCTGTCGACGTTCAGTTCGCGGGCGGCGAGCATCACCTGGCGGGTCGTGCCGTCGAGGTCATAGCGATCAATGTCGATGTCTGGAAAGTCATAGTAAGTGCGAATCTCCTGAATCTGGCGCAGCGTGTCCTGCAGCGCACGCCAGTCCCAGAGCCGCACGTTCTGAAGGGTAGCCTGATTATTCGCGGCATCGACCGCTTCCGGCGTGGTCTCGGCAGGAAACTCGCTCTGCGAGAATCGGTCAAGCCCATAGGCCCGGCGGGTCGCTTCGATATTGTGAGCAATATAAGGTTGTTCGCGATCCAGCTGGTTCGGCTTCACAATGAAGTTGCCGACGTACCACTCGATACCCCCGATCACCACGTAGCACAAAATCGCCGGAGCGATCGCGAGGACAAGCAGTCGCCCACGCGATTTTCGCCCGGCGTTGACCGCGGCGATGGCGGCGCCTAACAGCAGGGCAGCGCAAAGAAGGAGCGCCCCCGGAATCGCCACATGCGCGTCGGTATAGTTCACTCCATCGAAGATCGTGTGGTGTTCCAGCAATGTTTCGAACCGACCGACGTAGACGGTCATCGCGAGCACGAGCATCAGAAAGGCAACCGTGAGCGAGAGCCCGCGCCAGGGTGCCGGGGCGTAGCTGATCTTTCTCTTCTCGAGAGTGCGCGACCCGCTGGTGATGAAGAGAAACAGCACGGCGACAGCGCAGGTCGCAATAGCGAGCGTCAACAGCCAGTTGTTGAGGAGTTGCCAGGCAGGCAAGGTAAACAGAAAGAAATTAATCAGACCTGCCGAAGATGGAATCGGTCGCAGTACCCGTTGGGTGCGAATACCAGAAGAGTGCCAGTGCAGGCCACTCCCCCACCGCGGTGAAACCGGCTATCAGCGCGAAGACGATTGAAGTGCCAAGTGAAATCAGACGTAGCGCAGGCTGTACGGAGAACTGAACCGACTGGCCTCCGATGACGATGGCGTGAGCCGTGGGCAGATTGCCCTGGTGAGATCGCCTGATTCCCCAGAAGGCCAGATACAGAACCGCGAAAGTGACCACGCTGGCGACAGCAAAGAGAATCACCTGCAGCCAAATCGTCGTCCAGAAAACGGATCCGTAACCAAGGGACTGGAACCAAAGGAGGTCAACCCAATTGGATAAACAAATCCGCCCAAGAATGAAGACGACAAAGAGCATTGCAAAAAAAAGAATCACCTTCTGACGTCTTTTTCTCGCCAGCGGCACCCCTGGATCGATAATGGTCTGCAACCTTGCCTCCGCGTCCAGTGGCTATTGCTGAACACCGAAATTGTATAGGGGGCCGCAGGGTGTCATGCCTAAGGCAGCCTGTGTTCGATGGAGATTCTGCCGGCATACAATTTCCCCAACCACCCTAACTGGACCGCACCAGCTCAGCCATGTATCCATTCCCCGCTATCCGCTGCCCATCTCTCGGAGCTTCTACGTGATTTCCTGCCGTACCGTATGCCTTGTTCTGCTCTCTGCGTTCATGATTCGGACCAGCGTTGCCCAGACGCCACAACCCGCCGGACACGCGCGCGACGTCTATCCCTTCCTCGGCGTCGATTGGGGCGGAAATACCTTCGTTGGCGCGGCACTTCCCTTCGGCATGGTGAAGGTTGGCCCGGATATGCAGAGCTTCGACGGCCGCCCTTCGAGCTTCGGCTATATGAGCGGAGGAGCGATCCTTGGCTTCTCGCACCTCCATCTTTCGGGAGCCTCCGGCAAGTACGGCAATATTCTCGTGATGCCCGCAACCGGTGAACTGAAATTGAGGGACATGCAGAGCCCGCGCACCGATGAGGTCGATCATCCCGGCTATTATGCCGCGACGCTGACTCGCTACAACGTGCGGGTGGAGCTGACGGCCACCCGGCGTGTTGCCATGCACCGTTACACCTTTCTCACCAGCGCTCCGGCGCATGTGACCGTCGACATCGCTCACTGCCTCAACAAGGGCATGGGCTGGGAATCACAGCGATTCCTCGGGGGCGAGGTGCACGTGATTTCGCCGAAGGAGATCGCAGGCTTTGGAAGATACATTGGCGGATGGAATCGTGGCGGCGAGTACCGCGTGTACTTCGACATGGTGCTGAATACGCCTGCAAGCTCCGTGCGGACATGGACCAGCGGCCAGCCAGGCGAGGCCGCCTCCGCGCAGTCCGGCGAGAATGGACAGCTTGGCGCAATCTTTGAGCTGCAACCGCACGCACACCAGACGGTGCTCGCGAAGGTTGGCATCTCCTTCATCAGCACCGACCAGGCAAAGGCAAATATCGCGCAAGAGTTGCCTGCATGGGACTTCGATGCGACGCGTGGAAAGGCCACGGCGGCTTGGGATAAGGCGCTCTCGGCGGTCGAGTTGCGCGGCGCAACCAGCGAGCAGCGGACCAAAGTCTATACCGCGCTCTATCACACGATGCTGATGCCCTCCGACCGCACGGGCGAAAACCCCTACTGGCCAACGTCGTATCCTGACCACCCCTACTACGACGACTACTACGCCATCTGGGACACCTTCCGCAGTTCCGCTCCGCTGCTCACTCTCATCGCACCTGAACGCGAACGCGACCTCATCCGCTCACTCATCGATATCTATAAGCACACCGGCTACATGCCGGATGCACGCAGCGGCAACGACAATGGCCGGACGCAGGGAGGCTCAAACGCCAATGTCATGGTCGCGGATGCATACATAAAGGGCCTCAAGGGCATCGATTACGAGACCGCCTTCCAGGCGATGCTCAAGGATGCTTCTGTACCTCCAAAGGACCAGCAGAAAGAGGGCCGCGGCGGCATCCTCGACTACAACAGCAAGGGCTTCGTGACTTTAGCCGACGAGCGAAGCGGATCGCGCACGGTGGAGTACGCCTACGACGACTTCGCCATCGCCGAAGTCGCCTGCGGCCTGCACCATGACGCGGAGGCGAAGCTCTTCGCGAAGCGCGCCAACAACTGGCAGAACCTGTGGGACAAAGATCTCACACGCGAGGGCTTCAAGGGCTTCCTTCGTCCGCGCAACCCCGATGGCAGTTTCGCGGAACCCTACTTCGTTGTGCGCGGTACGTGGCCGGACTTCTTCTACGAGGGCGACCTGTGGACGTACTCCTTCTACGCGCCGCAGGACGAGCGCAAGGCCATTGAACTCGCCGGCGGGGATACGACCTTCATCGAGCGGCTCGACTACATCTTCCTGCATCAGCACTTCGACGTGACCAACGAGCCCGGTTTTCTTATGCCAGTGCTGTACAACTGGGCCAACCGTCCGGACAGAACTGCCGACGTGATCACGTTATTGCTCGAGAAGTGGTTCACTGCAGGCCGCGCCGGCATTCCAGGCAACGACGACTCGGGCGCGATGTCCAGCTGGTTCCTCTTCAATTCCATCGGCTTCTATCCGAACTCCGGCCAGCCCGTTTATCTCATCGGGACACCCAGCTATCCCGACGTCACCCTCGCCGTCGGGAATGGCAAGTCGCTGCACATCATCGCAAAGAATCTCGACCCCGAACACATCAACCACTATGTGCAGTCGGTAACTCTGAACGGCCGCTCCATCGAAAATAACTGGCTCCGTCACCAGGACATTGCTGACGGAGGCACGTTGATCTTCACGATGGGTTCCGTGCCAAACCAGTGGGGAACCAGGACACCGCCGCCCAGCCTGTCCGATGCGCATCGTCCCCGCAGCGGATGTCCACTAGAGATTTGATCCAGATTCGCTAGCAGGCGCTTCTACTGAGAGATACCGACTTACTTGAAGAGACCTCGGTTCAGCTGAAAAGTGACTACAAGGAGAGAAGGTCGAAGAAACCGTGCTCCCGCAGGAAGGTCTCTCGCTGGACTTCATTGCGAAACGATTCGGTTCCGCCCACACCCTGGGTTGAGAGCGCGCCCGTGATGTTACCAGCCTTCGCGCAGGTGATGGTGTCCTTGCCCAGGAGATAAGCCCTCAGAAACCCTGCGTCAAAGCTGTCACCTGCGCCGATCGTATCGACGGTCGTGATGCTCAGCGGAGCTATGTCTGTAGCTTTGCCTTCCGCGTAGACGCGCGCGCCGCGGCTGCCGCGTTTGACGACAATTATTGGAGGCACCGCAGGCAATGCGCGAACGGCGCTGTCGAGGTTGGCGCACTGGGTCATGCGACAAACCTCGTCTTCGCTGGGCAGGAAGATATCGACGAGCGAAAGAACCTGCGCCAGCGGGACGCCCCAGCGATCTTCAGGATCATCGTTTGTATCCAGCGAAAGGCTGAGTCCGGCCTGTTTGAGCCGATACAACAAATCGGAAAGTCCGTCGTGGAGCCCTCGCTGAAGATAAAGCGAAGAGAGATGGAAATGGCGAGATTGCGTGAGGAAGCCGAAGTCGAGGTCGGCAACGCGAAGCTCGGCTATGGTTCCGGGAAATGTGAGTATGTGGCGACGATCGCCGTGCGGCAGCAATAAGGTGATTCCAGTCGGAATCGCGCTATGGTGGCGTGCACGCGAGACGTCAACACCAGCGTCCCGGAGGCGATCGAGAGCGATGCGTCCAAATTCGTCGGATCCAATCACCGTGCTGAAGCTTGCGCGGCCGCCCAGGGCGGCAAAGTTGTGAGCCAGAATGCCCGATGAACTTCCGAGCGTGGCGCGAAAGTCCGAGGCCAGCAGTTCGCGTTCTGTCGGCATCTCCCGGGGCAGGCCGTAGAGAATGAGATCGAGATTCAGTTCGCCGGCAACAGTGAGGTCGTAGTTTTTCATGGATCGTTAGCGGAACAGATAAACTTCCTTAGGCTTCGTTTTATCACTTCTTGTTCTAAGCGTGCGCATCCTTATGTGTGGGGCCAACCCTCTCCGGCACCGTGAAAATATCGGAAAACACAGGATTAATCGATGTAAACCAAACTGCGGTCGGTGGCGGTACGGGATTTTGTCCTTGCAAACTGACCGAACACATGCTTTACTTTAGTTTCTTATTGTTTCTTTTACCAGACTAATGAGGATGCCCCTCCGTGAACCCACTCAACCGCCTTCTGGCCCTCTCTCAGACTGAAAAGAAGGAGTCGGGTCTTCTCTATACCCCGGCCGAAATTGCCCAGCAGCCTGCCACGTGGAGCAGGACGCATCGCCGGTTTGAGGAGTTTCGGTCCACGCTGCAGGGCTTTTTGCGGCCCGCCTATGACGAAAAATGGACGGTCTACCTCATTGGGGCGGGCACTTCCGACTACATCGGCCACGCGGTTGCGAATCTCCTGCGCCGGCGCTGGCAGTGCGAAGTGAGCGCTATCGCTAGCACCGATCTGCTGACGAACCGCGAGGACCTGATCATCCCAGGGCGCAAATATCTCTGGATTTCCTTTTCGCGGTCGGGTGACAGCCCCGAGGGCGTTGCGGTTCTGGAGCAGGCCCTGGCGCAGAATCCAAACGTGAAGCACCTGGTGGTGAGCTGCAATAAGAAGGGCCGCATGGTCGAGCTTGCACAGCAGAACAAGGATTGCCTCGCGATGCTGCTTGACGATGCGGTAAACGACCGCAGCCTCGCGATGACGAGCTCGTTCACGAATATGGTGTTGTTAGGTCACGAGCTCGCGCATATGTGGCAGAGTGAGCCTTTCGACCGCCATCTGGAACGAATGATCGCTGCCGCGGAGTATGTTCTGGATGAAGGCTCGGAGTTGGCCTACGATCTCACACAGCAAGGATATAAGCGAGCTTGCTTTGTGGGCTGCGGTGCCCTGGCAGCTACGGCACGCGAATCTGCCTTGAAATTGCTGGAGCTGACGAGCGGCAATATCCAGACGATGAATGAGTCGACGCTTGGTCTGCGGCATGGGCCCATGTCGTCGTTGAATTCGGAGACACTCTTCACGGGATTTATTTCGACTGATAGCAAGCGCCGGCGATACGACGTAGACCTGATGAACGAGATTCGCGCGAAGCAGGTCGTGCGTACGATTGTTGCAGTCGGCCAGTCTGATGCAGCCAGCGATTACAGCCTCTACTCGAGGGCATTCGACAAGCTGGAAGACGACTACCGCCCGGCCGTGGATGTGATCTTCAGCCAGATGCTGGGGCTCTTTGCTTCGATAGAACTCGGATTGAAACCGGATTCGCCGAGCCCGAATGGCGTCATCAGCAGGGTCGTGGAACAGTTCGCGATCTACGCGTGATTTTCGTTTGCCTCCAGCGGCCGAGGTGTTTGTTTGTCCGATTATTTGCAGGGCTTCCTTCGAGCGTCTCGCGGCAAACGAGGCATCTACTCAGTGTGCTCAGCCCATCCGTGGGTCATCGAAGCGGCGATGCGACAGGCGATTGCCGATGATACGTATCTGCTGCTTGAAGCGACCTGCAACCAGGTGAATCAGGCCGGCGGGTACACAGGCATGACGCCTGCGATGTTTCGCGACTATGCGCACGGCATTGCGGCGCAATTGAACTTCGATGTGCGGCGCCTGATTCTTGGCGGCGATCATCTTGGGCCAAACCCATGGCAGACGCTCGAGGCAGCGGCCGCCATGCAGAATGCGTCGGAAATGGTTCGGCTATATGTAGAAGCCGGGTTTACGAAGATCCATCTTGATGCCAGCATGCGTTGTGCGGACGATCCTGCCGTTCTTTCCGATGAAGTGATGACGAAGCGAGCCGCAATGTTGTGCAGGACCGCGGAAGATGTACGAGCGCGGCTCGGTCTGGGACCAGTGGTCTATGTGATTGGAACTGAAGTGCCGGTGCCCGGCGGAGCAACGCATTCGCTCGATGCACTGGCAGTGACACGTTGCAAAGCGGCGGAGCAGACGCTTGCCGTACATCGCAAAGCGTTCCTCGACGCTGGATTGGACGCGGCGTGGGAGCGCGTCATTGCGCTGGTCGTGCAACCGGGCGTGGAGTTCGATCACGACTCCGTTGTCGATTACGATGCGCAGAAAGCGGCCCATTTACAGGCCTTTTTGCAAGCACATTCGTCGCTGATAATGGAGGCGCACTCTTCTGATTACCAGTTGCCGCAGGCGTACGAAGAGTTGGTCCGCGATGGCTTTGCGATACTGAAGGTCGGACCCGCGCTGACGTTCGCCCTACGCGAAAGCTTGTATGCGCTGTCGGCGATTGAGAACGAATTAGTGCCGCCGTTGGAGCGCGCTCGACTGAGGGAGACGATGGAGGCTGTGATGCTGGCGCATCCAGCGGATTGGCAGAAGTACTACCATGGCAGTCCGGAAGAGCAGCGTGTGCTGCGCGTGTACAGCTACAGCGATCGGCTTCGCTACTATTGGAAATTTCCTGAAGTGGAAGCTGCAGTGAACCGTCTCGTTCACAACCTGGAGAAGACCTCCGTACCGGAAACATTGCTGAGTCAGCACTGTCCGCGCCAGTACGAGGCGGTGCGCGCCGGCAAACTGAAGAACGAACCGAAAGAGCTGGCCATCGCAAACATCATGGCCATTCTTGATGTCTACAGCAAGGCTTGCCTCGGCAAGCGATGACGCTGCTGAAGACTGCTTCGATCCCAGCCGCGAAAGGGCACGAGATGACGTCTGCATCCAAACCACTGATTCTGCTTGATCCCCATCCGCGGCCGATCGACCTAATTTTCGATCCGGCGACAAAAGCGCGGCTTGAGGCGCTGGGTGACGTTGTATGGCATGAAGGTTCCCCAGCTACTGACGACCACATCGAGAGGTTCCTGCCAGAGACGGTTGCGCTGATTGGGCAATCGGCACTGCCGAAGGAGCGGTTGGACCGTGCACCGAAGCTCAGAGTTGTGTTCAACGTGGAGAGCAACTTCCTGCCGAACATTGACTACATGGAGTGCCATCGCCGCGGTATTTCGGTGCTGTCGACCGGCCCGGTCTTCGCAAAGCCCGTGGCAGAAATGGCGCTGGGCATGGCCCTTTCGTCAGCGCGTCGCATCCATGAGGCCGATGCAGCCATTCGTACGGGCAACGAGACGTTGTATGGAATGGGCGACAACCAGGACTCATTCCTACTATCGCGAAAGACGATCGGCCTCGTGGGCTTCGGCAATCTTGGCCGTGCCTTGCTGCCGCTGCTGAAGCCCTTCGGCGGCGAGGTGCTGGTTTGCGATCCGTGGATTCATCCTGCGGTGCTGAGCGAAGCAGGCGTCACGCCAACATCGCTGCAGGAATGTTTCCGCCGATCCTCCAACGTCTTTCTGCTGGCCGCTACGACGACGGAGAACGCGGGAAAAATCGATCGCTCCTTTTTTGAACTGATGCCGCGCGGATCTGTTGTAGTGCTGGTAAGCCGAGCAGGGATTGTGAACTTCGATGACCTGTTGGATGCGGCTGCGTCCGGACACATTCGTGCAGCGATCGATGTGTGGCCGGACGAGCCGATTCCTGCAAATCATCGCGCTCGTTCGACGCCGAACACGCTGCTGCAGGCGCATCGGGCGGGAAACATTCCGGAAATCTGGCCATGGATGGGACAGATGGTGGTGGATGATTTAGAGCAGGTGCTGAAGGGTCTTCCTGCGCAGCGATGCCAGCGCGCACAGTGGGAGACGGTGTCAAAGGTTCGCAGCGTGCCCGTGAAATAGCGCCTCTCGTGTTGATGTGAATTTTCCGAGGCCTACGCTTTGGCGACTGCCGGCCTGCTCTTACGCATGAGCCACGCAACAAGCAGGCCGATGAGAATCCACAGCACCCCAAGGATTTGTGCGCTGTGGCTCAAATGGATCCAGATGAACGCACATACCAGGATCCCGAGCGCGGGGATGAGGAACGGCAGCGTGACGCGCTCTTTCGAACGGAATTTATAGTGAACGAGCGCGGCCGCATTCACCCCGATGAACGCGATGAAAGCGCCAAAGTTAAGAAGCTCAGCGCCTTGCTGATAGGTGAGCAGGAAGGCACCTAGCAGCGCGATGAATCCGACAATAAGGACATTGTTGCGAGGGATGTGATTTTTGGGCTCGACGGCGCCAAAGATGCGGGGAGGAAGAGAGCGGTCTCTGCCCATGCTGAAGAGCAGGCGAGACGCGCCGAATTGCGCGGCGATCGCGGAACCGAGGTTGGCGACCAACAGGGTTGCATTGAGAAGCTGGAAGAGAAAGGTTCCGCCCACGCGCGCAGCCACATGGACGAAGGCAGTGTCCACCATCGAGGGCGGGAAGGGAGCGTCCGCCGGCCACGCCAATTGCGCAACGTAGACCTGCACCATAGACAGAATGCCGATGATGAGGCAGGTGAGCACGGTGGCCAACAGGATGTTGCGGCGAGGATTCTCTACCTCCTCTGCCATGGTCGAAATGCCGTCGAAGCCGATGTAGGTGAGCACGGCGACGGATGTTCCGCGGAAGACAGTGGCGGTGGAAAACGTTGCACGATCGTAGAACGGGCGGATGAGGTCGGCGGCCGTAGGATGCACCGTCGAGAGGATGTAGCGGACACCTTCTGCAAGGAAGAGCACGACGACGAGGCTCATCACGATGGACAAAATGGCGTTGACTCGGCTGGAGGTTTGAATGCCTCGCGTATTGAGGAACGTGATGAGCAGAACGAACGCGCTGACCCAGAAAACGTAGGGCACACCAGGTACGACATTGCGCGCGGCCTGGCTGCACCAGATGATGCAGATGATGGGGTTGAGCACATAGTCCATGAGCATGGCCCAACCGACGATGTAGCCCGCTTTGGGGTTGAATTCTTCGGAGACATACGTGAAGGCCGAGCCCGCCCGTGGATAAATCCTCGCCATGCGGCCGTAGCTGATCGCGGTGAAGAGCATCGCAACCATTGCGATTGCGATGGTTGTGACAACGTGTCCGTGAGCCAGATTGCTGACGACACCGTAGATGCCCATCGGCGCGGTGGGCTGGATAATGATGATGCCGTAGATGATCAGGTGCCACAGCTTGAGAGAGCGCTGGAGTTGCGGCGCTTCCTCGGAAGCCGTCATCACTCGTTCCATCCTCTGACTCCGATCTGATGCAGCCCCGCCTAAACGATATAAAACGAAATAAAAGGGTCTATATAGGTTACATCTCGATGGTACACTTGGATCGAAATGCTGGCCGCATTAAAGTTTCGCGGGAATACCGGGAGCGTTCGACAAGCTGGTTCCAAACTTGGAGCGTAACGAAAATGAACCGTCGCCAACTATTGCGTTCGTCCGGACTTGGACTTTTGGGTGGAACAGTCACGAGAGCTGTGGGGAGATCAGCAGATCTGGAAGGCCAACCTCTGGGCGGTGCATCCAAAGGCCTTCCGCTTTCGGAATACGAACCGAAAAGCATGCTCCAGGTTGGGGAGACGCATGTGCCCAAGGCGCGCTTCCCGGTGATTGATATTCATACGCACCTGACGTGGTCGAAGAAAGTGACGAACGGCATCGCTTTGGCGTCGGAGAGAGAGATTCTCGGAACGCCTGAAGAATGTCTCGCTGTCATGGACCGCAAGAACGTGCATTCGCTGATCAATCTGACCGGTGGCTACGGTAGCGGCCTGGCCGAAACGGTAAAGAGGTACGATCGCGCGCATCCGGATCGTTTCATAACATTTACGGAACCCTCGTATGAACTGTTCCTGCAGCCCGACTATCCGAAGCTGCAAGCGCAGGCCATCGAGCAGGCGCATCGCGATGGTGCACGGGGATTGAAGATCCTGAAGACGCTCGGTCTTTATCTTCGCGACGATCTCACCACGGGCAGGCTCATCAAGATAGATGATCCACGGTTCGATCCGATGTGGGACGCCTGCGGACAATTGAATATGCCTGTTGGGATTCACGTTTCGGACCCGATAGCGTTTTTCAGCCCAACCGATCGTTTCAACGAACGCTACGAAGAGCTGAGCAATCACCCTGACTGGTCGTTTTACGGCAAGGACTTCCCGAGCAATGCGGAACTGCTGGAAGCGCGCAACCGTGTCATCGCACGTCATCCAAACACGCAGTTCATTGGGCTGCACGTCGGTAATTTTTCAGAAAATCTGGCCAATGTTTCGGAGAATCTCGATCGGTTCCCAAACATGACGGTCGATATCGCGGCGCGTATCGGCGAGTTGGGCCGACAACCGCGGACCGCGCGCAAGTTCTTTGACAAGTATCAGGACAGGATTCTGTTCGGCACGGATGCGACCCCGCATGGCGATGAGTTCCCGCAGCAATTGTTCAACGACGCACTGTACGAAATCTACTATCGGTTTCTAGAGACAGACGACGAATATTTTGACTATGCTCCGGCAAAGACGCCCCCGCAGGGACGGTGGCAGATTTACGGTGTGAACCTGCCGGAGTCGATTCTGCGCAAGGTCTACAACGCAAATGCCGCCCGAGAACTGCGGCTGACGATAGAGCGCGCATAAGAGGAATTAGATTCCATGAAGAGTCTTCTCGCTGCCGGTGTCGTACTGATGGCGGGGACTGCGTACGCCCAACAAATGGCCCCGGATATCTTCAGAAGCATCTACGCAAGCAAGGACGTCACGCTTTCGACCGACCCGCGCACAGCGTTCTGGCGCGGTGCCGCACCAGTAATTGCCGACAGAGACACGCAAGGCCAGCTCGTCGCGAACCATCGAACAGAGATTCGTTCACGCTGGACGAACGATAGTCTCTATCTGTTGTTCGTATGTCCGTATGAAGAGCTGCATCTTAAGCCGAACCCGAACACGAAGGAAGAGACCAACGAGCTATGGAACTGGGATGTAGCAGAGGTCTTCCTTGGATCGGACTTCAAAAGCATTCGGAGATACAAGGAGTTCGAAGTCTCGCCACAGAGTGAGTGGATCGACTTGGATGTCGATCTTTCGCTCCCCCATCACGAAGTAGGCTGGACGTGGAACTCGGGATTTGCGGTGTCGGCGAGCATCGATCGCAAGCGAAAGATATGGTACGGCGCGATGCGCATTCCCTTTGCGTCGATCATGAGCCAAGCGCCGGCGGATGGAACGGCCTTTCGCGCAAACCTGTTTCGCAGCCAGGGGCCGCCAGACCATCGCAAGGAGATTGCGTGGAGGCCTCCATTGAGTTCCACATTCCACACGCCAGAACGGTTCGGACGACTTGAATTGACAAAACAAAAATAGGAACTGGGCATAGAAGACGCGAAGGGCCGCGGAGTATTCGCGGCCCTTCGCGTTCATGCACCGGCTTTGGCTCAGAAGGTGATGCGACCTCTTAGCCGAATCTGGCGATTGCTGCTGATTCCTTCCTGCTCGTAGCTACGAAAGAGGCGTCCAAAGTCAGGGTTGGGCGAGAATTGTGCCGGGTCGGTTGTGTCGATCGGCAGGATCTTCGGTTGGTTGCCAGGAGTGCCGGGTTTGGACTGATCAACCGAGAGGCTGAACGAGCCTACGTTCGCGAAGCACCCTTCGCAACCGCCGCCGTCGCTGATATCAGGAGAGAGCATCGGGTGGTTCAGCAAGTTGTTGATGTCAGCGCCGAGTTGAACACCGATGCGCTCAGTGATTGCAAACGTTTTGTGGATGCCTAGATTAATACCGTATGTCGAGGGACCGTACAGAGCGTTGCGGATCGCCACACCAGTCTGCGAGTACAGGTTCGATCCCATGCCGGGCAGTTGGAAAGAATTCGTATTCCACTGGAATCCTTTGGCTGCACCTCCCCGCGGGTCGCCGTTGATAAGCGCGCGAACTGAGGTGGCATTGAAGTCGCCCACGGCGTCGAGGGTGCCCGACGCAACGTTGCCGGGAAGAACCGGATCGCAGTCGTCGCACACATAGAACGGCGTGAAGCCTGTACCCGTCTTCCAGAAGAGGTTCGTCGATCCCTGCCAGCCGCCAATGGCGGCGTTTACCAGCCCCGACGAATTCGCCCCGTACTTCTGTCCATGCCCAAAGGGCAGATCGTAGACGCCGTACGCGACGATACGATTACGCGATACAAACGAGTCGGGACCATAGTCGCTGTCTGGCTGGAACGGGTTGTAGGCGTCCCCGCCGAGGCTGGAGTTGCCGACATCCAGACCAGAGGATTTCTGATCGAGGAAGGTATAGGCGACGCTAAACATCAAACCTCGTGTCTGTCGCTGCGCCTGCACCTGGAACGATGTTGTGAGACTGTGACCAACGTTGCCGAAGCCCGTAACGTAATCACCGAGTGCGGGGATTTTGAGCCGTGCCTGGTCGGCGGGGGAATAAGCACAGTCACCATTGTTGAGCGGATCGCACGGTGTGACGCCGTCACCGGTGGTGGTGCCAAACGGATTGTCGTTGGGCGCGATCATGTTGAGATCGTGACCGACAATCTCTCCCGTCTCCTTCGCGCCGATGTAGGAAAGGCGCACCGACGACTCCCAGCCAAGCTCACGCTCCACGGTCGCGTTCCATTGCTGGATGCGCGGATTCTTGAGGCCCAACGGCACATAGTTTGCCGACGGAGTGTTGCCAAATCCGTTGAGTGTGCCCCCGGTGAACGGCGTCGTGCTGCCACCGGCCGCGCCCGTAGGCCATCCACCAAGCGGAGGACCACCTGCGACCGTTCGCTTTGTACGACCCTGATTGAAAGGATTGGTCGCAATCGGATCTCGGATACCCTGCGCCGCGGACGTTGGATAGTAAAGACCGTAACCGCCGCGAACCACCGTCTTCGGAACGAACTGGTATGCCAGACCAATACGTGGTCCCCACCCGGTCCTGTCCGTTCTCACAAGACCTCTTCCCACACCCTGTCCGGACTGATCGGCGGTCACGTATCCGAAGGCTACGATGTTCGGGTCGAGATATGTAAGCGTCTTGGTGGAAGGAATAATAAAGCGCCCAAGCTGGCCAGTGCTGGAGTTTACGTAATTGGGATCGAGGTTGGCCATCAGATCGTTATTCTCGATGAAGGGTGTGATGAGGTCATAGCGCAGGCCCATGTTCACCGTCAGACGAGGGCTGACACGAAAATCATCCTGCACAAAATATCCGGACTCCCAGTTATAGACATCCATCGGAGGACGCGGCGTGTTGACGTAACCGACGGAATCAGCAGGCTGTCCCTGCAGGAAACGTGCCAGCGCGTTCGCACCTGTGCCGCTGTAGGTAACGAGTCCGCGGACGTTCCCGCGATTCACAGCAAATCCGTCCAGCGCCTGATTGCGGACGAAGTCGCCACCTATCTTCAGATTGTGGCGTCCCAGCGTCCAGGTCAGCGTGTCACCAAAGGTTGCGAGATTCTGATCGGCGGGACGGTCGGTGTTGCGGCCGCCGTTGCTGAATGCGAGGAACCTGCCAAGCGTGACAGCCAGATGTCCGCGCGTATCCAGCTCGTGCGACCCGATTACGGAACCCATAGCAGTAATGTCCGCCTCTGCAAATCCAATGCTCTGGAGGAAACTGCGAAGGGTCGTGTTGCTGTGCGTGTACAAATGCTGCTTATTGAAACCGCCACGAACCTCGTTGACGAGACGAGGAGAAAAGATATGTGTATACGAGAGCGAAACCGTATTGTTTCTGCGATCCGTTTGGCTGAGACCAAGGCCCGTGTACACACTCACGACCGGGTTCAGCGCGATATTTTCCGCTGAACCGTGGTAAACGCCATACAAATGGTTCGAGTCGGAGAAATCATGGTCAATGCGAAGTGTTCCTTCATCCTGGTAAGAACTTCCCGGAATCGACGTAGTGAAGTGAGGCGCCACTGTGCCGAGTGACGGATTGATTGGAGCGGATGTTCCTACCTTCGGGTAGTAGACCGATATAAGTTTTGTTGTGACCGGATTCAGCAGGCGTGACGGGATTCGGATAAATTGCTTTCCCAAACCACCGACCGTGTCGGTCGCAATCTCCTCGGGCGTAAGAACGGCCGTGCCAACCGAGGGCTTCGTTGCATTGTTCATCAGAGAGAAATCCCCGCCCAACAGTGTTGGGTGCGGTAGAGTGCTTGATGACGCCGTGGTCGGTTGAATCGTCGAATTGTGCTCGTAAGCCGTGAAGAACCAGGTGTTCTTGAGGTGAGAAATGGGGCCACCGATAGAACCGCCTACGTCGGTAATATTCACGAACGGCTTGTTGAACGCCGGCTGAAAGATCGTTGGCGCAAAGTTGGCAAGCGTATCTTTGTCGGCAAGGCTCCATGCGGACAAAGCCGAGTTCTTATTGTTGTAAAAGATCGAACCGTGGAACTGCGCCCCGCCGCGCTTGGTCGTCACACGGACGTTAGCGACACCCGCATACTCTGCACTGAACGCATTGGAAAGGACGTTGAGGTCGCCGACAGCTTCAAACGAAGGCTGACTGGCCGTAGCCTGGCCAAATATGCCGCCGTTGGAGCGTTGTCCGTCCACTGAGAAGCTGGCGCCATAGCTCTGCGCACCGAGGAACTTGAAGTTGCCGGGTTCATCGCTCTGCGTGACATTCGGATTGATATAGAGGAATGAGTAGACGTCGCGACTGTCCCGCGGGAGGTCGATCATCGCGCGCGAGTTCAACGTCTCACTGATGGTTTGATCCTGTGTATCGATCCTCGCGGCCTCAGCGGTGACGTCCACATTTACGGTTGTCGAAGCGCGGAGAGTTGCATCAGCGCTCACCACGTCGGAACCACTCAAAACAATATTGTTGACCACCGAGGCTCCGAAGCCTGGTGCGCTGACCGTGGCTTTATAGCGCCCGCTCGGTAGCGCCGTGGCCTGATACTCTCCGTGTTCATCGGTAGTCAGCTTGCGGCTGGTGAGCGTCGTGAGGTCCGTGATCTCAACTTGCGCCTTCGGAAGGCGGCCTCCCCCAGAATCGGTCACAGTGCCACGGATCGTGCCGAGATCGGTACCCTGCGCACGCAGATTCGTCGGGCCTCCCGCAACAACAAAGACCAAAACTGCCAACAACGAAATCATGCTTCGTAGTTTCATGAAAGTACCTCGTTGCAAATGATGGAGGGAAGATACCATACAGAACGAAGAAAAAGCCAACCTAAAAAAATAAAAACTAACAAAGACACGATCCGACGTTGATGAGAACACATCCAAAGGCGGGTTCCCAGGGCGAAAGGCACTGCTTTTTGCGGCAATAATGGCATTTGAGAAGGAGAGAGCAGCATTCTGAAATCGCGCTCGCATCCAGTAATCCACCGGAATTTGACCGCTTGACGCCGGGCTGGGTAACAGACTAGAAAAGGGCCGACGGGGAAAAACATGGTGAAACGCAAGATAAGCAAACAAATCGCAATCTATTTGGGCTGGGCTGTGGCACTAACCTTCGCCTCGCCGGCGTCGCGGGCCAATGACTTCAAGGTGGTGGGCCCGGGCGGAGGCGGCGCGATGTTTCATGCCACCATCAACCCGCACAATCCAAAAGAAGTGCTCGTCGCCTGCGATATGACAGGTTCTTATATCAGTCACGATGGCGGTAACTCATGGCGCATGTTCAACCTGAGAGCCCCGGTGCGGTTTTTCGCATTTGATCCGGTCGAGCCACACACAATGTACGCCGGCACCCAGGCCTTATGGCGCAGCCGAGACGACGGGGATACCTGGAATCTGGTGTGGCCCCGCCCAGAGACCGTTCACACCGTCTATATGGCTACCGACCACGCGGACGAGACGATTGTTGCCGGCACCAATCCAATGGGAACGATCGTCGCGTTTGCGATCGACCCGACCAATTCCCATACGCTGTTCGCCTCGGCGGTGAAGGACGGAAAAACTGGTGTTTTCCAGTCCACGGATTTCGGCGTCACCTGGGAAAAGCTCCACGACCTTCAGAATCGAGCGGAGAAAATGTGGATTGATCCGGGCTCGGGCAGCACGAACCGCGATCTTTACCTAACGGGAAATGATGGTGTGACGGTGCGCTCACACGGCCAGTGGAGCTTTCACCCTGCACCGCACGATGTGACCTTCACCGACACCAGCGCTGGTTTCACCCCCAAGGGAAACGCGATTCTTTATGCCACCTCGCAGTCCGGCATCTATCTTTCGCGAGACGGTGGCGCTACGTGGATCCCGTCTTCCCTGCCCGGTAAAGGGGCGCAGGTTCGTGCAATCGCGACGAGCCTGTTGCATCCTCAGTCGGCTTACGTTTCCTACAGCCATTTGCAGCTCGACGGCAAAACGTGGATGGGCGTTGCGCGGACACGCGACGCTGGACACACGTGGTCGCTTGTCTGGAAAGAAGATAAGACAGCGTCGCCTAACATTCACGATGACTGGATCTCCAAACAGATTGGCGTCGAGTGGGGAGAGAATCCGTTGGGGCTTAGCGTGGCGGAACAGGACCCGGAGCTTTGTTATGGCACCGACTTCGGCCGGACGATGATCACCACCGACGGTGGCGCTACGTGGCATGGCGCTTACTCAAAACAAGCGGCGAACGGCAGCTGGACGAGCACCGGGCTCGATGTCACCACAAACTATGGCTACCTTTTCGATCCGTTCGATAAGAGCCGCCGCTTCATTCCGACAACAGATATCGGCCTCTTCCGCAGTGAGGATGACGGTCGCTCGTGGACTCGGTCGGTCACAGGCGTTCCCGAGGAGTGGAGCAATACAACCTACTGGGTCATCTTCGACCCAGCGATTCGCGACAAAATGTGGGGCGTGATGAGCGGAACACATGACTTGCCGCGGCCTAAGATGTGGCGCACGCGGTCGGCCACGACGTATCGGGGCGGGGTATGCGTCAGCACGGACGGCGGGCGCACCTGGAAACCGTCCAACAAGGGCATGCCGGAAACCGCGCCGACTCACATTCTGCTCGACCCCGACAGTCCTGCGGGCAAACGAACCATATGGGTCGCGGCGATGGGACGCGGCGTGTACAAGAGCACCGACGATGGCGCGACGTGGACCTTGAAAAACCAGGGCATCCTGCAGAAGGAGCCCCTCGCCTGGCGGCTGGCCCGGGCGAAAGACGGGACTCTCTATGTCGTGATTGCTCGCCGCAGCGAAGACGGCAGCATCAACACGCCGGGCGATGGCGCGCTCTACAAATCTACCAACGGCGGAGACTTGTGGACGCCCGTGACGCTTCCTTCCGGGGTGAACGGACCGAACGGGCTGACCGTCGACCCCGATCATCCAAATCGTCTGTACTTATCCGCGTGGACAAGGGCAACGCACGATCGCGGAGTGGGTGGCGGCATTTTCCTGTCGGACGATGGCGGCAAGAGCTGGAAGAACGTGCTTGATCGCGACCAGCACATTTACGATGTCACCGTCGATCCGAGCAATCCAAACACGCTGTATGCCGCAGGTTTTGAATCCTCGGCGTGGCGCTCGATGGATCGCGGTTTGCACTGGACGCGCATCTCCGGCTTCAACTTCAAGTGGGGGCATCGCGTTATGCCGGACCTCAAGGATCCGAACATGATCTACATCACTACTTTTGGCGGGGGCGTGTGGCACGGCGCCGCAAGCGGAGACAAACGGCGGCCGGATATCGCGACCCCAAAACTGGCGCCGGGCGAATAGAGCCTTGCGTTACGATCCGATCAACAAGGGCGCAATTGAGCCGGAATAGCCGTCATGAACGGCTTTCGCGAGGAGCATGGAAAACGCCGCGTCCGTTAGCGAGCAGGTCGAAGGAGCATTCGCGATGGCAAGGCGAATGAACTCCTCGTATTCGCCCACGATACCGTCGTCCACCAGGCGGTCGTCGGATAGTGGATGCTGCTCGACAATCTTCTCTCCACACCAGTACCGGTCACCCTGGAAAGATGTGTCGGCGTTGTACGCCGCGCCGAGCGCCGCCTCGGCGCTCGCGCCGTCCGCAGTCAAGCGATACGTTTCGCGCTTGATGCCGGTATTCAGCAGCAGCGATATCTCCGCTTCCACCGCGTTCGGGAACAGCAGGCGCACCCAGGAGTCGCAAACGACGGAGCTTCCATACATGCGACGGCGCACTTCGATTTCCGTAGGATTTCCCAACAGAAAGCGCATAGTGTCGAGCATATGAATCCCCGTCACAATCGCGAACTCCGGCTCCATGCGGTTCGTGCGGAGCATCTCCGCACGCGCACTGCGTACCGGGTTCTCCAGACTCCACCGCTTCAATCGCACCAGCGACGGGATCGAGCGGCGATTGAATGCGACGAACGTCAGCACCTTTGCTGCTTCGGAAGCCGCCGCCAGAGAGTTCGCTTCATCGAGAGAGATTCCCGGCGGCTTTTCGATGAACAGCGGAACTCCCAGCGGCAGCAGCGACTTCACCAGCGCGGCCGTGGCCGACGGCTGCACAGTACATACGATCACCTCCGGCTGCGCGCGCTGGAGCGCCTCATCAATGTTGTCCGTGGCAAGCCTGTAACCAAATTGATTACGAAATTCTTCCGCACGGCTGAGCTGCAAGTCGCAAATCACTTCGAGCGACACGAGCGAATGCTGGGCCAACCGCTGCAACGCGGGCCCATGCATATAACGGCTCCACTCGCCCGCGCCTATGTGCGCAACGCGAAGCGGCCGTGTATTCGTTTTAAATTCCTCGTTCATCCGGTCTCTGTTGCACTGGCTTCTTTTCGTTTCGCCATCTCATACTTTATCCCCTGCCCCTGAATTAGGTGACCCTTGATACAGCGCAGAGATCTGTTGAAGGGCGCCGCCCTTCTTCCTCTACGGCCAGCAGTGAAAGCGCTGGCAACCGAACCCAGCCCGCGACATTTGTGGGAAGGCTTCGACTTTGGCTCAATATTTCCCGCACATGAGCACCTCAACCAGGGACCATTCGACATCGACCAGGACCAGGGTTGGCAGTGCATCTACTTCAGCACGCCATCGGGAAAGCCTCTACGCAATCCGGGCTACGGACTTGTCGGCTACACGTGGGAAGAAAGTGGCCCGTCGATCGCCGTGCGGGAAGGACGGCAAACGCTCGAAGATCATGTGGAGAAGATGGCGAGCTTGCCCTTCGTCGACGTCCTCTATATCCGGTGTGACTGGCGCAACGTGCAGAAGCAGCCTGGGCGCCTTCATCTCGATCCTGTGTGGGAATTGACATTCGATGCCGCGCGCAGGCACGGGTTGCGCGTCGCGTTCCGCGTGCAGTCCTCCAACACGGCCTTTCAGCCGAAACAGCTGGCGCTGCCGGAATTTCTGCAGGCGCGCGTTCCGTTGGTGAAGATTGCACCGATGGCCAGGTCGGGAGACAAAAAGCCGGCGAACGGAACGCAAGCGTATTGGACGGAGCCGCGCTACGACCATCCTGCCTATCAAAGCGCACTTCGGGAGTTGAACCATTTGCTCGCGGAGAGGTTCGATGGCGACCCGGTGATGGAGTGGGTCGACGTGATGCACGTCGGCTTCTGGGGCGAGGGCCATTTTGGCGGGAATCCAAGCCCGTTCCCGGACCCCGCGACTGCGCAGCGAACGCTCAATCAGATGGTCCGCATGCAGCTCGCCGCCTGGAAGAAGACGCCCCTGGCGATGAACACGCAGCCCGACATCAGCAACACGGGCAACCGTGAAGCGATTGAAATCGCGGTACGCGGAGGAGCGTGGGTGCGCTCGGACAGCATCATCGTCGAAGAGCCAATCCAGATCGAAGAATTAGCAAACCGGCCGTCCTGTCTCGCAGCGATTTTGGAAGATGGCTACTTCCGCGCTTATGACGCCTCCAAACTGACCACTGACGCCGCCAATGTGAACGTACTCGAAAACTACATGTTGCATGTGCTCGATTTGAGGGCCAACTACTGGTCCTTGTGGACTGAGTCTGGGAATTTGGAAAACTACAATCGTTTGCACCCACGAGGGTTTGCGCAACTTCGAAAACGCATGGGTTATCGGATTCGCCCATCATGGGTATGGCAACGCAAACGATCGGGGAGGTCGGAACTGGTGATTTGTGTTTCGAACCATGGCGTGGCTGGAGTGCCCGGCGTCCTATGGCTTCAAATCGCAAGCCCCGACGGCTCATTCAAGGTACGAGGCTCGCTCGATGCGGGCCATCCGCATGGAGGTGGCCTTCGTCTCGGCTCGTTTTTCCTTGCGAAGGGTTACGTCGGGGAGATCCGCTTGTCGGCGGAGCTCGAAATCAGACCCGGCGTTTTGAAACCGGTTCGCTGGTCATGCGAGCAGCCGACCAATGCAGACGGCTCCATTTCGCTCGATATAAAGCGGCCTGACGACCGCAAGTGGCGCAAAGGAGTATGACTTCTCTTTCTTTCGTTTTGCTACACTTCGGCTAAACCATTTCCGGACGGAACGCGTAGAGGCAGGCCATGAAAAGATCGAACAAGCAGGCGCCGATGTTGATTGAAGAGCGGCGTCAGCACATCCTGACGCTGATTCAAAAGCACGGCCGCGTGCTGGTGGACGAGCTTTCTAACGACCTCAATCTGTCCAAAATCACGATTCGCAAAGATCTCGACTACCTGCAATCAAAGGATCTCCTGATACGAACGCACGGTGGCGCGCTGCCCGCACAGGCAGGTGCGCTTTCCGATCCCACGATTCAGGAAAAGGGCGAACTGCACCATGAGGAGAAGGTAAAGATCGCCAAGGCCGCGGCAGCCATGGTCTCTGACGGTCAATGCATCATCCTCGATTCGGGTACTACAACGACAGAGATCGCACGGGAGATACTTTCTCTACGCCAACTCACAATCATTACCAATGCGCTCAATATCGCCGCCGATCTGGCGCGCAGCGATTTTGAAATTGTCATGATCGGTGGAACGTTGCGTAAGAACTCTCTTTCAGTCGTTGGCCCGCTCGCGGAAGACGTGCTGAAAGAGATGCACGCAGACATTGTGTTCCTGGGCGTCGATGGTTTTGATCTTGAAGTCGGCCTGACGACGCCGAATGTGCTCGAAGCACGCGTCAATCGAGCTATGGTGAAAGCCGCGCAGACGGTCGTAGCGGTGTGTGATTCGAGCAAGTTCAATCGCAGAAGCCTCTCGCTCATCGTGGGCACTGCTGAAATCGACTACGTCATTACAGATGGCAAACTCCCCGCGGATCAGGTAAAGGCCATTCGCGACGCAGGCATCGAAGTGACGGTTGTCTAGCAAATTCCAGCCACGACAGGTGGTTTATGGGTGCAAGGGTACGTGCAACACGTTCATTATTCCTGCTGATTTGCGCCTATTCATTCTTGGCTGCAAGCGCTTTTGCGCTTCCGTCAACTACAACGTCATCTCCTGCGGGAACATGGGTGGGCACGTGGGCCGCCGCTCCTGAAGGTAAGCGAAATACCACAGCTGTATCCACTGCAACCACATACCGCCAGATCATGCACATCTCCGTCGGCGGCAGCAAGGTGCGCGTCATCTTCACGAATGAATTTGGGACGCAGCCGTTGACAATCGGTGCAGCAAGCATTGCGCCACGAAAAAATGGCAGCGCAATCGATATTTCCTCGACAAGAAAACTGACTTTCGGAGGACAGAGCCTGGTCACCCTGCCGGCAGGCGCGATGGTGCTGAGCGACCCGGTCGACATAACTCTTAGACCTCTCAGCGATGTTGCGGTCAGTCTGTTTGTCCCCGCGCAGCCGATACGCCAGTCCACCGTACATTCCTATGCTTTGCAAACGAATTACAAGTCTCAAGGCAATGTTGTAGGCACCGAAACACTCGCAACAGCTTCCACAACAGGCGAATACTACTTCGTGCGAGGCATTGATGTAATGTCTGACGCTCCCTCAGCGATCGTTGCACTCGGCGACAGCATCACGGATGGAGCAGCGAGCGAGACAGACATGAATGGCCGCTGGCCGAATGTGCTGGCTGCTCGGCTGCAGGCAGACCCCGCGTTATCGGAGACAGGCGTCTTGAATGCCGGTCTGAACGGCAACCGGCTGCTGCACAACGATGATGAGTTCGGAGACAGCGCGCTCAAGCGATTCGACCGGGACGTCTTGAAACAGGCCGGCGCGAAGTATCTTATCGTGTTGGAAGGCGTCAACGATATCGGCCACATCCTCAAGCCCTCAGTAGAAGATCCGCCGGCGACTGCGCAAAACATCATCGACGCGCTCCGACAAATCGCCGCGCGGGCGCGATCGCAGGGGATCAAAGTCATCGGAGGAACCATACTGCCTTACGAAAACTGCAAGTACGCTTCAACTGAGGGCGAGAAGATGCGCCAGGCTGTCAACGAGTGGGTTCGCAGTTCGAAAGATTTTGATGCCGTCGTCGACTTCGACAAAGTGGTGCGTGACCAGGCGCACCCAGGTCGCCTTCTCCCTGCGTACGATAGCGGCGATCATCTTCACCCAAACGCTGACGGCCTGCGCGCAATGGCGAACAGCATTCCTCTCAACGTTTTTGTTCACTAACATTCAGAGCGGCCGAACGAGACCTTCCTCTGTCGCGCGCGTGTTCCGAACCAGCAGCAGCACAAGAATCATGCCAATGAGCGGGACGATGGCGCTCGCGATGACGATGGGATCAAAGACGTGGCCGTGCTTCAGCACTCGGGCGTCGGAAAGGTAGCCGACGGCTTTCATCGCGAGGATGGTACCGATACCCGACCCGGTCCCACTCAGGCCACTCACGGTTGCGACGGCATTGCTCTTGTACAGATCCGAGGGCAAAACATTTGCGATCGTACTAAAACATGCATACGAGAACGTCGCCAGAGCAAACAGCGTCGTGATGAGCCAAAGGCTTTGCGTGAACACGGTCGGAATCAGCAGCAGCATGCCGCAGCCGCCAACGACGACCAGTGCTTTGCGCGCCCATCCGAGCGACCAGCCTCTGCGAATCAGGTAGCCGGATGCCGCTCCGCCTGCGAAGTTACCGAGGTCCGCTGCAAGAAAGGGAACCCAGATGGCGATGAGACCGTTACGCAGGTCGATGCCTTTCGCAACCAGGTACACCGGAAACCAGTCGGTGACGAAGTACCATACGGGATCCGTGAAGGCCCGCGCCGCGATAACGCCCCATGTCTGCGGCAGTCGCAGCACATCACGCCAACGCAGTTTCGTCTCTGTGTCCTCGGTCGTTACGGCACGGCGGTCGCGGCGAAGTAACTCGAGCTCTTCATCGGAAATCTGGGGATGCTGTTCTGGCGGATAGTAAAACTTTCGCCAAACAAGCAGCCACAGAAGTCCCAACACACCCGGCACAACGAACGCCGGCCGCCAACCCCAGCGGAAATAAATCGACAAAACGAGAAAGGGAGCCAATGCTCCACCGATGGACGAACCGCTATCGAAGAGCGCTGTGGCAAGCGCCCGCTCCTTTGCGGGAAACCACTCCGAGACGACCTTCGTCGCGGCGGGCCAGTTCGCGGATTCGCCGAAGCCCAGCATGAAGCGGAAACCCATAAAGCTGAAAAACCCATTGGCCAGAGGCGTCAACATGGACACGATCGAGTAAAAGAAGACCGTGCAGGTAATGCCCAGACGTGTCCCCACACGATCAATCCAGCGGCCGCACAGTGTTTGCCCAATGGCGTACGCGACGCGGAACGCAATTACCAAATCCGCGTAATCGCTGTTCGTCCAGTGATAGGAAACTTTCAAGTAGGGCGCAAGCAGCGAAAGCGTTTGCCGGTCCAGGTAATTAATGACCGTCGACCCAAAGAGCATCGCCCCGATCCACCAGCGTAACTTGCGAGGCCTCGAGGTATTGTGGAACGTCTGCTCTCGCACCGGCTCTCCCATTGCCTTCGTATCTGAATTCAACGCAGCTATCGCAGCCACTCATCAAGATGAGCCTGCACAAACGCATCATCGGAAAGATCGGGATACGCGCCATACACCCGATCGATCTCTTCGCTTTGGCCGGCTGAGAGCGATTCGTGCTCATCCAGACACCAGGTGCCCTGCAGCAAGCCTTGCCTCCGCAGCACCTCATGGATACCGGCGATGCAGCCCGCAAAGTTGTGTCGAGGGTCGAAGAACGCGGCGTTCGCGTCCGTGATCTGTTGTGCCAGCGTAAGCGACTTTGCGGAGATTTGTTTGCCGCTGGATTTCGCCAATGCGAGGTGCTCTGCCGCCTTACTGGTCCACACTGCCCAGTGCCCGAGCAGCCCTCCGACTATTCGCAGTGTCTCGCCTCCAAAGCTCCACCGCGTCAGCAAATCAATGAGGATGTTGTCGTCGTTCCCCGTATAGAGGGCGATCTCGGACGAGCGTCCCGAATCAATGACGCCCCGCAAAACATCGATCGTCTGATAGCGATTGAACGGCGCCATCTTAATGGCTACTACGTTTTCAATCTGGGCGAACTCTCTCCAGAACTCATACGACAGCAAACGGCCACCCACCGACGGTTGCAGATAGAAGCCGATCACGGGAATAACGCCTGCAACTGCTCTCGCGTGTTCGACCAGGTCGTTGGTACCAAGGTCCTTCAAACCACCCATGCTGAGCAGCACAGCGTCAAAGCCAAGACCGCGCGCAAGCTCGGCTTCGCGTACCGCTTGACCTGTGCCGCCGCAAACGCCCGCGATTTTCACTACATTGCTGCTCGCCACTTCTTCCATCGCTAGTTCCAGCACCGGGCGGTAGAGTCCGATTTGTGGATTGCGAATAGCGAACTGCGTCGTGTGAACACCCACCGCGACGCCACCGGCCCCGGCAGCGAGGTAGTAGCGCGTCAGTGCTCTCTGTCGCCTCTCATCGAGTTTCCGGCCGGATGTGAGCGCGAGCGGGTGTGCAGGAATTACAAGGCCTTCCGCGAGCTTTCTGCGCACGTCCATTAGAATCTTCCGTCTTGGGTCTGGAAATGTGTCGGCTTGTTGCTATGCACGCCGCCGCCTGCGATCCAATCTGCAATCCAGTCGATCATCGCGCCTGCCGTCACCGTTGGATATCCGAACAGTTGATGGCATTTCGCTGAATTGTTGAGCAGCGCATGCGAAGACTCTTCCCCGCTGAACAATGCATGCATATCAAATCGCTGTGCAAACTGTTCCGCGATCCAACGCGTGCTCAGCGTCTCCGGCCCTGTGAGGTTCAGAACAAAGGGCGGCGAGTCACAATGCGCAATCGCACGCAAAGCAACAGAGTTTGCGTCGCCCTGCCAGATGACGTTGACCAGCGGCATACGAACATCGACCGGCCTGCGTTCAAACACCGCTCGTGCTATATCGACGAGCACGCCATAGCGCAAATCGATGGCATAGTTTAGTCGCAGGAAGGCAACCTTGGTTCCCCATCGATGGGAAGCGTGCTCGAACACGCGCTCGCGGCCGAGGACAGATTGCGCGTATTCACCCTGCGGGCCGACCGGTGTCTGTTCGTCAGCGCCACCACGGGTCGCGGGCACCAACGGATATACGTTGCCACTCGAGAAGCAAACGATGCGTGAATTCCGATAGCGATCAGCCACCAGCGCGGGCAACTGCGTGTTAATGGCCCAACTCAAGTGTTCCGCACCCGTTGTGCCGAACTTCCGTGCGGCCATAAAGATTACGTTTTCCGCATCGGGCAGTCTCCGAAGCTGTTCAGGCTCGAGCAGATCGCAGGCGATGGGATCGATGCCATGGGCGCGCAAAGCATCGGGCATGTTCTTGTCGGTGAACCGCGCCACACCAAAGACTTTGGTTTTCTTTCCGGCTGCTTCGGCGGAGCGTCGAACAAGCTGAGCAAGCGTCGGCCCCATTTTTCCGCCCACACCCAGGATCGCCACATCACCTTCGAGCGTACGCATCGCGTCTATATCTGCTGCTGTCGGGTGTGACATCCGTTCTTCCAACTGTTGTTCGTTTGTGATTTTCATATTCACCCCAGCTCGAATCCCGCAATAGCATAAATCGATGAATCGTCGGTGTGGATCGCTTCTCCGCGGCGCATGCGCCACAGCACGCGACTTCGCGTGAATCCGAGCTCTTGAGCACACCTCACTGCCTCTGCATTCGTAGGGAGAAAATCCCAATACCATGCACACCCATCCGCGCAGGCATTCAGTTGCCCTGCAATCAACAGTCGTGCGTCATTGGCCGACGCAGTCACGCATGGCCCCAGGTAACGTGCCACTCTTCCTGCACGAGACAGAACATACCCAGAGGATGTGAATTCGCAGTTGGCCGACGCACACAGGTCCTGCAGCAGTTCTTTGCGCGAGACACCGAAAGCCTTCGCATCCAGCGCGAGCAATTCCTCTGGGAACCGGCATGCAGATCGCACAGCCTTGTTCATGTCCGCGCTGCCTTGGCGTTCCCAGCGTTCAATCGTGTTCTCCACGACAAACCCGACACTCGCATAAAGTGAGCGCCCCTGCTCTGTCGCGTCCAGTTTCAGCGTGCGAACTCCATGATTGTCGGCGCTCGCAATTGCATCTTCCATCAAGCGCCGAGCATACCCTCGATGCCGATTTTCCGGCCTTGTGAGAACCATGCCGATCCATGCCAATCTGTTCCCATACATCAACCGCGTCGCCGTCGCCGCAATTTTCCCGTTGCTCTCGACGCAGCGGCAACCATCCGGTGAAAACCGTATCATGCGCTGCCAGTCTTCGACCGTCTGGTTCCAGTTCGCCGCAATCGACAACTCCATCGCCGACGACACGTCGTCCGGGGTCAGCGTTCGAATGGCGCTCACCATACCCTGACCGCCCTCTCCTTCCACCACCTCGCGAAATGCGGAAGCGCCACTTCGGGAGACGCAAGCTCGGGATGCCACTGCTTTTCCCACTCAAATGAAACGAAGCCCTGGTAGCGGACCGCTTCGAGCGCCGCAAACACTGCGTCGAACGGGAAATCGCCTTCGCCGGTGAGCACATATTTCACGGTTCCAGCTCCATTGAGTTTCAGATCTTTCAGGTGGACGTGGCGCAGATGCGCCCGCATCTCCGGCGAGAGGAAGGGTGTTTCGCTGTTTTGACAAAAGGCGTTTGCGGGATCCCAGATGAGGCCCAGATCGTTGCGATTCACCCTCCGTAAGATCTCGCTGACCGCGCTCCCCGTCGCAAAATCCCCGTGACTCTCCAACCATGCTTGAATCTCGCTGGATTTCAGTTTCTCTGCCACATCCACCAGCGACTCGACAATCCATCCTGCGGTTTGCGCATAGTCGCAACCAGTTTGAATGCTGTCAGGAAATACCCGAACCGATGGCGCGCCAAGTCCAGCGGCGATTTCCGCCATGCGCAATACGGAATCAACATTTCTTTGCCGCTCCTGCGCATCCGGTGAATGAAAACATGCGCTGGAGTTAACGCAAGCTATTTGCAGTCCGAGACCCTCAACGCGCCTGCGAGTTATAGCGAGCGAGCTCGCTTGAAACTCCTGCAGCTTCCACAAATCGAGCTCGCGCGAGATGACGCGCAACTCCACACCGTCAAAGCCATAGTTCACAGCGGCTTGCAGAATCTGGTCGAAGCTCCAGTCCGGGCAAGCCAGCGTTGAAAAACTCGTCTTCATCATGTCATCCGGCTCAGCATCTGCGTTGTTACTCGATACTTAACCGGCGCGCCGGCGAAGAAACGTTCGAGCTCCTCTATAGCCACGTCTGCCATCTCACCGCGAGTTTTACGGCCGCCGCCGCCAACGTGCGGAGTTGTGATCGCACCGGGCAACGAGCGCAGCGGATGGCCGACCGGAAGCGGCTCCTCTGGGTCCGTCACATCCAGCGCACAGCGCAACCGGCCACTCGCCACTTCACGCGTAAGCGCGGCCAGGTCGACGAGACCGCCGCGCGCAATGTTGATGAGGACCGCCCCGTCCGGCATCCTCGACAACCGTTCACCACTCAGAAGGCCTCGAGTCTTTTCCGTCAAGGAAGCAGCCACAACCAACAGGGAACTGCGCCCCAGCACGCCGTTGAGCGACTCAAACTTCACAGGCAACCCGGTGGTCAGCGATCTCGAAGCGTAGGGATCGTACACTCTCCAGCGCACGTCGAAACCACGCATCATTTCGACCAGCGCGCGGGCAACGCGCCCAAAACCGATCATTCCCACTTCCCGGCTCAGGATCGATTCCGAGATGCCGCCGCCAGTGTGAGCTTCGTCATAAATGCGATTCGAGGGCTTACGAAGTGCAGTCCGGTAGTAGTCGATGTTGCGCGCAGCATAGAGCAGAAACGTTGCTCCCAGCTCTGCTGTCGGCCGCGCCATGGGCTCGGCCGTATTCACGATAGTCAAGTCCTTAAACAACGATCGTTCATAGCGTTTCTTTACCTCGCCGCCGCAGTGCGCAATCATCTTCAGCGAAGGCATACACTTTACCGCCTGGGCCGGCAAATACGGGCTGTCCCAGGTGGTGATCAGCGCCTGAACGCCTTGCAAAAACGACGGGAACCGGCAAGTGCCGGTAGGCAGGGTTGCCAGTTCCCAGTGTGCAAAACGGCTGAGACGCCGCTGTCGGCGCTCGTCAAAAAACGACGAGAAGAGCTCTCTTCCGGCCAGAATCGCAATAGTTGGCTTCCGCATAAATCGACCTGAGTCTAGCACGAAATAGAGCTTTATATTTCGTTTTATTTCCCGTAACTATCTTCTTGACACATCATAGATAGCTAAACGAAAGTATCGGCATGCTTGTGGCGAACACGATCGACTACGCCGTCATCGCTTGCTACACCCTGCTCATGATCGGTGTGGGCCTTTATGTCATTCGATTCAACAGCACCGCGTCCGAGTATTTTCGCGGAGGAAGCCGCATTCCGTGGCTGGTCGCCGGGCTCAGTTCCTTTATGTCGGGATTCAGCGCCTGGACGTTCACCGGGGGTGCGGGTGTTGCTTACAAGTCGGGCATCGCCGCCATCGGGCTCTACCTGGGCAATGCTCTTTGCTATCTGCTCGGCTACTATGTTTTCGCTTCGCGCTGGCGGCGCACTCGCATCAGCACGGTGATGGAGTACCTGGCGGATCGGTTTGGCCCGGCAACACACCAGACATTTTCATGGGCCACCATCATCTTTCAGATCTTTACCAGCGCGACAATGCTCTATGGCCTGAGTCTCTTTGTCTCGACTGCGTGCCAGCTCTCGGTAATCGCTACGATCCTGGTGACGGGTGCCGTCATCCTCTTTTACAGTGTGGCCGGTGGTTTGTGGGCCGTCGTTATTGCCGATTTCCTGCAAGCCTCTATACTCCTCCCGTTCTGCATCGTTCTCGCGGTTGCCTCTTTACTCCACGTCGGCGGGCTCTCCGGACTCATCCATTCGCTGCCGGTCGAGATGAAGACAATTCCTGTTCGGGGCGAGTTCGGATGGATCTATCTCGCCTGCTGGACCGTGATGGTCTCCTTCGGCTACAACACCGCCGCGATGGCTCAACGGTACTTCAGCGTGGAAGACGAGCGCGCCGCAAAGCGTGTCGCGCTGTTGTGTGCAGGCTTGTTTTTCCTGGGGGCGTTTCTTTGGTTTATTCCACCGATGGCGATGCGCATCGTCTATCCAAACCTGCATGCCATCTGGCCGCACCTTGCGAACCCGAACGAAGCTTCCTATGTTGCCGCGAGCCTTACCTACCTGCCACATGGCCTCATCGGCGTAATGCTCGCCGCCATGTTCAGTGCCACGATGGCAAGTCTCTCCGCAAATTTCAATCTCAAATCCGCCATTCTCTCGAAAGACATTTATCAAACGCTTCTGCGGCCCAGGGCTGGAGAACGAGAGCTCCTCATTGTCGGGGTTTTTATGACATTGATGATCGGTGGTGTAACGACAGGTTGTGCCGTCATCATGGCCTCGCGCGGTGACAGCATCTTCAGCGTCATGATGACGTTCAACACCCTCATTTCGCTGTCATATGGTCCTCCCGCACTGCTCGGTCTCGTTTTTCGGCGCACGCCATGGTGGTCAGGCATGGCCACCTTCGCAACTGGCCTCACCCTGGGAATCCTTGGCGACTTCGTCTTTCACTGGACCTTTATTCAGCAGGTCATCTATGTGATCCCTCCGGCGTTTGCGGTGTTCTTCCTCAGCATGCTCTTCGACGGCAAAGAGCTTCCCGGACGCGCTCGCCTCTTCAAGAAACTCAACACCCCCGTCGACCCATCCGAAATCAGCGACACACCTGATTTCAGCCAGCCGGTCTTTCGCTTCCTGAGCCGCGCAGTCGCCGGCATCGGTCTCGCTTCCCTGCTTCTGCTCATTCCCAATCAGTCCGGAGCTTACCCAATCATTCTTTCCTTTAGTGCGTTGACTCTGTGTGTGGCTGCGTCACTATGGTTGGTGCCACGCGGCATTCGTTCCGTACGAAAAACCCTTGTCGCGGCCCGCCACCCCTCATGAACTCACGCATGACTCATCCGTTTCTCTCGCGCCGGCAGTTCACCCAAATGCTCGCGGCTTCGGCTGCATTTGCGTTTTCGCCAGCGGCCTATTCGCAACTCAAGAGCGGCCCGACCATGCTGCTTGGCTCAACGGACCCGTTCTGCGGTTTCGACATCCTGCGCGCGCGATACGCTGCGGGCCGCAGGCCTTCGGCTGACATGGCAGGCAACGCGCTCTCGTGGCTCATCACCGGTCAAGACCACTTCGCGCAGGAAGCTCTCGCAGAGATGCGCCGCACCGCACCCCCGGCACCGGGTTCGCGTGGATGGCTTCCAATTGCCGGTTGGTCGCTTACATTCGATTGGCTCTATGAGCACCCTGCGTTCGACAACGCGCTAAAAGACAGGGTGGCGAAGCAGCTGCTGGACGCCGCAGCCACTATGGCTGCAACGCCGGACATCCGGAATCCTGAACAAGCCTCATTCCACAACTACACAACTCGCTTTCTTGGCCTCACAACCTTCGCTATCTGTGCGGTGGCCAGGCGCCGCCTGCGGGAACCCTCCGTCGTCGAACTTCAGGACAAAACGGCTCGCGCTTTTCAAAACATTCTGCAAGTCTCTGAGATCGTCACGCCTCGCGGCAGTTATCACGAGTCGATGGACTATATGCGGATTGCCTATGTCCCAATCGCGATGCTTGCGGAACTTGAGCGCACCACCACGGGCTTCGATCCTGCGCTTCGCTTCGGCATCTACGAAAGCTTCGCCGATACGTACCTTTACAAGCTGATGCCCGATGGCACGCCCTCACGCGAAGGCGATAATGAGTACCCGATTCTCGACGACCGCGACACGACAGCGCTAGGCTATGCTGTCAATCGCTTCAAGAACCCGTACGCCGCCTGGCTTCTACGTGACAGCGGCTTTGCGGTCAGCAAGTGGGCGCTTCCTGTGCTCGACTTCCTGTGGAACGATCCTGACGTCGAGCCGCGCAACCCTACGCGCACAAATTCAGAAGAGCTTCCGTTGCATCGTTATTTCCCTGGCGTGGACCAGGTCGTCTTCCGCAACGAATGGGGACCGAATGCCACCTGGATCGAGTTCGACTGCGGGCCGTACTTCGCCAAGCATCAGCACCTCGATCGCGGACACTTCTCCATTTACCACCGCGGCTATCTCGCGATCGACAGCGGCGCCGACTATACAGAGTCCGAGAGTCCTCACTACATCAACTATTACCGCCGCACGATCGCCCACAACACCATGCTCGTCTACGACCCGAAGGAACATTTTTTCTGGTCGGAAAACCTGCTTCAAGCCGCGAACGACGGCGGCCAGCGCATGGACTCCTCGCGCTTCTGGAACACGTTGCGCAGCCGTGAAGATTGGGAGAAGACGCGCGACCTATGGGATCTCGCACACCTCAAAGTCATCGATAGTGGTGACACGGTAGGTGGCGGCGGCGCGTATTACTATGCCTTCGGCGATGCCACCCGCGCCTATTCGCCACATAAGCTGCGCTCGTTCACTCGCCAGCTCCTCTACATCCCAGGGATCGATGTTCTATGTGTTTTCGATCGCGTCATCAGCACCGATCCCTCGTTTCGCAAGACGTGGCTGCTGCACGGCACAAATATGCCTGCGATTGACGGTACCGGCAGGACGACCGCCAACGGCGAAGAGTCGTTCAGTGACGCCAGAAGCTTTCGCTTTCAGGATGGAGACGGCGAAATGACCGTGCACACGCTGTTGCCCATCCATCACAACACCTCCAGGCGAGGAGGTCCTGGCTATAAGTTCTGGACGCCGGGAAACGCCGAGGGTGGCACATGGGGAACGGGCCGCAACTGGCCGCTCGAACCCGCCGAGGGCGGTCCGCTGCCGACAGATCCCGTTGAGCTCGCAATGTGGAAAAGATTCTGGGGCGACGACATCAAGAGCATCGAACGCTCCAATCGCCGCAACGTCGTACCGGGAGCATGGAGGATTGAAGTATCACCAGCCACGCCGCAGCTCGAGGACAGCTTTCTTCATCTCTTTGAAATCGGCGATCGCGGAACAACCGGAAAGCAAACGGTGGAGCTGCTGGAAGGCGTCGGGCTCACAGGAGCGGCCTGCACTCGCCGCAGCGAACCGGGTATCGCTGCGCTCTTTAGTATCCGTGACTCCCAATTGGACTTCGCGGAAGTGACGCTGCCGTCGTTTCCATCGCATAGGGTGTGGATCGCAGGGCTGATTCCAGATCGGCACTACGATCTCGAACTCGCAGGCAGCAACCTCGCAGGCCCAGGCGCCGATAGCCCCGGCGTTCCGGTCCGCTCCCTGCAGGCTCGCGCGAACAAGAACGGGATCCTGCAAATCGATTCGGGGCCAGATTTATTTCCGCCAGCCCGTCGCCTCAGGCTGCACGTCCTCTAATTAATTCCTGCCACCGTTCAGTTCTGCAATTGCGGCGCGCGACAGATGATGCGACATCATGCTGTCCGGCAGCAACAGAGCCTTGCGAAAGGCCGCCTGCGCACGATCGTTGTGATGCAGCTCAGCTTCGATCGTGCCTATGCTGTACCACCACCATCCCGTGTAGGAGCTCGTATCCTTCACTCGCTCGGCAGACGCGAGCGCGGCTTCGAGGTTCTGCTGCTGCCCACTCTTGTGGCCGAGCAGCCGGCTGGCCTTCGCCGCCCACGCAGCATCCGCATTGTTCTTGCTGTCCGCCGCCTTCCCCAACAGCTCCCGGCTTTCCGCGTCCAGTTTGCATGACTGCGCCGCAAGTGCTTCGCGGAAGTAAGCTCGTGCGACAGCACCGTTCAGCGCCAGTCCGGGTTGCGGCTTGGACAGAAGCTCTTTCAACGATGTGCACTGTCCGGCGGCCGCTTCCGCTGCCGCCTTCATGAGTTCTATCTCGAACAAAACTTGCGTTGCGCTGACGCCACCCTCTTCACTCGGGAAGAATCGCCCTTTAAAGAGCGCCAGCGCCGCGTCATACTCACCGGCTTCTGCGCGCGTCAGTGCAAGCTGGTAGACAAGGCTCGATGGCATCGCCGCTGGGGCGGAATTGTTCGTCACACCAGGAAAGCGGCCCAGAGCACGGGCACGCTCTTTTGCTGACACGCCGCTCAAACTCATGGCTTTGTCGAGACCCGAGTAGATGTCTGCGTTTGCCGAGTCGTTCACTACGCCTGATTCAAAGGCCGCCAGTGCACGCGGCACATCGCCGTTTAATTGCAGGGATGCCTTGCCCATGTCCGCATCGACGATCTGCAGATTCGGTGCCAGCCGTTTCGCTTCTGCCCACTGCTGCATGCCGGGGTCATAGAAGCCTTTCGAAAACAGCAGCGTCCCGAGCAGATAATGCGCCGTTGCATCGTCCTTGTTCGTTGCAACTGCGGCTTCCAACACCAGGCGGTCCATCTCCGAGGACGGGAAGACATATCGCGGCAAAAGCTGCTTCACTGTCTCCGCGCCGGCCGTCGAAGTGTGACCGAGCTTCGCGTTGCAGTACGCCGCGTAATAGCGCACCATCGGATGCTGTTGCGGCAACACAGAGCCCGGCTCGCTCTGATCTGCGGGCACCGCGGGATATGTGCGTTCTAACACCACAAGCGCCTTCGCATAGAGCCCGAGTTGCATGTATTCCGTGGCGACGCGCAGCACGCGATACGGGTCCGCAGCCAGATGGGATAAATTCGGCGCACCCATTTCCTCTTTCAAAAAGTCACTCAGCGGATCAATCGCCAATCCTGCCTGTGCGAGCTGGTCTGCCAGCGCCTTGTCCCCTGATGCCCGCACCACAGCCTCCAACTGCTCATGGCTGCGGCTATCCGCCGGAAGCCCATCGGCGGCCTCTGAAAGAAATACTTGCGCGGCACGCAAATCATCCTGCCGTGCCAGCAACCGGCCAATTCGGGCGGCCGCACGTGCTTGAAATCCGGGCTGCCGATACGCAACTTCGTACGCCGCCCGCGCTTCACGCGCGTGTCCCAGTCCCTCATATGCGATCCCAAGGTAATAGCCGATCTCAGCGTTCGCCGTGTCGCGCTTCTGCGCCTCCGACAACAGCTTCACCGCCTCCTCATTGTGCTGCAGCGATGCAGCCAATCTTCCTGCCGCAACCTGCAGCACATGGCTCTGCGGATACCTCTTCAGCGCCGCGCGATAGGTCTCCATCGCCTGTTGCACTTTGCCGTTTGCTTCCTCGTCCGTGCCCAGCTTCAGCCAATCATCGCTGCTGCGCTGATCGGCTTCAGGAACTGTGTATGCCGGTTGAGGTCCAACGTTGATCGTCGACTCCGCGTCCCAGTCATACTTGCCATCCGTGTGACTCAGCAGCAGTTTCCCGGTCCGGTCTCTCAGCTCAAACTTGATCTTTGCATCGTTGTCGCCGGCAGCCACCGTATGGGACCACGCTTCCCGCGGCGTCAGGTCGGCCACTCCCGACCAGATTGTTTTGTCACCGCGCAACAGCTGAATCTGTGCGCCCGGCAGGCTTTCATTCACATTCAACGACGCGACTACATCCTTGCCTTGCGCTTGAATGTTGACGACGCCAACCTTGTTCGCGCGCGCGATGCCCCCAGTTCCTCGCACCGGCATCCAGTACTCGCTGAACTGAATTGACTGGCCGGGATTCAGAAACGAGTAGGTCTCCTGGTTGCGAAACAATCCCGCCTGCACTTCAACGTAAGCACTGTCGTTGTCGCTAAGCACCTTGCGCCATCCCAGACCTTCCTCATCCGCACCCCACGACCAGATCTTTTTTGCCGGAAGCTTACTGTAGTCCGCATAGTGCACCGTGCCGGTCCCCGTCGTCGCGTTCCAGATGGCCATGAACGGCTCGCGGCTTCCGTGGACAAAATACGAAACCGGTCCAAATTGCTGGTTCTTGATGACGCTCAGGTCAGCGCCTTCCGGCCCGACCGGCCACCGCCGCACCTCGGTGAATCCGTGCGACGCCGCAAACTGCATCGGATATTCAATCTTCGAGTCGTCCCATACCTGGACCGCTGCGTTATTCCACCAGTAATAGCGATGCCGCACGTCACTGCGGTTATAGAGTTTCACGCGCTCCTCGAGCAGCGTGGACCCCGGGCGCAGCCTCAGTTCCACGGTCCACTGCATTCCGTACACGCGATCGATATTGCCGACCCACACAGAGCCGCTGCCATCCTCATTCTGCCTGTAGGCAAAGTCCACCGGCGACATCGAAACCCAGTTGTGCGAAACCGGAAAATTGAACTCGATGCCGAACGCCGCCCATGCGCCTCGATAGCCGATCTGCGCCTTCTTGATCGACGGATTCGCATAGAACATCGGCTGCCCGCTGATCTTGTCCACGCACGTGTACACGTGTCCGCCGATGTCCGGCAGCACCGAGCATTTCAGATACTCGTTCTCAAGGAACACCGCGCGCCAGGCATGGTCTGCCCTTTCGCCAGTTAAATTCTTCCTGAGCGTGTAGGGGTAGTTGAACTGCGTGGTCGCATAGGTATCGAAAGGCGGATTCGCGTCGGGCGCACCCTCCTCGTATGTCGGCAGCGTCATCGTTCCCTGCCACACCTTCACCTGCGCCGCGGCAGATCCGCACGCCATGGCCGCGACCGTCCATATCAGCGCGGCGCAGGCAGAAAGTTTGCTCATCGACATCGAACGTGACTCCCTCTATGTGCGAAAACCCTCAATCACGGACTGCGACAGCAACGAACCTGACTCCGCATCCAGATAAACCTTCGTGTTCGAATGCCGCTGCAGAATCGATGCCGGCGCCATCGGACTCACACTCCCTTCGAAACAGGCCTTCACCGCATTCGCCTTGCGCGCATCAGGCACGATGCAAAGAATCTGTTTCGATTCCATGATTTGGCGAATCGTCATAGAAATGGCTTGGCGCGGCACATCTGCCAGTGTGCGAAACCAGCCCTCGCCCAGTTGCTGCTTTCGGCACGCGTCGTCGAGATCCACAACGATGTACGCCCCCGGCGCCTCAAAATCCGCTGGCGGATCATTGAACGCAAGATGACCGTTTTCGCCCACGCCGACGAAGGCCACATCGATCGGCGCCTCGCGAATCGCCTCCGTCACCTGGCGAATCACCTCATCCGTCGGCTTCGTTCCATCGAGCAGGTGATACCTCTGGATGCCGACCTTATCGATCAGCCGCTCTCGAAGGTATCTGCAAAAGCTCGCGGGCTCTGCCTCGGACATCCCGGCGTACTCGTCCAGATGAAACATCTCAACCTTTTCCCACGGGATGCCTTCGATCTTCGTCAGCACTTCCAGAAAGTCGAACTGTGACGCACCCGTTGCGGCGATAATCCGCGCCCTGCCTCGTTCAGCAACGGCAGCCATGATCGCCTCTGCCGCGTCGTGGGCCGCAGCTTCGGCCAGCGCCGCCTTCGAGGAAAAGATCTCGATCGTCATTCATGCTCCTTTTCCACCCTGGGTCGATTGAATTCTAGCCTATCCGAAACAAAAGCATACAAAAAGAAGTATTATGATACCCGTTTCATAAGGGGCAGCCGAAGTGTCTATGACCAACTGGTTCGAGGCGAGGCGACCGCACTGCACCCGAAACTGCACCCGGATTCGAACTCTTCTGCTGCTCACGCTCCCCGTCACCGTCCTCCCGGTGCACGCGCAATCCACCGTTCCTCCGCCTGGAGCCTTCCGCGTTCTTCCTCTCCCCGGTCCCGCTGCCCCGCAGATGACGCCGTTGCTGCTTTACCAGACATCGCTTGCCTGGCAGCAGGATCACCGCCGCCAGGCTCGCTGGTCGCAGGTAAAAACCGAAGCCGACCTGCTCCAGTTGCGCGCAGAACTAAGGCGCTCCGTGCTCCAGATGATGGGTGGCCTGCCGTCGCAGAAGACGGATCTTCGCCCTGCCATCACCGGACGCATCCCTGCCAGCGGCTTCCACATTGAAAAGCTTCTGTACCAGAGTCTCCCGGGCTTCTACGTCACGGCGCTGGTCTATGTGCCAGACAACGGAAAGAAGGTGCACCCCGCAATTCTTGTCGCGGCTGGTCACTCGCAAAACGGGAAGATTCACTACGCTGACCTCTGCCAGCGCCTCGTACAGCGCGGCTATTTAGTCATCAGCTGGGACCCCGTCGGCCAGGGCGAGCGAAGCCAGTTCTGGGATGCGAAGGCGAAAAGGAGTCGCTATAACCTCATCTGCGCGGAGCACGCTGTGATGGGCAACCTTGCGTACCTGGCGGGCGCGAATCTCGCGCGCTGGGAAGTCTGGGACGGTATGCGCGCAGTCGATTACCTGCTCACGCGTCCTGACGTCGAGGCCGACCACATCAGTCTCACCGGCACCAGCGGCGGCGGCTTCCAGACCGCTCTGCTCGGTGCGCTTGACGAGCGCATCAAGGTCATCATTCCGTCCTGCTACATCACTGCGCTTCCCATGCGCGTTGAAAACCGCATCTTCGTCGACCCTGACAGCGACCCGGAGCAGGACCTCGCGGGCTTCATTTCGAAAGGCGTGGACCACGCCGGTCTCCTACTCTTGATGTATCCGCGCGCGGTCATGGTGGCAACCGCCACGCTCGATTTCTTCCCGGTGCAAGGTGCGCACAAGTCGTTCGCCGAAGTCAGCGCGTTCTACCGGCGGTTCGGCCACGCGGACCGCATTGCCTTCGCCGAAAGCTACAACCAGCATCAGTACTCACTCAAAAATCAGGAGGCAGCGCTCAGCTTCCTGGATCGCTTCAACGGTCTGCCCGCGCAACACGGACTCCCTGCGGTCACGGCGTTTCCAGAGGCCGATCTCAAAGTCACCCGCAGCGGACAAGTCTCTGTCGACTACCCCGACGCGCAGTCTCTGCTTCACTTGATTGCCGAATACGCCGCCCAGACCCACCCAGGCCATCATGAAACTCTCGCCCAGCTCTACAAAACCGACGCGCCTGATATCGCCTCGTGGACCGTCGGCCCATACAAGGGCGGTTCTTCAGCGCAAGCGCTCGAATCGGAGCCCGTCGGCACCTCCACCATCGGCTCTGTCCACATCGACCGCTACGTGCTTCACCACAGCACCTACCTGCAAATGCCAATGCTTCATATTCACGATGACCGAAGCGCTCCCACCAAAGGCCCGCTCCTCTGGTTCAGCCTTCAGGGCCACGCAAGCGAAAAGGACTGGCCGCAGATTGTCGCGCTCCTGGCCAGGGGATACGACGTGTATTCGTTTGATTTCCGCGGGCTGGGCGAAACCCGGATGAACTATCGAGCCATCTCCGAAGATGACCCCGGTCTCGTCAAGGGCGATCTCGAACACGCTTACATGAGTCCGCTCTCAAGCGTGCTTGGCGGTTATGTATACAACTCGCTGCTCACCGGCCGCCCCTACTTCTTGCAGTTGATGGACGACCTGCAGATCGCCGCTCGTTTCATACGCAGCCGCCATGCGAACGCCCCCGCGCCGATCACCCTCTCCGGAGTTGGCGAGGCATCGAGCCTCGCTGCCAGCTTTCAGCAAATTAACCCGTCGTATGAAATCCTGCCCGGCACCCAATCGCCCGCCCCCGACTGGGCCCTCCTCGTAGCCAAAGGTCAGCAAGACTGGCCCATCGCCTTTCTGCTGCCATCCGGGGCGATGCTTCACTAGCAAGCCACCCGCAGTCCGCCCGTGATGAAGTTTGCCAAGGCTGTTCCAAACGCGAAACTTACACCGCCCTCCCTTGCGCTATCCTCATCCTCACCGATGACAATCTCACGCCGCCTGCTCTCTGCTCTGCTGCTCATCGCCGCGCCCTCCTTTGCCCAGAAGACCCAACGGCTCGCCACGATTCCCTACGTCAGTTGTCCCGCTGATGGGCAAGTCGGTCCCGTTCATCCGAACCCCCACAAACCTGTACGCCTTTCCATCCCACGTGTGGCCGCTGCGCAACTCGCCTACTATCACTCCGCCTTTGACACAGAAGGACTCGGTGTTCTCGCTCCGCGTGGCTGGCATTGCTTCGGCACATACGGCTCCAGCGGTCAGAGCCTCTACGTGGCACCGGCCCCAATGAGCGCGAGAGACTTCTTCGCCAAGTCACCATGGAAAGGGATCTCGGGTCCAGGCATTCAGCTCAGCATTGAAGAGGGCGGCACGTCTGGGCGCTTCGGTGTCGCGCAAGCGGTCGTTGACGTCTTCCCGCATCACATGCAGTTCGTCACCAATCTCATCGCGGGCGAGAAGCAGATCGGCGGTGCTCCCTTGGATTTCAAATCGCAACGCGGCTCTTCTGACATCGTTCAGTACAAGTCCAACGAGGTGGCCGAATTCAGCACTCCGCCGAACGCAACGGGCCTGGGGACTTCTTCCTGGCTGCACCCGAACGACGATCCGATTCACGGCTTCATGCATCGTCGGCGGAATCAACAGCCCGCATACCGACGTCTTCCTCGTAAAACTCTTCGTTCGACTTGCACCAGACAACGATGATCTACGAGTGGTCGTCATGAGACAGGTCGAAGCTGCGGCGCGAAACCTCAAAGACTAACCCTATCCTCGTCTCACCTGCGCTATCCTCACCTCACCGATGACAACCACCCGCCGCCTGCTCTCTGCTCTGCTGTTCATCGCCGCCCCTGCCTTCGCCCAAACGACACCGAAGACAGAAACCCTCCTCGCCACGCCCACCACCGTCGCCTGGGGCTATTACTCCGCGCACGCCAAGCCGGTCCTCACCGTCCACTCCGGCGACACCGTCATCCTGCAGACCGCCTCCACCTGCGGTCCGCCCGAGCGCCTCGAGCACCAGGGCGTCCCCGCCGCACAAATCCCCTCCTGGCTCGACGCCCTCTACAAGCAGGTCCCCAAAGACGACCGCGGCCCCGGCGGCCACATCCTCACGGGCCCCGTCGCCATCGCGGAAGCCGAACCCGGCGACATCCTCGAGGTCCGCGTCCTCAAAATTCAGCTCGACACCGACTTCGCCTGCAACGGCTTCGGCGCCGGCCGGGGCTTCCTCCCCGACGACTTCCCCTACGGCCGCTCCAAAATCATCCCGCTCGACCGCAAAGCCATGCTCGCGCACTTCGCCCCCGGCATCGAGATCCCCCTCCATCCCTTCTTCGGCTCCATGGGCGTCGCCCCACCCGAATCCGCCGGCAAGTGGAACTCCGCGCCGCCCTGGATGCACGGCGGCAACATGGACAACAAGGAGCTCACCGAGGGCTCCGTCGTCTTCTACCCCGTTCACGCCCCCGGCGCCCTCTTCGAAGCCGGCGACGGTCACGCCGGTCAGGGCAACGGCGAGGTCGACATCACCGCGCTCGAAACCTTCCTCACCGGCACCTTCCAGTTCATCGTCCACAAAGCCAAACCCAACGCCCCCGAACCAGCCCGTCTCCTCTGGCCGCGCGCCGAAACCCCGCGCGACTACATCGCCATGGGCTTCTCGCCTGACCTCAAGACCGCCACCGAGATGGCCGTCCGCAACATGATCACCTTCCTCTCGGAGCAAAACCCCGACGCCCCGCATCTCTCGCGCGACGACGCATACGCCCTCATTTCCGTCGCCTGCGACGTCAACATCACCCAGCTCGTCGATACTAATGAAGGCGTCCACGTCATGTGCCCGAAGGTCCTCTTCACCAGAACCGCACAACCGAAATCCGGCGGCCGCTGACTCCTTAGGAACCGAACGTGAAAAATCTCTTCGATCCTGATCTTGCAGAACAACTCAAGCAGCGCATCCTCCGCATGCAACCGGACAGCACCAGGCAGTGGGGCAGCATGAGCCCAACTCAAACCCTCGCGCACTGCACCTCTGGCATGCAGATGGCCATGGGCACTCTCAACGCAAAACGAGCGCCCTTTCCCGCGCGCATCCTCGGTCCGCTCATCAAGCCGTTGGTCTTCGGCGATGACAAGCCGATTCGCCGCAATTCACCTTCGGCGCCGGAGCTCTTCCCTGCCAACTCGACAACCAGCGACTTCGAGCACGAGCGCACTCAGCTCCTCGCAGCCATTGATAACTTTGTCCTTCAGAATTCAGCCGGCTGCTCTCAGCACCCGCATCCATTTTTTGGTCGGCTCACACCACAGCAGTGGGCCATCTTGGCGTACAAGCATCTCGACCACCACCTTCGCCAATTCGATGTTTAGCAGCGTTCCGAGAGGAGCGTGGGCCCGCCTTTAGAAAGCCACCAACGAGGCCTACCATGTCCGATCAGATCCTCGCTCCCTCCATCAGCCGACCCACGCCCCTACCGGCAATCCCGCGCACGAGCCTTCTGCTCGTTTCCACTCTCCTGATCGGCGCCTGCTCCCGTGCACCCGCTCCATCGACGCCCGCTGCGCCGCCCAACCCGCAACCCGCATCTCCCTCCAGCACCTCCGGGCTCAAACACATCGATCAGGCTGCGCTGCAGTCCATGCTGAATACGACGGCCAAAGAGCTCATGCTGCCCGGCGCCGTAATCCTTCTGCTCACACCGCAAGGCGAGTTCACCGCCACCTACGGCACGACACAACTCGGCGCAACAACTCCACCTCGCACCGACACCTACTTCCGCATCGCCTCCAACACCAAGACCATGACAGCCGCCATCATCATGCAGCTGGCTCAGGAGAACAAGCTCGCCCTCAACGATCCCGTATCGAAGTACATCCAGCGTGTGCCCAATGGCGACAACATCACCCTCGCCGAACTGCTCGACATGCGCAGCGGTCTCTACAACTTCTCCGATGCCCCCGAAATCTGGAAGAACATGGACCAACATCCGGCCAGGGTCTGGTCTCCGGCCGAGCTTCTCGCCATCGCCTTCGCACACAAACCCAACGCTCCGCCCAACACAACCTACGAGTACAACAACACCAACTACGTTCTGCTCGGCCTGATCGTTGAAAAGCTCTCCGGCAAGCCGCTGGCTCAGGCGATGCACGATCGATTGTTCGGCCCGCTGCATCTGCAACACACCTTCTACCCCGCCAGTTCCGACAACACTCTCCCCAAACCCTACTCGCATGGCTATCTCTACGGCAGCGCCTCGGTCGCCATGATCGGCACGCCTCCCTACACACCTAAAACGCAGGCTGCAGCCCGTGCCGGCACTCTTCAACCCAGGGACTTCACAAATCTGAACCATTCCTTCGCTGCAGGCGCCGGCGCTGTCGTCTCCAACGCCGACGATCTCGCCACCTGGATCCAGGCGCTCGTCACCGGTCACGTCCTCAACGCTGACTTCCAGCGCCGCTGGCTCGACAGCCCGCAACCCCAGGACCCCAACAAGCCCGAAGGTCAACAATACGGCTACGGCATCTCCAGACTTCACTGGGGACCGAACACAATCTACTTCCACGGTGGAGAGACACCCGGCTTCAACTCATTTATGGGCTGCGATCCCGGCAACCACGTCACCCTCGTCGTCTGGACGAATCTAACCGTCGCGCTTGACGAAAAAGCGACAGCCAATTCCCTCATGTTGAACGTGCTCGATCAGATTTACACGGTATCCCCGCTCTCTCCCACCCATTGAATCTCAGGGAGAAAACACGGGTCACCCGCGTCCGCGAAACCTTCGGCTAGAACGGCCCCCTTCGCAGTGCCACATCAGGCGGTGGTGGTGCGCCCATCACGACATAGTAGTTAGCCATCGCTCGAGGATCGGTCGGGTTGATATGCCGGTACGGATAGATATCCTGACACCAGTTCAGCACCTGGCCGCTATTGCCCGTGCAGTCGATCAACTCACTATTGACCCTGCGTCTCTCCTGCGGTGTCGGAAAGGGATCGTCCGGGAAGCTGGACGGAAGGCCCTTGAGTTTGAAGAGATAAACTCGCTCCCTGCTATCCATCATGGAGTTCGTACAGTTGAGGATGCTGCTCCGCGTATTGTCGATCCCTACCGGTACAGCAAAACTCGTGAAATAGCTGAGCGTCGGTGTGTCGGGCTTGGCCTTGCAGCGGCCATACTTTGCAAAGTGAATACCGCCGTCATAGGACGAAGAGTATCCAAACGGAAAGTTCACATTAGGCGTAGCGTGGTCCGGGTTCGGCAGGTTCTGCGGTCCGCCCACCGCGATGATCATTCCGGTCCCGTCCGTCTGCATATTGCCTACCGCGTCATCGACCGAGTACGCATACGTGTACGGCGCATTCAGGTAATCCGGTCCATGAATCAGCGCCACATAAGGATCGAACTTCCCATACTCGCCCTTCAGCACATTGACCCAATACTGAAGTTCGTCAAAATCGGCTTTGACTGCTTCGTAATTCAGCGGCCTTTTCGGATCCTGATAACCAGGCGTGTGGTAAAGCTGATTGGCCGCGGTGTTTTTGCAGTTCTCCAGAAACGGAGTCCACCCGTAAAGATGAGCCAGCAGTAATTGATCGGTCTTCGTCACCGGCTCGCCCGTGCAATCCCACACACTGTTCCAGGTATGCCGGTCGCGAGTTCCTACCCGCTCGTAGTTTTCATAGTTCGCATTCAGCAGCGCCGTAACGCGCCGAATCAGCGGGCAGATCGGGTCGCTGCCATTCTGGTTCACGCAGGCTCCCCATTCTTCGCTCATGGCCATCAGCGGCGTTGACTTCGCCGGCGCCGGCAAAAACACGCTCGTGTCATTGAAAGCGGCGGTATTCAAAAAGATTTCCAAAGCCGAAGGAATCTTGCCCGCGATAGCCTTGCCGCCGGCGCCCTTGTAGAGCGGCCAATCGGTCCCGAGCGGCGACGCATACCACTTGCTGATCGCCGCATCGAATTCGCCAATCGTGCTTGGCGAGCCGATATACCCGATCAACGGATTGCCGAACGGCTCCATCACGGCCGGCATGTAAACGTAGTTGACGTACGAAACATCGTAGTCGACGTTATCCGGCACCCACAGACGCGCCGGCTGGTGCGGCTCCAGATGTTTCGTGTTGATCGGCTCCGCTCCCAGCGTATGCTCGGTCAACTGCTGAGGGTCGCTGTTGGGAATCGACACAGGCGCTTCAAAGAAATGCAGCATACATCCGGCGCATGTCGGCGGATTGTTTGTCGGCGAGATCGCGTTGCCCTTTTGGTCGTCATCCCAGTGCTGCTGCAGCGCCGCGGGAGGTTTCATATCCGTGGCCGGAGCCTTGTAAAAATTGATGCCTCCACCCTGCCACCAGTCGATCAATTGACCCGGCACCTTCGGATCGATCGTCCCCACCAGCGGCGAGTAAAGCGGCAGAGTAATCGTCACCGAGCCGCCCGGCGGAATGCCGTTCTCTCCGCTGCCGCAGCAGCTGATGTACATGCGATATTGCGAAGCCCTCGGATACGGATGGTCCTTGATCTGGTCATCGGGGAGTTGGAAGCATGCCTGCATCCAGGTATCCGTATCGCTCTTTGCGCCGGCGAACAGCACCGGATAAATATTGTCGGTCGTCGAGTTGTTAAAGATCTCGACCGTCATGTTCGGGGTGTTCCCGTTCGTGCAGTTCACCGACGCCTGAGCGCCGGCACCTTGTCCGCCGAAGAAGAGGAACGCGCACGCCAGGAATACGGTGAGCATCCACGTGCGTGCGTTCTCTGATGCTGAAAAGCACACACGTCTGCGAGCAACCGGGCATTTGAAAGCAAGTGTTTTGCTGACGATCATTTCGCCCTCGTCTTTCTACTGAGGCAGGCCTGTTGGGGGCATTGACTCTAGTCCGCCCAACCCGGCGAGGCAACGGTGAAATCTGACAGTGAGGGCCACTCCGGTTTCGAGTTCGCGGGCTTGAGTCACACGCCCCAGCCCTCCTGCGACTCCCCCCGCAACAACTTCTTCTACCCCGTGTTCAATCAACTGAGTCCCGGCCCAACGAGCTCCACCGGCCGGAAACTCGTTGGTGACAACCCGCAAACCCATGAACGACCAGCAACGCTGCTGGAAGAAAGCCTGGGAAGCGAGGCCAACACCAAGGGGCACCAAATGCAGATGAAGCGCACCGTACGCAACCTCCTCACATCCGCCACACTCGCCGGGGCAGCTCTCCTCCTCACACCCGCACCCCAGGCCAACGCGCAGGTCTACTCTCCCGGCTACGCTCCTGCCGCGCCCCAGGACAACCCCCAGGCCTACCCTCCCGCCGACTACGCTCCTCCCGCACCCCAGGCCTACGGGCAGAACTACCCTTCCCCCGACTACGGTCCTTCCGCTGACGGGCAGGCTTACCCCTCCGCCAGCTACGCTCCTCCCGCCATCCCCGTCTACGACCAGCCCCCGATGCCCGGCGACGGCTACATCTGGACCCCCGGCTACTGGGCCTGGGGACCGGGCGGCTTCTACTGGGTCGACGGCGCCTGGGTCCTTCCGCCCTACGCTGAAGCGCTCTGGACCCCCGGGTGGTGGGGCTTCGACGACAGCGCCTACTTCTGGCACCCCGGCTACTGGGGACGCTCCGTCGGCTACTACGGCGGCATCAATTACGGCTTCGGCTACTTCGGCGCAGGCTTCTACGGTGGCTACTGGAACGGCGGCCACTTCTGGTACAACCGCGCCTACAACCACTTCGGCAATAACTTCCACGGCAGCTTCTACGACCGCACCTACGCCGGCTTCAACGGCCGCCCTGGCGGCAGCAGCTTCAACGCTCATCCGCCCGCGCAGTATGCCGTTCACAACGCCGGCTTCCGCGGCTCGACAGTCCGTGGCACTGAGGCTTTCCCCAACCGCGGCAACAATGGCCTGGCCAATCGCGAGCAGCAGAACTACGCAAGCCGCGGACAGCAGCAGCAGACCGGCAGCTGGAACCGCGGACAGCAGCAAAACTCCGACAATCGTGGTCAGCAAAACTTTGATCGCGGTCAACAGCAGAACATCTACAACCGCGGCCAGCAGCAGAACTTCGGCGGTTCACAACCGGGCTATCAGCACACCGCCCCACAGAACTACAGCAGTGCTCAGCCCACTTATCAGCACACCGCCCCACAGAACTTCGGCGGCGCGCAGCCCAGCTACAACCACCAGGCCCCACAGAACTTCGGCGGCGCGCAGCCCAGCTACAACCACCAGGCCCCGCAGAACTTCGGCGGCTCTCAGCCCAGCTACAACCGCGGCCAGCAGAGCTTCGGTCAGGTCAATCGCGGCGCTCAGCCTTCGTTCAGCCGCCCCTCCGCTCCTTCAGCGCCGAGTGGTAACTTCAACCACGCCCAGAGCGCCCCATCCGGTGGCGGCTTCCATGGCGGCGGCAACTCCGGTGGCGGTGGTGGAGGGGGCGGCTTCCACGGCGGCGGAGGCGGCGGCCAGCACGGACATCGCTAAGCTTTACCCTTCACGGGCTGGGATCACCTCCCAGCCCGCCTTTTTTTTTGCCGAAGAACAGAATGGGTGCCTCACCCTCGACCGGCGAAGCCGGATAGGCCGGGGTCCCCAGGGAGCGTTCTTTGCTCGGTGGGGTGGAGCGTGGTGGTGTTGCGCGTTACGACGCGCGATAAACGTTCAACCTGTCCGAAATTCTGTCAAGCCCCTGCAAATCTGGAAATCCCGCCAACCGGTAAAAGAATCAACAACTTCCCCGAGGAAAACTTACGACATATTAATTACGCTCCACTTCTATAATAGAAGTAGAAGAAAAGTTCAGAGGCTGCCACGGACAACATGCTCCCGGCAGCCTTGCTATTTTCGGAAACGAACGACGCACCTTCTCAAACGACGCAGCCGTGGCGAACCTTCGCGCCTCTCTTCGCGACCTTTGCGTCAAGGTTTCTCTCCCTCGAACGAGCCGAACACCGCTCAAATCGCCACAAGTCACTCATTCCAGAGATTTTGCCGCTAAAATCTCTGCAATCAATATTTTGCAGCCACACCCTGCCCGCAAATATAAGAAAAGAGAGATTTTAGCAAAATAAGAGGGAGGGGGGTACCCCCGCCAGCCGTAGCACCATTCCCGCAATCTGCTCCAGCGCACCCGGCCTCGCCAGCCCCTTCGCCGCCGCAGACATCCGCTGCCGCGTCCCCGGATCGTTCAGCAGGTCCGCCAGCGTCCGTTCCAGCAGCTCCGGAGTTACATCCTTCTGCAGCAGCATAACCGCCGCTCCCGCCTCGGCCAGCACCTCGGCATTCTTCCGCTGGTGATCGTCCGCCGCCGTCGGCAGCGGCACCAGCACGCTCGGCTTGCCCGCCGCGCACAGCTCCGCAATCGTGCTTCCCGACCGCGCCAGCACCACGTCCGCCGCCGCATACTCGCTCGGCATATCCGTCAGGAACGCCTCCACACGAAAGTTGGGAAGGAAGGCCGGGCAATAGTGGTTATACGCATCACGGGTGGCATCCAGTTGTCGAGCGCCGGATTGATGCGTGATGGTGAGGCCGGAAACATCGGCGAAGAGTTTCGCTGCGATTCGCGGCATCGTTTCGTTGAAAATCTGCGCGCCGTTCGACCCAGCCGTGACAAGAAGATGCAGAGGACCGCTGATCTTGGGCGGCAGCTCGAAGATCTCCCGCCGCACCGGAACGCCCGTCACTTCTGCATTGCGGAAGTACTGCGTTGTCTGTGCGAAGTTCACCGCCGCTGCGCTCACGCGCTTGCCCAGCATTTTGTTGGTCATTCCGGGAACCGCGTTCGGCTCATAGGCGAGCGTCGGAATCCCCTTCAGCACCGCGGCAATCATCGCGGGCCCGCTCGCATAGCCACCCACACCAACCACCACCTGCGGACGAAACGTTTGCAAGAGCCGCATGCAGTGCAGCACACCCAGCGGCAGATCGCCGAACGTCTTCAGTCTCGTCTTGAGGCTCACGTTCTTCAGCTGCCCAGACCGCACCAGCTCCAGCCGGAACCCCGCTTCCGGCACCAGCTTCGTCTCCAGCCCGCGCGCCGTCCCGACGAACAGCACCTCGGCCCCATGCCTGTCCCGGAGCTCGCGCCCGATCGCCAGCGCCGGCACCACATGCCCGCCGGTCCCACCCCCGGCAATCACCACTCGTAGTTTTTCGCTAACTCGCAGACTCACTGACTCACTAACCCGCTAACTCCCTAACTCCCTAACTCCCTAACTCGCTGCATTAATCAATCTCGCGCGTGACGTTCAGCAGCACGCCCATGCACGCGAGCGTCACGAACACACTCGTTCCACCCGACGAGATGAACGGAAGTGGAATGCCCTTCGTCGGCAGCAGCGCAATCACCACGCTGATGTTGAAGAACGCCTGCACCAGGATCGCTGTCGTCAAACCGAAGGCCAGGAACCGCGCAAACGGATCGGTGGAAAGGAACGCCGCCCGCAGACCGCGATAACCGACGATGCAGAACGCCGCGACAACGCATAGCGCTCCAATGAGCCCCAGTTCCTCGCAGATGTTCGCGAAGATGAAGTCCGTGTGCGGTTCCGGCAGGAAGAACAGCTTCTGAATTCCCTCCGTCAGTCCGCGCCCGAAGACTCCGCCTGAGCCCACAGCAATCAGCGACTGCATGATGTGAAAGCCTGCGCCCCTCGGATCGGCCTCGGGATTCAGGAACGCTTTCATGCGCGCCGCGCGGAAGGCCACGTGAAAGAGCATGTAGTAGAGCCCAGGAGACGCTACAGCCATCGCAAGCGCGATCCATCTCATCCGCATCCCGGCGAGAATGAGCATCAGGCCAACCACCGCAGCGCATACCAGCGCGGTCCCGAGGTCCGGCTCCTTGAGGATGAGCAGAATGTACACAAGCGGCGGAATCACCGCAGGCAGCAGCGTGTCTTTCACGTTGTCGATCGCGTGAATCCGTGTCTGCAGAAACCATGCGAGGAAGAAGACGATGGCAGGCTTGGCGATCTCAGACGGTTGCAGGGACGCCGGCCCGAAATGCAGCCAGCGATGCGCTCCGTTCATGCTGCCCCAGGCAAAGACGCCAAGCAGCATCAGCGCCGTGAGCGCCATCATCGGGAAGATGAGCCTGGGGTTGTTGTACCTGCGATAGTCGACGCGCATCAGCCCGAACAGCGCCACGATGCCCAGCGCCGCCCAGATCGCCTGCCGGTACACAAACGCATAGGGCGAGCCCTGCGTCGCCTTGGCCATCACCGCTGACGCCGAGAAGACGCTGACCAGACCGAACAGCACCAGTAACAGGACCGTTCCGAACAACCACTTATCGACGCCAACGCGCTTTGCCATTCCCCGGTTTACTCCAGCGCGCCGGCAAGCTGCTTGAAGACGCGGCCGCGATGCTCGTAGTTCTCAAACTGATCGAAGCTGGCGCACGCCGGCGCGAGCAGCACCACATCGCCTGACTTCGCTTCCTGCCGCGCCCAGGCGACCGCCCGCTCCATCGTTCCAGCCCTCTCTATCTTCACGACACCGGCGAGCTGCGACTCGATCTTTTCTGCCGCCGAACCAATGGTGATAACCGCCTTCACCCGCGTGCGCAGCAGGGATGAGAGCGTGCTATAGTCCGAGTCCTTGTCCTTGCCCCCGAGAATCAGCCAGATGCCGCCCGGAAAGGCTTCGATGGCCTTCGCGGTAGCGTCCACATTGGTCGCCTTGGAGTCGTTGAACCATCGCACTCCGTTCAGTTCGCGCACGAACTCCAGCCGGTGCTCCACCGCATGGAAGGCTGCAACGGCCTCGCGGATCGTTTGCGCGTCAACTCCAGCCAGACGCGCCGCGCAGACCGCCGCCAGCACATTTTCGACGTTGTGCGCGCCCGCGAGCGGAATCTCCGCGACCGGCATAATTGGCTCGACCTCGCCACCTTCCTTGGCGCGGAAGAGAATGCTTTCGCCGTGCACGAAGGCACCCTGCTTCACCTGCCGGCGCGGGCTGAACCAGTAGATCTGCGCCTTCGTCTTCGCTGCGACCAGCTTCGTCGGCTCGTCCTCCGCGTTAAGGATCAGGAAGTCGTCCGCGGTCTGATTCTCGGTGATACGAGTCTTCGCAGCGGAGTAGGCCTCGAAGCTGCCGTGACGGTCGAGATGGTCCGGCGTGATGTTCAGCACCAGTGCGATGCGCGGATGGAACGTTTGAATCGTCTCCAGCTGGAAGCTGGACACCTCGAGCACGCTCCAGCTCTCAGGAGTCGACTCGGCGACCATGTCCACAACGGGCCGCCCGATGTTGCCGCCAACCAGCGTGGGTTTGCCGCTCGCTTTCAGGATCTCGCCGATGAGCGTGGTCGTTGTGGTTTTGCCGTTTGATCCGGTGATGGCAACGGTTTGCCCCTGGAGGAAGTTCGCGCCCAGTTCCAACTCGCCGATGATCTGCGTTCCGAGCGTGCGCACCTGCGAGATCTCGGGCGTGTTCGAAGGAACGCCCGGCGAAACCACGATGAGGTCCTGACGGCGGAACGTCAGCAGGCCATGGCTTCCGGTCTCGACCATGATGCCTGCATCGAGCAAAGCGGGAAGTTCGGAGATCAATCCCGCAGGCCGGATGTCGCTGACAGTCACCTGCGCTCCACGCGCCTTGAGAAAACGCGCGGCGGCGATGCCGCTCTTGCCCAGACCAACGACGAGTACACGCTTGTTTTTGAGTTCCATTGTCATTCGCTTTGCTGCCTATCGTTATCGCAGCTTCAGCGTTGTGAGTGCAAACAGGGCAAAGACCAGAGCCATAATCCAGAAGCGGGCGATGACCTTGGACTCCGACCAGCCGCCGAGTTCGAAGTGATGATGCAAGGGCGCCATGCGGAAGATGCGCTTGCCGCCTCGTAGTTTGTAACTGCCGACCTGCAGCATCACGCTCACCGCTTCGAGGATGAAGACACCGCCGATGAACGGCAGCAGAAGTTCTTGCTTGATGATGACTGCGACGGTTGCAATCGCTCCGCCGAGTGCGAGCGAGCCGACGTCGCCCATGAAAACCTCTGCCGGATGCGCGTTGTACCAGAGGAAGCCGATGCTGGCCCCGACCATCGCTCCGCAGAAGACTGTGAGCTCGCTGACCGCAGGCATTCGTTGAAGCTCGAGGTAGTCCGCGAAGACGACGTGTCCGCTGACGTAGGTGAGTACCGTGAGCGCCCCGGCGGCGATGATGGTGCAGCCGATGGCGAGCCCGTCGAGACCGTCGGTGAGATTGACTGCGTTGCTCGAGAAGCTGATGACCAGCATCACGAAGATGACGAAGGGAATGAACGCCAATGGCCACAGATGCGGGATGTGCAGGAAGGCGTCGATGGTGAGATTGGGCCGATAGTGCTTCATGAACGGCACGATGAGGCGCGTCGAGTAAAAGCCCTGTCCCTGCAGCACAATCAGCGCAACCGCAATGGTGCCGCTGACGATGAATTGCAGCAGCAGTTTCTGGAGCGAGGTGAGGCCGAGGTTTCGCTTCTTGGCGATCTTCGTATAGTCGTCCGCGAAGCCGATGGCGGCGAAAGCAATGATGGAGAACGTCACAAGCCAGACGAAAGGGTTCGAGAGGTCGCTCCAGAGCAGCGTGGGCACAACGATGGAGATGCAGATGAGCACACCGCCCATGGTGGGCGTGCCGCCCTTCTTCTGGTGGCTCTCCGGGCCTTCTTCGCGGATGTACTGCGCGATCTGGAACTGGCGCAGGCGATCAATGACGTAGGGCCCGATGAGCAAGCCGATGATCAGCGCCGTCAGGCTTGCGAAGACGCAGCGAAACGTGACGTAGCGGAAGATCCGGAAGTACCGGAAGTATGGAAAGAGCTTTTGATAGAGGAGCCAATAAAGCACCGAAAGCCGCCTCGCGTGCGTTTGGATGACCGTGCCGGCAGCCGCGGTCCTTCGCTATCTTACGCTTGGAACCTGCGTAAAACCGGGCCGAAACGGCGACGAACCAAGCTCGTCCCCTGCACGGATGGGTGACTCGCGGCCTATTCTTCGAGAGCTTCAAGGGCGCGTTCCAGGCGAACGCCGCGCGAGCCCTTGAGCAGGACAACGTCGCCCTTACGCAGGTTTTGCTCGAGCCAGACGCTGGCCTCGCCGGGGCTTTCGACGAACTGGGCAGTTACGCCCTTGGCGCGTGCACCTTCGACGATCTCCGACGCGAGGCCGCGGACGCCGACAACGCCATCAAGGCCAGCCATCTTCTCGCCCGCTGCCCTGTGCAGTGCGGCGCCTTCGACGCCAAGTTCGAGCATCTCTCCGGCGATAACAAAGCGGCGAGTGGCGGGCGTCTGGCGAAGGGCTTCTACCATGGACTCGAGAGCGCGCGGGTTGGAGTTGTAGGTGTCGTCGATGAGGCGCGCGCCGCGAAACTCGAGCACGCGACCGCGCTTTTCGGTAGGGCGCATCTCTTCGATCGCCTCGACGCAGGTGTCGATATCGATGTCACTGAGCAGTCCGGCGCTGATGGCAGCGAGCGCGTTCAGCACATTATGGCGGCCGACAAGATGAAGGTGAACGTCGCGGCGCAGATTCTCGACTGCGAGGACGAAGCGCGTACCGTCGAGGCCTTCCTCACGAATCTCTTCAGCGCGAACATAGGCACGGGAATTGGCTCCGTAGAGAAGGGCTCGCTCCCCCATGCCACGGGCGAAGGCGGCCACGCGCTCGTCATCGCCGTTGAGAATCGCATAGCCATCCGGTGGTAAAGCGGCGACGAGCTCGAACTTCGCGCGCGCGATGCCGGCAATGCCATCGGGGAAGAACTCGAGGTGCACGGGCGCGACGTTGGAGACGATGCCCCAGTTGGGCTCGGCGATCTTTGCCAGCGCGGTGATCTCGCCGGCGTGATTCATGCCCATTTCGAGCACGGCGATCTCGTGCTGCGGCTCGAGACGGAGAAGCTGCAAGGGCACGCCGAAGTGATTGTTGAGGTTGCCGGTGGTCTTGAGAACCTCGAACTTTTTGGCGAGGACCGCGGCGACGCACTCCTTGGTTGTTGTCTTGCCGGCGGAACCAGTAACCCCGATAACGCGGCCACCCCAGACATGGCGAACGCGGTGGGCGAGGCGCTGCATGGAGGCGAGCACGCAGTCGTCTGCCGAGTCGGGTACGCGGAGTAATTTGGTTGAGTCGACGTTGGATGGAATGAGCCAGCGCATGCTGACGACTGCCGCAACAGCGCCGTTCGCCAGGGCTGACTCGACATAGTCGTGGCCGTCCATGCGCTCGCCGCGCACGGCAAAGAAGAGTTCGTCGGCGCCGATGGTGCGCGAGTCGATGGAATAGCCGGTCGCGGTGAGGCTCGGGTCGAAGTCGCCCTCGGCGTGCATCCAGTCGGCAATCTGTCCCAGGCTCAGGATCACGCGCGCACCTCGGCAATCTGTTGGAGAATTCGTGAAGCCTCGGCTACATCATCGAATGGAACGGCTCCTTCAGCGAATACCTGTACCTTTTCATGTCCCTTTCCGGCGAGGAGCACGATGTCACCGGGCTGCGCGGAACGGATCGCGCGCTCGATGGCGGCGCGACGGTCCTCTTCGACAATGAGCGGCGTGTTGGTCTGGCGAACGCCGGGGATGATCTCTTCGATGATGGCGGAGGGCCGCTCGCTGCGCGGGTTGTCGCTGGTCACGATCACCAGGTCGCTGGCTTCAGCGGCGGCAAGGCCCATCTTCGGACGCTTGGTGCGGTCGCGGTCGCCGCCGCAGCCGAAGAGCGTGATGACGCGGCCAGGATGGATGCCGATGTTTTCGCGGGCGAGGCCGATCAGGTTTCGCAGTGCGTCATCCGTATGCGCGTAGTCAACGACAACGCTGAAGCCAGCGCGCTCGCAGCCGGGGACTATTTCGAAGCGGCCGGGGACTTGTTTCAATGTGGGAGTTGCGCGAGCGATTTCCTCGAGGGTCATTCCACGAGCGAGCGCGGCACACATCGCAGCGAGCAGGTTGTAGACGTTTACGCGGCCGCTGAGGGGCGAATGAATTGCGACGATTCCGTTGGGAGTCGTGAAGTCAAAGCGGGTGCCACCGACCGCGAGGAGGAGATTCTCGGCTCCATAGTTCACATCGGGGCTGTCGACTCCGTAGCACATCGGCTCCTCACCTGTGAAGGCGTCGAGCATCTGCGGAGCGTACGCATCATCCACGTTGATCACGGCAACGCGCGGCGGCGATGTGCCCACTCCTGCAAAGAGCTTCGCCTTCGCAAGCGCGTAAGCATTCATGGTTCCGTGGAAGTCGAGGTGGTCCTGCGTGAGGTTGGTGTAGATGGCCACGTCGACGGGCAGGCCCCATACGCGTTCCTGCTCGAGGGCGTGCGAACTCATCTCCATGATCGCTTCGGTGCATCCGGCCTTCACGCCTTCGGCGAACGTTGCGTAGACGTCGCGACTCTCAGGAGTGGTGTGATCGGTGGGGCGGACCTCGCCGGCGATGTGAGTCTCGATGGTGCCCAGCAGAACGCTCTTGCGTCCGACGCTGGCAAGGAGTTGTTCGAGGAGGAATGTCGTCGTTGTCTTGCCATTGGTTCCGGTGACGGCGCTGAGTTTCAGTTCGCGCTCGGGATGACCGAAGACGGCGGCGCTCACCTCAGCGAGTGCGCGGCGGCCGTGTTCGACGAGGGCGATTGGCAGGTCTGGATGCGAACTCTGGAGCTGATCGAAGACCTCTGAAGAATCGGTAACGATAGCTGAAGCACCCTGCTGGAGTGCAACGTCAATGAAGCGGTTGCCGTCTGTCGAGCCTCCGCGCATGGCGACGAAGACATCTCCAGGGACAACGCGGCGTGAGTCGTAGTGCACGCCGCTGATTTCGGCGTCATGGCCGAGGGCCTTCAGCGACTGCAGTTCCGCGTTGATAGCGCCCCACTTCATCTTGTCGGCCACCAAATTGAAAGACAAACTCAACGGGTGAAGCGTACAACAATCTCGGTTCCCGGCGGCACCATGGTTCCGGCGGCGGGCATCTGGTCGCGGGCCAGGCCGCTGCCCAGGGTTTCGACGCGCAGCCCCAGCGTGGTCGCATTCTCCACTACGGAACGCAGAGCAGCCCCCCGGAACTCTGGAACTGCAACACGCTTACCCGCGTCGACAACCACCGCACCGTTGCCTCGAGGCTGCACGGTCGGATCAATGCGAGGAGAGGGGATCACCTGCGCGTCGGCAATGTTTGTGTCCGGTATCACGGAGGTGGTATCGCCGTTGGCGTGAAAGGTGGAAAGAACCTTGGCAGGGAGCCCGAGCAGTCCCTTCTTCGGTGGCGGAGCCTTGGCGGCGGCAGCGACAGCGCGTTCGTCGGCGACCTGATTTTGTTGCATCGCAGCGGCCGTCGCAGGCTGGCGAAGAGGGTCATCCGCGGGCAGGCTGTTGACCTGGTCGAACATAGCGCTCAGATCAGAGCCCTCGTCAGTTACGTCGTCAGGCTGGATGTTGGCGGCGAGCTGCTGCATCTGCTGCTTCGTCTTGAGCGGCTGATCGTGAGGCACGCCGAGATACTCAAGCACCTGCTGCGCAACCTCGGCGAAGACGGGAGCGCTGGCTGCACCGCCGTAGTGCAGGGCTTCGCCACCGGCGGTCGGCGAGTCGATGACGACAGCGATCGAGATGGCGGGATCACTGACAGGAGCAAAGCCGGCGAAACTGGCGACGAGCTTGGTGTGTGAGTAGGTGTGCGTCGCGGGGTCGATCTTTTCAGCAGTTCCCGTCTTGCCAGCGGAGCTGTAGCCGTTGAGCGCCGCAAGCTTTCCTGTGCCCTCAACGACGATGCCCTCCATCATCGCGCGCATCTTGGCGGAGGTCATCTCGGTGATGACGCGGTGCGAGCCATCAGGCAGATTGGAGGGAAGCTCGAAGTCGGGACGGAATGGCGCAGGTTTCAGGCGGGGATCGCCCTTTTGCTCATCGGTGGACGCCAGGAGGATGTGAGGCGGAATGTACTCGCCACCGTTGGCGATCGCCGAGACCATTGTGACCAACTGAACCGGAGTCACGCCGATCTCCTGCCCGATGGCAAGCGAGAGAATGCTGGTCGAGCCCCACTTCCGCGGGGGACGCAGCAGACCGCGGGTTTCGCTGGGCAGCTCGATTCCTGTTCGGTCGCCGAAGCCGAAGGAGCGCATGTACTTGTAGAACTTGTCCGGACCCAGCCTGAGCGCCATCTTCGCAGCGCCGACGTCGGAAGAGTGCTCGAGCGCGTACTTCACGGTGACGACGCCGAAGTGATCGGACTTGTCGTCGTGCAGCGTACGACCGTACATCGTCATCTGTCCGTTCTGGCAGTCGACCATGTCTGTCGGCTGTACGCCGGCACCATCGAGCGCAGCGGAGTAGGTGACAAGCTTGAAGGTTGAGCCTGGCTCGTAGATATCGCTCACAGCGAGATCTTTCAGGTCATCTGAATCGACGTGGCGGGAGTCGTTCGGATTGAAGCGTGGGGAGACAGCGAGAGCGAGAATCTGACCGGTGTGCGGGTCCTGCACGACGACCGTGCCGTGCAGCGCCTTCAGCCTGGCGACCTGCTCATCGAGCGCGCGCTCGGCGATGTACTGGATGTTCGCGTCGATGGAGAGCACGAGGTTCTCGCCGGGCATCGGCTCGCTCTCCTCGGAACCCATGACGTGGCGTTTCGCGTCAACAGCCGTGAGTTTGTGGCCCGGAACGCCGTGCAACTCTTCATCGAACTCGCGCTCCAGGCCACCGAGGCCGTTGTCGTCCGTGCCGACATAGCCGAGCACGTGCGCTGCGAGATCGGCGTCGGGGTAGAAGCGTTTGAACTCTTTCTGGAAGTAGATGCCCTTCAGGTTGACCGCACGGATGCGGTCGGCGATCTCCGGCGTAACCTTGCGCGCGACCCAGGCGAAGTTGCGCGAATCATTGAAGCGCGCAAGCATCTGATGCTCGCTGGTGTAACGATCGAGCGGGTCGGTGTGAACAATCCGGGAGAGGAGCGCAGCATCTGCAGGGCGGTTCTCTCCGATTTCACTGGGCACCGCGTAGATGCTGTCGACGAGCACCGTCATGGCGAGCTCGCGCAGGTTGCGGTCATAGAGCACGCCGCGGCGCGGGGCCACTTCAAACGTACGCTGTTGCTGCTTCAGCGCTCGCTCTACGAACTCGCTGTGGCGAACCACCTGAAGCCAGACGAGCCGCAGGCCAATGGCGACAGCCCAGAAGCAGAAAAACATCGCCACGTAGACGAAGCGAACCCGCCGGATCGGCGCGGTCATCGTCTGACGTGGCGAGGACTTCATGGATTGATTTCCTGTTGTGTGGGAGCGAACTCCGGAGTGCGAACTGCCGAGTTAATGTTACTGAACTGTGCCGAAGCTGGGCTTGTGTGCCTGTGCAAGATCGGGGGTGATTCCGCCGGAGCCGTCAGGTCGTACCACCTGGCCCGGAAGCGGCGTGCTCAGTCCAAGCTGCTTGGCGATCTGGTCGATGCGGCCGGGATCACTGAGCTGCGCCTCAGAGAGACGAAGCTGGCGATTCTGCTCGCGAAGTTGTTCTACCGACTGTTTCTGCGCCTCGACGTTGTAGCCGACTTCGATCGCGGAGAAGTGCTGCCAGACGTAGACCATCGTGAGCGCGAAGAGCAGCGTCATTACCATGGTGAACGTGCGCATCTCGCGGTGACGCTCGGGGTCATCGGCCTTCACCAGGCGCGTATTGTCGAGATGCTTCGCGAAGAACATCTCGGGTGTGGGACCACGCCGGCGCGCGCGTTGCGCCTCAACGAGCGCGCGGTTGCGCTCTGCGATGCTGACCGTGCGGCTGTGCGTTCGCCGCGTCTGCATCTGCTCCATCCCCTGTCCTGCCATCGCCAACGTCGCCATGTCCGCCTCCTTTCAGAACAGCTGTTCGCTGCTCTGTTGCCTTCCACCTCGCAAAGAGTTTCCCGGGCCGGGGTTGCGATAGAGGAAGGGACTTTTTGTTGCGGGTTGTCTTTCGCCTGAAAGCACGGCAGGACAACCCCGGCCCGATCTCAAATTTTCTTTGCAGCGCGTAACTTTGCGCTGCGTGATCGCGGGTTCCGAAGCGACTCCTGCTCCGTTGCCACGACCGGTTTCTTCGTCAGCAGCTCGTACTGGCCCGCCTTGGCGCCGTCTCGCAGCGCATCCTTTACCAGCCGGTCCTCCAGGGAGTGAAAGCTGATCAGCACCAGCCTTCCGCCCGGCTTGAGCAGTGATCCCGCGCTCTTCAGCAGCGATTGGATCTCCTGCAATTCGTCGTTCACACGAATTCGGAGTGCCTGAAAGGTCCTGGTCGCCGGATGAATCTTCTCGCCTTTTATTGGCGGGGCGCAGGCCGAAACGACGCGAGCAAGCTCTGCTGTTGTCGTTATCGGCCGCGCCCGCACAATAGCTCTGGCGATTCTCCGCGACCTCCTTTCCTCTCCGAATTCGTAAATCAGGTTGGCGAGCTCTTCTTCGTCCGCCTGATTTACCACTTGTTCGGCCGTCAGGGGGCTGCGCGGATCCATCCGCATGTCCAGCGGCCCTTCGGCCCGAAAACTGAATCCTCTGTGCGCCTCATCGAGCTGCATGCTGCTGACGCCGAAGTCGGCGAGCAGACCGTCGAGCGTGCCCGGTGCGAGGACCTCGGCAGCTTGCGAGAACGGCCGGCTGATGTACTCAACCGCCGGCATCTCCGAGCCGACTTCTTCGGCTAATACTGCAAGCCTTGCCTGCGCCTTGCTCATCGCTTCAGGGTCGCGATCGAAGGCGATCAGCTTGCCCCTGGCTCCGAGCCTCCGCGCAATCTCTGCGGAGTGTCCGCCGAGCCCGAGCGTTAAGTCTGCGTAGACTCCACCCGGCCGCACAGCGAGGAATTCGAGACTCTCTTCTAAAAGAACCGGTACATGCTGCGGTCTTTCCATCTGCTACCGCCTCATGCGTCCCCTGGGGGACCTGAAACTTACAACCCAACCACTCCCAGCGACTCGATGTCTTCGTCCGTGGCCGGGTGCTCGGTGATCTGAGCCCTGAGCCTTGCATCGTTCGCCACAACCAATCTCTTCTCGATGCCCATCACCGCGACGTCGCCGACCAGGCTTGCCGCCTCCCGCAGCAATTGCGGAATTAGCAGCCGACCCTGGTCGTCCATCTTCACTACCTGCCCGTAGTAGTTCGTTGCATCGAGCAGTCTCTTCTTCGCTCCGCTGGCCGGCAGTTTCGCCAGCGACTCTTCAATGGCTTCCCAATCCTTCAGCGAGTGAATCTCGGCCCGCTGACCGTCGCGGCTGGTGATGAAGCATTCCCTGCCCTGGGTCTCCAGTGCGGTCTTGAATTCCGACGGGACCTTTAATCGGCCCTTTTCGTCGACCCGCGCTGGATGATTGCCCCGAAACATGAAAAGAACCTCAACCGGTACTCCGTACAGAAGCTGGGAAAAGTAAACTTGAGGAGGTCGAAATTGCCTCTTCTCTTCCTCTTTCTTCTACTTTTGACCACTCAACTCCACTCATCGTGCAGCGGCGGGAGCGCGGTGTAAAGGACTAATTTGTGAATTGGGCCGCAGTTTTCCTCGCATTTTGTGGAAAACCGGGCCTATTGCGGAATAAATTTCAAGCACCACTACATATGGTGTTGGCCGTGGCGAGTCTTAACCAGATGCTCACTTGCCCAAACGGGGCATACTGGTCTAGCGAAATTTAGGCGAAAGTCGTGCCTTGAGTCACGAAGCCTCTCCATTCGTCTCTCGCCGAAACTGCCGGCGAAGCAGCCATATCAAGTAGGCAAGCACTGCGAGGTTCACGACCAGAAGGCTGATGCGGAGCGGCGTGAACTCCTTATAGAGTTCGAAGCACTCCAGCGGCAGGGCCAGTGCCGTCAGGGTGACGGTGAAGTACTCCGCCCAGCGCTTTTCGAGCACCAGGCCTGTGCCCTCGACCAGGCACACCACTGCATAAGCAAAGGTGATCATGCTGAAGTGGCGCAGGTCCCGTGGGTTGATCACGTCGGCCTTGATCATGAGGATTCCGATCAGGTGGCTCTCAGGGTCGAGGCGCAGCGCATCGGCGATATGCAGGATGACACTGCCGAGGTCGTGATGCAGCAGTTTCAACGCACCCACACCGAGGGCGACCGACAACAGTGCCTTTGTAAGTTTGAAGAGGCCAATCAGCAGCAAGCCGCGCTTGTGGTCGGAGTGCAAGCTCCACCACGAGCCATGTGTCTGATCCGGCGATGCCGATCGCCCGGTTCGCTCGTCCCTGCTGATTTTCGTCTCCAGCATTCGTCTGTCAGTTCCCAGTTGATGGGTCCTCGATAGCTTTGTCAACGCAGGCGTGGGTCATGCGGTTCCATCCGTCATGAAGATTCTTCCAATCCGCTTTCGTGCGGCGCCCGTAGAGAAGATGGACGTTCTTGATGCGGCCGCACGAGGACGCAAATCCCAGAGCTCGAAACAAAGGAATGGATATGAAGAAGATCATCAGGAATCTGCTTGCATCGATGACGGCCGTAACGCTGGCCGCCGCCTGTCTCACCGCCTCTGCACAAAAGGACCCGAATGTTGGCGGTGCACCGATGTACCCGAACAAGACGATCGTGCAGAATGCGGTGAACTCACCCATTCATAAGACGCTGGTTGCTGCGGTAAAGGCAGCTGGCCTCGTCGATACGCTCAACAGCCCGGGGCCGTTTACGGTCTTCGCGCCGACAGATGATGCCTTCGCGAAGCTGCCGGCGGGCACCGTAGACGGCCTTGTGCAACCGGAGAACAAGGCGACGTTGACCAAGGTGCTGACGTATCACGTCGTGCCGGGAACTTACAGCACCAGCAAGCTGACCAAGGAGATCAAATCCAGTGGCGGCACGCTCAAGCTGAAGACCGTGGAAGGCGACGAGCTCAGCTTCATGATGGCCAACGGCGGAATCAGGATCACCGACGACAAGGGTGGCTCGGCGATGATTACGACCGCGAATGTCTATCAATCGAACGGTGTCATTCAGGTCGTCGATTCGGTCTTGATGCCCTGAACGCCCTGAATCATATTGAGGGACAGCGAACCCCAGCGCTGTCCCTCTTTTTGCCTGCGGGGGTTACATCTCAGCCCATTGCCGCAGCAGGTTGTGATACACCCCTGTGAGCTGTACCGATGTTTGCTTCACTTCGGGGGCGGCAGCGTGCTCCGAACGCGCGAGCCGCTGAATGCTTTCGTCAAGATCGAATAACAATGTCCGGTGGGCGTCCTGACGGATCATGCTCTGAATCCAGAAGAAAGAACTGATTCGGTTGCCGCGCGCTACGGGTTCTACACGATGGAGGCTGGTGGCCGGATAAAGCACCATGTCACCTGCAGGCAACTTCACACTCTTTTCGCCGTAGTTGTCTTCGATAACCAACTCACCCCCGTCGTACTCTTCCGGCGGGGTGAGAAACAGCGTCGCGCTGAGGTCGGTGCGAACTCTCTGTCCCGTTGTGACGAGTTGCCGAATTGCAGTATCGACATGCGTGCCGAAGGTCTGGCCACCGGCGTAGCTGTTGAACATCGGCGGAAAGACGCGCAGTGGAAGCGCTGCGGACATGAATCGAGGCGAGCGCGCGAGGCCGGCGAGGACCAGGTCGCCCAACTCTTTCGCTACAGGCGAGTCTTCGGGGATCTGAGCGTTGCGTTTTACCTCCTGCGCCTGGTAGCCGGCCGTCACACGGCCATCGGTCCACTGCGCCGTCGCGAGCTTCACGCGGGCAATCTTCACCTGATCTGGCGTCAGCACCTTCTCAATCGTGATGAGCATTCGTTTGTCCCTGATCGCTTAGAAGCGGAAATTGGCCCCGATCAACGCGCTCAGTCCTGCGCCCGGAATCAGGTGACTGGGATGCGGCTGATCGATGTAGATGCGGTTGAGCAGGTTGTAAACATTTGCCTGCAACTCGATCTTGTCAGTCACCGGGCGCTTCAGCATGGCATTGAAGACCCAGTAACCGGGCACCTGCTTCATCGCAGTTGCAAGCACGGGGTAGCACGTCGTCGCTGTCGCTCCGCAGGGGGCCGCACCAGCGGCGAAGCTCTGCGCAGGTCCAAACGCCGTGGGAACGAACGGTACCGTCGAGCTCGCCGTGCGCGCTGCTACATAGTTGCCGCCGAGCCCAGCGTTCAGCCGCCAGAAGAGATTCCGTGTGAGAAAGGCGTTGAAAGTCTGCTTCGGCACATTCGCGAGCGGATAACCTACAGAAGCAGGAAAGAGTTTCGAATAGCTCACGGCGCTCGAGAGATAGGCATAGCCCAGAATGAGATCTGTACCGCCATGGAACCGGCCGACGGCACTCGCCTGCACCCCTTTCACAAGTTGATTGCCTGCCAACACGATGTTGTTGGAGTTGGTCGGGTCGGTCTCGCGAGCGTTGGCCTTGGTCGTGTGGAACCAGGCGCCCTCAAGCTGCAGACGCTCATGAATCAGGCTGTACTTCGCTCCTACCTCGTAGGTTTCGTTCTCTTCGGGCGGCAGGACGCTTGTCGCGACACTGAGACTCAACGATTCAGCCGATGGGTTGAAGCTGGTGCCATAGTCGAAATAGACGCTGCCATGCGTGTTCGGCTTGAAGACGAGCGCTGCGCGGTAACTGGGCTGACGCACTGTTTGATCGATGTACGGGATCGGTGCGCTCGGCTTTGCTCCCGGAACGCTGGCCGGTGGGGCATCGAGGTTGTACAGCGTGTTGAAGTAGTCCCACCGCAATCCGCCGGAGAGTTCGATGAAGCGATCGAACTTCACGGTGTCGATGAAGTAGGCACCGGCGCTCTTGGACTTCACATGCGTGATCGACGAAATGTAGCTCGTCCCGCTGAAGGCATCCTGCGGATTCGGAGTTACAAGATTCGTCGAGGGAACGCTATTGACGTTGTTGATGTTGTAGCTGTATCTCGTCGGATTCGAGGTCTCCTGTCCGCCTTCAACGCCCGCTGCCAGATTGTTCCGGACACCGGCCACCTTGAACTGAGCGGTCACCTCCGTCTGGTCCCACAGTTCGCCCTCGACGCTCTTGATCTGCAGTTGATTGCGATTCACCGTGATCTGCGACGGCGGCGTCGAGAAGTTGTACGGGCATGCCTTGGAGGGATTCACAGAACTCGTAGGCAGCGCAGAAACAAATCCGCCAACCGGAACGCTGACATTCGCGTTCGAACAGATTTGCGGTTCGGTAATCTGCACGTTGCGTGGGTAGTTCGCCCATCTTCCGATGGTGTGTACGTCGAGGTTGTTCGGGAAGGTGTGGCTTGCCTTCAACGTCACAACGTCATCCTTTGTGTCCAGGTGGTTGGCATCGGGAAAGCCGAAGTATGCGTGCCGATCCACGCCCGGCGCGACCTGGTTGAAAAACCACGGCAGGCCGTAGTCCGGCGTATCGCTCTCCGTAAAATGCAGATAGCTGATCGTCAGCCGGGTCGGCTTGTTCATTCCGAAGCTGATGGAAGGTGCGACACCGTAACGGCGATTCTCCGCGTACGGGCGACCCGCAACGCCGCCTTCAGTTCCCATTGCGTTCAGCCGGAAAGCTGAACCGCCTGCGACGTCTCCCATCGGCTCGTTAATATCGGCAGTAACGCGGCGAGTTGCGTCAGTGCCGAACTGCGCACCAACGTGTACAAACCTGTCTGCGGTTGGAATCTTGCTTTCCTGGTTGATGACGCCGCCTGTGGAGCCGCGCCCGAACTGCACGCCCGCAGGCCCTTCGAGCACCTCCACCTGGTCGTAGTTAAAGCTGTCCCGGTAATAGCTGCCGAAGTCACGAATGCCGTCGAGGAATATGTCGTTACGCGCGGTAAATCCCCGGATGGTCAGATTGTCGCCCTGTGCCCCGCTCTCACCTGCGGCAATACTTATTCCAGGTACGTTACGAACTGCATCTGTGAGCGTACGATTCTGTTCATCATGCAGAACAAAGTCAGGGACCACAGCCACCGTCTGAGGTGTGTGCAGCAGGTCCTCGGTAAATTTGGCCATCGAAACCGCCGCGGGCAATTGCGCGCTTACATCAACCGTGTCCGAGCGTTGCAGGCCAATAGTGGCGTTATCTGCATTCTCGAATCTGTAGTTCAGGCCGGTGCCCTTGAGCAGTTCCCGAAGAGCAACTTCGGGCGTGTACAACCCTTGAATTCCCGCACTGTGGAATGTGGCCAGTTGATCCGCTGCAATAGCGACATTAACGGACACTCCGCTCTGCTGCCGATACGCCTCGAGTGCCAAGTCGAGCGTACCCGCCACGATGTGAAAACGCCGGACCGGCAACTGCGCCGGCGCCGGCGCCTTTCCGGATGCGTTTGGGGTCGTCGCGGCCAGAGCGTCCATCCGGCCCGCCACCGCACAGGCAGTCATCGTGGCCAATGCCAAAAGGCTGCGGCGTCTAATCTTTTTCTTCTTCACGTCGGCTCCATGTCCGTCCACTGCCCTTCAATCGGGGCGCGGATCTGAATATCAGACTTTGTTGGTCCTATATAAAATACAGGATATCGGACTGGTTTAGGCCTAGATAAGACAAGTTTTGTGCGATATACGATTTGAGGAGCTTTCAGCGAAGAGATGAGACACCGTTTTCGCACAACGCAATGGCTGCCTTACGCCGTTGAATCGGTGTTCGCCTTCTTTGCGAATCCTGCCAATCTGGCGAAGCTTCACCCGGAATGGCAACAGGCACGCATCGATGAGATTGAGTTGCGTCCGGCCACTCGAAACGGCAACCGGGTGGGAGAGGGAACGATCGCGGCGGGTCGAGGCACGCGCATGACGCTTAGCTTCCGCCCCGCACGGCTTTCTCCGGTGCGTGTGTCATGGGTTGCGCTCGTCGAAGACTTTCACTGGAACGAGCGGTTCTGTGACCGTCAGATCGAAGGTCCCTTTCGATACTGGCGCCATTGCCATCGCGTACAGGCCTGGCAGTCAGAGACGACCGGCGAGTACGGCACGCTTCTCATCGACACCATCGAATACGAACTTCCTTTTAATACCTTCGGGCACCTCGCCAATCGTTTCGCGGTGCGCCGGATGCTCGAGAACCTCTTTGAGCATCGCCATCGTCGCACCGAAGAGTTGTTGCGCGAGATCAACGAACGTGTGGAATCCCACGCGTAAACGTTCCCGGCGGTGCCAGCGATCTCCGGCAAGGTGGCTCGGTCATATCGCGCCGGCGGTCTGCAGAGCTCGAAAAGATGGCTTCATGCTGCGAGATAAGATAGTCCGCCGTCCTCGCCGCCAGCGCCTGGATTGTGAGTCCGGGATTCGCTGAGCCTTGCGTCGGCATTACGGATCCATCCATCACAAACAAATTGGGCACATCCCAGGTGCGTCCGAACTTGTCGCAGACACCGGCATCAGGCGTCTTGCTCATGCGGCATGCGCCCACCAGGTGCGCGTAGCGCGACTCCTGTACGACTTCCTCCGCGCCGGCGGCCCACATGATCTCCATCGTCTTGTTCCTGCCGAACTCGATCAACTTCTTGTCGTTCTCTTTGAGTCCAAAGGTCACCTGCGCTACGGGCAGGCCGAAACGGTCGCGTGCATCGTGCCGTCCATCTCGCCCATCCGCGAGTTCGATCCGATTGTCTTCCCACGGTAAAATCTCGCCGAGCAGGCCCAGGCACGACCAGTGGTTGTAGTCCATCATCGCGCGACGCATGCCCCAGCCCCATAATCCTTTCGCCGCCATCATCTGTTTTGCGAAGGCAATCGGCAGCGGGCCCACCGTTTGCACAGCGAAGCCGCGTGCAAACTCGCGCTTGGGATCCGTTTCGTAAAACTCCTCAGTGAGCGCGTGCGCAGGGGGCGCTTTGTACATGCGGATGAGATTCTCGAAGCGCCCGAGGATAACATTGCCCGCCTGTGCCATCAGGTATTTCCCCAGCGTGCCGGAAGAGTTCGCAAGCCCGCATTCATGTCCTGGGCACGCAGAGTTCAGCAGAAGACGCGGTGTCTCCAGCGCATATCCGCACACAAGCACAACACGGGCGCGTTGGAAGTGCTCTCTGCCTTCTGCATCGAAGTACACGACGCCATCCGTGCGGCCATCGTTGCCCATCGAAACACGAGCAACCATGCAACAGTCACGAATCTCCGCGCCATTCTTGAGCGCGTCGGGCACATGGGTCACAAGTGTCGACGCTTTCGCTCCGACCTTGCACCCCTGGATGCAAAAGCCGCGGTAGATGCAGTGCGGGCGATCGCCGTGGGAGGCAGAAAGAATCGCGACGGGGCCGCCCGCGCTTACCGGAATGCCGAGCTTCGTGCAGCCGGCGATCAGCGTGTCGCCCACGCCACCCATCGGGTGCGGCGCGTAGGGATGCCCATGCGGTTTGCCCCACGGATACCACGCCGGCCCAGCAACAGGAATCTCCTGTTCGAGCAACTCGTAGTACGGCTCGATCTCCTCATACGTAATCGGCCAGTCCGCGCCCACGCCGTCACGCGTGTACACCTCGAAGTCTGAAGGATGAAAGCGCGGCACAAACGCAGCCCAGTGCACTGATCCTCCGCCCACACCTTTGCCGCTGTTGTTCGCGCCCAGCGCGAGCGGATGCTCTCCTCCCGTGATGCGCAGATCGTTCCAATAAAGGTTGTGCGATCCCGCTTCGTCCGAGACCCAGTCGCGCTCCGTGTCCCAGAACGGCCCCGCTTCGAAACCCACGACCTTGAAGCCCGCGCGTGCCAGCCGCTGCAGCAGCACTCCGCCCGCAGAGCCCACGCCAACAATCGCGAAGTCGATGAGGTCAGTGTCTTTGAATCGCCGCGGCGGAACCTTGATCTGTTGCATCGCGCCAAGGCGATGGACGTCATCCTTCGGCTTCTCAAAGGCTCCTCCCAGCGGTGCGTTGTGTTCAAACAGGCTCAATGGGTGCCTGCCTGTCCGGGGTTGACCTGATGCTCCTCCGCGCCCGCGTGCATCTCTTCGACATCGCTGATGGAGTCCTCCGGCGCTCGCCACTCGTACCGTTGCTGCTCCACCTCCCACGGCTCGGGTTCGCCCTCTTCAAGACGCATGTAGCCGCGCGGATACGCAGGTCCACCGAAGCCAATCTCATCCCACGCCCACGGATGCGCGTAGTACACAGCGACAACATCGGACACCAGCAACGCCCAGAAGCGCTCGATGTTCATCTGTTTCCAGAGCTCTTGCGCTGCTTGTGGCTTCGCCTCGTGAATAGATTTCAAAATCTCTTCCTGCTCACGCCTCTCGAGCTCATGAAAAGGGCTGCCATGCAACGTCTGCGCCATCTCTTCAAACGCACGCGCCGCAATCTTGTAAGCCTCCTGATCCGGAGGCATATCTTCGAAGCGATAACCGTCGAGCCGATTCTGAAAGAGACGCTCATCAATACTGGGCAGAATCGGAATCCGCCGCTCGTCCGTGCGGTCCTCCTGCGGAAGAAGACGATCGACAACCGCATGCATCGTGCGGGCCTCGTCCAGTGTGAAGAACCGAATCGGCTTCTGTTTGGAAACTCGCTCCTCGATAACCTTGCGAGTCGCAGCATCCCAGTAACGCTTCTGTTTGAGCGTGCTGAAACCTGGGTAATAACCCGGCTGCTCGCGCTGCGGCAATGCCATCCCTGTCGCAGGGTTCGTCAAGGGCATTCTTTCTTTGTCTTTCGCAGGTGGCATCTCAACGCTCCCGTCGCATCAGGTAGGCCATCATCCCCAGCAGGCCGCACGCTGCAAACAACAGCGGCGCAAAGATCGGCGGCCCGTAGAGGATGTTGTAAAGCGGCTTCTTCTCTCCTCCGGAACGAGCGAGGATGCCGCGAATGTGATAACCAAAGCCCACAACACCATCGAGCATCAGCACAGCCGACGCCAGCGGCAGCAGCGTGTTGGCAACCCGCGTGCTCCGCCGCGCCCCGAGCGTCGCTAGTAGCATCAGCGGTGTCAGCAGAATCGGCGACCATTGCACCTTGTATTTGAAGTTGTCTTTGTAGTGCGAGTACCAGCTCTCCATGCCCGAGCAGAGCGTCCACAGTGCCGCGACCAGGCAGAGATGCCGCTGAAATCTTCCCGCGCGAATGTCGTCGCGAAAGTCCTGCCTGCGAAATCGCGTCGTCAGCTCGACGACTCGGCCGCGCACTCCACCCACTCTGTCGAGGTCTTCCTCGCGCTGCAGGTAGGACGCAATCACACCGAGATACGCGCTGGTGCCGAACAGCAGCGGCGCAAAGAGCGGTGGGCCCATCACTACGTTCGTCACGGGCATCCGCCAACCGCCGGGTTTCCTCGCGACACCGCGAATGTGAAAACAGAATCCGACTGCGCCATCGAGGAGCGTGATGTAGCTCAGCCACCGCATCCACGTCGTCGCGACGCGGCGGCTGAAGATCGCTGCGGCAGAAGCAATCGTCAAAGCACCGCCAAGCATCACCGGCGTATACATCACCGGGTTTGAGTAGCTTCCTTTGTAGTGCTCATATCCAACCTCCAGCGTGCTCGCCAGGCTGCTGCCCGCCACGAGCAGCGCCATCGACCGTTGAAAGCAGCCATGCTGAATATGATCGAGTGCCTCTTCTGCCGGCGCCCGCACGGCTTTCGGAAGGGTTTTCACCAGCGTACGCGGCGACTTGTCAGGAAGATTCATCGCCCGTTCTCTTTCGCCCGCTCAAACATCATCACGATACCGCTCCGCATCCACGCGTTTGAACTCCAGCCCCATACCCGGTCGCGAAAGATCCGGGCACATCACGCCGTTTGTCGCGGCTCGAAACCCATCGAACAACATGCTCTCAATACGAACATGGTCGTGAAAGTACTCCACATGCCGCAACGGTCGCGCCGCGCATGCGAGATGCAGGTGCACCGACGGCCCGCAGTGCGCCGACAAGGGCAATGGATGCGCATCCGCAATCGCAGCCGCATCCATAAAGCCGGTCACGCCTCCGCATCGCGTTGCGTCGGCCTGGATCACATCGACTGCCTCCGCATCAATCATGTTGCGCAGATACATCGCAGTCCATCCGTACTCACCCGCAGCAACATCCATCCCTGCTGGCGCACGGTCGCGAAGAAGTTTCAGGCCTGTAAGATCATCGGAACTCACGGGCTCTTCGAACCACGTCACCTTGCACTCAGCCGCAAACTTCTTCGCAAACTCCAGCGCCTGCTTGCGTGAATAAGCTCCGTTCGCATCTACAAACAACTCTGCCCTGTCTCCAATCGCTTCGCGGGCAGCTTTCACACGACGCAAGTCATCCTCGGGATGCGTTCCGATCTTCATCTTCACGCGCGGAATTCCTTCGCTCACCCATCCATCGAGCTGATCGCGAAGCTGCTCGTCCGAGTACGTCGTAAATCCTCCCGATCCATACGCAGGAGCACCTTCACGCATCTGTCCCAACACAGAGCACAGCGGTTTGCCCAGCAGCTTCGCCTTCAGATCCCACAACGCAATATCGATTGCCGACAGCGCTGTAGCTGCAATCCCGTCGCGCCCATAGTTACGCTGCGCCTTACGCATCGTGGAGAACAGCGCATTCGTGTCAAACGGACTCTGACCTTTGACGTGCTTCTCCAATAACTGGCGTGCCAAAGGAGCAGCAGTCTCGTGCGAGTAGGTATAGCCCAGTCCGGTCGCGCCCTCGCACTTCATCTCCACCACGATCAGCGTTGTCGAATTCCATGCAAAGGTGCCGTCCGCCTCTGGAGCGTCGGTCGGAATCGTGAAGGCGCTCGCGGTGGTCTCTATGATCTTCGGCTCAGAAGAGATCACACAACCTGCCGTACGGTATCGCTCGCTGCAGTGAGTGCAATGCGCAGACGATTCGGCTCGCCCTTGATCAGCGCCTCCGAGAACTTTACCGCCTGCTCTGGACGAATCTTCGCCGGCAGCATGGCGGTGAACTGATCGACAACCGCCTCGATGATGACTGGCCCAGCCATAGCCAGCGCCCTGTCGAACTCCGCGCCTGCCGTCTTCTGGTTGTCGATGCGCACACCGCTTGCGCCTACGGCCTTCGCCAGAGCGACAAAATCAATCGGGAACAACTCGCACTGGTACTCGGGATTTCCCTGGAAGACCATCTGCTCCCACTTGATCTGCCCGAGCGTGTTGTTCTTGATGATCACAACCTTGATCGGCAGCTTGTATGCGACGGCCGTGATGATCTCGCCCATCAGCATCGTGAAGCCGCCATCACCGACTACGGCAATGACCTGGCGGTCTGGAAACGCCACTTGCGCGGCAATCGCATACGGCAAACCACACGCCATGGTCGCGAGGTTTCCTGAGCACGAGTGCATCTGACCCTTCTTCGCTTGCATGTAGCGTGCCCATACCGTCGTGTTCGTGCCGGAATCGGAAACGATGATCGCGTTTTCCTTCGTGCGCTTCGAAAGCTCCCATCCGACAACCTGCGGTTTCATGGGCATTGCTGGGTTGGTGCCTTCCTTCTCCACTACCGCGTTCCAGTCCTTCATGCCTTTCTGCGCGCGATCCAGAAACTTTCGGTAGCCGTTACGCTTTAGCATTGGCAGCAGCATCTTCAGTGTCTTTTTTGAGTCGCCGACCAGTCCCACCTCAACGTCATACCGCAGACCTATCCGCTGAGCATTGGAATCAATCTGCACACACTTGCAGTCGCCCGGTTTCGGCAGGTATTCAATGTACGGATACGACGTGCCGATCATGATCAACGTGTCGCAGTTCTCCATTACCTCTTCGCTCGGCGCTGTTCCCAGCAGACCAATGCCGCCAGTCGTATACGGCGAGTCATCCGGCACGCAGCCCTTGCCCAACAGCGGCTTCACAATCGGTGCGCCCAGCAACTCAGCCAGTTGAATCAGTTCATCGCTGGCATGCAAGGAACCCTGGCCCGCGAGAATCGCGATGCGCTTGCCCTTGTTGATGACCTCCGCCGCAGCCTTCACATCTTCCATCGGCGGCACGTTCCCGCTGATCGCGTTGCGCGACGACGTGTGATGCGGTCGATTGCGTTCCGAGCGATCATGCTTCCCAACCTCCGCATCCTGCACGTCGATTGGAATCGTGATGTGCGCGACCTGCCGCTTCTCAATCGCCGACCGGATCGCAAGATCTATCACCGGCTCCATGTGCGGCGCGCTCATCACACGGTTGTTGTAACAAGCCACATCCATAAAAAGCTTGTCGAGTTCAACATCTTGCTGCGAGTACGTTCCCATTACGTCATTGAACTGCATGCCCGTAATCGCCAGCACAGGCTGCTGGTCCATCTTCGCGTCGTACAGGCCGTTCAACAGATGAATGCCGCCCGGGCCCGAAGTGGCGAGACACACACCTAGTCTTCCGGTGAATTTGGCGTACGCACACGCCATAAAGGCAGCCGACTCCTCGTGCCGGACATGGATGAAGCGAATCTTCTTCTGCGCCTTCCGCAGAGACTCCATCACGCCGTTGATACCATCTCCGGGCAAGCCAAAAATGGTATCTACGCCCCAGTCAATGAGTTTCTCAACAAGCACGTCGCCTGCAGTCATCCGTCGCCTCAATTTCCGGAGCCGCACTCAGGCCCCTGCGTGGATAGACGCCCCGCCTCCGAGTCGGGGTTTGCTCCAGAGTCGGAAAGACCTGGCGCAGGCCAGAATTCACTTAACCTCTTTCGAGAATTCCATTGACGCCGCGGATCGCTAAGCTCTCGCGATCAGCATGAATTTCTCGTCTGACACCGTCTCAAATTTCTGACGCTTGCTTTCGTTCAGGTTTGCGAGTTCAATCGGCCTTTGCCTCCCCAAGGCTGAGCCGGTCCCGATGCTCGCGCACCAGGCGCAAGAACTCCAGCAGGGCTGGGCCCTCGCGTCGCGGGTTCCAAACCGCTGCCAACCCCGCCGACAGTGTGCCTGCGAACGGCCGAAACACCAATCCGCGAATTCGCAGAGTCCTCACCCCCGACGGAACCAGCGCGATTCCCTCGCCAGCTTCCACCAGCGTCAGTACACCCGACCATGTTCCCGACGTATTCACGATCTGAGGCGAAAATCCGCCTGCCGCGCACACGGCCACAATGTTGTCGAAGAATTCAGTGTTCGACCGGCGCTCCGAAATCACGAGCCGCTCTTCAGTCAGATCTCTCACCTTTACTGTTGATTTCGCCAGTCGATGATCGGGACGCATCACCACGACTGCCGGATCCCGAAACAGCAGCTCTGACCGAAAGACCTTATCCAGCGGTGGTTGCAGCGGCCGCGTCAGAGCAATATCGATGGTCCCGGCCTCCAGCGCCTCGATCTGCTGCGTGGCGTGCATGTCCATCAGCGACAGCCGGATTCCCGGACGAAGTTTGCGGAATTCACGAATGATCCGCGGGAAAAAGCCAACCGTCCCCCACAGAAAAAATCCGATGGCCAGCGTTCCCACCTCGCCGTGTGCCGCACGCCTCGTTACGTCGATCGCCCTCTGCGCGGCCTCGAGTGTGCGCCGTGCTTCTTCCAGGAACACGCGACCCTGCGGTGTCAGCTGCAATTGCCTGCCAGAGCGGTCAAGCAATGCGCATCCCAACTCATTCTCGAGATCGCGGATCTGTTCACTGATCGCCGACTGCGAAACATAAAGCCTCCGCGCCGCGGCGGTCATACTGCCTAATTCCCCAACTGCCTGAAAGTACCGTAGATGGCGCAGCTCCATATCTCATGCTATCGGTTTTTCCGATACGAGGCCCCGGAAAGAACTGCGAATCCTAAGCGCAATCTGTGACGTCCTCTTAACTGGGATCACTCTCACCCCGCCGGAGTTTTCATGTGGATTGTCCGCCTGGCCCTCAACCGGCCATACACCTTCATTGTTCTGGCGATCCTCATCCTGATTGCTGCGCCGGTGGTGATCCTGCGCACCCCCACGGACATCTTCCCGACCATCAATATTCCTGTCGTCTCCGTCGCATGGCAGTACACGGGCCTCAGCCCTGAGGAACTCGAAGGCCGCGTCACCACGCCCTACGAGAAAGCGCTCACCACGCTCGTCGACAACATCCAGCACATCGAGTCGACTACGCTGAACGGCCAGGCCATCGTCAAGGTCTACCTGCAGCCCGGCGCCTCGCTCGACACCGCCAACGCCCAGGTCTCCGCAGCCTCCGAGTTCATGCTCAAGCAGCTGCCACCCGGCATCCTGCCGCCCGAGATCATCAACTTCTCCGCATCGAGCGTGCCAATCCTTCAACTCGGCCTCTCTGGCGAGGGACTGTCCGAGCAACAGCTCAATGACTACGGCGTCAACTTCATCCGCCCGCAGCTTGCCACCATCGCTCGGCGCCGTGCTGCCCAACGCTTACGGCGGCAAGCAACGCTCCATCATGGTCTATCTCGATCCGAAGGCGCTGCAGGCCAAAGGCCTCTCACCCTCGGACGTCCTCAACGCGATGGCGCAACAGAACGTCGTCGAGCCCGGGGGCACCGCCAAGATCGGCTCTGCGGAATACGACGTTCGCCTCAACAGTTCGCCGTCGACCATCCAGGGCCTCGCGAACATACCCATCAAGCAAGTCAATGGCGCGCATGGTCTACGTGCGCGACGTCGCAACTGTCGCCGACGGCTCCATCCCGCAGACCAACATCGTCCGCCAGGATGGCCACCGCGGCGTTCTCCTTAGCGTTCTGAAATCCGGCTCCGCTTCCACGCTCTCCGTCGTCAACGGCGTGCTCGGCCTGCTGCCCCAGCGTCGCAAGAACTCTTCCGTCCGCGCTCAAAATCACGCCCATCAGCAATCAGTCGACTCTTCGTCCGCGCCTCTATCAACGGTGTAGTGCGTGAAGCCATCATCGCCGCCGCGCTCACCGGCCTGATGATCCTGCTCTTCCTCGGCTCATGGCGCTCGACATGATCATCGCGGTCTCCATTCCGCTCTCGATCCTCACCTCGATCATCATCCTCAGCCTCATCGGCCAGACCATCAACATCATGACGCTCGGCGGCCTGGCGCTCGCCGTCGGCATCCTCGTCGACGACGCAACCGTCACCATCGAAAACATCGAGCGCTATCTCGAAGAGGGCCACGACCTCGAGAACGCCATCCTCGAAGGCGCCTCGCAGATCTCCGTCCCCGCGCTCGTCTCCACGCTCTGCATCTGCATCGTGTTCCTGCCGATGTTCTTCCTCTCCGGCGTCGCGCGCTTCCTCTTCGTTCCCCTCGCGGAGGCCGTCGTCTTCGCGATGCTCGCCTCCTACTTCCTCTCGCGAACGCTCGTTCCAACGCTCGCGATGTACCTGCTCAAAAAACACGACCACCACGCGCCGCTCACGCAGAATCCGCTTCGCGCGCTTTCAGCGCATGTTTGAGCGCGGCTTCGAGCGCGTCCGCTCCGCCTACGCTCGCTCTCCTCACGCGGCTTGTCGCCGCGACGCAAGGTCTTCATTCCCGTCTTCCTCGGCTGCTGCGCGCTCGTTCTGCTGCTCATTCCATTCCTCGGTCAGAACTTCTTCCCCTCATCCGACAACGGCTCCTTCATCCTGCACGTCCGCGCCAAGACCGGCACACGCATCGAGGAAACTGCGCGGCTCTGCGACCTGAGTTGAAAAATCCATCCGCCGGACCGTTCCGGCGTCCAGATGGACACCATCCTCGACAACATCGGCCTGCCTTACTCCGCGATGAACACACAGCACGCCACCAGCGGCCTCTTCGGCGCAGCCGACGCCGACATCATCGTCTCTCTCAAGAGAACCACGCGCCTGTCGCCGACTTCATGCGCGACTTGCGCAAGAAGCTGCCCGCCGAGTTCCCGGGCATCACCTTCTACTTCCTGCCCTCCGACATCGTCACGCAGATCCTCAACTTCGGCCTGCCCGCACCCATCGACGTCCAGATCGACGGCACCGGACGATCGGCAATCGCAAGGTCGCCGACCAGCATTCTTGCAGCAGATTCGCGCAGGTTCCCGGCATCGTCGACGCTCGCCTCCAGCAGCCCGACGACTACCCCGTCCTCAACCTCGACGTCGACCGCACCAAGGCTGCAGGCGGCGGCTACACGCATTCGCGACGTAGGCTCCTCGGTGCTCAACATCCTCTCCGGCTCCTCGCAGCTTACGCCGATGTTCTTCCTCAATCGGCCAAGCAACGGCGTCGTCTACAACATCGTCGCGCGAAAGCCCGCAGTATCGCATCGCAGTCGCTGCAGGATCTCGCAGAACATCCCCACTCACTGCGCCTCCGGCGCCAGGCGCCGGAGATCCTCGCCGACGTCGCCACCCTTTCGCGGTCATCCGAGCTGCCCGTCGTCTACGCACTACAACATTCGCCGCACTCTCGACATTTACGCCAACATGCAGGACCGCGATCTCGGCGCCGTCGCGCACGACGTCCAACACATCATCGACCAGAACAGCCGGCGCACTTACGCGCAGGCAACTTCGTCCACATGCGCGGCCAGGTCGAGACGATGCACAGCTCCTACATCGGCCTGCTCCTCGGCCTCGCGTTCTCCATCCTGCTCGTCTACCTGCTGATCGTCGTCAACTTCCAGTCCTGGCTCGATCCCTTCATCATCATCACGGCGCTTCCCGCGGCCATCTGCCGGCATCGTGCTCTTCCTGTTCCTCACCCGCACTACGCTTTCCGTCCCGCGCTGATGGGAGCCATCATGTGCATGGGTGTCGCTACGGCGAACTCCATCCTTGTCGTCTCCTTCGCCAAACAGAGCCTGCAGGAAACCGGCGACGCTCTCGCTCGGCGATCGAAGCCGGCGCAACCCGCTTCCGTCCCGTCGCTCATGACCGCTCTCGCCATGATCATCGGCATGATCCCCATGGCGCTCGGCGCTCGGCGAAGGCGGCGAACAGAACGCGCCGCTGGGCCGCGCTGTCATCGGCGGTCTCTGCGCAGCAACCATCGCGACTCTCATTTTCGTTCCCGCTGTGTTTGCGCTCTCTGCACGGCCGCAGAGCATCAATCAGCCTCCGCTGCCTCGTCACCCACACTGCATGAATTTCAGCTTAGCCTTACGGAGACGAACTGCCCATCGAAACCAACACCGCAATGACCGATCCGGCGACCGAATATACCGGCACCGCTGTCCCGCCTCAGCCTCGGTTGAAGTAACCGCCGAACAGCGCAGGCCTTCCAGCGGGCGTCTGGATCGGCTCGCCTCGTCGCGATCCTGCTCATCTGCCGCCATCGTCTACGGCATCGTCAAGCGTCATTCCGAAGAAGAACACATCTCGCCGAGACGACCAACGCCAACGCCATCCAGACCGTGAGCATCACGCATCCCTCGGTCACCGGCACGGCGTCCGAGATCGCGCTGCCCGGCAACACGCAGGCCTACAACGACACGCCGATCTACGCGCGCACCAATGGCTACCTCAAGAATGTTCTTCGTCGACATCGGCCCGCATGTCCAGCAGGGCCAGTTGATGGCCATCATTGAAACCCCCGAAGTCGATCAGCAGCTCCAGGTCGCACGAAGCCGACCTCAAGAGCGCGCAGGCCGATCTCACGCTCGCCGACACCACCGTCCGAGCGCTATCAGAATCTGCTCAAAAGCGACTCCGTCTCGAAGCAGGAAACCGACGTCGCCGTCGGCGGAGCGGCAGCCAAGCGCGCCGCCGTCGAAGCCGCCGAGGCCAACGTTCGCCGCCTCCAGCAGCTCCAATCCTTTGAGCACATTTACGCACCCTTCTCCGGCGTCGTCACCGCCCGCAACACCGACATCGGCGCGCTCATCGACGCCGGCTCGGCAGCGCCGCACCCAAAGAACTCTTCCGCATCGCCTCCATCGACAGCTCCGCGTCTTCGTCGCCGTGCCCGAAATCTACGCGCCCGCCATTCGCGACGGAGACACCGCACGCCTCACACTCGACGAATTTCCCGGCCAGCAGTTCACCGGCCGCGTCGCGCGCAACTCCAACGCCATCGACACCGCCTCGCGCACACTCAATGTCGAAGTCGACGTTCGACAATCCGCAGAACAAGCTTCTTCCCGGCGCCTACGTCTTTGCGCACTTCAAACTACCGCGACAGCAGGACGCATCTCTCCGTTCCCGCCAATGCTCTGCTCTTCCGTTCCGAAGGTCTCCGCGTTGCCGTCGTCAGCAATGGCCGCGTGCATCTGCAGCCCATCACCATCGCGCAAGGATAACGGCGCCACGCTCGAAGTCGCCGCCGGCCTGGACCCCAGCGACACAGATCATCCTCGATCCCGCCGACTCCATCGCCGAAGGCCAACCCGTCCGCGTCGCCACAAAAGACACTAACGGAGCGCCCGCTCAATGAACCATCGCGCGCTCAAGTTAGCTCTCTGCGCAGCGCCATTGATGATCACTGGCTGCCGCGTCGGTCCCAAAGTACGTTGTTCCCAACGTTCCCGCGCCTCCGGCCTATCAAGGAAACCGGCCCGAATCCATCGCAAGGCGTTCAAAGAAAACACCGCCGGCGGCAACACGGCATGGCAACAGGCCGACCCCGCCGACACCATTCCGCGCGGCGCCTGGTGGACCATCTTCAACGACGCCGAGCTCAACAATCTCGAGCCACAGGTCGAAACCGCGAACCAGACACTCGGCAAGCCGACGCCAATCTCACCGCCGCACGGGCCGAGATCCGCGTGCGCAACGCCGACCGCTTCCCCACCATCGGCACCACCACGTCAGTCAGCGGCGTGCGTGACTCCGACAACAAGCCCTACTTCAACCCACCCGGCACCAACAACGGCTTGCCGACATCCAGCTACCCATCGAAGCCAGCTACGAAGTCGACCTCTGGGGCGCAATTCACCGCAATATTGCCGCCGGCCGCGAAGAAGCACAAGCCACCGCCGCCGACCGCCAGACTGCTCTGCTCTCACTCCAGGCCGAACTCGCGCTCGACTACTTCAATCTCCGCATCGACGACGCTCTCCAGCACCTACTCAACGACACCGTCGCACAATACGAGCACGCGCTCCGCATCACCACCGACCGCTACAACGGAGGCATCGCCGTCAAGAGTGACGTCACGCAGGCGCAGACGCAACTCGAAACCGCACGCGTCGAAGCCACTGACGTCGCCATCCAGCGCGCGCAATTCGAGCACGCCATCGCCAACCTCATCGGCAAGGCGCCCGCCTCGCTCACCATCCCCTACTCACCTTTGCCCATCGACACACGACCACCCGTCATCCCTGCCGGCCTCCCTTCCTCGCTGCTCGAGCGCCGCCCTGACATCGCCTCGGCCGAGCGCCGTGCCGCCGAAGGCAACGAGGCCATCGGCATCGCGCAATCCGCCTTCTATCCCGCGACTTAACTTCAACACCGCCGCTGGCCTCGAGAGTACGGCGATCACCTCTCTCTTCACTCCCGGCAGCATCGTCTACGCACTCGGCCCCGTCATCGCCCACACGTTCTTCGATGGGGGCCGGCGCCGGGGAGTCAAAGACGAAGCAATCGCCGTCTTCGATCGCGATTCGGCAAGCTACAAGCAGACCGTCCTCACTGCATTCCAGCAGGTCGAAGACAACCTCGTTGCGCTGCGCATCCTTCAGCAGGAGGCCGCGCAGCAGCGTTCCGCCACGGCATCCGCGCAAGAGTCCGAGCGCATCTTCAACAACCGCTACGTCGGCGGCGTCGACACCTACCTGCAGGTCATCACCGCGCAAACCACCGCACTCAACAACGAGCGCAACGACATCGACATCCTTCGCCGCCGCATGGACGCCACCGTCCTGCTCATCAAGGTGCTCGGAGGCGGCTGGGACCGCTCACAGCTTCCACCGTCGTAACCGCGCCCTTGCTTTGACTCATCACTGAGAAAGTCGCAGCTCGAAACTGAACGGGCCCGCCGGAGATCTGGGTGCCCCAGTCGCTCCGTGCTACTCTCACAGCGAATGCCGCGCTCGCCCTTCACTCGTCGCGACTTCCTTGCGCTCACCGGCGCCACACTCACTACGCGCGCCCTTCCCGCGCAAAATCCCACCGCGCGCATCAGCGTGGCCGAAGCTGAGCGCCCGCGCGTCCTCGCCGAAGCCCCGCATGCGCTCGCCGCGCCCGTCACCACCATCACGACCACGGCCGCATCCAAGGCTCCTGCCAACACCTTCGCCTCGGAAGTCGAACCCGAGCGCGGCGTCTCTGATCCTCATACAAGCAGCAAACTCTTTCGTGCGCATGCCATCGCGCTTCGCAGCACCTCGAATAACGTCGCCTGCCTCGCTGCCGCTTACGTCCTCACGCACGACGAACAATACGCAAAACGCGCCGGTGAGCACCTTCGCGCCTGGTTCGTCACAGAAAACACTCGCATGCTTCCCGCTGGCGACCTCGCCGGCCGCGAGTACGGCTCTGAGGCCGGCACATCCACCGGCATCAACGACTTCATTCCGCTCGCCGAGCTCATCCGCTCCACCAGCTTCCTTGTGGACTCGCAGGCGCTCGCCGAAGACGAGTTCGACGTCATGAACCAGTGGTTTCTCGACTTCGCCGCCTGGCTCGACGACAACCGCACTGCAAAACTCGCGCGCGACACCAGGGATCATCGCGCCTCCGCCTGGCTCCTCATCCGCTCTGCCATCGCGCGTGCCACACGCAAGGATGCGGACATCGAAGACTGCCGCAAACGCTTCCGGTCTCCGACATTGCGCAATCAGATCAGCGACCTCGGCATCTTCCCGCAGGAGGTCTCCACACCCAACCCCTACCGCAACACGCTCCTCAACTTCGACCTCCTTGCTGGCGTTTGCCAGCTCCTGGCCTCACCCTTCGATCTTCTCTGGGACTACGACCTCCAGGACGGACCCGGCATGCGCATCGTCGCCGCGCATCTCTACCCCGTTATCGCGCACCCGGAAAAGTGGAACTATATGGCCGACGCCGATCACTTCACCGAGCTCCCCGGTCCGCGCCCCGCGCTCCTCTTCGCCGGCCGCGCCTACCACCGCCCCGAATACATCGATCTCTGGCGCAAACTCGACGCACTACCCGTCCCCACTAACCTCGCGGAGGCCTTCCCCATCCGCCAGCCACTGCTCTGGACCGAGCGCGCCGCCCACGGCCTCTAAAGCCGACACACAGTCCCTAATCGCCGTCATCCTGCTCGCACCACGAAATTGCTGTCATCCTGAGCGAAGCGGCTCGCATTAATGCGAGCCGCGTAGTCGAAGGATCCCTGTATTTCGCGATGTTCGAAGTTGATGCCCGAGACCTTTGCGGCCTCTACTTGCCTGCCCGAAACTCCCGCACGATCTCCAGATACTTCTTCGCGCTCTCTGTGATCTTCTCCGGCTTACCCTCAGCCATCGCCTTCGTATCCACCAGATCCGCCCCCACGCCCAGCGCAAACGACCCAGCCTCCAGAAACTCCTTCGCAGTCGCCAGCGAAACGCCGCCCGTCGGAATCATCTCCACCTGCGGCAGCGGGGCCTTCAGCGACTTCAGATACTTCGCTCCACCCAGCGCGCTCGCCGGAAACACCTTGATCACATCCGCACCCGCCTGCCACGCCGTCACAACCTCAGTCGGAGTCAGCGCACCCGGCAGCACAGGAATCGAGTAGCGATGGCACATCTCGATCGTCTTCAGATTCAGCGCCGGGCTCACCACAAACTGCGCTCCCTCCAGCATGCACATGCGGGCCGTCTCCGCATCCAGCACCGTCCCCGCGCCAATCAAAATGTCCGGCCGCTCTTTCGTCAGTCGCGACATCACGCGAATCGCACCCGGCACCGTCATCGTGATCTCCAGCACCGTCACGCCGCCCGCAGCAATCGCCGACGCAATCCCCAGCGCCTGCTCCTCGCTCTCAGCGCGCAGCACCGGCACCAGCCCAATCTCACGCAGCTTCTCAACAATCTGTTCCTTACGCATCTCGGCTCCCCGCTTCTCTGTTTGCTATTCCCTATTCCCTATTGCCTACTCCCTGCCTTTACCGCTGCACTCTCGCGCCGCCGCCCTTCATCAACCGCTGCACTTCATCGAACGTCGCCATCGTCGTATCGCCCGGCGTCGTCATGGCCAGCGCGCCATGCGCGCATCCGCAGTTCACAGCCCAGTCCGCGCCCTTCTCATTCAGGAACCCGTAGATCAGCCCCGAAGCAAACGAATCCCCACCGCCCACGCGATCAAAGATCTCCAGGTTCGGCAGCGGCTTCGCCTCATGGAACGCGCCCTCGTAATAGCAGATCGCACCCCAGTCGTTGATGCTCGCCGTCTTCGCGTGCCGCAGCGTCGTGCCCACAGCCTTGAAGTTCGGATACGCCGCCACTGCCTTCTCAATCATCTTGCGGAAGCTCGCGCTCTCCAGCTCCGCCAGCGTATCGCCGACACCTTCAATCTCAAACCCCAGCGCCGCCGTGAAGTCCTCTTCGTTGCCGATCATCACATCCACAAACTTCGCCAGCTCGCGGTTCACCTCGGTCGACTTCGCCTTTCCGCCAATCGCCTTCCACAGCGAGTCGCGGTAGTTCAGGTCGTAGCTGATCATCGTGCCATGCTTGCGCGCCGCAGCCATCGCCTCGCGCGCCACCTCCGGCGTCGTCTCACTCAGCGCGCAGAAGATGCCGCCCGTATGAAACCAGCGCGCACCCTCCTTACCGAAGATCTGGTCCCAATCAATGTCGCCCGGCTTCAACTGGCTCACCGCCGTATTCCCGCGGTCCGAGCACCCCAGCGCCGCGCGCACACCGAACCCACGCTCCGTAAAGTTCAGTCCATTACGAACCGTGCGCCCCACGCCGTCATACTTCACCCACTTCACGTGCGACTGGTCAACGCCGCCCTGCAGCATCAGGTCTTCGACCAGCCGTCCGACAGGATTATCCGCCAGCGCCGTGACAATCGCCGTCTTCAATCCAAAGCAGCGCCGCAGTCCTCGCGCGACGTTGTACTCGCCGCCACCCTCCCACACATCGAACCGCCGCGTCGTCGACACGCGCACATTGCCGGGATCGAGCCGCAGCATCACCTCGCCCAGGCTCACCAGGTCCCATTTGCACTCTTCCTTCGGCCGTATCGTCAGGCTCTTCGAATCAGTCTTTTTCGCACTCATGCGCCGCACTCCGCTGAAATAGTTTGAAATTGCAACGCTTTCTATTCTGCAACCTCAACGGCACCGCTGTCTCGCACGCACCGTTACCGGACCACTCGGCCTCAAGCGCCAACGGCGCGAGCTTGCTCGCGAACGTCCGCAGTCCCAGGACGCCGATCAGGGAGAATGAGAGGGCTGAAGGCCCGATCTATATCATTTGCGGCGAGGAACAACCCTTAGTCGATCGAAATCTTCCGCAGCAGCCGGAAGTCCGACAGCATCTTGCCCGTGCCCAGCACCACGCTGGCCAGCGGATCATCCGCAATCGAGACTGGCAGCCCCGTCTCCTCACGAATCCGCTTGTCGAGATTCTTGATCAGCGCTCCGCCGCCCGTCAGCACAATACCGCGGTCCGAGATGTCGGCAGAAAGCTCCGGCGGGGTCCGCTCCAGCGCCACGCGAATCGCATTCATGATCGTGGCAATCGACTCACCCAACGCCTCACGAATCTCCGAATCTTCAATGGTGATCGTCTTCGGCACGCCCTCGATCAGGTTGCGGCCCTTGATCTCCATCGTCAGCGGCTTGTCCAGCGGATACGCCGACCCCAGTTCCATCTTGATCTGTTCCGCCGTGCGCTCGCCCACCAGCAGGTTGTACTTGCGCTTCAGGTACGTCATCACGGCCTCGTCCATCTGGTTGCCGGCCATGCGCACACTGCGCGAGTACACAATGCCTGCCAGCGAGATCACCGCGATGTCCGTCGTTCCGCCGCCAATGTCGACCACCATGTTGCCGCCCGGCTCCGTAATCGGCAGCCCGGCGCCAATCGCAGCCACCATCGCCTGCTCGACGAGATGGACTTCGCTCGCCTTCGCGCGGTACGCCGAATCCATAACCGCGCGCTTTTCCACCTGCGTAATCTCGCTCGGCACGCCGATCACGATGCGCGGATGAACCATCATCTTCCGGCCATGGGCCTTCTGGATGAAGTAGTTCAGCATCTTCTCGGTCTGCTTGAAGTCGGCAATCACGCCGTCCTTCATCGGCTTGATGGCGATGATGTTGCCCGGCGTGCGCCCGAGCATATCCTTCGCCTCTTTGCCAACTGCCTCCACCTCGTTCGTAACGCGATTCACCGCAATGATCGACGGCTCGTTGACGATAATTCCCTTACCGTGCGCATACACCAGGGTGTTGGCCGTGCCTAAATCAATCGCCAGATCACTCGAGAAGAGCGAGAAGATGGACCGCATGTTGCTGACCCGCGAAGTGCGCGTCGAATAGTTTTTTGAAGACATGAACCTGATTAATCCTGACCAGACAGTGTTTGTCACCCATATTGTACCGGGCGGAATCTACCGCTGCACATGCACATTGGTTGCAGCATCCCCTACAACACTGGCCCGATTCGCTCCTCCCCATCCGTTATCGACCCGCCGGCCTTCGCGCGAACACCCCCGTTTGGGTACGATACTCTGGCGAGGTTTCAGCAAATGATTATTGGCGTTCCCAAAGAGGTTAAGGATCACGAAAGCCGTGTAGGCATCACCCCCGCCGGGGCCAAGGCGCTCACCGAGGCCGGCCACAAGGTGCTCGTCGAGCAACACGCCGGCCAGCTCTCCAGCTTCCCGGACGACGACTACCAGGCCGTCGGCGCCGAAATCGTCGGCCACGCCACCGACCTCTGGCGCGCCTCCGAGATGGTCGTCAAGGTCAAGGAGCCCATCGAGAAGGAGTACCACAACTTCCGCGACGGCCTCGTCCTCTTCACCTACCTCCACCTCGCCCCACTCCAGGAACTCACCGACATCCTCCTCAAAAAAGGCGTCACCGGCATCGCCTACGAGACCGTAAAAGACCGCACCAACGCCCTCCCGCTCCTCACCCCCATGTCCGAGGTCGCCGGCCGCCTTTCCGTCCAGGTCGGCGCCGCCTACCTCGAAAAGGAGCACGGCGGCCGCGGCGTCCTCCTCGGCGGAGTCCCCGGCGTCCCTCCCGGCAACGTCTGCATCATCGGCGGCGGCATCGTCGGCACCAACGCCGCCAAAATGGCCCTCGGCCTCGGCGCCAAAGTCACCCTCGTCGACCTTAACCTCAATCGCCTCCGTGACCTCGACGACATCTTCAACGGCCGGGTCTTCACCCTCGCCTCCAACTCCTACAATCTAGAGCGCGCCGCCCGCGAGGCCGACCTCCTCATCGGCGGAGTCCTCATCCCCGGCGCCGCGGCCCCCAAAATCGTCACCAAGCAAATGGTCAGCCGCATGAAAAAAGGCGCCGTCATCGTCGACGTCGCCATCGATCAGGGCGGCTGCATCGAGACCGCCAAGCCCACCACCCACTCCAACCCCAGCTACGAGGTCGACGGCGTCGTCCACTACTGCGTCACCAACATGCCCGCCGCCGTGCCCAACACCTCCACCCTCGCGCTCACCAACGCGACCTTCCCCTACGTCCTGAAGCTCGCGAACCTCGGCGCCGAAGCCGCCCTCAAGTCCGACCCCGGCTTCGCCGAAGGCCTCAACACCTACAAAGGCAAGCTCACCTACAAAGCCGTCGCCGACAACCAGAAGCGAGAGTTCACAGCAGCGAGCTCTCTGCTGTAACTCGCAACCGGGTGCCCCACCCTCGACACGCAGCTTTATCGCGCGGCAGGGTGGGGTGTCGCGCGTTAGGACGCGCGAGAGAATAACCTTCGTTCGGCCAATGCGGTAACGCCGGCTATACTCGTCGCCATGCCCCTGAGACTGTTGGTTTGCGCGGCGATAATTGGCGCATTTCTTGCCGCGCCAGCCATGGCACAAGCGACAGGGAAAAACCTGCCGTCACCGAGAACCTCGTCGCAATCAACATCGGGTCAAACCCAAAATTCATTCCAAGATTTTTTCAGTCAACTTGCCACTGCTTCTGGCGTCGGAGGGAGCAGAGGTGAGACCAGCTATGTCAAGCTTATGGATTCAATACCAACGATGAGTCCGGAGGAAATCGCTGCGGGGATACCGGTCATTGACCGCCAGATCGACAATACAGCGCAGCCCGAAGACCGGCTGGCCAAAGCCGATGCAGCGAACCTGCTGCTATTTATAAGCTGGCGTACGGATGGGGCTAAGTTACTAGCATCTGAGATGGATCGCCTAACATCCATGCTAAACGATCCGTCTCATTTAATGAGCGGCCCAGCTACGCTGACGTTGATGTCTATTAGTGAAAGCCGTCCAGACCTGGCTATTCCCATCCTCGAAGCTGCGCTGAAGCATCCAGAAGTGAATAATGCCACCAGTGTCGGTCCCGGCATTGCGCTTGCTCTCTTCAAGATCGCGCCTACTAATAAACAAGCTGTTAACGACATAGTGCAGTACATGCGCCGTCCGGACCTGACGGACAACCAACTAATTAGAACGATCGTTGGTATGGACAGCGGCCCAGTGCTTCCCGATGCACTCACCGCGCAGCTCGTTCGTTGCCTCGACCGTCCGAATGAATACGTCAAGATTCGAGCGCTCGTAGGCATTTCAAGGAGGAGCAGTCCACCAGGTAAGGATGCCGCACGAACACGAATTCAGGAGATGGCAAACGATCCCCGCGAAACAGCACACGTCAGACGATTAGCCGCGGAAGCACTTGAAGGACCGATCACTGAGGATCCAGATACCAACAGCTAAATGCCGGGTGCCCCACGTCTCGATTCTGAGACGCGGGTTCGCAAAATGCCGTGAAGTTTCTCAGAGTTTCCCTGGCTCCGCACCCCCACCCGCCAGCAACACCGTCGCAGCAAATAACAGCGTATCGCCAACATAATTCAATCCCTCCACCGCCAGCCTGGAGTGCGTCTCCGTCAAAAAAATCGGTACGTAGAAGAACACCACCAGCAGCACCAGCACCAATCCCGCCCCGGCCGCGGCAACCCGAACGCCGCGCCGCAAGAAGATCGCCACACCCGCCACCACCAGCACCGCCCCGACAAAATACGCAATCACCACCGCCCCCGGTATCCACGCCGGCGTCATCTTCTCGAGCGGTACACCCGGCACATTCCGCGGAAAGAAAAAGTGCGCAATCCCATAGAAGACCAACGTCGCCCCGACGATAAACCGTCCCACCCTCACCAATCCGACTCTCGCGATCTGCGCGAAGCGCGTCCGCTCCATGCAATGGCCCGCGAGCACCATCGCCCCACCCGCAAAGCACGTCTCCCGAACCGTCAGGACCCAGAACAGCCGCTCATGCAGCCCCTTTCCTAGGTTCGGCAGATCAACCGTCGCCACGATCAGCAGAAAAAACAGCGCCAGTAGCACCGAGGACCACCGCACACCCCGCCACACGACAAAGCTGATCGCCGCCAAAGCCAGCGCCACCCCGAAGAAGTAAGTCCAGAACATCGGCCCCGGCAGCCACTTCGGCACAAGAGTCGAAAGCCCCTTCGCCGCCAGAAAGTGTTCCGCTGAAAAGATCGCCAGCGACACCGCCTCGAACACCGGCCCCAGCACAATCAGCTTCCCCGCACCCGCAACCACCCGAAACCGCGCCCGCACCAGCACGAGCCCCGCCACCAGCGCGGCAGCACCCGCCCCAACCATCCCCCAAGCCAACACAGACATACGCCGTCACCTGCGATTGAGGACGAAATTCAAAGCTGTTCCGAGAGGCCAGCAGAATATCACCGCGAAAAATTCTCTTGACCTCCCAGTGTTATAGTCGTATATAACACCAATACAGAGGAGCCACCACGTGGAACTCGACTGGAAAGACGCTCAGCCCATCTATCGCCAGCTTCGCGACCGCGTCGTGGCCATGATGCTCGACGGAGACCTCCGCGAGGGCGACTCCCTCCCCTCGGTCCGCCAGGTCGCCTCCGACCTCCGCGTCAATCCGCTCACCGTCCTTAAGAGCTATCAGGGCCTGGTCGACGAGCAGCTCATCGAAAAGCGCCGCGGCCTCGGCATGTTCGTCCGCCCCGGCGCCCGCGAACTCCTTCTTCAAGACGAGCGCGAACGATTTTTGAACAACGAATGGCCTCGCGTCGTAGAGACCATTCAGCGTCTGGGACTCGACCCCCGGGTCCTCCTCTCAGCCGCAAACAACAACGGCCGCAAGGGGAGTCACTGACCATGTCCTGCATTGAAGCGCGCGGTCTGCGCAAGCACTACGGCAAATCGGTTGCCCTCGACGGCATCGACCTCCGCGTCAACGAAGGCCGCATCGTCGGCCTCATCGGCCCCAACGGCGCCGGCAAGAGCACCGCGCTGCATGCCATCCTCGGCCTCACGCCCTACTCCGGCGAGCTCCGCGTCCTCGGCCGCAACCCCTGGACCGACCGCGACGCTCTCATGCGCGAAGTCTGCTTCATCGCCGACGTCGCCGTCCTTCCGCGCTGGATCAAGGTGTCCCAGGCAATCGACTACGTCGCCGGCGTGCATCCGCGCTTCGACCGCGCCCGCGCCGAAGCCCTCCTCGCCCGCACCTCCATCCGCATGGACAGCAAAGTCAAAACACTCTCCAAAGGCATGATGGTCCAGCTCCATCTCGCGCTCGTCATGGCCATCGACGCGAAGCTCCTCGTCCTTGACGAGCCCACCCTCGGCCTCGACCTCCTCTATCGCAAGCAGTTCTACGACGCCCTGTTGAACGAGTACTTCGACGGCCGCCGCACCATCCTCATCACCACCCATCAGGTCGAAGAGATCCAGGACCTCCTCACCGATCTCATCTTCATCCAGCGCGGCCGCATCGTCCTCGACACCAGCATGGAGGCGCTCGACGCCCGCTACACCGAAGTGATGGTGCGCCCCGAGCAGACCGACGCCGGCCGCGCCCTCAAGCCACTCCGCGAACGGCGCGTCTTCGGCCGCAGCGTCATGCTCTTTGACAACGTCCCGCGCGAGCAACTTCAGCCACTCGGCGAGCTCCGCACACCCGGCATCGCCGACCTCTTCGTCGCCACCATGGAAGAACCATCCGCACGCCACGAGGTGATTCAGTGAGCTCCCTCAACATCGCCGAAGAGATGGGCGTCGCACTTCCCGAGCGTGCCGGCACCACCACGCACCCCACACGCACCTTCCTCTGGTCCGTGCGCCGCGAGCTCTGGGAAAATCCCTCGATCGTCGTTGCTCCAGCCGCCGTCGCGTCGCTCCTGGTCATTGCTACGCTCGTCGCTGCGGTGCGCTTCACTGGCCCGGTACTGCTTAAGCTCGGCGAACAAAATGTTGCGCTGTCGACTGTTGCGATCGCTCCCTTCATCCCTGTCCCGATGTTTCTCGGCATCACGATGGTGCTGGTCGCCATCTTCTACTCACTCGACGCGCTCCTGAGCGAACGCCAGGACCGCAGCATTCTCTTCTGGAAGTCTCTTCCCGTCTCTGACTCCGTGACCGTGCTCTCCAAGATGGCGGTGCCCATTGTCATCCTGCCCATCGTCACATTCATCCTTGCAATTGCCACCGACATCCTCGTCTTCCTCATTGAGACGATTGCTCTGCTTACCCATCACGCCTCCATGGTCTCCGCGTGGGCCGGCATTCCAGTGCTCTCGCTCCTGGGGCTCATGAGCTACGCTGCAGTCGTCGTCACGCTCTGGTACGCGCCCATCTACGCCTGGTTTCTGCTCGTATCGGCATGGGCTCGCCGCATGCCATTGGTGTGGGCCGTCATGCCGTTCTTCCTCCTCGCATTCTTCGAGAGGATCGCCTTCCAAACCCACTACGTGCGCGATTTCATAGGCAACCGCCTCGGGGGCTTCCTTCCCGCCGCATTTTTGGACTTCCACTCCTCCCATACCAATCTCGACGTGCACTGCACCCCCGGCCACTTCCTCGCCACACCCGCCCTCTGGGGAGGCCTCCTCTTCGCCGCCCTCGCGCTGATCCTCATCATTCGCCTGCGCCGCTCCAGCGACCCCATCTAAGCCCACAGAGCTCAATGCGCCGTCATCCTGAGCCGTATCGGGGTCCCCAGCGAGCGTTCTTTGCTCGATGGGGTGATTAGGCGAAGGATCTCTGTATTTTGGATCATCGGAGTCTCGCTACTAACTACTAACGACTGCCTTACCGAGTAAACTTCCTCGCATGGGCACCTCCACAACCCGACGCAGGCTCCTCATCGGCCTCGGGGTGTGCCTGCTGCTCTTCATCTTCCTCGCCACCCTCAACGCCTTCAACATCAACTTCCTCAACCCGGCGTCCCCGCTGCAGGCGCTGGTCTTCATCACTCTCTCGACGCTCGCCTTCGTTCTCTTCCTTGTTGTTCTCGTCCTGCTCGTCCGCAGCTTTCTCAAGCTCTACGCCGACCAGCGCAGCCGCATCCTCGGCACCCGCCTGCGCACCCGCATGCTCTGGGGAGCCGTCCTGGTCTCCCTCGTTCCGCTCGGCTTCATGTTCGCCTTCAGCTATCTGCTGATGAACCGCGCCGTCGACCGCTGGTTCTCGCAGCCCGTCACCCAGATGCGCGACGACGCCAACCGCGCCACCTTCGAGCTCTTCCGCTACGCCGCCGCGAACGCCCGCTCCGAGGCTGACTCCATCGCCGTCGAGCTCTCCGGCCTCAACCTCGCCACCCCGCACCCCGACTTCCCCACCATCAACCGCGTCCTCTCGCGTCACGAGCTCACCCTCCAGGGCGGCTTCGCCATCGTCTACAGCCAGGGTCACTCCGTCACCTCCCTGCATCTGCCCACAAGCTCCGGGCCGGCCGAGCTCCACTCCGTGCTTCCGCCCGACAACGCCTCCGACGAGAACCCGCAGCCCACTCCGCCCATCCACCGCACACCTCTCCACGGCTCGCTGACCGAAGCTCTTCGCACAGCCGCGCAGCAGACCGACCAGCCCTTCTACTCGCTGGGCTCCGCCGAGTACTCTCTTGCCGCGGCCGCCGTACAGCACGGAGGCATGGTCGTCGTCGCCGTTCCCATCCCGCCCGGCGTCTCCGACACCGCCCAGCAGCTCCGCTCCGCCGCTGACACCTACTGGGTGCTCTTCCGCGAGCGCCGCCAGGTGCGCGCGCTCTACATGCTCTACCTGCTCCTCATCACCGGCCTCGCGCTCTTCGCCTGCTGCTGGCTCGCGCTCAATCTCTCCAAGCAGGTCACACGCCCCGTCGAATCCCTCGCCGAGGCTATGGAGGCCATCGCCGCCGGCGACTACGCCCGCCGTGTCTCGCCCTCCGCCACCGAAGAGCTCGGCGAACTCGCTGCCAGCTTCAACGCCATGGCTACCGACCTCGAATCCTCCCGCGCTCTCGCCGAGCAGTCCACCGCGCAGCTCTCCGAAGTCAACGCCGCCCTCCAGCAGCGCCGCGCAGAGCTCGAGACCATCATCGAAACCATCCCCAACGGCGTCGTCACCCTCTCGCCCGACCTCCACATCGTCCTCGCCAATCGCGCCTTTTCCGAGCTCCTCGACCCCGGCGGCCAGATGCAATTCATCGGTCTGCGCCTCAACCAGGCCCTCCCCACCGACATCATAGAAACCATCGAGCGGCTCCTCCGCCGCTCGCACCGCATGGGCTCCGCCTCCGGCGAGATGCAGATGCCCTCGCCCTCCGGCCCGCTGCAAATCTCCGCCACCGTCGCCCTCCTCGAAGGCAACGCCAGCGAAGCCCACGAAGATGGCGGTCCCCAGCGGGTTCACTCCCTGGGGCGGGAACACCTCGGCTACGTCCTCGTCCTCGAAGACGTCTCCGAGCTCCTTCGCGCGCAAAAGCAATCCGCCTGGAAAGAGGTCGCCCGCCGCGTCGCCCACGAGATCAAGAACCCGCTCACACCCATCTCCCTCAACGCCGAGCTCATCCAGCGCCACATCGGCCGCCTCAAGCCTTTACTCACCGAGCTCCACGTCGAATCCAACTCCCCGGCCGTCATCGAGCGCGCCACCGAAGTCATCTCCTCCTCTGTCTCGACCCTCCGTTCCCTCGTCGACCAATTCGCGACCCTTGCCGAGTTCCCCACCTCGCGCCTTCGCCCCGCCGACATCAACGTCATCGTCGAAAACTCGCTCGCGCTCTTCGCCGGCCGCCTTGGCAACATCAAGCTCCGCCGCGTCCTCGCCCCTGGCCTCCCGCTCATCTCCGCCGACCCCGAAGCCCTTCGCCGCGCTCTCTCCAACCTCATCGACAACGCCGCCGAAGCCATGCACGACTCGCTCCACCGCGAACTCACCCTCTCCACCCGCCTGCTTCCCTCCGGCATGATCGAGCTCTCTGTCGCCGACACCGGCCCCGGCCTCACCGACGAGCTCCGCGAGCGCCTCTTCCTCCCCTACTTCTCCACCAAGCAGCGCGGCACCGGCCTCGGCCTCTCCATCGCCTCCAAGATCATCCAGGAGCACCAGGGCACCATCCGCGCCGAAAAGAACGCCCCAGCCGGCGCCAAGTTCATCATCGAACTCCGCCCCGCCACCGCCGCCCCCGAATCCACCGACACCGAACCCTCTACAATCCCAACAACTGAAAGAACCACCGCCTAACTCCTAACTCCACTAACTCCCTAACTCCTAACTCCTAACTCCTAACTCCTAACTTTTAATTCACTACTCACTACTCACTCCCCTATGAACCACATCCTCATCGTCGACGACGAGGCCGACATCCGCGAGTCCCTCGAAGCCATCCTCCGCGAAGAGGACTACGCCATCACCTCCGCCGGAACAGTCGCCGAGGCCCGCACCCTCCTCCGCGAGGAGGACTTCCAGGCCGTCCTCCTCGACATCTGGCTCCCCGACGGCGACGGCCTCGACGTCCTCGCTGAAATTCGCAGTGGCCAGCTCCGCAGCGGCCAGCTCCGCGCCAACGCCGACAACCCGCCCCCCACCGCCCCCGAGGTCATCATGATCTCCGGCCACGGCACCATCGAAGCCGCCGTCCGCGCCACCAAGCTCGGCGCCTACGACTTCCTCGAGAAACCTCTCTCGCTCGACCGCACCCTCCTCGTCCTCCGCAACGCCATCAACGCCCATAAGCTCCGCGTCGAAAACCAGGAGTTCTCCTCGCAGCTCACCGCGCGCCACACCATCACCGGCGAATCCGTCTCCATCAAAGCCCTCCGCCAGCAGATCAAGCTCATGGCGCCCACCAACGGCCGCGTCCTCGTCATCGGCGAATCCGGCACCGGCAAAGAGCTCATCGCCCGCACCATCCACGCCGAATCCCTCCGCCGCGACCGCGTCTTCGTCGAGCTCAACTGCGCCGCCATCCCCGAAGACTTCATCGAGACCGAGCTCTTCGGCTACCGCCACGGCGCCGGCCCGCATGCCGTATCCACCAGCCCCGATCGCCCCGCCGAAAAGCGCGGCACCTTCGAGCGCGCCGACTCCGGCACCCTCTTCCTCGACGAAGTCGGCGACATGAGCCTGAAAACCCAGGCGAAAGTCCTCCGCGCCTTAGACGAGCAGCGCTTCTACCCCGTCGGCGCGAGCACACCCACACACGTCGACGTCCGCGTCATCGCCGCCACCAACAAAGACCTGGAAGAAGAGATCGCCCGCGGCAACTTCCGCGAAGACCTCTTCTACCGCCTCAACGTCATCCCCTTCTACGTCCCGCCCCTCCGCGACCGCAAAGAGGACATCCCCCTCCTCGCCCGCGAGTTCCTCGCCGAGCTCGGCCAGGAGTACGGCCGCGCCCGCGTCGAAATCTCCGACACAGCCATCAACCAGCTCAAGGCCTACCACTGGCCCGGCAACGTCCGCGAGCTCCGCAACGTCATCGAGCGCGTCCTCATCCTCAACCCCAAGGCCCAGCGCATCGAAGCCAAACATCTCCCCATGCTCGTCCAGCGCACCGACGGCAGCTCACGCCCAGCGCCGGCCCACGCGAAGAGTTCTCCACCCTGCAATCCGCCCGCGAAGCCTACGAGCGCGACTACATATTGAAGGAATTGGACCGCACCCACGGCAACATCAGCCGCGCCGCCGAAGCCCTCGGCCTCGAACGCTCCCACCTCTACCGCAAAATGAAAACCCTCGGCATCCACCTGGGCGAGTAACCCGATCGCTTAGAAGAAGGGCTCCGAGAGAAGCTCTGAAGATCTGATAGGAATACCTACGTCATAACGCACCAAGATGTCGCCTATGAGGGACTCAAGCCAAGCAGGCGCAAAAGGAGACACTATGACCTCCCTGACAAGCGCGCAAAGATCAACTGGACGGGTCACCCCTAGAAGCCCGTCCTCCGGGCGTTCGCGAGTAATAGCCCGAACTTCCCGCTCATGCTGCAAAGATTTTCGTTTCCGAAAAATCGAGTCGTTGACGCCGGCAAATTGGCTTCCGAAATCGACATATCTGACGCGACCGATCACTATCGAAAGGTCTTCATCGAATGCAAGCTTCAAATCTCCGAAGGTAGTGCGTATGGCAACGCCCGCTGAACTTGGAGGGCAATAGAGCCTCCAAAGCGCCTCTGACTCGCTCTCATTCTCGTGCCAACAACTCACGAAAGTGGTCCTAAGCTCACGGCTGCTACCCAGTTCAAGTTCTTCTAATAGCCGATTAGCCTCTGTTCTGATTTCCTCATCAGTCTTGTCACACGTGTACCCTTCGGGTGGATTCCGGATCGCCTCCTGAAAGAACCGTAGGTAGTGATCATCCCAGAGCGGCTTATTCTTTCTCGCGCCTTTTGCTCCCTCCCAAGCATCACCGAGGTGATCGAGACGAGCAAAGTAGATGCTCCTATCGCGTAACAAAGAAACAAATTTCGCGAGATCCATATAGCGCCATAAGGAGGCGGATCGGGGTGGCAAATCATAGGGCCGGGGCGACCAGTAATACCTCGCTGCGGTCTCCCTCACTCGCGGGCTGCAACATTCCCCGACGTAGAGTGGAAGGCTGTCAATGTCATACCCGGAATACGCAGTATCACCTTCTACGAAGCGCTTTCCACACGACGAGCAAACGTCGTGAGAATCGCGCTCAAGCTTCTGTAGTTCCAAAGTATAGCGATGGGTCATCGGTTCCATAGTGGCTTGATAATACGAGGATCCCCATCGAGTGCCGGGTACCCCACATCTCACCCTACTTTTATTCTGGAGCGGTCAACGCCACAAAGGCCACGGCCCGATACACCAAGAAACCCCAGTGAGTCGCCTGCTCAGGTCCATCGAGCCTTCGAACCCAATAGGTGAAGATATCCTCATCGAAACTGCGCTTTTCTCCCGATATTGCATGCACCCACAATTCGCGAATCTGAGGACTTACCTCAGGAGGAGCCCACGCAAACCCGTCGAGAGCGTAGACGCTGCACTTGTGATCGTCGCGCATCCGTTCCCCAAACTCGTGGAGATACAGGCCCCGCGTCGTCCTTTCGATCACATTACAAAGCCGACCCAAGTCAACGTCGTATGACATCCTTTCGCCGAGATAAATGCCTGCGGGAGAGTAAAAGGGAATATCCCGTGTTGAGCGAAGAAGCGCATTAGCAAAACGCACCTTACTCGGCTTCGTCAAAGCTCGAACTGCCGAATCTCTTGCGGCACGTGATGATGGGTTGTCCGCGGTATTTTCTTTCATCGAGATCATACGCACGAAGTATTCATCGTCGAGTGATTGGCCCTTTCGGCAGTCTTCGCAGCATGGCACTGTAACCAATTGGGGGCGGGGCTTGGCGAAGAGGCTCTTAGGAGGTACATGATCTCTCGTGGTTCCCGGACGCTCACCACAATATGTGCAAGTTGCTTGTGGAACTGCCTGCTCCGCACCGGCCTGCTGCATAAGTACGACCAATCTTATAACTGAGACTTAGCCGGGTACTCCATCCCGACCGGCAACCCACACGATGCGAAAATCCCCAC
>CAVWYV010000006.1:0-1275175 GCA_963759355.1 uncultured Acidobacteriaceae bacterium | reverse complement strand
AGATGCAGTCCGTCGCGATTAATAGATCGATCTCTCCGTTCTGCGGCATAGTTGGAATCTTGTTGCGTTAGCTTGGACCGCGGAGACGATGGTCGCGAGAACTTCGTTGAAGGCGGTATGTCCGAAGGTGGTACGAAGATCGCCGCCACCACGGACGAGCGCAACGTTGATGCCCAAGTCGGTCTTGGCCCACTTTACTAAGTTGTCGTAGAGGTAGATGGCTGTGTCGGCAAAGGCTGTGAAGACGAGAAGTTTCTTGTTTTCGTGACCAAGCTTGTCGTGGGTGGGGTGCAGAACCTTGGCGGTAATGAGTTGCTTCAGTACGGCGAGTTTAGCGTCCCTTTCGACCGTGATCTTTTGAGCAGCCTGGAACAAGCCAGTCAGCTGGTCTTTATCCTTTTTCAGGTCTGGGACCAGTTCTTCCCACTGTCAAGTTCAAGGTGACCTAAGCTTCTTTTTCTTGACCCCCTACCAGTATCGCTTCATCAATGTCCTCATCTTCCTCGGAATCACCAAGATCAAGATCGAGTTCCACATCTTCTGATTCAGGTTTCTCGGAGGACTGCAGATAGTCGTTTATCTTTTTTTCCAGAGCTTCGATCTTGGCGATTGTGCGCCCCATCGTGATTTCAAAAGACTTTTACAGAACTTTCAAGACGCTTTAGGAAAGTTGACCTTCATCATCCCAATGAGAAATGTCTCGCGATCGGCCTGGGGGAAAAGGGATCGTGAGTCGGAATCGAAGCCGTATACACATCCCTGAATTTCTCTTGAACGTATTTAGACGGGTTTAAAGAGAGAGAGCTTGTATTTGATTGATCTCAGAATTGAGTCTGTCGTAAGAGAGGAGGCAGTTCCCCTGAAATATAGATCTCCGCGATAGAGTAGAGTAATGGCTTCTCGCGCAGAGGAAACCCACCCAGCTGCGCCGCTTGTGTCTCCTTGTAGTAACTTTTGAATGTGCTTACGTGAACGCGCAATCGTTAGTTCATCGAGGAGCTTGAAGAATGCAGCACTGAGTCTTTCTAAGGAGGTCGCTTTGTTTTTTCGGTCAAAAGCCCTGTTTCCGCGCCCACGTAGAGAATACTTTTCTGGGCCGCTGTCAAGGTGTCCTTGACCCTCACGATTCCCCTAGGTTCTCCGCAAACGCTCCGTCGTTCTCGCTTCCTTCTGTGAGGAAGTAGATCTGATTACGAAGATTACTTCAAGTCATTGTTCACAGGCGTCGCGGAGATAAGCAGCACCTTGGTCCGGACGCCGGCCTTCCACAATGTCGTCCATCAGCCGTTGATAACGACTCTTCCTGATGATCTCGCCAGACCTCGTCGCGCTTGCCGGGGGTGTTGTTGCGGAAGTTGTGGGACTCGTCGATAACAACAAGATCGTAGTTGCCCCCAATTCAGGGTTTCGAGGTCTATGTCGCCCGAATAGCCCTTCTCTCGACTGAGGTCTGTATGCGAAAGGACGTCGTAATCGGTATCGATCTCTGCAGGAAATGGGTTGAGAGCCTAGCTGTTCGCTGTGTAGACTGTCCAGTTGTCCCGTAGTTACTTAGGGCACAGAGGACCATCACGCGTTCGTTCTTTTAACTCAAAATACTTAATGACAGCAAGAGCTTCAAAAGTCTTTCCCAAACCAACACTGTCGGCGATGGATACAGCCGTTGTAGCGGATAATCTTGTTAATGGCGCCCTTGACGCCATCTTTTTGGAATTCCAAAGAGTGCCTTCCAAGTGTCGGTTTCAAAGAGGCTTGTGATCCGGCCTATTAGTCCGCGTCTGTTTTACCACTATCTTCCAAGAGAACCGTTCGAAGATGTGGAACAGAGTCTTGTAGTAGATGAATTCTGGCGGAGTGGTTTTCGTAAAGCTGCTTCCAGATATTGAAGAACCTCTTTCTTAACGTCCTTAACGAGGGTCCTCATTATTCCAGAGTTCGTCGAACCAGTGCTTTAGTTCCTGACGATCTCGATTTCCATCCACGATAAGGTTCAAGTTCAATATTGTTATTCCCGGAGCCAAGACCAAGCCCCCGCACAGTGAAATTTGAACTCCCGAGTATAGCGTCTAGCACGCCACCCGTAGCGATGTGATACATCTTCCCGTGGAGCAAGTTGGATTGCTTTATTGTCTTGATTTCGACCTTATTCTTTATCCACTCGGAGCACTCTTTCGCGACACGTTTTTGCTGAAGTTTATTAGAGAGTTCAAGACCCACGGCATCCATTATGAATGCCTTCTTTTCTGTCTTGCTCAGATCCAGTCGATTTACGAAAGAGGGTTCACCGAAGAGAAAATCGAGGTGCGAATACGGTCTAGACTATCCTTCAATGCGTCATATGCATAAATTGTGAAATAAGCCGAGACGATCGAGAGGTCGATCCATCCTGAATCTTCTCTGTCAGAAAGGATGCTACAGTTCCTCGAGAGTGATTGTCTCGAATGCCCGAATCTGCTGGAAATTGTGACATCCTGTTCCTTTTCTCCTACGTTATTCGGAATTGATGTTCAAAGGCTCTGCTATTGGTCAAGCTAGCGTGCACTCGTTGCAATTATTCTTTACGGACCGTGGCCAAAGCCTTCTGTCAAGAACATCGACAGAGGCATTACTTCCGTCTTCGCGTCGAGCTTAAACCGTTCTGCGCCAGGATAGAGAACCACACGTCTGGTTGCATTGATGTCCTCACACGCGACATAGAATCCCTTGCTTGGTGCAGGGCTTCCAAGAGAGCGCTTGACCTCAATCGCCCATCGCCCTTTTGAGCTGAATTCAATCACGAGATCGATCTCCGCACCGGCGGAAGTCCGGTAGAAAGTGGGCCGCGCTGTCGGCGGCAATGCATTGAGAATGTTGTCGATCAGCAACCCTTCCCAACTGGAGCCAACTACTGGGTGCCCTAATAGTTCCTCTTGATTTCGTATTCCCAGCAAAGCATGCAGCAGGCCAGAGTCGCGGACGTAGACTTTCGGTGTGCGGACGAGTCGCTTTTTGCGTTCTCGGCCCTGCTGGAGGCGACTCCCAGTAACAAATCCACCATGATGTCGAGATACCTGGCTACTGTGTGGCCGCTGACGCCAAGACCACTCGCAAGCTGCGCCGCATTGAGCATTTGCCCTTGATTGTGCGCGAGCATCTGCCAGTAGCGGCGGAGTGTTTCTGCAGGAATGCGTGGCCCTAGTGCGGGGACATCGCGTTCAAGGTATGTCTGGATAAAAGCTGTGCGCCAAGTGAAACTGAGGTCATCGCTTGCGGCTAAAAAACTGTCGGGAAAACCGCCGCGACTCCAGAGACGATCCATCGAAGCCCCTTCGGCTCCCGCAACTTCGCTAACCGAAAAGGGAGCAAGCTCCTGATATGCAATCCGTCCAGCGAGGGATTCGGCCGACTGTTGCAACAAATCCATCCATGCCGAGCCGAGCAAAAGGAAATGACGGGACGGCTTACTCTTGCGCCGCCTCCGGTCAATTAGGCTGCGGAGTGTTTCAAAAATACGCGGGAGGCGATGGATCTCATCGAGGATCACGAGCCGATTTTCGTGCTGTGTTAGGTAGAGTTCCGGTTCCGTCAGTTTGGCTCGGTCCGAGGGCGATTCCAGATCTAGGTAAAGGGCCTGCTCCCCTAACGCATCTGCCAAAGTCGTCGCGAGCGTCGTTTTGCCCACCTGCCGGGGCCCAAGGATGGCGACGGCGGGAAACTGTTCGAGCAAGCGCGAAACCTGTGGCTGGATCTGGCGTGGGATGAGCACCTTGCAATTATGCCACACGAGTTCATAAATGCAAGGAAAGCGACTAAATGCTTTGGAGCGTCGCGGCGTATGCTATTGTTCTTTCAATTACTTACGGGTTTTTGATCGAGCCAACATCTCAGATGCCAGTTGTAACCTATTCCCGAGCTGCCTTAGAGCACGGAGATCCCCTGATTTATGGATGTCGGTTGGATGACCTCCAGTGCCGAGGTCTTGGAGACGTCGGCGCTGAGTTGCGGGTTGAGCTTGGTCATGTCGTCAGTGAAGAGTGTGGCCTCGTGGCTGGCGCGGGAGATGGAGACGTAGCCGAAACGGGAGTTGAGCAAGTCCGGGTGAACGCCAGTGTCGGCATTGACCAAGACGCGCTCTGCGGTGAGTCCCTGGGAACTGTGGCTAGTGACTGCATAACCGTGATCGAAATGGCGATGCTCACTGGCGTTGAATTCTATGCGCCGGTTGTTGTCGAGGCGGGCGGTAATTTGCCCATCAGGTCCGACGGACTCTATGACGGCAAGGTCGCGATTGGCGACGCCCAGCGACTTGTCCGGAGCAGTGAACTGAATACGGTCGCCCGCAGAGAAGTCATGCGCGACTTCTCGATAGACGCTGACGCCGGTGAGGCGGCGCGGATCGTAATTGGCTAGCTCACCCGTGGATCTCTCGACCGTAAGCAGGTTGGCGGCCGAGTTTATGCCGACTACTGTTCCGTACTCTCCTGCTTCGATCCCGGCGCTCTTGCTACCACGCGCATAACGGACGACATCGTTGATCTCATAGCGACTGGCCCAGGAACGTTCGGCTCCGGTCATTTCCTGGCGCTGGACCAAGACTCGGAAGCTGTGATCTTCGGACCCAATAGTGCCGTTGGCTTTCAATTCCTGCCGGACGGCGGCATTCAACTCGCGCCGTGAGGCATTATCTGGCGAAACGATCAGCGTCTTTTCAGGCGACTCAATGTAGCTTCTGGCAATCGCTCGGATGCGCTCTTCTGCGTCGGGAATCTCCTTGACGCGTCCCTGTTTTTGAAGAGCGTCGAGCGCGGCGGAGACCTGACCCGTTGCAAGCATTTCGACAGCGGACTTGAGTTCCGGGTCCTTCTGGCGGACGATCTCATCGAGTTTCGCCGTGCGCATTCCGGCCTCCTGCAGTTGCTCGAATGGTCGGCCCGCTTCGACGCCCTGATGCTGCCGCGTATCGCCGATCAACAACACTCGGTCCTGAGGAGCAAGGCGGGAAAGAAACTCGCGCATCTGGTTCGTGGAGGCCAGGCTCGACTCGTCCACAAAATAGAAATGCTTCTGCTCTGGAGGAGCCGGAGGAATCGACCTGGCGAGGAATCCTTGCAGCGTTCCGGCATGGACGCCGGCCTCGCCAAGCTGCCGCGCGGCGCGGGAGGTTGGCGCAAAGCCCTCGACCTGAAACCCCTGAGATTCCGCAGCGCCGCGGATAACAGAAAGCGTTGTGGTCTTACCCGATCCGGCGAACCCCTGGATGCCCTGAATACGGTCTGGCGAACTCAGCACATCCTCAACAACGCTCCGCTGAGTGCGGTTGAGGTGCTGGTGCTGATCGGCAACGGAGATTGCCTGAGATCGTGAGAGAACCGGCTCGACCTGGTTCCGGCCCTCCCGCACGCGGCTGACGATTTCGTGCTCGGCGGCAATGGTCTTGGCTGTCGTGAATTGACGACCGGGCATGTGCGCCCGCTCGACTGTCTGGAATTCTCCGGATGCAATTCGAGCATTCAGATTGCCGCGAACTTGCGCATAGGTGACGTCGCCCATACCGCGTCGGAGTCCATCACGAATCAAGACCCGCTCGTCTACGACGGCCTCGCGCTCGAAATTCTTATCGCGAGAAAAAGTCAGTGATTCCCGAACCCGATCGACCGAATTCGTGGGCTTCTCGTGATGCTGTTGCCGCTCCCGTGCGGCGCGAACAACAGCATCCGCCTGGTGCCCGAAGTCGGCGGCGAGCTTGCGATGCGCGGCCATCACCTCGCCGGGAGAATGGACCTCCTTACGGTCTCGCGTTGAGTGCGCGGCAATCTCGGCAGCCTCCCTTCCGCTGCGGCCGGTACGCTCCATATACTCACGAATCTGCTGACTCCGCGGGCTGGAAGCGTCGAGGTATTCCTGGGTATAGCCCTTGATCTCTGGCGCTCCGCTTCGGCCAACGGTGATTTCATAGCCGAGATCCTTCAAGCGGTAAGTGAGTTCGGACTGATAGACGGCGGTCGCGAACTGCTGCGAAGCGAAAAGGCTTTGCGGCTGGATCGCCCGCGGCTGACCATTCTCGCGCTCGGTCAGATTGAAAACGACCGCATGGGTATGGAGTTGTGGCGCAACATACCCATCCACTGGACGAGCTGTATCGTGCTCGAATTTGGCGGCGATGAATTTGCCCGTAGTCTCTGGCGGATGGTTCCCGCCGATGCGGGCCTGCGTATAGTACTCGAGTTGTTCAAGGGCTGTGGTGACGCTCTCTCGGTGCGCCTCACGCACACGATCATCGCCTCCCACAAGAGCCGTCAACGAAACAGACTTTGGAGCGGAAAAGGTAGCGTCCCATCCGGCCCTGTGCTCCATTGTCTTTACGGTCTTTCCGTCGGCATCCTGGTACTCGTAGGACGCTCGCTGTCGAACAAGTTGTTCGCCTGTCTCCGGGTGCTGCCCCTGGCTGAGCTTTCCAAAATCCTCAGCGGAAACCGCACCGGCAAGGCCTAACTGTGCAGCGAGCCGCCCTTGCCACTCGCCAGCGATTACACCTCGTTGTGACCAATAGTTCTGTTCCTTCGCCGTGAATTCCTTCTGGTGATAGGTCTGTGCTTGAGACGCAGACAATGGCTTTGAAATGGTAAGCATGTGCGATTACTCCAACTGCTGGTCGGACGGTTGGACAAGCGTGTTCCGGTGCCAGCAGATTCCCTTGCATCTCCTCTGGTTCTGGAGGAAGAGGAGTGCTCGGAATGATCAAGTCGTCCATCTTTCGCTCATCGAAGCCGGGGTTCTTCTCCCGAAGAGCGATGAACGGAAACGAGAATCGCGCGACATGATTCCCGTACTTCAAGAAGCCACGCAGGTCATCCAAACCTGAGACTTCTGAAGGCAGAACGAGCGGCTCGGTCTGCCGGTCAAGTGCGAAGTTCTTGCCCGCTCGCGAGCCGTCGTAATGAGTTTCCCTAAGCCGCTCGATTTCGATCTCCCCTATTGCTTCACTTACCCATTTGGCAGCACGCGGCTCCGTTGTCCGTAGAAAGATCTTCGTGGCCGGCTGCGAAAGCATCGCCTCCGCATCTTGCCCGTATCGAGCTTCCATCTGGCTACGTCCCTGGAATCCCAGGATGACAGGATTCTGTGATTTCCGATTCTCAGTGATGGCGGTATGAAGCTGCGGCAGACGCTGCAAACTTGCTAGCTCGTCGATCACAAACCAGACAGGTTTCTGTTCGGGCATCGGCTCATTGAGGAGGCGCAACACAAGAGTATCGATCCACAAACTAATTAGAGGTCGAAGTGCCTCGCGCATGGTCGGACGCGATGTAATGAAGATCCACCCTCGGCGGGATTCGGCCCACTGTGTCGCCGTCCAGGCCGAGCTTGTCTCATCCTCCTTGGGAAGCAGGCGAAAGCTGTCGGCACTCATATTCAACGAGCCGAGAACGCCGGTCCTCTGTTGCGGAGCCTTCGGATCGATCAGCATCCAATACTCGGTTCCCTTGACGCGACGATCGATTTCAGCTGGATCGGACATCCATTTGACCAGGTCCTCGGGCGTCGGCAGATACGTCAACAGATGAGCAAATATCTTCTGCGGGGCCTCAACAAAGAAGCGATTGGACACCCCTTCTGGTTGATAAAGCGAGACGGCCAGTGCCTTTGCCTCGGCCTTGCGGCGCAGCTCTTTGGAAGGATTCCAATATGGCATTCGAGCATCAAGAGGATTGAGAACGATGTCGCCGCGATGTGGATTGTAGAACTGCTTCACGAACTCGCAGGCCGGGTCGTAAACAATGGCGCTGTCACCTCGCGCTTCGACCTGGTAAAGCATCTGGCGAATGACGCTTGACTTGCCGCTTCCGGTGTCGCCGACGATCAAGAAATGCTTGTTCTCGGCATCCCGCGGAATCCGCAACGGCAGCTTTGAATCGTTCGTCGTGATTCCGATGCCGTTCCCGGCCACGGCTTTTGTGAACTGCTTGCCATTCACAAGGACCGGGCCTTTGAGGCGCCGCCCATAACGAAGATCCTTGATTCGCCGAATGTCCTTACGAATTGAAAATGGTAGCTGCAGCGCGAAGGCAACGAGGCCAAAGACGAGCTGCATCGTGAAGAGCTTATAGATCGGCACATCCTGATAAATCCAGCGAGCAATCCATGCATGCAGTGCCTTGTTTTGATAGTTCCGGAGGCTTTCTCGCATCAGATAAAACGTCGCCATGCCTCGCCGCCTCTGGAGTAAGCATCAGAGGCAGCGGCTTGCCTCCGAATTGGGGAGTTGAGCCCGGCTGTACATCGCGGTCCAGAGCTGCTCTGCCCTGCTTTTCACCGTCCGAAACGTAGAGCAATTGGTATTGGCTGACGGGATGAGTCAGGCCGGCAGTCTCGGTCCGCAAGTAGTACGGGAGGTAGTAACGCTGGAGAGGCGAAAGACCGTATTGAAAGCGGATGTAGATGAACAGACCTGCCAATATGCACGCGAAGATGAATGCTCCGAGGGTGTAAACGTAGCCACGCGGCGGCCAGATAATTGACTCTTTACGTCCCCATTGTTGAACGGTCGCCATAGTCATTTCTCCTTTTTCAGATTGCGCTTGGCCAGGAGTTCTTGGGCCCGCGTGGCCTTGGTTGTCTGGACTCGGCGGTAAAGGGCGGCGAGTTGTTCTTGGGCCATCTTCTCGCCGCGCAGCAGCGGGTCGAGCGCACTCATCAGGAGCATTTGAATACCGACAAGCTCGGTAAAGATGTGCATCTCCATCTCTCCGCGGCTTTCATCTACTGCGACGCGCAGCAGAACATCGCGCGCCCATTCGCGCAGATTCTGGCCATTTGCCTCGGCCCTCGTCTGCAACGCCTGTTCCTCGGATCGAGTGAACCGCGTTGCAATGCTCTGAGTTCGGGGTTCGCGTCCCTTGATTCGCCGAAAACCTATATCCGTATCTACTGTGTTGCTTGTCATCCTTTTCTCCGATTTCACTCAAAAATCTCCGGTTCCGGGTGGAACCGGGAAAGTGCGCATCTCATTGATTCCTCGCAGTGGTTCCGAATGGAACCGAAAGGTTCCAAACGCAACCCTTTCAGGGGTGGAGTGTCACAGTTCATCCGGTGCGAAGCACCGTCGTCGCTCCACCCCGGAATTGAACGCCGAATCACGCCTTCACCGTCCGCACTGATTCCACGGGAACCGTCGCGCTGGCTGCCTTCTTCGCGGGCTGCTCGATCGCTTCGGAACTCGGGGCTTTCCGGACCCGCAACGTTGAACTGATCTGCTTCGCCTCAGGAGTCTTCAAGAAGTCCTGAAAGTCCCGATCCTTTGCGAAGACGTAGTTGAGTGCTTTATCCACCACGTCGTCAGCAGAGGCCTTAATGAAAGCGGCATATTGATCGACCTGGGTTGCAGTGGCCTCATCAAGCCGAACCGAGGCGCTGATTTGGCGGCTTTGAGTGATTTCGAGCAGTGGCATGTTAGTTCTCCTTGGAGTGCAGAATTCGAACTCGTTGAACAAAACTGAAAGCGGTCGTGGCGATCTCGGCGGCGCGGTCAGTCGAAAGAGCAGAATTGCGCGCTTTCAGGCCCTCGATAAGAGATTCATGATCGACGCCTTTACGAACCCATTGAACGGCGGTCGCTATGTCCACGGTCCGATGCGCGTAATAGTGAGGATTCGGTTTGTCGCTCCGTATATTTGCAAGCGTTTGAACGATTTCTTGAGCGGGAATGCCGGCGTTCAGCTGAGCCATTACCCATCTCCAATCGCTCTCTGATCTGGTACGGGAACCGAGCGATCTTGGCCGGTCGATGTGGTGAGGTTGAACGTCCGCAACCGTGGGCAATTCCAGCCTGAAATCACTCCGCGAATATTCCAGCTGAATCGCCCGCATCTCCAAAGTGACCGGAAAAGCGGGAGAGTACTTTCGATTGAAGAAGCCAGGCAGGCGGAAGACCCTTGCACAGTCGGTGCACGCACGGTCGCCGCCGAATGTCTCGGCGAGCCCTTTCAACATCACTTCCTGCTCGGGAATCGTGAATCCCTTGACGCGCCAAATGACCTGATGTTTCCCCATCGAAGTGTGGATCACAGCAGTCGGTGACGGTACGGCATTCGATTCACAAAGAGCTGCTAGTCTGCGGTCGCCATCCGAATCCAAATCGAGGTAGAGTCCCTTCGCCGCAGTGACCGCGCTCTTAGTCCGCTTCTTCGCGCCAGAACGAGAGCGGATTGATTGAAAAATAGATATTGGCACCGCGGCTATTCTCAAAGGCAAGCCAACCCAGATAGTTCGACTTCACCAGGTCTGAGAGGCGAACGATTCGCTGCAGGGTGCGCGATGCTTGAGGGTAACGAGCGAGCAGCGCAAACGTCTCTTCTGGCCGGAACCATTCCGATAGGAATTGCCGAGCAATCTCCTGGCATTTAGACATGGTTGAAGCTCCCCGAAATGGAAGCTGTTTCACTGCCGTAGACGGCTTCAAACCGAAACTGCTCTGTGCGCCGGTCATAACCATTGAGTCGCAACACTTCCCGAATGGTTCGCCTCCCCGGTTGACGTTCCACATGGACCACGAAGTCCACGGCCTCTGCGATCTCTGCTTCAGTGTCGGAAAACGTCGTCTGAGCGTGGCCGCGCATGACGAGATTTGCAAAGCGACAAAGGGCCTTCTCGGCAGAGTTCGCGTGGATTGTGGCCAGCGATCCTGAATGGCCTGTGTTGAACGAATCGAGCAGAGTTCGCGCCTCAACTCCCCGAACTTCGCCTAGGATGATTCGGTCGGGACGGAATCGAAGCGCGTCCTTCAAGAGATCGTCGAACGAGACGTGAGACTTGAAGGTATTCGTCTGAGATCCGGCAGCAACTATATTGGGTTTCCGAATATGAAGCTCGGGGGTATCCTCGATGACGACAATCCGCTCGCAGTCGGGAATAGAATCCGCCAGTATCCGCAAAAGAGTCGTCTTCCCGGTCCCCGTTCCACCGCTGATTAGCAGCGTCTTGCCGATTGCAATTTGCTCTCCCAAGAACTCAGCAAGCGCGCGTGATATGGTGCCGCGCTGAATCAGGTCATCGATGGTGAATCTGCGGCTGGTGAACTTACGGATCGCCAGTGCTGGGGATGGCCGCACAATGGGTGGAATCCACGCCGCGAGCCTGCTTCCGTCTGGAAGCTGCGCGTGCAACGAGGGATTGTCCTCATCGAGCTTCTTTCCAAGCTGATTGGCGATGACTTCAAGGCCCGTTAACAGCTTGGCAGCATCGAAGGAAACGGCATCTTCGTGGTGCATCTTGCCGTCGCGCTCGCACCACCAAGATGCATCAGGATTACCCATGATCTCGCTGATGCTGTCATCCAGCAGCAGCGCCTTCTATTGGCCGGAGAAATGGGAGGATCAATTCGAAACTCATTGCGGGAGCCTCACAGAGATGGAAGCCCAGCAGGTAGCCAGGCCTCCGAGAGTGAAGAGGAAGGGCCTTAAGCGGCCACTTCCTCGTTAGAAGCATCGTCCTGCTCGCCATCTTCCGGCGCGGACTTCTCGGCCCGGTCAAGCTTCAGGATCGAGTCGACCTTGATCTCCCAAATGCGCTGCTTTGAGTCCGTCTTCTTGCTGTCGTACTCGCGGCTGCGCAGTTCGCCCTCGACCTGGATATGCGCCCCTTTCTTCAGGGTGCCGGCGAACTCCGAAAGCTTTCCGAAGACGACGCAACGGTGCCATTCGGTGTGCGAGATGTATTTGCCGTCTTTCTTGTAGGACGACTTGGTTGCCAGCGAGAGCGTGGTGAAGCTGCGGTTGTCGTTGGAGCGAACTTCTGCGTCGCTGCCGAGGAAGCCGATGAGGGTTACTTTGTTCTGATACATGAGGGTGTCTCCGTTTGTTGAATTTCCCGATCTTGCTTGGGTCACACCGGGCGAAGCCAAGCGAGTGGGCCCGGCTCCCAAGCGCCAAGTCGCGCTTTCTTGGAGGGTGCCCTTTAGGGAGGAACCATGACCCGAAGGGCGGCGTAGCCGAAGCAGAGCGGCGCAGTGCCGCCGGGCGCCGGAATGGCCCCGAAGCAGTGACCAAGCAAAAGGCGGGATACATAACGGCAGACGCACACGGGACCAAAGTTCTCGTCGGTGCTTTGGCTGCAGAAGTCCGGGGCAATCGCAGATCCATTCGAGCGCCTTTGTCCGCCCAAGAACGAGAGGCTATTCTCACCGGATTCTCGTGCCGTCTGCCAAGGATTCGCCGTTTCAAGCGCCATTAGGGACAGAGAGGGTGAAGCAGCCGAATTGGCAGCGAGTGTGGACATCGATTCTCCTTTGGGAATGCCGACTATTCCTTAGCTGAATGCCTGGTCGGCCCGGAAGCGAACGATCGTCAATCCGAGCGGATTCACGGCCAGCTCGTTGTTCTTCACGTTCTCGCGGAAGACGTACGTCACGCTGGCCGTCCATCGTTCCCGCTTCAGTTCCGTGTGATCCGACGGATTCGTGAACACTTTTTCGAACTCGATGCGGGCGGAATAGGGCGATTGACGCAGGTCGTCGAGGACTACTTCCTTCACCTCGACATCGACATACGGAAGGGTGCTGTCTTTGATGTACGTGGGGATGATATTGTCCTTCCGTTCCTGGTCAATCACAGCCCGTTGGACATCACCATTGAGAAAGTAGAGTGAGTTCGTCTGGTCCCGCTCAATCGTGAAGCGATTGCGGCTGAAATAGAGCTCTGCCCAGCGGGTCAGGTAGTATTTGTTCTCCGCCTCCTGAGGGCGGTATTGGAAGTTGCGATAGTCAATCGCTTCCGCCCGCCCCACGTCGTTAATCCGAACGATCAACGGATGCATGTCGGCAAGCGCCTTCTGGCCTCTAAAGACAAGCGCAGCCAGGGCGAGGCAGACGACCGCGAGAACGAGGATGATGACCTTGAGATAGGTATTCATCACGAGCGGGTCTCCATATTGTTCGAGATACCGCTCTGCTGCGCGTGTGATCTCGGGTGTGGGCTTCGTCGCAGTCGTCATATGTCCTCCAGTTTTCCTCTAGAATCCCTTAAGAACCGCAGCGGTAATGAGTCCGCCCATTCCGCTGCCGTGACCACCCGTATGGCCTGAGAAGAGGGATGCCGTCATAGTGGGAATCTTCAGCAAGATGAACCCCGCAACAATGCACAACATTAGAAGTGCAGGCATCAGGTAAATGAGGTTCTTGGGATCATCGACGTTCATCGCACCGCTGGTGAGATAGCTGATCAGAAGATGGCTCATTACGCTCAGGGTCGCTGCGGCTACGACCTTGTAGAACTCAAATCCGATGAAGGCCTTTAACCATCCCCAAAACAGAAAGTCGGTCTTGTCGAATACCATCCACGGAATGAATACGGGACCGAGCAAGCCGATAATGGTTGCCCCTATGGCCCCGTACGCAATGATGACTGCAATCAAAGCGGTCAAAATGCTCAAAATGATCTGCACCGTGTACGTGCAGAGAAGCGTATAGGGCTCGGTCAAAGACGGTGACATCGTCCCCACCTTTGCCAGCGCATTGTGGATCGTCGTCTGTACCTCTTGCGTCGAGTCGTTTCCGATGTAGTCGACCAGGCTACTGGTTCCCCCACTGATGAAACTCTTCAGCGAGTACCCGATTCCCGGAATTGAGCCGTCGTAGAACTTCACGAAGCAGTAAGCGAAGGTGAGGAGCAAGAAGAAATTCAGAAACTTTGCCATATTGAAGCCCGGACCACCCTGCGCGGAGGCAAGCGCTTCCTGCACGCCGAACCACACCATCATGATTGTGGCAAGCGATAGCACCATATGCAGGCCGAGCGAATCGACTGACGGCGCGGCCGTCGCCGTGAGATTGTCGCATCCATTCTTGATGAGGATTAAGAAGTCCATCGCTTGCCTCCGCATGTCCTAGTAGTGGAATGCCCATTGGGTGCCCGCGGTCGTTTGTTGCGGCGTCACCGTATTGAAAGTCTGTTGATAGCCATTGCCGGTTTGGAACAACGACTTGAGATTGTCCTGTTGCACTTTTTGGCCGATCATCTGCTGCAACTCCTGAGCCTGAAGCATCTGATTGGTGTCCTGTTGAGCGCGCAATTCGATCAATAGTGCCTGGTTGATCCGTTGCAGGGTCGCCATCTCGGTATGCTGCGATGGATCAGAGGAATGAGTGGCCGCTTCGAGCTGGCTGATATCGGCCTCTCGCTGCGCGGAGTTGGCTCTGATAGTGCCTGCGGTCTGCAAGCTACTTGCGTTGACCGCATCAGAGAGATCGACAGTCGCGCCGCGTGCGGCGATGGCTTGTTGACCTTGAGGGCTCAAAGAGCCGTAGCCGGAGATTTGACCTGTACGTGGGATGCTGGCCGTTTGGTTCGCAGCAGCAGCGCCGTAACCGGCCGATGCAGCGTTCATCCACGGAATTGAGTTTCCATATGTATTCTGCGGCTGGGTCAGAATGGTCCACTGTTGACGTCCTAAATTGGTGTAGGAGGTGTAAAGCGCCTGCGGGAGATTGGCCATCTTTTGTGCGAGATTGTAGGCACCGATGACGTTCCGTTCTGTCTCGACAGTAGTGGTATAGAGCTGGTTTGCCTGGAGAATCTGTTGGGCGGCATGAGCCGACTGGGTTGGATCGAACACGATGCCCGAACCAAATTGGGCATAGGATATCGGCGCTGCGCTCACGATGAGCGCAGAGAGAATGAACTGCTTTAGCATTGGATCCTCCCGATGATTACTGCTTTGCGCGTTCCTCTTGAAGCCGTTTGCCGGCTTCGCCAAGCTTCTTGCTCTCGTCGGTACACTTTGGGCTGAGTGTTGGCGGGACCTTCAGATACTCTGCCGAACAGTCTTTGGCAAATTGCTGGTTGAGTTGGTCATATTCCTTCTGAAGCGCATCAACCTTTGCCTGGTGGCTTTGGCATCCAGCGAGCATGAATGTGAGAGTTGCGGTAAGAGCAATGAGTCCCGTTGTACGTCGCATAGACGCTCCTTAGAACGAATTGGGGATTGTATGGTTCTCGTACGCTGGGAGAAGCATGTCCTGGGTGAAATAGACCTTGACCCGATGACCCTCCCGAATCGTGATTGTTGGCGGAATCTGTATGAACCGATCTAGGACGGTGGTTGCCGACTGCGAAACGCCGCTGGCAGCTCCGGTAGTGAACGCCTGTGATCCGCTCGTCGTAATCGCGCCCCCACCCTGGGTGATCTGGCCTGCGCCCGCAATAACGCCGAGGGCAATTGAGGTGCCGAAGATCTCAAGGTAGTGGTTGTTTACCTTATCTTTCAGGGCCTCCTCACCAATCTGATCGAGACCGTGAAACTGGTCGAGGTCTACTGAGTAGCCATCAGGCATAATCATGCGGTGAAAGGTGACCGCGATGCGGCGCTGTTGGCCGAAGCCGTTGGAGCCGATCTTTTTCGCTTCGCCCAGTACGATTGTTCCCTCCGGAACGAGCACATGCTGACCGTCATGCGAATAGACAGGATTTGAGACGAGCACTTTCACTGGGCCAACGGAATCGCCGTCAAGCCGGTTCATCAACACGGTGTCCATCGTGAGCCCTTCATAGATGACGTAGGGCTGGCCCACTGCAGAGTCGATGTTCACTTCCGGACCATGTTTGATCGTCGCTTGCCCGACTGCTGGTGTCGGGTCACCGGCAGGACGAGCCGCGACAAGGCTGCTAGCCCGTTTGCGTGGAGGCCGCGGCGTTTGGATTCGGACCTTGTGAATAGCCAGCCACAGTCGGAACCTCTCGCTCCTGCCGGAGTCTGTTGCGAAACCGCTGCCTCCGGCTGGTGGGTATATACGAGATTCGATGCAAATCGCGAGTTGTACGCCAGTTCTCGCTCCTTGGCTGCCAATTGCTGAGCCTCTTGCTCCTGAGGGGAGATCGACGGCTGGCCTGTCTGCTGGCCGTAGATGTTTGGCTGAGCGCATGGCTGACCAGGAACGCAAGGAACGGTCTGGCCGGTCGAACTGTATCTTGCGGCGGCAGCCTGCTGAGCCGGAGTTGCAGTGGCAAGCGCTGGGTCGCCGGTAGCTCCGGCCTGCTGAGCCTGCCTCTGTTGCTCGGCGGCAAGCTGGTTCTTGAGGTCCTGGACGTTGTTGTCTGTGTTGTCCTGCACAGTGGGTTGCGGCGGTTCGTGTCGCGCCGCTGCCTGTTGAGAGGGCGTCTTCTTGCTCGTGCCGCTAAATACGGCAGCCAAGATAACGAGCAGCGCCGCGCCAAGATAAATGAACGGCTTCAAATTCTTGCGTAAAACGCCCTTAGGCTCATGCACGTCTCTGACGAGTTCCGGCTCCGGTGGAACCGCCTGCTGCGCATTGATCGTAGTCTCAGTCATTGTCCGCCCCGTTTCGTTTGAGTGTGACTATCCCTTGCGAGAGAATTCCATGCGCTTCTTGCCGAGTTCCACGTAGCCGGAATCCATAACCTTCGGAATGATGTAAGTGCCTTCGCGCAGGTCGTAGTTGACCAGGTCCGGCTTGCCGTCCTTCATCTCATAGACAGAGAACTTCTCCGGCGCGCTGGTTTTGATATAGGTGAACTTGTCATCGTGGTATATCGACTCGATATCGAAGGGTGCTTCGTTCGCTTTGAACGTGTAGTCGAACTTCAGACTCAACGGGTAGGCGCTCTTGTATTCGTCGACCGCCTGCGTTATGTGCGTCTGCACCGCGGCGAGTTGCTGCTTCGACTGCTCCAATTGTGTTGCTGGAACAAACTGAGGAGGGCCGCTGGCCGCGACGATTGCGGACTGATCGGCTGGTTGGACAATCACCTTCAAATCCGGATTGTCTGGCGAGGCGGAGATGTCTTGAAGGGTGAAGCTATAGATGTTGCCCTTGTCAGTGATGAGGTTCAGGTTGGAGTTGATTCCTGACTTGGCAGGATGCACAAAGCAGAAATTGCCAACCACATCCACAATCCAGAACTCTTTGTCGCCTGTCGCCGCCTCCATTATCTTTTCGGTCGGTGGCACTTCAATTAACGTAGTGAACTTCAACTTCGCACGGATCGGGACAATGTCCTGAGAGTGATACTGCACCGTGCGCGCCGACTCCTGCGCCACGGCGTTCACAGAGATGAAGACCACAAGAATGTTTGCAAAGGCTATGACGCGTTTCATGGCAGGGCTCCTTATTGGTTGGTGCTGGTCGGTGACGTGGCGAACTTGCGAGGTTGAAATGGATAATCTTGGGCGAGACGGCGAAGTCCTTCAGCAATGCCGAAACGCTCGAAGTAGTCGCGCTTCTTAAGGTTGTCTCGCGCATTGTTTGTGGCGGTCCAATGGGAGACGGAATCGACGTTCAACTGCACTTTCTTAGAGGTCTGCGCTTTCCGGATGAGCATCTGCCCTGGTGGGACCAGGCCGGCAATCAGGTCCAGTTCCGTGTCGTTCAAATGAAATGCCTCACGGTACAGGCTGCGATCCATTTCGGGGTTGGCAAGGAATATCTTTGTCGGACAGCTCTCGGAGACGATCTGCAGCATGCCTGACTCCTCAAGCTCCTTGATCGATTGCGTCGCAAGGATCATCGCGGCATTGTGTTTTCTCCAGGTCTTCTGAGCGGACACGATGTAGTTGCGGATCGTCTCGTTCTTGATGAACAGCCACGCCTCGTCTAGGAGAAACATCTTGAACGTCGCCAGCTTCTTTGGATCGGCGATTTCGTTCGACGCCCTGTGCAGGACGTAGAACAGTAGTGGCTCAAGCACCTCCGGCGCGTCACCCCAGCCAGCAAAGTTGAACGTCTGAAACTGACTGAATGAGAGGGTGTCTTCGGCGTTGTCGAACAGAAACCCGTACTGACCGGCTTTCGTCCACCTGTGGAGTCTCTCTTTCAATTCACCGATGATGTTGCCTAGGCTCGAAACGGTGCGCTGTTCGGGCTCCAAGCACATAGATCCGCTCGATTGCATCCCAAAGCCTGCGCTCTTCCTTGAAATCCATCCGATAACGCTGCCCGTTGCCCTCAATCAACACACGGAAGAAGCTGAAGAGAAATTGCGTATTCTCCTTGGTGGGAGCGAGCGAGAATGGATTGATCGTGAAGTCGCGCGCGTCCTGGCCTACGTTCAGGTATGACCCGCCAAAGATCGTTGTGAGCGATTGGAAGCTGCCGCCGATATCAAAGATGTAGGTTTGTGGCGCGTACTTCTGTGCGTTCTGCAATAAGAAGTTGCAAAAGTAGCTTTTGCCTGATCCCGTCATCCCGAGGATGAGCGTATGGGCCACCTCGCCGTTATGCAGGTTTAGAAAGTATGGCGTGCTGTTGTCCGTCTCCAGCACAGCCAGATACTCGGCTCCGAGATGAGCGTTGCGTGTTTCGCCTGGCAGGATGGTAAAGAGAAAACTGAGGTCGGCGTAGTTGCTATTCAGCAGATACAGCTTTCGCAGATTTAGGGCGTAATTGCCCGGTACGGTCGCGAAATATGCGTTTAGCTGGTTGTAGGACTCGGTGAACAGATTCCCGTCGGCATTCGTGAACACACTGACGAACTCCCCGACGAGCTCATCTACTCGGGCCTTTGAGTCGCCATAGAGAACAATCGAGAGGGAAAAGTCGCCAAGCGATTGACCGTCTCCCAGGGCACGCAGGCAATCGCCCAGATTCTCGATGTCCGCCTGTTTTGATTCATCCACCAACACATCGCGCGGGTTGGTCTTCGTGACGTCGTTCCCCATCTGGGAAACGAAGGCCGTCTTCGACATATTGAAATGCCGGCGCCGTTTGTTCACTTCCTTTCGTGCTTTGCTCGCCGGTAGGGGTGTCCACTCCGTGCAAACGATGAAGTTTGCCGGAATCTTGAGCAGTGAATCAAGTACCAGCGGCCGAGTCTCTGTGATGGCCTCTTTCATAGTCAATATGCGGACCTGGTGATCCCCAACTCGCAAGTGGTCGCGCTCGGCTTCGATATTCGAATTGACCACTTGGTAGTCAAGGAACTGGGTGCTTTGAGGCCTGCCGGCGATGCGCCAAGAGTCGAAATTGAGTAGGCGGCGGAGGAACGTGAATTGTCCCTGCTGGTCGAGGAGCGTGATCTTCACGAAATCAGCGAGCTGGCGAGTGAAGGCTTGAACGCGTTGATCAAGCCTGGCCAGGTCGGTTTCAATCTGCAGCCGAAGCAGTGTCTTCACACTATTGTTCGAGAACTGAGCTTGAAGTTCTCCGATGGCTCCTGATGGATCGGAGAAGAGACGAGCAATGGCGGTGCCAATCCCTCGTTTCGATCGCGCGCCTTCAAGGAGGACGACGTAGAAGATTTCGATCTGGTAGAGGTTGTCGCGCTTCGATTCGAAGAACCGACGACGCTGTTCGACAGCGGCCTCCACTATTGGATCGTCGTAGTTAGCAAACGGGATTTCCGGACGGTTTGCCTTGAAAAGATACTGGTAGACATGAAAGCCTTGCCCGAAAGCTTTGAGAGCGGATTCCAACCGCTTCACTGCGTACTCCTGTCCCGCGGTATCGAGGCTTTCATAGTCGACGCCCTGAACTTGCAGGACCATCCCGAGGTCTCCAGACTTCGTGAGAAATGCAGTCTCATTCCAGAAGCCGTAAAGATTGATGTGGTCATTGAGAGCGGCGCTCTCTTTCCACGGCTTGATGACCTTGTCGAGGCGCAGCATTAGATCACCTCCACGCGGGGAACGCTTTGTTTCGCGGCGTCGTAACGGGCCTTGTAACGCTCGGACCTGGCGAGAATTCGTAAGAATGCCGGATCACTGTTCGTAACCCATTGACCGAATGCGAATCCGCCTATGAAGACGGCTATTCCGGCGAGAATGGAGTTGAAGAGATTGAAAGCTCCGACAGCACCAACGCAAACGAAGTAAAACAGGGTGCGTTCGACACCCAGGTAAGTGAGGGGCTTATGCAGGCTCTTGAAGACTCGGTTTGTCCGTCGTCGTTTGTGGCTTCATGTCTGTCATACGCCCCTCTCTGTGCTCGCTGTAATGGGTGGTTGAAGATGGTTGGGCGATGTATCTACACGCCCCAGAGCCAACTCAGTACATTCGCAGCGAGAACGGCAATCCCGGTTCCTGCAGCAACGCCGGCTAGTGCTTTCTTCGCGCCAGGCTCACCATGCGCGAAGCCGTAACCGCCGATGACAATCGCAATCAGACTTGCGACTTTGGCGACCGTTCCAGTGAAGAGGGTTTGGAGAGAGGTAAAGCCCGTGTCGAACGGTGAACCGCTCTGTGCCAAAGCGGCGACGGGCACTAAGACTAGAATGGTGGCGATTGACACTGATTTCGGCAATTTGCGGATCCACTTTCGCTGTTTGGGCGAGAGGTTCATGGGGAGCTCCATTTCTGCGAATTCGACCCCGCACAAGCAAGTCGTGGGGACAGATTGATCTCACCCAAATTTTCTGTCCAAGACTTTTTTGGTCATCGCCAATGCCTTCCGGTTATCGTTCGGTCTCTGATGGGAATGGAAGGACATTACGTGGCAAATGTGGAGTCTGTTTGCAGCAAAACTTTTTAGCCGGTTCGTGCCAATTCATCACTGCGAATGGAATCAGCAATACCAATCGCAATCCTTTCTGCAATCGGAGAGCAATTGCTGCGGTAGACGAGCACCAATTCCAGCGGCTTGAGATCTCGGATTGGAATCACACAGACATCCTGCGTGTCGTTTCGGCAAACACCTTCAGGAAGCAAAGCAATCCCAACGCCTTCTTGCACTAGATCGGTAGCCTCCTGAGTAGAGGTCACTTCTTCCACGAAAGCCGGACGAAATCCGGTAGCTAGACACTGTTCATTCAGCCATTGATGCAGTGCCGGATGAGTGCGCCTGAAGTCGGCCGTTACGAGGGCTCGCTTGCTGAGGTCCGCCAACGAGAGAGACGACTCAACGGATAGAGGATTGCGCCGTGGAAGGATGGCACACAGCCGCTCTGATCGCAGAGGGATTTGCCGCAAGTCGTCTCGTCCGAGTGGCGCGAATGTGATGCCCACTTGTATCTGCCCAGACTCAAGCGCGTCGAACATATCCAAGACGGACAAAATTCGGAATCGCATACGAAGTTTGGGGAACCTGACCTTCTGGACGACGCGAATTTGACGCCGGAACTGAGGGGAAGTGCAGGCGCAGTGGCCGATAGTGAACTCCTTTGCCTGTCGTTGGTTAACGGCTCTGGCCGCATCGACGGCAATTCGGAAGTCCGCGTCCAGGCGACTCAACATCTCGCTGATCCTGACCACTAATTCCTGGCCGGATGCGGTGAGGCACACGGGATCTCGCCGGAAGATATTGAAGCCAATATCTGCCTCAAATTCCTTGATCTGACGGCTAATGTATGGCTGCGACACGTTGAGGCGTTCGGCGGCTCTGCGGAAGTGCAGCTCCCGGGCGACGGCCAACACGTATTGCAGCTTTCTGAGCGGGGGAGGGATGCTCATACTCTTGGCTGCCTTTGACGAAATGTGTCACTTTCTCAACCCGCGCTAATCCGTTCCGAGGGCGGGTTCCGTTACTACTTAAAGGCACTTTCGAAGTCCGTTTGGGGCGTCGCAGACGATATTTTTTCTGCGAAGAGGGACATTTTTTGACACTGTGACGTGATTTGGCTACTTTTGAGTAGACAGTGATTCCTCATGCCCCCAAAAGGTCGCATCTGGCAAGAGCTGACATGGAGTTGGGCCTTCTCGACCGGGCACCTTGCTTCTGATCAGAAGCTGGCGGCCGCTGCTGAAGCAGCTTGGCCTTACGCCCTCCTGTACGCATGGACCTATCTGAACGATCACGACGCGGCTCACGACCTCATGGATCACGCGATTGAAAACACGCGGGACTACGCCGGGCGACATGCTGACTTCCCCGTAGAGAAGTTGGAATGGCGCATGAAGAGTACCCTCAAGCGCCGGGCACAGCAGCAGGCAGCGAAGAGGCGATTCGAAGTTCAGTCGGGTTCTCTGGCTGATTTCGACAACCTTCTTGTGTGTCAACCGGAAGCGGAACAACAGGTCTATGCGAGAGAGCTTCTGGAATGCTTGTCACCGTTCGCGCGGTCTATTGCGAACCGTCGTTGGTTGGGATATTCATGGCGAGAAATCGCCGATTCTCTTGAAATGGATCACACAGTCGTTCGACGCGCATATTTCCGAGAAGTAGAGACGTTGCTTAACGAGCTTTCCCGATCCAGGGGAGGCAGAAAATGATGTGGAGAAAGCCAGACTCTCCACCTGCCGAAGATCGTTTCGAAGAATGGTTCAACCGAAAGCGGCAGGAGTCAGTTCTTGAAGGGCAAGTCGAAGCTCCGCAAGGGCCGCACCCCGACGATTCGTTTCTCCGCGATCTCGCTCGAAAATCCAGGAGTATTAACCTCTCCGATCCGCGAGTAGATCATGCAGCCTCGTGCCCTCTCTGCATGAGAAAACTGCTGGCTATGAGAAATGAGAAAGCCACAACTACTCGGCGTGTAGCACTCACTGCGGCCATTGCCTGTTGTGTGCTGGTTGTTGCGACGATCGTATGGATTTCCGGTCGCAGATCGCGCGAGGTTCAGCCGACTCCAAACGTCGCCGTTGTTTCAAAGACTCTGGATTTGTCCAATGCCGGCTCTTATCGAGGAGATCAGCCTGCCCCATTGCAATCTGTTTCCTTGCCGACTGCCCTCGTAAAGGTGACGGTTGTCCTCCCGCGTTACAGCACTCCTGGACAATACGTCGTGGCCGTGACTCGTGATCAATCTGGAAGTGATCCAGTGGCAAAGGGCATCGGCGTGGCCGTTGCCGACGGAAGTCGTGAATTGGTCACTGTCACGCTAGACCTTCGATCCGCAACGGTCGGCCCTCATTTCTTGTCGACCACGCGGGAGCAGGATCAAGCCTCGTACTACTATCCGCTCGACATCCGATAGGTGCTTCCGAATCCTCTACCGGGCGTGAACATAAAACGCTTTCGGCGGTAGAATGGTAGTGAGTCGCAAGTTGCTCTCAATCCCCGGAGGTCGACTCATGCTGATTCTCATTCCCTGGAAGCCCGTAGTTGTTGTCTGGTGCCTGCTGGCAGCGATGCTGTGGGTTGGATACGTTGGCTATTCGGTTCTGGAAGGAAAGAACCCCTTTGCGATGGCACAGCACCATTCGTATCGCCTTCAGACACACACTGCCGATAACGGAACTCGCGACAAAACCAATCCAGACTCGCGATGATATTTCGGTGAGTCACGACGGCCCCACCTAGCGGCGTTCGAAACCAGACGATCAATTCCCGAACACTAGCCAACGTGTGCCAACCCGTTAGCCGAAAACGGAGAAACGGGCTAGTTCCCGGACAGCTCTTTTCGCGATTGGTTTTAAACGCGATCTGTGGGCAATTGATACGCCGTGGCTGCCTTTAAGGGGCAGAATTGTGAAACTGCGACAGCCTGGAAGTTCCGGGTCTACCATTTCGTTCACAAATTCACCGTTTACGTAATTGCACGCGAGTGCCCTAGAAGCTGCAGTATTATGAAACTATCTCGACAACACCTTGATGGCAGACACTCCTATAGCGATTCGCGTCTCGTCGTACTTGATCCGGGCTCGCAACGGCAAGCTTATAGCTACCTTTATTGCTTTTGTCCTTATTCAGCTTTTGTTCGCGGCGTTGTACTTTTGGCTTTACAAACGGAGACGAGATAATTTTAGGTTCAACGCCGATATCCTTTCGAGCCAAAGCACCACAGTTCGCACGGCTAGCGAACGCAGTTTGATTCGACTGAAGGGGGCGATTTTGGCGCTCCATGAGCTCGGAAGTGAGCTCGGAACTGGAAATAAGCCAAATGCAGATGGATGCCTGATCCTGCCATCTGGCTGCAAATGCGAAATGGTCTTCCTGTCGGGTCCACCCCACGGAGGCCCGTTCGGATGTCGCCTAGAGATTTCGGATTCAAATGGCGATCTGCTTTTGCGCGCTGATCCTAATGTTGAGCCTGGAATCAATGGATTGTGGAAGAGTTACTGGAACAGCCGCAGATGGCTCAAAACTGCGGCCGAGTGGCAATCGTCAATCCCCCGGATTATGAAGCAAACGCAATCAAAAGAACAAGCAGAACTCGATCGCGTTGCTTCTTTTGTCAACATCGGCGCCAGATGTCTGGTCGTATTGGGACTTTCTATATTTCAGTATCATTGCGGAGACGACTGTTGGCTTTGGCGACATTTTGCCAAATAGCACTGCCGTAAGGATGATTGTCGCGCTGCAGATTCTGGTTGGCTACGCTTTGATGGTCGTCGTTCTGAATATCGTGTTGGGAGCTTAAACGGTAGTGCGACGGGCAGCGCACCCTTCACCTGTAGCCCTTCGTTCCCCCTTCACAACTGGTCACCCCATCCTTCGAGCGTCTTGTCACTAAGAGGTGGGAACCACGACACTCCGATCTTTGACTCCAAACCAATTCCTGCGCTTGGAGCAACCCAGTATTGAAGGAGCCTCCTTCAGTTATTCCAGTATCAAGTTGATAGGCATGGTTTTACCCCAAGAACCACTTTGACAAAAACCGTGGTCTATGTTTAAAGTTTCTCCATCCTGAAATGCATCATTTTGGCTGAGCCGAAAAATATTCCTTCCGGCCCAACTGTAGGGTAGGAGCCTGTCGATCATGCCAGTTCCCACGCAAGTTGGACTCCAAAGGGAGCATTTTCACACTTGATGAGTGCGAGGTGTCCCGGCTCGAAGATATTTTGGGAGTTCATATCCCTACCCTTCTTGGGGGCACTCGGCAGTTTCTTGGGCAGGTTAACAGTTGGATTTCTCAAGGGGACAGCTCCAATCTTCAAGAAACTGTCGTTCTTCTACCTGACCCAACTGCGAACCTTTCGTTTCCCTATCCCTCAGACGAGCTGATGCTCGCGATTTCGGCCTCCGACGGCCAAGCGGCGACAGATGAAGATCTCTTCCGAGCCCTGGCCAACAACTTCAATATTCCTGCTGAACTGCTTGAACGCCCTATAACCGCTCTATCTGGCGGCGAGCGCATGTTGGTCAGCCTTGCAAAAGTCTTCGCGTTGTCGAAGAGGGCTGAGAAGTTATGCCTTTGCAGCCCATATTTTTGGCTCGACACGCAAATCGACGATTAGTCGAAGAGAGATTTGCCCTGCTCGAATCAGTTGGTGAGCTCGACTGTTGTTGCTTAGCGGTGAGGACGATGGCATTACGCATTTGCATCCGTACACAGAACAAAAGCAACTAACTTGGCACCTTGAGATTCAAACCCACCGTCATTTTCCCAGCAAAGTCCTTTCCGCGAGTAACTGAACAGAAGCAGATAACCTTCCTTTGGACCAAACCCTAATGAAGTTTGAGTCGCCGACCCTCCTTACAGGTCAAATGGAATTGGCAAAACTACACTTGCAAAGTTAATTCAGAACTGATTCAACCTGATGCCCGGTTTCCAAGTCGTCACCCGTGGTCTCGGTGGATCCGCACGTCTTCTCCTGCAAGACACCGTCGTACATCTATTTGGCGACAGTGTACAAGATCATCTTGGACGAGTGTCTCTCCTTCGATCGTGAACTATGGAAAGAGGCACGCAAACTTTATGATGCGCTGGAACGACAATGCTTGGATCGGATTAACGATGACATTCCTGGTGTCATGGTTGCTGATCGAAACCGATCTGAGTCGATGCTGCAATGTAAACTCGCCGTCGTAGTCGACCGCCTGTTAGGCGCCCCCCCCACTCTTGATCCTTGATGAACCCGGATGGTGTCTGTCTGAAGCCGTAGGCCGGGCATTCGTGGCGACCGTCGTATCAGCAGCACACGATCGAGGAATCGCGGTGCTGATAATCTCGCACCAAGCAAAATGGTGGGACGGACTCGTGACCGACGAACTCCTGCTTGATGCCACAGATCATGACACAGTGAAATTGCTGTTTGGTGCAAAAAGAGCCACTGACCGCAAAATGAACAAAGGTTTGATAAATCTTGGCGGCTCTACGGCCCTGGTGGCTTCGCGTTCTTTTCTTTATGCTTCTAGGCCATCCACTAATTTGGAGCCCTGTACTTCACAGTCAGCTCCATAAGGCGCACTTCTAGAAGGATTTAGGTCTTTGGACGGCCTACACCGTTTTTCTCTGGCTAATCATTGGGCTATCAGTCGGGCTGAAGACTCTCGTTGATTGGGTGACAGTCGCATCGATGTCAGCATTTACTGTGCTTGTGACCGGAGCGATCTTTAGAAAACTCGAAATTTGGGTCTGGCTGCCAGAGCTTCTACCCCTCAGCGCATTCGGCTGATCCCACTCAAAACCTTATGGATCTCATGTTCAGGTTCATCATGATTTCTGCTTCTGCTCCCTTCGCCTTGCTCGCCATCAACAGTTTTCCCGCTGCTGACTTGATGCGTTGGGTTTCTAAGAGAAGCGCCAGTCGTGCGACATCTGTCGCTCTGATATGCGCCATTTTTCTCAGGATGCTTCAGCATGTCGGTGAAGTGGTTACTCGTTGCATGCTTGCGTGGCGAGAAGAGAATCCTCAAGTGGTTCTGCCGAGATTCAGCGCCGACTGGGCAGGCTCAATCTTCTTAAGGATAGGAGTGTTTGAATGGGTAAACCGCAGTGGTCGCTTGGTGCGGCACGATAGCAATGCATACGCTGGCGGCTGTTCCGACTGTTGTTGCAGATTTTCGAAGGGTACAGCGTGGAATAGGAATCGATTAGGAGGGTGCCCAAGGTGAATTCGCGAAATGACATCGAGGCTAAGGGAAATACTCGTTTAACACGTTGGGCATTAACTGCTGCACTTACTGGGCTAGCGGCTTTTGGAACCGTATTGATTCGTATTCCGGTACCAGCCACCACTGGATACTTCAACATCGGAGATGTGTTTGTTGTCTGGGCAGGTCTTTGGCTCGGTCCACTCGGCGGCCTCATCGTGGGTGCTATTGGTCTAACGATCGCAGACGCGATTGGATTTCCGCAAAGTTCATCTTGGCGACTGCTATCACGAAGGGTGCGGAAGGTTTAATCGTTGGGTTGTTGGCATCCCGCTCTACGAGTCTCGCGCGGAAGGTCTTTGCCGCCGCTATCGGTTCCTCAGTGATTGTTATTGGATACTTCACGTTTGAAGCTTTTGTTTATCCAAAGCTCGGTTCCCACATCCCGTTCTTTGCGATCACGGACCTTGGAGCCGCAATCGTAGAAGTTCTTCCGAATACTGTGCAGGCTGTCATCGGCGCGACTGTAGGTGTGGCACTCTGGCGAGCGACGATGGGCTACAGCCCGTCAAGGAAAGAAGTGAAAAAGGGTTCCGAGGCTTCTACGAAATCTCCGCAATGAACGATAGGGCGTACACTGGCTCTCAAAGAATCAGCCAACTCGAACGGCGTGGCGGCTGTCCAATATTTCGATTGCCCTCTTCAGTTGCGCGTCCACTCCGCCTCTCCGTTCTCTCCAGTCGAATTCAACAAGTTCGTCCGGCTCGATGGGTGTCCCTTCAAGAACTGATCCTTTCCATGTGTAGTAGGCTCCCGTGGGCAGAGCCAATCTGTACCCTTCTCCGACTTTCACAGAGGTCGCGGACAGCAACCGGCCGGCTGTTGGCTCGCCCACAATCATTGCGAGCTTGTTCTCTCGAACAAATGCAACGATCATCTCAGCTGCGCTCGCTGTATGCCGATCAACGAGAACCACGACCCTGCCATGAAATCTCTTTGCCCCGAGTCCTTCCGCCTCAAGTACGATCGGCGACTTCGACAACATCGCTGGACCGAACTTGGCAGCGAGCAACCATAGAGAACTCTTGGATTCCGGAATACTGTCGAACCGGCGAAAGCTGTGCTTTACCGTGTCCAGGTTTGGCGTTACTCGGTCCTTTGCGAGCGCGAACCCGACTGGAATTTTGGTTGGCGTTAGCAGGCTCATTACTCGTAGAGCCCCAATCCCCCCACCGGTATTCCCACGGAGATCGATTACCAGGCTGTCTATTTCTCCCAACGCTGCAAGAGACCGGGAGATTTCGTTTGCTACCTCAACTCCGACGAGCCCAGGAAACATGGCGATCTTCAGATATCCCACACCATCATTCAAATGCCGCGCCTCAACCAACTTCGGTTCGACGAAGTGTAGCTTTTTCCCTTTTGGGCGGGCCACATCAACGATTACCCTGCGCTTCTTCTCATCCGCTCCAACCACCTCTACGCTTGTCTTCTCGCCCATCGTGAAAACTGGATGCTCTGGCGGGACGATGTTTTGATCATCGACGCTCAGGAGAATATCCCCTGGCTCGATACCAGCAGCAGATGCTGCGCCACCTGCGTGCACATCCTGAAAGATCCAGCGCTTGCCATACTCCGTCTCATCTTCCAGGTAGGTCGCGCTCAGCGCTGCGCGGCTTGACGCCCTGCGCGCACTGCGATGGAAGAATCCGAGATGCGAGGTTTGCAGTTCCTTCAAGAGATCGCTGACTTCCTTCTCAAAATCGGCTGGCGTATTCGCTGATTCAATCAATGGTCGATGCCGCTCCACTGCGGCTTGCCAGTCCCCGTTCAACTTCTCCGGCGCATAGAATCGCTTTTGCAGCGTTGCGAGAACGCGATCAAGCACCTTCTTTCGCTGATCAGCAGAGAGAGTTCGGCCGACTGAGCTTCATTCATTGGTTTCTCCTAGCGGTCGAATTCAGATTGGATTTATTGAACAGGCTGCCGGTCGGGTCACCAACGACCTCGAAGCCGGCCCAGAAGTAGGGCGGATCGCCGGATGCGATCATCTGAAGCTGTGCCTCTCTCAGCGATTGTCCCTTTTCCTCAGCGCGTCCAAGATGCTCGTAGAAGACAGTCATCAGATGAGCCGTGGCATGGTCTTCAAGTTCCCAAAGCGTGGACACAACTGTTTGTGCGCCGGCTTCGACGAAGGCATTCACGATGTTGGCAACTCCCTCTTCGCCAACCGGCCCCACACCTGTGTCACACGCGGATAGGGTCACGAGGTTTGCCTTCAGCGGAAGACTGCGAATCTCGCGAATCTGGAGGAGTCCGTCATCTGGTCCGTGCTCTTCTGGGGCAAATACGAGAGCCGAGCGATCCGAGTACTCCATATCGGCGTAGCCATGAAGTGCCAAATGCAAAACGTTGTACTGGCTGAGCGGCAGACGCTTGAATTGCGTTTCCGTCGCAGCGCTTCCCAAGAGCACCGTATCTGGCTTTGGAAGATCAGAAGCGATCGATTCGACTTCATGTCGGCTTTCAGGCAACGCGATCAGTTCACTTCTCTCCGGACCCGAAGCGCCACGCAGAATGCCGGAGAACAGCGTCTTCTTCGGCTTGTTAATTGTCCAGGCGGCCACTCCCAGATACGGCATTGGCTCGACAGCCAAATGCTGCTCCCGATGCCGGAGGATGTGGAACACGGTCCCTGATGGAACCACCGTTACCAAATGAGAAGTCAGGACGTAGTGGCCCCCATCCGACAAGGCCGAGAACGGCAGCAGATGAAGCTTTCCATCAGGCACTACGATGATCGATTGCTCTTGCCTGTATGCCGAAACTGGTTTGATCAAGTCATTGAATAGCTGCTGCGCCAATCCATTGTCCGCCTTCTGCTTCATCACTTCGGATCGATAATCTGCAGCCTCTCTCTCCAATTCCGACTTCGCCTTTAATGTGTATCGCTTCACAGCGGTCTTGGTAATCGCGAGCACATACGAATTTGGCTCGTCCAAGACATACTCCAACAAGAGTTCCGACGGGCTCAGGTCGCTTTGCAACTCGCTCAAGTCGACCGGCTCCGTCGAGAAGTGGTCGGGTTTGAAATTCGGATTGATCTGTTGTTCGGTGTCGTAAATCGTTTGCAGAATGTTCTGCCTTGACCCAACGTCGTCGGTATCCAGCAATCGCAAATTGAGATTCGTGAGAAGCTTCTCGGCAGTCGTCGGCTCGTGGGGTGCGACTGGTTCGTGATCCTCAAGCGCCTGCGCTTCGACTCGGCCTCGGGCACGCTCGATTGCTCGGAATGCCTCCTTATTCTTTCCTCGGTTGCTCAGCGAGGCAAAATATCCGGCATACACTTCGCTCAATTGCGCGAGCAGCTGACGCTCAACAGTCGGTGTCGGCACTTTCGACAAGAGTGCATCGATGAGATCCGTGCTCTTCTGGTAGAGTTCATCCGAACGCTTTGGCATCTCCAAGTTTCGCCAGAATCTCTGCTTTTATCGCGAGATTCCGCGGCACAAAATAGAGTTCATCGGGAATCTGCTTGTTGGCTTCAATTGCTTCGTCGACGGCTGCGAGAGCGGGCTGCAGCTCACCCTGTTGCAGGTATGCCTTGGCCAGTAGCCCATCCGCCTGAGTCACGCCTCGCCAATACGACAACTGTTTCGCATATTGGATGGCGCGAGAGTAATCATCTGCGGCTCGATCCCATTGGCCCATTCGTCCGTAGACACCAGCTCGGGCTTGATAGAGCTCATAGAGATGTCCGGCCAGGTGGTAATTGGACGCTCGTTGCATCGCCTCCGAAGCCAATGCCAGTGCTTCTTGATTGCGCCCCAGCCCGCTCAAAGCTTCGATCTTCGCATTGATTGCGATGGTCGGATACGCAACATCCGGCTTGTCCTTCGACACCTTGATTGCCTCGTCGAGCGGTCCAAGAGCTTCGCCGTACTTTTGCAGTTCGACCAAACCAGTGCCGTAGACACTCGCGTATCGAATGTGAGCAGCAGGATCAGCAACCTTGGCCACGGTCCATGCCTTGACTACGTTCTTCTTCGCAGTGGCAATGTCTCCCAGAAGGAATGCCGCGATCCCTTGCTCGCCAATTGCCCTGGAGGCGAGCAAGTAGTGATGTCGTTGCCTGGCGAGAGCTTCGACCTGTGCCCACGTGGCTCGTGCCATCGCGGAGTCGTAATTCACTTCCAGCATCCCAAGGATCGTCAGGATGCGAAGTCTTGTCTCAGGGTCCTGCGCTTGCGGCAGAGAAAGATCCGCTGTCAGTTCCGCAAGCTGGGCCGGAACACTGATCGAGGATTCACTCTGGGCGGGAATTTCGCTGACGTGCGCGTACAGAGCCTTCGATGGCTCATGATTCCGAATGAATCCAAGTTCGGCTTGTCGGTAGAGGGGTTCTGCAGCGATCCAGTTGTTGACCCACGACTTCTCGTCGGCTTGTTCCAGCAACGCCTCTGAGGAGCCCGGAATCCTCCAATGGAGGACGTGATATCCAACAACACCCAACAGGACAGCCAGGAGCAATCCGGTAGCGATGCGAAGAGTGGGGGAGACTCTGAATCGCAATGCGCACCATTACCCTTGAGCCAATTCTGCCAAAGATCAGAGGGTTAGATCAAATCTTCTCCAGTTAAACGGGTCTACCATTGCTCTTCTCGCTGTTCCTGGAGGCGAATAACCATAGATATCCCCGTGCCCGTACGCAGGTCTACCTTGACGCAGCCTTGCGGTTAGATGGCATGGGAATCACCGTATGTTGTGAGCAGCGAGCTCGTATTCACAGCCCCGGATGTTCCGCCGTTCTCAAACTGATTAGTGATGCGGCAGAACGTTTGTCGTTCAGGCGACGTATGGTCCCGATTGCCTCAAAGCGAACGCGAGGCTGCCTGTGTGAAAAATCTCTCCGAACCGACTCGTTGAAGCAAAGCGGTATTCCTGGTGCCCGTCTCTGAAGATGGTTTCGTTCCCCAGTGTCTTCTTGCACGAGCATGCCCCAACGATTGCCGAACGAGCCGAGCCTGACATTTCAATTCTGACTTATCTTCCGGACTCGACTCCACCGCAGAAGCGTTCTTCCTCTTTGGCAGTCGCGAGTGGTATTTCACCTCCGCAACAATCAAATCTCCGGACTTTATCTGGGTATTCAATAGTCGCGAATTCCGAGTCATGCTCTACGCTGGCTTGAGTCGCGTCGAGGAGCTTTCGCGAGATGTTCTGGCGAAAGACGGATGTGGCCTCGTGGATGAAAGTGGGCTAAATCTTACCGAACAGACCGTATTGAAGATCAAGGCGCGAATAAACCGACCTGGTTGGAAAATGGCGGCAACCGCTTCGTTGATGAATTGGACTATCACCGAATCAATACCTCGCTCAGCAAGCATTTACCCTGGCGAGATTTTTTGGCGCAGCACTTTGGTAAGCGCGGGAGCAATGGCGAATACGACAGGTCTTACAATTTTACCGATCTCAGAGATGCCGTAATGCATGGTCGAGTGTTGTTTCCCACGTACCGAGAGTTCTTGAAGCAAACTTCGGTCGTTAAAAGTATTGGAGAGTTAATTGCTCTTCTTGACAAATATCTTGATCCGAAATAGGCCACAAGCTGAGGTTAATCCCGATTGAAGTTGATCATTTCTGTCCGGCTCGCCACTGCTGACAATTGTTCGGTTGCCTCTATCGGAGGCAAGCCGTAAATTTGCTGGTCGAGACCACTGGTAATTTCTCGGACTTCCAATGTCTGAAACCCCGCCCAGCTTAGTGAATTTCTCCGCTCAGGAACGTGAGCTCGTAAGCTCACAGCGATTCACGACTGCTCTCGGACATCTGGTTGTTCCGTTCAGGTACTGCGGATGTCTGAATGTGCCTTCCTGATGCCTGTCGGGCATCAGTCTTGACGAAAAAGGTCTTGGACGCCTGTGGAATTTTGGGGCACTCTCGTGGAAAAGGAGGTCGCTAATGGCACAGGTGGTCGCAAAATTTCCCCCTCGCTCAGTCGACAATCATTCATTCGGCATTCCTGATTTTGAACCTCTGCTCAACAGCCATCAGGCCGCACAGCTCTTAGACATTCATCACAAGACCCTACAAAAGTTGGCTCGCCGCGGCGAGATTCACGGCTCCCATGTCGGTAAACTCTGGCGTTTCCGCGCATCTGACCTGAACGCTTGGCTGGAACGGCAGGAACGAGCGAGCTGACCTTCGATCGCTCAAGACGGTCCTTCCTGCGCACTCCCACGAATCGGCACGCTGCCGATCGAGGTTTCGCGCGCACCTACTGACGCCAGGTTCGCAAAACATGGCAACGGAGAAGAACATGCTCGACCTCTGCCGCGCACTTCGGTACGCTAAAAACAGCCATCCGTGGCGCCTATCCAGGAGTAGAACATGCCTAGGCGAACACGGTATCAGCAAGGAAGCGTGCAACGCGAAAAGCGGCAGAGTGGGGCCGACGTTTGGATCTTCCGCTGGTGGGAATCCACCTTTGACGGAACGAGCAAACGCCGGAAAGCAATAGTCGGTACCGTCGAGGCATTTCCGACTGAAGCATCCGCACTCAAAGCTGCCAAAGCGTTGCGCATTGACGCCAACCAACAAACCCCGCATTCAGAAGGCGGGCCGGAGACTGTTGCCGAACTGGTCGCTCATTACCGGCTCAAGGAGCTGGTTGGTGAGAATCAGGGACGCAAGTCGTTTTCGACGCGAGCCGGGTACGAAAGCTATCTGAATGGCTGGATTCTCCCTCGCTGGGGGGATCACAGACTTGATCACGTCAAGTCGGTAGCTGTTGAAGAATGGCTGGACAGCATCAAGCGGGCAAAGGGCACGAGAGCGAAGATTCGGAATATCATGAGCGCAATCTTTCATCACGCAATGAGGTACGAGTGGGTTGAACGCAACCCAATCAAGCTCGTGCGTCAGAGCGCGAAGCGAGAGAGAACGCCCGACATTCTTGAACTAGCGGAGTTGCAACTTCTTCTCAGCAAGTTGGCCGTCCGAGAGCGCACGCTGGCTCTTCTCGACGCGGCAACTGGACTTCGGGTCAGCGAACTGCTCGCACTTCGCTGGTGCGATGTCGATTTTGAGAATCTGGAACTTCGTGTGACGCGGTCGATCTGGCATCAAGTTCTGGGCAACTGCAAGACAGAAGCCTCAGCCAAACCTGTCCCGATGGACAGTTACATGGCGGAGGACCTTTTGCGCTGGCGTCGCCAGAGCGTTTACGCGTCAGACGATCACTACGTCTTCGCTAGCGAGACCATGAGGGGAAAGCAGCCCTATTGGCCGGACAACCTCATGAAGCGACATATTCAGCCAGTTGCGAAAGCAATTGGCATTCACAAGAAAATCGGATGGCACACTTTCCGGCACTCCTTCGGCACGTTGCTGAAGGCAAACGGAGAGGATGTCAAAACCGTTCAGGAGCTCTTGCGACACGCGAACAGTCGGATCACGCTGGATGTTTACACACAGGCAGTGAACTCGAACAAGCGGGCAGCACAGAGCAAGGTTGTAAGGATGATGGTGTCAAACGTGGGTCAGAAGGTAGAAGAAAAATACCCGCAAACTGCGGCAGTAGCGGGCTTATTGGACCTTTATCGGACCCTGATTTGATTGTCACTGTAGGTCGCCATATTGATTCTAAGTCTTTGGAATCAATGGCGGGGACGACGGGGCTCGAACCCGCGACCTCTGCCGTGACAGGGCAGCGCTCTAACCAACTGAGCTACGTCCCCGAGTCGGGTCAACTCGGAAGGATGCCGCCAGAACCAATGATTTCTTCGGTTCCAGGGAATCGCTTTGCCGCGTATTCGATCTCAGCTCCGCAGGGCGCAGAGCTCGAAACCTGTAACGGCGGCAACATTTTGAGTTTATCAGAAGACAGGCGCACCCTGCAGGGCGGCCGTCTGATATTTGTCTTCTCCTGGGCTGGGGTCGGGCCAGTCCAGCGCTGCTAATGTGACGGCTGCGCGGGCTTTACGATCATGGTCTCCTGCACCTCAATCAGGCCCGATCCGGCGAGTTCTTTCAGTTTTTCGATCAAGGTATCGATCTTCTCCGCGGTCTCGATAAACTCGATCTTCAGCGGAAGATGATCTGAAATCTCGACGACGCTCCTCGAATGAATGTGATGGTCCGCTCCGAAACCCGCGACTCCCTTGAGGACTGTGGCTCCGGACACCCCATTGGAGAAGAGAAAGTCGAGGATGGCCGGATACGCAGAAACTCCGCGATGCCTTGTTCCCTCGCTCAGGTAAATGGAAATCTTCAGAGCTTTCCCAGCGGACAACATATGCATCTCCATCACAATGATGCTCCTCCGAGTCTGAAATTTCTGTTTGTTTCTACGAAATTGCCCTCGCAAGCAGCACTCCGCCCCACACCGCGGCGAGGCCAAGGACCACGCTGATGCAGAGATACAAGCCGGCGATGAGAAAGGCGCCCAGCTGGAGATTGGAGAAGATCTCCCACTCAAAAGTGGAAAACGTGCTGTAGGCGCCGACGAATCCAATCGGGATGAGATACCGCCAGGCTGGGGTTAGCTCCACGCGCTCGCCCAGGTACTCGATCGAGAACCCGATAATGAGACACGCGGTGATGTTGATCACAAAGGTCCCGTACGGGAAGCGGGTACCCAGGCGGTTTGCGAGCGTACCGCCTACCCAGAAGCGGGCGACCGAGCCAAGGGCACCTCCCAGCGCGACCAGCAAATATTTCTGCACAGTTCCTTCCTTCCACTCGGGCAATGCACGACGCAACGGATCGGTCAGTGCCGGTGTGAGCTTCAAATTGTTATGGGAACTCCGGGCGAGTGACTCCGCGACAGAGATCCCTGCCAGGAGTCATCAGCACTCCGTGTCGGAGGCGGTTCAAAGGCGGATTCCATCGCCGCAACCAGCAGAACATACATTAGCGTCTAAATACAAGCACCTCTTCACGTACGCATTGCACGGGGCCCTAGAACCGCGTAGAAAGGCCGCCAGGTTCTCTTCCCCGTTCTGTAGGGGCCTGCAGTATGAATTCCCGCAGGAGACGATATGTCTGCAACCGCCGCTGCTCTTTCGTTCGGACAGGCCGCAACGGCCTCGAGCCAACTGGATCACATCTTTGAAAACTACAACGGACCTGGATTCTCGATCCGTTTTTGGGATGGCAGTTCATGGATATCGCACGAATCGAATCCCACCTTCGGAATCTTCCTGCGGTCGGAAGGCGCATGGCACGCGCTCTGTGAATCCCCGGACGACGTCGCATTGGGCTCAAGATATGTCGATGGCGAGATAGACGTCGATGGTGATCTCTATCTGGCACTGCGAGCGCTTCCCCAGCTCGAATCCGCCATCACGAAAGCCATCCGTGCACCGGCGCAGAAATTCCGACATCACGGTGCCGTCCTCACCAACCAGATGCATCGCCTGACGCACTGGGGCCGAGTTCATTCGCAGCAGCGAGACGCCGCAGCCATCGCGCACCACTATGACAAGCCGCCCGAGTTCTTCAGACTCTTTCTAGGCGATTCGATGGTGTACTCGTGTGCGTATTTCCATTCCTTTTCGAGAACTCTGGACGAGGCGCAAGCCGACAAGATGGAGCTGATCTGCCGCAAGCTGGATCTGCACTGCGATGAGCGATTCCTCGACATTGGTTGCGGGTGGGGCAGTCTTGTGCTGCACGCGGCCAAAGAATATGGTGCGCTCGCTCGGGGTATTTCGCTCAGTGAGAAACAGGTCAACCATGCGGTTCGCCGCATCAATGCGAAGCAGAAGTCATCGCAGTGCGAAGTGGAGCTGATGGATTTTCGCGATCTTGCCTGGCAAAGGGCTCGCTTTCACAAGATTGCCAGCGTGGGAATGTGCGAACACGTGGGGCTCAAGAACATTGGCGGATATTTCCATCACGCTTATGGCATGCTGTTCCCGCGCGGACTTTTCTTAAATCACGGCATCACGCGACGCGCCGGGCCTGGCCAATCCGGACCTTCGTTCATGGATCGCTATATCTTCCCGGATGGTGAGCTCTTGACACTGTCTCAGATGGTGAACGCCGCAGAGAGCGCAGGCTTCGAGGTCCGCGACGTTGAAGATCTGCGCGAGCACTACGAAGAGACCCTGCATCGCTGGGTCGCCGCACTCGATGAGAACGAAGCGGACGCGATCAAGCTTACCGGCGTGGCCACCGTCCGTACCTGGAGGCTCTACATGTCAGGGTGTGCCGAAGCCTTCCGTCGCGGGGATATCGCCATTCACCAGATGGTGCTCAGCAAGAATGATCACGGCGTCTCGAGCGCCACAAAGGTGCGAGACCGCTGGTATCAGAATGGCCAGAAGACCTCGACGGGCACGCCAGCTTAGGAGAGATTGGTGGGCAGTGAGGGACTCGAACCCCCGACTTCCTGCTTGTAAGGCAGGCGCTCTAACCAGCTGAGCTAACCGCCCTCCTTGGCTCGAACTCCAGTTTAGGCGATGGAAGGCTGAAGCTCCAAGTCACGATCCTTCGGTGCCAACTAGAGATTTCCGCGCAGTTCCTGCTCGCGTTCGATTGCTTCAAACAGCGCCTTGAAATTTCCCTTGCCGAAGCTGCGGCTTCCCTTGCGCTGAATGATCTCGTAAAAAACCGTGGGTCTGTCCTCCACGGGCCGTGTGAAGATCTGCAGCATGTACCCTTCGTCGTCTCGATCGACCAGGATACCGAGCTTCTCCAACTCCTCCACCGGTTCGTCTACCTTTCCGACACGGGTCTGCAACTCGGCATAGTAGGTGTGCGGCACCGTCAGGAAGCTCACGCCCTGCTCTTTCATCTTCGTCACAGTCGTCAGAATGTCATCGGTGGCCAGCGCCATATGCTGGACTCCCGGACCGCCGTAGAAATCGAGGTACTCCTCAATTTGAGATTTCTTCCGGCCTTCTGCCGGCTCATTGATCGGAAACTTCACATAGCCGTTCCCGTTCGCCATCACCTTCGACATCAGCGCGGAGTATTCGGTAGAGATGTCCTTGTCATCAAAGTGCTGGTAGAGCGAAAAGCCCATCACCTTCGCATAGAAATCTACCCACTCATTCATCGCGCCCCATCCGACATTGCCGACGATGTGATCCACATGCAACAAGCCCACAGGCCTGGCCACGTTGTCCGGCGGCGTCGGTTGGTAGCCGGGAAAGAAATCACCGTGGTAGTCTTTGCGCTCAACGAAGGTGTGAATCGTATCTCCATAGGCTGCAATGCTCGCAGTGACCACGCGTCCGTCAGCATCCTCGACGTCAGTCGGCTCCTGCACCGAGCGAGCGCTACGTTTCGTGGTCTCTTCCCACGCACTGCGCGCATCGTCCACCCAGAGCGCAATCGCGCGAACACCATCGCCATGCTTGTGCACATGCGCAGCGATCTCTGAGCCGGGCTGCAGTGCCGTTGTGAGCACAAACCGAATCTTGCCTTGCTGCAGGACGTAGGACGCGCGATCGCGGCGTCCCGTCTCCGGACCCGCATAGGCCACCAGGGACATGCCAAATGCCGCCCGATAGAAATAGGCTGATTGCCGCGCGTTTCCAACATAGAACTCGATGTGATCCGTTCCCTTTAGCGGAAGAAAATCCTGACCGACAGGATGTGGAATCGGTGCGATTGCGGCCATAGGCCCTCCATTTTCTTTCGCCGCGGATTCACTGTGCGGCAGGCAGACTACCTTCAAACAGCCGCCCGGCTGGAAAGAGTAGCAGGAATGATCATGCCTTTGCACTCGCCCAGACTGAGGCGTGGCAGATGATCGTGCTCACAAAAACCTCTAAACGTAACCTCGTCGCCATCTTCGAGAAAACTGCGCTGTTCACCGGACGGCAGTTTCAGCGGCTCCGCACCGCGCCGCGTAATCTCCAGGAGCGAGCCTTGCGAGCCTGCCGTCGGACCAGAAATTGTCCCACTTGCCAGCAGATCACCTGTTCGCAGATTGCACCCATTGCTTGTGTGATGCGTCACCATCTGCGCGAAGCTCCAGTAGAGTTCTCTCGAACTCACCGCACTCAGCCGCACAGGATCAAGCGATGTATCGCGCATCTTCTGCGTCGAGAGATAAACCTCAAGCTGAATATCGATTCCCTGCTTGTCGCTATTTCGTGGCGAAAGGTAGGGCAGCGGCTGCGGGTCGCCCTCTGCACGAGGAGCAGGCGGCACCCGATAGGGCGCGAGAGCATCCATCGCCACGACCCATGCCGACACCGACGTCGCGAAGCTCTTGCCAAGAAATGGACCCAGGGGCTGATACTCCCATGCCTGAATATCGCGCGCCGACCAGTCATTCACCAGGCTCACACCAAAGATATGCGGCTCCGCCTCATCGACATCGATCGGACTTCCCGGCAAATTACCGATTCCGATATACATCCCAAGTTCCAACTCAAAGTCCATTTGTTTAGAAGGGCCAAACGTCGGCACCTCCGCAGAGGCCGGCTTGATCTGTCCATTCGGACGCTTCACCGCCGTGCCGCTGATCATGACAGAGGATGCTCGGCCGTGATAACCGATCGGCACGAACTTGTAGTTCGGCATTAACGGCTGGTCCGGGCGAAAGAGCTTGCCTACATTCGTTGCATGATGGATTGACGCATAGAAATCGGTGTAGTCCCCAATCGCCACCGGAACACAAAACTGCGCTGCGTCCATAGGATGCAATAACTGCCTCAGCGTCTGGACGGTACTTTCCGGCGCCTCTTCCGCGAGAATCCGCATTAGCGCACGGCGCAATTCCTTCGTCTTCCGGCTTCCGCAGGTCATCAATCGGTTCAGCGTCGGCTCCATACAGGCTTCCCGTACATCCACCGGAACTCCAAGCATTGCCTCTGATCGTGCAAGCCTCGCGAGATCAAGAATCGAATCACCAATGCCGACACCAAGACGCTGGCCACCTCCTCTGACTTGAAATACACAGAAAGGCAGATTCTGTAGAGGGAATCCGCTATTGTCATTCGCCGCTTCGACCCAGCTCTTTCCATTCAAACTTTCACTCATCCCACTCATTTGAGCCACCCCATTTCCCGCATCTCTTCGATCGGCTCTTCGAACGAACATGACCCGAAGCTGATCGCAAACTTCTCGCGCATCTCCTGAATTGCCTGACAGGAGAAATCCCGCTCCCGCCATCGCAACCCGTCAACACCTGCGGAGAAGCTGCTGCGCTTACGATCGTTGAGGATCGCTTCGACCTCACTCTCCCTCGAACCTTCACGCGCCGCCATCGCGGCCACAAAGAAGTTCACAAACCCATGCATGTTCGCGATCGGGGAATCCGGTTCATAGATCAGCCTATATTCTCCACGGATCGCATGATGCAGTCCCGCAGTCGCCTTCAGTCGCACGTCAAGCCCGGCACACGTTACGAGAATTGCCGCCACTGCGCTTGAAGCAGGAATCGCTTCAGCCACAACTGCTCCGGTCCTGACCTTCGCGCAAGCCCCCGCATCGGCAATAGCCGCAATCACGTCCCGCAGTTCGCAACCCAGCGGCGACTCAACGAACAAAAATCCTTTGCTCGGCATGCGCCGACGTATTTTGGCAATGTCTTCAAGCCTCGCCGGCCTGCATTCCACGACATCCAACTGCAGTCCAACATCGATCGCAAAACGCATCTCCGTGTCATAGTCAGCGCCAAGCAGCACGCTGATCGGCCATTCAGCAACATGCTCCGGCCAACGCGCCGAGAACTCGGCGAGCTTTGCTGCGGGCAATACCAACCGACCCAGCGCCCACGCATCACGTCCCACGCGATACGCTGCGTAATTTCGCACCGTCGCATCCAGGTCGAGCCCCGCCGGCGGAAATAACCCGGCGTAGTCGATCGCTCCGCGAAGCAGTGCCTCGACAACTCGCATCGCTACTCTGCGTCTCCGGGATATAGCCGCTTCAGCCCTTGCCAGCACTCGTAGTACTCATGCTGCAGGATCTTCGACTCAAGCGCCCATTTCGTTGGCCGCACGGGAAGTCGCGTCTCGAACATGAATGCCAGTGTTTCTTTGACGTACTGAGGTTTGAGTTCCGCTGCACTCGCCTTCTCAAACGTCTCCACGTCAGGCCCGTGTCCTGACATACAGTTGTGCAGACTCGCCCCACCCGGCAAAAAACCTTCGGCCTTCGCGTCATACACGCCGTGAATCAGCCCCATGAACTCGTTCATCATGTTGCGGTGGAACCAGGGCGGACGGAACGTATGTTCCGCCACCAGCCAACGTGGAGGGAATATGACGAAATCCACATTCGCCACACCCTCCAGATGCGATGGCGCAGTCAGCACGCAGAAGATCGAAGGGTCCGGATGATCGAAGCTCACCGTGTTGATGCAGTTGAACCGCTCCATATCGTACTTGTACGGCGCATAGTTCCCGTGCCAGGCCACAACATCAATCGGCGAATGATTGTAGGTCGCATGCCAGAATCTGCCGAGGAACTTCGACACCACTTCGACCTCGCCCTCGCGATCTTCGAATGCCGCAACCGGGGCAAGAAAATCTCGTGAATTTGCCAGCCCATTCGCTCCAATGGGCCCAAGATTCGGCAGCCGGAATGGCTCGCCATAGTTCTCACAGATGTATCCGCGCGCCTTGCCTTCGAGAAGTTCGACTCGAAATTTAATGCCGCGGGGAATGACTACAAGTTCGCCGGGCTTCACCTCAATCAATCCGCATTCGGTAGCGAATCGCAGCTTACCCTGCTGCGGCAGGATCAGCATCTCGGCATCCGCGTTGTAGAAGTAGCGGTCCTTCATCGACGCCGTCGCCGTATAAATGTGCGCGCCGGCACCATCCTGCATCGCCGGGTCGCCGCTCCCCCCAATTGTCGTGACCCCTTCCACGAAGTCTGTCGGCTCTGACGGAAACTCCGGCGGATTCCATCGCATCTGGTTTGGCGGAGCCGGCAGCTCGTTGAACGGCCCACTGCGCCACAACGTCTCCTTCTCAAAGGGACGATAGGGTTCATGCACAACCGACGGCCGAATGCGATACATCCAGGTGCGGCGGTTCTTCCCGCGCGGCGCGGTAAACGACGACCCGCTCACCTGCTCCGTGTAGAGGCCGAAGGCATTCCGCTGTGGCGCATTCTGTCCCACAGGCAAAGCGCCGGAGCGGGCCTCGGTCGCAAACTCGTTCCAAAATCCAGATTGATAGATCGGCTCCGGCATTCGTCTTCCCTTCTCCGCCAGCATTCCTTTGGTTCCCCTCGCGCACTCTGAGGGTTGCCCGAAGCATAATGGTCTGCCCACGGATGCTCCGTCAACTCATGCGGTACACTCGCGCACAGCGCCAGGTCATCGTCGCTGCCATTTCGTCCGCATCTCATCTCTATGCAGGTTCGCCTCATCATCAATGCGGACGACTTCGGTCTCACACCTGGCGTCAACCGCGCCATCGCCGAGTTGCATGACGCCGGCGCTGTTACTTCGGCCACCTTGATGGCCACGGGGCCTTCCTTTGGCGACGCTGTCGGGCTCGCCCTGGAACGGCCTGCTCTTGGCGTTGGTTGTCACATCGTGCTCGTCGATGGCACGCCAGTCTCCGACCCCGCCAGTATTCCCACGCTGCTCGGTCCTGACCGCCGCACCTTTCGCAACTCGCTCGGTGACTTCGCGCTAGGCGTTCTTCGCGGCGCCATCCGCCAGGACGAGATTGAGCGGGAGGCGCTCGCGCAGATCCAGAAGTTGCAACGTGCCGGACTCAAGCTCACCCACGTCGACACGCACAAACACACGCACCTGCTCTCCCGCGTCACGCGTCCCATCATTCGTGCGCTCGAGCAATCCGGCCTCTCTGCTATCCGCAATCCGTTCGAGCCCCGCTGGGCGGCAACTCTCGGAGGAAGCACGCGGCGCAACTTGTTCGTCCGCGCTCTTGAGCCTGGACGCCGGCGGTTCGAAGGTTCCCCCGCGATCTCCTCCCGCCGCATCCTCACAACCCGCGGCACCATTGGCATCTCTGCCACGGGGCATCTCAACAGTTCAACACTCAATGCCTTGCTTCAGTCCATTCTCGGCGGCACGTGGGAACTCGTCTGCCATCCGGGCTATAACGACTCCGACCTCGATGCCGTCACCACGCGTCTGCGGACCGAACGCGAAACAGAACTCAAGGCCCTGCTCGCCGCCTTCACAAAATCTTTACCCCCATCCGTGAACCCTTCCAACCTCCGGCTCATCCATTACGGAGAGCTCTGACTCTGGCTCACCGTTCGTTCTCTGTTCTCTGTTCTCTAAGATCTAGGATCTAACCTCTAACATCTGGTTCCCATGAAGATCGGCATCACCTGCTATCCCACCTACGGCGGTTCCGGCGTTGTTGCCACAGAGCTCGGCATCGAGCTCGCCGCGCGCGGTCACGAGGTGCACTTCATCACCTACTCGCAACCGTTCCGCCTCAATGGCCGCGAGGAAAACATCCGCTATCACGAAGTCCCTGTCTCAAACTACCCGCTCTTCGAGTACCCTCCCTACGATCTGGCGCTCGCCACCCGAATGGCCGAAGTCGCCGAAATCTACTCGCTCGACCTGCTGCACGTGCACTACGCGATTCCGCATTCAGTCTCGGCGTTGCTCGCTCGCCAGATGCTCGCAACGCAGGGCATCAATCTGCCTTTCATCACAACGCTGCACGGCACTGACATCACACTCGTTGGGCTCGACCGCTCCTATCTGCCCATCACGCGTTTCGGCATTGACCAGTCCGACGGAGTCACCGCGATCTCCGAGTACCTTCGCGATCGCACGCGCGACGCATTCTCTGTCAAAAAGCACATCGAAGTAATCCGCAACTTCGTCAACTGCGATCTCTATCGCCGCGACCCCGATCTCGTCGCGCGCGAGCGTCCACGCTTTGCTCAGCCGAATGAGCGTCTCCTCGTCCACCTGTCCAACTTCCGCCCGGTCAAGCGCGTGCTCGATGTAGTCTCCGTGTTCGCGCGCATCGCGAAAGAGCTCCCTGCTCGACTCATGATGATTGGCGATGGACCTGATCGTTCTGCGGCCGAATATCTTGCCAAGCGAATGGGCATCGGAGATCGCGTCGAGTTCGTCGGCAAACAGGAGAACGTGCATGAGCTTCTTCCGCTCGCCGACCTGATGCTGATGCCCTCCGAGATAGAGAGCTTCGGCCTCGCCGCACTCGAAGCGATGGCCTGCTGCGTGCCAAGTATCGCAACCCGAGTCGGTGGCATCCCCGAGCTCATCGAACACGACGAAAATGGCCTGCTCTTCGACATTGGGGACATCGCCGGCATGGCGGATGCCGGAATTGAATTGCTGTCCGATCCCGGCAGGCTCGAGGAGATGGCCGCCGAAGCTCGCCGCACCGCGCAGGCTAAGTTCTGTGCTTCACGCATCATTCCGCATTACGAGCGCTTCTATCACAGCGTCATTCAAGCCTCTTCGCAACGCTCCGCAGGTTAATCCGCGGGATTCCTGCACACCCGAAAAGCAACAAATCGCACGGAACTTGGTCCTATCCTCTAAGCACTAGTACTGCGCGTACTGGCTTAAAGAGGTTCCCCCATGAAGCTCAAACTGACGATCGCCAGCCTGGCGGCAGCAACCGTCCTTGTTCCCGCTGTATACGGGCAGTCGACCGGCACCTCGCATCCCGAGCAACTCGACGATCAGATCACGACCGCGCCCTCCCCGGCGCCGCACTACGTCAAACCGTCGCCGGCCGTACCCGCGCCCGCCGCTTCGGAGACAACGAATAGCTATCCGGCACCCGAACCGGCATCGGCGATCGCTGCCGTCTCTGCGCCTGTGCCCGTGGAAACCGAGCCCGCCGAAGGCCGCCACCTGCTGAAGGCCTCCACGGATCCTGACGCGAATATCGTCACCTCGGTTCCCGACGTTCCCGGCCAGGTGAACGAAGGAACACCGCTCCGGGCGCGCTTGCAGAATCCGCTTTCCACGAAAGACACGCAGGTCGGCGATACGTTCCTCGCCGAGCTCGCGCAGCCCATCACACAGCACGGCGTCGTGCTCATCCCGGCAGGCTCGCAGATTAAGGGGCGCATCTCCGCAGTCCACGGCGGGCGTCGCTTCACCGGCCGCGCTTCCATCCGGCTGCAGCCAGACTTCATCACCTTTCCTGACGGCACCGCCCACCGCATCCACGCCGAGCTCATCGACCTCGACAACTTCGACAATGCTCACGTCGACTCAGAGGGCACTGTCGTTGGAACCGAGCATCCGAAGCAGGCCCTTGCCGCCATGGGCCTCGTTACCGCGAGCGCCGCGACCGCGGGCGCAATCATTGGTGGCGGAGTCGGCGCCGGCATCGGCGCTGCCATCGGAGTCGGTGCGGGAGCCGTGGTGTGGCTCAAGCGCGATGTTCAACAGGAACTCCCCGTCGGCACCGGCCTCGTGTTCTCGCTCGACGAGCCCCTGACCGTAACCTCTTCCTCTCAAACTGCAGAGCTGGCACACTAGGGGCCCGTTTTTACCCGCGCAGCAGAAAGGCCCTCCTTGCGGAGGGCCTTTCTGTATCGGCTCAAGCTATCCCAGCAGCCGCTTCCAGTTCTTCTGGTTGCGTCGGAACGTCTTCTTCAGGTCTTCGAGTATCCGCTGAAAATCCGCGTTTTCACTTAGCGCGCGCCATGCCGGATTCTTGCTGAACCACGGATAGTTTTCATTGCCCAGGTAGATCGCGCGCCGCAACCAATGCAGCGCCTCGGAAGCATCCTCTTCCACGGCAAAGTACGTTGCGAGCCTGTACGCCATCTCGCTGTCAGCTCCGGCGGCCGAGAGCACATCTTCCATGATGAACGTCGAAGCCCGCGCCCGGTCTCCCAGTTGCACGTAGCACATCGCAATCGTCGGGAAGACAATCCGCAGCGAAGCATCATCGCGAATCACCTCCTCGAGCGTATCCACCGCGCGCGAAAGCTGCCCCTCACGCATATGCTGGTAGCCCTTCGAGATCCGCAGCAGCGGCTGCTTCGGATCCAGCGTCAGCCCCTTCTCGATCTCATCGCTCGCCAGTTCCAACTGGTTCTGGTACTGGTACACGCGCGCGCGATGGTTATAGATCATCGACGCATTCGACGGATTCAACCGCAACGACGTGTTGAACTGGTCCAGCGCCTCTTCATACAACCCATCGTTGCGCAGCGTGATGCCTGCGACCAGGTGAACGTTCCAGTCGTTGGCCGCCTCCTGCAGCAGATGCTCAATGCCGTGCCGCGCGCTCTCCTTCTCACCGCGCGACAGCAGCATGTACACGCGATACAGATTTGCTTCGACTGAATCCGGATCGCGCTCCAGCGCGCGATCAAACGCTCTGCGCGCCTCCAGCACGTGCATCTGGCCGCCCATGCCGTGCCGCGCATACTGCAGATGCGTGATACCCAAACCCGACCACCCCGGCGCATACCCTGGGTCCCGCGCCACAACGCGCTCGAACATCTCGCGCGCACGATCCAGCTCATCGCGGTTCCCAGTCCGTGTCATGAACGACGACAGCAGGGCGCGCGCCTGCAGGTACTCCTCCGAGACCGCGCCGCCCAGCGAGTTCCCAACCGCTGCAGCCGCCTGTCCCGCGGCGCTCGTAAAGCCGCCCCTGCCCTGCAGCTCCGCAAACACCTCGTCGCAGATCTCCGTCTGCACCGCGATCAGGTCGAAGCTCTTCACGCTGATGGCGCCGCCCGTGCGCACGCTCTGCCGCGGCACATCCAGAAGCTGCCAGTTCAGATCAAACCCCTGCTCCGACTGCAGAAAGCTTCCCGTCAGCACAAAGTCCACCAGCAGCCGCCGCCCCACACTCAGCGGGTCCAACTGCCGCGTGGGAATATTCATCAGCGCGCTCGAAGGCCGCACCACCAGCGACGGCACCTTCGCCAGTCGCGTCGCCACAGCATCCGCCAGCGCCTGCCCATAGAAGTGCGTCGCTTCCGTCGTCCCGAGATTCACGAACGGCAGAACCACAATGTCCGTGCCCTTCTTCTCCTGGCTCGTCGTGCTCTCGCGAAACCGCTCTGCCAGCATCGACAAAATGCCCGTCGTGCGCTTCTCTTCCTCCGGCGTCTCCAGGTCCAACCGCTGCTGCGCCGCCATGTTGATCGCGCCCTCACTCGCCATCACCATCGTGTCCAGCTGCAGCGACTTCACAATCGTCTTCAGCCCTTCACGCACCTCCGCAGCTGACCCATATCGCTCCGACGGCTGCTTTTCCAGGCAGCGCAGAATCACGCTCTCCAACTCCCGCGGAATTTCCGGAACGATCTCGCGCAGCGGCGGGGGCGCGGCGAACTGGATCGCCCGAATGCTCTGCAGTTCCTGCGCGTCCGGTCGGTGGAACGGGTGCCGTCCGCTCACCATCTCGTACAGGATCAGTCCCACCGCAAAGATGTCGCTCTGCACGCTGCTTTGCCCCGTCACAAACTGCTCCGGCGCCATGTAAGCAATCGTCCCTCCGCGTGCCGTGTACGTCGCCCCCGGCACAATCTGCGGCGGTTGGCCTGGCAGCGCCGGATCGAAGTTCCCGTCGTCGAAGCTCCCGTTGGGCGCCCGCATTTTCTCGCGCTTCAACTGCCGCGCCAGCCCGAAGTCCAGAATTTTGATCAACCCGCCGTCGGTCAGGATCACGTTCGCCGGCTTCAGATCGCGGTGAAAGATCCCCAGGCTGTGCGCCGCCTGCAGACCATCGGCGATCTGCATGCCGCTCGAAAGCACCAGTTGAACGTTTGCCGGCCCCTCCGCAATCACCTTGTCGAGGCTCTTGCCCGGAATGTACTGCATGACAATGTAGGCCTCTTCGTCCTCCTCGCCTACCTCGTAGATCGCGCAAACGTTGGGGTGGTCGATCGCCGACGCCAGCCGCGCCTCCCGCAACTGCGTCACCCGCACCTGCTCCGCCGTCTGCGCCCCTCGCTTCAGCAGCTTCAGCACGACCGGGCGTTGTAGCAGCGTGTCATTAGCAAGAAAGACAACACCGCTCCCACCCGAGCCGATCTTCCGGATGAACTCATACTGCCGGATCACGCGGCGCGCCATGGGGGCATTATCTCAGCTAAGCCCTTGATACCCATGTGGAAGAGCCCTATCGCCCGGGCCAGATCCCACTCTCGTGCGATACTCGCTCGACGCGCGAAATCGATACAGTTCTCTGCGAACGGGACTCCAAGGCAGCCCGTATCCTCCCGACGGCATCAAAACTTACACACCAAAGCAGGCTGGCCTTTTGCTTATTTGGTCAGTAAGTCACCTCACTTCGGCAAGGTACGAATGTCCGCGACCATCCTGCTTATCGACGACAACGCTGTGCAAGCCGCGACTCGCCAGACAATCCTCAAGCGTGCCGGCTACTTCGTGATCGCGGTGCTCAGCCCCGAGCGCGCCCTTGAACAGTTGAGGAACAACGACTTCCCTGAGACCATCGATCTCATCCTCACCGACCACTTCATGCCGGGCATGACCGGCTCCGAGTTCGTTGCCCGCCTCCGCGAATTCCATCCGAACGTCCCCGTCCTCGTTATCAGCGGCATGGCGGAGGCCCAGGAGGAGTACGAGGGTCTTGGCGTCGAGTTCCGCCTCAAGCCGCTCCTGCCCGACAACCTGCTCGCCAGCGTGCATCGCCTCATCTCGCATCACGCTCCGCAGGGCGCTTCCGCCTGATCCCAGCCAGTCCGCCTATCGCGCAGCAGACCTGCATCTACGGCATAACTCTGCGAAAATAGAAGCGAGGACACTCGCGCTCCCATGCTGCATCCCATGCCGTCTTTCGGCAGCTTCGCTATACTCCTGGCCCTCGCGCTCTCCGCCTACACGCTCTTCAGCGGAGCCGTCTCTCTTCGTGCTCTGGCTGTAGGTCGGCGGCTTGCCGTTTCCGCAGAAAACCTCCGCGAAACATCCCGCCGCGCCGGCATCGCCAGCTTCATCGCCGTCTCCTGCGCCGCCTTCGCGCTCATCTGGGCCGCCTTCACCAACGACTTCTCCGTCGACTACATCCTCCACCACACCAACCGCGCCCTGCCCTCGCTCTACAAGTTCTCCGCGCTCTGGTCCGGTCAGGAAGGCTCGCTCCTCCTTTGGGCATGGCTGCTCGCCGGCTACGGCTTCGTCATGCGCATCCGCGACAAGGCCGACGTCACGCTGCACGCCTACGCCTCGACCATCCTCTCCGCCATCCAGATCTTCTTCCTTCTGTTGCTGGTCTTCGCCGCTCCGCCCTTCGCCATCGCGCCCGGCCAGCTGCACGCTGACGGCTTCGGCCTCAATCCGCTCCTCCAGTATCCCGAGATGGTCATCCATCCGCCGATGCTCTATCTCGGTTACGTCGGCTTCAGCGTGCCCTTCGCCTTCGCCCTCGGCGCGCTCATGATGCGCTACCCCGGCGAAAAGTGGATTCACATCACCCGCCGCTGGACGATGGTCACCTGGCTCTTCCTCACCTGCGGAATCTGCCTCGGCATGCACTGGGCCTATGCCGTGCTTGGCTGGGGCGGCTACTGGGGATGGGACCCCGTCGAAAACGCCTCGCTCATGCCCTGGCTCGCCGGCACCGCTTTCCTGCACTCCGTCATGATGCAGGAGAAGCGCGGCATGATGAAGCGCTGGAACGTCTGGCTCATCTTCGCCACGTTCATGCTGTCCATCCTCGGTACGTTGCTAACGCGCTCCGGCCTGGTCAGCAGCGTTCACGCCTTCGCCGAAAGCAACATCGGCAACTGGTTCTATGCCTTCCTGCTGCTCGTCTTCATCGTCTGCCTCTTTACCTTCTTCCGCCAAAGCGATCACCTGAAGAGCGAGAACCACCTCGAGTCCTATGTCTCGCGCGAGTCTTCGTTCCTCTTCAACAACATCGTTTTGCTCACCGCCTGCTTCACCATCCTCTGGGGCACGCTCTATCCCATCCTTTCCGAGTACGTACAAGGCTCGAAAGAGACAATGGGGCCGTTCTATTACAACCGCGTCGCCGTCCCGATTGGCCTCTTCCTCATCTTTCTCACCGGAGTCGGCCCGCTGCTCGCCTGGCGCGCCACGTCACTCCGTTCCATCCGCCGCAATCTCCTGCTTCCCTGTCTCGCGATCATCGTCAGCGCCAGCGTGCTGATGATCACCGGCCTCCGCCCCTGGAATGAAACCGACGGTTCCACAGGCGCCATCTACTCGCTCGTCTGCTTCTCGCTCGCCGCCGGCGTCATTACCGCCATCGTCACCGAGTTCCTCCGCGGCGCGAACGTCATCCGCAATCAGACGCAGCGCAACCTATTCTCGTCCGCCGTCCTGCTCACGCGCCGCAACACCCGCCGCTACGGCGGATACATTATCCACTTCGGCATTGTTGTTCTCTTCATCGGCGTCGCAGGTGCGGCATTCAATCAATCGCGCGAGCTCGAGATGTCCTTTGGCGATTCGCTGCAGATTGGTTCCTACAAACTCGTCTGCCAGTCTTACTCGCAGGACTCCAACCCCAACTACGACACCGACTACGCTATCCTCGACGTCTTCCACAACGGGAGGAAGGTCACGCAGCTCACCCCCGAGCGTCGCTTCTACAACGCCAGCCAGCAGACCTCGACCATGGTCGCCATCCATTCCACGCTGGCACGCGACCTTTATGTCGTCTTCGAAGGCCGCAACCCCGACACCGACAAGCCCATCATCAAGGTCTTCCTCAACCCGCTCGTCAACTGGATCTGGATCGGCGTCGCCATCGTGATCTTCGGCACCGGCATCGCGCTGGTCCCGGCACTGAAGCCGGGTGCCTCCTCTTCGACGACAGCTTTATCGTCTAAGGTGGGCCGAACGAGCGAAGAAGCCCAAGAAGTCGCGCATGCGTAAGCGCCTCCTTCACATCGCGCTGATCTCCGTCCTCGCCATCCCCATGCTCGGCGCAGGCGCTCCCTCGTCGCGCTTCGACGCCCTCGGCCACAAGCTCATGTGCGTCTGCGGCTGCGGCCAGATTCTCCTCGAGTGCAACCACGTCGGCTGTCCCGACTCCGACCGCATGATCGGCGAGCTTCGCACCGAAATCGCCACCGGCCTGCCCGACAACGGCGTCTTCAACTGGTTCGTCGGAAAATATGGCGCCACCGTCCTGGCCGCTCCCCTGCGCGGAGGCTTCGACATCGTCGCCTGGATCGTTCCCTTCGCCGCTCTTTTCCTCGGCATCGGAATCGTCGTCTTCTTCATCCGTATCTGGCGCCGCCGCACGCCACCGGGTGGCCCTCCAACCGGACCTTCTTCACCCATCGACGACACGCTCCGCGATCGTATCCGCCAGGAAACTACCTACTAAGTAACTCCGCCGACTACCCACAAGTCACAAATGCCTGTTACTCTGGCTGGCATCGTATGACGCGCCTTGAATTATTGAAGATCGTCATCGGCAGGGCTCGCACGAACGGATTCGAACTCCGCCGCTGGTACACCTCGCGCCTCGCGCTGCCATGGACCAATGCAGCTGATGCTATAGCGACGCTGGAACAGCATCGCAACTACTACACCCTGCTCTTTTCGCACGAGTTCGCCATGGCCTTCTGGAAGCCCGGCGCCGAAATCACGTTCCAGATGCCCGCTCAGAGCTTTCAGCGCCGCATGCCTGACGGCACCATCCAAACGGTCACGCGCAAGGCCTTTATCCGCCGCAGCGCACGGAAAGACGCCTGGCGCTATCACCTCCGCGAGATGGCGCTCGCAGAAGAACCCCTTCGCTACATTCGCCGTTATCTCAACGTCGAAGAAGACCTGACCGACGTCCCCGCAACTGTTCAGGATCCGGCCCCACGCCAATCCGGAAGTGTCCCGCGGAATGCGGCCCTGCCGAAAGCACTGCGCAAAGCCTCGCGTCCGCTCCCCGAAGACCCGCCCGCGTTTCTCAGACGGCCGTACCCCTAACCCCCGCCGGTCATCTCTTTCAGAGCCACCTGCGCAGACTTCTTCGTCTTCGGCACCGGGTCGAGCTCCAGGCACTTCTTGTAGTTCTGCTCCGCCTCATCCAGCTTGCCCAGCTTCCTCGCCGCCTCTGCCAGCGCCAGGTGCGCATCCGGGCTGTCATTCGAAATCGACACCGCATCCTTCGCCCGCATGTACGCGCCCATGAAGTTCCCGGTGTTCTGATAGAACCCCGCGACCTCAAGGTCCTCCTGATACCGCTGCGTCGCCGTCTTCACCGGCTCCGCCGGCCTGTTGCGGCTGGACCGCGTCTTCGTCGGCACGCTTGTATCATCCGTGTCCGGTGACGTCGGCACATTATCCCCATTTGAGCTCGAATAACCCGGCTCCGAGCTTGAACTGGAACTGCTCGAGCCCGAACTCCCCGAATCCTTCAATCCTCCCGGCGGCGCCGGCTTCGCATCGCCCGGACTCGAAGAGGACGACGAAGAAGAGGGCGAACCATCCGGCTGCTCTCCCGGAAACGGATACTGCTGCGCGGGCTTCTTCGGAGCCTGCGGAGCACTCGGATCATTCGGCGTTGTCTCCTTCGGTGTCTGCGATTCTCCGGGATACGGAAACTGCTGCGCCGCATTCGACGGGACCGGCTTATCCTGCGCCGTGGGACAGTTGGAGGTTGTCGTCCACTTCCCGTCATCACCCTTGGTTGTACCGCCTGTGCAGTTCATATTCTGCGGCCCTTCCGGAGTCCGTCCCTCCGGGGTCTGCTTCCATTGCGGAGTGTTCGCCTGGCTCGCGGGTGTCTGCGCACACGCCAGGCCAGCCCCCAGCCCCACCACGCACGCCGCCAGCCACAACCGCCTCATACCTCTATTAGACGACACCCGAACGACTCCCGCTACTGCATCGTGCAACCCAACCCTCATGTCATCCTGAGCGCAGCGCGCAGCGCGAAGTCGAAGGACCCCGTGGCCGCCAATCTAACCTCAACCGCTCGAGTCTTTTTCACCTCGATCCCCTTGCTATACTCCACCCCATGCCCCGGCCCGCATCCCCCGCCACACCTCGCCTGCTCATCCAGTCCTCCGCCATCCACGCCGCCGGCGTCGTTACGCTCGACCCCATCCCTCGCGGCCGCCGCGTCCTCGAGTACGACGGCCCCCGTATCTCCAAGGACATCGCCGACGATCGCTACGCCGAAAAGCACGTCACCTACCTCTTCTCCATCGACGGCTCCACCGACGTCATCGACGGCTTCGCCGCCGCCATGTTCGTCAACCACTCCTGCGCTCCCAACTGCGAGACCGAGGAGGACAACGGCCGCGTCTTCATCAAGGCCATCCGCAACATCGCCCCCGGCGAAGAGCTCGTCTACGAGTACAACCTCCACGACTCCGACGACGACTCCGCCGACTGCTACTGCGGCGCCCCGAAATGCCGCGGCACCATGTTCTCCGACGAAGAACTCAAACGCCGCGCCCGCCGCACCAAACGCAAAACCGCACGTAAAGGCTCCGCCGCGTGATCGAGGCGGTTTACACGCTTACGAAAGCCGAATTTTTCGAAGGACAGCAGTCGTGGTGCCCTCAAGCGGCCAGAAAACTGCCAGGGCATTGGCTCATTCAGGCCGTCTACATTGCATTCTCTCTTCTGGTGTTTTTCAGTATTCGTTATCTTCCCTTCTGGTTAGGGATCGCGTTCGCGCTTAGCTTCGCTTGCTATGCGTTCTTGATTGTCTGGCGCAAGGACCGCCTTCAGACGATTCAGTATCGGCAGCTCGAATATTCAGTAACGGGCATTTCCTTGAGGGCAGACGCAGACGGCTACCACGAATACAAAGAGGGCTCTGGCTCCTGTTCCATCGCATGGAAAAGGTTCACCGGTTGGCGTGAGGCGCCCAACGTGTTCGTGCTGGGCATGGACGTTCGATTCATCGCGATTCCGAAAGTCGCACTCTCACAAGAGCAACAGAACGAGCTGCGCGCGCTTCTGCAAACATCCATCGACGCGCGCTAAACCTCGGAAATATCCACTTCACTGACGCTGCTCCCCAGCACCCGCATCACCAGCGGAATCGTCGTCAGCGCCCCCACTGCAAACAGCGCCACGCCCGCAGCTCGGCGCGCACTCCGATCCATCTTCTCCGAAATCAGCAGCCCCACGCCGACTCCCAGCGCCACACGCGTTCCCGCAATCAGAATGACCTCAGGCAGTGTCAGGTTCGTCTCTCTCATCGCCGCTCTCCAGTGGAAAATTCAACGCACCCGACCAGCATAGCCCCGCAGCACAGAATGGCCGCAGAGACGCAAACCTAACTCTCTAACTCCTCACTCCCTAACTTCTTCCCTACCGCTTCAGCAGATCCACCGGCACATTCACATCCTTCACCCGGAACATCTCCGCCAGCACCGGATGCTTCACCGCAATCGCGCGATACATCTCCCACGCCACGCGCCTGTAGCTGAAGTGCCCCGCCGCGCCTGACCTCAGCTCCGAGATATACAGCGCCTCCGCAAAGTCCATCTTGAACAGCGCCCTGCAGCGCGTTCCCAGCGGCAGCAGGTACTGCGCGCTCTGCCTGGCTTCCGGCTCCTCCGAATCACACAGCGTCCGAAACGCCGCGTGCGCCGCCTCCATCGCGTTCTTGTATGTCTCCGCCAGCCCAGCCTCTTCCAGTGTCGGCTGCCCCGGACACACCGGCTCGTCGTAGCCGTGCACATCGCTGAACGCCTGCAACAACTGCACGCACCGCCGGTGCCGATGCATATCCCTGAACCCGCCCACATCCATCAGGATGTCGAACCGGAATCCATGCCCCGCACTGAACGCGCGCAGCAGCTCATCATGCCGCCCGCGATGCGCCACGCCCAGCTTCAAAATCTCATTGCGCCGCGTCTCCGTCAGCGCCGCCACCGCTCCCCGCAACTGCCTGTACGAGTAATGACAGTGCGGATACAGCAGCGACGTCGCAATCTCGACCTCGATATCCTCGTCATCGTCCAGCAGGTCCACCACCGGCGCCGGATACACCGGAGCCTCCCCCATCAGCTCCCGCGCAGCCTGCACCAGCTCCTTCCGGCTAGCGATCGCATACTCGCTCGGTTCCGCATACTTCACCAGCGTCGGCGCAGCCTTTACCGGCGGCATCAGTTCATTCAGAATCTCCTCGGTCGCGGCCGGATCAACATTCCCCTCGCCGGCCATCTCCTCCAGCCGGTCGCGCAGCACACTCCACGCCGGATTGCTCGCCGCCTCGCGCAGCTTCGTCCCCAGCTCCCGAATCTCCGCAAACTCCGTCGACAGCAGCCGCGACACCTGCGTCTCCAGCGTGCGCGCATTCACAATCTGCCCCAGCGACGTATTCGTTGCCAGCGGCAACAGGTACCGCGCCGCATCAAACGCCCTTGCCTTCAGCGTCCTCGCATAACTCTCCGGCTTCATCTCCGCCGGCTGCGGAATCGCCTTCTTCAGCGCCTCGAACATCCCCGCGCCGATCTCGTCGTACGCCTGAAACAACGCCTGGATCGCCGCCGTGAACTGCTTGCGCCCGCTCTTGCTCAGCTCCGGCGTGTACCATCCGCTGCGCCGAAAGTCCTGGTACCTCGTCGACCGCTCCTGCCCATCCCACCGCGTCTCATCCACCAGCGTGATCGCCGCCAGCAGCGACAGCCGCTCCACCGCAAACGGAATATGCGCCAGGTCCGCAATCGACCGGTGCCCATACTGGAAGTAGAACGTGTTCAGAAACTGCTCGGCCTTCTGCGAGCTGATCTCCACCAGCGACTCCCGCATCGTCAGCGCCGACCGCGAATACTTCGCCATCGCATACGCCAGCACCTCCGGCTCCGCGCCGTGAATCGCGTAGACTTCCGTGGTGCTTTCAGCACCGGGTTTCGGTTCAGTTGTTGGGGTCTGGGGCAGATCAGGGGCAGCGGTAGGCGAGGACATGTCCGCACAAGAATACAGCGCATGACCCATGTTGGAATCTGGTTCCTTTCCCGTGCGGTCCGGATGCCGTTGACACGATGGTCCGCGGCATTCGTATCGGCCTCAGGCGAACTTCCCGAAATTTAGGTGTATACTCCGGCTACCCGAAAAGGCGAACCGATCGTTCTGTTGAGGAGTCACCCAATTGGGATCCAGTTTTGCATGAGACTGCCGGGTCTCCAGTCCCTTCGGCTGCGCTCATAGTCAGTGAAGGTGTGATGAGCCAGACCTTTGCTATTGGCATCGGAGGAGCAGCCGGCCAGGGAGTCGCCACTCCCGGGGATATCTTCACCAAAATATTCAGCCGCCGCGGCCTCCATCTCAACGCCTACAACGCCTATCAGTCCATCATTCGTGGTGGCCACACCTTCCTCACGGTTCGAACGGGTCCCGACAAAGTCACCAATATGGGTGACCGGATCGACCTGTTCATCCCTCTCAACCAGGACACAATGGATCGCCACCTCGGCCTGCTGACAGCCGGCGCTTCCTGTATCTACAATGCCGATACCATTAAGCCCGGCGTTGCCGCACACGGCGTAGAGATGTGCCCCCTCCCGGTCTCTGAGCTGGCCGACATCACGCGAAACAAAGTTGCGCAAAATACACTGGCGATCGGTGCCGGCCTCAACATGATGGGGATCGGCTTCTCTTCTCTGGAAGAGGTTCTCATCGAGCAGTTCAAGAAAAAAGGCGATGCTGTCGTGTCGGAAAACGTCGCAGTGGCACGCGCTGGCTATGATTACGCCGGCGCGCACTTCACTGCTTTCCCGAATCCGATTCTCAGAACCGAGAATCGTTACGCCATCCTGAGCGGCAATATGGCGATGGCCATGGGCGGCGCCGCAGCCGGAGTTAAATTCTATTGCGCTTACCCCATGAGTCCTTCCACTGGAGTCCTTCACTGGATGGCCGCGCACGCTCGCGAGGCCGGCATCATGGTCCGCCAGGTCGAGGATGAGATCGGCGTCATCAACATGGCGATCGGGGCCGCACACGCTGGGGTCCGCGCCATGTGCGCAACCTCGGGTGGCGGGTTTGCTCTCATGAGCGAAGGCCTCGGCATGTCCGCCATGATGGAGACCCCGGTTGTGGTCATCAATTGCCAGCGGGCCGGCCCGTCTACCGGCGTGCCTACCAAAACAGAGCAGGGCGATCTTTGGCAGATGCTCGGCGCAGCCTTTGGTGATTACCCTCGTGTGATCGCGGCTCCGCTGGACATTGGCGACTGCTTCAAACTGATTCCTGAAATCTTCAACATTGCCGATCGCTTTCAGTGCCCGGGCCTCGTTCTCTGCGACCTGCTCCTTTCGGAAGGCCGCCTTAGCGTCGATTCCAGCGAACTGGATTTCAACCCCGTCATTGATCGAGGCGAGCTGATTACTTCGGCCAACGGCAACGGTGCAGACCCGGAAAGCTCCGCACACGGCAATTACCTGCGATACAAGATCACCGAGAGCGGAGTCTCGCCGCGCGCCGTTCCCGGTGTGCCCGGCCATATCCACACGGCGGCCACCGATGAACACCAGGAAGACGGCGTCTTGATCAGCGATGAATTCACCAATCCCGTCAAGCGACGCGCCATGATGGAAAAGCGTATGCGCAAGGTGGCCGGGATCGAGTCCGCCGTTCCTCCGCCGACTCTGTCTGGCCCTCCGCAGGCGGACGTGACGCTGATCGGCTGGGGTTCGACCATGGGCGTCATCGAGGAAGCCCGCGAGCTTCTGGGCGAGCAAGGCATCGTCGCCAATCAACTCCAGATCCGCTGGCTCGTGCCGCTCCACGGCGAAGCGATCCTTCAAGTCCTGAAAGACGCCCGCCACACCATCATCGTCGAGAACAACTACAGCGGACAGTTTGCCCGCTACCTGCGCAGCGAAACCAGCTTTGTGCCTGACGGCCACATCCGCAAATACGACGGTGAACCGTTTATGCCTCACCACATCGTCGAGGCCGTAAAAGAACAGCTCAGTGGGAACACGAACCTCTCCGTTCCCGCTCACGAAATCATGGTTTGAGGAGGAGCGCACGTGGCGTCACTCGTAGAGAGTCCCCGCACACTGACCATCGCCGACACGAAGGGCAAAGCCGATCCGGACTGGTGTCCCGGCTGCGGCGATTACGGCGTCCTCGCAGCTCTTCAGAAAGCCCTGGTAGATCTGCAGATTCCCCTGCACGAGGTCGTTACCATCAGCGGCATCGGCTGCTCCTCGAACCTCCCCGGCTACATCAACACCTACGGTATGCACACGCTCCACGGCCGCTCCCTGCCGGTGGCTACGGGCATGAAGCTCGCCAACCACGCGCTGACTGTGATCGTGACCGGAGGGGATGGAGACGGCTTCGGCATCGGCGGCAATCACTTCGTCCACACCATGCGCCGCAATGTCGATCTGCTGTACATCGTCATGGACAACCAGATTTACGGTCTGACCACCGGCCAGACTTCACCCACCAGCCGCCTTGGCATGAAGACCAAGAGCATGCCCTTCGGCAACGTCGAATCCCCGATTAGCCCGATTTCCCTCGCTCTGGCTGCGGGCTGCACCTTTGTCGCTCGTGGTTTTAGTGGCGAGCAGAAGCATCTTACTGAACTCATAAAATTGGGGATTCAGCATCGAGGCTTCTCCTTGCTCGACGTCTTCAGCCCCTGCGTCACCTATAACCACGACAACACCTACCAATGGTTCAGGCCGCGTGTGAAAAAGCTCGAGGACGATCCAACCTACGACGCCTCAGACTGGATCGCAGCAATGGGGAAATCTGTGCTGTGGGGTGACGAAATCCCTATCGGCAAATTCTTCGAGCGCACCGACATCCCTCCCTTGCACGCAGCGGAACCGGTCTTGAACCAGGGGCCTCTGACGAGTCGAGACCTGCGAGTGCCCCCCGAGGCCGCCCAATCGTTCATTCAAGAACTGATGTAGCGAAGTTGCAGAGTAAGCCTTTGCGTTGCACATAGTGCCCCTAAGATGTCTGACGTGGACTTTTGTCTTCACTGAAGAACCGGAGGCCGTCTCTTTCGGATGCAACGCGGTCGCTCCCCACGAGCAGGGCTTAGCACTTATTGAGCACTGGCTTCCACGATTAGACCGGCGTTCCCGCAAAGTCGGGTTTTCGGCAAGTTCGCCTCTCCATTGGCGACAACAGGGCAATGCACTCAATGAACACGTTGAAGTTCCGCGCTGCGGATTAGTACCCGAAAACGCGCTTATGGGGAGCGACGATCCTCTCACCACGGGTCCAGTTCGGGCAGTCATCCGCTTCCGTGAGCGCCTTGGCGATTTCGCACCAATTGAGGTTAGCGGAAGCGCCGACCGCGACCTGGACACAATTTGTCTCGTACTTTCCGATAACCCCGTTTTGCGGGAACAACTCACCGTATGGCTGTTGATGGAAACGGGGCAAGCCTGAGAGCATAGCCGACATGAAGAATAAGCTGCTGTGGAGGTACGCGATACTCACCATCATCGTTACCTGTCCCGGGGTAACTGTCCGTCCATTGGCGCAAGAGCCCCAAACCGGACAAATCACCGGTCACGTCGTCGATGCAGTGGGTGCAGTCATAAAAGGAGCAAGCGTCTTTGTCCGAAGGAACACAGCAGTCGACAATAACGTGAAGCTTCTGACGCATACCGACGTAAACGGGGACTTCACGCTAGCGCTTCCTGAAGGTGGATACGATGTTCTCGTCACCTCGCCGGGCTTCGCGGCGAATGTCAAGACAATCCCTATCCTGGCCCGGAAAACTCCGAAGCTTCAGTGGAAACTCAAAGTGTTGGGTTGTAATTTCCCGGGCGTCAACTGTGACAGATTCCAGTGATCGGTCCCTGCAAAGTCGGCTTTTCGGAAAGATCGAGTCCGACGGGTTGAAGTTGCCGAAAACCCCGTTTTCAGGGAGTCACGATCAATGAGTGATTCGCCCTGAAGTCAAAAGTTGAAATCGAAACTTCCGTATTGCCGGTGATACAACCCAGAACACTCCGATTGGACATCATCTCTCCATCTTTTCGCGAAGAGTAGCGGGTCGGGCAAAGACGAAGAGCTGTCCAGGTGCGCTCGACATACGCAAATTGCCGCATTCATTCGGGGCGAGAAACCCTTCGGCGAGTATCTGTTCTACGCTGAGAGACACCGTATTCGGTCGAGATTGGCAGAGGGTCTTTCCATCTACCCAGACCTGTATGAATTTCAAGGAATCTGAGGTCAACACCAGCTCGGCATTTCCGTTCTGACTGGTGTGCAAATCGAAGTAGTGCCGATGCTGCCGAACCTCCTCGACGGTACCTCCGGCAAAGACCAACAGGTGAGTGTCAGGGATCGGCTTACCATTCCTGCCGTCGAGAGCTTCAATTTTTATCCTGCGATCGGCATTCTGTGCGCCAGCGTAGGCAACGAAAATGCACAGAACCAATGCTGTCCAAAGGTGAGACATGCTGACGATCGCCAGGCTGAATCGGGCGTAGCTATTTTTCATGAGATGCTCAAAGGAAATTATGAAGAAAGCCGCTGCTCGGCGCAAAAGCGGGATTCTGGGCGGATGGTCTGCGATACAGAAGTATGGCGGCCTCGCCTCTCGGGGCTGCGGGTAAGCGAGCATCGAAACTTCTGATTTGCCGGTCAATCGCCCACTGCGCTCGGGTACGACTTGTCGTCGTTCCACTGGACGCCGATTAGAACCCGGTTTTTGCCACGAACACCATTTGGAATCCATTGCCGGCAGTTGACAGGTAGTTGGTTGCAGATGAAAGAAACACTATGTAGTGACCGTCTTTGCTGATCTTGGGGTAATCGTTCACAGCGTTCGATTGAACCGCAAATCCAGTGACATTGCTGACAGAAACTCGAACAGTGCTTGGAGTGCATCCAACTGGCACGCCGAAACAGGTGTCACGAACGAAGATATCTTTCCAGCTGTTGGGCAGGAACGTATCTCCTGGGACCAGATTGCTCGCAAGCGAGGCGAAGACGACGAAACGGCCGCTGGCGTTGATGCTCGGGTTGTCCTGACTGGCATTCGCGATTGATCCATCGTTGCCGCGGGACGCGATCACGGTTGATGGACTGCAAGAGGCGGCTGCGCCGTTGCACGTGTCGCGCAGATAGACGTTTCCCAATCCGTTCACATTCTCGGTCACCAAGTTTGTGGCCAGTGTTGAGAATGCGAGGAACCGGCCATCGGAGCTGATGGACGGATTTGAAAAGGTGTCGAGTGCACCTCCGTTTGCCAGAGAGCCAGTAGTCGAGACATCCTCCTGCAATGTGTCTGGAGTACAGTCCGCGGGCGCACCAAGGCATGTATCGCGCACAAAAAGGTCCGGATCACCTGCGTTGGAGTTCGTAGGTGTGAGGTTCTTGGAGTAAGAAACAAACGACACATAGCGACCACCCAGGCTTACGTCTTGATATGCGCTCAACTGATTACCGGTGGTGCCGGAAGATGATTGAGAGACCAACAGGGTGGATGAGGTACAACCCGCCGGTGCGCCATTGCAGGTGTCAGTGAGATAGACGTTATTCGTGCCGGGGGATGTGCCGGTTGAGTTATAGCCCACATACCTTCCATCTGGACTGATCGTCGGATTTCCGCCGCCTGCGATTTCTCCGTCTGGCAAACGCGAGATTAGTGTGGTTGTTGGCGTGCACGGCGACGGTGCGCCGATACATGTATCGCGCAGGTAGACACAACTGTCGCCAGCGGCAGCGAAACAAAATGAGGGCTCGGCGGCGGTGATGTTGGAAGCCTGCGAGTCGAACGCTACATAGCGCCCGTCGTCGCTCACCGAAGAACTACGGCTGTGATTGTCGAGTGGGTTGCCGTTATACGTGACTGTGATCGGAATCGTACCAGGGACACAATTGGTTGGCGTTCCGATACATGTATCGCGTTCATAGATTTGTTGGAATCCGCTTGCAATTCCCGCGCCGAGGTTTGTTGCCGATGACTGAAAAGTCACATAACGGCCCGTGCCACTTATTGAGGGCGCTACCAGGCTGCTCGCGTTCGCAGGAGTGCCGTCCGGTGCGACAGTGACGAGAGCAACTACGCCGGCGGTAGCCGCAAACGGCGATGCGATTCCAAAGGGGAGAGCAGCAGTTGTATATCCAGACGAGGTGTCATGAACGGAGATGGATATGGTGCCGGGCTGGGCGATCATGGCCGCTGTCACGTTGGCATCCATGTCTGTGCTCGAACCCAATTGCGTTGCGAGACCCGTCCCGTTCCACTGGATTACGCTGCTGGTGGTAAACCCGGTGCCGCTGACGAGAAGTGTGAAACCCGGATCACCCGCGACAACCCACCTGCCGCCGGAATGGGCGGCGTTGTAGGCAGAGATCGTCGTGAGCGTTATCTGATTTGAGCCGCTCCCGCCCCCTGAACCACCAGAGCCTTCGTTTGTACTTGGGGAAACCCCGCAACCGCAAAGCGCAGTAGCGCCTATCGCTAAGAAGGGGGCCAGCAAAAAGATGGTCTTCTTCATAAAATGAGCCCTGACGCTACTCGGCGCTGTCCTCTTTTTCAATGCCTTTCATGACGGTGAGTGTATTGCGTGACAGATTGACAGAAAGTCAATTTGTGACACTTCCGATACTGACACAGTTCGTCAGGAAGTATTTCGTATGTATTGTCGGCAATACGGAAGTTTGGTCGTTGAACGTGGCTCAATTGAGGCCAAATCGCCGAGTCACTCATCTACAGAGGCAGAGCCTTCAAATGCGAGATTCCCGAAAAGTCGTCTTATCGGCAAGTTCGCCTCTCAATTGGCGACAACAGGCAATGCACTCAATGAACACGTTGAAGTTCCGCGCTGCGGATTAGTACCGGAACACGCGCTTATGGGGAGCGACGAACCTCTCACCAGGTCCAGTTTGGCAGTCATCGCTTCCGCGAGTGCATTTGCGATTTCGCACTACTTCGACCGAGCGGCCAATCTTCGGCGTATCCTCTCTGCAGGGAGACTCCTATGATCGCGAATAGGATCGCGAACTCGCGCTCTATCGGGTCCATCCTGCCCAATCGTTCATTCAAGAACTGATGTAGCGATTTGCTCGCTCCCGGGCGGACGAACAAGTGCGGATGGTCGGTTGGAGCCTTCCTCGCACTCTGCCCCGGTTTTGTTAAGGGCACGGCTTCAGCCCCTGGGGTACCCTCCTGAGACCAAGCACTCGCTACCTCAGGGCCATACCACCGGGGAATTACCCTGCCGCCTCTGATTCGATAGGATGTCGATGACACTAGACCGCGCGATCGACACTCTTGAACAGAAGATTCGAATCGTTACATTGAGGGGTTATTAACGCATGAGCAGTCTCACCGGCAAAGTGGCGCTCGTCACTGGAGCCTCCCAGGGCATCGGCCGCGCCATCGCCCTTGATCTCGCGAAGAATGGCGCCACCGTCGCCCTGGCCGCCCGCTCGCTCGACAAATTGGAGTCCCTCGCCGCCGAAATCACCTCCGCAGGAGGCACGGCCAAAGCCTTCGCTCTCGACGTCACCAGCGAGGACTCCATCAAGTCCTGCGCCAAAGCCGTCCTCGCCGACCTCGGCGCCTGCCACATCCTCGTCAACAACGCCGGCATCACCCGCGACGGCCTCGCCCTCCGCATGAAGCTCGCCGACTTCGACGACATCCTCCGCGCCAACCTCACCGGCAGCTTCCTCCTCACCCAGGCCGTCATCTCCTCCATGATGAAGGCCCGCTGGGGCCGCGTCATCAACATCACCTCCGTCGTCGGCGAGACCGGCGCCGCCGGCCAGGCCAACTACGCGGCTTCGAAAGCGGGATTGATCGGCCTCACCAAGTCCCTCGCCCGCGAGTTCGCCTCCCGCAACATCACCATCAACGCCGTCGCCCCCGGCTTCATCTCCACCGCCATGACCGACGGCCTTACCGAGGACCAAAAATCCGGCATCCTCGCCCAGGTCCCGCTCGCCCGCTACGGCACCGTCGACGACATCGCCTCCGCCGTCACCTTCCTCGCCTCCGACGCCGCCGCCTACATCACCGGCCATACCCTGGACGTCAACGGCGGCCTGTATATGGGCTAAAACGCCGAATATCGCCCCTGCTTTCAACGACTAACCACGAATCGAACGAATCCGAATTGGTACAGCCGGCAAAAGATATCGAAGAAACCACTTGCCACCACTACCTTCGGTGGTTACTTTACGGCTAATGGCAAACATGCACACAGCTCTGCCGTCTGAGCAGGCGGTTCCTCCGGTTCCCGAGCCGATCAATATCGGCGTAACGATTCGTGGATTTCGGCTGCAAAAAGGGCTGTCGCAGGGCGACATCGAGAAGCGTACCGGGCTGCTGCGCTGTTACCTCTCGCGCGTGGAAAACGGTCACACCGTGCCTTCGCTCGAGACCTTGCAGAAGATCGCCATCGCTCTTGATATCTCTCTAAGCCATTTCTTTTCAGAAGATCCAGTGCGTGACGTCTCGGGCATTTCGCTCAGCGAGGATGAGATTCGTTTCCTCACCCAGGTGCAGCGCTACGCTGCAAATCTCACCGAAAGCGACCGGCGCCTGTTGCTCGCGATGGTGAGGAAATTTGCCGCGACGGTTTCCACAACCTTCGACTAGCCAAAATTCATGATCGATTTTGAAGCGTTTTTCGCGCACTTTTGTGCGTTTTAAGCGCGTTTTGGAAGGGTCATTTTTGGCGTTTCAGCCACCCGTCGCGTATTTCGACAGGGCATATCCCAGCAGCGAGAGAATGAGCGCCGCGGCCGTAAACGTCACCCGCTGGCGCGCACGATAGCCCGCTTTGCCCGTCGTCATCTTCGACAGCAGCGGAACTCCCAGCGCCAGCCCCGACAGCAATCCGCCCAAGTGCGCCGAGTTATCGATATGGGGAATATTGTGCGGGTTCACATGCAGCCGGGCCCACTCCGCCGCAGTCAGGGATGGCGAAAACTGCGGCGCGATCCCCAGCGCGAGGTTGATCACGGCAAAGAGAATGACCTGCCGCCTGAGGCTCTTCAGCTCTTCCCACGGCAGCCCGAGCTTCCGGTTGGAGAGCAGCACGATGAGAATCCCGGCGATGCCGAAGATGGCGCCGGACGCACCCACGGCGATCGTAAAGTCATGCCGGAAGATGGTCTCGGCCGAGGACAACAAGTTTCCCGTCACACCGGTCAGCAGGTAGACCCACATCAGCCCCCAGCGGCCCAGCAACGGCTCGCCGAAGAGTCCGAGGTTCCACAGGCACCACAGGTTCGTCGCGATGTGCAGAATGCTCGCGTGGACGAAACACGCCGTGATCAGCCGCCAGGGCTGGCCATAGGCAATCGCGGCCCAGCCATCGCATCCGCCGAAGTGATACAGCACATCGCCGTTAAACTGCGCCGTCAGGATCGACCCATACTGATGCGCCTTCCAGAGCGGGATAATCGGGCTCCAGCGCAGCATCAGGATGAAAACGAGGATGTTGATCGCCATCAGGAACGATGTCGCCGGGTAGGCGGCAATCAACGAACCCCACGAGCGCTTTCTCGGCGGAGGCGCACCTCCGCGCGTTACCTCGCCGGCGCGTGCGGCGACTACCGACGCGCGCTCATGCGCATGACCATGCGTGCGTACAACATCACTGCTCTGAGGATTCGACACGGAAGAGAGTTCGCTCGTACTAGCTCACATCATAGCGGAGCCTGAGGCGAGACCGTAAGAGGTAGTGGCTGGACAGTAGACAGTAGAGAAAAAACAAAACTTCGATGCGCAAAAGGTTGCAACGGAGCGCCACGAGACGTCACAACTTTGTCGTCGAGCGTTCGATTCTCTGCTGTCTGAGGCTTTTTTATGCTTCTTTGGACAGACGTTCGCGCAGCTCGGGCGAGACATGATCGCGCAAAATCGCCGAGACCATTCCCGGAACCGGCGTCGTCATCAGAACCAGAGCCCACAGCAGAAGCGAGAAGATCACACCCGAGACCGCCACCGCTTCCAAACTGATGGTGATGCTTTGAGGAATATGCGCCAGCGCCAGAGCCCGGTCTGTCCCGAGATGTACGTGCAGGCTCCCGCTCAGGTGCCGGATGGTCTCCAGACGATGCACCACCACCGAGGCGAGAAAGCAGGCCATGCAGGCCAACGTCGTTACCGCCAGCAGCAGCATGTCCACCGTGCGATGCAGCCGCTGTTTGCCGCGGCAGTGCGCGCAGCCGCGCAGATGCGCCTCGTAATCGCCGCGCAGGCTCAGCGGTGTGCCGGAGATGTCATATCGCCATCCGGACAAAATCGCGCCAATAACCTGGTCAGTGCAGGGAGTGTGTTCGTCGTGATAAGAGTGTCGAGGAAGAATCGGCATTTATTTTACGCAAGCTTTATTTTACTTCATCGCCTGATGCCCGAACAGCGCCAAGCCTGAGTCTCTGCGTGCCGGAACAGCCGTTGTCCATCCATCAGCAAGGCCCTGCAACTCTTTATTATCCGATGTTTTACAACCGAATTGGATCCAATGCAACATCTTGTTGCGCTAACAGGACCCGGTTTCCCAACAGGCTCAGCCGGTCGCCGATTGCCTGCTCGGCCGCCAGCCGGGCCAATTCCGGCAGGTTGTTGTGCTCACTGAGGTGTCCCAGAACGATAGTATGCGCACCGCCGTCGTAGTCTCTGGTCAAAAACTCTGCCGCCGCCGCATTCGACAGGTGCCCGACCCGGCTGAGAACCCGCTGTTTCACACTCCAGGGATACGGCCCGTCCTTCAACATCTCCAGGTCGTGGTTTGATTCGAGCAGCAACACATCCACATTCTTGAGCGCAAGTTTAACATTCGGCGGCACATAGCCCAGGTCCGTTGCTACCGCCATGCGGATCGACTCCCCCGGCGCATAGAACACAAACCCGCAAGGGTCCGCAGCGTCGTGCGGAATCGTGAACGGGCATACCTCCAGATCGCCGATCCGGAAGCTTCGTCCTGCCTCAAAAAACTCCAGCGCGGGCAAGGCCGTTGGGCAAACCTTCTTCGGCGGCTCCTCGCACGGTTCTGCCTCGGCCTCAGGCGGGGCTGCCTCGACCCCGGCCTCCATCGCCGCCCGCTCGCGCTGCATCTTTTCCAGCCACGCCTTGTAGGTCATGCGCTTTTGCGGCGTCAGCATACGTACCCAGGCGCGATGCGTGGCCTCGGTAAAGAAGACGGGAATCTTCAGCTTGCGGGCCAGCACGGACAGGCCGGCCACATGGTCCAGGTGCTCATGCGTGATCAGGATTGCGTTGAGCTCGGCGGGATCTTCGCCTGTCGCCGCCATGCGCCGCAGGAGCTCCCGGCAGCTCAGCCCGGCGTCCACCAGCACGGCTGTTCCGCCCGCCGCGACCACCGTGGCGTTCCCACGAGATCCCGAAGCTAGAACCGTCATCCGCACCGTATGAGGATACAGCGTGGAGGCCTGTGCAGAACCGGGCGGAATCAGGGTGTGGACGGCGGGAGAAAGAGATCAGAAATTAGAGATCAGAGATAAATTAGTGATCAGAGATCGGCCTGCAGATCAGGTCCTCGTTCTCAGTTCTCAGTTCTCAGTTCTCAGTTCTCAGTTCTCTGTTCTCTGTTTCCTGACCTCTGTTCTCTCCCCTACCCCTTCACCGGATTCCGCAGCGGCGCCAGGAAGGTCACAATCGAGCGCATCACCAGCTCGTTGCGCTGGTTGTAGACCGTCGTCCGCGAGCGCACGACGCCATACTCCGGACGCGACCGCGAGTGGCGCACGGTCAGAATCTCCGCCTCGGTCCGGATCGAATCGCCGGGGCGCACGGGTGCGGTCCAACGCATCTCTTCCACGCCCGCGCCGAGCATGCCGCCGGCAACGTGGATCGATTCCACGCGCAGCCGCATGACAATCGCTGCGGTCAGCCACCCGGACGCGGCCAGCCCCTTGAAGAACGAACTCTCGCCGGCGGACTGGTCGATATGAAACGGCTGCGGGTCGTAACGTTCGCCGAACTCCTTGATCTCGTCCGCCGTGACCTTGTACGACCGGCTGGAGTTGAACATCATTCCCGGATGCAGATCTTCGAAATATAGTTCCTTCGACACTTACTCTCTCCTTCAGGTACTAGGTACTAAGTTCCAGGTTCTAGGTTCTAGGTTCTAGAAACCTTGTACTCATAAAACCCCTTGCCCGACTTGCGGCCCAGCCATCCGGCATCGACCATGCGCACCAACAGCGGACACGGCCTGTACTTCGGGTCGCCGAGCCCTGCCTCCAGCACGCGCATGATGTCGAGACAGACATCGAGGCCGATGAAGTCTGCGAGCGTCAGCGGTCCCATCGGGTGCGCCATGCCGAGCCGGAAGACCTGATCCACTGCTTCCGGGGTCGCCACGCCTTCCATCACGGCGAACATCGCCTCGTTCAGCATCGGCATCAGCACGCGATTCGAGACGAAGCCCGCAGCGTCGTTTACCTCCACGGGCGTCTTGCCGAGTTCCAGCGAGAGCGCGTGCACGCGTTGAAACGTCGCATCGCTCGTCTGCAATCCACGAATGACTTCGACCAGGCTCATCACCGGGACCGGGTTGAAGAAGTGCATGCCGATGACCTGCTCTGCGCGCTTCGTTCCGGCTGCGAGTTTGGTGATCGAGATGGACGAAGTATTGGATGCGAGGATTGCCTCTTCACCGAGCAGCGCATCCAGCTCGCGAAAGATCGACTGCTTGACCTCCAGCCTCTCGGTTGCGGCCTCCACGACCAGCGTGCAATCTTTCAACGCCTCGAGTTCGCGGGCTGGCTTCACGCGTTTATAAATCGACTCCACCTCGGCCGGGTCAACCTTGCCTTTCGCCGCCTCGCGGTCGAGGTTGGTGCGCAGGGTCGCAAGGCCGCGCTCGAGCGCCGCCTGATTGACTTCGGCCAGCACCACCTCGCAACCCGCGCGCGCCATCACGTGGGCGATCCCGTTGCCCATGGTTCCTGCGCCTACCACACCCAGCCGTTCCCTCACTGCCATCAAGCCCTTCCTCACAAGAGAGCGAGTTTATCAGCCGCACGACACACCTGCGAACTCGCAACCCGTTCGCAGTATTCTTAGAGCGCCTCAGGAACACATACGATTCATCGCCCGAACTCCTGCCGGGCGCGGTCATTTTCTCAAGACGCAGTAGGTCGTGTTGGGCGCGGTAAACGCACGAGGTCGCTATGCCTGTGTCATCTCCCGACACCGAGGTTCTCATCGCCGGCGCCGGTCCTACCGGCCTTGTCCTGGCGCTCTGGCTCGCGCGCCTCGGCATTCCTGTCCGCATCATCGACAAGAACCCCTATCCCGCGGCGCACTCGCGTGCACTGGCCGTGCAGGCCCGCACGCTGGAGTTCTACTCACAGCTCGGCTTCGCACACGAGCTCGTGAAGGCCGGCCATCGTGTGGCTGCCGCCAATGTCTGGGTCTCAGGGCGGCGGGTCGCGCACGCTCCGTTTGGCGATCTCGGCGGAGGGCTGAGCCCGTTCCCGTTTGTGCTCATTTACCCGCAGGATGAACATGAGCCGCTGTTGATCCGCCACCTGGCCGAGCTTGGCGTCGCGGTCGAACGCCCGACGGAGCTTCTGTCCTTCAGCGAACCGGCTTCGACCGACGCCCCGATCGTCGCCCGGCTTCGCCTCGCCGACGGATCCGAGCAGAGCTGCAGGTGCACGTTCCTCGCCGGGTGCGACGGCGCGCGGTCCATCGTTCGCCAGTCGCTGAACATCGGCTTTCCCGGCGGCGAGTACACGCATCTTTTCTACGTTGCCGACGCGAAGGCTACCGGCAGCGTCGCCGATGGCGAACTCCATGTCGCGCTGGATGACACCGACTTCCTTGCGGTCTTTCCGCTCGATGACAACGGCCGCATCCGCCTCGTCGGGACCATTCGCGACGAACAGGCAGAGCAAGCCGGCGACCAGGTCTCCTGGGAGGATGTCTCCAAACGCGTCCTCAACTGGATGGATGTCGAGATCGAGAGCGTCAACTGGTTCTCCACTTACCGTGTGCATCATCGCGTTGCGGAAAGTTTTCGTGAAGGCCGCTCCTTTCTCCTGGGAGACGCGGCGCACATCCATTCGCCGGTGGGCGGCCAGGGTATGAATACAGGCATCGGCGACGCTGTGAATCTTTCCTGGAAGCTCGCCAACGTCCTTCGCGGCCATGCGCCTGCGTCTCTTCTCCACACCTACGAACCGGAGCGCATCGCCTTCGCGCGCCGCCTCGTTGCCACGACCGACCAGGCCTTCACCGCCGTCACGTCCTCGAGCGACCTCGCGCTTCTCATTCGCCTGCACATCATCCCGCATGTTCTGCCGGCACTGCTCGGCTCTCAGAGGGCGCGTCCCATCCTGTTCCGCACCGTCTCGCAGACCAATATCAACTACCGCTCCAGCAAGCTGAGCGAAGGCCGCACGGGCAAGCTCCACGCCGGGGACCGCCTGCCGTGGCTGCAATTTCCCGACAATCCCAAGAGCCCGGGGCCGGACAACTTCGCCCCGCTCTCTTCACTCGACTGGCAGGTTCACATCTATAGCACCTGGACCTGTCCCGACATCGGCCGCCTCTGCTCGCAGCGCAAGCTCGCCTTCCATGTCTTCCCCTGGCGGCCGGATCTCGCCCAGTCGGGCATCATGGAAAACGCCGCGTACCTCATCCGTCCCGACGGCTATATCGCCTTCGCCGATCCTCCTGCCAAGGCCCGCACCCTCGCCGCTTATCTCGACAGCCAGGGCCTCAGCTTCGCCTGAGCCCCGCGGCACTCCGCCCCTGTTGCAACTTTGGCGTCATTTTCGACAAGGTTTTCCTTGAAATGCGCGGGCAACAAACGTATAACTCAGCCGATATCTCTCTTCAGCAAACCTCACCGCTTCAAAATCAGCGGTGCGATCGCGTGATTTTCAGGAGCAGCTCGCGTATGCATCGGGCCAACCATTCTCTGCGCATTGGTCGTCTGGCGGCCCAGGCCGCGGTATTTCTCGCACTCGTCTCCCCGTACGCATGGGCCTCGTCCAACGCCGTCCCGGACTGGGTGAAAACTGCCATGCAGGAGCCGCTTCCCAACCTGCCCGAAAGCACCAAGGCCGTCGTCCTGCTCGACGACGAGACTTACACGATCGACGCCAAGGGGCAGGCGATCGAACACGTTCGCCGTGTGATTAAAATTCTGCGCCCGCAGGGCCGCCAGGACGCCTATCCCGTCGTGCAGTTTGACAAGGACTCCAAGGTGCTTTCATTTCACGCCTGGAGCATCGATCCTGCAGGCCACGAATACGCGGTCAAGGACAGCGAGATGGCGGAGGTCAGCCCTCCCGGCGAAGGCGCCAATGAGTATTACGAGGACATCAAGGCCAAGGTCGCCAACCCGCCCGGCCGCGACCCCGGCGGCATCATTGCCTGGGAATATGAACGGCGCGAGCGCCCCTACCTGGCCGAAACCGAATGGCTCTTTCAGGACGATTTACCGCGCATCAATCAGAGCTTCAACCTTATCCTTCCGGCGGGCTACACCTTTACCACTACATGGGCGCACCACCCCAAGGTCGAAGCAATCGATCTGGAACACGAGAAATACCGCTGGGAGATGAACAACGAGCCGGCGCTCGACCTCGAACGAATCCCGATGTCGCCGTCTTACAGCGCGCTTGCCGGCCGCATGGCCATCCACTACGCCGGACCGGGGCTCGCGTTCCCGGAGGACGGCACCTGGCGCGGTATCGGGGTGTGGTACACCGCGCTCTCGCACGACCGTCTCACTCCCACTCCGGAGATCGCCGCCAAAGCGGCCGAACTCACAGCCGGCAAAACCGACTTCTACGATAAAGCCGAAGCCATCGGCGAGTTCGTCCAGAAACACATCCGCTACTTCGTTGTGGAGATGGGCGTCGGCGGCTTCCAGCCTCACCCTGCAGGCGAGATCTTCAAAGGCGGCTACGGTGATTGCAAGGACAAATCAACGGTCCTTTCCGCCATGCTGGCCAGTGTCGGAATCCATAGTGACCTCGTAATGGTGGACAGCCATCGCGGGGCCGTCGATCCCGGCGCTCCCTCGATTTACGGCAACCACATGATCGCCGCTATCGAAATCCCCAAGGGCTACAGCTCTGCAAAGCTGCACAGCGTCTTCACAGCGGCCAACGGCAAGCGCTATCTCATCTTCGACCCGACCTGGGAGGACACTCCCTTTGGCAAGATCGAGGACAACCTGCAGGGCAGCTACGGCTTGCTTGTCGAGGGAACCGACAGCCAGATCTTCCAGATCCCCGTGCTGAGTCCGGACCTGAACACCATTCATCGTTCTGCCACTCTCGCGCTCGCGCCCGACGGCTCGGTCAAAGGCAGCGTGGTCGAGAGCTATTTTGGCGATATCGCCGAGCGCGACCGCATGGAACTCAAGGAGCTTGACTCCGCCAGGCAGCAGCAGTTCGTCGACAGCACCGTGTCCCGGGACCTGCTCGCTGCCTCAGTCACCGGCCTGAAGGTCGAGAACATCACAGCGCTCGATAAGAACCTCACGACCAGCTTCGATCTCACCGCCAACCACTTCGCCAATTCGGTTGGCCCGCTCATCATGGTTCGCCCGCGCATCCTCGGCAGTTACGCTCTGCCGGTCGATCACAAGTCCCGCAAGATTTCCATTGATCTGCGACGCACCATGCAGGGCACCGACAGCTTCGATATTCAACTTCCTGAGGGCTACACGGTCGACGAGCTCCCCGATCCAGTGAAGGCCGACGTCGGCTTCGCCAGCTATGAGAGCTCTACCAGGCTTGACGGTCACACGATTCACTACACCCGCACCTTTACGCTTCGCCAGGTCTCCCTGCCCGCGGACAAGTACGCCGACCTGCAGCGCTTCGTCGGTCTCATCGCGGCGGATGAAGACAGCCGCGTCGTTCTCAAGCGTTCCAACTAGACATCGCTTATGCCTCACCCAGCCCTAAGGAGCACCATGATCCAAACAACTGCATCGCAACCCGACAGCCGCAGGTCGCGCCGCATACTCTCTGCGATTGTCCTCACCTCTGCTATGCTCGCGCCGGTCGTCGCCTTCGCGCAGGCGAAGTTCATCGAACCCACCAAAGATGAGCTGGCCATGACTTCGCTGCCCGGTTATCCCGGAGTTGCCGCCGTCGTCCTCAACAAGGAAGAGATCACCAAGGACGACATGCACTCCGTCTCGCACTACCGGCGCATCAAGATCCTCAGCGAAGACGGCAAGAAGTACGCCAATGTCGAGCTCTCCTTCGTCAGCACGTCGGGCGACTATTACTCCGACGATGCCGGTAACGAGAAGACCCTCGAAGACATTCAGGGCCGCACCATTCATCCCGACGGAACCGTCATCCCCTTCACCGGCAAGCCGTATCTCAAAGTCATGGAGAAGGGCAAAGACTTCAAGTACCAGGCGAAGGTGTTCACTCTCCCTGACGTCACCGTGGGCAGCATCATCGAGTACCGGTATGCCACCCGGATCAGCGACAACATGGTCGAGGCGCCCACATGGGTCATCCAGGGCGATCTTTACGTCAAAACCGCTCGCTACATGTGGTATCCCACCAGCCAGACCCTTCACAATCGTCACGGCGACATCCACACCATCACGTGGTTCCCCATCCTGCCCAAAGGCGCCGAGATCGTGCATCACGAGATTCCCGGGATGGGCGCAAACGGCCTGCCGCAGTACACCTACGAAGTCACCGTCAACGACATTCCTCCTATCGCCGACGAGGAGTACATGCCTCCTCTCGCCAACTACAGCTACCGCGTCTATTGGAACTTCATCTCCGAACACGACGCCGACGAATACTGGAAGTCCGAAGGCAAGGACTGGTCCAAGGATGTCAACTCCTTCGCCAATCCCAACGGTGAGCTGAAGTCCGCAACGCAGCAGATCATCGCGGGGACCACGACGCAGGACCAGAAACTGCGCGCTATTTACGCTGCCGTTCAGGCACTCGAAAACACCAGCTACACGCGGCAGCATGAACAGCGAGAAGACAAAGCGGCCGGCCTGAGCAAAGTCAACAACGCCGCCGACGTGCTCAAGAACAAGCGCGGCAGCTCCTACCAGATCACCGCCCTCTTCATCGGGATGGCGCGCGCTGCCGGCATGCAGGCCGATGCGATGGTAATTCCCGATCGGTCCAAGGAGTTCTTCCTCCCGCAGTGGCTCACCATGAGTCAGTTCGACGACACGATCGCAATCGTCAACGTCGATGGCAAAGACCAGTTCTTCGATCCCGGCGAACGTTATATGCCGTACGGCCACCTGGCATGGCAGCACACGCTCGTGAAGGGACTTCGCCAGAAGGGCAATGAAACCGAATTTGCCGACGCGCCCGTGGGCAGCGGGTACAAAGACAACACCGTCGCTCGTGTCGCCAACCTCACCATGGATGCAACCGGAAAGATCACCGGAAAGATTGATATCGGCTACGTGGGCGCCGCTGCGCTTCGCTGGCGCCACATTGCCCTGCGCGGAGACGACGAGAGCCTGAAGCACGACCTCCGCACCTCACTCGAAGCGATTCTCCCCCACTCGCTCGAGGTCAAGGATGTCACCGTTTCCGGCGTCACCGATTACGAGAAACCTCTCAACGTGACCTATCAGGTGGAAGGAACCCTGGGCACGTGGACCGGCAAACGGCTTGTTCTTCCCGCCGATCTCTTCCTCGTCAACCACAAGGCCACGTTCCCCCATGAGAAGCGCGAGGTTGCCGTCAACTTCGATTATCCGCAATGGATCCGCGACGCGCTCCGCATCAACTTCCCCCCCAGCTTCTCCATCGAGGCCGCTCCGTCTGCTGTGAAGTACAACTTCAAAACGCTGGCCGGCTATGGGATGTCGATTGAGTCCGCCCCCACCAGCTTTACAACGCGTCGCGAGTATATCTTCGCCGACGTCTTCGTCCTTCCACCCGAATACCCGCAGCTTCGCACCTTCTACTCGCAGTTTGAAACCAACGACCAGCAGAGCATCATCCTGAAGTCCACGGCTGCCGCTACGACGACTGCCTCGAATACCGCGTCCTCAAACTAAACAATCCACCGTACCAAAGGGGCGCCCACACGGCGCCCTTTTTCTCTTCCACGCACAGCCAGCGAAACCGGAGTATCCTATTGCGCATAGGAGGCGGCTATGCAGAGAAGAGACTTCCTGCGTCGCACAGTCACCGGCGTCGGAGCCACATGGCTCTCCCGCAAACTCAGTGCCCTTCCGCCCACCGACTCACTCGCACGCAAATTCACCGCGCACGACGAGGTTGTGCTCGGCAACACCGGCATCCGAACCAGCCGCCTGGCCATGGGGACCGGAACGATAGGCTACGGCGGTGCCTCCAATCAGACCCGCCTGGGCACCAGCCCGTTCACTCGTCTCCTGCTGGAGGGTTACAACGAGAACGGTCTGCGCTTCTACGACACGGCGGACTCCTATGGAAGCCACCCCTACGTCGCCGCCGCCCTCAAGCAGCTTCCTCGCGACAAGGTCACCGTGCTCACCAAGACCGACACACGCGACGCCGCCGGCGTTCGTGCCGATCTCGATCGCTTCCGCCGCGAGCTTGGCGTCGACTATATCGATATCGTTCTCATCCACTGCGTCACCGAATCCGACTGGACCACTCGCTTCCGCGGTGCGATGGACGTCCTTTCAGAAGCCAAGCAGAAAGGGATCATCCGGGCTCACGGCGTCTCCTGTCACAGCATCGGAGCGCTCCGCGCCGCCGCCGCCAGCCCCTGGGTTGAAGTCGACCTCGTGCGCCTGAACCCTGTCGGCGCTCACATGGACGCCGACCCGGAAACAGTCATCGGCGTCATCCGCCAGATGCGCAGCTCCGGCAAGGGCATCGTCGGCATGAAAATCCTCGGGCAGGGAGCCATGCGCGACCGGCCTTCGGAAGCACTCCACCATGCCCTCGCCTCCGGTGTCCTCGACGCCTTCACCATTGGCGCCGAGTCGCAAGACCAACAGAACGATCTCGTACACAGAATCGCCGCAGCATAACGCTGAAGGCTGACCAGGCAGTTGGGACCGGCAGAATTTCCGCGGAGAAACACCATGGAAAGTCGCAAGGTGTCCGGTGGTGGTGGCGTTCAAATCCATGTTGTCGAGACGGGAAACCCGCGAGGGCGCCCAATTTTATTCATCCACGGCATCTCGCAATGCTGGTTGTCGTGGGACCGGCAGATGAATTCCAGCCTCGCGCAGAAGTACCGTCTCGTCGCCATCGATCTGCGCGGTCATGGGCAGTCGGACAAGCCGCGCGATGGATATCAGGACTCGCAACTGTGGGCGGACGATGTCCACGCTGTGATCCAGAATCTCAATCTCGATCATCCAGTGCTCACCGGCTGGTCGTACGGTCCGCTCGTTGCTCTCGATTACGTTCGGCATCACGGCGAAGACGGCATTGGCGGCCTTCACATGGTGGGCGGCGTCACCAAGCTTGGCAGCGACGATGCGATGTCCGTCATCACGCCCGAATTCGCGGGCATCCTTCCAGACTTCCTTTCGAACGAGACAGAAGCCACCATGCGCGGCCTCGAGGGCATCATTCGTCTCTGCTATTCGCCGGAACCCTCAGCGACCGAGAAGTTTCTCATGCTTGGATATAACGCTTCGGTTCCCCCGTATGTGCGCCAGGCTATGTTCTCGCGCTCTCTGAGCAACGACGATCTCCTGCCGAAGCTGCGCAAGCCCGTGCTCATCACGCATGGCGCAGCGGATGCGGTTGTGAAACCTGCTGCCGCCGATCAGCACAAAGCAGCAGCGCCTCACGCGCAGATGCATCGGATGTCCAACACAGCGCACGCAGCCTTTTGGGCAGACGCAGCAGCCTTCAATCAGCGCCTCCAGGATTTTTGCGACGGTCTCTGATTCGCCTTACCCGCCGGCGCCCGTGTTCGCCACGCGCTTGATCTAACATGGCTCACGCAAGCTTCTCGGGCGATCCACGCGTCATGAAGGCGCTGCAAAGACACAAAAGCAAAGGTCTGGCCGAAGCCAGACCTTTGCTTTTCAAATCCGGGCCAGATCAGTGGCCGCCGTGCGATCCGCCCTTCGCCGCAGCCAGCTTCTCCTCGGCCATACGAGCAGCAGCATTCGCCTCGTCGTACTTGCCCTGGTCGTCGCCAGCCTGGTTCCACAGCTCCTGCGAGTGCTGCAGTTCGCGCTCAGCCTCGGATACATTGATCTCCTCCGGATGCAGCGCCGTCTCCGCCAGGATGGTCACCCTCTCCGGCAACACCTCGACGAAACCCCAGGCGACGAAGAACACCTGCTCGCCCGAAGATCCGCCGTGCAGCTTCACCTGCCCTGCGCCGAGCTCAGCCAGCAGAGGAGCCGCGCCATACAGCGCCTCCATGTAGCCCGACATCGACGGCAGTTCCACCGCCGAAGCCGTCGCATCCAGCAGCACCCGGTCCGGCGTCACCAGCCGTACCTTCAGCAGCCCCGAATTGTTTCCGTTATCCGCCATTACGCAGTTGCCTTATTCACTATTCACTACTCACTATTCACTGCTTCAGGCCGTTGCCTTCATCTTCTCCGCGGCCGCGAGCACATCCTCGATCCCGCCTTTCAGATAAAACGCCTGCTCCGGAATGCCGTCGTGCTTTCCGTCGATGATCTCCTTGAAGCTCCGCACCGTGTCTTCAACCTTCACATACGCTCCCGGAATTCCGGTGAAGATCTCAGCGACGTGGAACGGCTGCGACAGGAAGCGCTGGATCTTGCGCGCACGCGCCACGGTGAGCTTGTCCTCATCCGACAGCTCGTCGATGCCAAGAATCGCGATGATGTCCTGCAGGTCCTTGTAGCGCTGCAGAATCCTCTTCACGCCCTGCGCAACATCGTAGTGCTCCTGACCCACAATGCGCGGAGTAAGGATGCGCGACGTCGACGCCAGAGGATCGACGGCAGGATAGATGCCAAGCTCCGACAGCGGACGCGACAACACAGTCGTCGCATCGAGGTGAGCGAACGTCGTCGCCGGCGCCGGATCCGTAAGATCGTCGGCCGGAACGTACACCGCCTGCACCGACGTGACCGAACCCTTCTTGGTCGACGTGATGCGCTCCTGCAGCTCGCCCATCTCCGTCGCGAGATTCGGCTGGTATCCCACGGCGCTGGGCATACGGCCCAGCAGCGTCGACACCTCGGAACCCGCCTGCGTGAAGCGGAAGATGTTGTCGATGAACAGCAGCGTGTCCGCGCCTTCCTCGTCACGGAAGTACTCCGCGACCGTGAGGCCGGTCAGCGCCACGCGCAGACGCGCCCCTGGCGGCTCGGTCATCTGGCCGTAGATCAGCGCAGCCTTGCTCTTCGGCAGGTCCTTCAGGTCGATAACCCCCGACTCCTGGAACTCATGCCAGAGATCGTTGCCCTCACGCGTACGCTCACCCACGCCCGCGAACACGGAGAAGCCGCCGTGCTTCATCGCGACGTTGTTGATGAGCTCCTGGATGATGACGGTCTTGCCCACGCCCGCGCCGCCGAACAGGCCGATCTTCCCGCCCTTCAAGAAGGGCTGGATGAGGTCGATGACCTTCACGCCGGTCTCGAACATCTCCTCGCTCGTCGACTGCTCGTCGAACGCCGGAGCCTGCCGGTGAATCGGCATGTGCACTTCGGCGTTCACCGGGCCAAGCTCGTCCACGGGCTCGCCGAGCACGTTGAGCACGCGGCCCAGCGTCGGACGGCCCACAGGCACCATGATGCCCGCGCCCGTGTCGGTCGCCTTCATGCCGCGAACCATGCCCTCGGTCGCCGTCATGGCGATGCAGCGCACGCGGCCCTCACCGAGATGCTGTTGCACCTCGAGGACGACGTCGAGCGGCTGCGGCACATTGAAGCCGTCGCTGGTGACGCGGATCGCCTGGTAGATCGGAGGCATCTTCGCCTCGTCGAACTGCACGTCAACGGCCGGGCCGCTGACGCTGATCACTTTGCCAATGTTCTCTTCTGCCATAAATCCTCTAAAAAACTTCAGCTAAATCCTTACAGTGCAGACGCACCCGAGACGATCTCGATAATCTCCTTCGTGATCGCCGCCTGACGAACGCGGTTCATCGTCAGTGAAAGCTTGTCGATCAATTCGCCTGCATTCTTCGTTGCTGCATCGGTCGCTGTCATACGCGCCGCATGCTCCGCCGCAATCGACTCCAGCAGGGCATGAAAAATCTGCGTCGTCACGTACTTCGGCATCAGGTGACGGAACAATCGATCCGGCGATTGATCGAAGATGTAGTCGACCTCAGCCGTTCCGAAACGCTTGGCCTCCTGCTCGATCACTGTCTCTTCAGGTTCGTAGATCGAGACGCCGGAGGTTTCGGCAGCCTTCGCTGCGGCCTCCCTCTGCTCCTCGCTCATCTCTTCGGCTGCGGTAATCTCGTGCGTTCCAAGCTTGCGAATCGGCAGCAGCTTCTCCACGACAACGCGCTGCGAGATGACCGATTTGAACTCGTTGTAGACGAGATAAACGGCGTCGATCTCCGCGCGCTCATAGCGGTCGACGATCGAATGCGCGACTTCCGACACTGGAGTGATATCCGCCCTGGCCAACAAATCTGCATGCTCGGCTGCGACCTCAATCGGCTGCGCGCGGTGACGAATGTTCTCGATGTGCTTCGACAGTTCGTTGTCGTAGAGCTCTTCCTTGTGCTCATAGACAGCCGCCGGATACCTGCGCTTGTAGAGCCCGATCGCCTTTTTGCCGATCGGCTCGAGGTCGATGGTCTGCCCCTGCGCGCGCCGCTCGTCGATGAACTTCTGCGCGGCCTTGCCGATGTTCGAGTTGAAGCCGCCTGCAAAGCCCTTGTCACCGGCGATGACGACAACGAGGACGTTCTTCTCCTCGCGCTCGACCAGCAGCGGATGCATGATGTCGCCCTGGTCGTTGATGAGGTCCGTGCGGCGCACCAGCGACTCCAGCACGTTCGTCAGCATCTGCGCGTACGGGCGCGCCTGCATGGCACGCTCCTGCGCGCGGCGCAGCTTCGCCGCGGAGACCATCTTCATGGCGCGCGTGATCTGCCGCGTGTTCTTCACGCTGCGGATTCGGCGACGTAGATCCAGTACGTTGGGCATGGGTTACGCTGCGGCTCCTGCGGTCTGCCTGGCTTGATCCTTCTCCTTGCTCTTGTCTCGATCCTTGTCCGCGAGCTTCGCCTTGAAGTCCTGCTTGTACTCGTTGATCGCGCCGGTGAGCCGCTTGCGAAGGTCATCGTCAAGCGCCTTCTTGCTCTCGATGTCCGCGAGCAGCTGCCCCTGCGTGCCTTCCATGTACGGATACAGCCCGTCTTCGAACGCGCGGATGTCCTTCACCTCGACGTCGTCGAGCAGGCCCTGCGTTCCGGCGTAGATGATGACCACCTGCTGCACCCACGTAAGCGGATGGAACTGCGGCTGCTTCAGCAGCTCCGTGAGGCGCGAGCCGCGATTGAGTTGGTTCTGCGTCACCTTGTCGAGATCGGAGCCGAACTGCGCGAAGGCCGCGAGCTCACGATACTGCGCGAGATCGAGCTTCAGCGTGGAGCCAACCTGCTTGGTCGCCTTGATAGCCGCGGCAAATCCCACGCGCGACACCGAGAGGCCCACGTTCACGGCAGGACGAACGCCGGAGTTGAAGAGGTCGGTCTCGAAGAAGATCTGCCCGTCGGTGATCGAGATCACGTTCGTCGGAATGTAGGCCGAGACGTCGCCCGCCTGCGTCTCGATGATCGGCAGCGCGGTGAGCGAGCCTCCACCATTCTCCTTGGACATCTTCGCCGAGCGCTCCAGCAGCCGCGAGTGCAGGTAGAACACGTCGCCCGGGTACGCCTCGCGTCCTGGCGGACGGCGCAGCAGCAGCGAGATCTCGCGGTAGGAAGCAGCGTGCTTGGAGAGATCGTCGTAGATGATCAGCGCGTGCTTGCCGTTGTCGCGGAAGTACTCGCCCATCGCGGTCGCAGCGAACGGAGCAAGGTACTGCATCGGCGCGGGCTCGGAGGCCGTCGCAGCAACGACGATGGTGTACTCCATCGCGCCGTACTTCTCCAGCGTCTGGACCACCTGCGCAACCGACGAGCGCTTCTGGCCGATCGCGCAGTAGATGCAGATGAGGTTGTTCTTCGCCGAGTTGATGATCGTGTCGAGCGCGACGGCCGTCTTGCCCGTCTGGCGGTCGCCGATGAGCAGCTCGCGCTGTCCGCGGCCGATGGGAATCATCGTGTCGATCGCCTTGATGCCGGTCGCCATCGGCTCGGTAACACCCTGCCGCGCGATGACGCCCGGAGCGAGGCGCTCGACGGGAAGACGGTGCGGCGTGTTGATGGGACCCTTGTCGTCAATGGGCTGGCCGAGCGCGTTGACGACGCGGCCGATCAGCGCATCGCCGACGGGAACGTCCATGATGCGGCCGGTGCGCTTGGCCTGGTCGCCTTCGCCGATCTCGGTATAGTCGCCCAGCAGCACGACGCCGACCTGATCCTCTTCGAGGTTCATCGCGAGACCGGAGACGCCGTGCGGAAAGTCGATCAGCTCGCCGGCCATCACCTTGTCGAGGCCATGCACGCGCGCGATACCGTCGCCGAGCGTAATGACCGTGCCGACCTCGTCGACCTGGATGCGCTGCTCGTAGTTCTCAATGCTGCTCTTGAGCAGTTCGGTAATCTCGTTTGCCTGAATCTGTGCCATGCTGTTCCCTTTTCCGTTTGAACCTTCGGACTTTCTTTTGCCCTGCGCCCTGATCGCCTCAGGCGGTTGCAGTCGCCAGGCGCTGCCTCATCTGCTCAAGCTGCGCGCGCACGGAACCGTCATACACCGTTGAGCCCAGCCGCACCACGGCGCCCCCCAGCAGCGAAGGGTCCTCGTAATACCTGGCTTGCACTCTCGGCTCGCCCGCGAGCTTGGCCACCTGCTGCTCCAGCAACCGGCGGTTGGCGTCATCGAGCGGACGCGCGGTTGTAATCTCGACCTCAGCAATGCCGGAGTTCTCGTCGGCCAGAGCAGCGTACGCATTGATCATGTCGCGCAGCTGGTGCAGACGCTGGTGATGCGTGATCAACGCGATGAAGTTGCGAATGGGACGGCTCAGGCCGAGACGCGGCGCCAGCGCATCGAGCGTCTTCAACTTCTGTGCTTCCGGGATCGACGGATTCTGCAGCACTGCATGCAGCTCCGCGCTCTCTTCCAGCAGGTCCGCGAAATTGTTCAACTGCGTATGCGCGGCAACCAGGTCAAGCTTCTGATTGCTGATGACGGCAGCCAGGGCACGTGCGTAACGGAGGTCCACAATGGCCATTAATTCTGACCTCCACCGTCGCCCGTGAGATGGCGCGCAAAGTTTTCGATGAGCAGACGGTCCGTTTCAGCCGTCACGACCAGCTTGCGCGCCGCCTGCTCGATCGCGAGCCCCGCGGCAAACTGCTGAATGTCGCGGCGCGCAGCCGCCGTCGCCGATTGAATCTCGGATTCGGCCGCGGCGAGAATCTTGGACTTCTCCTCCTCGACGCTGGCGCGGATGCGCTGCTCTTCTTTAACAGCGTCCGCCTCCGCATGGGAGCGCATCTCCGCAATCTGATCGTCGAGCTTCGACAGGCGCGCCTCCACAGAGTTCAGACGAGCGCTGGCCTCTTCGGTCGCGGCGCGCGCATCCACCAGTTGCTTCTGAATCCGGCTGTTGCGGTCGCGGAAGGCCTTCGGAAGAGTCTTCAGCATCACGAAGCCGATGCCGATCGCAAGAATCAGGAAGTTGAAAACAGTGAACGCCGTCGCGGCCTGCTCCGGGTTCAGGCCAACCATCGAGCCAAGCTTCTGCACGGCGGGCGAATGGCGGTACTCGTCGCTCTCGTCCTTGACCTCCTGGGTCTTCTCAGGAACGGAGTTGACGGGCATGGAAGCTTCGCCGGTGTTGGCAGGAGCCTGCTGCGGTCCGCGCTGCGCATGCATCGGCGCCACGCACGTGAGCACCACCGCGAGCAGAGCGAAGAATGACCAGCGACGTGCGCGGCTGGAAAGGATGTGCAACCGCGTCACTGAAGAACCTCCGCAACGGGCGCCCCGGCCGGCAGGATGGCCTTCAGGATCTGCTCCCCGAGCGTCGCCGCGGCATGCTCGATCTGCTCGCGCGCTACCGTGGTCGAGCTCTCAATCTCGGCCTTCGCCGATTGAATCTTCTTCTGCGCCTGGTCACGCGCGTCCTTGAGCGCGGCCTCGCGCTCAGTCTGCAGGCGCTCCATCTGCTTTTCGCGAAGAGCGAGCAGATGGCCGCGCGCCGCCCGAAGCTTCTCCTCATACGCGGAGGTTTCTGCCTCGGCCGCCGCGATGGCGCCGCGGGCCTGCTCCACAGCACCCGAGGTGCGCGCGCGGCGCTCCGCCAGCGTGCGCTCGAGCGGGCGGCGGACCAGCATGCCGTAGGCAGCGATCAGCAGGATGAAAAAGATGGCCGTCGGCACAGCGCCGAGCAGCAGACCACCAAGTTGGCTCAGAATTTCCATGTGTTCTATGGGTAGGAAAGGCGGCTGCGGGTCACTCACCCGCTCACTGCGCACACTTCTGGTGGCGCAGATTTCCATGCCTACGTACCTACTAGTTGTAGCAAACGCTTGCTTTGAACGTCAAAGAGCGTCGGGCGGTAATCGGTGGATAATGGCGATAATCAGCCTGTCGGAGCCGCCCTCCCCGCGCCCTCGTTTCCAGCCGTGGAACAGCCCCGTTTGCGATCGTGAAACAGCCTAGATTTTTTCTTTGCCGCGCCCCCGGGAGGCGTACACTAGGGCTACCACCCGAGACCCGTTCCGGGTCGTGCAGGCCGCGTGAAAGGGGATTTACCTCCGCTCCCCACTCAGGCGGCCTGTATTGTTTTCTGCGGCATTTCCGTCGGCACCATGGTTTCCGTTTTGCTGGTAACGGCGATAACGTCCGAGCAGTGACGTTGGTCCCCATGCGGTCAGCGCCACATGATTTCCTTCGTAACTCTGGTTGAGCAGCGTCGCTCCCCGTTCCAGCGCAGCCAGCACGCGCCCTTCGGACTGCGGGATCGAGAAACGTGCCTCCATCAGCGGGTCGGCGGTGAGTGCGCCGTCGATGGCCTTGAGCAGCTGATCCAGCCCTTCCCCTCTCAATGCCGAGACCGGAATCGCCCCGCCGGGCATGGGCGTGGCCGCGCCCTCGGCGAGGAGGTCGATCTTGTTAAAAACCTGCAGCGTCGGCTTGTCCTGCGCGCCAAGCTCCTGAAGAACCGCTTCCACCTCGACGCGCTGCTCTTCAAGCAGCGGGCTGGCGGCATCGCGGACATGCAGCAATAACTCCGCGCGTTCCACCTCTTCCAGCGTGGCGCGGAAGCTGGTGACCAGCGAGTGCGGCAGCTTGCGGATGAAACCCACCGTGTCCGACAGCAAAACCTTGCGGCGCGAGGGCAGCGTAAGCTGGCGCAGCTTGGGGTCGAGCGTGGCAAACATCCGCTCGGAGGCTAGAACTTCGGCTCCCGTAAGCGCGTTGAAGAGTGTCGATTTGCCGGCGTTGGTGTAGCCGACGAGCGCGACGGTCGGAACCGGCACGGCCTCGCGGCGGCCGCGCTGCTGGCGGCGGATGCGGCGCACGGCTTCCAGCTGCTGCTTGATGCGGTCGATGCGCGTGTTGATGCGGCGGCGGTCGGTCTCGAGCTGCGTTTCACCAGGCCCGCGGGTGCCGATGCCGCCGCCGAGCTGCGACATGCTCTTGCCGCGGCCCGCCAGGCGTGGAAGCTGGTATTCGAGCTGGGCCAGCTCAACCTGCAGCTGTCCTTCGCGAGTGCGAGCGTGCCGCGCGAAGATGTCGAGGATGAGTTGCGTGCGGTCGATGACGCGGCACGGAAGCCGCGCCTCGAGATTGCGAAGCTGCGAGGGAGAGAGGTCGTGATCGAAGAGAACGACGTCGGCTTCAGTCGAACGCGCGGTCGCGTCGATCTCGTCCAGCTTGCCTCCGCCGACGAGCGTGGCGGGATCGGGGCGCGGACGGTGCTGCACGAGCACGGCGGCGATCTCGGCTTCGGCAGAGCGCGCCAGTTCCTGGAACTCGGCGAGCGAAAGTTCAAACTCGAGGTCGCGTGAGAGAGACGGCTCGGCGGTCTCGGGCAGCGCGTCCTCGCCGCGGGTTGCGCGGTCGAGCGCCGCGGAGGCGCGGGCCTGCCGGGCCGCCGGCGAAAGGCCAGGGCGGCCGCTGGTGAAGTCGACAGCGACAAGGACGGCGCGTTCACGCGCTGCACCGCCGCGCGCTCGCCCGGCGGCAACGGCCTGGGGACTTGCTGACATGCGACTCTCTGTTCTCTCCCGGCTGAAGGCCGCGCTGCGCTTATCGCGCTACGGCGGTTGGCCCCGGCGTAACCGCGCCCTCAGCGGGTGCGGAGGCCGGACCGGGCCGTGATTCAGCGCCGGTAGCTCCAGCGGGCCTCGGTTCTGCGTGCAGGGCTGGCCTGCCGCTGACTACCGTGGAGATCGCGTGCTTGAAGATAAGCTGCTCCTGCGCGTTGTTCTCCAACAGTACCGAGTATTTATCGAAGGAACGGATTCGCCCCGTCAGCTTGACACCGCTGACCAGATAAATCGTGATGGGGCTCTTGTCCTTCCGAACAGTGTTGAGGAAAGTGTCCTGAATATTCTGCGCCGGCTTCGAGTCCATAATGGCCGATCTCCTGGGTGACACATCTACCAGACAACTAGCTGCCTTCGGGCGATCACTGTGCTCATGCTCAGCACCGCCAAAAGTGCAGTCACTACCCTACAGTTTACGGTCACCCTCCCGCAACAAGCCGTTTCGCTGCCGCGCCCGAAAGGTACCAAAGGCGACAGCGTACGATGGGGAGGATGCCCGAGACGACCCCGAAGGGCTCCCGCCAGACCGTTCAGATGCTGGATTTCCGGCGCGAGTTCTCTGCCATTCGAACTGAGATTCTGGACGCAATTACGGAAGTCTGCGATTCGCAGCGATTCATCCTCGGGCCGCAGGTGGAGCGGTTCGAGCGGGCGGCAGCCGCGGTCTGCGGGGTGGAGTACGCCGAAGGCTGCGCGAGCGGCACGGATGCGCTGTGGCTGGCCCTGGCGGCGCTGAACATCGGTCCGGGCGACGCGGTGGTGACCACTCCGTTCAGCTTCTTCGCGACCGTGAGCTCCATCCTGCGGGCGGGGGCCGTGCCCGTGCTGGCGGATATCGACCCGCTCACCTGCAACCTCAGCCCTGCGGCGGTGGAGGCGGCCCTGAGAGAGTCGCCCGTGGGGGCGAGCCGCATTGCGGCGGTCATGCCGGTGCATCTCTACGGGCAATGCGCGGACATGGAGGCGTTTGGCGCGCTGGCGAAGCAGTATGACGTGAAAATTGTCGAGGACGCGGCGCAGGCGTTTGGGGCCTCGTGGAATGGCGTGCGCGCGGGTGGGCTGGGCGATGCCGCGGCGTTCAGCTTCTACCCGACCAAGAACCTGAGCGCGATGGGCGATGCGGGCATGGTGACCACGCGGTCGGCCGAAACCGATGAGCGTGTGCGGATGCTGCGGACGCATGGCATGCGGCGGCGGTACTTCCACGACGAGATCGGCTGGAATGCGCGGATGGACACGATCCAGGCGGCGGTGCTCGAGGTGAAGCTGAAGCGCGTGGAGGCGGGCAATGCCCACCGGCGCGAGATCGCGGCGCTGTACGACCGGCTGTTTCGTGAGGCCGCGCTGGTGGCGGAAGGCGATGGCGTGGTGCTGCCGTGGACCGATCCGCGCGCGGAGCACGTGTTCCACCAGTATGTGATTCGCGCTCCGCGACGGGATGAGTTGCGGGCCTTTCTCGCCGGCGAAGGAATCGGGTCGGAGATTTACTATCCCCTGCCGCTGCACCTGCAGGAGAGCCTGGCGTTTCTCGGCTATCGCAAAGGTGATTTTCCCCAGAGCGAGAGGGCGGCGGAGGAGGTGCTCGCGCTGCCGATCTATCCGGAGCTGCGGGAGGATGAGGTCGAAACAGTCGTGGACGCGGTGCGCCGGTTTTATGGGTCTGCCCAGGGGGCTGGGAAGACCCTCTAGCTCGGGCCTCTCACGGCCAGATGAGAAGGCGGCTTTTGGTCCCCAGGTGTGCCTCCCTCTCCCGGGGCACCCGAAATCCTTGTCAAGCCCCCGCGCCTCTGCAAATCTCCCCAAAGCCTTCCCCCTCAACGACATCCATGAGGAAAACTTTTGGGAATTAATTACGCTCAACCTGCTATAATAGAAATACAAGGTTTGGTAATGAGAGCTGCGCAACGCGCAGCCTTTTTTCTTTTAACCCCGGAACCGCGGCAGCAACCCGCTCATTTCACAGCTTCAAGAGCAAGCCACGTAGAATCAAGAATTTGCAATCGAAGTCCACCCCTAAGTCTAATATTCTCTAGATTTTGCGCAAAAAGTGACGGGGGAGGGGCCTCGCCGCTCAAGCATCCCTTTTTGGCCGCGCCCTTTCAAACGCACCCGGGTCTTTCCGGCTAACGTCTGCGTTTGCCCTTGGCCTGCTTTTCTTTTCTGAGTTCCGCTGTGACGTGGGCTCCTTCGGGTGAAGGCGTGTTGGGTGGAAGGATGCGGCGGCAGAGGTTTCCTTCAAGGCGGTAGGTCTTGGTGACGAGCTTGCCGGGCTTGATTTCGCCGGACTGTGGATTCGGGATCGGCACGGGAGCGTCGGCCGCGAGGACGGTGTAGGAGAAGGTGGGAAGTTCCTGCTGCGCGTCCGGGCTTTTGCCGTAGGGGTCCTTCGCCTTGAAGAGCTTCACGGGAAGGTAGCCCATGATGTTGCGCTCACGGAAACTGGTCTCGTAGCGGTGCTTCTTGAGGTTCCAGATGAAGACGCGGACCTGGTCGTAGTCGAAGGGCAGGCCGGATTTCACGGGGCTGAGCACAGCGACGTACTCGGGGACCGTGGTGACGGTGTGGCCGTTGTCGAGGATGCCGGAGTCTGGGTCTTCGACGGTGGAGAGCTGGTAGGCGCCGACGACTCGCTGGCCTTCGGCGTAGCGCTCGACCGTAGCCGGAACGTTGACGGTGATGAGGCCGGAGTAGACCCAGCCGGTCTGGCCCTGGGACCCGCGGACGAGCCACCAGTTTTCCATCGGAGGCGGTGGCGGCTGAGCCGGTGCCTCGCCCTTCTTTGGGGTCGCGCTGGCGGCGGCAATGGCCGCTCCGCCGGAAACGGGCTTGGGTACGGTGGCGCGGCGGAGAAGGCCGATGGGATCGTTTTCCGCGAGCCGGTAGAAGCGGTCGGTTTCGCGGCCGGGGCTGACGTGGAGATAGACATCGTCGCTGGCAACGGCTGAAGCGATGACGGGATCTTTCTCGTGCTGCTTGCGCAAGGCGTCAAACTGGTCGGCGACGGCCTGGTCGGCGACGGCCTTCTCTTCGATCCAGCCGATGATGCCCTTGGGGGTTTTCACCTTGTAGGCGCGCCGGCTCTGCTCGACGACCTCGAGCTTTTCTCCGTTGGTCACCTCGCCGACGCGGTTGGAGACGGCGGCGAAGCGGTCGCGCAGAGCGGACTGCTTGGCGATGACGTAGACGTACTGGGTCTCAGGGTGCGGACGGAAGTGGCTGCAGCCGACGGAGCCGAGCAGACCGCAGAGGGCCGCGGCTGCAAGAAGGCGGCGCCTGGGGGAATTCTGCCTGCGAAGAACAGTGATGAGCGGTGAATCGGAAGACATGAGCGGGCGAAGTTCCTCGGCGGGTTGAAGGCTGGTGCGGAGCTAGTGACTCAACGCAAGGATTGCAGGAAAGCCGGTGGACGTGCCGGTGCCGGCGCTGGTGCTGAGCGTAAGAGCGCCGTTGGTGCCGACGCTGAAGAGCTGAATGCCTGAGGTGCCGTTGTATCCGGCGGCGACCATGTACTTGCCGGACTTGTCGGCTCCTATGGAGGAGACGTTGGAAGGGCCGGTGAAGGGCGAGCCACTGAGAGACGCGAGGGCGCCCGTGGAACCGATGCTGAAGCCGGAAATGTTACTGGCGCCCACGTTCGCGGTGTAGACGAAGTTGTAGTTGGTGCTGAGGGCGACGGAGCGCGGGGAGGCGCTGGCGTCGTAGGTCTGCGTGGATTTCAGCGTGGCATTCCCGTTGGCATCGAGGGCGTAGACGGCGAGCGCAGCGGTGCGGGCGATGTAAACGAAGTTGTTCTTGTCGAGGGTGACGGAGTAGTCGCCGGTGGGATTGTTCTGGGTGGAGCCGGAGGGAATGGTGGTGGCGGTGGCGCTGGTGATGCCGGAGGCGCTGGAGTAGGGATAGATGATGTCACCGGCGGTGCCGAGCGCAGCAACCACAAACTGGCCGCTGGGCCCGACCTTGACGGTACATTGCTGGATGACGGGCGAGCCATCCGGCGCACAGGTGGCGGGCGGAAGCGGGACGGACCCGGCGAGCTGCAGCAGGCCGGTGGTCGTATTGATCTTGTACTCGGTCAGCGCGGTAGCCAGCACGTCGATCATGAAGAGGTAGTTGCCGTCGGGCGAGATGTCCATGGAGGCGACCTGCGTGCTGATCAGTACATTGCCGCCGTTGGCGCTGGAGAGCTGGCCGCTGGAGTTAATGCCAAAGAGATAGATGCCCGGGTTGGTAACACCGGCGGCCGTCGCGGCGTAGAGGAAGGCGTTGCTGGGGGAAACGCTCATGGCCACGGGAGCGAAGCCGATGTCGTAGGGAGAGCCGGTGATTGCGGCGAGGGAGCCGTTGCCGATGTTGTACGCGGAGATGTCGGTGGATCCGGCAGCGGCGTTTGAAACGTAGACCCAGTCGCTGGTGGTGGATCCGCCGCCGGAGGGACAGCTTGCCTTGCCTTCGCAGACGAAGAAGTTGTGACAGCCGGCCAGCAGAAAAAGCGCCGACAGACCGAGCGTTGCACAACCACGGCCGGCGAGGCGCCTGGCTGCTCTCCCCAGTAGATACACAGTTATCTCCTCCGAGTATTGTCGCAGGTTGCGAGCCGGCGAACATCCTTTTGGCAGTCCTGGCAGTGGGACGTAGGCGCCCGTGAAAACGTGATGCGGCGGACGGCTGTATGTGATGAATTCTGTTCCTTTTAGGATTCGCGGCCGGTTCCGTTTCAGGAGAAAGGCCGGGGCTTTGGCCATAGGCGCAGATGCCCGGTATCATCGTTATCAATATGCCTAGCTTCTCCGACAGCATTTTTCTGTTTGTGCTGGCGCTTCTGCTCTTTGGGCCCAAGAAGCTGCCGATGCTGGCGCGCGAGCTGGGCAAATGGGTAGGTGAGTTCCGGCGGGCGTCGAACGAGTTCAAGATGCAGATGGAGGAGGAGCTGCGGCTGGCCGAGCAGGAAGATCGCCAGAAGCAGATCGCTGCCATGGAGTCTGCGGCGCCGGTAGCTCAGCCCGTGGACACACCCCCGCATCCGCATCTGCCGGAGCCGGAGGCTGAGAGTACGGAGACGGCTGCTGTGGCGGCCGAAGCGCCGGCGGAAGAGGTTGCGGCGGAAGCCCTTCCCATTGCGACGTCGGGTGAGCTGAAGATGATGCCGCCTTCTACAGGATTGCCCGAGGCGCGCAGGACGCGCGAAGAGGACATCGCGGCGGCGGGAGATCCGCTGGGCGGTGGGTTGCTGGATGCCATTCCCTCTTCCAATGAAAACGAACATGCGGCCGTAGCGATGGCAGCAGAAGGCGAGTCCGGTGGCCGCTGATCTTTTGGACCGCGCGCGCAGTGCCGCGCAGGAACGCGCCGAACTGCCGGGCATGAGCCTGATGGAACACCTGGAGGAGCTGCGCACGCGGCTGCTCCGCAGCGTGATGTACCTGGGCGGCGGCATGGTGATTGCGTGGATCTTCCGCGTTCAACTCATCACGTTCATTCAGAAACCGCTGCTGGACATCCATCTGTCGATGACGATGACGCATCCGACGGACGCGATCAACCTGTTCATCAAGACGGCGCTGGTGTTCGGAGCCATCTTCGCGAGCCCGTTCATCCTGTACCAGGTGTGGCTGTTTATCTCGCCGGGAATGTACGCGAACGAGAAGAAGTACGTGTTCCCGTTTCTGGCGATCACGGTGTTCCTGTTTCTGGCCGGAGCATGGTTCGGCTACAGGTATGTGCTGCCCGGCGCGATGGTGATTCTTATCCAGGACTTCGGGAAGAACTTCACGCACATGATTACGATCGAGGATTACACCGGATTCTTTCTGGCCGTGATCCTCGGACTTGGCATCTGTTTTGAGATGCCGGTGGTGATCTTCTTCCTGTCGCTGTTTGGAATTGTCGATGCGAAGTTTCTGCTGAAGCACTTCCGCTACGCCGTGCTGGCGATCTTTTTGATCGCGGCCATCATCTGTCCTTCGCCTGAGCCGACAGCGATGTGTTTGTTCGCAGCACCGATGCTGACGCTGTACTTCCTGGGCGTGGGCGTGGCTTACTTTGTTCATCCAAACCGCCGTAAGAAGCAGGCAGAGTTGAAAGGGGCGGCCTAATGGGTCTTCGCTCAGCGGGCCGCATGGCATGGGGAGCATTGCTGGTGGTTTTCTTCGGTGCTGGAATTCCGGCACGCGCTGCGAAGCAGGCTTCGACGCACGGCATCTCGGGCGCGGAGGTGTTGCGGCTGACGCAGGAGTACGTCAAGGTTGCGCCGAAGCGTTACGTGGGATCGCGCGGGCATGCGGCGGCGGAGGACTTCATCAAGTCGCACTTTCAGCCGGAGACAGCGAAGGGAAACTTCGTTACGGATGAGTTCTATGCTCGTACGCCGATCGGGATGACGGCGATGCGCAACTTCGTTGTGAAGTTTCCGGGCAAGAAGGATGGCATCATCGTCCTCGCTTCGCACTACGAGACGAACTACTGGCTGAAGGACATCGACTTCGTGGGCGCGAATGACGGCGCTTGCACGACGGCGCTGTTGATTGCTATCGGGCAGTATCTGCGCACGCATCCGCCGCAGGGATATTCGGTGTGGCTGCTGTTTGATGACGGCGAAGAGTCGATCAACGAACAGTGGACGGACGCGGACTCGTTGTACGGCGTGCGACACATTGCAGCGAAGTGGAGCGGGGACGGAACGTTGGGGCGCATCAAGGCGTTCATCGTCGCGGACATGATCGGCTGGAAAGACATGAACATCGATCGCGAGTTGAACTCCACGCCGTGGCTGCTGGATCTGCTGGCCAGGGCGGGCAAGAACACGGGGCATTCAAATTATTTGTTCAGGCATTCCGGCCCGATCGAGGACGACCATCTGCCGTTCAAGCAGCGCGGTGTTCCGGTGCTGGATGTGATTGCGTATGAGTACGGACCCTATGACGACAAGCGGGGTGACTACGCGTACCATCACACTGCACAGGACTCGTTGGACAAGTTGAGTGCCCAGAGTCTGCAGGTGTCGGCCGATCTTTTCGTGGATTTGCTTCGGCTGATCGATCAACACTAGCCGGACCGAGGTGCCGGAAGGAGTCTTGCGGTGGTGGCGACGCCAATCTCCTACTGGATTGCGTTTCATGTAGCGCTGGTTGTGCTGCTGACGGCCGAGTACCTGATGGCGCGCCGCGTGCACGACACCCATCGCAAGGCGGTCTACGCCACGTTCATCTGGGTTGCCGCGTCGCTGGCGCTTGCGGGGCTGGTGCTGCCGAGGTTCGGCACGCAAGGCGGCATACAGTACCTGGCGGCGTATGCGATCGAAGAATCTCTCTCGATCGACAACCTCTTCGTCTTCCTGTTGCTGTTCCGGATCTTTCGCGTTCCGGAGCAGCGGCAGCCGAAGGTACTGTTCTGGGGTGTTGCGGGCGCCATCGTGATGCGCGGCGCGTTTATTGCTGCCGGCGTCGGCCTGTTGAATCGCTTCCACTGGGTCAGCTATGTCTTCGGCGCCGTGTTGCTGATCAGCTCCGTGCGGCTTGTGATGCCAAGCCATGACAACGAAAAGACACCTGCATGGATTGAGTGGATCCGCCGCATTCATCCGGTAAGCGAGCGGCAGGACGCCTTCTTTGTGCGTGAAGACGGTCACCGGATGATGACCGTGCTGATGCTGGCCCTGATTGCCATTGAGCTGAGTGATGTTGTGTTTGCGATGGATTCGATTCCAGCAGTGCTCAGCATCACGCGAGAGCCGTTTCTCGCCTACACGTCGAACATCATGGCCGTGATGGGGCTGCGCTCGTTGTACGTGCTGCTGGCGGCCATGCTGGCGAAGCTGCGGTTTCTGCACTTCGGCCTGGCGGCGGTGCTCGCCTTTGCGGCGATCAAGATGCTGCTTGGAGATTGGATTGAAGTGGGGCCGCTGGTCTCGCTGTTAGTGATCGCAGTGCTGCTGGGCATCACCATCGTGGCGTCGCTGCTGTATGCAAAGACGCGGCCCGAGCTTGAATCGCCGGAATCAGAGGTGTAGCGAGAGGAACGTTCGTAACGCGTTATCCTGAAGGGGTGTCATCCGAGGTCAAAACCGTTACAGTACGCACGCCGAGTGTCTCCTACGACGTGCAGATCGGCACAGGCTTACTCGCCTCCGTTGGCTCGCGCGTGGACGCGCATCTGGAAGGTGGACTGCGTGCCGGAAAGCAGCGCGCGTTTGTCGTCAGTTCGCCCGAGATTCTGAGGCTGTGGGGGAATGAGTTGTTCGGCGGGTTCTCGGTGCCGCTGGCAACGCTTACGGTTCCGAGCGGCGAGTCGCATAAACGCATGGCCACCGTAGAGCGGCTGCTGGAGCAGCTGGCGGAAGGTGGCGCGGATCGCGATTCGGTGCTGATTGCATTTGGCGGCGGCGTGATCGGCGACATGACCGGATTTCTTGCAGCGATCTATATGCGCGGGATTCGCTATGTGCAGGTGCCGACGACGCTGCTGGCGCAGGTGGACAGTTCCATCGGAGGCAAGACCGGCGTGAACCTTGCCGCGGGCAAAAATCTGGCAGGAGCGTTTCATCATCCGCTGGCTGTTTATGCGGACGTTTCCACGCTTTCGACGCTTCATTCGGATGAACTTCACGCGGGACTGCAGGAGTCGATCAAGGCAGGCATCATTCGCGATGCGGAACTTTTTGCGCTGCTGGAGCGCGAACGCGAGCGGGTTCTGGCGGGTGATGAGCAGGTGCTGGCCGATGTGGTTGCAGCCAGCGTGCGGGTGAAGGCAGACGTCGTGAATGCGGATGAGCGCGAGTCGGGGTTGCGCATGATTTTGAACCTTGGACATACGCTGGGGCACGCGATTGAGGCCGCCACGGAGTACAAGCAACTGCTGCACGGCGAGGCGGTGGCGTGGGGCATGCTTGCGGCGATCCGCATCGCGGCCGCGCGCGGACTTATCACAGCGGACGACAGCGAGCGGATGCAGAACCTGATTCGCGCGTACGGACCGATGAAGCCGTTCCGCGCCGAGGCAGACCAACTCGTTATCCTGACGGCGAAGGACAAGAAAAATCGAAGCGGCGCCCGGTCTTTTGTGCTGCCCACAAGTATCGGCAGCGCCACGGTTGTTCGTGATGTGAGCCCGCAGGAGTTGCTGGCAGCAGCGAGCGAAATCGTCGCAGAGGCCAAGGGCATACAGCTTCAGCTTAATGGAGCGCTGCAGTGAATCCCTCTGCTGCAGGAGCGGAACACGAACGCGGCGAACGGACAAAAGGCGCGCGTCCGGCAGCCGGAAGTTCCGAGGGCCAGGCGGCGGAGGATGTGCGTGAGATCTTCAGCTCGATCGCGCCGACCTACGATCGCCTGAATCATCTATTGTCGTTTGGGCTGGACCGCCGTTGGTGGCGGCGGACGGCTGTGACGTTTCGCGAGATACTGGCTCGCCCAGAGGCGAGAGTGCTGGACATCTGCTGCGGGACCGGCGACCTGACAGCGGCGCTGCTGGCTGCGCGGCCGGCGAACGCTGAACCAGTGACAGGTCTCGACTTCTCGAGCGAGATGCTTCGCCTTGCGGAGCGCAAGTATGCGGGGGCGAATGTGCGCTGGGTGGAGGGCGACGCGATGGCACTTCCCTTCCCGGACAACTCTCTCGACCTGGTGACTTCGGCGTTTGGCTTTCGGAATCTACGCAACTATGGCGCCGGGCTCGCGGAGATTCATCGCGTATTACGGCCGGGCGGCGGCCTCGGGATCCTGGAGTGCAACCAGCCCGATGGCGTGAGTGGCGCGCTGTATAACCTTTACTTTCATCGCGTGCTGCCGGTGGTGGGTGGATGGATCTCGGGCGAGCGCGCGGCGTACGCCTATCTGCCTGCTTCGGTTCGGCGGTTTCCTCGTCCCCCTCGCATGCTGAGCCTGATGCAGGATGCGGGTTTTACGCGCTGTGCGTGGGATGGATACCTTTTGCGCGCGGCCGGCCTTTATCGCGGCACTAAAGCATAGCGTCGCATGTATCCTCACCGAATGGCAGGGAGCACACAGTCCGTCAGCGCGAGCACGGAGCATCACGAACGTGCATACGCAAAGCGAACGGCTGCGCTCACGTCATTTCTCGCGGCCTCCGGCATCACGCTGCTGAAACTCATCACGGGGCTGCTCACGGGCTCGCTCGGGATGTTGAGTGAGACGGCGCACTCTGGCATCGATCTCATCGCGTCGCTGCTGACGTTTACGTCGGTGCGACTGTCGGACCGCCCGGCGGATGCTGAACATGCCTTCGGTCATGGGAAGGTTGAAAATCTCTCTGCTGCGGTAGAGACCGCGTTGATGATCGCGTCGTGCGTGTGGATTGCGATTGAGGCGATCGTGCGCATATTGCATCCGACCCGCCTGGCGCTGCGATTCTCCGTGTGGCCGTTCGTAGTTCTACTGCTGTCCATCCTCGTGGACTCGGCACGTTCCGCTGCACTGCATCGTGTTGCCAAGGCGCATAGGAGCGAGGCGCTGGAGGCAGACGCAATGCACTTCGGCACGGACATCTGGTCGTCGGCTGCGGTGATTGTGGGACTTTTATTTTCTTACGCAGGGCAGCGCTGGAATCTGCCTGCATTGCGTTATGCCGATCCGATTGCCGCGCTGGTGGTTGCGGCCATCATCCTGCGCGTGACGTGGAGGCTGGCGCGCAAGACGCTGGATTCGCTGCTGGATGCAACACCGGCTGAGGTTCGCGACCTGGTGCAGGGGCACATCCTCCGCGATCTGCAGGCGATTCCCGACGTCATTTCTGTACAGCGGCTGCGAGTGCGGCGTTCGGGATCGGACTACTTTGTCGATCTGACGCTCGGGCTGCCGCGCGCTCTTAGTTTTCAGCGTTCCGAACAGGTGACCTCCGAGGCGACTGCGGCAGTACAAAAGCGGCTCGGAGACGCCGATGTTGTTGTGAGGACAGTGCCGACGGCGACTCTCGACGAGAGCCCTTTCGACCGCGTGCGCGCGGTTGCCGCCCGGCGCAATCTGAACGTTCATGATGTCACCCTGCAACAGTATGACGGCGCGTTGCACCTGGAACAGCATCTCGAGGTGCCTGAATCGATGTCCTTGCGCAACGCGCACGAGATTGCGACGCAACTGGAGAACGACATTCGCCGCGAGGTTCCGGGCATCGCCACGTTGTTGACGCATATCGAAGGAGAGCCGGCGACAATCGCACATGCCGCGCCGATTGAGACGGCAAAGAATCTCGAGGCGCAGATGCGAAAGACGGCGACCCGGTTTCCGGAGATCCTCGACATTCACGAGATCACGGTCACGCGCGGATACAGTGGGTCGGCCACCTCCATTCAGGTGAATTGCCACTGCACTCTGCCGGATGACCTGCCGATGAGCCGAGTTCATGCGATCATTACGGACTTTGAGAATGAGTTTCGCCTGCATCATCCGCAGGTTACGCGCGTGCTTATTCATCCTGAGCCGGCCTCTGACAATCGTAGATAGAGCTGGACCGCATCGAACGCTGTATGCTGAGTCCGATGCGGCGATTTCTCCAAATTTTGCGCGTGTTCTCAGGTGCGCTGCTGATGCTCGTGGTGTTTGTCCTGTTTGCGGGGCTGGCGCTGCGAATTGCGCTGCATGGACGAGAGGTCTCGATCCCCGATCTGGCGGGGCTTACCGTGGCGCAGGCCAGTGAATCGGCGCTGCACAGCGGGCTCGATTTGAACATCGAGAACAAGTATTATTCGCGGACCGTGCCTGCAGGCCGCATTCTTTCGCAGGCTCCGGCGACGGGCTCACGCGTGCGCAGGGGATGGCAGGTGCGGGTGACGGAGAGCCTGGGGCCGCAGCAGGTGACGATCCCGGATATCGTAGGCGAGCCCGTGCGCGAGGCCACGCTGGATCTGCGCAAGGCTTCGCTGGACCTGGGCACGCTGGCGCATATGGATGCACCAGGCGATACCGATATGGTGCTGTCGCAGACGCCGCCCCCGGATGCAGGAGTGGACCAGCCGCGCGTGAATCTGCTGCTGAGTCAACAGGGCGCGGGAGCTTCCGAGGCATTCGTGATGCCGTCGTTTGTCGGGATGAGCTGGCCTTCTGCGAACCGCGCAGCGATTACGCTTGGGCTGCGCGTTGCTGCGCTGGGGGAGATGGCGCCGGTGGTGCAGCCGACGCCCGCGGCGACTCCGGCGGCAAGCGGACAGCAGCCGAATACGGCTGCGAATCCTAACGCGAGCGCTGCGCCTGAGCAGGCAGCTCCTGTGCAGATGGTGCCGGCGGGGCCTGTGACGTCCCAGTCGCCGGAAGCAGGACACCGCGCGAGCAAGGGTTCGGTTGTGAAGTTGACCTTCGGGCATCCGTCTAGCGCGGCGACTCCGCCTGCAACTCCACCGAGTGCGCCCACGCCCGTGACGACACCGAAGGCGCCGCAGTAGAACGTTAAGCTTCGCGAGCGAATGCGGCAGCGAAGAATCCATCGCCCTGGAAATTGGCGCCGGGCAAGGTCCGCAGCGTGTTTCCACGCACGAGTTGATTCAAGTGATCTGCCTCGTCGTGAATCCCGCGGGTTGATCGCATCTGCTCCAGCAAATTTTCGATGGGGATGAGGCGGAATCCCCCGGCGTCGCCTTGTGCGAGAACGAACTTTACGACTTCCTCGTTCTCTTCGGGTTCGAGCGAGCAGGTCGAGTACAGCAGGCGGCCGCCGGGGCGCAGGCGCTGGAGTGCGGAGCCGAGAATTTCTTGTTGGCGCGCTGCCTGGCGTTGGAGCTCAGACGGTTCGAGGCGGTGGCGGATTTCCGGATTGCGCGCAAACGTTCCGGTGCCGCTGCAGGGCACGTCGCAGAGAATGAGATCGAAGCTGCCTTCGTCTTTGGGAAGTCGAGCTGCGTCTGCCTGCAACGTGCGAATCGCGCGACCGGGCAGGTCGATTTCGATTCGGCGGCGCATGGATTGAAGGCGTTTCGCGCTGATGTCGGTGGCGAGCAGTTCGGCGGTTGGGTGACGGCGAGCGAGGACTGCTGTTTTTCCACCGGGCGCGGCGCATGCATCCCAAATACGTTCGGGCGATGGGTGACCGACTGCGGCGAGCTCGGCGATGAGGCGCGAGCCATCGTCGATGAGATTCGTATCGATCTTTTCTGCGATTGGAGCGTGAGCGAACAACTGGCCGTGCGTGGGTTCGCGCTGATCGTATTCGCAGATGGCGAGAGTTGCTTCCCTGCCGTAGAAAGCTTCCCAGCGCTTCACCATCCAGGCCGGATGTCCGAGGCGTTTCGCGATTCCGTCGATCGACTCGACGATCGGCGTGCCGGGCGCGGGTTTCGCCGAGAGCTTGCGCAGGATTGCGTTTACGAGCCCGGCGGCCTTCGGGTGTCCCGCGGCGCGCACGAGCTCGACGCTTTCGCTGAGGGCCGCATGCGCGGGGATGCGGTCCATGTGGCGGAGCTGGAATGCACCCATTCGCAGTGCGATGACAATTTCATCGGGCAAGGGCTGATCGGGACGGTCCAGCAGTTTTGACAGCTCGGAGTCGAGCGCAATCTGCCAGCGCAAGACGCCCATGACGAGGGCGGTCGCGAGATTGCGATCAGGTTGCGAGAGCTTTTGCAGGGAGGCGCCGTGGAGCAGATCATCGCTGTGTGCCGATGACGTTTCGACCTGCATGAGGATATGAAATGCTGCCAGGCGCGCGGAGCTAATGGTTTTCGCGTGCTGGTTTCCTCCGGCTTGCTTCGCGCGCGAAGCGTTTCGGTCAGCGCGTTGGCGCGGCTCAGGCAAGACGCTCTCCGCGGCGAACCTGGAAGTCCCGCGCAAACCGGGCGCCGGGCATACGGGCCTTGCCTTCCATCTGCACTTCGTCGAGGGCGAGTGTTCCGCTTGCGGTGCCGGCGAGAAGCTCGTCGCCGCTCAGTGCGAGCTCACCGGCCGCGAGTTTCAGATCGTTGGGGGTGGCCGGATGCATGCGATGCACGAGGAAGCGCTTGTCGCGGAACTCTGCGTGTGCACCGGGCCAGGGCGAAAATCCGCGCCAACGGCTGTAGACTTCGCGAGCTGTTCTGCGATCGAGTTCCATGCGGCCATCGTCGCGTGTCAGGATCGGCGCGAGCGATGCATGCGTGTTGTCCTGTTTTCGTGGCGCGATGGTGTTTTGCTCGAGACCGCTCAATGTTTGGATCATCAGGTCTGCACCGATGGACGCTAGTTGCGGATAGAGTTCTGACGCGGTGGAGGCGGGGGAGATTGCAAGGGAGCGCTCAAGCAGAATGTCGCCGGTGTCGAGGCCGGCGTCGAGCTGCATCGTGGTCACGCCGGTCTCGGATTCGCCATTGGCCACGGCCCACTGAATGGGCGCGGCGCCACGGTACCTGGGCAGCAGGGAGCCGTGCAGATTGATGTTGCCGAAGCGCGGCAGCTTCAACATCCACTCCGGGATGATGCGGCCGTAGGCGACAACGATGATCGCGTCGGGTTGGATGGACTCGAGATCGGCGCGAAGGTCTGCGTTGTTCTTGATTTTTTCAGGCTGCAGGATGCGGAGATTGTGGGAGAGAGCTGTGCGCTTGACGGCCGACTGCTGCAGTTCCATCCTGCGTCCGGCGGGGCGGTCGGGCTGCGTGAGGACGAGTGGAATCTCGTGCCCGTGCTCGAGCAGGGCTTCGAGCGTGGGCACGGCAAAGTCAGGCGTTCCGCAGAAGACGAGCCTCATCGGCCGTCACCACTCGCCGTTCTTCTGCAGCTTGCGGATGCGGCGCTTGACGAGGTCGCGCTTGAGCGGGCTGATGCGATCGATGAAGAGCACGCCGTCGAGGTGATCGATCTCGTGCTGCATCGCGCGGGCCAGCAGCTCGTCGCCCTCGGCTTCGAAGAATTCGCCGTTCACGTCCTGGGCGCGAACCTTGACGCGGGCGGCGCGCTGCACCTTTTCACGAATCTCCGGAAGACTAAGGCAACCCTCTTCTTCGAACTGCTTTCCCTCGCGCCGGATGATCTCCGGATTGATCAGCACGAGCCTTTCGTCAGGACGCTCCTTGAAGCTGACGTCGATTACCGTGATCCGCTTCGACACACCGATCTGCGGGGCGGCGAGGCCGATGCCGTGCGCGGCATACATGCTGGCCCACATCTCTTCGATAAACTGCGCGAGCTTCGGTCCAAACTCCGTGACCGGTGCGCCCTTCTCCGACAGCACGGGGTCGGGATACTTTACGATCGGATGAACCCTCGCGCCTTCCGCCCCGGTCGAAGTCGTGTTGTCGAGTTCTGTCTTCGTATTGCTCATGATCAAAAAGCCCGAATCTGTTCGCAGTATCCCTGGAAGTTGCGCTTGAGTTCGTTGAGGCTGTCGCCACCGAACTTTTCGAGCACCAGCCGAGCGATGGTCAGCGCGACCATCGCCTCGCCGGCTACGCCCGCGGCCGGCACTACACACACATCTGAACGCTCATACGCAGCCTTCGTTGCCTCGCGAGTTTCGAAGGATACGGAGGCAAGCGGCCGGCGCAGAGTGGAGATCGGTTTCAGGTAGCCACGAACCACGACATCTTCGCCGTTGGACATGCCGCCTTCGACTCCGCCTGCATTATTTCTCTCGCGTCGGAATTTGGTGAAGCCCTCGCCTGCCTGTTCCGCTTCAGCCGCGTAGGCGATTGCGTCGTGGACCTGGGAGCCGGGCGATTCTGCGGCGGTGACACCGCGGCCGAGCTCGACGGCTTTCACAGCCTGCAGACTCATCAGCGCCTGGGCGAGCAGGCCATCGAGGCGCTCGTCCCAGTTGACGTGGGTGCCGATGCCGGGAGGAAGGCCGTGGACGATGACCTCGAAGACGCCGCCGACGGTGTCGCCGGTGCGCAGGACCTTGTCGACCTCGGCCTTCATCGCGGCTTCCGAGTCGGCGTCAGCGCAGGCGAGCATGACGTCTTCGCGGGTTGCGATGGCTGCGACCTCGTCAAAGGAAACTTCGCGAGCGAGCTGCGCGGTGCCGACGCGGACGACGTGGCTTGCCACATGGACGCCGAGCTCGCGAAGCAGGAGCTTGGCGAGAGCGCCGCAGGCGACGCGGGCAGCAGACTCGCGGGCGCTGGCGCGTTCGAGCACGTAGCGTGCGTCCTTGAAGTCGTACTTGAGTGCCCCCGCGAGGTCGGCGTGACCGGGGCGCGGGCTGGCAACGGCTTTGTGCAGCGAGGGGTCGCCGGATTCGACGGGGAGGATCTGCTCCCAGTTCTTCCAGTCGCGGTTGGCCAGGGTCATCGCAATCGGCGAACCGATAGTTTTGCCGTGGCGGACGCCGGAAAGGATGTGGGCTTCGTCCTTCTCGATGCGCATGCGGCCGCCGCGGCCGTAGCCCTGCTGGCGGCGCCACAGCTCGTGGTTCACAAACTCCTGGTCGACCGGAACTCCAGCGGGCAGCCCGCTCATGAGGGCCACCAGCGCCTCGCCGTGACTCTCGCCTGCAGTGAAAAATCGAAGCATGAGAGCTTGATTATATCGGTTTGAAGCAATGACTTACCGCGACGAACGGTCGAGAGCGCTTCGCCCGCTTCGACAGAAAATGGTGGGATAGCATCGATGGCATGTTGGAAGTGATTCTCAGCGGAAATATTGAAGCTGGCCGCTTAGAGGCGGAAGTCGTCAACGAACAACACGATCTGGTCGCAATCGTCTACGAGGACGATGCAGGGTGGCATGTTGAAAAACATGGCTCCGAGGAGCTTCCAGACGAGCTTCTCAGCAAAATAAAGGACGAGCTGATTTCACATCCAAACAGAAAAGGGAACGATCCGCCGGAAGGAATGAGCCGGGGACAATACTCTCTCTGGCTGTTGGACTAGCTCAATTTCAAAAATGAGGCACCACCAACGAGCCGCTCAGGGCTCCGTGAACAGATCGCCGAACTCCGGAATGGGTTCAAGCGGCTCTGGTGAGTCCTCGCTTGCGGACTCTACCGTCTCAAGCGGGGCGGCTGGCGCAACCTGCGGTGCAGGGGAGCTGGGGCTCGAAACTTGCGCTTCGAGGAACCTGCGCGAATCGAAGAGATTGCGGTCCATCGAGCGGACCCACTCGGTCGGCTCGTCAGGCCGCCGTCCGGCGTCGCGAGCGGCCGCAAACTCCGCGCGCATCGCCTGGAACTTCGCCTCGAGATCGTCGAGGGCGCTTAGCAGCATCGCCTCCGGCGTCATCGGCAGCTTGGGAGAGCCGAACTCCAGTTTGCCGTGATGCGCCAGGATCATGTGCTCGACGAGCACGCGCAGGGATTCAGGGAAGAGCGCGGGCGGTTCCCCAGTGTGCTCCGCTCGCTCGCGTGCCTCGGCATCCATTGACGAGATGGCCTCGGCGAGCATGCGCTGCGCGATGGTGATGTGGCCGACGAGCTGGCCTTCGAGCGTGTAGCTGAAGTTGGAGCGCCAGCTGAGCTCGCGAACCTTGCCGATGTCGTGGAGGATTGCGCCTGTGACGAGGAGGTCGGGGTCGACCTCAGGATAGAAGGGGGCGGTGGCGCGGCAGACGCGCACGAGAGCCAGCACATGCTCGAGCAGGCCGCCCAGCCAGGCGTGATGCAGGCGCTTGGCTGCGGGCGCTTCCTGGAAGGCCGCGCCGATGGCAGGGTCATCGAAGAAGCGGAGGATGAGAGCGCGAAGGTACGAATTCGAGAACGCCTCGACGTAGCCGCGAAGCTCGGCCATCATCGCGGGGATCTCGTACTGCGTCGTGGGCACAAAGTCGGCGGTGTCGACCTCGCTCTCGGAGGCGGCGCGCATGCGGTTCAATGTGATCTGGAACCTTCCGTTGTACTTCGAGATCTGCCCCTGCACCTTGACGTAGCAGCCCTCGGCACAGGACTCGACGACGTTGGCGAACTCCTCCCACATGCGAGCCTCAAGCTGCCCGGTTTTGTCGGTCAGCGTGAGGGCAAGGTACTGCCCGCCGCCGCCCTTGCGGTCGCGCAAGCTTATCGCGGCGAGGCAGAAGAAGGTGGTGATGGCCTGGTTTTCAAAGCGAGGTGCGTCGGCAACAAAGAAATCTTTCATCGGTTGGGACTCAGCATACGACGAGAGCCCCGGTGACCGGGGCTCCGTGGTGGAAAGCAGCGCAGGAACCGCTACTCTGGCTGTTTTTGCGTGGCGGCCGGCGGCTGAGTCGCAGGCGCGGGCGTCTGGGTCGCCGGAGGGGTCTGCGCGGCCGGCAGAGGCGTGCCCCCCAAAGCCGGGTTTGCTGTCGGAGCAATGGGCGCGGGCGGCGCCTCTACCGGCTTCGGCTTGTCCTGGAGGCGCTCCTTCGGCTCATTCTTGTCGTGCGTTGTCTTCGGCTTCTTTTTCTTGCTGTCGGTGTTGCCGTTCAAGCCCAGCGGCTGGGCACGCGTTTTCTCGTCGGCGGTCTGCTGTGCCGTTGCAGGGGCGGGCCGCTTGGTGGCCTTCACCTCTGCCTTGGCAAGCTTATCTTCTGCACGCTTCGCTTCGGTTTCCTGCTCACGCGCGGTGAAACGCGTTTTGCGAGTGGCCACGGCCAGTGGTGCCAGGGAATCCGCATTGGATTCCTCGACGCCCGTACCCGTCGTGATCGTTGTCGTCGACTCTACCGGAGCCATGGCCGCGCCGGCGGTCTGTCCCATCGGCTGCGCGTTGTTCCCTGTCTCCGCTGCCTGCGCCGCTCCAGCCGGAAGGGCTTTTTCGGGGGCCTGGCCGTAGCGAATCTTTTCGCGGTGGATCTTGTGCTTCTTCGGCGGCTGCGCGCTGTTGCCCGCCGGCGCACTCGCCGCGACCTTGGCCGCCTGTTTCTCCTGATCCTTCGCGCGTGCCGCGGCCAGATCAGCCTGTGCCTGGGCGGCCTTCTCCTGCTCCACGCGCTGCTTCTTCACCGTCTTCTTCTTCGGTGGCGGAGGAGCGTAGGCAGTGAACTCCGGCTTGGTCTCTTGACGGCTGCCGCCTGTGTCCACGAAACCCGGCTTGATGTCGATGTACGCATCCTCGCGAGCCTTCGTCAGGTAGGTGCGCAGCGCCGGCTGAAGCTGCTGGAAGTAAATCGCCTCCTGGACCTGCCGTTCTACCTGGTCCAGCGGAGGAGTCCCGGCCTGCTGGTGGCTGTCCACTCGAAGGATCACAAAGCCCTGGCGGGTCCGGATCGGTTCTGTGAAGCCGCCTGCGGGCAAAGAGAATGTCGCCTTTTCAAGGACATCGCCCAGAGTGCCGCGCTTGAAGTCACCGAGATCGCCGCCGGCGGCCTTTGTGGGTCCGCCAGATTCCGTCTTCGCAGTCTCGGCGAAGTTGGCTCCGCCCTTGAGTTTGGCTTCGACCTCGTCCGCCTTCTGTTGCGCCGCAGCGATCTGGGCATCGGTCGCGTTGTCCGCGGTGGGAATCAGGATCTCGCTCAGGTGCACCTGCTCGGGAACCTCAAAATCCTTCGCATGCTGGTCGTAGTAGGCCTGTTCCTGGGTTCGCGTCAGGTTCAGGTGACGCCCCACCTCATCCTGCACGACCTGGTTGGAAATTACCTGGTTGCGGATCTGCTGTTTGAAATCCTCAAAGGAAACTCCCTGCTGCTCCGCGGCCTTCTGGAGAGCTTCCATCGAATCCAGATGGTTCTGCTTGCGAATGTCATCCATCCGGTGCATCGTCTCGGCGTCGCCGTTGATACCGAGTTCCTTGCCTTTCGAGAGCAGAAGCTGCTGGTCAATCATGTCGCGCAGCATGTCCTTCAGCTTCTCGTCTGCCTCCGACTGGGGCACGTTCTCCTGCCGGGCTTGTTCCATCGCCTGCTGGCGGGCGCGCTCGTACTCGGTGCGTGTGATGATCTGGTCGTTCACGCGCGCAATCACGTCTTCGACGACGGTGCCGTTGGGGGTGATGGGAGCCGTAGCGGGCAAGGGCGGAAGCTGGAGACGGGGCTGCGGCGCGGGGGTCATCCCTCCGCCGGGTACCGGATACCTGGGTTGCTGAGCCTGCACCTGCGCCAGCATGCTGGGTGTTGCCACCAGTGACGCGGCCAGAACTGCGCCGGCAAACCGGCATGTACGTGCAAGATATCCGTACTTGCAGAGCTTGCTGTGCTTCTTACTGAGCTTGCTGTCCTGCTTACTGATCATTCGTTCCTTCGGGGACCTCACCTCGCGGCAGCCATTCCGGCGGGCGGAGCGGAGGCGGTTCTGACCTCCTGCAAGCCACTCTGCAGCGTGCTCTTATTGGACCCGCAGTGCCTGCCTGAGGTCATCCAATGCGACCATTCTACCTGTCTGGGAGTACCTCTGCGCGTCGTGGTCCGCCTAATCTGCAACGGGCAGTTCAGGGGTCTGGGCTCACCGACCGAATGCTATACTCGTCCAACGAGCAGCGGGCCGTTGTGTGCCTTATTTGGGGTCTTTCTGCTCGTTTCGAGGTTCTTCCGCGCCATGAACTCGCGTACCCGTCGCGCCCTCTTTTCCGCAGCCATCTTTCTAGCCGCCTGCGGAGTTACCGGTTCCATCATCGGCGGTCGCGTTGCTGCCCAGTCCGCTTCGGATGAGACCACCCTGCGCGATTCGATGAAGAACTTCACCGACGTGTACGCGCTCGTCGAGCAGAATTACGCGGATAAGTTCGACACCGACCACATCAATAAGTACATCTACGACGGCGCGATCCCGGGCATGTTGCACGTGCTCGATCCGCACTCGAATTTCTACGATCCCAAGAGCTTCGCCCAGATGCGCGAGGACCAGCACGGCAAATACTACGGCGTGGGTATGCAGATCCAGCCGCAGGAGAACAAGATTGTGGTGCTCGCCCCGTTTGAGGGCACGCCCGCCTACAAGGCCGGCATCCGTCCGGGCGATGTCATCCTGGCGGTCGACGGCAAGTCCACGGACAACATGGATTCGGCTGCCGTCGCCACCATGCTGAAAGGGCCGCGCGGCACGCACGTCACCGTGACGATGGCGCGTGAGGGCGCATCCAAGCCGCTGGTCTTCGACCTCATCCGCGACGAGATTCCGCGCTACTCGGTCGATATCGCGTTTCTGATCAAGCCGGGTATCGGCTACGTCCATGTCACGCAGTTCATGGAGACCACCTCGCACGAGGTGCAGGAGGCGCTGGACAAGTTCGGCCCCGGCGTTCAAGGTCTGCTGATCGACCTTCGCGAGAACCCCGGCGGGTTGCTGAACGAGGCCGTCAACACTGCGGATAAGTTCCTGCAGAAGGGCCAGATTGTCGTCTCGCAGCGCGGCCGGGCCTTCCCGGACCAGGTCTATCGCGCGCCCAAAGGCTCAGACCTCAAGTACCCCATCGTAGTCTTGGTGAACCGTGACACGGCGTCGGCGGCGGAGATTGTCTCCGGTGCGCTGCAGGATCACGACCGCGCGCTCATCGTCGGCGAAACCACCTTCGGCAAGGGCCTTGTGCAGACGGTCTTCCCGATCTCGGAGAACACCGGGCTTGCCCTGACGACCTTCCACTACTACACGCCGTCAGGGCGTCTCATCCAGCGCAACTACAACAACGTTTCGCTGTACGACTACTACTACGTGCGCAATGACGCGCTGCCGGCCGACAAGACCAACCGCGAGGTGAAGCTCACCGACGCGGGCCGCCCCATGTATGGCGGCGGTGGCATCACACCGGACGAGAAGATCAAGGAGTTGAAGAGCAATCACTTTCAGGAGGTGCTGCTGACGCCTCCGCACCGCGCGTTCTTCGACTTCACAACGCACTATCTCTCGAGCCACAGCATTACAAAGGAACTCGTAGTCGACGACGTGATGCTCAGCCAGTTCGAAGACTTCCTGAAGTCGCAGAAGATCGAGTTCACGGACAAGGACATTAACGACAATCTTGACTGGATCAAGTCCAGCATCAAGGCGGAGCTTTTCACCTCCCAGTTCGGGCAGGCGGAAGGCCTGAAGGTCCGCGCCGAGTGGGACCCGCAGATCAGGCAGGCGCTGACGTACATGCCGGAGGCGCTGGCGCTCGAAGAGCACAAGCTGCCTTCAGAGCAGAAGACCACCGAGACCGCCAGCGCAGCCACGGCGCAGAGCACCACCGGGACGCAGACGCAGAAGGCTACGCACCCATAAAGCCGGAACGATGCTCTAACCGCGGCGGCGATACAATCGTCGCCGATGCCTTCCCCTCTTATCGCCGTAGTTGAAGACGAGGAGCACCTCGCCCAGGGCCTGCTTTTCAACCTGGAGGCTGAGGGCTACCGCACGCACCACGAGGCTGACGGTGATGCTGCGCTCGACTGGCTGTTGAACACGCCCGAGCCACCGGCGGCCGTGCTGCTCGATGTCATGTTGCCCGGCCAGGACGGCTTCTCGATTGTGCGTGCGTTGCGCGAGGCCGGACGTTTCATCCCCGTGCTGATGCTTACCGCGCGCGGGCGGTCTGAAGATGTCGTCGAGGGCTTTGCTGCGGGCGCGGATGATTACCTGCCCAAACCCTTCGATCTGAACGTGCTCATGGCGCGCCTTTCCGGCCTTCTGCGCCGCATGCACTGGGCGGCAACGAATGAGCACCCCGTCAAAGACGCTTCCGCGCCTCCACCCGAAGAGACGCAGCAACAACCTACTTTTACTCTTGGCGGCCGCACGATCGATCTCGATGCGCTGGAAATCCGCGGCCCTGGCGACACCATTCATCTGACCGTAATGGAAGCCGACCTGCTGCGTTATCTTCTGGAGCGCCCGGGCAAGGTCATCGCGCGCAAGGAACTGCTCGAGAACGTCTGGCGGGTTCACGAAGACACCGACACCCGCGCTATCGACAACTTTCTCGTGCGGCTGCGCCGTTATCTTGAACCCGATCCCGCGAAACCCTCACACTTCCTCACGGTACGCGGCGTGGGCTATCGTTTTGTCCCGCACCCCGAGCAATCCGTTTGAAGACTTGATCGCACCTCGAGCATCGAATCGCTATGGCCACACTGGATTTCATCATCGAGAACATGCACTGCACGAGCTGCATTCGCCAGGTGATGCAGACGATCAATGCCCTGCCCGGCACGCATGCCGAGGAGGTTCGCGTCGGCGCCGCACGTGTGACGACCGACATTGAGCCTGTGCAGATCGAACAAGCGCTCGATGTCGTGGGCTATCCGGCGCATCTTCTGCGCTGACCGACATGACGGAACAGACTTTACAGATCGCCGGCATGAGTTGCGCCGCGTGCCAGCACCACGTGGAGCGCGCGCTGTGCTCCGTACCCGGCGTCGAGTCTGCCACGGTCAGCCTGCTGGCCAACTCGGCGCAGATCAACTCTGCGCACCCGGTCGAGGTGCAGCCGCTCATCGAAGCCGTGCGCCAGGCCGGCTACGACGCCAGCGTTCCCACCCTTCATCACGGCGCACACGACGCCGGACACAGCGAGCACATTCACGACGCCGATGAGCCCGCACTGGGACTTCGCGCACTTCTGAGCCTCGTCGCCGGGGCCATTGCAATGATTCTTTCGATGCCGCTGATGATGGCGAATTCCAGCGCCGATCCGGTGCTGAACTCTCTCACGCGCGTGCTCGAACCTCTTACGCCGGCGGCGCTGATGTCGTTGCCTGCACAACCGCTGCGCTGGTTCCTTGGCGCGCTCTCGCTCGCCGTCATGCTCTTCGCCGCGCCGGAGATCTACGTCAGCGCATGGCGCGCAACGCGACATCGCATGACGAACATGAATACGCTCGTCGCGATCGGCACACTCAGCGCGTTCGGAGCATCCCTCTTCGCAACGGTGCGCGGCAGCGCGTCAGGAGCGGACGTCTACTTCGAGTCGGTGATCCTCATCCTCGGATTCCTGCTTGCCGGGCGCTGGCTCGAGGCTCGTGCCCGCCGACAGGCCACGCGGTCCATCCAGGGATTCGCGCAGCTCACTGCTGCGACGGCGCGGCTGCTGGACGTGAGCCTTGCCGCCGAGCAACCTGACTTCGCGGCTGCGCGAGAAACGCTTCTTCCTGCCGATGCACTTGCTTCCGGCGACATCCTTCGCATCCTACCGGGCGATCGCATCCCCGTCGACGGTGTAATCCTTGACGGCCGCAGCTCTCTTGACGAATCCATGCTCACGGGCGAGCCGCTGCCCGTCACACGCAGTCGAGGCGACCGCGTCATCAGCGGCACGCTCAATCTCGACGGTGTGCTCGTCGTGCGCGCCACTGCTGTCGGCAATGCCTCCACACTCGCGCAGATGCAGCGGATGCTGGCGCAGGCACAATCGTCGCGCGCTCCCATGCAGCGCCTCGCCGACCGCGTCAGTGCCATCTTCGTCCCCACAATCCTCGTGCTGGCCGCGCTGTCGTTTATCGCGTGGTGGATCGCATTCAACACCGGCGGGCGTCACGAGGGGCTCGCGCAGCCGTTTGCCATTGCGATCGCCGTGCTGATCATCGCCTGCCCGTGCGCCATGGGCCTCGCCGTTCCGGCGGCGATCACCGTCGCCATCGGCCGCGCCGCGCGTGCGGGCCTGCTCATCAAGGGCGGCGAAGCCATCGAACGCGTCGCTGCGCTCGACACGCTCGCCTTCGACAAGACGGGAACCCTCACCGCCGGCAAGCCGCACATCGCGAGCTTCGAAACAGTCGCGAATCCTGCGCTCCCATCGAACGAACTACTCGCACTGGCGGCTGCAATCGAGCGCTCGTCGACTCATCCGCTGGCCGAGGCGATTGTTCGCTATGCCGTAGAAAACAGCGCAGGCCAGCCACCTTCGCCGATTTCAGACGTCGAAGTCCTTCCCGGCATCGGCGTGCGCGCCCGCGCAGAAGGACGCGAGATTTTACTGAGCAATCGGTCGTTGCTACCGCCAGGTGAACTCGATGCCTCACTCGTCGCGGGGCCTCAACTCTCTTACACCACGCCGGTTTACATGCTGCTCAACGGCCAACCGCAAGCTGTCTTCTTCGCCGCCGATCGCGTTCGTCCCGAAGCCGCAAAAACCGTCCTCGATCTTCACAGGCTGGGTATTCGCTCGCTCATGCTCACCGGCGATACGCAACTCTCCGCCGAAGCCGTCGCGCGCGAAGCCGGTATTGACGAAGTTCGCGCAAGCCTTCTTCCGGGCGGAAAGCTTGGCGCGATCCGCGAGCTGCAATCGCAGCATCATCGCGTGGGCATGGCGGGCGACGGCATCAATGATGCGGCCTCGCTCGCGCAATCCGACGCAGGCTTCGCCATGGCTGCCGGTACAGATCTTGCCCGCGAGGCCGGCGATATTCTTCTTCTCCACTCTGACCTCGCGCTCATCCCGGAAGGCATTCGCCTGAGCCGCAGAACAGTAGGGGTGATGCGACAAAACCTCGGCTGGGCGCTGCTCTACAACGTCATCGGCATCCCTATAGCCGCGGGCGTGCTTTATCCGCGATTCCACATCCTGCTCAGCCCTGTGCTCGCGAGCATTGCGATGGCGTTCAGCTCGGTCAGCGTGCTTGCCAACTCGCTCCGCTTGCGTTCTGCGCAGCGCGCCCGCTAGCGCACGTTACACTTGAATGCGGCAGGCAAGTCTTACGTGCGCATCTTCACCCGCTACATTCTTCGCGAGGTCGTCGGCTACGCCCTGCTGGGCGGCGTGCTGTTCACCTTCATTCTGTTCATGCGCTATCTGCTGCCGCTGCTGGAGCTTGCGGTCCGCGGCGTTGCCTCTCCGCTTGATCTCCTTCGCCTGATCGGCTATCTACTACCGAACTTCCTCAACTTCACGATCCCGATGGCCGTGCTCATCGGCATCTTGCTCGGCCTCAGCCGTTTAGCAGCGGACAGCGAGGTTACCGCGATGCGTGCGAGCGGCCTCGGCGTCGTCTCCTTCCTGCGCATTGTCAGCATCATCGCCGTGTTTTGCTGGCTGGCTGGCCTGGCAAACTCCCTGTGGATCGCTCCGCACGCCGCACGCGCACTGCTCAACTATGAGGAGCAGAGCAAGACTTCGCAGGCTACCGTCGAAGTTCAACCGCGTGTCTTCTACGAGGACTTCAAAAACTACGTTCTCTACACGCAGGAGGTCCAGCCCGGCGCCAACGGCACGGCTATCTGGAAACATGTCTTCCTCGCGGACCTCACGCAGCCTGCAAGTCCGCACATCATCAGTGCGCAGGAGGCCATTGTTCAGGCTGGCAACGAACACCAGACCCTCCGTCTCGATCTCCTCAACGGCTCACGGCATGACATCCCGGTAAACGATCCGGCGCAATACAACATCGGCACATTCAAATCCACGCCTCTGCCTATCGAAACAAACTCGCAGGAGGATACACACCTCAGCCGCCGCGACACACCCATGCAGGCGTTGGACACAAGCGAGGTCTGGCGACGTGCACACGGCTCAGGCAATACACGTCCTTACTCCATCGAATTTCATCGCAGGCTATCGTTCCCGGCTGCATGTCTTGTGCTTATGCTTGTCGGCGTGCCGCTCGGGCTCTCGTCCAAGCGCGGAGGCAAAGGAACCGGCTTCGCCGTTACGCTCCTGCTCGTCTTCCTCTACTACTTCCTATCGGAGATCGGCGTTGCGATTGCACGCCAGCAGAAGGTTCCTGCGTTTGCAGGTGTCTGGGGGGCGAATGTGTTGTTCACCGTTGCGGGAGTTCTGCTGATTCAGCAGATGTCACGAGGCGGGCTCGCGCTCTCTGCATTTGCGAGCATCGGCAATGCAATCTCGAAAGGCTTCAACCGCCTGCTGCGCATTCGTCCTACCGAGCCCGGCGCTGTCGGCACGGGCGATCGGCTGCGCCGTTTGCGTCGCGCCGTACGCGCGCGATTCCCGCTCATCCTCGACGAGTACGCGATGGGCAGCTTCCTGCGCAATTTCGCGCTCGTGCTCTCATCGCTCACCGTGCTCTTCATTATCTTCACGTTCTTCGAGCTCATCGGCGACATCATCAAGTACCGGACGCCGCTCGTAACGGTCGGCGACTATCTGCTGAACCTTATTCCGTTCATCCTCTACAACGTCACGCCGCTCTGTTCGCTTGTTGCCGTGCTGATTACGTTCGGCGCTCTCAGCCGCTCCAACGAGATCACAGCGATGAAGGCCACCGGCGTCAGTCTCTACCGCGTCGTCACCCCGGTGCTGCTGGTGGCTGCCATTCTTTCTGTGCTGCTGTTTGCGTTCGACGAGAGCTATCTGCCTGCAGCCAATCGGCGTCAGGAAGCGCTGCTCTCAAGCATCAAGGGCAAGCCCGCGCAGACGTTTCTTCGCCCTGACAGGAAGTGGATGTCCGGCCAGGCGTCAGGCTCCGGCGAACCCACGCGCATCTTTTACTACCAGGCTTTCGATCCGGTACGGAACATCTTCGCCAATATCACGGTCTTCGAGTTTCAACCCGGGACGTTCACGCTCTCACGGCGCATCTATGCCGAAAGCGCGCACTGGGATGCCGAGGCAGGTCACTGGGAGTTCGAGAACGGATGGGAGCGCGTGTTTGCCAACGGCGACACGGTGACCAACTACCACAATTTTGCGGAATCAAGTTTCGGAGAGATTCGCGAGACGCCGATCTATTTCAAGAAGGAAGAGCGCCCCTCGCAGGAGATGTCCTACAGCGAGCTGTCGAACTACATTCACGACCTGCAGCAGAGCGGCTTCGATACAACGCCGCTGCGGGTACAGCTCAACCGCAAGCTTGCCTATCCGCTGCTCACGCTGGTGATGGCCATCCTGGCCGTACCGTTCTCGCTTAGCGCGGGCAAGCGCGGGAGCCTTGCGGGGATCGGCGCCGCGGTGGCGCTGGCCATCCTCTGGTACGTGCTGGCGGGGATCTCGGAGAATTTGGGCAACGTGAACTCGCTGCCTGCGGTGCTGGCCGCGTGGTCGCCGGACCTGTTGTTCGCTATGGCAGGCTCCTATCTGCTGCTGCGAACACCGACATGAGATACGAGATTCGAGGCACAGCTGCCTCGGCGGGTCTTTTCGTATCCAGCGTCTCGTTTCTCGTTTCCCGTATCTCAGCTCCCGCATCTCAAATACACTGTTTGCAGTATGCGAATTCCAGCGATCCTGATCGCCCTTACGGCTGCACCACTCCTCGCCCAAACCACTCCAACCAAGACCACCGCACATCCGGCGGCAACTCCGGTACACCACACCGCTACTGCGACGACAGCCGGAGGTTGTGTCACGGTTCCTGAACTCTCGCCGAAGATTCCGTCCTTGCCGGCGGGCAGCCCGTGCGTGAAGGCGCTTTACACGATCACGCACAAGCCGGCGATCACGCTGGATTACGCGTCGCCGATGCTTAGCCCGGCACTGCGCCAGTTGCTCGATCAGAAGGCGGAGACCTTCTCGCTCGACTACGTCGACACGAAGGCAGGCACGGGACCGCTGGCCGAACCGCACAAGTGGTACACGGTGCACTACACCGGCTACCTCACCGACGGCACGAAGTTCGACTCTTCCGTCGACCGCGGTCAGCCCATCAGCTTCCCGTATGGCGCACACCGCGTCATCGAAGGATGGGACACGGGCTTTGAAGGTATGCGCATCGGCGGCAGGCGCCGTCTGTATGTGCCGTACCAGCTTGGCTATGGCGAGAACGGACATCAGCAGATTCCGGCCAAGGCCGAGCTTGTCTTCGACGTCGAGCTTATCTCCCAGAGCGACAACCAGCCGACGCCACCGAAGTCTTCGACACCTCCGGCCGGTGCAACTCAGCCCGGCGCGGCCACGCCTGAGCCGAAGCCGACAACCACGCCCGCGGGCACGGCTTCTCCTCCGCCGGTGACTTCGACTACGCCATCGAGTTCCACGCAGCCGGCACAGCCCTCGACGACAACTGAGCCGAAGAAGTAACAGGATTGCGGAGTCCGACGGCTCCGCAGCCTCATCCAACAGACGCATGCTCCAGCGACTTAGTCCGCTCTTCCCTTACCTGCGCCGTTACTGGCGGAGCTATGTGTGGGGCGGACTGTCGCTACTTATCTACAACTCGGCCAAGGTCGTTTTGGCCTTAATCATCGGGCGCTCGATCGACGATATGCGGCTCGGTCTAAGTGCGACCAAGATCGAGCATTACGCCTTTCTTCTCCTTGGAATCGCCGCAATCTCCAGCGTCTTTCTCTACCTCATGCGCCAGATTCTGATCGGCGCTTCGCGAGAGATTGAGTTCGACATTCGCAACGATCTCTTCCAGCGGCTGGAGGCGCAGCAGCCGAGCTTCTTTCAGCACCATCGCACCGGCGACATCATGGCGCGTTCGACGAACGACCTGAACGCTGTGCGGCAGCTTCTCGGGCCGGCGATCATGTACTCGGCCAACACGGTCGTCTTTATCGCGTTCGCGCTGCCGTTCATGATCCGCATCAGCCCGAAGCTGACGCTGCTGGCGTTCCTTCCAATGCCGTTCATCTCCGTGCTGATTCAATACTTCGGGGCGCGGATTCACACGCGCTTCGAGCGCATCCAGGCAATGTTCTCGGACATCTCCGCGATGGCGGAGGAGAACTTTTCAGGCGCAAGGCTCATCCGCGCATTTGCCCAGGAAGAAGCACAGATCGCGGCGTTCGAAACCGCGAACCAGGAATACATCCGGCGCAGCCTGCTGCTGGCGCGGCTGATGGCGATGCTGTGGCCGACGCTGGAGTTCATGCTCGGTATCTCGCTGATGATCACGCTCCTTGTGGGTGGACGCGAGGCAGCCCATCATCGCATCAGTGTCGGGCAGTTCACGGCGTACTTCGTTTACATGGTGCAGCTCACGTGGCCTCTGATCGCCATTGGATGGGTCACCAACCTTGTGCAGCGCGGCGCGGCGTCGGTTGTGCGCATCCACGACCTGATGATGGAGAATCCGACAATCGACGATGCGGCAGCATTGCCGGAGCTCACGGCGGCGCCCATCGCGGGAAGCATCGAGTTCCGCAACCTGAATTTCACCTACCCGACAGGACCTGAGGTGCTGCAGGATATTTCGCTCGAGATTCCGGCGGGCTCGAGCCTCGCAATTACGGGACCGACTGGATCAGGCAAGTCGACGCTGGTCTCGCTGATCCCGCGGCTGCAGGATGCTGCGCCGGGGATGGTGTTGATTGATGGGCGACCGATCCGCGAGTATCCGCTGGAGACATTGCGGCGGGCCATCGGCTTCGTGCCGCAGGAGACCTTCCTGTTTTCAGACACGATTCGCGAGAACATTGCGTTTGGTGTCGAGCAGACGAGCGATGAGCAGATTGCCGGGGCGGCGACAACAGCGCACATCGCGACCGAGATTCAGGAGTTTCCAAAGGGATTTCAGACGATTGTGGGTGAGCGTGGAATGACGCTCTCGGGCGGCCAGAAACAGCGCACGGCGATTGCGCGTGCGCTGCTGCGCGATCCGAGGATCCTGGTTCTGGACGATGCGCTCGCGTCGGTCGACACAAACACTGAAGATCAGATTCTGACGGGCCTGCGTGAAGCGATGCAGGGGCGTACGACGATTCTGATTGCCCATCGCATCTCGACGGCGCGCAATGCGGATCGGATTGCGGTGGTCGTCGATGGGCGTATCGCGGAGATCGGCACGCATGATGAACTGCTGGAGCGCGGCGGATACTATGCTGAGCTCGCTGAGAAGCAGAGCCTGGAAGAAGAGATCGTCAACGCCTAACTGCGTTCCCTCTGCGGCGAATACCAATTTCCTTGCGCAATTGACGATTCGGACTATACTCGCGCCGTAGGTCATCAACCAGAGTTTTGCCAATCAAGCATCAGGAGGAATCCCTATGCGTGCGTTTCTGCGCGTTCTTTGTGTCCTTGCGTTAGTCGGAACAGCTACCGCGGCGTTCTCTCAGCAATACTTCAGCAATGGCGGGGTCAGACGGGTCATCAAGTATCGGATTCTTCCGGGAAAAACGGCAGATTTCTACAAGTGGCTGTCGTCGTTCCCCAAGGTGATGGAGGCCGAGAAGCAGGCCGGTGTAATTGAGGGCTACTCGGTGATGCACTCGACCGAGTTTGTTGGGCCGGACAAGTACGACATTGTTCTGGTGATCAGTTATAAGGACATGGCTGCGATGGAAGCGGCGCCTGAGAAAGCGGCTCCGATCACCGAGAAGATCTTCGGCGGCACAGAGGCTCGCGCAGCTTACTTCAATCAAGGCGCGCAATCTGGAGAGGTGGTTTCCTCGGAGCTGGTCCGCGAGATCCACCTGAAGTAATTAATCTTTCGCTTTTCCGAGAACTTTGACGATGACGCGCTTGGAACGCTGGCCGTCAAATTCTGCATAAAAGATGCGCTGCCAGGTGCCCAGGTCGAGCCGGCCGTGGGTGACTGGCAGCGTTGTTTCGTGGTGGAGGAGGAGGGCTTTCAAGTGGGCGTCCGCGTTGTCCTCGCCGGTCTGATGGTGCTTGTAGTCGGGCTTCCGCGGAGCGAGTTTCTCGAGCCACTTGCCAATGTCCTCGATGAGACCGGACTCGTTGTCGTTGACGTAGATGGCGGCGGTGATGTGCATGGGCGAGACGAAGCAGAGGCCGTCGTCGACGCCGGATTTGCGGACGATGGATTCGATCTGCGGGGTGATGTGGACCATCTCGTAGCGCTCGCGGGTGTTGAACGTCAGGTACTCGGTGTGGACCTTCATGTTTTTATGCTACGGGGGGCACCACGGCGAGCGAACTCTTCGGGGACCCACCCTCCCCCATCCCCGTCTGCAAAATATTGATAATAGGCGACTTACACGCAAAATAGTCAATCCAGGTAAGTTAACAGGTGGGGGGCACTTTTGTGGACCGCATCAGCCGCATTTTGTCGCGAGCTTGTCGAGGTGACAGAGGACGAAGCTCCAGAAAAGTCCGAGCCGGTGGCAGACATGGACGGCCAGCCAGCATGTGATCGAGAGGAGCAGGAAGCAGACCAGCGCGACGAGAATGATGAAGATGCCGAACGCGGGGAAACCGATGAAGATCACGCGGGACCAGCGTATGAATGCCGAGGGGCTGTGAGTGATCGTGGCGGGTGGGTTGTAGGTGTAGAAGCCGGTGAGATTGGCTGTGGTGGGAAACGGCACCGCAGCGCCCGGTTGGAGGTACTGCTGCAGCAGATTCCTAGGCTCATATGGAGGCTCCGCCGGGAATTTGCGGTTGAGATAGTCGATCGCACTGGGATGAATGATGGAGCCGGCAGGAATGAAGCGATGCACGCCGAGAGGGACGCGCAGTAGCTGAATGTTGCGGTTTTTGTCGTAGTAGCGCTGCGGAAGAAGCTCGCTAAGCAGCCACGCACCACACAGGGATTCGTGCCTCATGTGGCCTGGGCTGGGCGCGGGTCGGTATGGAGCGGCGGGCTCGTCGACCGCAGTGGTGGGCTGACCGAGGACGATGTCGATACGGTTCTGGACGGTGGTAAGACCCGCAGTCTGGGCCTCGCCGAGAATCCACTGGAAAGCGGTATTCGATGGCGAACTTTTGCTGCTCGGGTAGCTTCCTCCGACGTCGGAGTGCACGCCGGGGAACCAGACCTGAACGATGTCCTGGTTGGGACCCGGCCTGCCGTAGAGATTGTCGCGAAAGAAGCAGCGGTGCTCGTCGATGCTGACCGCGTGGCGGGCAGTCCGGATTAGCGGGTTCCGTGCAGTATAGAGAAGCTTGAGCGGCGTGTAGATCCAGCCTACGGAGGAGACGGTGTCCCACAGGCCCACAAAGTGAATCGCGAAGTTGTTGTGCGAGAACGTCTGGCGGAAGCTGAAGTCAGTGTCGACGGTGTGATCTGCGAGATGCCCCGTAGCCTGCTGACCTCCCTTTTCCTTTACCTGTCCAGTGAATGATCGCCAGGCGTAGGCGAGATGACCTTCGTTGCCGCGACGCAGGAGACCGTATCCGTGGAGGAGACCGCTGAGCGCGCGCGCAGTATAGGCGCCGCGTGAGAAGCCGAAGAGGAAGACGCGGTCACCGTCGTTATAGATCTCCATGAGGTAGCGGTAGGCGTCGAAGACGTTGTCGCGGAAGCCAGCGGCGAATGCGAGGCCGGCGATGCGGCTCCACTGCTTTTCGATCACATTGCGTGCGGTGGGCGCGCCCATGGTGCCGACGCCTGGATGATAGTAGGCGGCCTGCTTTGTCTCATCGCGGAGATCGAGCGTGGTGTAGAGACGGACAACGTTGGAGTTGAAGGAGCCGAACTCGTTGCCGGTGCCATCGCAGCAGATGACGATGTTTTTGCCGGTGGGCTGGGTGTGCGACGGGATGGGGTGGATGGGCTGGTCGGCCATGGGGGGGCTCCGCGTGCAGACCGGGATTTGGGTGGTCGTCATGCTAGCAGCAGGTGCACGGGAGTCAAGGTGAAATTGCGACGGGGGTGGCGTCAGGGTCAGCGGGCGTGTGAGGCTGTCCGGTGGTGGGAGGCGGTGCGGGTGTGGGAGGCGGGGCGGCAGTCGGCGGGGGCGTTGATCATCTGCTTGCGAAAGACGCGGTAGCCTGCGGTGCCGGGCTGGAGCGTGGCCCAGTAGCTGGTGCGGGTGACTAATGGTTTGTTTTGGGTGATGATCTGGTCCTGCATGATGTTGAGGCCGCAGGCGAGGTTGCGCTGAGGCTGCAGGATGGTGCGGTTGGGGTCGTGCTCGGGGAGCGAGCGGTCGGCGGGGTAGTCGAAGGGGCAGTTGTAACGCTGGGCGTCTTCGTACTTGAGCTGGAGCAGGCCGGCCTGGCGCGAGAGGCGGTGGGTTTCGGGGTCGACCTTGTTGACGGCGGCGGCGGTGTGGTGGACGCTTGCGGTGGCGTCAAGGCCGGCTTCGGCGGCGGCGAGCGCCTGGAAGGTGTAGGCCCAGAAGGCGCGCTTGTCAGTGTCGCTGAGTTCAGCAAAACGCGGGCAGTAAGGGCGGACAGCTCGGGCAGCCTGGGCGGAGAGGAGCTCGGGCGGGAGGGATTTTTCGATGAGCGCGTCCCAGGATGGGTCCCAGGTGTTGGGATTGTTGAGTTCGGCTTTCTTTTCGGCGATGGGAGTGGGTGGCGCGGGTTTGGTCTGCGGCTGTGGTGCGGGCGTTGATGTTGAGGTTTGAGGGGAGCGGTTGCAGGCAGAGAGCGCGAAGGCGAGAAGTGTAAGGGCGAGGAGGCGGGGCATCGTGGCCTTTCGGTTTCGTTAGGGCCCAGGTGTTTCGATGCTGTCCGTGGCATCGCTCGCTGCGCGACTGACGCAAAGGGCGCCACGGAAGACGCCAAGGGCGCCACGGCGGCGAGGGTAAGGTGGAGGGATGACGATCTATGCGGCGACGACGAACCAGGGGAAGCTGAGGGAGTTCAGCGAGTGTGCGAGCGAGCAGGGTGTGGAGGTGCTGGCGTTGCCGGGGCTTGAGTTCATGGCGGAGCCGGTGGAAGATGCGGCGACGTTTGAGGGGAATGCCGAAAAGAAGGCGGTGGCGTACTCGAAGCTGGCTTTGGCCGCAGGGCAAAAGGGATTGATGGTGTTTGCGGATGATTCGGGGCTGGAGGTGGAGGCGCTGGGTGGGCAGCCGGGGGTGAGGTCGGCGCGGTTTGCGGAGGATCTGGGTCTCGGCGATAACGCCCACCTTAGCGACGATGAGACTGTCGCGAAGATGGGGCACCCCGATTCGTGGCGAGGGTTGTCGAAGGATGAGCGGAATAATCGGGCGGTGGTGTCGCTGCTGGGGGATCTGCCGGAGGCCTTGGATGCCGATGGCGGGCTGACACTGGATAACCGCGGAGCACGGTTTGTGTGTGCGCTGGTGCTGGCGAAAGATGGCGAGGTGGTGCTGCGGGCGCGGGGTGAGGTTTCAGGTGTGGTGTTGGAGGAACCGAGAGGCACGGACGGGTTTGGGTATGATCCGCTGTTCCTGGTGCCGGGGTTGGGGAAGACGCTGGCGGAGACGACGCGGGAGGAGAAGTGGGCGGTGAGTCACAGGGGGAATGCGTTCCGGGAGTTGTTGCGGCAGTTGGTGGATTTCGCGCAAAGTGGGCGATAATCGCTTGCGAAACGGCTGTATTGCTTGCCCTATCGTTTTAGGGGTGGAAGAATCGGTTTGCTTGAGTCTTCCTGCGCAGCGCTTCGCATGAAGATTTCCGAGGAGAGATGAATGGCTACTGCTGCTCCGGTTGCGCCGCGCGAAAAAGCTCAGGATGGCAGGTTGCGGGGCGTGCAGCCGCTGCGCGCGGGTGAGGGCCACAGCTTCTTCTGGAGGCGGCTGCACTCGCTGACCGGGATTGTGCCGATTGGGGCGTTCCTGGTCGAGCACATCGTTTCGAACTTCGAGACGTGGAACGGGCCGCTGGCCTATGCGCAGCAGGTGAAGTTTCTGAATGGGCTGCCGCTGGTGCGGGTGCTGGAGTGGACGTTCATCTTCATTCCGCTGCTGTATCACGCGCTGTATGGCGTCTATATTGCGCTGCGCGGGCGGAACAACGTCAATGTGTATCCGTGGGCGGGCAACTGGGGCTACTTTACGCAGCGCGTGACCGGCTTCATCGCACTCTTCTACATCGGCTATCACGTGTGGACGCAGCGGTTTGCGGGTGTGCATCTGCCGACGCATCCGGGAGCGGCGTTTGCCAAGGTTCAGCATGAGCTTTCGAACCCGTGGATTCTCGCCTTCTATGTGATCGCGATGGTGGCGACGTGCTGGCACTTCGCGTATGGCGTGTGGCTGTTCGCGGCGAAGTGGGGGATTACGCCGGGCAATAGCGCGCGCAGGAAGTTTGGCTGGGTGTGCGGCGCGGGCGGAGCGGCGCTGTGCGTGATGGGGCTGATCGCGATCTATGCGGTGGTGTGGAAGTATCCGAATGCGCCGGAGGATGTGATGCCGGAGCAGCCGGCAGGTGTGGTGATGCCGGCTCCGGTTGCGCCGCCACCGGGAAATACGAATCCGCAGCAGCCGGGCGGGGTGCAGTGACCTGTGAGCCACTCCGACCTCGTTACCTATACGGGTTTCGCTTTGCTTATAGCGGGTGTAATCCTGAGCAATTCGGCGGTGTCGAAGATGGCAAAGATCGTAAAAATCCATTGGGAAGTTAGTTACAAGAGCTTTCAGGGTGATCGCCGCTCGTGGGAAGTAATACGGAAGTATCGCGAAACACAAAGAAAGGGTTCTCTGTATCGGGATCTCTGGATCGCATATTTCGTATGTGGCATAGGCGCAGCGATGTTTGTGGGTGGTCATTTCCTTAGGTAGCTTCGAGAAGAAGGTAAGCAATGGCAGCAGCAACACCAAGGATCGTTGTGGTTGGCGGGGGGCTGGCGGGGCTGGCGGCCGTCATCAAGATCGCCGAGGCGGGCGGTAAGGTCGATTTGTTTTCGATTGTGCCGGTGAAGCGGTCGCACTCGGTGTGCGCGCAGGGCGGCATCAACTCGGCCAAGAACCTGAAGGGCGAGGGCGACAGCACGTGGAAGCACTTTGACGACACGGTGTATGGCGGCGACTTTCTTGCCAATCAGACGCCGGTGAAGCAGATGTGCGAGATGGGACCGGCGATCATCGACCTGCTGGACCGCATGGGCGTGCCGTTCAACCGCACGCCGGAGGGGCTCCTGGACTTTCGGCGGTTCGGAGGGACGCTGTATCACAGGACGGCGTTTGCGGGCGCGACGACGGGGCAGCAGCTGCTGTATGCCCTCGACGAACAGGTGCGGCGCTACGAGAGCGAAGGCAAGGTAACGAAGTACGAGGGGTGGGAGTTCCTCTCGGCCGTATTGGACGACAAGGGTGTGGCGCGTGGAATTTGCGCTATGGACCTGCGCACGATGGAGGTGAGGACGTTCCCGGCGGACGCGATCATCGTGTGCACGGGTGGCATTGGGGCGATCTTTGGGAAGAGCACGAATTCGGTGGTGTGCACGGGGTCGGCGCAGGGAGCGCTGTATCAGCAGGGCGCGTCGTATGCGAATGGCGAGTTCATCCAGGTGCATCCGACGGCGATTCCGGGTGAGGACAAGCTGCGGCTGATGAGCGAGAGTGCGCGCGGTGAGGGCGGCCGCGTGTGGGTTCCGCGGGACAGGAACGACAAGCGCGAGGCGAAGTCGATTCCGGAGGCGGAGCGGTTTTACTTCCTCGAAGAGTGGTATCCGAAATATGGAAATCTAGTCCCACGGGATATTGCGACCCGCGCGATTCACCGCATTGTGTACCAGGAGAACCTCGGCATCGATGGGCAGCCGATGGTGTATCTGGACCTGACGCACATCGACCGCGAGACGCTGGACCGGAAGCTCGAAGGGATTCTGGAGATCTACGAGAAGTTTGTCGGCGACGATCCGCGCGAAGTGCCGATGAAGATCTTCCCGGGCATGCACTATACGATGGGCGGCCTGTGGGTGGACTTCAACCAGATGACGAACGTGCCGGGCATCTATGCGGCGGGTGAGGCAGACTATTCGATTCACGGGGCGAATCGGCTAGGTGCCAATTCCCTGTTGAGCTGCATCTACGGAGGGTTTGTTGCCGGGCCGAATGCGATGGCGTATGCGAAGTCGCTGGCCGCGCCGACGGGCGACGGCGGGCATGCGGCGGAGAAGCAGCGGCAGATGGAGATGAATGCCGGGCTGCTGAATAACCAAGGCAACGAGAATCCGTTCCGCATATGGCGCGAGCTGGGCGATACGATGACGCGGCACGCGACGATCATTCGATACAACAAGGGGTTGGAAGAAGCCGACGCGAAGATTGTGGAGTTGCAGAACCGCTTCCGCAATGTGAACCTGGCGGACAAGAGCCAGTGGGCGAATACGTCGTTCGCGTTTGCGCGGCAGCTTTGGAACATGCTGGAACTGAGCCGCGTCGTGGTGCAGGGAGCGAAGCTTCGCGATGAGAGCCGCGGAGCGCACTACAAGCCGGACTTCCCGGAGCGCAACGACGAAAAGTTTTTGAAGACGACCAAGGCATTCTTCCGCAACGGCGCACCGGCGTTCGAGTGGGAGGAGGTCGATACGCAGTTCATTCCGCCGAGGCCACGGAGGTACGACGCAACCGCGTAAACCTTCAGGGCCAAAGCGATAACCCAGGCGGCGGAGACCGCCATCCAAAACGACCATGTTCGGATACGAATCGCTAACTCGGGTGGTTTACGTCCTTTTGGTCATCGGTTTCATTGCGGTGATCAGCTATATGGTGTGGTACAACCTGCGGGTCAAGCACAAGACGCAGCAGCTTGAGGCCGGCACAGGGCAGCACTTCGGCACCGAGGAAGGAATTGCGGCGGGAACCGAAGCGGAGCATCAGGCGCATCTGCACCGGCACTGATGTAAACGGCCTGGGCCACGAGGGAGGGCGAATGACACACGCCGAAGAGGTTGTCGTGGTTGTGTTGGTTGTTGCGGCTACGGTGGGCCGGCTGGTGTATTCCTCCCGTATGGCCGCGCTGAACAAGAAGCGCGCGCGATGAACCACCCGCGTTTTAGCGCGACGGTTGTCGGAATCGTGCTGGTGGTTGTGGCGCTGGGATTTTATGGTTTGGTGGTTTTGTATGGGGCCTGGATAGACGGAAGGCGCCAGAAGATTCGGAACAAAGGAAAGCACCCGGTAACGGAAGGGCCGGGTGAGGTTCATGCAAGAGAGGACGAGGAGCGAAGGAACGGATAGCCGCGCGGTAAGCGAATGAGTAAGAACTCCAGCACAAGACGAGAGAACAATTTCGATATTCTTCGCCTGATCCTGGCGATTGTGGTGGTGTTCTTTCATGCGGGGGCTATCAGTGGAAGCCCGGACCTTGTTTGGCTTTCGGATGCCTTCAGCGGACACCTGGCTGTTGAAGGATTCTTCGCGATCTCGGGGTTTCTGATCTTTGCGAGCTACGAGCGGTCCACTTCGCTGAAGGACTATTTTCTGAAGCGTGGAGGGCGCATTCTCCCCGGATATTGGCTGGCGACGATCTTCTGCCTGGCGATTGCGTTCACAGAGGGCTGCTTTCACGTCGGCAAATTTCTGTTTGGGAACCTGACGTTCGCAAATTTTATTCAGCCGTGGATTCCCGGGTTGTGGGAGACGAACCCGACGAACATCGTCGATGGAGCGCTGTGGACGCTGAAGATCGAAGTGATGTTCTACATCGCGGTGCCGCTGATTGTGTGGGCCTGCCGGAAACTGCGGCGCGACGCGGTGCTGTGGACTCTATTCGCGCTGTCGATCGTGTACCGGGTAGTGATGACTCCGAAGCACGAGGATCTCTCGTTGCAGTTGCCGGGGCAGCTCTCCTTTTTCATGATTGGGGCGCTGGTTCATTACCATCAGAAGCTTTTCTACAAGTATGGATGGTGGCTGATGGCGGGCGCAGGCGCACTGTTTGCAGTGCATAAGTACACGGGATGGTTTGCTCCGCGGCCAGCAGCAGTGGCGACACTTATCCTGGGTGCGGCGCTTCTGTTGCCGGTGGTGAAGGGGCCGGCGCGGTGGGGAGATTTCTCGTACAGTACGTACGTTTTGCACTGGCCGATTCTGCAGCTGGTTGTGGCGGCGGGTGTTTTTGCTCTGCATCCGTGGGGCGCCATGCTGCTCGTGTTTTTAGTGATCGCGGTCGGCGCGGTCATCTCGTGGTTCCTGGTCGAGAAGCCGGCACTCGACCGCGTCCATGTGCATTCGCAACGGTTCAAGCAGCCGGTGCCTGCAGTGATTCCGAGCTAGAGATTCCGAGTGAAGCAAGTAAAGGAAGAGGAGAAGAGTATGCCTCCGAGCAATATTCAGATCGAGATCAAACGCCAGTCCGCACCGGACCAGCCCGCAGTGACGGAACGCTTTTCTGTGCCCTATAGGGCGGGCATGAATATTACGTCCGTGCTGGGGGAGATCGCGCTGAACCCGGTGACGACGGATGGAAAGCCGACGACGCCGGTCACGTATGACTCAAATTGCCTGGAGGAGATCTGCGGAAGCTGTGCGATGCGGATTAACGGCAAGGCGATGATGGCGTGTTCGGCGCTGGTGGACAAGCTGCTGGGGCCAGACGGCACAGGCACGATCACGCTGGAGCCGCTGTCGAAGTTCCCTGTCGTGCGCGATCTCGCGGTCGATCGTAGTGTGCTGTTTGAGAACCTGAAGCGCGTGAAGGCGTGGGTGCCGATTGACGGCACCTATGACCTGGGCGCGGCGCCGCGGCAGTTTCCGCAGGTGCAGGAGCAACGGTATCCGCTGTCGAACTGCATCTCGTGCACGATCTGCATGGAGGTTTGTCCTCAGTTCAACGATGTGACGAACTTCGTGGGCGCGGCGACAATTGCGCAGGCGAAGCTGTTCAACATGGATCCGGCTGGATCGGTGCTGAAGGAAGAGCGGTTGCGCGCACTGGCCGGCGATGGCGGCGTGCAGGAGTGCAGCTTCGCGCAGAACTGCGTGCAGGCCTGTCCGAAGCAGTTGCCGCTGACAGAGGCGATCAGCGATATCGGACGGGATGCGTTCGTGCAGCAGGTGAAGGATCTGTTCCGACGGTGATTGAATACAACGAAAAAGCCCCGCGCGAAGCGGGGCTTTTTCGTTGCAGGCGGGATAACACCGCCGAAAGGTTACTTGGTAAAGAGAGTGTCTTCGGGATTCCTCTCTTCGTTGTCGTGGATGCGGTTCTGAGCGCGTTTGGCAGATTGCATGGCCTCGTGATCCAAGCGCTTGCGGGAGGATTCTGCTGCGTCTGTGGCGTTGCCGCCGGTAGGTTCAATCGCTTCGTGGGAGGGCCTTGCCGGAGTTTTGGTGGAATCTAAGCCACTTGCCATTTGTCACCTCTCAGGTGAATAAGATGGACGGCCTCCGGATGGGGTTGCCGCTATGGTACGGTGAGGAGACGCGCAAGCTATCTGAAGCGAGCGCACGATTTATGCAGCGGAGCCGCCAAAGACAATGACAGAAGAACGGCTGCGCAGTCGCCTGGCGTGCTGGTACTCGCGAATCATCGTCGTATTTGCGGCTGCGTTCAGCGCACAGATTTACACGATCCAGTCGCCACCGTATCTTGATCTGCGAAAGTATGCGCTGGGACAGGAGCGCATGCCGTTTCAGGCGCGCGAGCTGATGCGATATCCGCTGCTGTGGGCGGGGAACTCGGCGTTTTTGCAGAGACATACGGCTGGGCGCGCAGGGATGAACTCGCCGGAGCGGCTGGTGCTGATGCTGGTGTCGTTTGTTGCGATCCTGCTGAGCATTTGGGCGGCGCAGAAGATCGACCGTATGTACTGGCCGAAGGCGCGAGTACCGCTGCTGCCGTTCGCAGTGCTGATCGTCGTATTCTTCTTCGATTTCTACCTGGGCGTGTCGTATTCGTTCCCCTATGACACGGTCTCGATGATGTTCCTGGGGTGGGGACTGTATCTCGTGCTGACGGATCAGTTCTGGTGGTTGCTGCCGCTGTTTGCGGTGGCGACGTGGAATCGAGAGACGACGATGTTTTTAATCCTGGCGCGAGCAGCAGTGGCCTTGTCGCGCGAGGGGCGGCGGCGGTTGCGGGCGGTGAAGTTGCGCGACGTGATGGAGATTGCCGGGCTGTGCGTGGTGTGGGCGGTGATTACGCTGACGTTGCATCTGAAATATGCTGCGAATCCGACAGAGGCAGGATCGCGCATCCTGCTTAATCTGCGGGACCTTACGCATCCGGTGCTGTGGCCGGGGCTTCTATGCGGGTCGGCATTCCTGATGCCGTGGATTTATTGGCGTCGCGATTTGATCTCGGCGCCGCGACTGCGGGCGTGTGTGCTGTTGTTGCCGCTGTGGGTGCTGATCCTGTTTTCTGTAGGGCAGCTCCTTGAGGTGAGGATCTATGGCGACATCGCCGTGTTTATTGCGGTGTGCGCCGCTGCAATTTTGCGCGCGGAGTTGAGTGGAGACACGAAGAATGAAGCACTGGAGGAGAACGCTGCTGCTGCCTGATGAATTGAAGGATGCGATCGTGATCGATGGACATGCGGATACGCCACAGCGATTCGTCGATGAAGGATGGGAATTTGTTGAGCCGCTGGTTGATGGTCATCTGAACCTGGAGGCGGCGCGACGAGGTGGGCTGGCGGCGGAGTTCTTTGCGATATGGGTGCAGCCGGATGAGTGGCGCGGGAGATATGCCCACCGCACGCTGCAGCTGATTGATGGTGTTTATGAGCAGTTGCGGAAGCATCCGCGCGAACTGGCGCTTGGATTGAGTGCAGAGGATGTTCGGCGCGCGCACGACGCCGGAAAGTTTTGTGTGTTGTTAGGAATTGAGGGTGGGCACTCGATTGAAAACAGCCTGGCGCTGCTGCGGATGTATCACCGGCTCGGCGTGCGCTACATGACGCTGACGTGGGCGAATACGAATGAGTGGGCAGACAGCTCGGGCGATTTGGCCGATGCGAATGTAGTTCACCACAACGGTCTGACGCACTTCGGGCGCGAGGTGGTGCGCGAGATGAACCGGCTGGGGATGATGGTGGATGTGAGCCACGTCTCGGACAAGGCCTTCTGGGATGTGATGGAGACGACGCATGCGCCGGTGATTGCGTCGCACTCAAGCGCACGCGCTCTGGCAAGCGCGCCGCGGAATCTGACGGATGAACAGCTGCGCACCGTGGCGACGAGCGACGGAATTGTGATGGTGAACTTCTATGCGTCGTTTGTTGATGATGCGTGGAGAGAGATATGGAGCGCGACCTCGGCGGAACGTGAGGCGCTGACGGAGAAGGCGGCGGCGGAGTATCGGCGGCGGGGCGAGCCAGTTCCCTACTCTGTTGCGCTGAAGGTGGATCGCGACTATTTTGCAGCGCGCGCGGCGACGCTGCGGCGGCCATCGTTTGAGCGAGTGGTCGATCACATCGATCACGTTGCGAAGGTTGCGGGGATCGATCATGTCGGAATTGGGACAGACTTTGATGGGTTCGGGATTCTGCCGGAAGGGTTGGAGAGCGCGGCGGATCTGCCGAAGATCTATGAGTCGCTGATGAGGCGAGGCTATACGAGCACCCAGATGCGAAAGATTCTTGGAGAGAACCTGCTGCGTGTGATGGATGCTGTGCAGAGCGCGGCGGAGTAGGCGGACTACTTCGACGCGAGAATTTCCATACGTTCTATGCGGAGCTCATTGGCAAAAAGCTCAGGAGCTTTCGCCATAAGGGCTTGCGCTATATCGCCATTGAGATGAGCGTCGCGGCCAGCTTCATCGTTGAAGGTGTCAAAGACTCCATAAGTGCCGGGGGCCATCTTCACGCCGTACCAGCTGACGGTGCCGGGCTCGTTGTTTGACAGTACCGCTCCCTGCTTGAGGAAGGCTTCGACCTCCACTTCCTTGCCGGGCTTCGCCTTGAGCATGACCCATATCGCCTGCTTCGCCATACATTTCCTCCTGAGAACTCTGCGAATATGATGCTCCTGTTTTGCGGCACAAGTGAAGACGGAGTAGCCTGTTAGCGGATGAGGTTTTCGAGATTTTTTCTACGAGTTCTGGGCGTTGCGGGATTGGCGATGTGCGGCGCCGCAGGTCTTGCGCAAACACAGTCAAACTCAACGGCACAATTGCCGGACGCTCCGTCGACGACGGCACAGGAAGCGCCCGCGGCGGTGCCGACGGGTCCGACGGTACTTTTCGACACGACGATGGGACGGCTGACCTGCAAGCTGTTCAGCAAAGAGTCGCCCAAGACGGTCGACAACTTCATCGGGCTCGCAACAGGGACTAAGGAATGGACCGATCCGGTGACCCAGCAGAAGGTGGCCGGCAAGCCGTTCTATGATGGCACGACATTTCATCGCGTGATTCCGCAGTTCATGATCCAGGGCGGCGACCGGCTGGGTACGGGTGCGGGCGATGCGGGTTATTTCTTCGACGATGAGTTTTCGCCGTCGCTGCGGTTCGATGTGCCGGGCCGACTGGCGATGGCGAATGCCGGGCCCAACACGAATGGATCGCAGTTCTTCATTACAGAGAAGGCCGTGCCGGAGCTGAACGGGAAGCATACGATCTTCGGTCAGTGTGATGCGCACTCGGTGCTGATTGTGGGGTCGATTGCGCGCGTGGAACGCAATAGCCAGGACAAGCCGACTACGCCGGTGGTGGTCAACAAGGTGACGATTGTGCCGGAGGGTCAGCCGATTCCACCGGATCCGGCGGCGCAGACTGCACCAGCAGCGCCGGCCGCGTCAAAGAACTAAAGCAGATTTCCTACGGGAATGATAAAGAGAGAAGGAGAAACGATGGCAACAACAGCTGTGTTCAAGACATCCGAGGGCACAATCAAGGCGAGGCTTTTTGAGGCGGACGCTCCGGAAACCGTGAAGAATTTTATCGGGCTCGCGGAAGGGACAAAGGAGTGGAACTCGCGCTCGAAGAAAGGCGACAAGCTTTACGACGGCACGGTTTTTCATCGCGTGATCCCGGAGTTCATGATCCAGGGCGGCGATCCTGAGGGCAATGGCATGGGAGGCCCGGGTTACAAATTTGCCGATGAGACGAAGGGTTCGCCGCACACTTTCAAGCAGCCGGGTAAGCTGGCGATGGCGAACGCAGGGCCGAACACGAACGGCTCGCAGTTCTTCATCACGGTGACCGACACGAGCTGGCTGACGGGAAAGCACACGATCTTCGGCGAAGTGACGGAGGGATATGACGTCGTGGAGCAGATCAGCAAGGTGCAGCGCGATGGCATGGATCGCCCGAAGAAGCCGGTTGTGCTGGAGAGCGTGACGATCGAGCGCTCGTAGTTTGAGGCTGATGCCTGGATGGAAGGCCCGCTCGTCGAGCGGGCTTTTCTGTCTTCAGAAGAGATCGATGATGGGCGGGAAGGTGAGAAGGAGCGATGCGGCGAGGAGGATGAACGCCACAGTCAAGATGGGACGCAGTGCGACGTTGCGTCTACTCCAGCGACGTGAGAGCAGAGCCCAGGAGAGCAACCAGATGAAAATTGCGATGGTTGTGACGCCGGAGAGCGGGCCGGTGGCACGGTATAGGACGAGGTGACGAGCGAAGGATTTCGAGGCGTCGCCACCGACGGTGAGTATGCCGAGTGAGAGGGAGCCGATAGCGGCGGCCAGGATTGCGGCTGCGCCAAAGCCATTGAAGACTGTGCGGTCGAGTTCGTTCACTGCGGGCTGCAAGATTATGCTCCGTGGAGGAGGTGGAAGAGGTGGCCGCCCTGAACGGGAGCATACTTGTTGATCATGGCTCCGGAGAATCCGGCAACGGCTGATGCAAAGAAAGCGATTGCAACGAATGCAAGAACGGCTCGGCGAAGAGCGAGATGCTGACGGAGCTGGTGGCCGTAGTGGAAGTAAACGGCAGTGATCATCGTGATGGAAATCGGCGCGAGCCATGCGATGTGCTCTTTCCACTCCATGAAGAACGAGTGCCAACCGATCGTATTGGGATTCGCCTTTAGAAAAAGCTGTGGATATGCGGAGAGACCGGCTGTTCCTGGCGGTGCGACGGCGCGATACCACGGGTAGATGATGTACGCTCCCGAGAGGACGGTAAGCCAGGCAAGAGCGGTCATGACGACCAGGTAGATGTGCATGTGGCGCTCGCTGCCCGGAGCGGCACCCCCCTGCTCTGTGCGCCCGAGCTCAAACATGGCACCGGAGAATGCGAGCAGAAAGAGAGCGCCGAATCCCATGCCGTGGAGGATGGTGACGAGGCTTCGTAGACTAATTTCCATGCGTCTCCGTACAACAGGGTGTCAGCGCATTGTGCTGCGGAAGATCTTCTGAGCGGTGTCGGACTTGGCGTCTTTGTCGTTGGGGCCTTTGCCCCATGTCCAGTAGGCGGCGAAGTAAGTGTAGGTCTCCGGGGACCAGACGATGCTATGGCCGCCGGCAAAGAGAAACTGGAAGTGCTCGGTAAAGGCGTAATAGCCGCCGAAGTCGGCGAGGAGAGAGCGATCGGGCGCGGTGCCTGGATCGCCTTCATTGCCGTGACCAAAAAGCTCGAGACCGAGCACCAGCTTGTCGGTGAACTTGTGCTGGAGGAGTACGCCGCCGAAGGGAAAGTTGCGATAGCCGTCCTGCGGGACGATGGTCTCACCGCCGCCACCGTAGACGCTCCATTTGCCGTCGTTGAAGCCTTTCTTCAGCCAGAACGGAACGCGATACCAGGTGGTGCCGACGCCGACGCCCTTGGAGGCGTCGCCGGAGGGTAGCTCGACGAAGGGAAAGACGCCGGTTTCGGGAAGGAACTTTGTTTCGTCGAAGAAGCTTAATCTTTGCGCCGAGTTCGGTGTCGCCGAAGCCTTGAGCCTTGGCGCCATCCGGAGCGAAGTAGTAGACGAAGGGAAGGACGAAGTGGAGTTGCAGGCGGGGAGCAGCGCCGTAGTTCATCTCGTAGCTGCCGGGGCCATTCCATGAGGTGCCGACCATTCGGGCCGAATCGGAGAGCGAAAAAATGTAGGCCTCAAAGTGGCGGTAGGACACGGGGTCGGGGTCGTCGACCTGATACGGAGGACCGGCCTGAGCGTGCGCCGCACGCATGGGCGCCAGCAACAGCATGAGAGCCGTGCTGGCGATCGTTCGACTCAATAGCGCTCTGATCTCCACGGAACAAGAGTGCCACAACCTTGTGCAATCGCATGAAAAATCCCGCTCGGGTGAGCGGGATTTTTCTGTGTGCGGAGGCGAAATTATGCGACGCCGATGACGGAGCAGAGTTCCTTGACCGCGTCAGCGGATTTGTTGAGCGCGGCCTGCTCCTCCGGCGTGAGCTTGATCTCGATAATCTGCTCGAGGCCCTTGGCGCCGAGCTTGCACGGAACACCGACGTAGAGGCCGTTGATGCCGTACTCGCCTTGGAGATAGGCAGCGCAAGGAAGAATCTTCTTCTTGTCCTTCAGAATGGCTTCGACCATCTCCACTGCAGCGGCAGACGGAGCGTAGTAGGCCGAGCCGGTCTTGAGGTGCTTGACGATCTCAGCGCCACCGTTGGCCGTGCGGGTCTCGAGTTCCTTGAGACGGGCGGGCGCGATCAGCTCAGTGATGGGGATGCCAGCGACGGTGGAGTAGCGCGAGAGCGGAACCATGGTGTCGCCGTGGCCGCCGAGCACGAAGGCCGTGACGTTTTCGACGGAGACGTTGAGCTCTTCGGCGATGAAGGTGCGGAAGCGCGCGGAGTCGAGCACGCCGGCCATACCAATGACGCGCTCGCGCGGCAGCTTAGCCTGCTTGAACGCGGTCTGCGCCATGGCGTCGAGCGGGTTGGAGACGATGATGAGGATGGCGTTCGGCGAGGCGGCGACGGCCTTCTGCACCACGTCGGACATGATCTTGAAGTTCGTGTTGAGGAGATCGTCGCGGCTCATGCCGGGCTTGCGCGCTATGCCGGCGGTAATGACGACGATGTCGGAGTTCGCGGTGTCGGCGTAGTCGTTGGTGCCGGTGATGTGGCAGTCGCGCTTCTCAATTGGCATGGCCTCGAGGAGGTCAAGGCCCTTGCCCTGCGGCACGCCTTCGATGACGTCGATGAGAACGACGTCGGCAAGCTCTTTAGCCGCGATCCAATGAGCGGCGGTTGCGCCGACGTTGCCGGCACCTACGATTGTGACTTTTTTACGCATGGATGAGGTCCTTCGGAGTGGTGTTTCGTGACCCTTCCATGATATCTGCCGGGAGCGGTGAGCGTCGCGGGTGTGCGATGAACGGACGGAGACCGAGACCAAGCGAAAATGCAGGCGCCTGATTCAGCCTGAACTGTCAGATGAGGTCTGGGTTGCTCTTGACGCACGCTTGAATGCACGGTTAAACGCCGCCTCTGATTCATACCCCACCTCGCCGGCGATCTGCGCAACCGAATGATTGGTTGCGGAAAGCATCCGGGCGTCCAAACACTGAAAAGAGTGCCGCTGCAAGTTGCAGCGGCACTCTTGTTGCATTGTTGCTGGTCTAGCCGTTCTGCTGGCTGTCCGGGTGCACCGTCCGGTAGCTCGCGTTGCCCTTGGACCACACCAACAGCAGCAGGTCGCTACCGTTGGTGTCTCCGTGAACCTGGTTGACGAACTGGCTGGCCGAGTCGGTCGACTTCCGGTTCACTTCGAGTATCACGTCGCCCGGTTGAAGACCCGCATCATCTGCAGGGCTGGCCGGACGCACATTCTGCACGACGGCTCCGTGCAGATTGTCAGGGGCCTGAATCTGCTGCCGCACATCCTGCGTCAGGTCGCCGACCGCAAGACCGAGCTTGCCGCTCTGCGGTGAACCGTCTCCGTCGTTGTCGGCGAGCTGCTGGCGGTCGGCGTTATAAGTGCCGATCGCAACCTTCACCGTGGACGGCTGGCCGTTGCGCAGTACGCCGAGAGAAATCGTCGTGCCTGGCGCGAGCTCGCTGACAGCAACCTGCAACGCGCTGCTGTTGGTGATCTTCTGCCCATTCAGCGTGGTGATCACATCGCCCTGCTTGAGTCCCGCACGGCTCGCCGGAGAGTCGGGCGTGACCTGCGCGACGATGGCGCCGGAGGCATCCTGCAAGTTGAAGAACTTTGCATTGTCCGGCGTGACATCGTTCATCGCGATGCCGACGAAACCGTGCTCGACCTTGCCGTGCTCGATGAGTTGCGCGCTGATTGCGTGCGCCATCTGCGACGGGATGGCGAAGCCCGCACCGGCAAACGAGCCGCTGTTCGAGATGATGAACGTGTTGATGCCCACCAGCTCACCGTGCGCGTTCACCAGCGGTCCACCCGAGTTGCCGGGATTGATCGCAGCGTCGGTTTGAATGTAGCCACCGGGTTTGCGAGCGTCGTTTGAATAGGGGTTGGGCCGGTTGACCGCGCTCACGATGCCCCGCGTAACCGAAAACTGGAAGTAGCCGAACGGGCTGCCGAATGCGAGTACAGACTGTCCCGGCTCCAGCTTGCTCGAATCACCCCACGAGATCGCCGGCAGATCGTGCGCGTTCACCTTCACAACGGCCAGGTCGGTCAGCTTGTCGACGCCCACAACACGTCCGTTCAGAACGCGCCGGTCGTGCAGCGTGACCTTGATGTCCTTCGCTCCGTCGACGACGTGATCGTTCGTCACGATGTAGCCATCGGGCGAGATAATCACGCCGCTGCCGATGCCATGCTCCAGTTGGGGCTGTTGTGGCCGCCTGTGGCCGCCGCCGCCGAACGGTCCGCCGGGCCCAAAGAACTGTTGAAGCCCTGGAGGCAAACCTTGCATCTGCCCACCGTCGCCGCCGCCCTGTTGCTGGACTTCGTCCATGGAAGGCGTCGAAGTGACCGCGATATTCACGACGGCAGGCGTGACGCGCGCGGCCACGGCTTCCATCGCGTCATCCATCGCGGTCAGCGCCGCCACGCTATGGTCGTCCAGCGGAGAGGCTGTCACCGCCGAGGCATGCACGCCGTTGTAGTTGACCAGGGCGACCGCACCGACCGCGATGGCTGCAGAGAGAGCGGCAGGCCCAAGGTAACGGCCCGCCTTTGTAACTAATGATTTAGTTGATGGAGACATGCGAATACCCTTTCACGTAGTTGTAGTTAGAGTTGGAACAAAAGCCAACCGCCCCGCCATGGGACAGCCGCATAAAGCTGTTGCGAATCGGCTGAGGTGAGCGTGACCACCGGGCGTTGAATCCGCACCGACTCACGCCACACCTGTACCTCGATTGGGGACGCGGACTGCACAGCGCGCAGCGTGCGGTGCCGCACGGCTCCATGCTTGTGCATCGAAGCTGCCGTTACCGCGGGTCGCGCGTGCTGGGTATCGGATACGACAGCCTTCGCAAGTGTGAACTTTGCGCCAGATGTGAGACTCGCCGGTATCGCGTGTGCAGGTGCCTGCGACTCGGAGAAGCTCGCGGCTGCGACGGTCGCCGGCGAGTTCGCAAAATCAATTAGCCGTGGACTCCGTGCCAGAAAAATCGAAAACGCCAGCGCACCGGTGAACACGGCCGCTGTTGCGGCTCGTAGAAACTTCGATCCCCTGCCCGGCTCTGCCGTTGTCAGGATCCGCCGCACCCTGGTCACCAGCTCGGACTCTCGCGCACGCGAGCCGAATGCGCCGAGGAATCCCAACGCGAGTGAAATTCTGCGGCGCAACATCGAGTCTTCAGCCAGGCGAACGAGGCACGCCGCGTAGGTCTTTCGCGCTTTCGTTGCGCGCAACACGCCGTCGTCGCATGCCAGCTCCCGTTCAAAACAGAGCCGCCGGTTCAGCCAGAGCACGGCCGGGTTCCAAGGCAGCAGCACGAGGCTCACTTGCTGCAGCAGGTTGGTCCAGTGATCGCCGCGGCGCAGATGCTCCATCTCGTGAAGCACAATCTGCTCCAGCTCCGGATGGGAAAGGCTGGCGAGCAGATCCGGCGGCAACAGAATCCTGGGACGAAAGAACCCGACGACGCTCGGACGATCAACCTGCTCTGACGTGCACAACACCGCCTTGCGCGAACCGGCTTTCAGTAGCGGCGAAATCGTGGCGTCCACTGCGACGGGCTCGGCGTTTTGCGCCAGCGTCCGCAGCCGCGCAGCGCTAAGGCAGAGCTGTACCGCCCGGAAGAGCGACAGCAACGCCCAGAAGCACACCACTCCGAGGCTCCAGTCGCTGGCCAGGTGCACGGCCCCGCTGGTGGCTGCAACGGTGTGAGGAACGAAGATCGAAGCGACGGGCAACAGCACGATGAGCACCAGCACCGCCGTCCAGAGCCCAAACCTCGTACCGGCAGACACCCCGCGCACGTACCGGACGCAAAGCGCGACAGCTGCCGTCAGTAGAATGCTCTGCCAGACCGAGGCCACAAGCAAGTCGGCAACGGCGGGTGAAATGATGTGAAGGACATCGATCGCCGGCGTCATCGCTTATGCCTCCTCCGGCGCGCTGACTGCATCGTCAGCCTCGTCCAGAGCTGCCTCGGCAATCGCCTTCTTCATGCGTTCAAGCTCTTCCGGCGTTGCATCCGCGTCACCCAGTAAGGACAAAACCAGCCGTTCCCGCGAGTTACCGAAGAATCTCTGCAGAACATGCTGGATCTCTGTCCGCCGGGCCTCTTGTTCCGCCACGCATGGGGTGTAGAAGAACGCCCGCCCCACCTGCCGGTGGTGCACATATCCCTTCTTCTCAAGAATTCGAACCGTAGTCAGGACGGTGGTATACGCGAGCGGAGTGTCATCGGGCAGCGCCTGCACAAGATCCGCTATAGCGGACTCGCCGCGTGCCCATAACAGTCGCATCAGCCTCAGTTCAGCCTCGGTCAACGTGATGGAGTGTTTCGGCGGCAATCTGATCCCTCAGTTCTTCAGACGAACAACTAAGAGATTAGTTAGACGTGGCCGAAAAAAGCCTTCTATTTCCGCGTCCGGCGGCGAACGGCGGTATCGCCGGTGTCAGCCCGGAACAGGTTTTCCCTTTTGCTTCTCGCTACTTTGAACCGATAAGCCTCAACCGTGCGGTGAGCGCCCGGCCAATGGGTTGGCTGAAAGTTCTGTAGGCTGCGGAGTCGGCATTGTTGTTGACGGTGAGGGGATTGAAGCTGTCCGTAGCATTTTCAAGAACACCACGGAGGCCGAAGTAGGCGCCGCGGAGATGGAACCGCCACTCGAGTCCGGGCGAGAAGGTAATGAAATCCGGGAAGCGGTTGGAGCCAGGTGAACCGACGATGTGGTGGTTGGCGTCGATGGATGTGTAAGGGAAGCCGGTTTGCCACAGCATGCTGTAGACGAAGTCCCAGTTATGGTGAAGGCGGGTGATGGGAATGGGCAGCCAGCCCCAGGAGATGAGGCGATTGGGTGCGTCCCAGGGGACTGGGCCCGGTTGTTGCGGGCCGACTGGAGAGAGCGTGGGGGTGTAGTCGATGGCGGTGTTGGTGTGGGCTGCGGAGCGGGTGTAAGCGGCAAAAAGCGTATAGCCGTCACGGAAGGTTCGGCGGACGTCGAGCGAGAAGGAGTGGTAGCGGTCCTTGCGGTTGTTGTTGAGAAGCCATGTCCCGGAAAGAGAAGCGGGATCGGGGTTCGCGTAAACGAGGCCGTCGTCGCTGTTTTTCTGGAGGATGCCGGCGTTGAGGAAGATCTGCCCAGGCAGTTTCTGCTCGAGAGCCATACTCCAGTTGAGAGTATTGCCCTGGTGAAGAGTAGATTCGTTGGCTTGAAACGAAGTGAGCAGCGGCGGAGTGATGGGGGCGATGCCGCCGGGTGCAAAGTAGGTATCGGTGCGAAGACCTGCGAGAGCGCGCGTAAGGTATTCGAGCTGCGTGTGCTCGTAGTAGAGGCCGACGCCTGCGGAAATCTTGGTGCGGGACGCCAAGCCGGGCGGTGTCCATGCGACAGCGAGGCGCGGGGCGAAGAGAGGGCGGCGGATGATCTCGTCCCAATCGAACCGCAAACCGGGTTCAATCAGCAGACCGCCGAGATTGCTTGTCGAGTACCAGCGATCCTGAAGGTACGCTCCCGTCTCGACGTTGTGGCGTGTGTAGGAAGGAATGAGGGGGAAGGTGCTCTGGCGCGTGAGGGTGCGATCTTCACGCAAATAGTTGATGGGAGTGCGGGTAAAGGTTCCGTCGAAGCCGATGTGGTTGAGCTCGATGCCGGTTTTGAAATCCTGGCGACCCAGCCAGTGGAGTGGCGGGAGATACAGAGCCTCAGTGAACTGCTCGCGCTGAGAGTGGGAGACAGCGCTCTCGAAGTAGCTGCCCTGGGCGAGCTCGGGCGTGAGTTCGTAGGGCGTTTGGCCGTGAGGTGAGTAGCCGTCGCGGAAGCGGGTGACGGCGAAGCCGGAGTCAAGGACAGCGCCATCGCGAAAGGTGTGCTGGTCACGAACGTAAGGAAGCCATGCCGTGATGTCGCGCTGCACGGTGCTTTGTTGAGGAACGAGAGCGGAGAGGCCGTCGTAGGGAGAGTGGTAGTCGTTGAAGAGGAAGGCGGTGGTAAGGATGTTGGCCGGGCTGAGATTGATCTGGGCGCGCACGAGATTGCTGCCGCGGATGAGATGGTTGGTATTGGCATTCGAAGGGAGCTCGGGGATGTAGATGTTGTCGTACTCGAGCTCCAGACCGTCGAAAAACCACGCACGGTTGCGAACGATGGGACCGGAGAAGGTAAACCGCGGAACGAACTTGTCAAAGCGCAATCCATTGTTGTCGCGGAAGGACGGGATGAAATTAGTGGCATTGAAGCGGAACTTGTTGTCGCCCATACCCGTCCAGAAGGCGATGACACCGCCGGTGGCACGCCCATACTCGACGGGATAGCGCGTGGTTTGGGTATCGATGGAACGCACAGCATCAGCCGAAACGCGCATGGAGAAAGAACCCGAAACGGGCGACCGGATGTCAAAACCATCAAGAAGATCAAGGGTTGCGTAGCTCTGCGAGCCTGCGACGTGGAGCTGTCCGAAGTTGTCCTGGATGACTCCCGGATTGAATGGGAGGAGATTGCGAATATCGCGGGAGGTCGGATACGGAATGTTGACGATCTCGGGGAGGCTAAGGAGCTTGGTATCTGATGTCTGTTCGGAATCGATGCCGGGGTGCGAGGCAGTCACGGTGACCTGCTGCAAGACAATTTGTTCGTGCGCGAGTGTGATCTCAATGGCATCCGCGTGAACGTCAGGAGCGGAAACGACGGCCTGGTAGAAACCGGGCTTGTCGACGCGCAGCTGATAACGGGCGGTACCGGGCCAGGTGAATGTGCAGCGACCGGCGTAGTCCGTCTGGAGATGCAGGGATGGGGAGGAGACCGTGACCGAGGCGCCGGCGACCGGGAGACTGTTTTCGTCTACGACGGTCACAGTGACGCGGTGAGATGCCGGTTGGGGATGGGCCGAGATAGCAGACAAGAATAGGAGCAGAGTGAGGACAAGCCGGCAGAAGTGGGCCGTCTGTCTCGTCTTGGGACGAGTCTGCATGTGGCTAGTATGGAACGAATTGAGTCGGGTGGATCCCTCCCCCGCAAATGTGCGCAAATTCTAGAAGGGATTGAGCAGCTTAGCGGGCGGCGGGGAGCACTTCGGCGCGGACAATTTCGCACTCGATTTTTTTGTTTTGCGGAGTTTTGAGCTTGGCTTTGTTGCCGTCGAGCTCGAGCCGGATCGAAGTGCCGATGATGAACTCGGTGGCGTCCATGGATTTGCCCGAGTCGGTGCGACAGGTGTAGCTCTTGCCCTGCGCGTCGAAGGAGAGGTCATAGACCTGATGCTTCATGTCCTTGGCCTTGAGGCCGGCGGGTTGGACTTCTTTAAGAGTGGTGTCGGCCTTGAACTTATCGGCGAAGGATGGGAGCGTGAGGCTAAGAATCGCGATCCCACAGACAAAGGACAAACCTGCTTTACGCATAGTGGTTCCCCTCGCGGCGATTGTAGCGCGGATGACCAGGGACAGGAGCAGCGATGACGCCTGGCGAAAGACTAAGGGGAGGAATCCCCACCCGTTTGCGATGAAGCCGCGTACGGATGGGGACCCGGATGTGTTCGTTAATGGAAGGGTGTTGCGTTCCAATCCGTCCTAGGAGAACAGCCGACGACGAGTTGCTCCCAGGGCAGCGATGAGGCCAGTTCCGAGAAGGGCGAGCGAGGAAGGCTCGGGCGTCGCACTGGGACTGCTAATGGTGTACGTGACGGGACCGCCAGCACCAGATACAAAGCCGGGTTCGCCCGAAGTCGGTGTGTAAGAGACGGTGCCGGTACCCTCCGGCAGTGTGAACTGGTTGGAGTAAAAGCTTGTTGGCAGCGGTCCATCGGCTAGTTCGCCAAAGTTGTCGCTGGAGTAAAAGACAAGGGAACCGCCGCCCTCAGTGGGGTTGAAGCGAATGACATCGCTGACGACGCCCGGAGAATCCTCCAGCAAGAGATCTCCTGCCACCAGGCCGGGAGGATTCAAAAGGTTATAAGTTAGCGCGGATGCAACACCACCGGGCCCCGGGTCAGCTGTCATGCTGGAAGAAAGAGCGGAGTTGAAGCCATTGGAATTGGATAAATGGCCGTTGCCGGATTCGTCGACCAAGACGTTGATTGAAAACTGGCCCTGTGCCGCCGTGCAGGCCAGTAACAAGAGTGGAGAGACGAGCGCGAAGACTCTTTTCATTCGAGAACTCCTGGAAGTTGTTGCTGCGATGTATGTTCCTAATGCACGCGGAAGGCCATCCAGAACCTGCCGAATATTGGGAAAAGAGAGGTTTTGAAAGACCTCTGTGCAATTATTTGCAGGAACCATGAAGGAAATTGCATTCCATGGGAACAGCGCCAAGTTTGTTTTTGAGGCGCTTCACCGAGTCGAGAGATCTTTCGAATCGTTTGCAAGAGTCTTCCCGGCAAAAGCGTACCCACTCCTGCAGCGGTACAGGATCACCGACCACTCGTGGCGCCGGCCTGGGCGAAGGCGCTAACCATAATCGACTAGAGATCGGCAGTTGACGATGTCCACGAGCCGACTTGCCTGCACTCTTCAGAAGAGGAGCTGCCAACTTTACGATCATTGTCGTTAGAGCCTGGAATCGCATCTGCGTCGGATGCGACGGCTCATACATCCAAGAGCTGTACGCGTTTGAGGGCTCCTAATCATGCTCCACACTTCCCCAAATTCAGTTGATGTTCTCCTCGTTGGCGCAGGACCGGTTGGGCTCTTTCTGGCAAACGAATGTGCACGGCGCAAGCTTCGCTGGAGGATCATCGAAACCCACTCGGGTCAGTCGGAACACTCGAAAGCGCTGGCTATTTTTCCGCGAACTCTCGAGATCTTTGACATGGCGGGTCTTGTTCCGGCCTTTCTTGAGGCGGCCAATCGGGTAAATTCGGTCGCCGTGATGTCGCACGATCATGCCTTGGCGCGGATTCGATTCGAGCCGGAACAAACTCCTTATCCGTTCGTCGCGATGGTGCCGCAAAACGTGACCGAGAGCTTGCTGGCAGAAGCACTCAAAGGGCGCGGTGGCACGATTGAGTACAACACGTCCTTTGTTTCACTGGAGCAATCGGCGGGTAACGTGTCGGTCACGATAGCGCGCGACGGCGTCCAGGAGGTCATCCAGGCCACATTTGTTGTCGGCTGCGATGGGGCGCACAGCGGTGTGCGCAAGTCTCTGGGCATCGCGCTCGAAGGCGGCGAGTACGATATGCCATTCATGCTGGCCGATATCGAGTCGAATGAAGAGCTGCCCGCCAACGAGATGCAGCTCTGCCCAAGCACGCAAGGGCCGGTGGCTATCTTTCCCATGAGCGCAACGCGGCGTCGGATTGTGGCTACGATCGAGCACGCGGAAGGCGATGCCCCGAGTCTGGAGTTGGCTCAAAAGGTGCTGGCCGAACGAGCTCCGAAGAAGATTCAAGCTCGGGCGCTGAAGTGGAGCAGCTATTTCCGGATTCATCACCGTCACGCAGCGCACCTGCGTAATGGGCGGGTGTTTCTCGCCGGAGACGCAGCGCACATCCATAGTCCGTTCGGCGGACAGGGAATGAATACCGGACTGCATGATGCTTGGAATCTGATCTGGAAGTTGGAGATGAGCCTGCGTGGTCATGGCAGTGAACAACTGCTCGACAGTTATTCGGAAGAACGTCTGCCGGTCATCATCGACGTGATTGAGACAACCGATCGCTTAACCAAGGTGATGGGGACGCCAAACAAGCTTGCACAGTTTCTTCGCGATTCGCTGATCCCCGCAGTTTCGCATTTCACGGCGTTCCAGCATGCATTCGTAAACAGGCTGTCGGGGCTGGGCATCGCTTATGCGGGAAGTTCCATTGTCGAAGGTAGGGGCGAGCGATTGTTCGAGGGATTCATGGAGGCCGGCGGGATTCCCTCGGCGCAGTTTGTCCTTCTTCTCCCGAACGACGCGTCTCCATCGTTACGGAACTCTGTCCAATCACTGGCAACGGAGTTTCACGAGGTGCTGATCGTCCGCACATCGCAGATGGCGGGAATACGGTTGGTGCGGCCCGACGGATATCTTGCCTTTTCCACGGACAGCGAACATGGGGAGAGAACGTGGGAGACGATTCGGGCGCTGCTGAAGCGGATGACCTGGTTCAGCGCTCGAGTTCGCAGAGGACGATACGTTGAGAATGACTCCGGCGCCGTTGGGTCCGCTGATCACTCTTAGATAGGCCGCCGCAGAGCTTTGAATTGGGCGGGAGCGCCCCACGCATCGCGATGAAAGAATGCGATGCCTGGGGCACCTCGAGTGGGGAGTCTATGCGCGGGCCGTCCGGCGCATCCGGCGGCGCAGCCGAAACGCCAGGCCGGCCATTCCACTGCCGAGCAGCGCGAGGCTGCCGGGCTCGGGGGTTGCAGCCGGCGCCGAGATCGTGCCGGAGTTGTTGGTTCCGGCGAACACAATGTCAGTGCCGGTTCCGCCGAAATCGATCTTGCCACCGCTGGAAGGGCTGACCGCACCCGAGTTGGCCACGATGAAGTCATTCAGGTTCGTAGTACTGGAAGCTTCGAGATTGTAGCTGGTGATGTTTCCCGTGGCATCGGTTGAGATCAGGGCGAAGAATTCGTCGCCAGTCGAGTTGGACAGGGTCTGGACTCCATCGGTGAAGCTGAATGCGCCGGCGTCAAAAAAGACGACATTGGTAAGATTGTCGATCGGACCATTGATGGTGAAAGAGCCAGTGACCGAATCGGAGGTGGAGTAAGGAGAGGCGACAGTGCCTGGAGGATTCTGGATGGAGGCGTTGACGGTGGAGTAAGTAAAAGTGCTTCCGGTGTAGGTGTAGGTGTAGGACTGGGCTTTGATGGAGAGCGGAAGAATCAGGGCCGCGGCAGCGACGAACACACGAAGACGCATGGGAAAAACTCCTGGACAGAATGGGTATGGGTGAGAAGAGGCAAAGCCCCAGGTATGCCCTCTGAGACAGAGGGCGTGGCGGCCGCATCCCGGCGGATGCGGGAACTCAGCGTCGCACAGATTGCGAGAACATCCACTCAGGCGAGCGGAAGGTTTCTCCTGTAGGAAGTGCAGCCTTTATAGCGGGAGAAGCGCAGCCGCAACAGGAATCTTTGGTAATTTCAGTAACTCGATCTGAAACTGTGAGAGCTTCGCGCGATAGATCATCCGCCAGGGATCTCCCGGAATCGGGCCACCCGCCCCATTAGTCAACTTTTATTGGTGGGCCTGCGAGTTCCATGCCGAAGGAGCGCGCCCGCACGGAGTCACTGAGCGCGTTAGAGTATGGGCCGGGCCTGCTGCCAGGCGGATAGTACGAGTTGAAGAAAGCTTCCATCTTTCCTGCGGGCGTGAATGAGATAAGGACTCGGCCGGTGGACTCGCCGACGAACGCCCAGGCATGAGGGACCTGACGCGGGCCGAGGATGCAGTCACCTGCTTTGAGGTGGAAACGCTCGCTGCCGATTTCAAAGAGGTATTCGCCTTCGAGGACGTACCAGAATTCGTCCTGGGTGTAATGAAGGTGGCGGGGAGGGCCTCCTCTTTTTTGATTCAACTGTTCGAGAGTGAAGAGGGCGCCGCCGGTGTCCTGAGTCAGGACCTTGTATGTGGTGGAGCTGATACCGATGGCGCGCGTTTGCCCTTCGCGGTCTTTGCCCGCGTCCACGCGAATGGCCTTTGCTGGTGGAGCGGTGTCTGGCTCTGCGCGAGGAGAGATGAGGGAAGAGCGGCGAGAGCCAGTTGGAAGAAGGAGCGACGCTGCATTTCGTGCATGCGGAGCCTCCTGATGAGAACGGGCCAAGCGTACGCCTTGGGTGGGAGCGAGGCAATCGTGAACTCAGGAGGACGGTTCGCACGTTGCGCGAATGCCCACCCATCCGCGATGTAGCCCCGTATGAATGGGGCACCCGGCACTACCTGGAGATCTTATCGATGACCAAGGCGTGGGAAGCCTTGCGGACATACTCTTTGCCGGTGACCGTTACATGCTCGCCGGCAAACGGCATCAGTTTGGGGTTTTGCGAAGAGGAGGGCGTTTTACTGTCGATGGGCAGGAAGATGGTGCCATCGTCACGAAGGATGACGAGTGTAGAACCGTTTTTTGCGCATGCTTTGGCACAGGCTACGTCGATGGGTTTGTCGAGGCCCTTGGTGTAGGCGCATGCCGAATCAATGACCCAACCGGAGACCGTGATGTGGGTGCCGCCATCCGCCGCGAAGGCGAAGCAGGCTGCTCCGATGAAGATCGATGCCGAAAACGCCCGCACCACGTTGCCACGGGTCACGCGGTCGCATGCCACTTTGATCATGGTTCACCTCGCGGCGATTGTAGCCGCGCGGAAGCCCGCACACCCCTCCCCTGTTTTGCGCAAAATATTCATTTCAGGAGGGTTAGGGGTGGATGCTAAATTCTTTGTTTTCTATATTTTGCCGCAAAATATAGAAAACAAAGGGGTAGTCCGCACAGGGCCTGCACTCTTAAATGGGTTACTTGGTGCGGTCGTAGACGGTGGTTTGGTTGAACTGTTTGCCGTCCTTGGTTTTGGTGACGCACTTGTTGATGAACTTCTTCTTGTCGGCGCTGAGGGAGAAGTTGCAGGTCCCAATGCTGCCGTCCGGGTTGGTCTGGACGCTGACGTCGGTGGCGGCGTTGGTGCTGTAGGTGCCGTTCAGGCCGGTGAAGGGCTTGGCGGTGCCGTCGGCGGGGCCGCTCCAGGAAAACTTCCAGTTCTTACCGTCGGCGTCGACCATGTTGTCGGACCATTTGGCCCATTTTTCGGTGTCCATGGTGATGACGAAGACGTCGCTCTTCATGGAAGGGCCGCCACCGAAGTCGGACTCACCGAGGTTGAGGGTCCAGGTGCTGGGCGTGGCCATGTGGGTGTGGGCGGCGAAGGCGAAGGGTGTGAGTGTGGACGCGAGAAAGACGGCGGACACACGAAGGGTGGATTTGAGCATGGGCTCTCTCCTGAGAGTGCGATGGAATATTGGGGCTGGGCCGGAGGTCGCTTCACTATACGACTCGGTAGGGGCGGGGGGAAGACAAATTAGTCGCCGCTCTGGCCCGAAAAAGCTCGGCGGGAGTTCACGGCTGAGATCGCCTCGGCATCCTGCAAACCCACATCTCGAAATCGAGATGCGGGGCACCCGGCCACCCAGATGTGGACAGCATGAGCGGGACACCCGCCCCTCTCGCTACACCCTCGTATTCCACCGTTCGAGAATCTCTTCAGGTTCGCCATCCGTAAAGATCGTCCCGAAACAGCAGGAGATGTAGGTCCGAGGCTCCATACCCTGATCGTTCTGGTACTCAAACCGGCTGGGTTGTTTGCCGCAAAACGGGCATGGGAGCGCCTCGCTCCTTAAGAAGTGTTCGACGTCCCGACGGGTGGACCAACGTTGGGCTTCCGCGCGCAATGCGGTCTCACGACGCCTCTCTCTTACCGCCAAAGGCAACTTGCACATCTTGGAGCAATACTTCTGCCCGGATCTGGGTTTTTCGATCAATCGACCGCACCCTTCGCCGATGCAGATAATCGACTCTGTCACTTTTACTAGCCCCCGGGGATGATGTTTTATGGACGAACCGCTTACCCTGATGTGGACTGGCGAGTGGGCCACCCGCCAAACCCACATCTCAAACTGAAATGTGGGGCACCCGGCTCGCTAGGTCAGTATCACCTTGTAGTGAGACTTAATGGTCGCCTTTGCGTGAGCGGAAAGCAATATTGAAAGGTGTGCTCGTAAAGCCTGTTGCTTCGTGCCCTGTAAATGCTGGGGAAAGAGCATTAGGCAAAGGAGCGAAATCCCACGAACTGTTTCCCGCTGGCGCGTGAGATAAGCGCCTCGCGAAATTGCGCTCGTGTTGCAGACGACGGTCGTAGCGGCATCTTTCGTCATTCTGAATGGAGCTTGTCCATGCACCGCTTTCGACAACGTGTCATATTCAGCCCTAATGAGGGGTAGCGGATCAACCGAACTCGAAAGAGCTTGATGGCTTGGGTGGTCGGCGAAATAAGTCGCGAGCGCACTAAATCCGATTTTGAATCTACCCGCTGCCCACAACTGATATTCGATAGGGTGATCGGCGAAATACAAACCAAGTAGGGTGTTCTCGATCATGCTCCTGAGACACTGCAGGCTGGTCCTCCAGGCGCCCACGGTTGCGAACGCAAGTGAGCTCAGGCCGTCACTTTGAGCTTCAAGAATAAAGTTTGATGCATCTTGATCGAGAGTCTTCTCTAGCAAGTCAGCCCGCCACGAGTTGAGGGAAGCCAGTCGCCTGTATGCGTCGAAAAAGACCTTTCCGTCAGGGTCAAGTGCCTTGTCGGCGGCAACGAAATCCTTACGAAGTGTTTTGCGGAAAGTGTTGTAATTTGCCTTGAGTTCAGATGTTAGGTCACTCATACCTGTCCCGTAGTAGGTACGCGAGTGCGCTGCTCAGTTCTGGCGAAGTCCTTCCGTGGGCTATTTGGTTCCGGATCTGCCGTTTCGAGCTAGCGTTCTTTTGAAGATACGCCTTCAACTTCCGAAAGACGGTTTCGGCTGAATCCTTGCTACCCGTTGTGATCGGTATCTGATTCTCCTGGATAAGCTTCAACAGTTCCGCCTTCGGATATTTGGAGAGACGAGACAGCGACACAGATTTCAGATTTGAGTAGGGTTTCTGCTTCGTTGTGATCCCTGTTGATACGCCTCCCACACCGTTGAGCTCCGTGTCGGGAAGCCGGCGAAGAATCTTAGCCAACGATTCTAGGAGTGCTGCCAGTTCTGAAGTCTTCACGCTACAAACCTACTTTCTTCTCGATCGCCTTGCACATTGCGGTGAACTCAGCCTTGGCCGCTGCATCGCCGGTCTCAAACACCGAAATGTTGTTTTGTGCTGCGCTCGATACGGCAACGCGCTCGGTCAACTCTCCCGGTAAGACTAGCTTCTTGAACCGTTGCCGCAAAGAGGCTTTAGTCTGTTCTCTCATAATGGCTGGCCGTCCACACCGGGAGATGACTATTCCCGCCAGTTCCAAATCTCTTTCAAGATCCTCACCTAGTTTCTTCACGCGACTCAAAAGCAGAGCGACGCCTAAGCTGGAGAGAAAGTCCGGAGAAATTGGAACAACGTAGTGGGTGCTCATCGCAAGTGCGTTTTGTGTGGGAATGGTCAAGTTCGGCGGACAGTCGCAAACGATGACATCGTAGTCGTCCACGATGGATTTGATCGCCTGTCGGAGCTTGGTTTCGCGTGAGGTCGCGCCTCCAAGCTCAAGGTCAACCAAGAATAAGCCTACGTCTGATGGAATAAGGTCCACATTTGTCCGGACATTCTTCATCAACACTTGCTCTACGGTCTTCTTCTTGCCTTCTGCATTGTTTGCGTTCTTCACGCCTAAGAGGTCGGCAACGGTGCCCTTCTTCTTCGCGTGCTTACCCCATGCTTCCGGACTAATGCAGGAAAACGTCGCGTTCGTTTGCGGATTTAGATCGATCAGGAGTGTTTTCTTACCTTGGAGACCGCAATAGGCAGCAAAGTTAACGGCGAGCGTAGTTTTTCCGACGCCGCCCTTCAGGTTGACGAAAGAAATTACAGTTGGCACTCACTTCTCCTCGTGCATCGCAGCACGAGCATATCAGGAATCGCTCGCGCGTAAACTATTCCACCGTAACGCTCTTCGCAAGATTTCTTGGCTGGTCGACGTCGCAGCCGCGGCGGACGGCGATGTGGTAGGCGGGGAGTTGGAGGGGACGACTTCTAGGATGGGGAGGAGGAGCTCGGGGGCGGCGGGGATTTCGAGGACGTGCTCGACGAGCTGGTGGATGTGCTGGTCGCCTTCGGTGGCCATTAAGCTGCTTGAGGCTGCCGCTTAGAACCTGAACGGGAAGGCGAGGCGGCCTTCAATTGCTCGCGGATGCCGAGGAAGGCACGGAGGGCGCGGTTAACCGATTCTGAATCCGGGAAGTGCTCGTGAAGCTCGGGGTCGATGATGGCGAGGTTCGTGCCCTTTTGAAGCTGGTTGAAGTACTTGCCACGGACGGCGGTTTTGGATTTCGTCGAGGACTTTTGAGCGGCTTTAGTTGTCCGAGTCTTCATAGAGTTTCCGTTCTGCACGAGTGGCGCGGCGCGCACTGATGATGCGGACTAGGCCATCGGTTTCATTATGACTGATGAAGAGAAGTTTGCCAGAGATTGAGACTCCGATGGTGAAAAATCGCGTGTCGTTACCGGAGTGGTCAGGATCGAAGTCGGTGTAGGCAGAAGGGTCACCTTCGAAGACAGTGAGGGCCTCGTCAAAGGAGATTCGATGTTTGCGGAAGTTGGCGGCGGCTTTGCGCGGATCGAATTCGAACTTGAGCATGGGCCCAATGTGGCAACAGTCGTGGTATGAGTCAGCAATTATTTCTTAAAAATCTCTTGGAGCATCCCCCTCTCACTCCACCGTCACACTCTTCGCAAGATTTCTAGGCTGGTCGACGTCGCAGCCTCGCCGGACGGCGATGTGGTAGGCGAGGAGTTGGAGGGGGACGACTTCGAGGATGGGGAGGAGGAGCTCGGGGGCGGCGGGGATTTCGAGGACGTGCTCGACGAGCTGGTGGATGTGCTTGTCGCCTTCGGTGGCGATGGCGATGACGCGGCCGCTGCGGGCGGTGACCTCCTGAATGTTGCTGAGGGTCTTTTCGTACTTGAGGACCGAGGCGGGGTCGGCGGGGTCCTTGGTGGCGATGACGACGACGGGGAGGGTTTCGTCAATCAGAGCGTTCGGCCCGTGCTTCATCTCGCCGGCGGGGTAGCCTTCGGCGTGGATGTAGGAGATCTCTTTTAATTTGAGCGCGCCTTCGAGGGCGATGGGGTAGTGGATGCCGCGGCCGAGGAAGAGGAAGTCGCGGGAGTTATAGAACTCCTTGGAGAGAGTGGCAGTGAGGTCGTCGGTGGAGCGGAGGACCTCTTCGAGCTTGCCGGGGATCTTCGATAGCTCGGTGGCGAGGTGGAGGGATTGGGCGTCGGTGATGGTGCCGCGGACCTGCGCGAGGTGCAGCGCGAGTGTGAACAGCGCCGTAAGTTGAGCAGTAAACGCCTTCGTTGAAGCTACTCCGATCTCGGGGCCGGCATTCGTCGTGATGGTTCCAGCAGCCAGGCGCGTGACGGCGGAGCCGACGACGTTGCAGATGGCGAGGGTCTTTGAGCCTTTAGAGATGAGCTCCTGCTGCGCGGCAATCGTGTCGGCGGTCTCGCCGGACTGGGTGATGAGCAGGCCGAGGGTGTTGGGGTTGGGGATGGGGTCGCGGTAGCGATATTCGGAGGCGTAGTCGACGTCGACGGGGAGGCGCGCGAGGCGCTCGATCATGAACTTGCCGGCGAGCCCGGCGTGCCACGAAGTGCCGCAAGCCGCGATGGTGATGCCGGCGGCGGCGCGGAGGTCCGCGTCGGAGACGGACATGTCGCCGAGGTGGACGCGGCCGGTGTCGAAGGAGACGCGGCCGAGGGTGGTGTCGCGGACGGCGCGCGGCTGCTCGTTGATCTCCTTCAGCATGAAGTGCTTGTAGCCGGCCTTTTCGGCCTGGATGGGGTCCCAGGTGATGCGCTGGGGGGTCATGTTGCGGGGGTTGCCGTGGAAGTCGGTGAGGATGACGCCGTCGGTGGTGAGGGTGGCGACCTCGTTGTCGGCGAGGAAGTAAATGTTGCGGGTGTGGTGGAGGATGCCGGGGACGTCGGAGGCGAGGAAGAACTCGCCGTCGCCGAGGCCGAGGACGATGGGCGGGCCCATGCGGGCGGCAACCATCTTGTCGGGCTCGTGGGCAGAGAGCACGCCGATGGCGAAGGCGCCGGTCATGCGGCGGGCGGCGCGGCGGACGGCTTCTTCGAGCGGCAGCTTCGACGCGTGGCTGTTGCCGACGACGGCAACGGACTCGTTGGCGTCGGTGAACTCGCCGTGCTGGCGGGCGTGGTTCTCCAACTCATCCTGGATGAGGTGGGCGATGATCTCGGTGTCGGTCTCGGAGGCGAAGGTGTGGCCCTTCGCGATGAGGTCGTGCTTGAGCTGGAGATAGTTTTCGACGATGCCGTTGTGGACGACGACGAGCGTGCCGGAGCCATCGCGGTGCGGGTGCGCGTTCTCCTCCGTGGGGCGGCCGTGCGTGGCCCAGCGGGTGTGGCCGATGCCGTAGGTGCCGTTGACGGGGTCGCGGCCGAGGATGGCGTCGAGGTTGCGGAGCTTGCCGGGGGCGCGGCGAAGCTGCAGGCCCTCGGGGCCGCCGGCGACGGCAATGCCGGCTGAGTCGTAGCCGCGGTACTCGAGGCGGGCGAGGCCCTCCATGATGACGGGGACGCAGGGTTTCGGGCCAATGTAACCAACAATTCCGCACATATATGGATGAGTGTAGCTGGGAGGCTTCTTGTGGACGGGTGACGGTCGTGCCGCGGGAATGCGCAGAGGTAATGTGAGCCGGTGGTTTGCGGCGAAGCTGCAGCGGTCAGACCGGAGCATGAAAGATCAGGAACGGCATCGGATTTATTTCTCCATTGAAACGGGAGAGGTCTGGCCGATTTGTGCGCTATCTGACCAACAGTTAGGACTGAACTGTTTTTATGGGCTGTAAAACAGCCAGACCTGTTTGACAGATTTATGTCGTAACAGGAATAATGTCGGTCCGGGAGCCCTGGCTCCCAACCCCACGATCCGAATCGATCACCCTGCCAAGCAGGTTGCGCTCAAAGGCATTCTCTGGCGCGGATGAATCAGGACGTGTAGCGACATAGTTTTTGATTTTCGGAGGCAACAACGATGCAAAGGGCTCTACGGGTTTTTCTTCTGATACTGCTAATTGCGGTGTCAGGGTATGCAGTGGCACAGACGGAACGCGGAAGTATCGCGGGACAGGTAACGGACAACACGGGGGCGATTCTGCCCGGCACGACCGTACAGCTGAAGAATGAGGCGACCGGTGTTTTGCAGTCGGCGAAGACGAACTCAGACGGCAACTACGTCTTCCAGGATCTGAATCCTGGCAGCTACACGATCTCAGTCGATCGCGAAGGATTCAAGAAGACCCAGCGCGTGCATACCGTCGTCGACGTGAACCAGACGAACCAGCAGAACATCAGCCTGCCGGTTGGATCAACCGGCGAGACCGTTGAGGTAACAACTGGTGTGCAGCAGTTGCAGACGAACTCGGCAACGCTGGGCACAATCGTCGAAGAGAAGTCTATCCAGGAACTGCCGCTGGTATACAGCAATCCATTCACGCTGGAGACACTGGCGCCGGGGCTGACAGTAAGCGGCGTCAATCCGAACATTCACTCCTATGACAGCAGCACAGCGACGGTTTCGGTCAACGGATCGGTGCTGAACTCGATGGAGTACAGGCTGGATGGTGCGCCGGACAACCGCATTCGTCTATCGGCGTACACGCCTTCGACGGAGTTCATCGGCCAGTACAAGGTAGAGACGTCATCGTATGACGCGACGGAGGGTCACTCGTCGGGCGGGTTTGTGAACACCTCGCTGAAGAGCGGAACGAACTCGTTCCATGGCGTGGCGTTCGCCTCGTACCAGAACCCCAGCCTGAATACGAACTACTGGCACCTGCCCGGCTCGGCGCAGCCCGCGAAGGCTTCATGGATGCGTGAAGGCGGCGCGGTGGGCGGCCCGATCTGGAAGAACAAGTGGTTCTTCTTCACGGGCTACGAGCACAGCCAGTCCGCCACGCCGAACGTGCAGTTGTTGACGGTTCCCAGCAAGGCAGAGCGCGGCGAGGCGACCTCGGGCATCTACGACTTCTCCGAGTTGTATGCGCTGGATTCATCGCATTCGGCAGGAACCAGCAACAAGTACCAGCTGTATGATCCGACTTCCGGCGTTGTGACGACTGGCGGTCCTATTTGCGGCAGCGGTAAGACCTGCATCGTTCGCAGCCCAATACCGGGGAATTTGATCCCTGCGAGCGCGGTGAACGCCATTGCCCTGGCGGCCCTGAAGTATTATCCCGAAGCGAATACGACGCCGAGCAAGCCGGGCGGCGGCAACTATTCTTACTCGAAGGCTGAACCGGACCACTACTACGCGTATATCGTTCGCAGCGATTTCAGTATCTCGCCGCGGCAAACGCTGTATGGTCACTGGGTGCAGAGCCGTCGTCTGCAGCCGGCGAAGAACACGTACTTCGCGCCGGTGAGCGGCACGTCGCTTACGTACCTGAACAAGGGCGTGGCACTTGGCTACATCTTCACCGTTAGTCCGCAGACAGTGCTGGAAGCGCACCTGACGTGGACGCGGTTCGTCAACCAGAACGTGGTGACCTCGCAGGGCAAGCTGAACCCGACCTCGATCGGCATGCCCAGCTACCTCGTAAACAACATGGGCGCGAACGCGCAGGCGTTTCCGCGGATCGACATCACGGGCCAGACGTCGCTGAACTCGGACAACGGCGTGCTCTCGCACGACGATGTCTCCCTGGGTTCCGTCCAGGTGAGCCGGCTGTGGGGCAAGCACTTCCTCCGCGTGGGTTACGAGTACCGCATGTACAACACCAATGCGGGCATCACAACCCAGGGCAATGGACGCTACCAGAACAACGGCTCTTACGTGACCCTAAGCTCAACGAGCTCGGCGCCGTCGTTTGGATTCGGCATGGCGCAGTTCCTTTATGGCCTACCCAACTCCTCGGCAGTAACGATCAACTCCAACCTGGCTTCGAGATCGAATTACATGGCGGAGTGGATCCAGGATGACTGGAAACCCCTGACCAACCTGACCGTGAACTTCGGACTTCGGTTTGAGTACGAGGGGCCGAACAACGAGCGCAACCAGAAGGCGAATACGTACTTCGACTTCGGCGCAACCAACCCGGCGAACGCATCTGCGGCGTCGGCCTATAAGGCCACCTCGATCCCGAACCTGCCTGCGGCCATGCCCTCCAGCCTGCCGCAGACCGGTGGTCTCCGCTTCCTGGGTGACACAGCGACGCCGCTGACCGGAACGCAGACCTATCACACGCAGATCCTCAACCTGCTGCCGCGTGTGGGCTTCGCGTACCAGGTGCAGCCGAACACAGTTGTTCGTGGAGGCTTCGGCATCTTTGGCGACTCGCTGTCCACGTTCTACCTGTCGGGCGGCAACGCGGGTTCTACGAGCACCTTCCTGCTCCCGCAGCAGGGCTTCACGCAGGCCACCTCGGTCAGCGGAATCGTAAACCAGGTTCCGGGGACGGGGCAGACGTATGCCTATGAAACGGCGAACGGCGGATACACGCTCGCCAATCCGTTTCCGAACGGGATCGCGCAGCCGACCGGAAACTCGCTCGGTCTGCAGACATACCTCGGCCAATCAATCACCTTCCAGCCTCTGAATCCGAAGACGCCGTACAACATGCGGTGGAGCTTCGACATTCAGCATCAGTTCGGTGCATGGCTCGCGGATATCGCCTACGTGGGCAACCACGGTCTTCACCTTCCAATCCAGAAGGAGTTCAACGCGATTCCGAAACAGTATCTGTCGACCTACACCGCGGGCTATGACCTCGCCGAGAACACTGCGCTCGGGACGTCTGTAACGAATCCGTTCTACCGGATTGCCCCGAGCACAGTTTCGCTTGGGTCGTCGAAGACGATTGCAGTGAACCAGCTGCTGCGTCCCTATCCGCAGTTCACCAGCGTTTCGGCGTATGTCACAGACGGAATGTCGATCTACCACTCGTTCCAGGCGCAGCTGACACGGCGCTTTACGCACGGCGCCAGCTTGAGCTCGGCCTTTACCTGGTCGAAGTCGATGGACGCGACACAGTACCTGAATCCGAGCGATCCGCGGCCGTGGTATGGACTCTCGGGGAACGACCGCACCTTCCGGTTGTCGACCGGCGGCATCTATCAGCTGCCCTTTGGCCCGGGCCGTGATTTCCTGAACAACGGAGGCGTCCTCTCGCAGGTTGTGGGCGGATGGCAGGTGCAAGGCGTCTATCAGGTGCAGAGCGGCCAACCGTTGGAGTTCGATCCGGCGTCACTGCAGACCAGCGGAACCACGCTGCCTGTGTACATCGGTCCGGGAACGCCGGGGAGCGCAGCTTGGGGCCGTCAAGGCTTCAAGAACAGCTCGAACGGGACCTGGTTCAATACGGATTATTTTGCTACCAGCACCGGCGACCCCAAGGGAGCGGGGCTGCAGCCTGGCCAGTACGGAACGCAGTACCAGGTCCGTAATCTGCCGATCCGGTTCGACACCCTCCGCAGCGACTTCCTGGATCAACTGGACGCGGCGGTGCAGCGCAACTTCTCGCTGTCGAAGCTGTATGAGCCGCTGTCTCTGCAGATTAAAGTCGACATGATCAACGCGCTGAACCACCCGGTCCTGGGTGGAAGCGGCCCGAACCACACGGTCGTCACGTCCTGGACGAGCTCAACGTTCGGACAGGTGACCGCGCAGGAAAATCAACCGCGTATCTACCAGTTCGAGGCGTTCATCCGCTTCTAGCCTGGGAGACAACAACCAGAATGGGCGTCCCTGGGGGCGCCCATTTTGATTTTCGGCACAAGAAATTCTGCGCAGGTAAGGTGGAGGCGTTGATGTATCTGCGTGGAGGACCGAGCTGAATGAGGATGGCGAGAGTTCTGGCCGTTGCTGCGGTGATGATGGGAATGACGATCGGCTTGCTGGCGCAATCGTTGAGTGATGGCGAGGGCGCCTACAAGACCGGGCACTATCGCGATCTGTTTGCGGAGCGCGGGCACTCTGCGTCTGAGAGCAAGGCGAAGATCGAAGCCGCGTTTCAGCAGCTCTTTCATGGCGACAAGCAGGAGCAGGCGATCTACTTCGAAGCGGGAAGCAATGCCAACGGGCCGTTGGCGTATGTTACCGACTGGGCCAACAACGATGCGCGCACCGAGGGCATGAGCTACGGCATGATGATCGCCGTGCAGTTGAACAAGAAGCATGAGTTCGACGCCATCTGGAACTGGGCGCATACGTACATGCTGATCACCGACCCGAAGAATCCGAGCGTAGGGTACTTCGCCTGGTCGATGAACACGGACGGGACTCCACGCTCCACGGGCGCGGCTCCGGACGGCGAAGAGTACTACGTGATGTCGCTGTACTTTGCCGCGCACCGCTGGGGGAACGGCAAGGGGATTTACAACTACCAGGCGGAGGCCGACAAGATTCTGCGCGGCATGCGGCATCATCCGGTGATAAGCGGAACGGGGCCGTTCAGAATCCACCCTGAAGACCCGCCGTTTGTTTTTCCGAATCATCCGTGGCCGAGCCCGAACGAAACAGCGCGCGAGAAAGCTGTTGCGAAGGCTGCGGCTGAAGCTGCAGCAAAGGGCGAGCCCACACCGAAACCGCCCGTGTTTCCGCGGCCGCGCGGACCGCAGACAGAGACCATCGGTCCGATGGTGAACGACGAGCACACGATGATCCTGTTTGTGCCGAACGCTGAGCGTCAAACGACAGACCCGAGCTATCATCTGCCTGCGTTCTACGAGCTGTGGGCTCGCTGGGGGCCACAGGAGGACCGCGCCTTCTGGGCGAAGGCTGCCGAGGTGAGTCGCGAGTTCTTCGCGAAGGTTACGGGGCCGCAGACGGCGCTAACTCCGGATCGCGCGAACTTCGATGCAACGCCAGCGATGGGATGGGATGGTAAGCCGGCGCAGTATTCGTATGACTCGTGGCGAAGTGTGAGCAACTGGTCGGTGGACTACTCGTGGTGGAAGAAGAGCGCGAACGAGCCAGTCCTGAGCGAGCGCTATCAGAAGTTCCTGGCCGGCCAGGGGATTCACACGTTTGTCGACCGCTACTCGTTGGATGGAAAGCCGATGTCGGAGCGGCACTCGACGGGGATGGTCGCGACTGCTGCAGTTGGGAGCCTCGCCGCTCCGAAGGGAGCGAATGCGAGCGCCTTTGTCGACGAACTGTGGAACACGCCCGTGCCTTCTGGCGAGCAGCGTTACTACGACGGCATGCTCTACCTGATGAGCATGATGCATTGCAATGGGAACTTCAGGATCTGGGGGCCGAATTAACGGGGCGCCGTGAGGGCGCCCGCGCTTCGGGCAGGATTGCGAAGGATCAGCGGGAACTGTAGAGCAGCATCGCGGTGGCTGGCGGAATCGTGGAAGCTTCGTGATTGCCCGCGGCTTCGCGATCCTCAACCGTGCGCGAGGTGAGGGATGCGGCGCTGAGGACGCGTCCCACACTGTAGCCGGCCAGATCGATGTGAAGAGGATGATCTGCATCCTTGTTGATGAGGGCGACAATCGTCTGGCCGCTGGGCAGTTTTGCAGCGTATGCGGTGGCATTCACGGCGCCGGGAGAGAAGGTCAGCGGAACCATCGTGGCTCCGGCGAAGTGACCGGCGAAACGCAGACCGTAGAAGGTGGGCTCGGCGAAGTACTTCCCGTTGATGTCGGCGATGGGCGTGTAGAAGGGGCGTGGGTGGACCTCGTTGGTGTCCATGATCAGAATGTCGCCGGGCAGCGTGCCGCCGAGTGAGTTGGCCACCTGCTTCGCACTGCCGCCGTGCAGGTTGACGCCGGAATAACCGAGCGAGGCGAGCAGCAGAGCGTAGTCTGCCGACCAAAGCGTGGCGGCGAAGACATCTGAGACGCCGGGTTTTCCGCCGCGATAGCAGGTATTGCCCTCGGACATGCGGAAAGGCACCTTCTCGTGGAACCCTGCGCCGAGCCGTGCCGCGGCGGAAGAGATGTCCTCCGCAAGTTTGAGAACTTTGGGGTCAGGATGAAGCAGGCGATCGATATTGACCTGCGGATTCGACGGAGGGCCACCGAAGTAGTAATGATGCGTCAGCGCAGCGATGCGCGGCGCACTTCCGGCGGGCATCGCGAGCAGGCGGTCGACGACAGCGGCGTACCACTCAGGATTGCCCGCAGTGTCAGGCAGACCGAACTTCGCATCGGGAACGTGCGAGCGGATGGCCTGCGCCATTGCGGACCATTCGTCGAAGTAGGTGTTCGCATTCCAGGTCTTGGGATCGCGAAGGTGCGTGCGAAAGAGGTCGGGCTCGTTACCGATCTGGAAGTAGTCGAGTTTGTTGCCGAGGGCCTTCGCAACAAACACAGCCTGGTCTGCCGCGCGGTCGGGCGTATTCGTGCCAAGGTTTATGCCGAAGAGGCATGTCCAACCAGTGGCGTCGAGGAATGCGCGGAGGTTGGTGATGGCTTCGGGAGTAATGGCATAGATGAGACTCGAGTTGGGCTCGCCGGTGCCCGTGTTGCGGATATTCATCGGAGGCTGTGTCGATGTCGGCGTGGGCTTCCACCATCCGACATCCGAGGTGTTGCCGCCGAGGCGAAGCACACCGTTGGGAGAGAGCGCGCGGAACTGCTCAATGAGGCCCGTGTTTGCGGGGGAGAAGAAGGACGGATCTGAAAGCTGCTCGATCTCATAGCTGAGGCCGATATAGTTAGCCGGAAGCGTGGGACCGGCCTGGTCAGAGTGCACTGTGAGTGTGGCGGGATTCTGTCCAACTGACTTGATCGCAGGAAAAACTGCAACGGCAGCGGCGGTTTGCAGGAAGCGACGACGATCCAAAAAGTTCGAGTACGACATGATTTTCACTTTAAGGCCGCTTTTCGGAACCTGCAAACCGACCACGATTAGCGACTTAGGTAAGCGAAACATCGTATCACAAGGTTACTAATGAGTGTGCAAAATGTAACTGGCACTTTACATCTAACCTGCTATGGTTTGTTCACGATTTCGTCAGGGGGTTTAGGTATGCGGCTTCGTTTGGCAACTACTCTTGTGCTGCTCGCCGGCTTCGCTGCAACGGCAAAGGCAGATAACTTCGTCACAAATGGCAACTTCGCACCGAGCAATGGCGTTCCAGGCTATGGCGCGGTTCCCAGTTGGACGTTTGCCACTGGACCTGGCGGATCGGGCGCAGGCGGATCGACCATCGCCGATTCTAACGGCTTCTGGAACAACGGAACGATCCCGGTAGCGGGTGACACCACAGTGGGCTTCATTCAAACTGCGGGTTCGTTCAGTCAGTCGCTGACCGGGCTAACTGTTGGACAGGCATACACCCTAAGCTTCTACGACAACTCCCGCAATAACTGCAATAACTGCGATGCGGTACCTACGTTGACTGCATCAGTAGGCGGTGCGGCCTTGTTTACCGGCGCCGTCAACCCGGTAGGCGGCAGTAATCCGTTCAACTTTGTCACCGAGACATTTGTTGCGGGTTCTACCTCCGAGCTTCTCAGTTTCTCCTCGCTGACGGCTGGCCCGACTGGCGCGCTGGCGGACGGAGCTCTGCTTCTGACCGACGTCACCGTGAGCACCGCAACACCAGAACCTTCAAGCCTGATGCTGTTGGGCACGGGAATTCTGGGCGCGGCGGGCATGATGCGGCGACGCCTGGCTCGCAGCTAACCGTACGAATAGCTCGTCTCGAAAGACCTCGCGAGAATGCGAGGTCTTTTGATTTTTCAGCGCAATCTTTCCGCACAAGCGTGTTGCTAGAGGCGGCGAGCGAGCAGAATGGTCTGGTCGTCGACCTGGCGGCCGAAGGCGCGGGCCGCGTCCAGAATCCTGGAAGCGATTTGTGGCAGCGGGTCATGCGGCGCTGCCGCGATGATGCTGTGGAGACCCTCGACACCAAACTCCTCTCCGCGCTTGTCGGCGACTTCAAGGATGCCGTCCGTTGCGACCACGAAGAGATCGCCGGGCAAGGCATCGAGGCAAAAGCCATCGAACTGCGGGACGGGGAGAAGGCCTACGGGAAACTGCGGCTCCTCACATTGCGAAATAGACTGCGCAGCCGCGTGCCAGTGGATGACGGGTGGACTTGCGGCGACCGCGCAGAAGACACTGCCGTCGGCGGCGAGCAGAAATCCTGTAAAGGTGACGAAAGAGGTTGGCTCCTTCACCTGCGGCAGGACAGTGTTGAGCCGGTTGAGGAGGCCAGGAAGAGTCTCGGCGGGCTCACGATCACAGGCGTCGAGTAGCGCCGTGCGGGCCGCTGTCTTCACGCGCCCCATGAGAATGCTGGCGGGAAGTCCATGACCGCTGATGTCGGCGAGAAAGGCAACGACATCGCCGTTCGGCAGCGTGATCGCGTCGACGAGATCGCCGCCGACCTTCTCGCTTGGTTGCGATATCCCATAAAGCTCGAAGTGAGGTGTGCGAATCTGCAGCGTAGGAACAAGCGTTCGCTGGATGCTGTGAGCGAGTTCGAGTTCGTTCTGGATGCGGAGGGAGCGCCTGCCTTCGGTGCGGATGAAGGTGACAAACGCAATGTATGAGCAGATGCTGGCGATCACCATGCAGGTGGCGGCGAAACGAATTCCGTGGTCGGACGGGAGCGGCTGCAGATCGAAGACGTGTCCGATCCAGGTGGCCACCAGGCTCATGAGCTTCCCAAGGAAGAACTGCAGGGCGATCAGCGCCGGAATCACGATCACGGGAAGGCGGGCTACCGCGAAGATCCATAGTGCGGCATTCAACCCGGTGATGGCCGCGATCATGAATGCGATGGAATACGGGAAGACCCCGTGGTTCATGATGTCGGAATAGAAGCCGGTAACCGCGAAGAGCAGGAAAGCTGCAAGCAGGAGTATCCACAGCCGGCTCATGGGGACGGCACGGAGGGTTGCCCACCGCGAGAGGGGGCGCCAATACCACGGTTTCGTGTTGGAAGCCATTGCGACGAAGCTATCAGAAAGACGCGAAATTTCAGTGCATGACTTGTGACGAAAAACGAGCCATCTCGTCATGCTGCGGGGAGCTCTGCAACAGGACGAGGGAGCAGCCGGCGCCTTCGAAGTCGGCGAGGCGCTGCTTCACCTGCTCGGGCGTACCGATGAGTCCCGAATGGAGGCCGCGGTTGGAGACGGAGTAATCGCGCAGAGAGAGCTTCTTCTCAAGCTGCGATCCGGTGATCCACTGCTGAAAGTTGGCGAAGCCTGCGGGCGATTGCGTGGGGTCGGGTTGCGCGGTGATGCGATCCACTTCCCTGCTGGCTTCGGCTTCTGAGTCGCGAACGATGCAGTAGCCGGTGACGCCGAAGATGAGCGGCGGGAGCTTTGGGTGCTGCGCGCGGCGCTGCTTCATGTCGGCGACCTTGGCGGCGATGGTGGCGGGATCGTCGCCGTGCATGAGGTAGGCATCGCACTTGGCGGCGATAAGATTCTTCGCGGTCTCGGACTCGCCTCCGGCGTAGAGCGTGGGGCGGGTGAGGCCTTCGGGTGCGCGCGAGTAGGTGCGGTGCGGCATGGGCTTCGGCGAAAGGGTGTTGTCCTTCACGTCGTAGAAGCGCCCAGAGAACGTAGTTCCCTGCTCCGCCCAGCAGCCGGAAAGGACGTCGAGCCATTCGCTCGTGCGGGCGTAGCGGTCGTCGTGCTCGTCGAAGGGAATGCCATATTTTGTCGCCTCGTCGCGCCACCAGGAGCTGACGACGTTGAGCGTCAGACGGCCTCCACTGATGCGGTCGATGTTTGCGGCCTGCTTGGCGAGCACGGCGGGATTGTGGAACGTCGGACGGATGGCCACCATCAGCTCGAGCTTGCGCGTGACAGCAGCGAGCGCGGCGGTGGTGGTCATCGCGTCGAGCGAGTCGGCTTCAACGCCCTTGATGTCGTTGAGGTTGAGCTCGGCGATGAGGGTGAGGTCGTAGCCGATATCTTCGGCGCGCGTGCAAAGGTCGCGCACGTACTCGAAGGTGGCGGGCATGTGTTCGTCGTCGATGTTGCGGAGCCAGCCGCCGAAGACAGGAAGCCAGAAGCCGTAGCGCATAGACAAAGAGTATAGGCAACGGAAGCTCAGTGGAATTTTAGCGCTGGCTACTGCCTCGTCCTTCGCGTATGAAGAAATCAAGAGGATATGGAAATAGCCACATTGGAACGAAGCGAGACGGCGCCAGGTAGCGGACAACGGAAGCATGTGATCGCGTTGATGCTTGTGATGTTCGTCGCCGTACTCTTTCGCACCGTTGCTCTGTCCACCGTACCGCCGGGATTGGACCCGGACGAGGCGCTGAACGGCAATCAGGGTCTGCATGCCCAGCAAACCGGCGAGTACCGGGTCTTCTATCCGCTCAACAATGGGCGGGAAGGTCTGTTCATCAACCTGCTCGGCGTCTCGGAGTCGATCTTCGGCGCGGGATTCGTGGGGCTGCGGTTTCCTGCGGCGGTGATCGGATCGCTGACGGTGCTGTTTGTATGCCTGCTGGGGCGAGAGCTGCTGGGGTGGAGAGCCGCGATATTCGGCTCGTTTTTATTGGCGACGAGCTTCTGGCATGTGCTCGTCTCGCGCACGGCGTTTCGAGCGATCCTGATGCCGCTGTTGCTGACGTCGTCGCTGTACCTGCTGGTCAAGGCGTTTCGTGCGGAGACTTCCCATCGCGGACTGTGGTTGGCGGCTGCGGGCGGATTGTTGTATGGGCTGGGTTTTCACTCCTACATTGCGTACCGGATCACGCCGGTTGTGGCGCTGGCGTTCGCGGCCGCGGATCTGTACCAGCGCCGGAGGCGGGGCGAGAGTCTTCGGCCGCGGGTGGTAGTGATGGCCGTCTGGTGGGGAGCGGCGGTGCTCGCTGCGCTGCCGATGGCTTTGTACTTCGTGCATCATCCGGCAGAGTTCTCGGGGCGGATGAACGAGCTTTCCGTGCTGAGGCGACGGCACCCGGCGATTGCGTTGTGGCACGGAACTCTGTCGGCGATGATGCAGTTCAACGTGAGAGGAGACTCTGACTGGGGATTGAATATTTCTAGTGCGCCGCTGTTGCTGTGGCCGGTGGGACTGCTGTTTTTGTTCGGCGTCGGGCTGGCGTTGTGGACACTGGTGAAGAGACGGAGCGCGGCGACGACAGCGTTTCTGCTGCTGGTCTGGATGGTCACGATGCTGGTGCCGACGGCGCTCTCCGGCGATACCTCTGCTCTGCGAACGCTGGGCACAGTGACGCCGGTGTTCCTGCTGGCGGGCTGGGCTGCAGCGTGGATCTTCGCGCGGTCGAGGAGCAGGGCAGCGCGTGTGCTGCTCGTAGCCGCTGTGATGGCGACGGGCGCGGCGGAGGCGTACCGATACTTTGGCGTGTGGGCCCATAGCCCGGGGACTGCGCGCGACCTGCACGTGCAGGCCGTGAAGGAAGCATGGATGCTCAATCGATTTCCGGTCGAGACTCCGCGATATGTGGCAGTGGACCGCGATGATGACGATCTGCGGATTTACTACAGGAACGCGACGGGATCAGAACTCGCGCTGCCGTATACGGGAGGGATCGTGGTCCTGGAGACGAGGCAACGACGCATTCCCGTTTTCCTGTTTGAGGATGAAGCTGCACACACGCGGTTCCCAGCGGGCAGTGTGCTGGTGCAGATGTACCCGTCGGCGGATTTCTTTGGGAAGTTGCAGGCGGCAGGAGTGCCGTTGCACACCGGCGTGATGGACGGTGTGCCGTATGCGGTGATTGAGTGAGCGTGACTAAACGACAGCGGCGGCGGTGGTGATGCCGGCTTCGGCTTCGAGCCAGTCGACGAGTCTGGCGAAGGGGTCGAAGCCGATGACGTTGGGGCCGTCGGCGACGAAGTTACTCAGCGCGTTGATGTCGTAGTAGTAGCGCTGGCCGTCACGAGAGTCAGTGATGTACTCGACGCCGCCGATGTTGATGCCGCTGTGCTGCATGAGGAGTTCGACGTCGCGAATCGCGTCGGCTGGCGGATTGAACGCTTCGACGGTGATGCCGGATTTGGGTGCGTCGATGGCGCACGCTGCGCGGTTCAAATCTGTTCCGGTTGTCGTACGGCAGATGTCGGCGGGGCAGAGGTCGAAGGTTTCGCCGGTGATGTGGACCTTGATGGCGTAGAGGTATTTGCCGTTGAGGACTTCGACGCGGACGATGTGGGCGTCCTGCGCGGGAATGAACTCCTGCACGAGTGCGGTGGAGTCCAGGCCGAACTGGAGGGCGTCAGCAGTGCCGGCGGGCTCGGCGATGGCGTGACGGAGTTGCGAGGCGCCGTCGAAGCGCTTGACGCCTGCGCCGCTGCCGCCGATGTTTGGCTTGACGACTATCGGCCAGCGCAATCCTTCGGTGGCGGCGACGGCTTGTTCGGCGCGATGGATGACGCGGGCCTTCGGATAGGGCAGGCCGAGTGAGTCGGCGAGGATGAGCTGGCCGGCCTTGCTGAGCTCGGACTGGAAGGCCTTGTAGCCGTTGATGACTTTGACGCCGCGCGAGGCGAGGTGCTCGAGGAAACCGAGCGTGTAGAAGATCTGATCGCCGTGGTCGCGGTTCCAGGCGGAGGGCGACATGCGGTTGAAGACGAGCGAGTATTTTTCTTCGGGGTGATCGGCCGGAGAATATGAGTGCTCGGGCGCGAAGAGCTTGACGTAGGGCGTGCCGCGGCGGTCGAGCTCAGCGAAGAGGGGCTTAAACCAGTGGGGCTGCTCGTAGTAGATGGCGATGGGCAGTGAGTTGGGCATGGGCGTCTTTACTAGGATAAGACGTCCGGACGTGGGGCGGGGATTCAGTCGCCGGATTGGGGTTTGGCTGAGGGCGCTTGCGACTTCATCACGAGACTCTGGGCCTGGGCGAGGGTCAGCGTGTCGGAGACGCGTTTGAAGTTGGTGTGCTGCTCGTCCTGCTGGACGCTGATGGTTTTGAAGAAGAGCGCCTTGCCGTGGATGTTCACCTTGAGGAGCGAGATCTCCCAGTGGCCAGGACCGGCTTCCTGCTGGCGGACGTCAAAGGTGCCACCTTGCTTCAGGTCGCCGAGAATACCGCCGCCGAACTTCACGTCATGGGTGAGATGGCCGGAGAACTCGACGAGGCGGCGTTCTTTGGTGTTGATGACCATCTGACCTTCCATGGCGTGGAAGACGGTGGCCTCGTGCGATGGAGGATGAAAGCTGGGGTTGGGTTTGAAGGTGAGCTTCGTGTTGCCGCCCTGGCGGCCGGCGTAGGTGTAGGTGAGGGCGTCGGGCAGCATGGCAAGCAGATCATGCGTCTGCTTGCCATCGTCGTCGAGGTCCTTGCGCTGCTTCTGCTGCGCGTCGGTGTTGCTGACGAACTTCTGGACTTTTGCGTCTTCCTGCTTCTGCTCGTCGGGGCTGAGGGGATGGCCGTTGCGTGCGACGACGCGCTCGAGGTTGCCGTGAGAAGTTTCGACGACTTCCTTTGTTTCCGTGGTGCCGGCTTTGCGGGTCACCAACTGGTAGCTCCAGTGACTGTGGTCGTTGTCGATGGCGCGCAGCTCGTTCTCAACGGTGGCTTTAACGAGTTCGTCTGCGGAGCCGATCTGTCCGCCGGGGTTCTTCGAGGCTGGAGATGCGGGAGACGGCTTGGTTGGAGTCGGCGAGGGTGTCCCCGATTTGGTTTGAAACGAGAATGCCAGCCCAAGGAGAAGGGCGGCAGCTATGGAATCACGGAGCAGCATATACCTAGGTTTGAGGCTGTCGGAGTGCGTGCTGTTGCCGGGCGAATTTGCCGAAGGACCTTAACGGGCAGGGACGCGAAGGCGGTGGCGCTGTGAGTGTTCCCCGTGGAACATTCATTTGTATGTCCCTAAGAAATGTGGGAAACGACGATTGTTGAGGAAAACGGTGGAGCGCGTGTCGAATATCGAAACTTCAGGTGCTGGAGCGGCGGAGGATGTCATTCTGGCCGCCGACTCGGAACCAACGGTAGCCGTAGGGTTCGAGGAGGATCAGGTGGCGGCCGGCAGAGTCTGCCTTGCTGTGATCGCTGGAGATGATGTTGGTGAGATAGGTGTCGACCTCCTGGTGTGACTTAGACTTCCCTGCTCTGCCGCGTGAGGGAGTTGCGGAGGAACGAAAGCGGAACTCGATGGGGTCGGCGGAGAAGTTGTGGATGACGACGACGGAGTTTTCGTGCCAGGTGTAACGGAGGACGAGGACGTCGCGATGTCGCGTGGGGATGACGATGAAGTCGCCCCAGCCGATCTCTGGAGTTTCTTTGCGCGTGCGGATCATGCGCTCCATCCAGTTCATGAAGGAGTTTGGATCGCGGCGCTGGTCGGCGACGTTGACGTGCTCGTAACCGTAGGTGCCACCGGTGATGACGGGGTTCTTCGGATGCGGATTGGTGGTGAAGCCACCCTGCGGATCGCTTGACCACTGCATGGGAGTGCGCCCGGAGTTGCGCTCGGGCAGCGAGAGGTCGTCGCCCATGCCGATCTCGTCGCCGTAGCGGACGACGGGGGTGCCAGGGAGCGAGAGCATGAGCGAGTAAGCCATCTCGAGGCGGCGGCGGTCGCCGTGGAGCATGGGCGCGAGGCGGCGGCGGATGCCGCGGTTGTAGAGCTGCATGTTTTTGTCGGGCGCGAAGGCGGCAAAGCAGGCCTGGCGCTGCGCGGGAGTGAGGCGACCAAGGTCGAGCTCGTCATGATTGCGGAGGAACTGGCCCCACTGCGCGGTGTCGGGGCGCGGTTTGGTGGCGCGGAGGCTGTCGATGAGCGGGTGTGTGTCGGCGGTGGCGAGCGCGTAGAAGAGATGCTGGTTGACTTGGAAGTTGAACATCATCTGCAGACGCTCGCCAGCGTCGCCGAAGTATTCCATGTCGGTGTTGGGGAGGACGTTGGCTTCGGCGAGGACGATTGCTGAACCTTTGCGCCAGGTGATGAACTCGGCGAAGGTGCGGAGCATGTCGTATTGCTCGACGGGCTTGCGGACGCTGGGGCCCTTGGTGGCGATGACGAAAGGCACGGCGTCCATGCGGAAGCCGGAGACGCCGAGTTGCATCCAGAAGCCCATGATCTTGAGTATCTCGGCCTGAACTTCGGGGTTGGAGGTGTTGAGGTCGGGCTGGAATTTGTAGAAGCGGTGGAAGTAGTATTCGCGAGCTTTTTCGTCATAGGTCCAGGTGGACTTCTGAACACCGGGAAAGACGACGCCGCTGGCTGCGTCGCGCGGCTTCTTCTTCGACCAGACGTACCAGTCGCGGAAGGATGAGTCGGGCGAGCTGCTGGCGGCCTTGAACCATGGATGCTGGTCGGAGGTGTGGTTGACGACGAGATCGATGAGCACGCGCAGGCCGCGCTGATCGCAGGCGTGGGTGAACTCGACGAAGTCGCCGAGGGTGCCGTAGCGCGGGTCGACGTTGTAGTAGTCGGCGATGTCGTAGCCGTCGTCGCGCATAGGCGAGGGCTGGAAGGGCATGAGCCAGATGGCAGTGACGCCGAGGCCCTGCAGGTAGTCGAGGCGGCGCATGAGGCCGCGGAAGTCGCCGGTGCCGTCGCCGGTGGTGTCCATGAAGGAGCCCACGTGCAGGCAGTAGATGATTGCGTTCTTGTACCAGAGGTCGTTAATCATGCTCTCTGGTTGGGATGCAGAGGAGAGGGTGGGAGCAATGGCTTTGACGCAAAGGGCGCGAAGGTCCGCAACGGTGCGCAACGGCATGGTGCGCCGGTGCAGGCCAAAACAAGGTCCACCAGAGGAAGGACAAAGGCCCAGTGGCGAGTTAGCGTTCGCGGAGGTGCTTGATGAGCTGCGTCGGGTGGATGGGTTTGGGGAGGAATTCGAAGGTGTGGCCGCGTTCGCGGGCACGGGCGAGGATTTCGACCGTCGCCGACTGGCCGCTGAAGAGAATGATGCGGGCTTCAGGACAGTGCTCACGGATCGCGATGGCGGCTTCGACCCCGTCGACCTGCGGCATGAGGACGTCGGAGAGAACGAGCTCGGGACAGTGCCGCCGGGCTTTCTCGATCGCCTCTTCGCCGCCGTACGCGGGTTCGGCGATGAAGCCGTTGCGGTTGAGGATTTGAACGATGGTATCGGCGATGACCTTTTCGTCATCTACGACCAGGATTCGTGGGGCCGCGCTCTTTGACCCGGCTTTGCCGCCGATGGTTTGAGAAGGATTAGAGCGGTTGTCTGACGAGCTGCTCAATAGAAATAGATTCATCACGGGGGTCCTGAATCGTGGAAAGACCTAACGGGGCGAACTGATAACGAGGTCCCGCGAGCATAGATCTTCCAGTTGCTACAGAGGTTGCGATGAGCGATTAAAACGGACTTCTGTCCGTAAGTCTACTGGAGAAATCTCTGGGAAGCTGATTCGAAAATTTTAGCGATTGGGTACTTCAGTCGGAAGGAAGACTCGGAAGATAGTACCGGTCGGCGGTTCGGTGCGCGTGCGGTATTGAATGGTGCCGCCATGTTTTTCTACGATGCCGCGCGTGACCCAGAGGCCGAGGCCGGTGCCGAGCGAGTGCTTCGACGTGATGAAGGGAGAGAAGAGGCGCTCGCGCACGGCAGGCTGCACGCCTGTGCCGCGATCTGCGATGAGGCACGAGATACCGGGACGGCCATTCAAGACACGGAGCGTAGCGCGAAGCGTGAGTTCACTGTTTTCGGATGCGTCGATGGCATTGACGAAGAGGTTAGAGAAGACCTGGCGGATCTCGCCGGGCAGCCCGTGCATGCGCAGGCCGGATTGGATGTGCGTGCGGCAGGCCAGGCGCTTGAACTGTAGTTTGCGTGAGAAGAGATCGACGATGCCGTGAAGCATGGCGCTGAGGTCGATCTCACCGGGCCGGGTGGTGTCGCGGTAGAAGCCGAGGGTCTGCTGAGCGATCTGCGAGACACGCGCAAGTTCGTCGTCGGCGGTGTCGAGCATACTCTGAACAGCGGTCGGGACGGTGGCGTCAGTCTTGCAGAGATAGATGAGGTTGGTGACGGCCTCGAGCGGGTTGTTGATCTCGTGCGCGATGGTGGCGGCGAGACGTCCGGTGGCGGCCAGTTTTTCCGACTGGCGGAGGACGGCCTCCTGCGTTTTGCGGTCGGTGATGTCCTGCACGGTGCCGATCATGCCGATGAATTCGTGGGCATCGTTGAAGGTGGCGAGGCCGCGGGCGGAGATCCAGCGCTGCGTTTTGTCGGGGCCTTCGGCGCGGTACTCGGCACTGTAGGTGCCGCCGTTGAGGACAGCTTCGCCAAGGTCGGCAGGGGTGTTGGGCAGGTCGTCGCTGTGCACGATGCGGCGGCGAAGCTCGGCACGGCGGATGGGGGCGTGGGGTTCGGCGAAGAGGAGTTCGGCGGCGCGCTCATCGAGGTCAAGACGATCGGTGGTGATGTCCCAGGACCAGGTGCCGAGGGCGCCGGCGTCGAGGGCCTGGCGAAGACGGCGGGCGGATTCGGTTATGGCTTCGAAAGCACGTTCGAGGCGCTGGGAGGTCTCCTGCTGGAGTTGACGGGCGGCATCGGCGATGGCGATCTCTGAGGTGAGATTGTCGGTGAGGCGCGCGTTATCCATGGCGACGGCGGCCTGCGCGGCGATGGTGGCGACGAGAGACTCGCAATCGGTGTCGAAGATGGCGGGCTCGGGGTGGCCGTAGAAGATGGTGCCGAGGGTCTCGCCGGAGCGGCCCACGACAGGGACGGAGAGATGACTGCGAACGGGAAGATGGCCGGGAGGCATCCCGCTGTACGGCGGGTTGTGCCCGTAGCGATGGTCCTGGGTGATGTCGTCGGAACGCAGGATGCGGCCGTGAACCATGGACTCGGCGAAGATGGCGGTAGGCCGCGGCATCGGGAAGCGCGAGAAGGCGGCGGGGTCGACGCCGGTGATCTTGTAAAGCTGATAGTGGCGGCCGTGGTCGTCGAAGCGGTTATAGAAGAAGGCACCGAAGGCGGCACCGCAGAGTTTGAGGCCAGCGTCGAGCGCGGCCTGAACAATGACATCGATGGAGCGCTCGTGAGCGAGCAGGATGCCGGTTTCGACGAGCAGCCGGAGGTGCTCGGGGGCCTGGGCGAGCGAAGAAGAATCGCCTCGTGCTGAAGGGGTTCTGTCCGTCATGGCGATTCTGGAGCCCGGTGAGAGCTCAGTTTAGCCGAGCCAATGCTGTGCATGGACTGGGCAGGATTAGGGGGTGCGGATCGTAAAATCGCTACACGATATTGACGGGTTCTTTATTGGCGGGGATTCAAGCACGGCCGTGCTGGGCGGTGAGCAGCCTAACCTCCGATACCGGCTTTACGAATTAATAGCCGATATGGAAGTTGATACCGGTTGCGACGCGAACGCTGTTCTGGACGTTGTCTGCACCGTTGGGAAAGCGCGTGTGCACGAGATCGACTTCGACCACACGAACGTCGAAGCGGTGATAGATGTGGAGGTTCATTCCGCCGCCAGCCTCGAGGTCGAGCGAAGAGGCGTTGCTGGTGATGACGTTCTTTACGGGATACTGGCCGGAGGTGGCGAAGGCGTAGCCGAACTTGCCCTGGACGAAGATGCTTCCCTTGCGGTTCCAGGCAGTGGGGCTGATGTGGCCGATGTTGTAGGTGTAGCGGGGGCCGACGAAGAAGGTGACGGTGTGGATGTCGACCGCGCCGCGCAGATTGGTGGCCGCGTTGCCGGAACCGCCCGCGACGAAGCCAATGCCCTTCCAGGGGGCATAGGCGATCTCAGTGGATGCGCCACGGAGAGAGAAATACGTGTTCGGCTGATTGCCGACGAAACGTGTCTGATCCTGGAAGTACATCATGCTGAAGTCGCCGCTGGCCTGGGCGTTCGCGCGGGTTGCGAGCAGCACGAGCGCGAAGAGACCGGCCAGCAGCAAGAGCCAGCGGTACAGGCTGCGGGCGGGGCGGCTGGTTTGGGTGAGGCGCGCGTGCATTGTGGGGGCGGTCTCCAAGGCTTAGTCGATGGTGAGGGTTACGAGGACGGTGTGGGTCAGCGTCCCGGAGGTTCCAGTCACGGTGAGAGTGTAGGTCTCAGGTATTTGCCCATAGAAGCCGGTGGCCTGGTTCGAGAGGCAGCCGCTGAGGCCGGTTGCGGCGGCGAGGCCGACGAACAGAACGAGCAGGCGAACCATTGCTCGACGGCGGCGGAGCAGGAAGCCTGCGGGGACCAGAAGCAGGGCGAGGAACGCGGGAGCGTTGCCGCGCGAGGAGGGATGCGCGGGGTTGCTGGGCCCGCGCAGAGATGAGGACTTGAGAGGCGGCGCGTTGACGGTTAGGACGACCGGAGTAACACCCGCCCCGCCTGCGACACCGGCTGGGTTGAACGAGGCGGATCCCCCGCTGGGCAGGCCGGTGACGGTCAGCGCGATGGGAGCGGCGAGTGAGTTCGCACCGATGGGCGAAACGACGAGGTTGTACTGCGTGCTCTGGCCAAGGATGATCGACGCCGAGTTCTGCGAACCGGTGGCGAGGGCGAGCGAGAAGTCCTCGACGAGCTGGGTGATGGGCCCGGCGGAGGCAGGCTGATACGGTGCGTTGCCGGCGTAGGTGGCGGTGAGGATGTGCTGGCCGTTGGTCGCGAAGGTGTACGTTAGCGTGGCTACGCCGTTTGCGTTCAGGGTGGCAGTGCCGATGGACTTTCCACTGTCGAAGAATGTGACGGTGCCCGTGGGGGTGCCGGCGGGCGAGGTGATGGTTGCGGTAAGGGCGGTGGAGTTGGAGATGAGGACGGGGTTGACGGAACTGGTGAGGGTCGCAGTCGTGGCGAAGTTCTGGACGACCTGATTGACGACGGGAGAGGTAGCAGCGCCAAAGCCGCCGGTGGCCGCGTAACTGGCTGTGAGCGGGTGCATGCCGGGAGTTGCGAAGGAGACGGTGAGCGTCGCGACGCCGGCCGCGTTGAGCGGAGCGGTGCCGAGCACGGTGGCGCCGTCCAGGAAGGTGATGGTGCCGGTCGGAGTGCCGGAGCTTGAGGTGATCGTTGCGGTGAGGACGGTGTTCGCGTTCACGGCCGCGGGATTCACCGAGGTGGTGAGGCCGAGGGTCGTGCCCAGGCTTTGAACGGTTTCATTGAGAACGGCGGAGGTGGCGGGCAGATACGGGCCGGTGGCCGGATAGGTAACCGTCAGCGGATGGTTGCCGGGCGTTGAGAAGGAGACGGTGAGTGTAGCGACGCCGCTGGAGTTGAGGGTCGCGGAGCCGAGAACCGTGGTTCCGTCCATGAAGGTGACGGTGCCGTTGGGGGTTCCGGAGGTTGAGCTGGCGGTCGCTGTGAGAACGGTGTTGGCATTCACGTTGACCGGGTTCACAGAGCTGGTGAGCGTGAGGGTCGTGGCAAAGGTCTGGACGATCTCATTCAGCACGGAGGAGGTTGCCGCCTGAAAGAAGCTGGCGCCGGGGTAGCTGACCGTGATGGGGTGCGTGCCTGCAGTGGAGAACGAGACCGTCAGGGTTGCAACGCCGCTGGAATTGAGAGCCACCGTGCCGAGGATCGTGCCGCCGTCCATGAAGGTGACGCTGCCGGTGGGCGTGCCGTAGGGGGAGCTGACGGTCGCCGTAAGGGTTGTGTTGGCCCCGAGGTTCACCGGGTTGACGGAGCTGGTGAGCGTCACGGTGGGTGTCGTGATGACGGTGACGGGGTTACTCGTGCCGGTGTAGGTCGTGCCGGGCTTCGAGGTTGTGTCCGTGACGGTGACGGTCCAGACGCCGAGCGTGTTGAAGTTCAGCGGCGGAGTGAGTGTGGAGACGAAGACATGCGTGCCGTTGTCGCCCGCGGTGAAGGTGTAGGCGCCGGTGGGGAGGACGCAGGCAGGGTCGGTGCAGGTGAGGTTGATGGTACCGGTGTAGGTGTCGTCCACCGTGCTGTCGTTATTGATGGCGGTGACGACCATGGTCGTGGCTTCGCCCGGTGTGACTGTGGAGGGCGTAATGACGACGGTGAAGTGATCGAGGACGTGGAAGCCGATGCCGCTGAGGTTCACCGTCGCGCTGACGTTGCCGCTTCCGGAAGCGGAGACGCTGAGGGTGCCGTTGTTGGGACCGTTGATGGTGGGCTTGAACCCAATTTCGAGCGTGCAGGCTTCGCCGACGGATACCTGGGTACCGTTGCTGCCGTTTGTGGTGTTGGGGCAGGTCCCGGTGGTGTCGGCAAAGAAGGCGTTGTTATTGATGCTGGGGAAGCCGTTTCCGGCGACCTGCAGAAGAAAACTTCCGGTGTTTTCGACGTTGAGCGCGAGGTCGCCGTCGGTGGTGTCGACTGTGCCTACGAGCGTGGGCGTCGGGAAGATGAGTGAGGATGTGATGCGCGTGACCTGCACGAGTCCGACGACGGTGTCCGAGACGAGGAGATCGCCAGTGGGGAGCAGCGTCACACCCGCGGGTGTGGAGAGGACGAGGTTGGGCGGCGGAGGCGTTGTGTTGAGCAACGTGATGGCGTAGGCGCTGCCGCTGAGGGGAAGCTCGACGAGACGATTGTTGCCGGTGTCGGCGACGGTGAGGCCACCCGCGGCGTTGACGACGACTGCCTCGGGGCTGGCGAGCGTGAGGCCGGTGATGGGCAGCACGGTCGCTGGATTCGTGAGGCCGATCGTGGTGTGAAGATCGATCTTGACGATGCGGTTGTTGTTGGCGTCGGCGACGTAGAGGTTGTCGGCGGCGTCAACAGAGAGACCTTGCGGGCTGGAGAGCGCGACACTGAGGCCGGTGAGAGTGAGAGCCGTAGGCGGGGTGCCGTTCTCAACATCGACACGGACGATGTGGTTCGCGCCCGCATCAGCGATGTAGAGATAGCCAAAGCCATCGATGGCTAGCCCAGCGGGCTGGATCAGCGTAACCCCGGGGGTGGAGATGGCAATGGGAGAGCCACCGGGAGGGATCTTGTAAATCGTGGCGGTGTTCGGCGAGGAGACATACAGCGTGCCGTCGCCGGAGAGGACGATGGAAGAGAACGGAGCAGCGGTGGTCGAGGCAGGAATGGTTGCGAGAAGGGATGTGACGTTGGAGGGGGTGGTCTCGAGGATGCGGCCGTTGACAGCGTCGTCGCTATAGAGGTTGCCGGCGCCGTCGTAGACGGTGGAGGAGGGGTTGATTCCCGCCGGGGCGATGCCGGTAAGGGAACTGGTCGCAACTGCGGTCGCGGGCGAGACGATCATCTGCGGAGCGAGGCCTGCGCCGCGGAGGGGGACGTGGTTGCTTACAGTGCCGCTGCCGTCCTTGACGAAGAGCTCGCCGAGGCGAAGCCCGAGGACGCTGGGTGCGAAGGTGACCGAGATGTTGCATGTGGCTGGGCCGGCGATTGTGCCGACGCAGGTCTGGTTGGCGACCGCGAAGTCTTTGTTGAGAGCGCCTTCCGTGACGGCGGCGATGGAACCGACGGTGACGACATCCCCTGCGGGAACGGAGAAGACCAGCGTGGTAACGGGCGAAGTTGTGCCGATGTTTACTCCGCCGAAGTCGACGGGGCCTCCAGGCGAAAGGGACTGAGCCGAGGCGAAGGATATTCCCGTAAGTAGCAGGAGAATGAGAAAGAGAGCGCGGAACGGCAGTTGGGTGGGATATTGAGATGCACCCCGGGCAGCCAGCTTTGTTCTCACGAGGCAGGCTCGCTGGGAACTCCAAAGTTGGCTGGGGACCCCCTGGGGGCGGGAGCAGCCTCCGCTCGGCGTGTGCATTCCGATCCTCCAACCTGCGGCTCGAGAGCCAGTGTTCCGAGGCGCGACAGTCGGGCGCGGGGACGCCCCTGGAAGAGCTGCGCCTGGAAGGGCTCTTCCTAAACTTCCCGGGAAACTTTGGCGGCATTTTCGTTGGTGCGGTGCTTCTTGGCCCTCTGCCGTCGAGGTTTGTCCGAGGTGGCCAATTTAGCAGCATCACGAAGGTAATCCCCTCCCCCGAAAGGGGATTGTGCGGCAGAACGAAAGCGGCAGTGACGAAGGCGAGACAGTGCTATGCTTGCGGGCAAACACAAGTTTTACAGCAGTTTTCGCGAACACGGTGAGCGCGAGACGGTGAGGAAAAGAAGCGATGAGTTCTGGGGGATGGATGACGGCGCAGGGTACAGAAGTGGCTGCGAGTGGCGACTATCGTCAGCAACCAACGTATGCTCTGCGCCCACTGAGCCTGGGCGAGATTCTCGATCGCAGCTTTGCCGTGTACCGGGCAAACTTCTGGTTGTTTGTCGGCATCGGCTCGCTGAGCGCCGTGGTGCAGTTGCTGGTGAACGCGACCCAGCTGCTGATCTTCCATGGACTGTTTCCCAATCCGCACATGGCCCATGCCCAACTTCGCCATGAAACGATCCTGCGGCAGGCCAGCGGCGGCATCGGCGCAGTGCCGGTGCTGCTGGTGTCTGCAGTCGTACAGGCAGCGACGGTGTGGGCGCTGAGCGAGGTGTATCTTGGCCGCCGCACGAGCATTGGCGAAGCGATTCGCGCGGTTGTTGGGCGTGCTTTACGGTTTGTCGGCATCGCGTTGTGGCAGATATGGAGCGGCCTGTGGCTGATGCTGCTGGTTGCAGGACCGGGGCTGCTGCTGTTGATGGGACCGGCGAAGATCCGGTCGCCATGGATTGGCGGCACATTGATCTTCCTGGGAATGGCAGGAGGCGCCGTTTATGGCGCGATCGCGTTTATTCGGAACGCGCTCGGCGTGCATTCGGCTGTTCTGGAAAAACTGACGGTGCGTGCGGCCATGCGGCGCAGCAAAGTGCTCACGAGAGGCGCCAAAGGGCGGATCTTCGTGGTGTTCCTGATTGGATGGTGCCTGTTCCTTGTCGTTGGTATGATCGAGGTACCCCTTAGCCTGTTGATCCTTCTTGGGGTAAGCCACGGGCAGCAGCATATCGGCGCCCAGGCGGCGTTGCTGCTGGTGAATTTTCTAGGTTACTCGGTGGTTGTTCCCGTAATCATGATCGGTTTGTCGCTGGTGTACTTCGATCAGCGGGTGCGACAGGATGGACTGGACCTGCTGTTGATGCTGGAGGGCGGGCCGAACGCGGGGTCCGGTGGCGCCGGGACGGGTGGCAGCGCGCTGCCTACGCTGCATACAGGTGAACCGGCAAGTGATGCTGCAGGGTTGTAATCAGCGACGTCCCACGATCGATCGCGTGCGGTCGTGGGTTCTCGTCTCTGCAATGAGCCTGTGTGCCTTTGCCGCCGGTGCCCAGGCGCCTGCGCCGCAAGGAACTCCTCCGCAAACAGCGGTTCCGCATGTTGCCGGGGGGCCGCGCCTGACAGCGGTGCAACAGGCGGAGTTCGTACACGCGCAGGCGGCGATGGAGAAGATTCTGGCGGGTGCGGAGTTTCAGCGACCCGAGCCGACCTTGTGGGAGCGCCTTAAGGCCAGGATTCTCAACGCAATCATCCAGATATTCACGGGAATCGACCGGGTGACTACGCAATCACCGTGGGTGGGACGAACGCTTGAGTGGTTGCTGTTTCTTGCGGCAGCCGTGGGGCTGGTGGTTTGGGCGCTGCGGACGGTGCAGCGACAGCGATTGCGAGTCGCTCTGGGCGCCGAACCTGCAAAGAGCAGCACATGGGGTCGCGAGACCGAAGACTGGTGGAGGCAGTCGGAGCGTGAAGCAGCCAGAGGAGCTTGGCGCGAGGCGATTCACGCGATCTATTGGGCCGCGATCGTCCACCTGGAGGGACGTCGCGCGTGGAGGCATAACCCTTCGCGTACTCCACGGGAATATGTGCGCCTGCTGAAGGCGGGGTCGACAGAACAACGCGAATTGCGCGGATTGACGAGCGCGCTCGAGCAAAGCTGGTATGGGCAGCGTGAGGCCAACGCCGACGAGTTTGCCGAAGCGCGGGAGAGTTTTGAGAGGCTGGCCGAGCGCGCTGACACGCGTCACTCTGCCGCGGGAGATCAAGCGTGAGGGAACGCTGGAGCGACCGCAAGCTCGTGCTGTGGATGGGCACGGTGATTCTGCTGCTGATCATCGTTGTAAGTGTGTTGGCGCCCAACACGGCAGAGGATGACGCGCGGCCAACGACGACCAACAACGGGCCGCAGGGAGCCAAGGCAGCCTTTCTGATGCTGGGGGCGATTGGAAGAACAACCTCTCGATGGCAACGGCCGATCGCCGATATCAGCCATGTGGATGCGCAGCATATGACACTGGTGCTTGCCTCCCCGACGTACTCGCCGAAAGATCAGGCCACGATAGCTGCCGCAGTGAAGGGCTTTCTTGAGCGCGGAGGGCACGTCCTTACGAGCGGCCAGGCGGGAGCGCTGCTGCTCCCCGGCGGAAAAGTGGACCCGCCCACGTCGTTTTTACCGGGGCTGTGTCACACGAATCCCGCGGACGGGCCTTTGGCGGCGGCAGGCCGTGTGGTGATCGACGACCAGGGTGCGTGGGCCGGGAAAAAGGCGGAGGTTGCACATCGCTGCGGGCCCGATGCAGTTGTGGTGCGCGTGCGTGTGGGAAAGGGCGAGGCGGTGTGGTGGAGCTCTGCCAATCCGCTGACGAACGCGGATGTGAAGACCGATGCGAACCTGCGACTGCTTCTGCTGAGTCTCGGCGAGGGACGAACAGTGCTTTGGGATGAGTCGCTGCATCAGGCAGTACCTGGATTGTGGAAGACGGCACATGGTCTTCCGCTTTGGTGGCTGATCGCACAGGTGGCGTTGCTTGGTGTGCTGCTGGTGCTGAGCTTCAGCCGTAGAAATGGCCCGCTGCGTTCGCCTCTGATGGTCCCGAGAAGTTCGCCGGTAGAGTTTGCCTCTTCGATGGGCGATCTGTACGAGAAGGCCCGCGCAACGACGGCAGCGACGGAGGCAGCGCGGCGAAGATTGGTGCGCGCCATTGTGCGCGATGCCGGCGTGCCACATGCCATCCTCGATGAGAGATCAGAAGCGATTGTGCAGGCCTTGAAAATGCGGCTGGGAGGAGATTGGACAACCGTTGGCCTGCACCTTGAGAAGGCGAACGATGCAGCGAAGGAGAGCGTAACGTTTCGCGAGGCGCTGGCGATCTCGCGTGCCTTGTCGGAGGATGCTGAGAAGATTCGCGTCGCGGCTCGCGGAGGACGCGTGCGGGACGCTGGCGCTGTAAGAGTCGCGTGAGTTTTGAATATTTGTACTTGTGAGGAGCAGTGAATGATTGAAGGAGTGGAGGCAGCAAATGAGCTGTTTGCGCAGGGACAACGGGAGATTGGACGCATCATTGCCGGACAGGAGGAGGCAGTTGCGCAGGCGCTGCTGACGATGTTGTGCGGTGGTCATGCGCTGGTCGAGGGTGTGCCTGGCGTTGCGAAGACGCTGGCAGTCAAGACGCTGGCACGTTTTCTGGGGCTCGAGTTCCGACGCGTGCAGGGCACGCCGGACATGATGCCGGCGGACATCCTCGGCACTAGCGTGTTCTCGCCCAAGACGGGAGAGTTCGCGTTCCACAAGGGGCCGGTGTTCACTCAGTTTCTGCTGACAGATGAGATCAACCGCATGCCTCCCCGTACGCAGGCGGCGTTACTCGAGTCGATGGAAGAGCGGCAGGTGACGGCGGATGGCGAGCGGCATCCGCTGGACGAGTTTTTCACGGTGTTCGCGACGCAAAATCCAGTCGAGTTCGAAGGCACGTATCCGTTGCCAGAAGCGCAGCTCGATCGCTTTCTGCTGAAGATCAAGGTGGGATATCCGGCGCCTGCGGACGAGCGCGTGGTGCTGGAGCGGCATCATGCGGCGACGGAACCTGCGGGACTCGCAGACACGCCGATTGAGGCAGTGCCGTTTGCGATGCTGGCGCAGGCGCGCCGCGAGATTCGCGCGGTGCGCGTGGAGCCGGCGATCTTCGACTATCTGCTCGCGATTGTGCGCAGAACGCGCGAATGGCCGGCGATTGCGCTGGGCGCCAGTCCGCGCGCGGGCACTTCCCTGCTGCTGGTGGCGAAAGCGATGGCTGCGCGCGAGGGCCGCGACTTTGTTGTGCCGGATGATGTGAAGGAAGCGGCCGTGCCGGTGCTTCGGCATCGGCTGGTGCTGCGGCCGGAGGCGGAGCTTGAGGGACTGGATGCGGACCGCGTGGTGAATGAGGTGCTGGCGGCGACGGCGGTGCCGAAGTAAATGCAGACACTGATTCCAGAGTCAGCAAGTGGCGTAGCGAAACCGATAGGACGGCTTGGCCGATGGGCTGGGTTTGGCCTGACGGCACGAGCGCTACTGCTGTTCTGTGCAGGCCTGGCTCTAACCGTTCCCGCGTTCTGGCACCCGCGGCGGATTGGCTTCATGCTCGCCTGGGATGTGCTGCTGCTGGCGCTGTGCGTACTGGATGCGGTGCGGCTTCCCCGCCCTGAGGCTTTCACCGTCACGCGTAGGTTTCTTGATTCCCCGCAGCTCGGCGAGCCGACGCGGATGGAGATCGCCGTGCGTATGGATGCGGATACAGTGATCGATGCGCGCGTTATCGACGATATGCATCCTGCGCTGATCGCAACGCCTGAAGTGCAGCACATTGAGGTTTTCCCTCGCGAGGAAGCGGTGTGCGCGCAGACTATCTGGCCCGCGGAGCGCGGCGACTTTGCGATGGGCAAGCTGTTTTTGCGCTACCGGGGCGGCCTGCGGCTGGTCGAGCGATGGACGGTGGCAGAGCCTCTCACATCTGTATCGAAACCGCAGCGCGTGCGGGTCTTCCCTGCTCACGAGGACAGCCGCGGGCGTGCAGCATTCTTTCTGCTGCGCGCGCGACAGATTGAATTGCAGAGGCGAAAGCTGCAGTTGCGCGGCACCGGCCGTGAGTTTGAGAGCCTGCGCGACTTTCAGCAGGGCGACGAGATGAGGAGCATCTCGTGGACAGCCACAGCGCGACGCGGCAAGCTGGTCGCACGGCAGTTCACGGCGGAGCGTTCGCAGCAGGTGTGGGCGGTGCTGGACGCTGGGCGGCTTTCCCGCACGGCGTTTGAGCTGCGGCGCGGAGAGCCGGAATTGGTCGGCGAGACAGTGATGGAGCGCGACCGCGCGCATCGCATGAGCGTCACGCAACTGGACCAGGCGACGACGGCAGCCGTGATGCTGGCGCAGGTCGTCGGCGGTTCGGGCGATAAGTTCGCGATGATGACCTATGGCCGTGAGATCAAGCAGGTGCTTCCGCCCGGTGCAGGCGTCGTGCATACGCGGCTGCTGCTGGACCTGCTAAGCCAGACGAGGGCTGAAGCAGCAGAGGCCGACCATCTGAATGCCGTTGCGCGTTTGAAGAATCTGCAGCGGCGACGCGGACTGATGGTGTGGATCACAGAACTCGTCGACTCGGCCGGTACACCGGAGTTGGTTACGGCTGCGAGTGAACTCGTGCGACGCCATCTCCTTGTGCTCGTGTTGTTGAAACATCCGGAGCTCGAGGAGCTTGCGGCGTGCGTGCCGAAGACGCGGGAGGAGATGTTTCACTCTGCTGCAGCGCAGGAGATGCTGGAGCGCAGGCGTGAGACAGTCGCCCAGTTGGAACGGCGAGGCGTGTTAATTGTGGAGACGAACGCCGAAGAAATGGGGGTGCGCGCGGTGAGCGAGTATCTAGAGGTGAAGGCTCGCGGATTATTGTGAGTGTCCCCTCTTAGTCTTCTTCAATAGTTCCAACACCTCTTCGGCGTGGCCTTCGGGCTTTACGTTCTCGAAGACATGGACGAGCTTGCGATCCGGGCCGATGAGGAAGGTGGTGCGGGCGACACCGGTGACGGGCTTGCCGTACATCGTCTTGTTGCGGAGAAGGTCGAAGCGCTTGATGAGCATTTCGTCGGCATCAGCGAGGAGCGGGTACTGGATGTCGTACTTGTCGGCGAACTTTTTCTGCGCCTTGACTGTGTCGCGTGAGATCCCGAGGACAATAGCGCCCGCCCTTTTGAGCTTTGCGAATTGATCGCGGAAACCGCAGGCTTCGATGGTGCAGCCGGGCGTGTCTGCGCGCGGATAGAAGAAGAGGATCACGGGTGAGTCTTTGAATTGTGAAAGCGTGATGGCATTGCCATCCTGATCGGAAAGCGTGAAGTCTTCGATGAGGTCGCCTGGTTTGGGAGTCATGCTGAAGGATAGCGCGGCGGCAGGTTGGGGAAAAGCGCTCGCGCGAAGGGGCGGAGAAAAAGACAAAGGCCGCCACGTTGAATGTGGCGGCCCTATGTGATGCAGTGCAATCAGGCGGCTAGATCAGGACAGCCTCGCGAAGATCGTCTGTGATCTCCTGATCGGTCGAGGCAATGGAGCTTGCCTGCGGGAAGTAGGCATTCGACACGTACTGGCCGAGCATGCGGTGCGTATTGAAGAACGTTCCGTTCATCGCAATGCAGTGCTGGCGGATGCGCGCGAAGGCCTCCTTGTTGGCGAAGAGCGGAGCGATGACGTTCTCGAGCTTCGTGTAAAGCTGCTCGGCCTCCTGCGTCTCATCGTCGAAGTCGTCGATGGCCCAGCCCGTGACGTTTTCTGCACAGCCTTCGATCCACCAGCCGTCGAGCACGGAGAGCGAAGGCACGCCGTTGAGCGCGGCCTTCATGCCGCTCGTGCCGGAAGCCTCGTAGGGACGGCGTGGCGTATTCAGCCACACGTCAACGCCGTTGGTGAGTTGCTCGCCGAGGCCCCAGTCGTAGTTCTCCAGATACAGGATGCGTAGCTTCGACGACTCGAATTTCGCGGCATCGGCGAAGACTTCGCGGATGAGTGCCTTGCCCGCGTTGTCGGCTGGGTGAGCTTTACCGGCAAAGAGAATCTGCAGGCCGCCGATGCGCTCGGCGAGGTCATGCAGGCGCTGGCCGTCGCGGAAGAGCAGCGTGGCCCGTTTGTACGTGGCGGCGCGGCGCGCGAAGCCAAGCGTGAGAATGTCCGGATCGTACTCAACGCCGGTGCGCGCTTTCACGGTCGCAAAGAGACGCTGCTTGCCGAGGGCGTGCGTCGCCTCGATGACGTGGGGTTCGATTCCGTAAACCGAGCGGAAGTACTGGTTGTCGTGCCTCCACTCGGGGATTTCTTTGTCGAAGAGCTTGTGGAAGTGCTGCGAAAGCCAGGTGGCTGCGTGAACGCCGTTGGTGATGGCGTGGACTCGGTACTCGGGGAACATTCCCTGCGAGACCTTGCCGTGCTGCATGGCGACGCCGTTGACGTAGCGCGAGAAACGCAACGCAAGATAGGTCATGTTCAGCAGACCGTTGTGCAGCGCGCCAAAACGCTCGATGCAGGAGGCCCGTTCGTGGCCCAGCACGGAATACATCTGGTCGGTGCCGAACTGATCATGCCCGGCAGGTACGGGTGTGTGCGTGGTGAAGACGCAAGTCTGGCGAACGGCCTCCGCATCCGCCTCGTTGGCATCACGCAGGGGCGCACCGTTGAGTCGGGATTCAATTAGACCAATCGTGAGCAGGGCGGCGTGGCCCTCGTTCATATGACAGACCTCGGGCTGACAACCGAGGGCATGAAGGAGATGAATGCCGCCGAGACCGAGGATGGTCTCCTGACAGAGCCGGTAATAGGTGTCACCGCCGTAGAGGTGATCGGTCAGCGTGCGGTCGTAGGGGTCGTTGCCTTCGATGTCAGTGTCCAGCAGGAAGACCGGGATGACGTGGCCGGTACAGCCGACGGCATCGAACCGCCAGGCGCGAATGGAGATCTCGCGGCCCTGCATCTGGATGCTGATGGTGGTGCCTGCTTCGGGCAGTACGGTCTCGGGCGACCAGACCACGTCCGATTCCGTCTGCTGGCCGGAGGCGTCCAGATGCTGTTGGAAGTAGCCGTGGCGGTGCACCAGCGAGATGGCCACGATGGAGGCGCCGGTATCGGCCGCCGAACGAAGGGTGTCACCCGCGAGCATTCCGAGACCACCCGAGTAGGTCGGCAGGTCTTGGCGGAGGGCGATCTCCATGGAAAAGTACGCGATCTTGCGGTCTGCCAGGTCGACGGAAGTTGAAGGGGAAAACGATTGACGGGCCGAAGGGGTGAAGTCACTCATGCGCAATCGAGAATCCATTTCTCCAAACGGTGTACGCAATAGCACCGCCGGGGTGCAGGGGTTTGAAATGAGACGCGGGTTCGGCCCGGTATGACACGAAAACCCTGCAGATTTACTTAGAAAAGACTACCAAACCACGGCTATGTTGGCCCCGCTGACGAAAAGCGGCAGTTGTGGATAGCAGGGCATTAATTCGGGTCTCGAAGGCCAAGTCTCGAAGAATCAGTGAGTAGCAAAGCCAAACTTCATCGCCAAGCCCAGAACCAAGGCGAGTACCACCGCCACGGTCGAGGTCAGAACCGCCGACCGGAGACGGTGGCGGAGGGCGCCCAGCAGCAGAAACACCCCGTAAAGAATGAACATGAAGATGATGCCATCGAGCACGAAGTAGCGCGTACCGCTGAGATTTACATCCCACGTGGGCAGATGCGCGGCGGGGACAGCAACCAGGAGCGAGCCGGCGAGAAAGACGAACAGGAAGAGGATCGTCTCCACAATGATGGCGATGGCGCGCTTCATGAGCATCCTTTCAGGCTGGATTTCTGTGCGATGAGTGTAGCGCAGACCGTTCTGAATCTGTGATTTATCGGAGAGAGGCCTCGTAGACGGCAAACCGGCGCTCGAGTTCCCATTGCTGGGCGGCCTTCTCGTTCGCGTCGAGTAGACCCTGGCAGGCGCGAGTAGGTGTGCTGTGCGCCGTGATCGCTGCAGCACAGGCAGTCTTCCGGTGGGCAAAATCGTCCGGGGTCACGTAAAGGCTTTCGCCGTGAAGGAAGCTGTGTTCGAGAGCGGCGCGGGTTGACTGCTTGAGCTCGGTGTAGGTGAGGTCCTGATCGTCAGCGGCCTTCACGTATTCGTGGGTCAGGTCGATGCGCGAGACGCCTTCGTCGTCAGTTGATAGGGCAAAGGGTACATGAGACGCGAGATATGCGTGCAGGGGATGGTCGGCGCCGGATAATTGAGGATGACGTCGTTCTGACGTCAGATTGATCTCCACCATGACGTGCCTGACAGCCATCTCGTGAGTAAACGGAGCCGATTGTTTTCGTACAGCACATCGACACCGTGCCCGATGCGCTCTGCATGACCGCGGTTATACGGCTTCTCGAATGTGAAACCTGCAGACCTGCTGGTGGTACCATGCCCGGAGCAATTTCGCCCGCGTGCAACGAGATGTGCACCTTCGGATAGACGATTGCAGGTAGTCGCAGCATCTGCATCTGCAGGCGGTAGTCGCGCATGGAAATATAGCCGTCCTCAGGCATCACGAAGTTGATACCCACCACATCAGGGTCCGTCACTCGCAACCTCGAATCCGAGCAGTGTCTGCGCAAAAACCTGCGGTGGCGGGAAGCCACGAAGGATTTGATAAAGAAAGTGAATCTGCACGTGGCAGGCCGGCGAAGCCTGGTTCGCCATGTCGCAATGTTCGATGCCATTGCGAACCTCGAGCGAATGCGCCAACTCGGCTCGGTCCACAGCAACCTCGTCACGCAGGCCGGCCGCAATCAATTTGTCTCGAAGGCGGCGCCAGCTGTGTTGGAGTGATGGAGTTTTCCGAGTCCTTGGGGCCATCCGATCTTGTTGGCAATTTGCGCTGCGTGCGTGAACTTCGGCGTCTGCATGATCTCCAGATATTGCTCGTTCTGCGCAGCGGCGCGCGTCGCCACCTCGTCGAGCCACTCGCCGGAATGATCCTTCATGCCGCCCCAGCGGCCGAAGGTCGCGAAGAACTGATCGTGGCCGTCGATTGCTTCAGTGGCGACAAACGCCCGCATCGAAAAGCTGTCGATGAGCAGGTCATAGAGCGCCTGGTTCTTGAACGCGTCTGCGACAGGAACCTGGCCTGCAGCGCAGTCGTTCGCCTTTCCGTGCTGCGACGGCGTGAAGTGCAGCGCGTCCTGCCCAAGGGCAACCGGCGGTTTACCGGCCTCTACCGGTGCGATGCAGAGGCCATCGTGGGCGGCGTCCGCTATGAAAGTCTCGGCGTAGATGGCGCCAGAAAGATGCATGTGCAGATCCGCGCCCTTGGGCATCGTCTTCAGCAGTGCATATAACTCAGGATTTCCAGCCTTTTTCGCGGACTCCAACACATGTTCCGCGCGGACCTCACCAGGCGTGGGGGTCTGCGAGCAAAGCGCGGTTGCGGAGGCAAGTACCGCAACGAGACAACAAAGCGAGCGACGGACCATGAACAGCTCTCCAGTGGCGCAACTTTAGCGGCCCACGATTTGTACTGCAACTATGTATTCTGAAAATGATACGAGAGGCCGATGGGCGATCGCCCGACCAAAGGGTTTGGCGCATTGGACGCCCATTGGTATACTGAGGCTCGTATCTGAGGCTGCGCGTATGACCGCGGGCGGCCAGTTCCCTCCCGAAACAGGCAGGTGAAGTCAGAGCGAGCAGTCCGGCGGCCACTCCGCTGCCCCGGATTCGTTGTGAGCGGAGGCCAGGTAGCTCAGTGGTAGAGCGCGGCCCTGAAAAGGCCGGCGTCGGCGGTTCGATCCCGTCCCTGGCCACCACTATTCAAACGGCTCAGGGACTAGACCCGAAACCCAATTCATATTGCATCGGCGAAACCGCGAAGCTTCCGCGGCTCTTGCCCCTTGTTTTTGGGCGCGCCCAAATCATTACGCGCCCAAATCGTTAAAGAAGGTCGGGTCTTCGAGAGCGCGGCATTCCATATACTGGCGCCAAAGGGAGATGACGGACGCGTGAATCGCAGAGATTTTCTTGCATCCGCAGTTGCATTTGCATGGATGCCCGCTGCGCCGTATTCGCTTATTGATTCGCACGTGCACGTATGGCAAACCGATCCCCGGTTTCCATTCGCTCCAGGAGCGAAGGTACCGGCCGACGTCGACGCTTCGCCATCGTCTCTGCTCGATAAGATGCGGTCGAATGGCGTCTCAAAAACGGTACTCATCCAGGTGATTCATTACAGGTGGGACAATCGCTACCTGGTGGCTGTGCTGCGAGGCTACCCCGGAAAGTTCGCGGGAGTTTGTCGCGTGGATCCGATGGATCCGGCGGCACCTGACCATCTTTCCTATTGGACCGACCAAGGCTGCCAGGGCGTGCGCTTGAGTCCGGCCGGGGATGCAAGCGGGGATTGGATTCAGCGCCCGCAGATGTCGGCTCTGTGGAAGCGTTGTGAAGACCTGAAAGTCCCAATGACATTGCTTCTGCCCGTCTCACGATTGCCCGATATCGTGCCGCTATTAGAAAAGTTTCCCGCACTGACTACGGTGATCGATCACATGGCCGATTGCCCGGTAGACGACGCGCAAGGATTTCAACTCTTGAGATCGCTGGCGCGTTATCCAAAGGTCTACGTCAAGATCTCCCACCCATGGTCTCTCTCCAAACTGCCCTATCCCTATGCTGACGTAGCGGGAATGATTGCCCGCCTTCGTGATGCCTTCGGTGCGGATCGTCTTATGTGGGGGACGGATTGGCCCATAAAACCAGAGCTTCTGACCTATGAGCGACGAATCGCGCTGTATCGTGACCACTTACCCTTTCTCTCGAAGAGCGAGCAGCGGGAAGTTCTTGCAGATACAGTAGCTCGTATATGGCGCTTATAAAGCGTCACGAATTGCTCATCGAGTCATCTTCCCTGGAGCGCAGCCCGAACGGAAAAGACCAACCGAAGGAGCACAATCAGCGATGGCACCCGCGGTCCGCATCCAAGACACTGTGTCTCTGCCGCTAACACCACCGATTCTGCCCATGCTCGCCAAAAGGGTGGATGAGATTCCCTCCATTGCGGACGCCTGGAGCTTTGAGCCGAAGTGGGATGGGTTTCGAACGGTGATTTTTCGTAACGGAGAGGACTTGCTGATTCAAAGCCGGGATGGCAAGCCGCTCGATCGCTACTTCCCAGAGCTGCGCGAACCGTTGCTTCAGCAACTGCCGCAGCGATGCATCCTTGACGGTGAGATTGTGATCGCGCGGGCCAACGGTCTGGACTTTGAGGCTCTGACCTTGCGCATTCATCCCGCGGCGTCACGTGTGAAGACACTCGCTGCCCAGCTGCCCGCGTCGATTATCTTCTTCGACCTGCTTCAGCTTGACGATCGTGACTTGCGCGACGAATCGTTCGGTGTACGGCGCGCCGAGCTTGAACGGGTTCTCGCGAAAGTTCGGCAGCCACTGCATCTCACTCCCGCAACGCGGGACCGAGCAACCGCCCAGGACTGGTTCACACGATTTGAAGGGGCGGGCCTCGATGGCGTCATCGCCAAGGCCATCGCAGGGCCTTATACGCCCGACAAGCGCACGATGCTCAAGATCAAGCATGAGCGTGATTGCGACTGCGTCGTCGCGGGTTTCCGCTGGCACAAGGGTGGGGAAGGGACTGCGGTAGGGTCGCTCCTGTTGGGCCTGTATGACACCGAGGGCAGGCTTCAGCACGTTGGGGTCTGCGCGAGCTTCACCACTGCGAAACGCAAGGAACTAGTGGAGTTTCTCGCGCCCTATCGTGAGAATGCCTTGCGTAACCATCCATGGAAGGAATGGCAAAGTGATGAGGCCCAGGCCGGCGGCCGCATGCCAGGCGGGCAATCGCGATGGAGTGCGGGGAAAGACCTGAGTTGGGAGCCGCTGCGCACTGAGCTGGTGGTAGAAGTTGCCTACGAACACATGCAGGGCACAAGGTTTCGTCACCTCGCGCATTTCCGTCGCTGGCGCCCCGACAAGCCAGCAAAGGACTGCACCTACGAACAACTCGAAGTCGTTCCTCCCCAGGAACTGATGAGTATCTTTCCGGAGCGAACGCAAACGGCAGGCGAACAGACTTAACTACGGAGTCTGTTTCGCTTCACGCCACTCGCGTGTTGGATCATCGTCCGGATCAGGCACTCCCTGTGCGGGCCGCAACGCCTCCGGCACATGCCGCAGGTTCACCCGGATGCGATACCAGACATAAGCTGAGCCGCGCATTCGGTCCACAAGGACATCGTCCACAGCAAGGTGGGCCGAGGCCTCAGGGTGAGCGGCTTTCCAGCGTTCCAGCCCTGCTTCGGCAGCGGATCGATCGGGGCTCTGCGAGACAACGACGAGCGGCATCTTGGGCGTTCGCCCGGCTCGCTTCTGTTTGGCCGGTGTGGAATCGGCCGCGGCATTCGACGACGGCGTTCGCTTCTGTGATTGCTTCCGGAACCGATGCGCGCCGAAGCCTTCCTCCATTTGGTCCGAGAAATTTTTTGCGCGGGACGGAGCGACACGTTTGGCCTCGCCCTCTTGCTTTATATAGTGCGGCGGCCAAGGTGCATCGCCGATCCCCTCTGCCTCATCGCGTGCAGCCATCTCCAGCAAACGGTCCAGCACGCCCGCCTGTTGGTCCATCACAGCGTGTGGGTCGCCGACCTTTGCAAAGCGATCGGGGACAGTGAGTACGGTAAAGTCCGCCGGGTCACAGATCATGACCTCATCCCAGCGCAAGGGTGTACTCACGCGCGCATCGGGGAGAGGTCTTACCGAATAGGCAGAGCAGGTCGTCCTATCCTTCGCATTCTGGTTGTAGTCGAGAAACACTCCATGCCGCTCTTCCTTCCACCACTTGCTGCACGCCAGAGAACAACGCTTCTCCACCGCGCGAGCCAACGCCAGCGCCGCTTTGCGCACATCGGGAAAGCTCCATCTTGGCTCGATCCGTACGTTGATGTGGATACCGCGCGAACCGCTGGTCTTCGGCCACGCCACTAAACCCAGTTCGTCCAGCAGCGCCTTAACCTCCAGCGCCACGGCGCGCACGTCAGCCCATGCCACACAGGGTTGAGGATCGAGATCCACCCGCAACTCATCCGGATGGTCCAGGTCCGCCGCACGTACCGGGTGTGGATGCAATTCCATGCAGCCCAGGTTCACGATCCACGCCAGGCCGGCGGCATCATCCACCACGACTTCATCGGCTATGCGCCCGGAAGGAAAGGACAGAGTCACCGTCCGCATCCAGTCCGGAAGGTCGCTGGGCGCACGCTTCTGATAAAACGGTTCCGCCTCTGCGCCGTTCACAAAGCGCTTCAGAACTACGGGACGATCCACGATCCCGCGCAGCGCGCCAGGTGCCACCGCAAGGAAATAATGCACGATGTCCAACTTCGTAAGCTGGACGCCTCGCGTGAAGTAGGGCTTTGACGGGCTGCTGATACGCACCGTTCGCCCTGCAACCTCCAGCAACTCTGCATCATCGGTCTTTGCCATCGTCCGCTCGACTGTTCTAGTGTGATGCGTTTCACAGGACCGGCCTGTGAGCAACCGTACCTAGAATTATGCCGAAGTGATAACGGTCGCGGTGCGGGCATTTCGAGTCCCCTGATCGGGGTCTCGCTGGGCTATTCCCCGACAGCTGCTACTGCCGGAAGATCCGCCGTTCCATGCTCTGCATCCAGCTCTTCCTTATCTTTATGAATCGTTCGATGCATATGGCGATCGTGCACTGCCCCTTTGCCTTCGAACGCCGCGTAGAGCATCGGCAAAAGCAATAGGGTCAGGGCCGTGGAACTCACCAGGCCACCGATTACTACAATCGCCAACGGCCGCTGGATTTCGGATCCAGGGCCCTTTGCAAACAGGAAGGGCACTAATCCTAAAGCGGCTACCGTCGCCGTCATCATCACCGGCCGGAAACGCAGCCGGGTTCCCTCGCGCACGGCATCGATTTGCGACATGCCTTCCTCGCGCAGCTTCCGTATGTAGGACACCAGCACCACCCCGTTCAGGACCGCGATGCCCCATAACGCGATGAACCCAACCGATGCCGGCACAGACAGATATTCGCCAGAGATATACAGCCCAAGAATGCCGCCGATCGAGGCCAGCGGAAGAACGGTAATAATCAGCGCCGCAAACCGGACTGAATTGAACAGTACAAAAAGAAGGAAGAAAATGGCCGCGATCGTAATGGGCACAATGATCATCAAGTGTTTCAGCGCGCGCTCCATGTTATGAAACTGGCCGCCCCACTCGATGTAATAGCCCGGCGGCAGTTGCACACCGTTGTCCACCTTTTCCTGGAGTTCCTTCACGTAACCGCCAAGATCGCGATCCTGAACATTGATGCCGACCACAATCCGGCGCTTTCCCATGTCGCGATTGATCAAAGCGGGACCTTCCACCAGCCTCACAGAAGCAAGGTCTTTCAGCGGAATTCTTGGTCCGTCCGGTGAACTAATCTGCAACTCGCGAATGTCCTGCACACTGTCGCGCAGATTCTCCGGCAGCCGTACTACTGCAGAGAAGCGCCGTTCGCCTTCGTAGATATCGGTCGCAGCTTTCCCCGCAATGGCCGTCTCTATCACGTCGTTTACATCCGCTGCATTCAGGCCGTAACGCGCTATCGCGCCGCGGTCGATATCGATCGTCAGATACTGCTGGCCCCCGACGCGATCCACGCGAGTGTCTTGTGTGCCGCGGATGCCATTTGCTACCTTCGCGATCTCCTTTGCCTTTTCGACCAGCGTGTCCAGATCATCGCCATAGAGCATCACCGCGATGTCTGCGCGCACACCGGAGACCATCTCGTCTACGCGATCGCTGATCGGTTGCGACATCACCAGGTTGATCCCGGGGAGTGCCACGAGCCTGGTGCGAATCTGATCGGCGATTTTTTCCTGCGTCATTCCGTGGGGCCGCCTGTCGAAAGGCGTCAGAGAGGCTAGCACGTCTGCCTCATTCGGCCCGGCTGGATCTGCCGGCGATTCCCCCCGCCCAAGACGCGAGACGACGTTCTCCACACCCGGTACCTGCAGCATCAGGCGCTGCATCTGCCGCTCCATCTTGAGCGATTCTTCCAGCGAGATGTTTGGCACGCGATCGGCGTTCGGCGAAAGAGTGCCTTCCTGCATCTCTGGAATAAAGGACGTGCCAAGAAACGGGAACAGACAGAGTGAACCGACGAACAAAACCACAACGCCGGTGATTGCGATTTTGCGGTGATGCAGCGTCCAGTGCAGCAGTTTGTTATAAGGTGCACGTAATAGCCGCACTAACCATGTGTCCTTCTCAGAGCCACCCTTCAAGAGATACGAAGACAGAACCGGCGACAGCGTGAGCGAGAGGACCAATGAGATGGCAAGCGCAATCGCGATCGTATATGCGAGCGGCGCGAACATCTTGCCTTCCATACCTTCCAGGGTCATCAGCGGGAGAAAGACAAGGATGATGATCGCCACGCCAAAAAGGGTCGGGGTCGCGACTTCCTGGACGGCTGAGAGCACGATATGCAGCCTGGAAAATCTATTTTCGGGATGCTCGTGCTTCGCCTGGCTAAGACGCGCAAAGATATTCTCCACCACGACAACGGAGCCATCTACCATCAGGCCAATCGCAATCGCCAGGCCGCCCAGCGACATCAGATTTGCCGAAAGACCGACATGATTCATTACCAGAAAGGTCAGAAGCGGCGTCAATAGAAGGTTCGCGCTCACAATCAAGCTGGACCGCAGATCGCCGAGAAAAAGAAACAGGATGATGGCCACCAGCACAATACCTTCGGCCAGCACTTCGGTCACCGTGTGGATAGCGGCATCCACAAGCTGCGAGCGGTCATAGTAAGGAACAATCTGAAGGCCGCCAGGAATCATGTGCTTCTGGTTGATCTCTGCAACGCGCTCTTTGAGTCGGCTGACGATCTCCTTGGCATTTCCGCCGCTAGTCATCAGCACAACACCGCCCACGGCCTCGGTGTAGCCGTTTTTCATCATTGCGCCGTAGCGCACTTCCGTACCCAACCGCACCTGTCCTACATCGCGGATATACACCGGTGTACTCTTGCTCTCCTTCAGCACGATGTTGCGGATGTCATCCAGATCGTGCACCAGGCCGACGCTGCGGATCAGATACTGCTCCGCATGCTGCGGCAGCACGCCGCCGCCGGCGTTCGCATTGTTGCGTGCCAGTGCGGAACGCACATCGTTGATCGTCAGATCGTAGTAATGCAGCTTCTGCGGATCGACCAGGACCTCGTATTGCTTGACGAACCCGCCCGTCGAGTTGATCTCCGCAACACCTGCAATTGAGCGCAGCAACGGGCGTACGACCCAGTCCTGAAGGGTGCGTCTCTGCACGAGTTCCTCATGCGTCAGAGGATGTTTCTCCGCGCTTTCGCCAGGAAGTTCCAGCGTGTACTGATAGACCTCGCCCAAAGCATTGGTAATGGGTCCGAGAACCGGCGTAACACCTTCCGGCATTCGGTCACGCACCTCGGCCAGTCGCTCGGAAACCATCTGCCGCTCTCGATACAGATCGCTATCGTCCGAGAACACCAGAGTGATCAGTGATAATCCCGGCTTGTTCAGAGAGCGCATGTCCGTCATGCCCTGCAATCCGGTCATTGCAATTTCGATGGGTACTGTAACGAATCGCTCTACCTCTTCCGGGGACTTACCGGGAGCCTCGGTCGCGATCTGTACCTGGATGTTCGTCACATCTGGGAAGGCGTCCACCGAAAGATGCTTTGCCGCCGTGAGCCCAAATCCGAACAGCACGACTGCTACCACGACCAGGATTAGCCGCTGGCGGAGGGCGGCAGCGATGATGGCGTGCACCATTACTGGCGCCCCTCAATTGCATTCTGTTTGCGCTGGTTGTTCAGGTGAAAGGCGCCATCGGCCACAATGCGCTCATCCGTGCGCACCCCGCTCAGCACGACGCGCCGATCGTTTTCCTCCTGGCCGAGTGTCACTTCGCGCAGCGCATACTTTGCGGAATTCCGCTCAACAAAGACGTAGTCCTTGTTCGCTTCGCGCACCACCGCCGTCGCCGGAACGGTGAGCTTCCGTTCCTTATGCCCGGTAAAGGTCATATTCGCCAGTTCATCCGGCTTCAGCAGCCCTCTAGGATTCGGAACATCCATATGCACCTCCACCGTGCGCGTGTCGGGATCGACAATAGGCGACACAAACGAAAGGCGACCTTCGATTAGCTGATCAGGTACGGCTGGAACGCGGACCTCCACCTGCATGCCTTCCTCTAACTGAGCCGTGTCTTCTTCCGGCACATTCGCAACAATCCAAACGTTGGAAAGATCGGCAATCGTAAACGCAGGATCGGCGGGCTGCACCACCTGGCCAATCGTTACTTCGCGTTTCAGCACCGTGCCGCTCTTCGGCGCGATGATTGGGTAGTCAGCGCTTAGCTTGTGGGTTGTCTCCAGGCGCCGGATCTGTGCTTCCGTCATACCGAGCCCGAGCAATTGCGTGTGGTAAGACTGCGCTTCGGTGGTCGCTTGCAATAACTCCGCACGACGCCGTTCCAACTCCGCCTGTCCGATTACGTCCGCCTTCAAGAGCTGCTCGGCGCGCTTCTCCGCGGCGGCTGCAAGATTCTGCTGTGAAGCTGATTTAACCAGGGCGAATTGCGTGTCGGATAGATCAGTGCTGTGCAAGGTCGCCAGGACGGTGCCAGCCGTGACGTGCTGTCCTTCGAACACCAGCAGCTTCAAAATACGACCCTTCACGGGCGACCCCACGTGTGCGATGAGCTTCGCATTCGTTTGCACGCGTGCCGTTACGGTGAGTGTGCCCGTAACATCGGTCATCTCCGGATATCCAAATCTCAGGTTCTCTTTGAGAGCTGGCGAGATAGTCACTTCATCGGCATTCAGGGGCTGCGATGCCGCGGCGGCAGTTGTCTCCTGCTTTGCCTTGCATCCCGCCATCAACAACGGAGCGAGACCGAGAATTAGCCAGCGGCGGACAGCATGCATAGAGAAAAGAGAAACTTCAAAACGTTTCATTTAAGGTCCTCACAGCTGGAGTAATTGCCCCGAGCGATTCCAAATCCACCATTGCGGACTGTCGCGCAGTCTGCGCATCCAACAGATCTCCTCGAACGTTCTGCAGCACACGTTGCGCATCCAGCACTTCTACAATGCCCCGCTCACCGAACTTGTAAGCAGCCTTCGCAGCGTCCACCGCGCTCTCGGCTGCGCGTAGAGATCCTGATTCGAGAGAAGTCGCCTGCTGGTCTGCTAGTTGATACTGCTCGTAGGCCCGTTCGAGCGCAGCAACCAGCTCCAGTTGGCGCTGATTCAGCACAGCTTGCGACTGCGAAATCGCGGCCTGAGCGTCGGCGATCTGTCCCCGTCTGCGATCCCACAACGGTATCGAGACCGTTGCACCCGCCCGCCAGAAGCGCAGATCCGGCTGGTCCTCGTACTCGGCAAAGGCAGAGGGTTGTGGAATTCGCAGAGCCCGCTCGCGATCCAACGTCGCTTCAGCCGCTTGAGTCGTTGCCTTTGACTCGGCAATCAGAGGATGCGTACTCAACACCTTTCCTCGCAACTCTTGAAGCGGCGGCAGCAGTATTCTCGCCTCAAACGTCCCCTGCGGGTCGAGCTTTGCATCTGGCGGCGCTGCAATCGTCACTCGCAGGTTGGCAATCGCATTGGCATACTGCAGTTCGGCGCTGTGCACTTCAAACTGCGCGCGCGCCAGTTCCGCTTCTGCGCGCGTAAGCTCCAGACGGCCCTTTTCGCCGGTCTGTACCTGAACCTCGACTCGCCGGTGCAGATCCTGGACCAATTGCAAATTTTCTTTTGCATGATCGATCTCCTCTCGCTCGCGCAGCGCCTTGTAGAACGCATGTTTTGCATCTGCTACCACGGAAAGCTCAACAGCCTGCTCGCCAGACTGGCTGCTTTCAATTCCCAGTTGAGCTGCCCGTTTGCGGGCGTTGCGTTCTCTGGGTATTTCGATCGGCTGCGACACGGCATAGTGCTGAAGAAGCCCCGGTGTGCCCGGATTCGACACCGGACGGGCGAATTGTTTGCCTTCATAGACCTCGATGCTGGGATTGGCATATGCCTTGGCCGTCAGCGCAGAGGCCTGCGCCCGCCTCCCCAGTGCCATGGATTCCTGAATCCGCGGGCTGTTCTGCCGGGCCATGGCGATAGCCTCCCTGAGCGTCAACGTGATCCGCGGTGTCTCAGGCGCTGTTTGTGTCATCACACCCTGCTGCGGAGCCGGAGCAGCAGGTAGCACCTTGTCGACTGGCTCAGAATCTTTCTGCGCAGGAGCGACGGTCGATTGTGCAATCGAGACACACGCCGGCAAAACCCATGGAAGCAAAACAGCAGCAAAACATCTCACGAAAAGATCTATCGCAATTTGCGCGCCAAACAAAACGCTGGCAAATACCTACTGTTTTGCTGCCGTTATGGCCGTCGGTTGTCCCATTTGGGACAGCCAACGTTCCCTTTGGGACATCCCGCAGAGCGAACACCGGCTGATAACTACGGAAATTTCCTGTGCTGCCTTCGGTTTCGTTCGACTGTATTCAGGCACTCGGATTGCATGCGCCTGGAGCAGATGTCTACGGCGTTCTCGTTCATGGCGCTGCACGGCCAACTCGACAGTCCAGTCCTTCTCGCATGGGAAAATGACAGCATGGCGTTTCTTCCAGAGACCCTGCGGTCTCGTCGCGCAAAAGCCGCGCTGGTTGTCGTTCTGGTGATCGCTCTGGCCGTCTTCACCTGGATCGTGCCGCCGCGCGCTCTTGTGCTGCACAATGTGTTGCACCACCTCAACATTCTTCCCTTCATGCTTGCCGGGATGTTTTTTGGTTGGCGCGGCGCGCTCCAGACAGTGCTGTTCGCCACTGTCCTGCAGGCGCCTTCGATCTATCGCCACTGGCATCGGATGCCTCTGGATGCGCAGGATCAGGTTGTCGAACTCAGCACGTTCGGCGCCGCCGGAGTGATCTGCGGCCTCATTGCGGATCGCGAGCGAATGCAACGCAAGCGCGTTGAAGACACAAAGGCCGAACTCGAACACGTGTACATTGAGCTTCGCCAAAATGTCGAGCAACTGAAGAAAACCGAGCGGCTGACTGCCGCTGGACAGCTTTCTGCCAGCCTCGCTCACGAAATTCGCAACCCTCTTGCCAGCATCAGCGGCGCTGCCGGCATTCTCTCTCGCGGGCAGGCCTCGGCAAGCGACCGCGCCGAATGTCTGGACATTCTCACGAAGGAATCTCAGCGCCTGAACAAATTGCTCACCAACTTCCTCAACTTTGCACGTCCGCGCCTGCCCCGGATGCAACTCACCGAGCCGGGCGAACTCATTCGTGCTGTTGTTCAGCTCGCTCTGCACAGTGCGGCACAACAGCAGGTCATGCTCGAAGTCGAGGCAGAAGCACGCAGCCGTGAGATAGAGTGTGACCCGGAGCAGATCAAACAGCTCCTCCTCAACCTGATTTTGAATGCCATTCAGGCTAGCGGAAATGGCGGGCGTGTTGCGGTTCGCAGCTTTTTCGCCGGCAACACTCTTGCCATGGAGATCTCTGACAACGGTTCCGGCATTGCTCCCGAAGAGCGTGACAAGATCTTCGATCCATTTTTTACGACGAAGGAGAACGGCACTGGGCTTGGCCTGGCGATCGCCGCCAACATCGCGGCCCAGCATGGCGGCACGCTGACCTTTGTTCCCAGCGAAGAGCGCGGCGCAACCTTTCGACTGGAGCTTCCTGCCACTCTCGCCGCCGCGACTCCGAAAGCGATGGTGACCGCGTGAAGCCGTGCAGGATTCTCGTCGTCGATGATGACTCCAGCCTGCGCCGCGTCATGAAGATGCAGTTGGAAGAAGCTGGCTACCAGGTTTCGCTCGCGCAGGACGGTGACGAAGCCTGGGCCATGCTCAAGGAGGCCGAGCCGCACCTCGTCATTACCGACCTGCGTATGCCCACCACGGGTCTTGAACTGCTCAACCGAATTACCAACGAGGGCCTGCAGACGACCACCATCGTCATCACCGCCTTCGGCACCATCGAGTCCGCGGTCGAGGCGATGAAAATGGGTGCCTACGATTACGTTACGAAGCCCATTGACTTCGATGCGCTCGTTCTCGTCGTACATCGCGCCATCGAGCGGCAGAATCTCCTCGAAGAGGTGCGCACGCTCCGTTCCGCGCTTGACCACCGATACGGCTTCGAAGGGATCGTGGGTAATTCGAAGGCGCTGCTCCGCGTGCTCGATCAAGCGGCGCGCGTTGCGCAGCGTGACACTACCGTCCTTGTTCGCGGCGAAACGGGCACCGGCAAAGAGCTCGTCGCCCACGCGATTCATCACAACAGCCGACGCAGCAATCGGCCTTTTATCGCGATCAACTGCGGCGCCATTCCCGCAGATCTCGTTGAATCGGAGCTCTTCGGCTATGCGCGCGGCGCATTCACCGGCGCTATGACAAACAAAACCGGCCGCATTGAATCTGCGGACGGAGGCACCCTCTTCCTGGATGAAATCGGCGAATTGGGGCTTGGAGCCCAGGTAAAACTGCTGCGTGTGCTCCAGGAGAGTGAAATCGCCAAGCTCGGCGAGACTACCTCTGTGAAGATCGATGTGCGTATCATTGCCGCGACACACCGCGACTTGGCCGCCATGGTAGAGGACGGCACCTTCCGCGAAGATCTCTACTATCGTCTCGCTGTTGTTCCGTTGAAAATTCCACCCCTCCGCGAGCGCCGGGAAGACATCCCTGTACTCATCGAAACGCTGCTAAAGGGTATTCGTGAGCGGCACAATCTACCCGAGATTCGGCTATCTCCAACCGTTCAGCAGCGGCTCATCTCCTATTCTTGGCCGGGCAATGTGCGTCAGCTTGAAAACATCCTGGAGCGTTTGCTCGTACTTTCGGCCGGGGATCTCATCGGCGTCGAGGATCTCCCTGAAGAGCTCATCTCGCCTTCTGCTCCGAGCGCGATCCTTTGGCCAAAGCTTCCGGAAGAAGGCCTGAGCCTGGAAGAGATTGAGCGCGAACTTATCAGCCGCGCTCTTGAGAAATTTCAAGGCAAGCAGACTCAGGCTGCGAGGTACCTCGATATCAGCCGCCGTACTCTTATTTACCGCATGGAAAAACACGGACTGACTGCATCACAGCAGAGTGTCAACGAAGATTCCGCTTCGTAGACAAGGAAATCCTCGGCTAGCTTCACTTATTCCAGATGCGTCAGCCCATATTTTCGATCATGCGGGTGGCGAACTCACTGGTCTTGACCTTGGTTGCTCCCTGCATCTGCCGCTCGAAGTCGTAGGTGACCTGCTTCTGCTGGATGGTCTTCTCCATCGAGTTTTCGATGAGGCGAGCAGCCTCGTGCCAGCCGAGGAAGTCAAACATCATGACGCCCGAGAGCATGATAGAGCCGGGGTTGATGACGTCCTTATCGGCGTACTTGGGTGCGGTGCCGTGGGTGGCTTCGAAGACTGCATAGCCGTCGCCGATGTTGGCGCCGGGAGCGATGCCTAGACCACCGACCTGGGCGGCTGCCGCGTCGGAGATGTAGTCGCCGTTGAGGTTGGTGGTCGCGAGAATGCTGTAGTCGCTGGGGCGGATGATGATCTGCTGGAAGATGGAGTCGGCGATGCGGTCGTTGACGAGGATCTTCTTCTTCCATGCGCCGTTTCCGTGAGATTTGCCGATGGCAGCGACGACGTCCTTCACCTCTTTGACGATGGAATCGCCGAACTCCTTGGGCGCGAACTCGATGCCGGGCTCGACGAGTGCGGCATTCTCCTCCGGCGTGAGGTTGGGGTTGGACTCGAGGTTGCCGAGGATCCAGCTCTCGCGCTCGGTGACCACATGGTCGCGGAACTCCTGCGTGGCGACCTCGTAGCCCCACTCGCGGAAGGCGCCCTCGGTGAACTTCTGGATGTTGCCTTTGTGGACGAGCGTGACGACCTTGCGGCCGTCGTCGATGGCGCGCTGAATGGCCGCCCGGACGAGGCGCTTGGAGCCCGTGATGGAGATAGGTTTGACGCCGACGCCGGAGTCGGCGCGGATTTTCTTCTTGGTGCCCTGGAGCATCACGTCATTGACGAAGAAGATGAACTTCTCCGCTTCGGGCGTGCCCTGCCGGAACTCGATGCCGGCGTAGATGTCTTCGGTATTCTCGCGGAAGATGACGACGTCGAGCTTCTCGGGGTGCTTCACGGGGCTGGGAACGCCGGTGTAGTACTTGACGGGGCGCACGCACTGGTAGAGGTCCATGAGCTGGCGCAGTGCGACGTTGAGCGAGCGGATGCCGCCGCCGACGGGCGTGGTCAGCGGTCCCTTGATGGAGACGCGGAAGTCGACCGTGGCCTTCACGGTGTCGTCGGGGAGCCAGTTCTTGGTCTGGCGGAAGGCCTTCTCGCCGGCGAGGACCTCGAACCAGGCCACCTTGCGCTTGCCGCCGTACGCCTTTTGCACTGCGGCGTCAAAGACGCGCTGCGAGGCCTTCCAGATGTCGCGGCCGGTGCCGTCGCCTTCGATGAAGGGGATGATCGGATTGTCTGGGACGGTGTACTTGCCGTTGGCGTACTCGATTGCCTTGCCGTCGGCGGGGACGGCGATGCCGTTGTAGCTGGTCTGCATTGAGCTGGCTCCTCGGGAAAAAACGGGGATTCGGCCAAGCTAACAAAGCGGTGCGATGACTGGCAACGCGGGGCGTTCGCTAAACGCCCGTGCCCGCGAGGGATCCGGTACCTCTACCTGAAAGCGTTGGCAGGGCCGTCCTGGTCCCCCCGTCACTTTTTGCGCAAAATCTAGATGAAACTGGAGTTAGGGGTGGACCTACTGTGCGCGCGAGACGTCGACGGGCTCGCAACTGCCGGTCCCCGGGGTTGGGTTTTGTCAAGTAGCAACACTCGCGTTAATTGACGAGGTAGTAGTCGATGGTGGAAACGACGCGAACCTTCTTCATGATGCTGGAGTTCGCCTGCTGGTCGCTTGACCTCAACGTAACGATCCGCACGCTTGAAGTCGCGGATGCGAGTACCGAGGAGAAGGCCGCCGACGATCAGGCCCACCGCGAGAATAAGACCAAGAGCTGTGAAAGGGATAAGGAGGGGAGAGTTTTCTTGCTGCGCCACGGAAGGACGACCTCAATGCGGAAAGCATGCGTCACGGTCATTTTGGCGTCAAGAGAAATTTGGAATTTACCGCAAAACGAAAGCGCGGCGAGGAAGGCCTCGCCGCACTTGAACTCCAGCCTGCAAAGCTAAGCTGCATGAAGGGTAGCTTCGGCACGGTACCAGTCGATTTCAGGGGAGCCGAAGGGGCGACCGCGCTCATTCCAGAACTGAACAGCGAGCAGCGCAACCTCCTGGTGGGTCGGAATTCGCTTCGCTATAACCGAATCAACGGCAACCGAATCAACGGCAACGGAGCCGGCGGCGGCAGGGGCGGCAGCCTGTGTGGACTTCCGGACCGGAGCCTTCCGTGTGGCGGGCTTCTTCTCTGCCGGTGTGGCGGACTTGCGGGTGGGCATCTCTGTTCCTCCAAGCGGGGGTTTGGGTTAACTCTATGGTAACTTCCCGATACCGCGAAAACCAGGGATTTTCGGCAGAAATGCAGGAATTTCACGTTAAAACGCCGAAGAGACCGGCGAACCGGTCTCTTCGTTTTGATGCAAGTTGCGACGCTTAGAACTGGCCCCAGAGAAGCTGGTTATACACGTCGTGATGGAACTGCACCTCGGCACCCTTGACGATGGTTCCGAGCAGGCGCGGGCAGCGGTCAGCCGAGGCCTGTTTGAGGTCAGCGTAGCGGCCCTTCACATCCGCGCCGAGCAGGTCGGCGGCCCAGGTGGCGTTGCGGAAGTTGTCAAGCGCTGTGTAGATGTTGTCGGGCAGGTAGCGCTCGGCCTGGCGCAGGTTGGGGATCTGCGCGATCTTACCGGTGAGGCCGGTCTTGAAGATGGAGAGCAAGACCATGTAGGGGTTAGCGTCCGGGCCGACGGAGCGAACTTCAACACGGGCCGACTTCTCGTTGCCGATGGGAATGCGGACCATGGAACCACGGTCGACGGCCGAAGCCTTAATCTGGTTCGGGGCCTCGAAGTGCGGATCGAGACGGCGATACGCATTGACCGAGGCGTTCAGCAGCAGGCAGATGTCGTTGCCGGCTGAGAGGATGCGGTCGACGAACTCCCACGCAAAGGGCGAGACCTTCTCGAGTCCGTTGGGATCCCAGAAGAGATTCTTGCCGTCTTTGGTGACGGAGACGTTGGTGTGCATGCCGGAGCCGTTGACGCCGACCACCGGTTTCGGCAGGAAGCTGGCGGTCATGCCCATCTGCGTGGCGACCTGGCGGCAGATGAGCTTGTAGAGCTGAATCTGATCGGCCGCGGCGATCGCGTCGCCGTAGGAGTAGTTGATTTCGAACTGCGAGGGCGCCACCTCGGGGTGGTCCTTCTCGTTCTCGAAGCCCATCGAGCGCTGGACCTCAGCGGTGACGTCGATGAAGTCACGCAGGGGATCGCCCGGGAGCGAGTGGTAGTAGCCGCCCTGGTTGACGTACTCGAACTTGCCGGTCTCGTGATACTTGCGCTCGGCGTCGATACCATCGAAGAGGAAGCCTTCGATCTCGTTGGCGGCGTTCAGGGTGTAACCGTTCTTCGTGAACTGCTCGTTGGCAAAGGTCTTGAGGAGGCCGCGAACGTCGCCGGCGTAAGGAGAACCGTTCTTGTCGATGACTTCACCGAAGACCAGCACCTTGCCGGGGCCGAAGACGTCCGCAGGAGCGAAGTAGAACGCGCTCCAGTCAAGGCCGAGGCGAAGATCGCTCTCGCGCTGTGCGGTGAAGCCGCGGATGGAGGATCCGTCGAATGTCAGATTGTCGAAGCTCTTGACCAGGAACTTCTTGTCGTAGTCAAGCATGTGCAACCGGCCTTCAAGGTCGGAGAAGAGCACGGTCACGGCCTTCACACCCTTGGTATCGGTGAGCCACTTCAACCGCTCTTCCTGGAGCTTGTCGATGGCGACGCGCTTCCGGCGCTGATCTTTCACCTTGAGGTTCATCTCCTCGAGCTCTTCGTACGACAGCTCGAGAAAGTTGCGGTATTCGCTCGACATAGCACTCCTTGCGGCAGTTCTGGCTGCCTGAAGAATTTTTGTGGGGTGTCCGCTGTGGCTGCTCGGGCGGGGAATGCGCCTATTTAGGCCACATCTAAAAATTAGCAGAATTGTCCGTCAAGTACCACGACGGATTCTCAAAGGACGAAGGGAACGAGCGGCGGGCAGTGCGACAGCGCTTGCAACATAATTTCACGTGGGCAACTGACTTGTTGAGCGCCTGCGCGTGTCATAATTTTTCTTGGGGCGAACGCGCTGTTCGCTATCTCGCCGGGCGGCCAACTCTGGCAAGCGGACACATCTGGAGGATTCACCATTGGGCAAGGACATGGTCCCCAAGCGCCTTTTTTTTACGAAGGGCGTCGGTAAACACAAGGAGCGACTCACCTCCTTCGAATTGGCACTTCGCGATGCGGGCATCGCGGCACAGAACCTGGTGCGCGTTTCTTCGATTTTTCCGCCACAGTGCAAGCTGGTAACGCGCAAGGAAGGCTTGAAGTACCTGCACCCCGGTGAGGTTGTATTCGCCGTGGTCGCGGAGAACTCGACCCGCGAGCCGCACCGGCTCGTGGTGAGCTCGATCGGCGTCGCGATCCCAACGGACAAAAACACCTACGGCTACCTGAGCGAGCACCACAGCTTCGGAGAGACCGAAGATCAGGCCGGCGATTACGCCGAAGAGCTTGCAGCCGAGATGCTGGCGACGACCCTGGATGTTGAATTCGATCCGGATAAGAGCTGGGACGAGAAGAAGGAAATCTACCGGATGTCGGACAAAATTGTGCGCACGGCGAACGTGACGCAATCCGCCGTCGGCGATAAGAACGGCCGCTGGACGACGACAATCGCCGCGGCGATTCTGATCTTCGACGATAAGTAGATTTCAGCGCACAGGTGAAGAGAAGGCGCTGGTTTGAGCCAGCGCCTTTTGCATGGATGTTTGATTCAGGCGGAAGTGGAGTTTGCGATGGCGAATAGTTCAACTCGCGTTGCGTTGATCCAGATGTCGTGCGAGGCCTCGACCGAGGCAAACCTCGCGAAAGCCGTGGCGCGAGTGCGCGAGGCTGCCGAAAATGGCGCGCGCCTGATCTGCCTGCCGGAGTTATTTCGAGCCCAATATTTCTGCCAGCGCGAAGATCATGCGCTGTTCGCTATCGCGGAGCCGATTCCAGGGCCTTCGACAAAAGCGCTGAGTGAAGTGGTGCGTGAGCACAAGCTGGTACTGATTGCGAGCCTGTTTGAGCGCCGCGCGCCGGGGCTGTATCACAACACGGCCGCTGTGCTGGACTATGCAGGCGATGCGGCAAAAGACAACGTCGTCGCGGTCTATCGCAAGATGCATATCCCGGACGATCCTCTTTACTACGAAAAGTTTTACTTCACGCCGGGCGATCTGGGATTCCAGGCGCAGCGCACCTCGGCCGGGCCAATTGGCACGCTCGTGTGCTGGGATCAGTGGTATCCGGAGGGTGCGCGCGTGACCGCACTCAAAGGAGCGGAGACCCTGTTCTTCCCTACCGCCATCGGCTGGCATCCCAGCGAGAAGGCAGAGTTCGGCGAGCGGCAGTATGACGCTTGGCAGACGATTCAGCGCGCGCATGCGATTGCAAATGGCGTTTTTGTGTGTTCAGTGAACCGCGTCGGTCATGAGCATGGCAATGTGCAGCTGCCTGATGGAACTCTGCTCAAAGGGCCGGAGGGCGCGGGACTCGAATTCTGGGGCGGCTCCTTCATCGCCGATCCATTCGGGCGCATCCTCACGAAAGCCTCGCATGACAAGGAAGAGATTTTGTACGCAGAGCTCGATCCGAAGGAGGTCGAGGTGACCCGGCAGCACTGGCCGTTCCTCCGCGACCGCAGAATCGACGCCTACGGCGGGATCACAAGCCGGTTCCTCGACTAAAGGCTTCTCTTGAAGCCGGAATAGGTCTCAGGGTCTACTGCTGCGGTTTGGGATCGGATTGCTTCGAGCTATCTGCGCCCAGCGCCTTGCCCACGTTTCGCACTGTCGTTCCGAGCGCGTGCTTTGTGCTGTGATAGCTCTTCTCGAGCGCGTTGCCGGTCTTGTCCGAAGCCAGCGCCAGCGCGGCGTCCGTGTCCTGCTGGCTGCCGGCGATAGCTTCTCCGGTCGTATAACTCACCGCGATGACGCCCTGGGCCGGATGCCGTCCCGCGTTGAACCAGGCAATATCATCGTGCGGCAACGCTTCCAACCGCGCGATGGGGTCGGGAGGAAAGTTGGTGTGGCTCATCTTCTGCTGGAGCGGCCAGGCGTTCGAGGCAATAAACTCCGATCCGTTCATCGGGTGTCCAGGCTCTCCCAGGTTGATGATTCTGCTGGTCGGCATCAGCTTCATGGCCTCGCAATCGTCAGCGCCGCAGCCGTGATTGCAGAGCGACTTTGCGAGGTACGCCGCATGCTTGTCGGGTGATATCCACACCTGCGCCCCCTTCTCTTCGGCGTTCAAAGCAGAGGCCCTCGCAAGCTGGCTGACATCGCAGACGCTGTTCTCATGCGCCGCGGCGTACCAGTAGACGGCCTTCCATTTTGCTGTGCTGAGATCGCGATCAGAGGCCTTAACAAGGACCGCCACATGCTCCGCATCGAACGGGTGGCCATGCGCTCCGCAATCGCGGTCCCAGAGGTCGTAGAAGTGCACCTCCACTATGGGATCGGTGATTCCAGCAACCTTGACCGGGAACACCTGCCCGTACACGGTCCCATCTTTCGCCTGGGGAAGGGGTTGGAGCACGCCCGGGTGGAATACGGCGGGAAGACCGGCGCAATCATGCTCACCGATATAGAAATGCGGCGAGAACTGCGTCAGGAGCGATTGCTCGATGGCGTCACTGAGGCCGTCCTTGTCGGAGTCCGCCGGCTGAACGCTTTGCGCTGCAATCGCAAGCGAGTGAAGGAGAACCGACAGAACAAACAGCCGACCGCAGGAGCCCATGCAGCGATTCTCTCATCGCTACCCTGACGTAGGCCGCCACCGCTCCTCCGGTCTTTCCCGCGTCATTGCGGCCCCGGCGTTATTTTTCCGGTTTGAAACTGTTTCCAAGTCATATTCGTACCGTGTATAAAGCAAACGCCCGGTAAAACTCTGCCTGCCCCGTTATGAGCAGGAGCGCGACACTTGCCGGGAACTGAGTCCACCGGAGCGTAACTGAACGTGAATATTCCGATTCGCCGTCACATTGTCGCCTTCACTGCCCTCTTCACGTTTGCGGGCTTGAGCCTCGCGCAGCAAAAACCCTTGAAACCCAGCGCGACTGGGCAGGTTCCACCGCGGACATGGGTGGACAAAGATACAGGGCACCGCGTGTGGCGTATTACGGACGAGCCCGGGTCGGGGGGCTTCTACTTCAATGTCAACGCGTACACGCCGGACCTGAAGACGATGATTTACACGGCGCCGGACGGCATTCACGGGTTGGACCTGGCGACGAAGAAGACATGGCTGATTGTGCCGAACCCACCGCGTCCTGAGGGCGAAAACGGTCAGCAGGCCCGGTTTGGCGGCGTGCACGCCATCATCGCGGGCCATAAGACCAATTCCGTCTTCTTCAGCAAGGCCGACCCGCAGACGCACGTCATTTCGCTCTATAAGGCGGACGTTTACACCAAACAGGTGACGAAACTTTGCGATCTCCCTCGCGGGATGAATGTGGCGACCATCAATGCCGACGAGACGCTCGGCGCCGGCACGATGAATGACAATCCGGAGGATTCACGGGGCTATGGGCAGAACAGCGTCACTCCGCCCGGCCAGTCTGGACCGCATGTGCAGCCGCTGAACAAGGGGCAGATGATGGAGCAGCGACTTGCTGCCAGGATTCCCATCACGCTCTATACGATCGAGCTGAACACCGGGAAGCTGCATCCGCTGATTCAACATTCCACCGACTGGATCAATCACCTGCTCTTCTCGCCGACGGATCCGACGCTGCTGATGTACTGCCACGAAGGTCCATGGCAGAAGGTGGACCGCATTTGGATGATCCACACCGACGGCACGCACAACACGCTGATTCACAAGCGGCGCATCGCAATGGAGATCGCCGGACACGAGTTCTGGGGACTGGATGGCAAGACCATCTGGTACGACTGGCAACCCATCAAAGGGCAGGACTTCTACCTTGCAGGCTATGATCTCGCGAACGGCAAGCGCACCGCCTTCCACATGGACCGCAACGACTGGTCGATTCACTTCAATTTGACCAGGGACCTCGATCTGTTCTGCGGTGATGGCGGCGACCCCGGCCAGGTGGCGAAGGCGCCGGATGGTGAGTGGATCGAGCTGTTTCATCCACGCCTCTTGAAAACTGAGGGAGCGCTCAACGATCCCGACTTTTTCCAGCCCGGCTACTTCAGCCCTGAACACTTGGTGAACATGGCGTGGCACGACTATCACCAGGAGCCGAACGTGCGCTTCTCGCCGGACAAGAAGATGATCTTCTTCACCAGCAATATGTTCGGACCGGCGTACGTGATCGGCGTTGAAGTAGACAAGGCTGTGAATTCAAAGCCGAACGAGCTGACCTCTACACCGACACTCGCAAAGAAGTACAACCCGCGCACACCAGACGACACACACGCGATCGCGAAGTAACGCGGGATTACAAAGAGCGCCGCTCGCGTTTGCGGGCGGCGCTTTTATCGTTTCCGCGGACTGCTCTGCGACAATGGATGTGAATGTCGCAACTGGAAAACGCACGCTATCGTATGCCCGCCGAGTGGGCTGTCCATGCTGCCACGTGGATTGCGTGGCCGCACAACCCCGAAGACTGGCCGAAGAAGTTTCAGCCAATCCCATGGATGTACTGCGAGATTGTGCGCTGGCTTTCGAGCGTGGAGGACGTTCACATCCTTGTGAATGATGCTACGGCGGAGAAACGCGCCTATGGCATGCTGAAGCGCCAGGGAGCCAACCTGGCGCGGTTGCACTTCCATCATTGGTCGACGGACCGTGTCTGGCTTCGTGATTCGGGGCCGATCTTCGTCAAAAATGCTGAGGGCAAGCTGGCCATCACGAACTGGAAGTTCAACGCCTGGGCCAAGTACGACAACTGGCACAACGACGATCTGATTCCCGAGCATGTTGCGACGCTGTACGGCATGCGAAGCTCTCAGCCGCATGTGAAACTCGCCGACGGAACCGGGCATCGACTGGTGCTGGAAGGCGGAAGCATTGACACCAATGGAGCGGGGGTCCTGCTGACGACTGAAGAGTGCCTGCTGAGCGAGGTTCAGCAGCGCAATCCCGGTGTCTCCCGCGAGCAACTGGAGCAGGCGTTCGCGGAGTATCTCGGCATCGAGAAGGTGATCTGGCTCAACCGCGGATGCGCCGGCGACGACACGCACGGGCATGTCGACGACATCTCGCGGTTTGTCGGCGAGAACACGATCCTGACCGCCGTTGAAGAGAACACAGCCGACGAGAATCATCTGCCGCTCGCTGAGAACCTGGAGCGGCTGCGCGCGGCGCGGAATCTGCGGGGCGCGCCGTTTGAGATTAAGACACTGTCGATGCCGGCGCCGGTTATCTTCGAAGGCCAGCGGCTGCCGGCCAGCTATGCGAACTTCTACATCGCCAACGGATTGGTGCTGGTTCCGACATTCAACGATCCGAACGATCGTATCGCGCTGAATACGCTCGCCGAATGCTTTCCGGATCGAGTCGTCACGGGCATCCATTGCACAGACTTCATCTGGGGTCTTGGCGCGCTGCACTGCATGACGCAGCAGGAGCCGAAGTAAAAGTGAAATACCTCGGAAGACCGTTGCCAAACTTGAGCCCCACCCGACTCCCACAGGTCAGGCTGTCGCTAGACTGACGAGTGATGGCTGGGCTTTCTCGAATTTCGATTGCGTTGAGTGCGTTGTGCTTTGGGTTCTGTGGCTGCAAGGTTCCGGTAAGCCCGGGGCCATGGACGAATCTGGCAGACGGCGGCAGTACGGGTGCATCGCTTGAGACACATTACTCGCCGACGGAAAACCTGGAGCACTACGACCTCGCCCTGTTGCAATCGGCGCACAAGAGCATCGATCTGTGCGGTTTCAGCTTCACCGACGAGGCCGTAGGCGATGCAATTGAGAGCGCAGCCCGACGCGGTGTGAGAGTGCGCGTGTACCTGGACCGCGGGCAGTCCAACGAGGAGCTGGAGCGCGCAGCGAAGCACGATAGCGCGCCAAAGCCGAACGGACGCAAGCGTAACGTCCAGTACGCGGACGGCTTCTTCGGGGAACAGGATGTTCCCGGTCCAGGCACCCAATCCGTGATCGCGCGGCTGGCCGAAACACCGAACGTCGAAGTCAGGATCAAGCATTCGCGCGTGCTGATGCACTTGAAGTCCTATGCCGTCGATGGTCAGACACTGCGATCCGGTAGTGCGAACTTCTCGGCAAGCGCGCTGAAGCATCAGGATAACGACCTGGTTTTGACGCACGATGCGGCCAGCGTCCACCGGTTCGAGCTGGACTTCAACCAGTTGTGGTCGCGTCCGGATAATGAGCGCCTGCAGCCGCAGTCGTAAACTTCGGGAATGAGTTCCCCGCCCTCTTCAGCGATTCCGCTCAGCGATGCCGCGCTGATGCAGCTTGCCATCGAGCAGGCGCGCGCAGCCGAAGCCGCTGGCGAGGTGCCGGTGGGCGCGATCGTCGTAGCGCCGGACGGCGCCACCATCCTGGGACGCGGCTGGAATCGCGTGATTGCCGATAGCGATCCCACCGCGCATTGCGAGATCGTAGCGATGCGCCAGGCGGGACGCACGCTGGGCAATTACCGCCTGACGGGCTGCGCGCTCGTTTGCACGCTGGAGCCATGCGCAATGTGCGCAGGAGCAATTCTGCATGCGCGTATCGGGCGCCTGCTGTACGCCGCACGCGATCCGAAGGCGGGCGCTTGTGGCAGCGTGCTGAGCGTGATGAATCACCAGGCGCTGAACCATCGCGTCGAAATAGTCGAAGGTGTGCTGGCCGATGAGTGTGGAGCGATGCTGACGGATTTCTTTCGGCGCCGGCGAGCCAACGCGAGCACCGTCTGACCAGCATCACACTTTGTGATGGAGGCAAGGCCATGGCAAACAGGAGCACCTCGGACTCGAAGCGTAAAACAACTTCCAAAAGATCGAGCACCAAATCCCACTCGCGGCGCTCGCCTAAGAGGTCAAGCTAGCCATGTCCCAACGATTTGACGGTAAAGTGGCCGTGGTGACGGGATCGTCTTCCGGCATTGGCCAGGCGATAGCGGTGCGCCTGGCGAGCGAAGGCGCAGCGGTGGTGATCGACTATGTCGGCCACGAGCAGGGAGCGCATGATACGCAGACCCAAATACAGGCTGCGAATCCGTCGGCAAAGTCGATCATCGTGCAGGCCGATGTCACCAAAGTGGCGGATACCACCAACCTCATGCAGCAATCGTGGTCGCAGCTTGGCGGTTGCGACATCCTTGTGAACAACGCCGGCATCGAGCGCGGTGCGAACTTCTGGGATATCACCGAGGCCGATTACGACGCCGTCCTGGACACGAACCTGAAGGGCGCGTTCTTCCTGACGCAGGAGTTCGTTCGCAGGCTGCGCGATGCCAAAAAACCGGGCCGCGTGATCAACATTTCCTCCGTGCATGAGGACATGGTCTTCCCGCACTTTCCGACCTATTGCGCCGCGAAGGGCGGCCTGCGAATGCTGATGCGGGACCTCGCAGTGGAACTCGGCCCATTGGGAATCACCGTCAACAACGTGGCGCCCGGCGCAATCATCACGCCGATCAACAAATCGCTGCTGGAGAACAAGAGCGAGCTCGATCCGCTGCTGAGGAATATCCCGCTGGGGCGGCTGGGCACCTCGGCAGAGGTAGCCGGGCTCGTGGCCTGGCTCGCCTCCGACGAGGCAGCGTATGTCACTGGATCCACATATTTTATCGATGGCGGTCTTATTCGGAACTACCGCGAGCAGTAACGCTCGCTGGGCCTCTACGGGTCCGATCGGAGAAAATAGAGCTATGGGCCTTCTTGTCTACTCTGCTCTGTGGTGCCGCGATTGCCGCGAGGCCAAACGATTCCTGACGAAGCATTCGATTCCTTACCAGGAGATCGACATCGACCGCACGCCGGGAGCGGCGGACGAGGTGATCCGAAACACCGGGAAGCGCGCCATCCCCCAGTTCGTGCTCGATGGCCAATGGATCCAGCCATACAGGCCAGGGCGTGGGTTCCTCCACGCGGAGATGGCGCAGCTGTTCGGTGTCAACGAAGGCTAGCTGCTCATACGATGCCGGCGCTCTCGGTGGCGGACTGCCCCGGTGTCTCGTCTGCATGGCTAACGGCCCGCAAGGAGTTCACGATGCGCTCCCCAAGGCGCTCGATCTCCTGAACATGTTCAGAGACAAGCATCCGCAGCAACTGCTCGCCCGTCGGCGTCAACTTGATAATCGAGCGGCGAAGGTCGCGTTCGTCGGTGTGACGGCGCACCAGACCGGCGCGTTCCGCGCGATCCACAAGCTCTACCGTGCTGTTGTGGCGAAGCACCATGCGATCCGCAAGGTAGCTTACCGAAGCCGGCTGTCCCGAAGGCGCTGCGGCAATCACCTGCAGCAGTTGGTACTGCTGGGCCTGAATCCCATGACGCTCCGACGATATTTCACTGAAGCTCAAAAACTGCCGCAGTTGGAACCGGAACTCCGCGAGTTCTCTCAAGCGTGGAATCTCGAGGGTCCCGCTCCCGTGCCCATTCTCTTCCATGAGGGTGTTCTCCATTCTGTCGCGCAACGATTTGCGATTCAATTCCCCAAGTGTAGGTACGGCTACACTGGAAAAGACGTTTCGATTTTGAAGGGCTCTCGTGGCTGCGATGCTCGCCGCAGAGCTCTGAGTTGCTACTGTCTTAGCTTCCATATCATCCCCCTCATTCTTTGGAGACCTAATGATTGCCCGATACACCCGTCCGCAGATGGCCTCGGTCTGGTCCGAACACAGCCGCTATGAAAACTGGCTGCGCGTGGAACTTGCGGCGACCGAGACGCTCGCACGTGCGGGGATTGTCCCCGCTGAAGCTGCGGCCGCGCTGCGTGCACGCGCCGGTTTTACCGTGGAACGTATTCATGAGCTTGAGGCAGAACTGCGTCACGATGTACTGGCATTTACGACAGCGGTAGCCGAAAAAGTTGGGCCCGATGCGAGATGGCTCCATTACGGTCTAACCTCCACCGACGTAGTAGATACGGCGCAGGCCTTAGCTCTGAGGGAGGCTTCTAGCTTGATTCGTGCTCAGATTGTCCGGCTTCGCGACACTTTGCGCAAGCGCGCAATTGAGTTTCAGCACACGCCGACGATCGGCCGGACCCACGGAGTTCACGCAGAACCCACCACTTTTGGGCTGAAATTGCTGCTTTGGTACTCAGAAATGGGCCGGAACCTGCGGAGGTTCGATGCAGCCGTAAATGACCTGCGCGTGGGCAAACTGTCGGGTGCGGTTGGCACCTTTGGCCACCTGGAGCCGCAGCACGAAAGAGACATATTGAAGGAGCTTGGATTGCGGCCTGCCGCCGTCGCCACCCAGGTACTCCAGCGCGACCGCCACGCCGCCTATCTGTGCACCTTGGCGGTGATCTGCTCCACCCTCGACAAGATTGCCACCGAGGTGCGCCACCTGCAGCGGACCGAGGTCCGCGAGGCCGAGGAGTTCTTCTCCGCCAAGCAGAAGGGCTCCAGCGCCATGCCGCACAAGCGCAACCCCATCACCGCCGAGCAGATCTCGGGGCTGGCTCGCGTGGTGCGTGCCAACGCGCAGGTGGGCCTCGAAAACGTCGCCCTTTGGCACGAGCGTGACATCTCGCATTCCTCAGCCGAGAGGGTCGTTTTACCCGATTCGACCACCCTGACCGACTACCTGCTCGACAAGACCACATTCCTGGTCGAACGCATGCTGGTCTACCCTGCCCGAATGCTGAAGAACCTCGAATCGACTCACGGCCTGGTCTACTCGGGGCAGCTTCTGCTGGAACTGGCGGCGGCCGGAATGAGCCGGGAAGACGCCTATCGTCTCGTCCAGCGGAACGCCATGGACGCCTGGACGAATGACAAGAACTTCCGGCAGCTTGTCGAAGAGGATCCGGAGATCGCTAAGCTGGTGTCCCGGGAAAAGCTTGCTGAGGTCTTCCACTACCAGCGCCAACTCAAGAACGTGGACGCCATCTTTGAGCGCGTCCTGGCTGAAGACGCTGACCTTGAGCCATCCCTAAACAGCTGAGGACGGCTCGTCGTTCATCGAGGAGCTAGCCAGGCAAGGATCGGCTTCGAGGTCTTCGTCCTCCGCGCTGTAGAGCAGCACCGCGCTTCCCGCCACCTCGACGTAAAGACAGGACTCGCAGAGCCGGCGGGCGGTCAACGCAAGGAAACGTTTGAGATCGGGCAGACCCCGATCGTTGGTCAGCGCCACCGTAAATTCGCGGTGCTCGCCGTAAGACTGGCTGCCGTCCTCCTCGCGCCAGTAGCCTGCAACCGTCGCCGAGCCGGCAGTGTAACCGCCAAAGTGCTCAACGAGATACGAGTGCACCGATTGCTCGATCGTACCGCCGCCCGAGCATGGCTCCTTCAGCTTGAGCGAAGGGAGCAGGAAGCGCACGTTTTTTCCAAGGGGCTGTTCACGAAAATCCATCGTCGCCCGGTTCCCCACAAATAGGATGTCAGAACGGAAGCTTACGGCTGACTTCAAGCCTATTCCGTAGAAGGGGTGGCAAACAACTCTGCCGGAAACTTGTCGGTCGGAGGAACCAGTGGCAAGTCAATCGAGGGCGGCGGGTCCTCATGGTTGAGAAGGCCAGACGGAAGCGTCGAACGCAGAGCCACTCCAGACGGCGACGGCAGCGGCAGCGACACCGGAGGTGCCTGCTCTGACGCCACCACGGTCCCGGTCTGATCTGCATCCTGGACCGGCGGATTCATATCAAGCAGCGGAGCGTGACGTGGCATGTCAAAACGACCGTGTCCCATGTATGCAATGAAGACGACGCCGGTCGCAATCGGCGAAAGGATCACCAACGGCACGCCGTAGCGCTTCAAGAGGCCCTCGGTGATGCCCTGAACCTCGCGCGAACGCGGCAAAGTGCCGGGAACCTGCGGAATCTTGAAGACGTGCAGGTCGGCTTCCGGATGCTTGGAAGCATAGTGGCTCAGAGCGCGCGCCACCGACTTGGGGGTCGTCAGCCCGAAATCCGCGACGAAATTGCGCCGGATAGCGTGCGGATAAAGGAAGTTGATAGTGGTTCGAGCAAAGTCCGCGCAGTTGCGAAAGGCGCCGTTGTAGTGCTGTTCGTTACGCCGGTCGTTGAACATGGCAATCAGCCCGTCGTCCTGCTCCGGCGTAGTCGCCAGGCTGAAGCCAAAGATGGTGCGGTCGTACGAGGAGCCTACAAGTTCATACCAGTTGCCCCCTGGCACTGAACCATCGGGAAGATCGGGAGCGACAGATTCCAGCTCCTGGCGGCGATAAGCATCCCGAAGCATACTGACCCGCTCGCGATTGACTCTTTGCGGGATGTCGGCCGTCGAATCGACCGCATACAGATACGGCAGAAGCGGAACCGCAATCCAGTCATAGCCCGAAATGCCGTCATAACGGCTGATCACCACACCGAGTTCGCCGGCCCGGCACGGACGGAGCAGCAAAGGCGTGGCAGCGCAGACGTGATCCAGGTAAACCGCAGCGTGGCCCGTCGGGTTGAACACACCCAGGCCACCATAGGGCTGCTCGAGCAGCAGGGACACCGACGCACGGGCAGGTGCCCCCATCACAGAAAGAAGGACAACGACCGCGAATACAACTCTGGCGAGGCGTTTCATAGCGTTCGGGAGGGTCCCTAAGCCCGCATCCGGCATACCCGTCCGAATGCACACCTCAGTTCGGCAGATTACTCCCATGCAAACAGTAAACAGGAATGCTCGTCAATTGTCGCTGTTAGTCTTGCAAAAAAGCTCATGTTTACAACTGTGTTTAGATGATACTGACGCAGGATGAGCCAAAAGGAAATCAACGGCTTGCAAACACTTATCCTGGCAATCACAGGGGCCAGTGGATCTGCGTTATCCATTGAGATGCTGCGAACCTTGGCGGCTGATACCCGGGTGGGCCGGATTCATCTCGTAGTCTCTCCTAGCGCGCTGCGCGTTCTCGCCGAGGAGACCGGCATTAACGGCCGTAACTCGCTGATAGACAAAGTCTTCGGTGCCACACGCGCGCTTGGCGCAGAAAAAATTATCCAGCATGCGCATGAGGATGTCGGCGCACCAATCGCCAGTGGGTCGTACCCCTGCAACGCCATGGTGGTGCTTCCCTGTTCCATGGGAACCCTGGCCGGAATCGCCCACGGACTTGCTGGAAATCTTGTGGAACGCGCGGCGGACGTCTGCCTCAAGGAGCGGCGGCGCCTGGTACTTTGCGTCCGGGAGACGCCACTCAATCTGATCCACATTCGCAACATGAGCGCAGTCACCGAAGCCGGCGCTACCGTCTTCCCTGTCATTCCCAGCTTTTACAACCAGCCGAAAACGATGGAAGACATGGCCCGGAACTTCGTCCACCGCGTTCTGCAGCACATTGGCCTGCCACAGAAGGGCGCGTTCGTCTGGGGTGCGGAGCCGGAGTCCTAGTGCATGGATTGCAGCGTGCGCACGCTGCCCGAAGGTACGGGGTTAGCCTTCAGGAAGTCCGCCGTCGCCTGGGCTGTCCGGCTGGAACATCGGCTCGGCGCAAGATGGCCACAACCGGCGAGGATATCGAGTTCCGAACGCGGAACGAGCGAATGGATCTGCTGGCCGACCGACAGCGGGATGAGACGATCATCCGCTCCCCAGACGATGAGCAGCGGCTCTGTCAGCGATGGAAGATGCGTTTCGAGCAGATCGTTCTCCGTCATCGAGCTCAGATTCTTGTCGATGGTCCACTGGTAATTCTGAATGGCGCGAAGTAAATCGCGGCGGATGAACATCGGCATCAGCTTCGCGTTGGGCTCCATCGTGGAAAACAGACGCTGCACGTCGTCGGTGGTCTGCGGGTTGAACAACTTCTTGGGGTCGCCGATTGAGAAGCGGGTACCGGCAGAGTCGTAAACGACGACGCGATCGAGAAGCTCCGGGTGATCAAGAGCCAGTTTGAGGACAATCCAGCCGCCCATCGACCAGCCACCGATGTCGGTCCTCTGCAGGCCGAGCGACTGGATGAAGTCGTAGACGAACTTCTCTTGTCCTGTCATCGAGTAATCGCCATCCTGTGGCTTGGGAGACCGTCCGTACCCGAGCAGGTCCGGAGCGTACACGTGGAACCCCGCGCGCTTCAGCCGCTTCAACATGGGCGCCCACGCTTCATCGCGGTCGCCGAGTCCGTGTACGAGAACAAGCGGAATGCCGCCGCCGGGGATTCGCGGCTCGGCCTCGTAGTAGTGCACACGGCCTTCGGGCGTCATCACGTAGTTGCTCTGCACACGGGAGAGGAAGAGTCCGAAGTGCGTCCCTTGTTCGGTCACCCAGAGCGGGCGCAGGTAAAACGTGACGCCCAGGAGAACTCCCAGCACCAGCACAACAAGCACAAGACGGCCCAGCGTTCTCATCTCGGTAACGCAACTCCTTCGCTTCCGTATGTCTCTTGGATTCAAATGTACAGGCGAGAGGTTCAACCGTGCGACAGCACGAAGGTGCAGGAACAACTAGCGGTACGGCTTTCCGAACTCTTCGGAGAACACCGAATGAGAGATATCAAACCGTCCACCGTTGTACTTATCCGGCCCCTTGGCGTGGCCGATGCCGAGAAGCGCGACCACCCAGTAGCTCATGGGAAGACGCAGCGTCTCGCAGACCTTTCCCTGCTCAAAGCCTTCCATCGGAGCGGTGTCATAGCCCAGCACCTCGGCCATCAGCATCATCGAGGTGAAGGCCACCATGATCTGCTTGTTGAGCCATGCGGTCATCTGGTCGTGCGTGAAGCTGGAAAGGTAGGCCGGTACACTCGTAGCGGCCTGCGCGGCGTAGCTCTCGGGCATACCGCCAGCCCGGCCCATGCGCAGCATCTCATCGAGGTCGCGCCGCCAGCCGTCGCGGTCTCCACAGGCGACGATCACAGCCGATGCCTCCTCTACCTTGGCCTGGTTGTAGCTGGCCGCCCGCAGCCGTCGGCGCTGCTCCGGGTGCTGCACCACGATGAAGCGCCAGGGCTGCATGTTGTACCCGCTCGGCGCATGAAGTCCAGCCTCGAGAATCTGCCGGAGATCGCCGGGAGGAATCGGCTCTCCGTCGAAGCTGGGCGTCGCACGCCGTTGGCGAATGGCTTCGGCGAGCGACTTTGGTGCATTGGCCATTTCTTTCTTCCCTCCGCTGTAATTCCGCTCTCCGATATTAGCCGGAACGACGCCAGAAAGCGGTAACGCTAGTGAATATCGGCGAGGCTCTGTGCGGTGATGAAGGGAGTCTGTCCCTGGGCCTCAGCGAAGATACTGGCGCCGGAAAAACCCTCACGCAACTCAGGGTGTGATGCAAGGAGTGCCGATGCGGCTGCCGTGTTGCGGATATTCGCAGCTCCAGAATCGCCAATGGAATCAACGCGATAGTGCAGCACGAGATTGAGCGACTTGCCGTCGTCCGTGGCTGCGCTGCCGATCGAGGTGAAATGAAACTCCGTACCATCCTTTGCCTTGATCACCAGGGGAGCCTCCGGACTGAGGCCGTCGCTCAGTTCCGGCGGCGCATTCGTGCGGCGTTCGGTGCGCAGCTGATCAAGGTGCGTGCTGCTGAGAAAGTTCGCGGGTCGCAAAAGTTGATCAGCCTGGCCGTAGAGCACCCAGGCGAGCCACTTCTTGCCCGCCTTCGCATCGGCGCGCGCGGTGGTCCAGTACCACAGACCGTCGTGTCCGGCTGCGGCGCGAGGATGTGGATAGAAGCCTGCCATCTTCCAAACCGTCCCCTGCTGCACCAGCAGGATAGGAAGCGTCCACGGACGGTCGCCATCGGCTTCGACAATGACGAATGCATAGACTCCGGGGGGAAGGCCAGGAATCGAGAAATCCACTTCATTTGTGCTGCCCGAGAGCGCGCAGCCGAAGTTTGCTTCCGCAGGATCGTTGGGCTTGCGGCTGCTGGCGTCCAGCCGATAGAGCTGCGCGACGCGCAACGTACCATTCGCAATCGCGCTCGAAGTCTGGTGAATCACGAAGACGGTCGAGTCGAAGTTCGAGGCGATCTCCGGCGCACTCATGGAACGCACGCGCTCGGCGTCGTTCGCCTTGACGGCTGTGGCAACGCCCAGCGCAGCATCGGCCAGCGACTGGCGCATGTCCGCAGTCATGACGGATTGAGTGGTGCAAGCCGAGGGCGGAGTCTGAGATCGGGCGGGACTTGCCAAACAGACCGCGACCAGCACCGGCAGGCAACGGCGGAGAAGGGCGCCCAGATGGGCCCGGGGGCGTGCAGTGCTGGTGCAGGGCACGAGACGCAAAGGAGGCCTCCTCCCGAGCGGATGTGGCTCGGCTGCCTCAGGATACGGGTGGGCACGGGGCCGCGTCCAGCCGACAGCGACAAGCGATATTCTGGACCTATGCTGGGCCATAAGCTACCCGCGGCGCCTCAACCACGTTCCAATAAGACAACAGGCGGTGAGATGAGACGAATGTCGAGTTGCGGGTTGATCCTCGGCGGACTCTTGTGCGGTCTCGCGCTGGCAGCCTCTGCTCAGACTGGCTCAAGACTCCCGGCCACTCCACCGACGTCTATCTCGAGCCCGAACTCGATGGCGCCGATTGCGGCAACTCCAGCGCGGGCCGACAATGCGCAACGACACCGCGCACGCGTCACCTACGAGAACGGGATGCTCGAAGTCCACGCGGACAATTCGAGTCTCAACCAGATTCTGCGCGACATCGCGCGACAGACGGGAATGAAGATCGTGGGCGGCGTCACAGATCAGCGCATCTTCGGAAGTTATGGCCCTGCCCCCGCCGCAATAGTTCTTCGAACGCTTCTCGACGGCACTGGAACGAACATCCTGCTGCAGGAGACCGGCACGCATGCGCCCGAGCAATTGGTGCTGACGCCGCGGACTGGAGGGGCGACGCCGCCGCCACCGAGTTCGCCGAGCTACGACGTCACTGAAACCGAACCGGAACTCCCGCTTCCAGGCGCCTCGCAACCGGTGACGCAGTCACAGACTCCTGCGCCGAGTGTGTCGCAACCATCGAATAACGTGTTGGGAAGCCCAACAAACGTGTCGCCGACTGCTTCGACACTTCCGGTCACCAATTCTGTCCCCGTGAGCACGCTGCCGGCGCCTTCGACGGCGCAGCCTGCCGCGGGAATTGTGAATGCACCGAATCCACCTCCGGCCGGAAGCACAACGGCAAATTTCACAAGCCAGACGCCGCCCAGCAACAACCCCAATATCGCGCCGCCAGCAGCGGCAAGCACGACGGATCAGGCTCCGCCCAGTGGAGTCAAGACGCCGGAACAGATTTACGAAGAGCTAAAGCTACTGCAGCAGAAGAAGGCCAATCCACAGGCGAATCCGCAGGGATCTTCAGCGCCGCACTAGAGGTCCATTTTCGCTTTTTGTTCCACGTGGAACGATTGAGCGAGGAACACGCAGTAAATATGCGCAAGGAAATGGCAGAAGTTTCGCTTAGATCTCGGCCTTGGCGGGGCTGACTTCGAGTGCGCGAGCTGGAGCTCCAGCACGGCCGGACATCAGGCGGAAGAACCCGAGGCAAACGCCATAGGCGGCAAGAACACCAAACGCCAGTGAAGCGAGAATTGCACAGATTAACATCAATGAGATCAGCATCTTCTGTCCTTCCGGCCCATCCGCCTCTAAAGGTTGCGACCGAGGCGGCGCGCGCGGCGTTCTACCGTTGGACGTGCCGACCAGAGACAAGTCTGAGGCCAACAGTCTGCCGTGTCTCTGGAAAACTAGCACCCACTATTGGCGTTCGCGATTCCCCGCGCGGGTCATTACGTGCGTGTGCGACCAAAGGAATGTGCAGGAGCGGGGTCAAAGGGTCACGAAAGACGAAATGCTTTGACGCAAAGGGCGCGAAGAGACGAGGAGGGCGCCACGGAGTTGGTGGGTATAGCTCTGGAAGGACGGACGACAGGGAGACTGTATCCTAGGATGATGGCCGGAATCGGCCAATGCACTCCTATGAGTCTCACTCACATCCACGTGCGCGGTGCCCGGCAGCACAACCTGCGGGACATCTCGGTCTCTATTCCCCGCAACACCCTGACGGTTGTCACCGGACTGTCTGGCTCGGGAAAGAGTTCGCTCGCCTTCGACACGATCTATGCCGAAGGCCAGCGCCGGTACGTGGAGACGCTTTCGGCCTACGCGCGGCAGTTCCTGGATCAGATGGAGCGGCCCGATGTCGACTCCATCGAGGGCCTGAGCCCGGCGATCTCGATTGAGCAGAAGACGACATCGCGTTCGCCAAGGTCGACGGTCGGCACGATTACTGAGATCTATGACTATCTCCGCCTGTTGTGGGCGAGCGTGGGCCAGCCGCACTGCCCGAACTGCCACCGGCCCATCTCGCGGCAAAGTGCAGACCAGATCATCGCGCAGATTGTGGAGCGCAACCAGACGGAGTCTCCGGGGGAGCGGATTACGGTACTGGCTCCGGTGGTGCGCGGACGCAAGGGCGAGTTCCGCGAGGAGCTGGAGGCGCTGGACAAGAAGGGCTACCGGGTCCGCGTTGATGGCGAGATTACTGAGATTGAAGAGGGGATGCGCTTAGAAAAGCGCAAGAACCACACGGTCGAAGCGATCGTTGACCGCATCATCCTGAAGCCGATAGAGCAGGGACCAGGGATTAGGGATCAGGGATCAGGGGACGGGCCGTCGCAGATTTTTGATACCCGGCGGCTTCAGGCGGCGGTAACGACGGCGCTGCAACTGGCGAATGGTCTGGTGCTGATCGGGCTGCAGGCTCCGGGCGGTGTGTATCACGAAACGCTGTACAGCTCGTCGATGGCATGCCCCGATTGCGGCATCAACGTACCGAAGCTCGAACCGCGCAGCTTCAGCTTCAACTCCGCCTACGGTGCCTGTCCGGAATGCCACGGGCTGGGCTCGATCTATGACTTCGATCCGGCGAAGACGATCAGCGACTGGTCCAAGCCTTTACTTGATGGCGCGATGGGACCGGGGTCGGCCTCGCAGTATCTGCTGCGGCTGATCAAGCTCGCCGCGGACAAGTACAAGATCAATCTGAAGCGGCCGTTCCAGGAACTTTCAAAGGCTGATCAGGAGTTGTTGCTATACGGCCCGCCGCGTCCGGAGGCTGCACGGACGGGATTTCACGGCATCATTCCCTGGCTGCGCGATACGCTGGAGGAGACGAAGTCCGAGGGCTACCGCGAGTACATGATGCAGTTCATGTCCGCGACAGATTGCCCGCGGTGCCATGGACGCAGGCTTCGGCCCGAATCGCTGGCGGTGACGATTCCGATTGCCGATGCGGCGGAGCATCCTCCGGTGAATCGCAAGGATCGCGACGTCGAGCCGATGTCGGCTTCGAACTCGCGGCGTTCGGTATCGATTGCGGAGTTTACGGCGCTGTCGCTGGAGCGCGCGATGATGGGCGCGCGGTCGATGCAGTTCATCGGGCGCGACAGGCTAATTGCCGATCGTCTGCAGCGCGAGATTATCGAGCGGCTGGAGTTTTTGAACGCGGTCGGGCTTGGATATCTGTCGCTTGATCGAAGCGCGGCGACATTGAGCGGCGGCGAGGGCCAGCGCATCCGGCTCGCAACACAGATTGGATCGCGGCTGCGGGGCGTTCTGTATGTGCTGGACGAGCCGTCGATCGGATTGCATCAGCGCGACAATCAGCGCCTGATTGCGGCTCTCGAGAACCTCCGCAACCTCGGCAATACCGTGCTCGTGGTGGAGCATGATGAGGACACGATTCGCAAGGCAGATTACGTGCTGGACCTCGGGCCCGGCGCAGGCAAGAACGGCGGCGAGTTGATTGCCGCGGGAACGCCCGAGGAGATCATGGCGAACCCGGCGTCAGTAACGGGCAAGTATCTATCGGGCGAAATCGACATTGTGACGCGGCCGAGTGAAGCTCCGCGGCCGGCGACGGGGCGCTGGCTGTCGGTGGAGGACGCACGCTCGCACAATCTGCAGAACATCACGGCGCACTTTCCGCTGGGCATAATGACGGTTGTGACCGGCGTCAGCGGCTCCGGCAAGTCGACGCTGGTAAATGACATTCTGTATCGCTCCCTGGCGAAAGAACTGTACGGCTCGCGCGAGGAGCCGGGCGAGCACAAGGCGATTCACGGCGCGGACCAACTCGACAAGGTGATTCAGATCGACCAGTCGCCGATTGGGCGCACGCCGCGCTCGAACCCGGCGACGTACACCGGCGTATTCACGGCGATTCGTGATCTGTTTGCGATGTTGCCGGAGTCGCGCGAACGTGGGTATAAGCCAGGCCGGTTCAGCTTCAACGTGCAGGGCGGACGGTGTGAGGCCTGCCAGGGCGAGGGACAGCGTCGTATCGAGATGAACTTTCTGCCGGATGTCTACGTGTTGTGCGAGGTCTGCAACGGCCGGCGCTATAACCAGGAGACGCTGAGCGTGAAGTTCAACGGCTACTCCATCGCCGACATTCTGGACCTGCCTATTGAGGACGCGCTGCCGATCCTGAAGGACATTCCGGCGGTAAACCAGAAGCTGCAGACGCTGGTGGATGTCGGGCTTGGCTATGTGCACCTGGGGCAATCTGCGACGACGCTCTCAGGAGGCGAGGCGCAGCGCATGAAGCTGGCCAAGGAGCTGAGCAAGCGGCAGACCGGCAAGACGTTGTACCTGCTGGACGAGCCAACGACGGGATTGCATTTTGACGATGTACGGCGGCTGCTCGAGGTGCTGCACCGTCTGACGGATTTAGGCAACACGGTTGTGATCATCGAGCACAATCTCGACATCATTCGCAACGCGGACTACCTGATTGATCTGGGTCCGGAGGGCGGCGAGGGTGGCGGGCGGATCGTCGCCCAGGGGTCGCCAGAGCTGGTGGCGCACAGCAAGGAATCTCATACAGGCCAGTTCCTGGCGCGCTACTATGAGGGCGCGGAGAATGGGTCCGGAATCATTGCATTGCCGCCGGCCCAACTGCCCGACCTCGCCAAGAAGGCGCCGAAGGTGAAGCGGGCGGCCCCCGAAAAGAAGACCGGCGTGCCGACGCCCTCGAAGAAGAAGCCGGAGGCAACGACGAAGAGAGCTGCGAGCAAGAGAGTGTCAAAGAGGGCCAAACCGGAGCAGGAGATGGCCGCGGCACGTTAGTGAAATTTCCATATGACTCCTTTGACGACATCCGAGGTTAGTGCACCGAAGGCGCTGGATATCCAGCACGACACGGAACCCGCGCGCGATCATGGACCGGCCAAGCACATTCCGCACATTGGCCATGCCCTGCTGTTTTTCACCATTGCATGGTTGAGCCTGGGCCTTTGTGTGCTGGTGGTGCTTGCGGCGGCGCACCTGCATACGGAGGAGCAGATCAAGGCTCACCAGGGACTGGCGATGCTGGGCCAGGCTGCGTCCTACGTGCTGACCCTTGCGGTGGCGTGGGTGTTATTCCCAAGGATTTGGGACCGATCGTTCTCACTAGGCATTGAATGGAACGCGCTGGCAGTGAAGCGCTGGTGGTACTGGATCATGCTCGTTGGCGCAGCGATGAGTGGACTCGCACAGTTCGCGCTGCGCTTCGTGGCCGAGCCGAAGTCGTCGCCACTGGACCAGGTGCTTCGCACGACTCATGGCGCGTGGTTGATGACGGGCTTCGGAGTGCTGCTGGCTCCCGTGACCGAGGAGATTGCCTTTCGCGGATTTCTTCTGCCAGCGCTGGCGATTGCCTATGACTGGCTGGCGTTGGAGCGCACACCCGCGGGACTGCAGAAGTGGCAGAGTTCCTCGATGCACAGCCGCGCTGCACTCATTTTTGCCTCGATCTTCTCGAGCATCCCGTTTGCACTGATGCATGCAGGCCAGTTGCAGCGCGCGTGGGGAGCGCTCGGGATCCTGTACGCCGTCAGCCTCGTGCTCTCTTTTGTGCGGGTACGAAGCAGTTCCGTCGCCGCGTCGGTGCTGATGCATGCGACGTATAACTTCACAGTGTTTGCGGTCCTGTTCATCGGAACTGATGGCTACAGACACATGGAGAAGTTTCTTCACTAGCCGCTGCCTGTGCGCGCTGAGCTGCGGCGAACTTCGATAAACTGGAAGACGAGATGATTCCTACGCTTGAGTGGACGCCCGAAGGCGTCAATTTTCTGGACCAGACGAAGCTTCCCCACGAAGAGACCTACGTACTCGCCAAGGACTACACCGAGGTCGCGCGGGCTATCAAGGACATGATCGTGCGGGGCGCGATGGCCATCGGTGTCTCCGCCGCGATGGGCGTGGCGCTTGGGATTGAGCGGTCGAACGCGACGACAATTGCTGAGTTGAACAAAGAAGTTGACGTCATCTGCGAGACGCTGGCGAAGACGCGGCCGACGGCAGTGAATCTTTTCTGGGGAATCGCTCAGGTACGCGATCTGTACAACGAGCTCGCAGCGAAGGGGACACCCATCGCGGAGATCAAGCGGCAGGCTGTGGCGCTGGCGAAGCGGTTGTATGACGAGGACATTTCCAACTTGCGACGGTTAGGCGCGTTTGGCGCGGAGCTGCTGCCGGAGGAAGGGACTGTCCTGACGCACTGCAACGCCGGAGCGCTGGCGGCGTGTGGCTACGGCTCGGCCCTGGGCGTCATCCGCGCTGCAGTCGAGGCGGGCAAGAAGATCGACGTCTTCGCGGATGAGACTCGGCCATTTAACCAGGGCACGAGGCTGACGGCGTGGGAGCTTCTGAAGGACAACATTCCAACGACGCTGATCTGCGACAACATGGCGGCGTACTTCATGGGTCAGGGCCGGATTAAGGCCGTGATTGTGGGTGCGGATCGCATCGCCGCAAATGGAGATACGGCCAATAAGATCGGCACCTATGGTGTGGCCATCCTGGCGAAGGAGCATGGCATTCCGTTTTATGTCGCGGCTCCTTTCAACACGATCGATCCGCAAACCTCGAGCGGCAAGGGAATCCCGATCGAGCAACGCGATGCGCGTGAGGTGACGCACACTCACGGGCGACGAGTGACTCCGGAAGGGGTGGCCATTGAAAACCCGGCTTTCGATGTGACGCCGGCGAAGTACATCGCAGCAATCATTACGGAACGCGGCGTCCTGCGGGCTCCGTTCACTGAATCTATTGCGGCGGCCGCGACGTCTCCCGAGCGCGAGCCCCAGGCAGTGTAGTATTCGATGCGGCTCATTGCGGCATCAATTCCCGCGCTCCTGAGGTTCCATGACGCGTTCGGTTCGCTGTCTGCTTCCAGCAATCTGCGTTTGTGTCGCTCTTTTCGGCCGTGCACAGCAACCGGCAGTTTCCCAACCGGCACAGGCTTCGCAACCTGCCAATGCAGCGGCGCCTGGGTCCACGGACACGCTTCGCGCCAGCACACAACTCGTCATCGTGGATGTCGTCGTACAGGACAGCAGCGGGCATCCCATGCACGGACTCACACGCGATAACTTCGCGCTGACCGAGCAGAAGAAGCCGCAGGCGATCCGCAACTTCGAAGAGCACAACGCAGGGTCGAACAAAAAGCCCGGGCCGACGATTCCGCCGATGCCGCCTGGTGTCTTCACCAATTACACGCCGGTCGCACCGGACAGCACGCTGAACGTCCTGCTCATCGATGCACTCAATACACCGATGGCGGATCAAGCCTTCGTGCGCCAGCAGTTGCTCGACTACGTGAAGCATGAAAAGCCAGGCACGGATGTAGCGATCTTCGGCCTCACGAATCGCCTTGTCATGCTGCAGGGCTTCACCGCGAATCCGGCCATACTTCGGTCCGCCGTTGACCATCTGAACGCGAAAGCTTCTCCGATGCTGGACGACGCCGTCGGGGGTGGCGGCGCTCCGGAGAAACTATCGGACGCCATGGAGGACGCTGCAGGATCCTCCGGAAGCGCGCTCGTGGCCGAGACAATAGCCTCCTTGCAGCAGTTTGAAGCGGAGCAGGAAGCACTTCAGGTGAAGATGCGCGTTCAGTACACACTGAATGCATTCAACGACCTGGCACACTATCTCTCGAACTTTCCCGGCCGCAAGAATCTCATCTGGTTTTCGGGGTTATTCCCTCTGCAGATCGCGCCGGACCCCGCGGTGGGCGATCCATTTGCCGTCATGAATGACTTCAGCCAGGAATTGCGGGAGACCGTCAATCTGCTGAGCGTGGCTCAAGCTGCCGTCTATCCCATGGATGCGCGCGGCCTGATGACTGAACCAATGTTGAACCCGGCCAATTCGGGCAAGAACTATATGCGCAACCCGTCCGCGTTTAACAATGACCTGAGAGCTTTCAACACGAGCCAGGCAGCAGAGCACGCGACGATGACAACACTGGCCGGCGACACCGGCGGCCAGGCTTTCTACAACAACAACGGGCTGGCAGATGCTGTCGCGAAGGCGATCGACTCAGGCTCCAATTACTACACGCTCACCTACAATCCGACAGACCACAACTGGAACGGCTCGTACAGGAATATTCATGTCGTGTTGGCAGGAAACGCGGCGGCGCAGGGACTCAAACTTGCCTACCGGCACGGGTACTACGCGGATGATCCACAACGGCCGGTGAAGCTAAAGGGCGGAGGACCGCCGGCCAAAGCTGAGGCTACTGTTCCGACACCGGCGACGCTCGCCGACCATGCTGCCGAGACCTACTCGCATGCCGCAATCAGTCGCGGCGCTCCTGAGCCACAAGACATTCTTTTCAAGGTGCGTGTTCTTCCACTCACCGGGAAGAGCGAGGACGCACTGGCGCCGGACAACCAGGCGAATCCAAACGGAAAGATGAAAGCGCCCTATCGTACCTACGCCGTGGACTATGTTGCCCTGCCCGGAGAGTTTTCGTTGATGCCGCAGAGCGACGGACGGCGCACCGGATCTATTGAATTCGGCGTCTACGTCTATGACACCGACGGCAACCTGCTGAATATCTCCGATAAGAAGCTCTCCATGAACCTCAACCCCGATCTTTACAAACGATTTGAGTCCAACGCTGTGCGCTTCCAACTGCAGGTGAGCGCGCCCGCGAAACAGCAGAGCTTCATGCGATTGATCATCCATGACGTGCCAAGCAATCACTACGGCGTTGTCGAAATTCCAACCGCGGAGGTCGGACATCTTCCGCCACTCGAAGCCGAAAACGCACCTGCGAAAGGTGCGGCGGACCCGCCGGGAACCGCGCCACAACCATCTGGAAAGCAGTAGACTCAGGTGCAATTCGACGCGGCGGGCGCTTCGGCTGCTTGCCAGGCGTAGCGGCGCCGGCGGCGTTCGAGATTCTACTTCACACGCCTGAATCCGGACGGCTACACTCTGTGCTGGTTCCTCGATGGTTGTTGATTTCCTGAGACTTCATCGACTTTCGATCCGTCGCAATAGGACCGGCAATCTCTCTATGACCTCTTCGCTTCGTTCAATTTCACGGTCGCTGTCTGCTTTGCTGCTCATCGCTTTCGCGACGCTGTGCAATGGGCAGAGCTCACAACCGGCGCAGCCAGCTGCGGAAACGCTGCATGTCGGCACAGAACTCGTGATCGTGAACGTTGTTGTAGAGGACAAGAGCGGCCATCCAGTTCACGGGCTGACACGCGACAACTTTGTAATCACCGAGCAGAACAAGCCGCAGACGGTCCGCAACTTCGAGGAGCACACGGCAACCACCAGTCAAAAGCCTGCACCGCCGAGCCCAAAGTTGCCACCGGGCGAATTCACCGACTACACCCCCGTTGCTCCTGACAGCACGCTGAATATTCTGCTGGTCGATGCGCTGAACACACCGCAAACGGATCAGATCTACCTTCGACAACAGTTGCTCGACTTCATCAAACGTGAAAAGCCGGGCACCAGTGTGGCGATCTTCGGTTTAGCAAATCGACTTGTCATGTTGCAGGGCTTTACAGCGGATCCGGCGATCTTGCGCACCGCTGTTCAGCACCTCGACATCAAGGGGTCGCCCCTGCTGCTTGACCCTGCCGGCACAGGCGTTGGGCCGCAGACCATATGGGAAGCGACGCAAGAGCACGTGCAGGGCAACGGAGGCGACGATGGCTCGGGAAGCGGCCAGGGCGGTGGGAGCAGCCCGGGCGGCGGAAGCAGCCAGGGTGGAGGAACCAACCAGAGCGGGGGAACCAGCCAAGTCGCTCAGGCGATAGCTAACTTGAAGCAATGGGAAGCCGAACAGGCGGCGCTCAAAACCCACATGCGCTCACAGTTCACGCTGGATGCATTCAACTCACTGGCGCATTACCTTTCGAACTTCCCGGGACGAAAGAACCTGATCTGGTTTTCAGGGTCCTTTCCATTACAGATTGAGCCGGATACCTCAATCAAGGACCCTTTTGGGGTGACGGCAGACTCCAATCAGGAGTTGCGCGAGACGACAAACCTGCTTGCGGCGGCGCAGACCGCGGTTTACCCAGTGGATGCACGCGGCCTGATCACCGCGCCGGCGTTCGATCCCTCCCAATCGGGCAGGCGCATCAGCCCAAAGGCAACCGACTTTACAAAAGACGTCCTCAAGTTCGGCCAAAGCGAGGCTGATGAACATATCACAATGGAGACGATGGCCAACGACACCGGAGGCCACGCCTTTTACAACACGAATGGGCTCACCGATGCTGTGGCCTCCGCTATCGACGCGGGCTCAAACTACTACACGCTGACCTATACGCCCACCGACCACAAATGGAACACTGCCTACCGCAACATACACGTAGAAATCGCAGGAAGCGCCGCTGCTAAAAGCGGAAAGCTGGCGTACCGGCATGGCTACTACGCGGATGATCCACGACGGGCGGCGAAGCTAAAGCATGGCGACACGCAGACAAGAGATACGCCGGGCGCTCCGATGACCGGTGCGCCGGCAGATAATGCACGGGCAGCCTACTCGCGCGCCGTGATCAGCAGCGGCTCGCCAACTCCACAGGACATTGTTTTCAAGGTGCGGGTTCTTCCGCTCACGGGCAAGAATGAGGACACCCTGGCGCCCGACAACCAACCTGATCCACGTGGCAGGATGAAAGGGCCTTACCGTACCTTCGCGGTCGACTACGTTGCACTGCCGGGCGGCTTTTCGATGGCGGCGCAGAGCGACGGCCGACATACGGGAACAATTGAGTTCGGCGTCTTCGTCTACGACGCTGATGGCAATCTGCTGAACGTCTCCGACAAACAGGTGTCCCTGAACTTGCCCCCGGATACTTACAGTGACTTCCGGTCCAACCCGGTGCGGCTGCAATTGCAGGTGAGTGCACCGGTGAAGCAGGAAAGCTTTTTACGACTGATCGTCCATGACGTGCCGAGCGATCACTATGGCGCGGTCGAAATTCCGACCGCCGAAGTCGGGCGCCTGCCGCCGCTAGAAGCTCACGACACGGCGGTGAAAGGCGCAGCCGCGCCGAATACGAAAGCAACACCACAGCCGACCAGGAAACAGTGAAGATTGTGTCGTACTGGGGTCTTCTGCCGAATGCCCAGCCTTTGCGACTGTTGGACGGCGCATACTGTAATCTTTTGTCTCAGCACGATTCAAACTTAACTCCATCTTTTAACCCCATCTTTCGGGTTCCGAGGCTCCGCATGACAAGTTTCGGTCGTTGTCTGCTTCTTGCAGCACTGGTGCAGGCTGCTTCTCTCTCCCAGGCACAACAGCCAACTCCAGTCGGTCAGCCGCAGTCCGGCGCAGGGCAGAATTCCCGCCCACTCCGACCAAGGGAAGAACCGACAGAAGCAGCCGCCGAGACCCTGCATACGCAGACTCAACTTGTCGTCGTGGACGTCGTCGTAGAGGACAAGAGCGGCCATCCGGTTCACGGGCTGACACGCGACAACTTTGTAATCACCGAGCAGAAGGAGCCGCAGACGATCCGCAACTTCGAGGAACACAGCGCGGCGTCCGACCAAAAGCCCGGGCCGGCACCCAGGTTGCCACGCGGCGTGTTCACTGACTACACCCCCATTGCTCCTAACAGCACGCTGAATGTTTTGCTCATCGATGCGCTCAATACGCCGGATACGGATCAAATCTACCTTCGACAACAGTTGCTCAACTACATCAAACGCGAGAAGCCGGGCACGAACGTGGCGATCTTCGGATTAGCGAATCGACTCGTTATGTTGCAGGGTTTTACAACGGATCCGGTAGCACTGCGCACCGCTGTTGATCACCTCGACAACAGGAAATCGCCCCTGCTGCTTGATCCGATCGGCACCGGCGTCGGGCCTCAGACTATGTCAGACTTGATGGTCGATCACCCGCAGGATGCAGACCCTCAAATGGTGGCCAACCTGAAGCAATGGGAAGCCGAACAGGCGGCGCTCAAAACCCACATGCGCGCACAGTTCACGCTGGATGCATTCAACACCATCGGGCATTACCTTTCGAACTTCTCAGGAAGAAAGAATCTGATCTGGTTTTCAGGGTCCTTTCCGTTACAGATTGCGCCGGATAGCTCGCTCAAAGACCCCTTTGGCGTAATGGCGGACTCCAACCAGGAATTGCGCGAGACCACAAATCTGCTTTGGGCAGCGCAGATTGCCGTCTATCCCGTCGATGCGCGTGGCCTGATGACCGCGCCGGCGTTCGATCTCTCTCAATCAGGCAGGTACATCGCCCCGAAGGCGGCCGACTTTACAAATGATCTACTCAAGTTTGGCCAGAACCAGGCTGACGAACATATCACCATGGAGAAGATGGCCGACGACACCGGAGGCCACGCCTTTTACAACACGAACGACCTCGCGGAAGCTGTGGCCTCCGCCATCGACGCGGGCTCGAACTACTACACGCTGACCTATACGCCGACAGACCACCGCAGGAACAGTGCCTACCGAACCATACACGTGGAAATCACGGGAAGCGCTACGGCACAAGGGGCAAAACTTGCTTACCGTCATGGGTATTACGGGGATTATTCACTGCGGCCATCGAAACGGAAGGGCGACGACGTTGAGATGAATCCTGCGCTGGCCGCTCCGACCGTCGCGCCGGCGGTAGCGGTCAATGATGCTTACTCACGTGCGGCAATTAGCCACGGTGCACCGACGCCAGGAGAAATCTTTTTCAAGGTGCGTGTTCGTCCAATCAACGGAAAAAATGACACCATGTTGGCTCCGGGCAACCAGGCCAATCCTCATGGCAAGATGAAACCGCCCTACCGTACCTTCGCCGTAGACTATGTTGCGCTGCCAGGCAGTTTTTCGATGACGTCTCAGAGCGACGGGCGGCATGCGGGAGCCATCGAGTTCGGCGTCTTCGTCTATGACGCGAACGGCAATCTGCTGAACATCTCAGACAAACAGGTCTCCCTGAACCTGCCCCCGGAGACTTACCAAGAGTTTGTGTCCGATGCTGTGCGAATCCAGTTGCAAGTGAGCGCTCCAGTGAGGCAGGAAAGCTTCCTGCGACTGGTCATTCAGGACATCCCCACTCACCGCTACGGTGCCGTCGAGATTCCGACGTCTCAAGTCGGAAATCTGCCCCCGCTCGAAGCCCAGATTCTGCCCGCGAACAGTCCCGCGCCAGGTAGCGGAGCTACGCCACAATCGAACAGAAAGCAGTAGACTTGTAGATTGCGAGGCGGCGGACTACCGATTTCCGACCGCCAGCCCGCAGGCGGGCCCGTGACACCAGCAATCCTCAATCCGCGCGTGCACTCTCTCCGGAGAGCCAGTGTGCTGGTACTGGGCAGCCTGGCCATCGCAATTCCCCTCTCACACTACCCGCGAATTCAACGCGCGCCGCTGCTGATTTTCCCGGTGCTCATCGCAATCGTCGGCACCATCGATACCGTTCGATGCATCCAGCGGCGATGGAGCTTCTATCACGCGGGGGTCATGCTTTTCATTTACATGGATCTGATGGCGCTAATGCTGATGCTCTTTTTTCTCTTCTATCCCTACTTCTATTAAGCGATTCCATTGCTTCAGGCGCCCGCCGCAAGCTATTCTCAGGACGACGTCTGGACCGGATCAAGGCAGTTTCTTCTAAGGGTTAGCACGGAGAGCTGCGGCGGGCCTGCGCACGCGCGACTCGCGCAATTTCCGGGAGCTTGTAACGAATGCCAGCCTCGCGCCTCGACTCTGATACTGAGTTCACTGCCCACGCTCCTGAGAAATCGAATGTGCGCTGGTTCGTCTGCTTCCTGTTGTTCCTGGCGACCACGATCAACTACATGGACCGCTCGGTCTTTTCGCTCATCGAGCCGCAATTGCACCTCGGCTTCATGGGATGGATTCCCGGCGTCGACGCAAAGTACCAGGTCCAGTACCACCTGAACTATGGCCACGTCATCGAGTGGTTCCAGATCGCCTACGGCGTCGGCTTCCTCTTCGCCGGGCGCGTCATCGATAAGCTCGGCACGAAGACGGGCTATGCGCTGGCCATTCTTATCTGGGGATGCGCTTCGCTGAGTCACTCGCTGGTCACCACCGTTGCCGGCTTCTGCATCGCGCGAGTCTTCCTCGGCCTCGGCGAGTCCGGTAACTTCCCTGCTGCCATCAAGGCCGTAACCGAATGGTTTCCCAGCGAGGAGCGGGCGCTCGCGACCGGCCTCTTCAATTCCGGTTCGAATGCCAGCTTTTTCGTCGCACCGATTCTCATTGCCGCCGTCACTGCACGCTGGGGATGGCACGCTGCCTTCCTGACCACCGGCTCCATGGGCCTCTGCTGGTGCGTGATCTGGCTCCTCTTCCCATACAACCGTCTGCGTCGCGGCCTCACGACCACGCAACGCGAGCTCGCGCCGGTTATTCCGCAAGGCCACGTCTACAGCAGCTTGCTACGGAATCGCGGCTTCTATGCCTTCTGCATCGGCAAGGGGCTCACGGACCCCATCTGGTGGTTCTACCTCTTCTATCTGCCGATGTTTCTGCACGACAACTACGGCATGGACCTGAACCAGGCCAAGTGGCCGCTGATCGTCATCTACAGCGTCTCCAGCGTCGGCTCCATCGGCGGTGGATGGCTCTCGGGCTGGCGCATGAACCATGGACACAGCGTCAACTCCGGCCGCAAGTTTGCCATGCTTGTCTGCGCGCTGGCGGTTGTGCCTATCCTGCTGGTGCCACGGATGCACCAGATGTTCCCGGCGAACCCCTGGCCGGCGATTGCATTGTTCTCGCTCGCAGCGGCCGCGCACCAGGGATGGTCCGCCAACCTCTTCTCCACGCCGACTGACATGTTCCCGTCGACTGCCATCAGCACGGTGGTCGGCATCGGAGGCGCCGCAGGCGCAGCTGGCGGAGCGCTCTTTACAATGGTCGTCTCCCACTACTTCTCCCTGCACCCGATGATCATCTTCGTGTCGGCGGCGTTCGCCTACGTCATCGCGCTGATCATCTTCCAGTTGCTCGTGCCGCGCCTGGGAGCGCCTAGCGAGCCGGAGATTCCACTCAGTGTCACGTAGTGAGACACCGGGTGTTCGCAGCCCTGTAAACTGGCTGTAGAGCCTGATGTCCTCAGAACAGAAGAAGTTTTATCTCACCACGCCGATCTACTACGTCAACGCGCGGCCGCACATCGGTCATGCGTACACGACCATCGTTGCCGACGTACTCGCACGCCGTCACCGCCTGCTTGGCGACGACACGTTCTTCCTGACAGGCACCGACGAGCACGGCCAGAAGATTGAGCGCTCCGCCTCGGCCGCCGGGGTTCCTCCGCAACAGTTCGCCGATAAGGTCTCGGCCGAGTTCGGCGCACTGTGGGACCGCATGGGCCTGACCTACGACGACTTCATCCGCACGACCGAGCCACGCCACGCCGCTGGTGTTCAAAAGCTCTTCGCCACGCTCTACGAGCGCGGCTATATCTATCTCGACTCTTACACCGGATCCTATTGCGTCTCCGACGAAGCCTTCGTCGATGCACCCGCGGGCACGCCCTGTCCCGACTGCGGCCGCCTGCTGGAGACCGTCACCGAAGAGAACTTCTTCTTTAAGCTCAGCGCCTTTCAGCAGCCTCTCATCGATCTCATTGAGAGCGGCGAACTCGCGATTACACCGGAGAGCCGCAAGAACGAGGTACTCAGCTTTCTGCGCGGCGGCCTGAAAGACCTTTCCATCTCGCGGTCCAGCTTCACGTGGGGTATTCCCGTGCCGGAGCCAGCGGCCTCGCTCGCGAAGCAGAAGCATGTCATCTACGTCTGGCTCGATGCGCTTGCAAACTACATGACGGCCGTCGGCTATGGCTCTGACGAAGCGAAGGACATCGCCGAATTTGAGCGCTACTGGCCAGCCGACTTGCACCTGGTCGGTAAGGAGATTATCCGTTTCCACTGCGTCTACTGGCCCGCATTCCTGCTGGCTGCAGGGCTGCCACTGCCCAAGGCCATCACCGCGCACGGCTGGCTTCTCTTCGACAACGCCAAGATGTCGAAGTCCAAGGGCAACATCGTTCGCACGGAAACAATCCTCGAGGCCTTCGGCGAGCACGTCTACGCAAAGCAGTTCCCCGAGAGCACGAAGCGCGAGCGCGACCTCTTCGCCAGCGATGTGCCGCGCTATTTTCTACTCCGCGAGATTCCGTTCGGGCAGGATGGCAGCTTCAGCTTCGACGCGCTGGTGACGCGCTATAACGCGGATCTCGCAAACGGATATGGAAACCTCGTCAGCCGCACCCTGAAGATGATTGAGCAATACTTCGGAGGCAACGTCACACCACGCTTACATGAACTGGTTTACAACAGTTACACTGCCGCAGAAAATGCAGCCATTATGGCAGCAACAGCGTTTAGCCAGGAGAGACTCGCCACGATTTCGAAGTCTATCGACTCGACGGATTTCACTGGCGCTCTAGCAAATATCCAAAGCCTCATCAAGTGGACTGATGACGCACTTTCATCAGCGAGCCCCTGGAAAGAGCGCGAATCAGAAGACACCACGCTGTATACAAGAACGCAAATTCTTTATCAGGCGGCTGAGTCCATCCGCATCATCACTGCCCTGCTCTATCCGGTTCTTCCGTTCACCACCGCAAAGGTATGGCAGCAACTCGGCCTCGGCGACATCGAACTCGCCGCGAAGAACGGCGAACTGAACAACCTCGAATGGGGCGGCCTCAAGCCCGGCATCAAACTCGGCCCTCTCGCCCCAATCTTTCCCCGCGCACCGAAGGAACTGGCAGACATCATGTCCGACATCGAAGAGAAGAACGCACTCGCATCTCAAAGCTCACAGCCCGCAGCGGAACAGCAAGCTCAGCTACCGGTCGATCCCAACCCGCCCGGCGGCGCGCCCGCGCTCGTGCCTCCGACCGAAGAAACGGTTAAGCCGGAGCCGATCAACATCGACGACTTCGCCAAGATTGAGCTACGTGTCGCGAAGATCCTCGTCGCCGAGCGCATCCCCAAGGCCGACAAGCTGCTGCGCCTCGAGGTCGACCTCGGCTATGAGAAGCGCCAGATTCTCTCCGGCATCGCGCTGTGGTACACACCCGAGGAGCTCATCGGCCGCCGCATCGTCGTCATCACCAATCTCGCGCCTCGCAAGATGCGCGGTCTCGAGTCTCACGGCATGCTGCTCGCTGCCTCCGAGACCGAGGGCAGCAAGCCCGTGCTCGCTACCTTCGACGAGGAGATCGCGCTCGGCTCTCGCCTCAAGTAGTTACATCTGCCCGCGGCTGATCGAGACGATGAAGTACGACGCGTTCGTGCTGCCCGTGTTCTTCATGCCGTGCATCTGGTTCGACGCGCTGTAAGCGATGTCCCCGGGACCCATCGGCTCATGCTTGCCGTCCTCGCCCCAGTACTCCACGTTGCCCTCACGCATCAGCACGTACTCCGTGTTGCGGTGCTTGTGCGGCGGGTGCGGCATCTGGCCGGGCGGCAGCATCGTCTCGTGCACCTCGACAAACTCGCCCGTGGGCAGCGTGCCGTGCATGACAGGCCGTCCCCAGCCGCCGTTGTCGTGCTTCTGCACCGTCATCTGATCGAAGCGAAAGACACGCGACTTCGTCATGTCGATGGTGTCCGCCGGTGCGCTCTGTGTCTGCGCCTCCGCAAGCAAACCCAGCGCGGCAAACGCTCCCGCGCTCAGGCAAAGGTCTCTGCGATTTATTGCTGCCATCCGTCGTTCTCCTTCTTCATTGCTGTTGATTTACATCGCCGCCAATGGCGAGCACCAGGTACGCCGCCGGCCCATCACCCACATTGCGCACGCCGTGCATCGTACCCTTCGAGACAAAGAGCACATCGCCCGCCGACGCCCGCTCCGTCACACCATCGTGCTGATACTCGAGCGCGCCCTCGCGCAGGCAGATAATCTCGCTGTGCTCGATGCGGTGCGCTGGGTTTGGCACCGTCTCTGCGGGCTGCATCGACACATGCAGGGCAATCTGTTCGCCTGTCAGAAGCCGGCCGTGCATCAGATTCCAGCTTTCGCTGCCGTTCTGGTTCTTATGGACCGGCAGATCCGCGAGGCGAAAGACATGCGATCGGCTGAGGTCGATTGGCTCGAGGTTCGTTTGATCCATAGCGCTCGACGAAATCGTACGCTGGTTTCGCGCGAAGTTGAAGCAAACGCATGAATGCCGCATCCTATGAAGACGATGTGGGTGGATTCACACTGTCATTTAGATAGCTACGACGACCTTCCGCAGGTGTTAGCCAACGCGCGCGCGGCGCAGGTCAACACGCTGCTTGCCATCGGCATCGGCGAAGGGCCGGATGAGATGCACCGGGCGCTGGAGTTGGCGCACGAGCATTCGCAGATCTACGCCACCGCAGGGATTCATCCGCAGGAGGCGCACCGCGCCACTCCTGAAGCGCTGGCCAGGCTCGCCGAACTCGCAGCGGACCCGCGCTGCCTCGCTGTGGGCGAGATCGGCCTCGACTACTATCATCTCGAAAATCCCAAGATTCCCATCCAGCAGGCCGCCTTCGTTGCACAGATGAAGATTGCCGCTGCCGCGCGAAAGCCCATCACCATCCACTGCCGTACGTCCGAGCTCGCCATCCCCGCTGCCAAGGCAAAGTTTGAGCCGGCCGATGCCTGGGAGGACATCCTCGCGCTCATCGCCGAGCACTGGACGCCGACGGGCCTCCCCGGCATCATGCACTGCTTCTCCGGCGACCAGCGGCAGGGGGAGCGGTCTCTTGCCGCGGGCTTCTATCTTTCTTTCGCCGGGAACGTCACCTATCCGAAATCGACGACGATCCAGGAGGTCGCCCGCGACGCACCCGCCGATCGCATTCTCGTGGAGACAGACGCGCCCTTTCTCGCACCAGGCTCGCTTCGCGGCCAGCGCAACGAGCCGGCGAACACCGCGCTCACCGGCGAGTTCCTCGCCGAGCTGCGCGGCGTTCCGGCAGCACAGTTCGCCGCGCAAACGACCCAAAACTTCTTCCGACTTTTCCCTTCCGCCCGCGCGGTGTGATACTACCGTTCGCGGATAGAAAGATTTTTATTGAGGGCAGAACCATGGCAGCCGATCAGAGCTTCGACGTCGTCAGCAAAGTAGACATCCAGGAAGTCAAGAACGCCATCGACCAGGCGAGCAAAGAGGTCCACGCGCGCTTCGACCTGAAAAACTCCAAGTCAACCATCGCGCTCGAGGGCAATGACGTGGTTCAGCTCGCGAGCCAGGACGAGTACACCCTGAAGGCGGTCATCGATATCCTTCAGCAGAAGCTCGTCAAGCGGGGCGTTCCGCTCAAGAACCTCGAGTACGAGAAGGTTGAAGCCGCCTCCGGCTCGACGGTGCGCCAGAAGATCAAGCTGAAACAGGGCATCGCCTCCGAGGTTGCGAAGAAGATCGTCGCGGCCATCAAGGACACGAAGAAGAAGGCGCAGGCGAGCATCCAGGGTGATACCGTGCGCGTGAGTTCGAAGGACCGCGACACGCTTCAGGAGGTCATGGCGCTGCTCCGCGGCAAAGACATGGGCGTCGACCTTCAGTTCACGAACTTCCGCTCCAGCTGATCTCGCGCTAGCGTACGAAAGATTAGTGCGGGCCACGATACCACCCAAGGCCTCACCTGCTACTCTGAAGAGAGAGTGAGTCCGATCTCCATTGCGACGGCAACCGAGGTCTTTGACCTGTTGCGCGACGATCTCGCTGCGGTCGAGCGTGAATTTGCGCGCCAGTCCGGCTCTCCCGTCGGCGTTGTCACGGACATCGCCACCTATCTTATCGCCGGCGGCGGCAAGCGAATTCGCCCTATGATGCTCCTCCTTGCCGCAAAGGCACTCGGCTGCGAGAGCGACTCGCGTATCCGTATGGGAGCGGTCGTGGAGATGTTGCACACAGCGACGCTGGTGCATGACGACATCATCGACGAGGCCGACACGCGCCGCGGCCGTCCTTCGTCGAACACCACCTGGGGCAACGCCAAGTGCGTTCTCGCCGGCGACTGGCTCTACATGCAGTCCTTCCAGACCGCGCTGGGTGAACGCAACTTCCGCATTCTCGACCTTCTCATTTCGCTTACGCAGCAGATGGTCGAAGGCGAACTGCTGCAGATGGAGAAGCTCGGTCACCTCATCAATGAGGAAGAGTACTTCGACCTCATCTATCGCAAGACGGCGTGCCTCTTCAAGGTGTCGATGCAGTTGGGTGCTGTGCTGGCCGAAACCGACGCAAGCCTGAACGAATCCTCCTTTGAGGATTCGCTAGGTGAATACGGGCGCAATCTTGGGCTCGCATTTCAGATCGTTGACGATGTGCTGGACCTCACCGCAGATGAAGACCGTCTCGGCAAACCGGCAGCTTCCGATCTCCGCGAAGGCAAGGCGACGCTTGCGGTTATTCATGCACTCGAGCGTGGCACCGGGGCCGACCGCGAAGCGATCCGCACCGTCCTCGCAGAGCGGCGCTTCGCAACTGTAACGCATGGTCAGATTCTTGAGATCCTGCATCGCCACGGGTCGCTCGCCTATGCCATGGATACGGCCTGCGCCTACGCTGAGGCGGCGCGCCAGTCCATCGCCGAGTTGCCCGAGAGCGACTGCAAGCGCGCATTGCTTTGGGTTCCCGGCTTCGTCACCAGCCGCGACCGCTAGCGGCTACTCTTCCTCTTCCGATTCTTCGGATTCATCCTCGTTCTCGTCCACCGCCATCGCCAGTTCCTCCACGCGAACCGGCCCCTTGCGTTCCGGATCGAGCAGCACCTGGATGCGGCTCTCGGCACTCGAGAGTTGAGCTTTGCAGGCGTTTGAGAGCAGCACGCCACGCTCGAACAGGCTGACGCTCTGCTCCAGCGCTAACTCGCCGTGCTCCAGCTGTTCGACGATCCTCTCCAACTCCGCGAGTTGTTCCTCAAAACTAGGCATTCACCGTGGCCTCGTCACGCAGCCCCAGCACCTCAGCCGCGGCGCCGAAGTTACCAAAGGGCGCGCTCACCTGCACGCCCTGCACCTGGTCGCGCGCCTCGGCCAGCATCTCCTGCGCGATCGCCAGCCCAATCGCCAGGGCCGCCTTTTTGTCAGGTGCTTCCGCCATGCGCGCAAGAATCGAATCTGGCATGGAGACACGCAGGTCATTCTTCATAAACTCTGCATTGCGCAAGCTCGTCAGCGGCCATATTCCTGCGATTACCGGAATCCGGAAGCCTTCAATACGGCGCAGGAACTGCTCGAGCAGCCGCTGATCGAAGACCGGCTGCGTGATGCAGAACTCCGCGCCCGCCTCCACCTTCGCCGCGAACCGCCGCACCTCATAGTCAATATCCGGCACTCCGGGATTGGCCGCGACCGAGATCGTGAATCCGGCCGAGCCGCCAATCGAGTTCTTGCCGATATCGAGGCCATGGTTCAGTCCGCGAACGATGCGCACCAGGCCAATCGCGTCCACATCAAAGACCGCCGTCGCGTCGGGATAGTTGCCTATCTTCGGCGGATCGCCGGTGAGGCACAGGATGTTCCTGATCCCGATCGACGCTGCGCCAAGCAGGTCGCTCTGGATGCTCAAAATATTGCGGTCGCGGCATGTGTAGTGCAGCACCGTCTCGATGCCGACCTTCTGCTGAATCTGCAGACACAGGCTCTGCGCGCTCATACGTGCGCTTGCACGCGGCGAATCGGGCACGTTGATCGCGTGAACACCACGCGCGGCGAGCAGCGTCGCGCCCGCAAGTTCCTTGGAGCAGTCAAACCCCTTGGGCGGAACGATCTCCACAAGATGCACGAACTCTCCCGCTGCGATGCGACGGCCAATCGCTGAGCGCTCCGCCAGCGGCCTCGGCTCAACCTCGGGTTGAGCCGGAAGCTCATGCACCCCCGTGGTTACCGAGACCACACCCTGATCCTGCGCCTGCATCGCGCGAATCTCCGACCGCATGGCACGAATATGCGCGGGAGTGGTTCCGCAGCAACCGCCCACCCAGCTCGCGCCGGCGCGAATCGCCTTGCGGGCAAACCGGGCCAGATAATCCGGTGACGTGAGATAGATGTTGCGGCCCTCGACGTTCCGCGGCATGCCGGCATTCGGCATGGCAACCAGAGGCAGCCTCGTCTCGGGCCGCATCCGCTCAATCGCTGTGAGGACCGTCGCCGGCCCCACGCTGCAGTTGCAGCCAATGGCGTCCGCGCCGGCCTCGGTCAGCCGGTGGGCGGCCTGCTCGGGCGTGCTGCCATCCAGGCAGTTCGCCTCCTCGTCCACTGTTACAAGCGCAATCACAGGCAGATCAGGAGCGACCTCGCGAGCTGCCGCAATCGCCTGCTCCGCCTCATCCAGCGACATCATCGTCTCCAGGACCAGCAGATCGACTCCACCCTCAGCCAGGGCTGCAATCTGTTCGGCAAATGCTGCTCGCGCGGCATTCGGGCTGAGTGTCCCAAACGGTTCCAGCCTCACACCAAGCGAACCAACCGCACCCGCGACGTATGCGTCAGTCGCCTGCTTTTCGCGGATTGCCGTAACGCATTGCCGGGCCAGAGAGGCGCCGGCCAAGTTGAAATCCCTAACCTTATCTCGCAGCCCGAAGTGTTCCAGCCGGAAGGAGTTAGCGCCAAAGGTGTTGGTTTCAATGACCTCCGCGCCGGCCAGAAGATACTGCTCATGCACCGAGCGGATCATATCCGGCTGCGTGACGTTCAGCTCGTCATAGCACCGGTTGATGAACACACCGCAGCCGTACAGCATGGTGCCCATAGCGCCATCGCAGAGGACCGGCTTGCCGGTGAAGAGCTTTTCCAACGCTGGGGTCATTCTTCTCCTATAGTCGTTCTCTCATGGTACCGCGCCGACCCGCGAAATACCGCACCCGGGCCGCCCCACGGGGGGCCAGCCGAGGTGCGTCGCTTTGTTATACTTTGGGCTGACACAGGCGGCATCCGGTGGTGCATTGTGTGCCCTCCAACAGCTGCCGCAGTGTCTCCCGGAGTCGTCCAGTTGAAGAATCGCAGGTTCGCAGCCCAGCTTGTTGCGGGCATTTTTCTGACCGCCCTCACGCTGACCCTGACTGCGTGCAAAATCCTCTACAGGGTTCCCGAGCACAACTTTGCAGGCCGGCCCATCCCGCCCAGTCTGATGCTGCAGCGTGTCCTTGCCACATTCACCAACGGCGGCACCGTGGGCGGAGCCCAGATACTCGACGGTCTGCGGGATCTTCGCGGCAACATCCAGAACACCAAGTTGAGCTTTCCGATCTCCGGTTTCTCTGCCCCCGAACCGACCACAATTCTGAACTTCCCGGAACAAACCCGCGGATACGTTCTCTCGCAGTCGGCGGGAACCCTCGTCGGAATCAACTACAGCACCGAAGCCAGCGCTGGCGCCGCCGCGACCTTTACACCGGAACCCGCTTCGGTCGGTGCCGCCTTCGACGGCTCGCTCTTCGCTGCGGCTTCTTCGGTGAATAGTCAAATCTATGTCTCCTCCGGTGGGGGCACCTACGCTCTGAACCTCCCCAATGTCTATCGCGTCGCCGTCAATCAGGGCATCAGCGTAATCCTCGCCATGGTTCGGAACTCCGACACGCTCTATCGCGTGATCAAGCTGCCCGCGAGCAACAACCCGGTGCCGCCCCCCGGCGCAGTCGATTGTGAACCGCAACTGTTGCCGGTCTATTGCGTCGTGCCCGTGGCCGGCACCTACGATCGCCCAACCAACGCAAGCTTCTCGCTGGACGGCAACTCGGTCTACGTTCTCAACTGTGGTCCTGAGTGCGGCGGTACGAAGGCAGGCATCACTGTCCTGCAGACAGGCTCTCTGCTCATCGACAGCATCCCGACCAGGGACCCGCTCTCGCCCTCCGCTCCCTCCCCCCTTGCCAGCATTGGCGCGCCCAACCCCGTTCCGATTCCAGGCGGGGCTACTGTCGCGCTTTCGAATGGAACGACGCTCTATGTCGCAGGCCAATCGCTCTATAGCCTGGGGGCTGGCGGCGCGCTCAACTCGACTCCACGCGCAGACGGCCTCTTTACCGGCTATCTCACCGCAGTCAATCTGAGCAATTACTCCGTTTCGCAGCCAATCTCCGTCTCGGACGGCACCCACACCAAGCTGCTCTTTGCCGATGACAACACCCTTTGGGTTGGCTCACAGCAGTGCGCGAACGGCGAACGCGCTGCCACGGGGCAGAACTACAACTGCCTCACGATGGTGGACCTTACCAAGGGATCGGTCGGAACGGCCCAGGTAATCCCCAATCTCACACCCGGCGGCTCCACCACTGTTCCCTACCCCAATACCAACCAAAACCAGTACTACTACGGCGATCTGACCGGCATTTGCTGGGTGCAGCAGTATCACAAGGTCTTCACAGCCTACGGTGGCCAGATCCACGTCTTCTACACAGGCGGGTCCATCACCGACTCGAACGACCCTGCCGTTGGCACCAAACCTGCCGCCGGTTCCGAGCTGAACAACTCCAACCTCACCATCCAGGGCACCGTTCTCGACGTCGCCTACATGGACGCGCTGACAAACGCCGCCAACTAAGCCGCCTATGCCCACCGAAGATCTCTCGCAGACAACGGTGGACATCCTCGCCATCGCCGCACATCGTGACGACGTCGAGCAAACCTGTGGCGGCACGCTCCTCGTCCAGCAGTCGCTCGGTTGGCGTACCGGCATCCTTGACCTCACGCAGGGCGAGTCGGGCACGCGTGGTGCCGCGGAAGACCGCGCCCGTGAAGCCGCCGACGCCGCGCGCATCCTGCGCGTCGGCCACCGCGAGGCGCTCGACCTCCCCGACGGCAACGTAGAGAACACCCGCGAGAACCGGTTGAAGATCGCCGCTGTTCTTCGTCGTCTGCGGCCCCGCGTCGTCATCCTTCCCTACTGGCAAGGGCGCCACCCGGACCACTATACGACCGCAACCCTTGGCTACGAGGCCTGCTTTGCCGCCGGCCTCTCCAAGCTGGACCTGCCTCCCGAAAACGGCGCTCCGCATCGCCCTTACAAAGTCCTCTACGCCTCGCTCTATGCCGACGTGCGTCCCACCTTCGTCGTCGACATCACGCCGCATATCGAAACGCGCCTCGCCTCACTGCTTGCCTACCGTTCGCAATATGGCAACCAAGCCACCGGCAGCGGCCTCTTCGTCCCCGAAGACGACATTCGCGAGCGCACCTTCTCCACCGCGCGCCACTATGGCCTGCTGGCCGGCGTTCGCTATGCCGAACCCTTCGTGCAGCGCGAGGTCGCCCTGGTCACTGACCTGATGATGCTCCCCGTACAAAGTATCTAGCCGCAAGAGTGTCCGCCGCCGCTCCAAGGCAGCATCCACAAATCAGGCGGAAGCGATAATCTGGAAACCATGAATCTTCGAAAGTTGTGGTGGGTCGCGGGTCTGGCTCTCCAGATCGCCCTCGCGCCTGGCAGCAGCCCCGCACAGGCAACGCAAAAGCCGACGCAAGCACAGAATTCCACTCAGAGCACGACAACACCCAACTCTCCCACGCAGCGCGCCCGTCGCCCTGACGTCCTCAAGACTCCGACGAAGGACGACATGCTCCGCGGTGCCTACGGTCCCTATCGCGCAAACAACGACCTGCTGTTCTACGCGCTGAAGCTGCGCGTCGATCCCGACACCAAGGCCATCAAGGGCTCGAACACCATTCGTTTTCGCATGCTCGAGGACGGCACGCGCATCCAGATCGACCTCGCGCCGTCTCTCGACATCGACGGCATCACCTTCAATGGCAAGCAGCTTAAATACGAACGCGTTCCAGAAACCCGCGCGCTCTACATCAACTTCCCCGAGACACTTCACAAGGGCAAGACCTACGACATCGTCTTCGCTTACTCTGGCCATCCCGTCACGCAGGGCCGCTTCGGCTGCTTCTCCTTCAACACAGACAAGGAAGGCAAACCGTGGATCACCACCGCCTGCGAAGGCGAAGGTCCAAGCATCTGGTGGCCCAACAAGGACCAGTGGAAGGACGAGCCGCAGGACGGCATGGAACTCGACATCGCCGTTCCCAACGGCCTCATGGATGTCTCCAACGGCCGCTTCCAGGGTTCAAAGGATCTCGGCGACGGCTACACCGAGTGGCGCTGGCGCGTTCACTATCCCATCAACAACTACGACGTCGCGCTCAACATCGGCAATTACCAGCACTTCACCTTGCCGCAGCACGGCAAGACTACGCTGGACTTCTACGCTCTGCCGCAAGATCTCGACGGAGCGAAACAGCAGTTCGCTCAGGTGCCGACCATGATCGACGCCTACGAGCACTACCTCGGCGAGTATCCATTCGACAAAGACGGCTACAAGCTCATCGATGTTCCCTATTCCGGCATGGAACATCAGTCCGCAGTCTCCTATGGCAATCAATTCACCAACGGTTACCTCGGCCGCGACTGGACCGGTGTCGGGATCAGCCCGAAGTTCGATTTCATCATCATCCACGAGAGCGGTCACGAGTGGTTCGGCAACGCCATCACCGCGCAGGACCCCTCCGACATGTGGATTCACGAAGGCTGGACTACCTACCTTGAAGGCATCTACGTCGAATACCGCTGGGGCAAGGACGACGCCATCAAGTACGTCAATGGCTACAAGGCAAAGGTCTACAACCAGCGCCCCATCATCCCGCCACACGGCACCAATGCCGAGCCGCCGCAGGACCAGTATTTTAAGGGCACGCTCATGCTCAACACGCTGCGCAGCATCATCAACGACGACACTAAGTGGTGGGCCGACGTTCACGATTTCTACAATCACTTCAAGTATCAGAACATCATGACCGAGGACGTCGTCGCCTGGTGGAACCAGCGCACTGGCATGAACCTGACCCCGTTCTTCGACCAATACCTCCGCCACGCCGCGATCCCTGAACTCGAGTTGCGCCTCGATCCGTCGAAGCACACGATGAGCTATCGCTGGAAAGCCGACGAAGCCGGCTTCGCTATGCCGATCAACGTTGGCGATCCGGCGCATTGGTCGCGCATCGTACCCAACACCACCGATTGGCAGACGATGCCCTGGAACGGCACTGCCGAAGAGTTCCACATCGACGCCGACCACTTCTACGTCAACGTCAGCCACACCGACATCGTGCTCTCGGCGAGCGCCTCCGCCGGAACCTCTCGATGAAGCTCGTCTTCGCCCTCGCCCTGCTTCTGCCACTCGCAGGATGCGGGTATCACCAGGTTGGCGCCGCAACGCACATTCCTGCGAACGTTCGCACTGTTGCGGTGCCAATCTTCCACTCGAGGGTCCAGGCCTATCACACGGAAACAGCTTTCACAGAAGCTGTCGTTCGCGAGCTGAACACGAGGACCCGCTATCGCGTGCTCACCAGCGTCAACCCCACAGTGGCCGCGACCGAACAGCCGTCCGATGCCACGTTGCGGGGCACCATACTCACGCAGGCCGTGACGCCGCTCACTTATGACGCGGCCAGCGGCCAGACCTCCAGCTATCTTGTCACCATCACAGCCGATGTCGCGCTCGTCGGCCACGACGGCAACGTGCTCTACCGCAACAGCGCCTTCGCCTGGCGGGAGCAGTATCAATCTACGCAAGACCTCTCCGGCTTCGTGCAGGAGGACTCCGCCGCCGTGCGCCGCATGTCTCGCGACTTTGCGCAGGCTCTCGTCAGTGACATGATGGAGTCGTTCCAATGAGCGCACCCTCCAATTCAACCGCCGGCCTGCGCAGCTTCGCCCCGGTGGATCGCTTCATCACCGAAGCCACCGGCAAGAGTCCGCGCGCCGGCTACGTCCTTCTCGGTGACGACGCCTTCCTCCTCCATCGCGCGCGCCACGGTGTCCTCGACGCACTCGTGCCTCCCGACCTGCGCGACTTCTGTCTGCACGATCTCGACCTCGCCGAGACCTCCATCTTCGAAGCGCTTGATCTCGCGCAGACGCCTCCGCTAATGGCGCCCTTCCAGGTCCTCTTCATCCGCAACCTCAAGACCCTCTACGGCCGCGGCCAGAAGAAGGACGAATTCGCCGCTATCGACGACTACTTCCGCCGCCCCAACCCGCAGGCACTCCTCATCTTCATCGCCGACCACATCCGCCTTCCGCAGGACGTCCGCACCATGGACATGCAGGACAAGGAGCGTGCCGAAAAAATCCGCGAAACCCTCGGCGACGCCTGCGGCATCATCGAGCTGCAGCGCGTCAGCGACGACGACGCCGTCCAATGGGCGATCCGCGAAGCTCAATCGCAAAACGTTCGCCTCACCGAAGACGCAGCCCGCGAACTCGTCGACGCACTCGGGGCTGACATGCTCACACTTGCAAGCGAGCTCTCGAAGCTGGTCCTCTACGCGCAGTCACAAAACTCCTCGTCCATCGAGCTCGCCGATGTTGAGACCATGGTCTCTGCCGCCAAGCAACGCAGCCTCTACGAGCTCACCGACGCCATCAGCCTCAAGGACGCGCCACGCGCCGTCGCTCTCCTGCACGGCCTCCTCAACGCCAGCGAGAGCGGCGAAGACGCCGCCATCGGCCACGTCTTCACCCTCGCGAAGACCTTCCGCCAGATGCTGGTCCTCAACGAGAAGCAGGTTCGCGATCAGCGCGCGATGTGGCAGGTGCTCTGGCCGGGCTTCCGCGTCGCTCCCTTCGCCGCCGACGCGCTCATCGCCCAGGCCCGCCGCTATCGCGACCGCTCTGACCTCACCCGCGGCCTCGAACTCATCTCCCGCGCCGACTTCGAGTTGCGCTCCAGTCCCGCCGACAAGCGCCTTGTTCTCGAACGTCTCGTACTCCGCCTCGCCGGGCGCCAGACAACGACATCGCACGAAATCGGCCTCAATAACTAAGCATTCAATGCGGCAACAGCGGCCGCCGCTTCCCCACCGGAATGTCCGATCCTTCATCGGAGGGTACGTAGTTCGGATCTGACGTGATCTTTGGATCGGGTAGCGAGAAAGACACGCCCGCTACTGTCGTAAACGCGTACCCGTCTCTCTTAATCGAGACAACAATATCGTGTGCGCCACTGCCAGCCGCTTGCGGCCGCGGAAACTCCACGATGTATCGCCCGCGCAACAACTCAACCCACTGCTGCAACCGCTTACGCAATTCCCGCTTGTCTCCCTGCATCACGATTCCACCCGTGGACTCGCACAACGCCCGAAACGCATCGATGCGTTCTCCCGGCCATCCAGTCCCCGCCAGAACTGTTTCTCTCAGACCGAAGAGTGCAACGCCCTCCATTCCCGCATATTCGTGGAGCTTGGGCCACGAAATCCCGCTGCCATCGTCATGTCCATTACTCATCACGAGAATTGCGCGACGGCCCGGAACGTCACTCATATCCTCAACGACCGACGTTATGGCTCCCCACAGGTAAATATTCGTTCCACAAGATCCACCGGTACTGTTCTTCCCCAGCTTCGGCGACTGCAAACCTCCGTCAATGGACTCGCTCAGCAAACCCGGCAACGGCTGAATCTCGTGCACAGTTCGAAGCAGATTGCAGGTCAGGAGGTAGATCGAGATGCGGTCCTGAGGATGCAACTCTTTCGTAGCCATTTCGGCCGTCGCGGCAGCCAGATCTTGCACCAGATCACTACGTTGCTTCACGCCAACGTCAACCAGAATCGCCAGGTTGAGCGGATCTCCCCCCTCCATCCGAACATGAGCCGGGGCAAATTGCTTGCCGCTGTCCAGGCTTACCTGGAATCGTTGGAAATCGATCGGGTGCATCGGCTGCCGGTCGTGATCCAGCACAAGCGTGGGAACCTGCACGAGGTTCGTATAAACCTTCAATGTGAAAACCGGTTGCTGGTCTTGTGGTTCCGGGTTCTGCGCCTGCTGCGAATAGCAGCACACACTCGCCGTCATCACACTGCCCCACGCGCACGCTCGCAAGACATCCTTCGCGTTCAGCAGGGGCCTGAGCATCGCCTGCATTATCGCAGAATCTGCCATGTAAAAGGCTACAATCGCCAAGGCACCAGATCCACGGAGGACATCGAATGGCAGTGGCTCATTGGAGCCTCGCTGCAACTGCAGCAGCTCTCTTTCTGAACTTTGCGGCTCCTTGCGCGTTCGCGCAGACATCGACACCCGCACCACAATCCTCCCAGCAGGACCAGCGCCGCCAGCTCGAAGACTTCGAACGCACGCACTACACCAAGCACGAGTATCACGTGCCCATGCGCGATGGTGTGAAGCTCTATACCGTCGTCTACACGCCGATTGCCGCGCAATTCACAGACCGCGGCCCCTGGCCGTTCCTCATATCGCGCACGCCTTACAGCTGCGGCAACTACGGCAACAACGTCATCCAGCCGCACGTCACCAGCAATCTCAACCTCCTCCATGACGGCTACATTCTCGTCTGCCAGGACGTGCGCGGCCGCTGGAACAGCGAAGGTCACTGGATCGAGATGACTCCCTCCAAAGACGGCAAAGGCATCGACGAATCCACCGACATGTCCGACACCGTCGACTGGCTGCTCAAAAACATCGCCAACAACAATCGCAAGGTCGGCATCCTCGGCATCAGCTATCCCGGCTTCTACGCCGCCGCCAGCATCGTCGACAGTAACCCGGCCATCAAGGCCGCCAGCCCACAGGCGCCCATCATGGATCTTTGGATGGGCGACGACTCCTACCACGGCGCCGCGTTCATGCTCAGCGCCAATCACTCCTTCTACGCTCCGTTCTTCGCGCCGCAGAAAAATCCGCTCACCAAGGAGCCGAAGATCGACTTCGACTTCCCCACGCAGGACATGTACACCTTCTACCTGCACATGGGCACGCTCGCGCATCTTGACTCACCCGCTGGCGGGACGAACCCGTACTTCCACGACCAGGTCTCTCACACGACCTACGACGACTACTGGCAGATCCGCAATCTCACGCCGCACATGCACGGCGTCAAAGCTGCGGTGCTCGAAGTCGGCGGCTGGTTCGACGCAGAAGACCTTGCCGGTCCCGTCAAACTCTTCCACTCCATCGACAAACTCAGCCCCGATGCCCCCGAAAACACGCTCGTCGAAGGCCCCTGGGTGCACGGCGGCTGGTCACATGGCAGCGGCGCTTCGCTCGGCGACATCCACTTCGGCGACAGCCCCTCCACCTTCTACCGCGACAACATCGAAGCCCCGTTCTTCGCGCATTGGCTCAAGAACAAGCCTTGGACCGCATTGCCCAAGGCCTACACCTTCGAGACCGGTACCAACGTCTGGAAAAAGTACGACGCATGGCCACCGAAGCAGGCCGTCGCGAAGACGCTCTATCTTCAATCTGGCGGCGGCCTCTCATGGAGCGCCCCCAAAACACCCTCGAGCAAAGACTCTTACATCAGCGACCCCGCGCACCCCGTTCCGTTCGTCCCTTACATCACCGGTCCCGACGTTCCGCAGCGCTACATGGATGAAGACCAGCGCTTCGCCACGCACCGCGGCGACGTGCTCGTCTACCAGACCGCACCGCTCACCGAGGACGTAACCGTTGTCGGCCCCATCAAGCCTCGACTGAAAATCGCCTCCACCGGCACCGACTCCGACTTCATCGTCAAACTCATTGACGTCTTCCCCGAAGACTACAAAGAGCCCGGTGAAGAGAAGGAAGGCAAGCGCGTCACCTCCGCTCCGCCCGTCGTCATGGAGGGCTACCAGATGCTCCTCCGCGGCGAGCCCTTCCGCTCGAAGTTCCGCAACTCATGGGAACACCCCGAAGCCCTCACGCCCGCCAGGATCACTGACGTCGACTTCACCATGCAGGACATCAACCACACCTTCCGCAAGGGCCATCGCATCATGGTGCAGATCCAGAGCTCATGGTTCCCGCTCGTCGATCGCAACCCACAAACCTTCATGGACATCTACAAAGCAACGCCCGAAGACTTCCACACCGCCACCGAAACCATCTTCCATCAAGCCGACGCAGCGAGCGGAATCGAACTGCTCGTCATGCCTCACTAGAGGCTCTCGCTGTTGCTTTTCTTTTTGTCATTCCCGAAGGGAATCTGCTTTTCGGACCACCAAAAAAATATGTCATCCCGACCGAAGCGGGACGGTATCACCGTCCCGCGAAGTGGAGAGACCCCTGTATTTCGCAATTTCGCGCGGATCACCTCAACGCAAGTCACGCCGCTCCGAACGGCTTCTCCAAACTCACACTCTGAGCCGTAAACAACTGCGCGCCATCCTCCGTGATGTACATATCATCCTCCAGCCGCACCCCAAACTTCCCTCGCTGATAAATTCCCGGCTCATCCGAAAACACCATGCCCTGGGCAAGCTTCGTCGTGTTCCCGCCCACCAGGTACGGCCACTCATGCATATCCATCCCGATGCCATGCCCCACGCGATGCGTGAAGTAGTCATACGCCGGGCCAAACCCTGCATCCACGACAACCTTGCGCGCCGCCGCATCCACTGACTGCGCCTCCACACCCGGCTTCGCTGCGGCCAGCGCTGCACTCTGCGCCCGGTGCACAATATCGAAAACCTTCTTCTGCTCATCGCTCGCCTTGCCGTAAACCCAGCTCCGCGTAATGTCCGACGTGTACCCATCGCACGTGCACCCGTCGTCCACCATCACGATGTCACCTTCGCGAATCACCTGCATCTGCGCGCTCCCATGCGGCACCGCCGAGTACTGCCCCACATTCAGCGACGCCTCACCACGCACACCGCACCTCGCGTATGCCGTGTCAATTAACTCAACCACGCGCCGATTCGTATCGCCCGGCGCGCACGATTGATACACCGCGCGATAGACGCTCAGCGTAATCTCATTCGCCAGCTTCATCAGAGCCAGCTCCGCCGGCGACTTGATCATCCTGCAACCGGCCGTCACCGGAGTCGCCGAGGTCATCGTCAGCGCCGGACACGCCTGCGCAATCGCATGCGAAAACTCAAACTGCGTGTGCTCTTCAACCCCCAGCGTTCCCGTCTTCACCCCCGCCTCTGCCAACGACTTCCTCAACAAATCGAACGGGCTCTCGTTCTCCTGCCAGAAGTACGTCAGCGTCGACTCGCGTTCCGGAAACGTGTTCAGCAACTCCGCCGCCCGGTCACTCTCAAAGTGTGGGCAGATCAAAAACGGCTTCCCCACCCTCGGCAGCACATAGGCAAACAGTCGCTCCGACTGCCCCCAGTGCGCTCCCGTGTAGTAGGTTAGCGAGGCGCCCGTAGTCGTGACGATCGCGTCAATCTTGTTCGCCGTCATCAACTCGCGCGCCCTTTGCAGCCGCGAACTCCGCTCACTCACCGTAATCGGCACAATCTCCTTGCGTCGATCCGTCAGCGCCGCAATCGGCGCGGGCAACGACTCAGCGCCTGCTCTTTGCCCGGTATTCGCACGCCCTTCCTGGGCCGGCAATGCCAGCGAAGGCGCGGCCACTGCGGCTGAACTGAGAAATCGTCGTCTGGAAAGCATCTCCGCATTGTAGGCGTACCGCCGATTACCCTAATATCAGGAGCCTCAGGAGCCGACCGCCCCCATGATCACGACCGTGCAGACGCACATCCGCCACCAGCAGCAAAACTTCGCCGAAGCCAGCGGCACCTTCTCCTGGCTGCTCAGCGGGATTACCCTCGCCACCAAAATGGTCGAGGCCAAAATTCGTCTCGGCGGCCTCAGCGATGCCCTCGGCGCCAAAGGCTCCGTCAACGTGCAGGGCGAGGTTCAACAGAAGCTTGACGTCTATGCCAACGAAACGCTCCTGCACACACTCGGTGGACGCGACAGCGTTGCCGCACTTGTCAGCGAAGAGAACGAAGAGCCCATCATCATCAACGCCGACCCCGACTCCGGCAAATACATCATCGTCTTCGACCCGCTCGACGGCTCCTCCAACATCGACGTCAACGTCAACGTCGGCACCATCTTCTCCATTCACAAACGCCTCCCCGGCCAAAGCATCGAGACCGCCATCCTGCAACCCGGCTCCAAACAGGTCGCCGCTGGCTACGTCGTCTACGGCCCCTCGACGATGCTCGTCTACACCTCCGGCGACGGCGTCTACGGCTTCACACTCGACCCCGCCATCGGCGCCTTCGTCCTGACCAATGACCGCATGAAGATGCCCGACCAGGGGCCCTACTACTCAACCAACGAAGCCCACGAAGTCTCCTGGCCACTCCCCTATCAGCAGTTCGTCAATCGCCTCCGCCGCGGTCAGCTCAACGGCAAGGCCTACAGCTCGCGCTATATCGGCAGCCTCGTCGCAGACTTCCACCGCACGCTCCTCAAAGGCGGCATCTTCCTTTATCCACCGAGTGAAAAAGCCCCCAATGGCAAACTCCGCCTCCTCTACGAAGCAAACCCGCTTGCCTTCATCGCCGAACAGGCCGGCGGCGCCGCCTTCAGCGGCTCCGGACGCATTCTCGACCTCCAGCCCGAGTCCATCCACCAGCGCACACCCCTGGTCGTTGGCAGCCGCGTCGAAGTAGAAGCCCTGCAGGCTCTCGTGAAGAAAGAAGCTGCAGATGGAAAGAAAGCTTGAATCCAAATGTCCGCGACTCACACCATCGCCCAACGTCTCTACTACGACTCGCCCATCCTCGAGTTCACTGCGCGCATCACTGACATCCGCCTCGTCGAGAAAGACCCCCATGCCGCGCCTGACAGCGCGCAGCTCTGGCAAGTCGCTCTCGACCGCACCGCCTTCTACCCCGAAGGCGGCGGCCAGCCCTGGGACACCGGCCTCCTCATCGCCACCGCACCCAGCGGCACCACACTCGAGATCCCCGTCGAGCGCGTCCACGAAGACGAGTCCGGCGAAGTCTGGCACTCCGTCCGCAAGCCTCTCGTCGAAGGCACCGAGATCACCGGCAAGATCGACTTCGAACGCCGCACCGACCACGAGCAGCAGCACTCCGGCCAGCACCTTCTTTCCGCCGTCTTCCTCCGCGAGCTCAAAGCCCGCACCGTCTCCTTCCACCTCGGCGCCGACAGCTCCACCATCGACCTCGCACTCCCCGAGGGCATGGACAAACTAAGCGACGACGACCTCCGCCGCGTCGAAGAGTCCGCCAACCGCATCATCTACGAGAGCCGGCCGCTCCTCACCCACTGGGTCGAGCGCCCGCTCGCCGAAGCCATGCTCGCCCGCGGCGACCTCCGCAAACTGCCTCCCCTCGAAGGCCCCTTCCGCATCGTCCAAATGCAGGGCATCGAGTTCAACGCCTGCGGCGGCACCCACGTCCGCAGCACCGGCGAGATCGGCGCGATCCTTCTCCGCCGCATAGAAAAAGTCCGCCAGGGCTGGCGCATCGAGTTCGTCTGCGGCCTCCGCGCCGTCCGGTCCGCCCGCAACGACTACACCCTCCTCGACACCGTCGCCCGTACCCTCACCATCTCCCGCACCGACGTCCCCACCCGCGTCGAAAAACTCCTCGAAGACAAGAAGGGGCAAGCAAAGGAAATCAAGAAGCTCACACAAGAGCTCGCGAAACACACTCCGTCAGGAAACCCAGGTTGACCTCGAGTCGACGACTATCCATCTTCCGTTATGCTTCTCCATTGCGACGAAATCGCCCTCGCCACATAATCCACACAAATGCTCGGTGTAGAAGACTGCGCGAGTCGCATCGTGATTGAAAATTACGTTCGAGAAAGTAATGGTTCCATAGCCGGCGCGCCGTTGCGCTTCGGTCAGATCCTTCTGTTCAATCGTTGGGTCGTTCGTGAAAACGTACGGCGCATGCAATGTGAACTTTCGCTCGAATGGCTCTGACCGCAGATTGCGAACTACTGCTTCGACACGCATCATCGGCGAATCTAATCTTGACCAGGTTGGTGGCAAAATGTGAAAACTGCCATTGCTAGTACGCCCATATAGGACCACCAAACCCCTTGCAGACCCTAGATCATGCGAGTCTCCGGTGAGGCCAGCGGCGATATAGGCGGACATCACCGCATACTTCTCGCTGTCCATAGTCTTTCCGGAGGGCAGCCAGATCAAATACATCCCGGGAGCGATAAGAAGGGCAGCGAGAAAAGCAACCATTCCCCATTTCATCAGCCTTCGCATGCGACCAAGCATACTGCGAGTCGGCACAGACATGAACGATAGACTTGATCAGTGCCCCTCTTCGCCGACGTCGCGCTGCCGGTCCCGCTCGACCGCGCTTTCACCTACTCCCTCGGCGATCTCGCCCCTGAAATCGGCGCACGCGTTCTCGTCCCCTTCGGCGGCCAACGCCTCCTCGGCGTCGTCGTCGCCTTGCACGACAACCCACCCTCCCCTGAAGTCGAACTAAAAAAAATAGACCGCCTCCTCGACGACGCCGCGCTTCTCTCCCCCGAGCTCCTCGAGCTCGCCCGCTGGATCGCGCAGTACTACTGCGCCCCGCTCGGCGAAGTCCTCCGCGGCATGCTCCCTCTCACCGCCGAGGTCCGCCGCCACTGGGTCTACCGCATCGCCGAGCAGGGCCGCAACGTCCTCTACGACAGCGCCCTCCGCGGCTCCTCGCGCCGCTCGCGCCTCAGCCCCGAAGACCAAAACCGCGAGTACGCCGTCCTCAACTACCTCGAGCCCGGCGAATCCGCCAAGCTCACCGCGATCCGCTCTGCCACCGGCGCCAACAAAGCCATGCTCGACGCCATGGTGAAAAAGCGCTGGCTGCTCCGCGAACCCCTCACCGAGCAGCGCGACGCCCGCCGCCTCGAAACCGTCGCCGTCCTCGTCGAAGAATCTGAGTTTGACCAGACGACGACACCCGCCCAAAGCCTGTCATCTCGACCGGAGCCCCTGAGCGAGCCGCAGGCGAGTCGAATGGGGCGCAGCGGAGAGACCCCTGTATTTCCGCCCGCGGAGCAACAAACGCCAACCAAACGCCTCCCCAAACTCAACGACAACCAGCTCGCCGTCATGGCCGAGCTCGCCGGCTGCGGCGGCCGCGAGCTCCTCCGCGAACTCCGCACACGCCTGCAACGCCGCGGCACCCCCGACTCCACCGTCAACACCCTCGTCCGCCGCGGTCTCATCCGGCTCGAAGAAGCCGCACAGGCCTTCCACGTCACCTCGCTTGCCACGCACGGCAAACGCTTCGCGCACGAACACACGCTCAACGAATCCCAAATCGAAGCCCTCGCCTCCATCGTCGCCGCGATGCAACGAAACACGTTCGCGCCGCACTTGCTCTACGGCATCACCGGCTCCGGCAAAACCGCCGTCTACGTCGCGGCGATGCAACGCGCTTTAACCAATAACAAATCTGCCCTGCTCCTCGTCCCCGAGATCGGCCTCACCCCCGCAACCGCCGCCCAAATGGTCGCTGCCTTTGGTTCCGAAGTCGCGCTCCTGCACTCACAGCTCACGCCCGACGAGCGCGCCGAACAATGGCACCGCATCCGTCGCGGCGAGGCCCGCGTCGTCGTCGGCACGCGCAGCGCCGTCTTCGCTCCCATGCCCGACCTCGGCCTCATTCTCATCGACGAAGAGCACGACGGCAGCTACAAGCAGGAAGAAACCCCGCGCTACCACGCCCGCGACGTCGCCGTCATGCGCGCCAAACTCCTCGGCATCACCATCGTCCTCGGCTCCGCCACACCCAGCCTCGAATCCTGGAACAACGCCGACCGTGGCCGCTACACGCGCATCGAGATGCTCGAGCGAGTGCAATCGCGCCCGCTCCCTGTCGTCGAAATGATCGACATGCGCTCCGAGTTCCGCGAGACCGGCCAGGAACAGATCTTCGCCCGCCAGCTCATCGAAGAGACACAAACCACGCTCGACCGCAACGAACAGGTCATCATCCTCCTCAACCGCCGCGGCTATTCGTTCGTGGTCATGTGCCGGGCCTGCGGTGAAAAAATCGAATGCGAAAACTGTGCAATTTCGCTTACGTACCACAAGCACTCGGACGAAACCGACCTCGCAGGCCCCGCCCGCGTCGGCGCCCGTCTCGAGTGCCACTACTGCGGCTTCCGTCGCGGTGTCCCTTCACACTGCCCCAAGTGCAACAGCGAGCATCTCTTCTTCCTCGGCGCAGGCAGCCAGCAGGGCGAGGAACGCCTGCAGGAGCTCTTCCCCAACGCGCGCATCGGCCGCATGGACCGCGACACCGTTCGCACCCGCGGCGACATGGAACGGCTCCTCCAGCGCCTGCACTCCGGTGAGATCAATCTCCTCGTCGGCACGCAGATGATCGCCAAGGGCCACGACATCCACGGCGTCACCCTCGTCGGCGTCGTCGGCGCCGACTTCGCCCTCGGCCTGCCTGACTTCCGCGCCGCCGAGCGCGTCTTCCAACTCCTCACCCAGGTCAGCGGCCGCGCCGGCCGCGGCGACAAGCCCGGCCGCGTCCTCGTCCAGACCTACCAGCCCGATCACTACGTCAACCAGTTCGCCCGCCAGCACGACTACACCGGCTTCGCCGCGCGCGAGATGTACTTCCGCCGCGCCATGCGTTATCCGCCCTTCGCCGCGCTCGCCAACGTGCTCATTCACAGCGAGCAGCTCGAGGAAGTCCTCGCCATCTCCACGCAACTCGGCAAATGGCTCGCGGCGAACCGCCCCGAGACCGTGCGTGTCCTCGGCCCGGCACCCGCGCCGCTCCCACGCATCAAGCGCGTCTACCGCTATCACCTGTTATTGAAATCTGAACGCCGCGACGCTCTCGGTGCCATGCTCCGCGGCATGCTCGCCTTCATCGAAAGCAGCGCCATCCCTCGCCGCAATGTCACCATCGATGTCGACGCGCTTCACCTGATGTAAGGCGTGGAACTGCGGTGTTCCCCGTGGAACGTTTGTTAGTGTGTCGCTAAGAAATGTGGGAAAGCGCGATTTCTGTGGATTCAGCGCTTAGGATGCACGGTTATCGCGCACGCAACCGTCGCGATCACAGAAAGCACTGAATCGGGCGAGAAACTAGCTGATCAGATGCAGCTCTTTGCCCGGCTTGAACCTTACCGCGCTGCCCGGGGAGATGCTTACCTCGGCGCCCGTGCGAGGATTTCTCCCCACGCCCGTCTTCCGTGGCTTCACCGTGAAGACGCCGAACCCGCGCAATTCGATGCGGTCCGAGTGCCCTAAAGCCTTCTTCATGCCTTCGAAGATAGCGTCCACCGCAGCCTCTGCCTTGGTCCGGGGCAATCCGGTGCGCTCGACGATACGCTGAACCAGATCCTGCTTGATCATCTCGGTCACCTTTCATCCGTCTTCGCTTTGCCGCTGGCTTTCGCAAACTACTGAAAAACCGGCCCGCTACCCCCGATGCTAGGTAAGCTCTTTTCACTTGTCAAACGAACACACAGTCGTTTGAGATAGGCTCAGTAACGATACAACTACTCTCAACTGAGACACACGTGCGTCACCCCGCTCGTCTGTCTGGGGGAATTGATGTCAATTAAGTCCGATAAATGGATTCGTGGGCAGGCCCTGGAACACCGCATGATTGAGCCGTTCAGCGAGAAGCAGGTTCGCGAGGGAGTCATCTCCTACGGCCTCTCGTCTTACGGTTACGATCTCCGCGTCTCCGACGAATTCAAGATCTTCACCAACGTCAACAGCGCCATCATCGACCCCAAAGCCTTCGACGAGCGCTCTTTCGTGACTGTTCAGGCCCCCAGCGTTATCATTCCTCCTAACTCGTTCGCGCTTGCACGCTCCATCGAATACTTCCGCATCCCGCGCGACATCCTGACGATCTGCGTAGGAAAGAGTACTTACGCGCGCTGTGGAATCATCGTCAATGTCACGCCCTTTGAGCCCGAATGGGAAGGATTTGTCACCCTCGAGATCTCCAACACGACGCCGCTTCCGGCGCGGGTTTACGCCAACGAAGGACTGTGCCAGATACTCTTCTTCCAAAGCGACGAGGTCTGCGAGGTAAGCTATGGTGATCGCAACGGCAAGTACATGCGTCAACAGGGGATTGTTCTTCCCAAACTCTAAAGCCATGGCAGACAATCGCCGCAGGGAGTCGTTTCGTCGATGACCACCGCAGCACCGGCAAGAATCGGCTTGGTCGCCTCCGACCCGCTCCGCCTGGTCGGGATGGAGGCCATTCTCTCCGACCTGCCCGGCATGGAAGCCGTTCCTCTCGAGCTTGACCAGATAGCCTCCGCCGGGAATCTCGCAGTCCTTATGCTTGAAGCGCGCAGCGGTGGCGACGCTCTCCCCGATCTCATCTCCCGCATTCGCCGCGAGCACCCGCAGCTCCGCATCGTCGTCGTCGGCGAGGGTCTCGACCCTCTGCTGATTGAATCCGTCATCGGCGCCGGCGCCAAGGGCTATCTCGCTGAGACCGCCAGTGAGGCCGAGATCCGCATGGCACTCGAGGTCGTTCTCGACGGCTCCGTCTGGGCCCCTCGCAAGGTGCTCGCCAAGCTCCTTGAAGGCGGCAGTTCCTCTGGTCCTTCCACGCCCTCCGGCGACAGCATCCTCAAACGCATGACTGCCCGCGAGCGCGAGGTGCTGGAACTCCTCATGGATGGCCGCTCGAACCGCGCCATCGCTGAAGCCCTGGGCATCGACGAAGCGACCGTAAAAGCTCACCTCGGCCGCATGCTCCGCAAGACCGGCGCGCACAATCGCGTCGAGCTTACTTTGCGCGCTATCGAAGAACGTGCCCGCTGAATGGAAATTGAAGTCAGGGAGTGAGGAGCTAGCGAGTCAGGCCCGGGAAATGAAGAGAGAGCCCTTCCGAACTCCTCACTTCCGAACTCCTCACTTCCTGACTTCTCCACATGCTCCCGAAGGTCTACAACCCTCCGTACTCTTGTTCCCCGGCTAACAATGCCGCACTCTGTACATCAGTACAGACCTGGGAGAAGAGGGTTGTAGGTCAGGCCGTTCGCGGTCAGCCTGCAACCCATTTTTTTTTGCAACCTCTGCCTCGCGATAGTTCGTCTCACCCCATAGATAATGGGTTGAAGATTCGGCCAGCCTCAAAATATCAGAATCCCCGAAAGGTAGAGACTCAATGAAGAAATTCCTGGGTGTATTATGCGCAGTCACGATGTTGGCGGGTATGGTTCCCGCACGCGCTGCGGATACTGCGAAGTTGAATGACCGCCTCAATAGTGCGGCTGAGGTCATTCAGCAGATAATGGCCACGCCCGACAAGGGCATCCCCTCCTCGATCCTCGCCGGCGCCGCCTGCGTGGTCGTCGTCCCCGCCTACAAGAAGGGCGCCTTCATCGTCGGCGGACAATACGGCCAGGGTGCTGCAACTTGCCGCACTCCCCGCGGCTGGAGTGCTCCGGTCTTCGTGCGCCTTGAAGGTGGCAGCTTCGGCTGGCAGATCGGCGGCCAGTCCACTGACCTCGTCCTCGTCGCAATGAATCAGAAGGGCCTGCAGTCGATGCTCAAGAGCAAGGTCAAGCTCGGCGCCGACGCCTCCGTTGCCGCTGGCCCCGTCGGCCGCAACGCGCAGGCTGCAACCGACATCGCCATGAACGCCCAGTTCCTCACCTACTCGCGCGCCAAGGGCATCTTCGCCGGCCTCTCACTCGATGGAACCGTCCTCAGCACCAACAAGGATGACATGACCACCGAGTATGGCAGTGCCATTCCCTTCGAAACCGTACTTCATGGGGCGACGCCTGTTCCGGCGAACGCCAGAGGTTTCGTCAGTACTGTTGCCCGTTACTTCGTCGTCGCGAAGTCCCGTTAGTTCTCCCCCACACAGCGTTGTTTCAACGACACAGGGACGGCCAGCAGCCGTCCCTGCTCTTTATTCAGGTCCGGAAATTCCCTTTGCTTCAGGCGGTGCTATGACTCTTGGTGTGCTGGATTTCGCGCCGGCGACTATACGTCTTGCGCTGGCAGCTCTCGCACTCCCACGGGTAAAGCTTCAACATCACCATCAAGCGATCCACGATTCCCTGGCGTCTTACGCGCCGGAACTTGTGATGTCCGCAACTCGAGCAGGCCCGCATAATATACCTCGGTAGCCTGATGATATCGCCGCTTCTCTTCTCTCGCGATAAATCAAGGCAACACGATGGTTCTTGCCCGCTCCCCCAACCATCCGCTCCGCTCTTGGCTACACTGAGGAGCGTTGACTGCTCAATCCCAACCCCAGCCCCGCAAACGTGCCTCCCTCCGCGAGTGGCTGGAATACCTCGGCCTGCGCTTCATCGTCGGCATTCTCAAGTGGCTTCCGCGCCCCGTCGCCCGCGCCACGGGCGCCGTCATCGGAGCCCTCGCCTGGCACCTCATCGCACGCCTTCGCCGCATCGGCCTCCGCAACCTCGCCCTCGCCTTCCCTGAAATGCCCGAGCTGGAACGCGAGCGCATCCTCCGGGCGCTGTATCGCCACCTCGGTCTTCAGCTAGCCGAGTTCTGCCGCATGCCTCGCGCTTCACGCGCCGACGCTCAAAAATTCTTCCGTTACGAGGGTCTCGAAAACTACCTCGCCGCCCGCAGCCGCGGCCACGGCGTCCTGGTCCTCACCGGCCACCTCGGCGCCTGGGAGCTCTCCAGCTTCTACCACTCCCTCATGGGCTATCCCATGAGCATGGTCATCCGCCGCCTCGACAACCCGCTCGTCGACGCCTTCGTCAACGACATCCGCTGCCTCCACGGCAACCGCGTCCTCCACAAAGACGACTTCGCCCGCGGCCTCCTGCAGGCCATGCACCGCGGCGACACCGTCGGCATCCTCATGGACACCAACATGACCCCGCCGCAGGGCGTCTTCGTCCCCTTCTTCGGCACGCTCGCCTGCACCGCCTCCGGCCTCGCCCGCGTCGCCGCCCACTCCAAAGCCGCCGTCCTCCCCGGCTTCATGCTTTGGGAGCCCCGCGAAAACCGCTACGTCCTCCACTTCGGCCCCGAGCTCACCCTCACCCGCACCGGCGAGCCAGCAGTCGACGCCCTCGCCAACACCGCCCTCTTCACCGCTACCATCGAATCCTGGATCCGGCGCTACCCTGAGCAATGGCTCTGGGTCCACCGCCGCTGGAAGACCCGACCCGAAGGCGAGGAGAGCCTCTACTGAAGATTTGGAAGGGCGCATACGGATGTTTTGAAAGGGCGCGGCTTTAGCCGCGCCGTAAACCGAACCAATGAGCGGGGCTTTAGCCCCTGAGGGAATGACTTGGAACCACGCCACCTGAACCTCCTCACCTTCCCCACGCTCGCAGCCCTCGTCGGAGCCTCTGCCGCCGAGCATCCGTCCACCGAGCTGCATCGCGTCTCCGCCCTTGGCGACGCCACCCCCGACTCCATCATCTTCGCCCAGGACGATACAGCGCTCGAGCGCGCACTCGAATCGCGAGCCGGCGCCATCCTCGCCCGCCACGGCGACCTTCAAACCACCGACCCCCGGGTCCTCTGGGTTCGCGACCCCCGCTTCGCCATGGCGCTCGCCGGCAAAGCCTTGGCCGCAAAGAATGACAGCCCGCTCGTCGATCCAAACGCCCTCGTTCATCCCGCCGCCAGCCTCGGCGACCGCACTCGCGTCGCTGCCGGAGCCGTCATCGAAGCGGGCGCCGTCGTTGGCGAAGATTGCGCCATCGGCGCCAACGTCACCATCTGCCACGGCGTCCACCTCGGCGACCGCGTCCTCGTCCAACCCGGAGCCGTCCTCGGCTCACTCGGCTTCGGCTACGCCCGCGATCCGCAAACCGGCGAACACGTCCTCTTCCCCCAACAAGGCTCCCTCGTCATCGAAGACGACGTCGAGATCGGCGCCAACACCACCATTGACCGCGGGGCTTTAGGCGAGACTCGGATTGGTAAAGGCACAAAAATCGACAACCTCGTCCACATCGGGCACAACTGCATCCTCGGCAAAAACGTCATCATCGCCGCGCAGGTCGGCCTCTCCGGCTCCTGCACCATCGACGACAACGTCATCATCGCCGGCCAGGTCGGCCTCGGCGACCACGTCCACATCGGCCCCGGCGTCATCCTCGGCGGCCAGTCCGGCGTCTACCCCGGCAAAACGGTCGAAGGCCCCGGCCAGATCTTCGCCGGAACCCCCGCCGAACCCCGCACCGAATACCTCAAATCCCTCGCCCGCATCCGCCGCTTGAAGTAGCAAAAGATCGCTCAATAGTAGTGGCGATCGTCGGCCCAGTGGAAGGGCGGGGACGGGCGGCGGCCGCGAAGCAGGTAGATGTTGCCATGCTCAAAGGGCATGGCGTAGGGCGTGTCGCGCACGCCGACGATGGTGACTGACTCGTATTTCTTCGAGATATCGTCCGGAGAGTCTTCGATGACGGAGATGACAAGGTTGGGATCGCAGCCGTGCATGCCCCAGAGCCAGTAGTTGTTGTGTCCGCTGATGGCAGGTGGAAGGGCGAGGTGATCGCGGCGGTTGAAGCAGTCGATCGCACCCGCCTCACCGTAGTTGCCGCCGAAGATACAGACGCGGCGCTGATCTGCAGGCGAAAGCGAATTGAACGTGCGCGCGACGATGGCGACCTCCTGTCGCCAGCCGAACCGGTCGGCGTAGAACTGCGGGAGCTCGCCGCTGGTGGCGGTTTCGGTCTTTCCGCTCTTCAGGTGCAGCGCGGTGGTGTAACGGACCCAGGCGGCGGGGCGAAGCACGGGCGAGGACATCGGGAGGATGAGAAGGCCGGTGAGGATGAGCGCGAATTCGAGGATGGGAAAGGCGAAGACGCGTTCTGCAGCGACGAGATGCCGTGAGGCGAAGCGGCGCTCCCAGGCGATGGCTCCAGCGGCGAAGATCACTGGATAGATGGCGGCGAGATAGTAGTCCTTTGCGTGCAGGACGAACATGAGCACGTAGAAGATCAGGAAGGTCAGGCCGATCCAGCGGCCGCTCGGGATGGAGCGGGCGCGCAGAAGAGAGACGACGCCCGTGATCCAGAGCAGAGCGTTGGCCGGGTGCATCTGCGAGAACTGGGCGAGGAAGAAGCCCACAGGCCCGAGGATGACGTTCTTATTTCCGACCTTGCCGTTGTGGAAGAACTCGAGCGTGGCCCAGTGGTTGTGAATCTGCCAGAGCACGTACGGCAGCGCGATGACGATGATTAACGCGATTCCGAGTGCAGCCCAGCGAGTGAAGAGGACGCGGCGTTCTGGTGTAAGCAGAAGGCCGAGCCCGACAGCGACGAGAAAGAAGAGGATCGACGGTTTGTTGAGCAGCCCGATGCCGGCTGAGAGGCCAAAAACTGTCCACCAGATTGCCTGCGGTGCGCCGTCGATGAGGAGAATGAGTGCAAGCGCACAGAGCATCCAGAACACGGGTTCGAAGGAGTTCATGGAGAGAAAGCCGTCGACCGCGATGTAGATGGGAGCGACGAGGACGCCGAGCATCGCGAGCGCCTGTGCAGGGCGGAGGCCGCCGAGAGCCCAGGCGAGCAGGCCGGTCAGAAAAACGGTAGCGGCTCCAGCGAGTGCCGAGAGAATGCGAATGGAGAATAGGGAGTCGCCGAAGAGAAGCTCGCCGAGGCGTGCTTGCAGGGCGACGATGGGACCGTGATCGACAAAGCCCCACGCAAGATGATGGCCGCAAGCGATGTAATAAAACTCGTCGCGGAAGTAGCTGTAGCCGAGGTGTTGGGTCCAGAGCGTCAGCGCAAACTGCAGGACGAGCTTGATGGCAGCGAAGAGCAGCGCGAGCCGAAGGGCCGCTCGCAAGGAAGGGTCAGACGAGGGAACGACGGTTGAACTCATAAGGGTCAAGAAAAATGTACGTCAAGGCTAGCGCGCCGGTTCCGAGCAGATCTTCGCCGGTACCCCGCCGAACCCCGCACCGAATATCTGCGCTCCCTCGCGCGCATCCGCCGCCTGAAGTAGTACAAACGTTGGCCTCAGTTCGAGTACGCGGGACCGACTCAGACTTACAAACCGCCGTCATCCTGAGCCGTAGGCGAAGGATCTCTGTATGTTGTTTTCGGAGTTCCCCGTGCACGTCTTCCTGAGCGAAGCGTCACAGTCCTGCCCATCTCAGTAGTACTCGATCGTTCTTGTGTCCCGCTCAATCTCGATCATTATGTTTGAACTGGAATCCCAAACAGACACCGATCGTGATGTCCAGTTGCCATGCTCATCGCGCGTGTATTTGATCTCCGCCTTCTCGTCCAGGATGCCATCAAGGTTGTAGTGCTCCTCGCTGTTGGGTTCGAGGTTCCCCTTCCCCTGAGTGTGTTGGACAGTTCTCTCCAGTCGCCCCGATCCCATTTCATCGAATTTGTAATCGACACAAAGCCGCGGCGGGCAGATGCCCAGGCTATCGGAGGAGGAGAGCTTGGCTTTGAATCCAATGTTGTACAAATAGGACAACAGGTCGCCATCTCTACTGATTGCTAAATGCCACACGAGCTGGCCTTCCGAATCGTAGAACCAGCGCTCGATCCTGTTCTGGTCATCGGAGTCACGCGTTCGCTCGTCAGAGACTACGATCCCGCTGCCGTCATAGATCTTCCACTCATAATCACCGTTCGGGAGTGTCGATTCTTCTGAACTCAACTTACCCTTAGCGTCGTATGATTTGAGGCCTACCGATCTGCCTTTTTCGTCGAACTGAGTTACCTGGCGGCTTACCACTTTCGAGTCCTGGAGCTCGGTCACTTCGCGGCTTCCATCAGGCAATATAGTCCGCTGTTCTCTTGATTCATGCTGCTGCCCTGCAGTGTCAGTGCAAACCTTCGAGCCGCTAGGCTCGAAACTACACTTGGAAACAGCTATGACGCTTTCACGATTCGAAGCCGATGCGAACTCGATTCGTCTACCCGCTAAATCAAACACTGCCCAGTCTGGATGACCGTCCAGGAAAAGTTTGTGCCGCGCGCTTGACCGTGGATCGCTATTCGGTCTTGCGACAATCGTTCCAACCGACCGAAGGGGACCGTTGAAGCCTAGATTCTGCCGCTCAGTCCATCGTTGAACTTCCTGGCCTCTGGAGAGCGCTGCGGCCGCTAACGACACAAGCAGCATGGCCAAGGCATGTGAGTGCGTGAAGTGGGCCATCGGATAAAGACCTCATTCCAATGAGTGAACAAATATAAATGAGTTAGCCCCAAGGGAGTAAGCCTCTAGGTCCCCCTTCGCCAGGTTGAGAGCGGATCACCGGCACCGGAAGTTCAATCGGAAGACAGCTTCCATCCGAAACTACGAGAACCTAGAATCTAAAACGTGGCACTTGGAATCGAACAAACATTGCCAACAATCGTCATCGGCGGACACACACGCAACATCGGCAAGACCAGCGTCGTCGCCGGTCTCATCGCCGCTTTGCCTCAATTCAACTGGACCGCCATCAAGATCACGCAGTTCGGCCACAACGTCTGCTCCGCCAACGGCGAGCCCTGCGACTGCCAGACCGCCGACCACACCCTCGCCATCTCCGAAGAGCGCGACCCGACCACCGGCACCGACACCTCGCGCTTCCTCGCCTCCGGAGCAAAGCGCGTCTTCTGGGTCCGCACCCGTCAGGGCGAACTCGCCGAGGCAATGCCCCGCGTCCGCAAACTCATCTCCGAAGCCGAAAACATCATCCTCGAATCGAATTCCGTCCTCCGCTTCCTCCAGCCCGACCTCTCGCTCGCCGTCCTTGACCCGTCGGTGCCGGACTTCAAGCCCTCCGCCCTCCGCTACCTCGACCGCACCGACGCCCTCATTGTCCCCCCCGGCACGACACTCAATTCCCTGACAACGGCACTCTGGCCCGGAATCTCTCCGCGCCTCCTAGCGAGCAAACCCCTCTTCCACACCGCCCCGCCTATCTACGTGAGCGACGACCTCATCCGCTTCGTCACCGCGAAACTTCTGAGCCTAAGCTCGTAACCGAAGGCTCGCGTCCTGAAAATTGCATCCTGCCTTGAGTAACGCTTCGTACTTATAGATAGCGGGCATCGGCTCTGACCGCGGTGTTCATTCCCTGCCTCCTTTGGGAGTCGTGATGAGACGTCTGGCACTCGGATACGGACTCGTATTTGCATTCTCATGGGGTGCGGTCGCCATGGTGGCCCAGTCGTCACAGCGCGGAACCCCGCGAGAAGAAGCCGTCCGCAGTGCCGTAGACGCCGCGGCATCTGATCTCATGAAGAATCCTGCTGAGGTAGCGCTTTCGGTCGGAATTATCGATCGAGGGCAGGCATTTCGCTTCAACTTCGGTGAAACCGCGCCAGGATCTCGAACGCCGCCGACCTCGCAAACTCTTTATGAAATCGGCTCTATCACAAAGACATTTACCTCGCTCATCCTGGCAAATGCCGTGGCCGGCAAGAAGATGAACCTGAACGACGATATCCGGCTTTATCTCAAGGGCACCTATCCGAACCTGCAATACCCCGATGGCCGGCCAGTCAAAGTGGTCTATTTAATCGCCCATATTTCGCAGTTTCCCAGGAATACTACGAAGCCACTCGATGCGAGCTTCACGGAAAAGGATTTTGAAGAGGAGCTGCGGGCAATCAAGCTCGGCAACCTTGAGCCCTATCACTACAGTTATTCAAACTTCGGCTATCAGGTTTTGGGAGTGATGCTTGAGAACGTCTACGGTGTTTCTTACAACGAACTGATCAAGCAATTCATCGCGGGACCGTGGCAAATGCCTTCTACCCAGGTGTATGCGCGAACCGACGGGATGATCCTCGGCTATGACGCCGGGCATCAACCGATGCCGAATCAGCTGCCGATTTTCCCGGGAGCGGGCGGCCTGCGTTCGAATGTCGACGACATGTTGAAGTATGCCTCACACCAACTCGCCGAAGACGATCCAATTGTTCGCTCGACCCACCACGTCCTCCATGCGTGGACCGAAGAGGTGGACGGATTCTCATGGGCAATGGGCCGCACACGCGACTGGAGTTACTATCTGCGTGAGGACGGTGGAACCAAAGGATTCCGCACATTTATCGCGCTTTTTCCCGACGAGCAGATCGCGATCGTCCTGTTGTCGAACGAAACCGATGATCAAGCCGGCAGGCGGCTCTATGACATGTTGAACTCGATCTTGAAAGGGCTGTGGTAAGAGCGAGTGATTGGGCCATGATGGCGACTGCCTTTGAGTCAGGCGCATTCGAGCCTTGATGGCACCAGGGAAGACCTGCCATGCCCTCGCAGCTCGAAGCTCACAGCTCACAGCTGATCGCTAAAATCCGGCGCAAACGAGACGGCTGTCATTCTGAGCGCAGCGTCACGATTCACCGTGACGCGAAGTCGAAGAACCCCAACAATGCTGGCCTCACGAGAGCAGCCGTCCCCTTTTCAACCACGTATCAAACGACCGAAGCATCCAAATTGTCCCAAGCGTTAACCGCGCTGGTCCATCGCACTTCCCCACAGCAAATCCTCAAGCTCGCACGCCTAGACTCGCCTCACTTCGTTGCGCAATCCCCATCGCGAGTCTCCCCATGCGCCTCTGCTCCTCCTCGCTCTTCCTTGCCCTCAGCCTCTTCGCCGCCGCCACAGCCCGTCCTCAGCAAACCGGCTGGCAGCCTGCACCCGGCCACTCGCAGGTCCCCATCTGGCCCGCCGCGATCCCCGACGCCGCCCCGGCCCTCGGCCCCGCTGTCAACCACGAGCGCGTCGAAGTCAGCGGCCCCAACGAGCTCATCGGCGGCCGCCGCACCACAGGCGTCCGTAATGTGACCATTCCCACCATGACGATTTACTCCCCGGCCAGCAAAAACACCGGCGCCGCCGTCGTCGTCTTTCCCGGAGGCGGCTACCAGATGCTCGCCATCGACCTCGAAGGCACCGAGGTCTGTGACTGGCTTGTCCCGCGCGGCGTCACCTGCATCCTGCTCAAGTACCGCGTCCCCGGTAACCCCAAGCTCTATCCAAAATCTGGCCCCTATCCCGAATCCCCCATGGCCCTCGAAGACGCGCAACGCACCCTCGGCCTCCTCCGTCTCCACGCCGCCCAGTACCACATCGACCCACACAAGATCGGCGTGCTCGGCTTCTCTGCCGGCGGCCATCTCGTCGCCGCTATCAGCAATCACTACGACCACCGCATCTATCCCCGAGTCGATGCAGCCGACGATCAAAGTTGCCGCCCCGACTTCGCCATCGCCATCTACCCTGGCCACCTCGCCTACGGGTCCGCTGTCTATGACGCGCGACTTAGCAAGGACAAGTCCTTCTCCCCTCCGCCCAACAACGCCCCACCCGCCGTACACAATCTCATCGTCCGCCCCGACCTTCACGTCACGAAGAACACCCCACCCACCTTCCTCCTCCAGAACGAAGACGACAACGTCGATAACGTCGACGACTCGCTCGCCTACTACATCGCGCTTCGCAATGCCCGATGTCCCGACGGAACTGCACCTCTATCCGAAAGGCGGCCACGCCTTCGGCCTCCGCCGGACAAAGCTCCCAGTTACCGCCTGGCCGCAACTCGTCGACGCATGGCTGCAGTCCATCGGCATGACGCCCCAATAAAGAACCACCCCGCTTGACAAAAGCACCCTCGGAACAGGGGCAAAAAACGCACGCGATCCACCCGGGGTCCAAACCTAACCCCAGATTTATGAATATTTTGCGCGAAAAAGGGGGAGGGGGTACCCTCACTCGGCCAAAAACGAAAGAGGCAGCCTCTCGGCTGCCTCTAACTTACTGAATAATAGGTACTTAGGCGGTTGTTGGAGTGCCCTCGTTGTAGCCCGGCTTGCGGCCACCCTCAGGCTTCAGCACCTTCTGCGTATCGTCGTCGACCGACGCCAGCGGCGACTTGGCTGGCGGGAGCTCCTTGCCCTGAATTAGCAGCTCGATCTCAATCGCATCCAGCGTCTCCCGCTCCAGCAGAGCGGCCGCCATCCGGTGCATCACCTCGCGGTTGTCTTCCAGAATCTGGTGCGCCGACTTGTAGCCTTCGTCGACGAACTTCTTCACCAGCCGGTCGATCTCCTTCGCCGTATCGTCCGAGTAATCCCGCGACTGCGCAATCTCGCGGCCCAGGAAGATCTGCTCTTCCTTCTTGCCGTAGGTCAGCGGTCCGAGTTCGCTCATGCCGTACTCGCAAACCATCTTGCGAGCCAGTTCCGTCGCGCGCACGATGTCGTTGCCCGCTCCGGTCGTCATGCGGTCCATGAAGATCTCCTCGGCGCAACGCCCGCCCATCAGGATCGCAAGCTGCGTCTCGAGGTAGTCCTTCGTCACCGTGTGCTTGTCTTCCTCCGGCAGGTGCATTGTTACGCCCAGCGCCATACCGCGCGGGATGATCGTCACCTTGTGCAGCGGGTCGGAGTGCTTGCGCTTCGCCGCCACCAGCACGTGCCCTGCCTCGTGGTACGCCGTGTCGCGCTTGTCGTCCTCGCTCAGCAGCATGGACTTGCGCTCGGCGCCCATCAGCACCTTGTCCTTAGCGATCTCAAAGTCGTACATGTGCACGGCCTTGCGATTGAACCGCGCCGCCGTCAGCGCAGCCTCATTCACCATGTTGGCGAGGTCCGCACCGCTGAAGCCCGGTGTTCCGCGCGCCAGGATCGGCAGGTTCACGTCGTCGGCCAGCGGCACCTTCTTGGAGTGCACGCGCAGGACCTCTTCGCGCCCGCGAATGTCCGGACGATCCACAATCACGCGGCGATCGAAGCGTCCCGGCCGCAGCAGCGCCGGATCGAGCACGTCGGGCCGGTTCGTCGCGGCGATCAGGATCACGCCATCGTTCGACTCAAATCCGTCCATCTCCACGAGCAGCTGATTCAGTGTCTGCTCGCGCTCGTCATGTCCGCCGCCCAGGCCAGCACCACGGTGCCGTCCCACAGCGTCGATCTCGTCGATGAAGATGATGCAGGGAGCGTTCTTCTTGCCCTGCTCAAACAGGTCGCGCACACGGCTCGCACCGACGCCGACAAACATCTCCACAAAGTCCGAACCGGAGATCGAGAAGAAGGGAACGTTCGCCTCGCCGGCCACAGCGCGCGCCAGCAGCGTCTTGCCGGTGCCCGGAGGCCCGACCATCAGCACGCCCTTCGGAATCCGTCCGCCGAGCCGCTGGAACTTCTGCGCCTCGCGCAGAAACTCGATAATCTCCTTCAGCTCTTCCTTGGCCTCGTCGACGCCCGCAACGTCCTTGAACGTGACCTTCTTCTGCTGCATCGAGAGCAGGCGCGCGCGGTTCTTGCCGAAACTCAGCGCCTTGTTTCCGCCCGACTGCATCTGCCGCATCATGAACAGGAACAGCGCCAGGATGACGGCGATCGGCGCGATCTGGAAGAGGATGTTCAGCCACAGGGTGCCGTTCTGATCCTTCTGGTTGACTTGCACGCCATGCTGAATCAAATTGTTGTACACGTCCGGATAGTTCGAAGGAATGGTCGTGTGGAAGTTCTCTTTTCCATCCTTGAACTTGCCCGTGACCTCGGTATTGCTGACCGTCACCTCGGCGATCTTCCCAGCCTGGGCATCGTTCATCAGGTCCGTCAGGCTGATCGCCTGATCGTGCGCCGGGTTCATATTGGTCACGACGTATCGCCATCCCACCAGAAGGCAGCCCACCGTAAGGACCCAAATCAAGAGATGTTTAATTGTTGAATTCAATCCGCTTCCTCGTTTCCTGCTTCGCCGGGCTTTTTGCGCTTCCTCATCGCTGAGGAGCGGTCTCCAGCCTTACTGCCAACGCACTCAGATGTTAGACGGCGAGATTGGCTGGAGGGTGCAATTTACCAGCCGTTCGGGGTCGGCGGCCGATAGCGCGTGCGCATCAACGATTCTACTCCTTGGCCGCCCCTTCGCTGCCAGCTTTTCTCGTGTCTCTCTTTGCAACGAAAGGCGCAGCATCGAGCCGCAGTTGGATCTCTCGCGCCGTGCGTTCCGCCCGCAGACCTCCAGCTAACTCCAGTCGCGCTCCTGAGCGTGCCGCGACGGGAGGGTTCACCTCGCCCAAACCCGCCAATGCCAGCAACTTGGCGGTTTCAGCCGCCGAAATCCTGCAACCGATGGAGCGCGCCGCCGCACGCACTATCCGCCTCCGCAACGCGGGAGCCATCGCCCGTAAACGCTCGACCTCCAACGCACAGCTGCTGTTGCCGGTAACGGTACTCACGGCGCGTCCCCCGCCTCGAACCGGCTTTCCAGGAAGCAGAATCTGCGGCATGATCCGGGCAACCTCGGTCTGCCAGAACGCCTCCTCGTCCCTTGCAATCTCCGCCAGTCGCGCCAAAGTTCCGTCGATTCCGGGATTGAATCCGCGCAGCATCGGCATCAATTCATGGCGCACACGATTCCTCATCAGAGACAGATCCCGATTTGTTGCATCTTCCCGCCACGTCTGCCCTCGATCGTGCAGATAAGCCTCAACCTCTGCGCGCCTCACCCCGAGCATCGGCCGCACGATCCTCCCGCGTCCCTGCCCCGGGCTATCCACGATTGGCGCGATTCCACCAATCCCTTCCGTCCACGCGCCACGCAGCAGCTTCATCATGACTGTCTCGGCCTGATCATCCAGCGTATGCGCGGTCGCCAGGACGTCCGCCTTGCCCTCGACCAGCAACCGCGCGAAAACCGCATACCTTAAACTCACGCGCGGCCTCTTCCAATCCTTCGCGCTCTGCCTGCTGCCGAGCCGCAACGTCCACGTGCTCCACCACGAGCGGCACTTCCAACCGCTCGCATAAGTCGCGCACAAATTTTTCGTCTGCATCCGCCTCTGCGCCTCGCAGCCCATGGTGCACATGCACGGCACTCAGCACGACACCCAGCGACTCCTTCGCGCAATTCGCCTCCGATAACGCCAGGAGCAGGGCCACGGAATCCGCACCGCCGGACACCGCTACACACACGCGCTCGCCCGCCCGCAGTAGCGAATAAGTCAGCGGCGGTCTTTTTTCCCTGGTCATCGTTTCAACCTGCGTAACCTTCGGATCAGCCTTCGCATCGCGATACCATCACCTTACAGAGCTTTCACTCACGATGAACAATCCATTCGCTCGCAGACTTCGCCCCCTCCTCAAGTTTTCGGTCCTCTCCGTCATCGTCTTTTCGCTTGCGGCCGCGGCGCAGGACATTCGCGTCAAGGTGGACCCGCACGGTCCCGGCTCGACGGCCAGTACCACCGACTACACCACCATTCAGCAAGCGCTGGACCACGCGCCGCAGGCTGCCGCGCCCTATCGCACCGTCATCGAGATTGTTCCCGGCACGTATCACGAACGCATCAACGTCACGCGCAACCGGCCGCGCATCACGCTGCTCGGCCTGGGCAAGTCGCCGGAGGACGTCGTCATCACCAACTCGATGAACGCCAAACAGGCTGGCGGTACTTTCTTCACCGAGACTGCGCAGATCAACGGCGACCAGTTCGAGGCCGACAACGTCACCTTCGAAAACTCCGCGGGACCCACCGGCCAGGCCGTCGCCGCGGCGGTGCGCTCTGACCGCGCAATCTTTAAGCACTGCCGCTTTCTCGGCGACCAGGACACGCTGTTCGCCGATTTCGGCCGCCAATATTACGTGGACAGCTTTATCGCCGGCGGCGTTGACTTCATCTTCGGCAACGCCACTGTTGTCTTCGATCACGATACGATCAGCGAGATTCGCAACGGACAGATCACCGCGCAATCACGCACGTCACCGGAACAGACGACCGGGTATGTCATCGACCACTCACGCATTACGCATGATCCGGTTCCACCAGCACCGGGCAAGAGCGCCGGTACAGGCTTTGGGCTGGGGCGCCCATGGCGAGCGTACGCTCGCGTGATTGTGATGAACACCGAGTTGCCTGCGGATCTGAATCCTGCCGGGTGGTCCGCCTGGAACCCTCGTGATGCTGCGGCACCGACGGCGTACTACGCCGAATTCCATAACACCGGCCCGGGCGCCAATACCTCGCAGCGCGTCCCATGGTCGCATCAACTCACTGCAAAAGAAGCCGCGGCTTCTGGGGCGCAGACCTTCCTCCGCGGCAATGACCACTGGAACCCTGTCGCCGAGGCGGCGCGCCTGCCCTAGAATTCGGAGAACACCTGTTTCGGCGAGCACTCCGCCGCGGTTGGCCTTTGGTAATGCGCATCCAATTGCTTTATGCGCACCGGAGGCCCGCCTCCGCTTCCCTCCCCGGCCGATGCAGATAGCTGTAGCGCCGCGCAGAGCGATCGTGCGCTCACCCTGCTCTCATGGATTCCGTTGCTCGCCGGCCTTGCGAGCAGCTACGGTCCCGTCGCCCTTAACTACGGCTTCGCGCTTTACTTCCTGAACTACCACCATGGTTTCGTCAAGCGTGGACTCATCGGCACGCTTGTCGAGCCGATTCCGCATTTCACCCGCGGTGGTCTGATTGCGCTTGAACTCGCGTTCATTTTTGCTGCCTTTGGCCTTACGTACTTTGTTCTGCGCCGGCTGCTTTTCGGAACTGCGCAGGACCGTGCTCTCGCAGCAACTCTGTTTGCGTCGCCCGCGTTGCTTCCGCATTTCGGGGCACTCTTCGCGCAGCCCGACGTCACGCTGTATCTCTTCCTGCTGATGGCACTGGCGGCGTTTCTGCATCGGCACGCCGCAGCTGCGGCATTTGTTTCAACGCTGCTGGCCATCCTCGGCCTGCTGTGTCACGAAGGCTTTTCTCTCGCTTACTACCCCTTGATCGCCGCGATTCTGCTGGACCTCTGCCGCCACAAGCGGCTTCGCTGGAGCCTCGGCCTGCTGCAAGTCCTCGCGGTGGTGGTGGCGTTCCTCGCGATTCTGCACTTCGGTGCACTCAAAGTCAGCCCCGATCTTGTTCTGAACGACGCCACCCATCGCACCTCGGTTCCGATTCAACGACAGCTGTTCGACGTTGTCGCGAGCAGCAGCTATGCTCAGCAGCGCGCTCTGGTTAATCACTTCTACAGTTATCGCGGCATGCAGATTCTTTACTCGCTGACGGCCCTTCTTTCCGTGCCCTATTTTGCATTTCTTGTAACGCTGCTTCGCCGCGCTGGTCGCGCCCGAGGCGATACGAAGTTCGATATAGCCCTCCGCTTTCTCCTCTTTGCACTTCCGCTTACGCTCTGCTATCTCGGCCACGATGTCGCACGCTGGATAGCCGCGTGTGCCATCGACGCCACGCTTTTCCTCTGCTATCTCGCACTCTCCGACCCGCGAGCCCGTGAGGCTCTGCGCGCGTGGGCGAGCGGCCCGCGTCCGTTCCTATGGCTCGCATGGTTTCTCATTACCGGCCCCTATGGCGCCACCGGCATTCGTCTTGCAGAGCGACTCTCCGTCCTGTGGACCGGCCCGTGAACGCCGAATCGAAGATTACAAGCCCGCGTACCAGTCGTATCCGAGCTTTGTCCAGAAGTCGTCGGGCTTCACGTCCGTATAGGCAATCAAGCCGATGCGCTTGATCTGCTTGTAGCCGTACTTGATGGGCATATGAAGCCGCAGCGGCGCGCCATGTTCAGGCATCAGTGGCTGACCGCTCATTTCCATCACGAGTGTGCTCTGCGGATGCCGGGCGGCCTCCATGTCGTAGCCGCAGTAGTAATCGCCGTCCGGCGTTTCCATGTAAACGTAGCGCGGCACACGCCCATTCACCGGTGCCGGTGGAAATGCGTCGATGAAGTCGCGCAGACGCACACCGGCCCACTGTGCGATCTGACTCCAGCCTTCAATGCACTTGAACTCCGTCACCAATTCCACGCGCGGCAACCTGCGCATCTCGTCCATCGTCAGTAGCAGTCCCGGCGTGCCAATATTCAACGAGCTTGCGCTTGGCCCGGCCTCCGCTGTCCCCATTCGGCGCTTGCCGCTGATCGCCTGTGCCATCGCATCGAAGCGCGCGGCGATATCGATATGCGGCAGCCCATTCACCTTCGGAGTTTGCACAGAAAGATCTTGCGAGGGCTGCGGCATCTGGACTGACGGCGCACCCGAGTTCTGCACTGCGCCTGCGCGGCCGCTCTTCAAATCCGGCATCGCATCCATCGCCGATGCGCCCGTGTACCCGTACTCCCATGCGGTTACATCCGGGGAATAGAACGGGGACCGCTGAGCGTCGCGAACCCCTGTAACCTGCAGGCGCCAGCTCTCTGGCACGAGCATCTGCTCCATCCCGATCACGCCGTTCATCCGCAGCGGCACTGCGCGGCTCAGCGGATACGTAAGCGACAACCCACGCTCACGAAACACCGCTCGGCTCACTGCAGCATTCCAATCAATCGCGCCGCGCAGCGCCGACTGCAGCCTTCCCACCTGCTCGCTCTGATCGACCGCTCGCCACGCGGCGTATCCGGCCGCAGCCGCAATGCCTCCGACCAGAAAACTTCGCCGCGTCCTCCGCGCGCTCTCGCGCCGGACCATCTCAGCATCGCCGCGGACAATCTCGATCTCGCGTTCGTCGAACTCACTCATCAACGTTCACCCGCCGCGATCTCTATTCTCTGATCTCTGTTCTCTACCGGCTGAACCTCCACCCCGCTCACCATCGAGCGAAGGTTGTTCCAGCCTGCGAGAATCACCTGCACCACGTGCACGAGGAAGAACCCGCAGAAGCCCATCATCAGCCAGAAGTGCTCCCACCGCGCCATCTCATAGCCACCCAGCGCCGTCGTCAGCCAGTTCAACTGTGCGGGCTTGTAAATCGCGAGCCCGGAGAGCAACGAACCGGCGCCCATCAGCACAATCGCCGAGTAGGCGATCCTCTGCGCGCCGTTGTACTTTCCCTGCGCCGGAAGACCTCGCCTGCGCGCGGCCGGCACATGGAGGTCATACAGACTCACCCACATCGCATCTACAAACGATCGACGCTTCGGCCACAGCACACGCCATTCGCCGCTCAGGGCGAGATAGATCGCGTAGGCAATGCCATTGACCGCGAACAGCCACATCACGAAGAAGTGCCACCCGAGACCGGTCGTGATCTGATACGGTGCGTGCAACAGGTTCCAGAACCAGTCCGGAAAGAACCGCACAAGCGTCCAATGGCTGATGCCGATGCGATAGACCTCATGCGGATGCTGATAGGGCGGAATCGAGTCGCCCCAATAGATCAGCAACCCGCTCCAGATCATGATGGCGAGCAGCGGAAAGTTAATCCAGTGCATCCATCGGATCGCGCGCGGATGCTTGCTTACCAGTCGCAGCTCACCACTCTTCGTCGCTGCACCTTCGATCTTCATCGAAGAGTCTCCTCCGGCGAGTCTGCTCTTTGGCAGGCTTATTAGCAATACGAGACTCGCTGCGTCATAGATTTGTAACTTGTTCAGGCGGCGCTCATGGAACGACCGAAACTCCTCGGAATGCAGGCAGAATCTGGTAAAATTGAATTTCGTGAGCTCTTCTTCCACGCTCGAAATTCGGACATCCAGCGAACCCCAGAACACCCCCGAAGCCGCCCGGCCGAAGGTTGGTTTTGTCTCGCTCGGGTGCCCGAAGAACCTCGTCGACTCCGAGGTCATGATGGGGCTGCTGCACCGCGGCGGCGCCGAGCTCACGCCCCGCGCTGAAGACGCGGAGATCCTCGTCGTCAACACCTGCTCCTTCATCGACTCTGCCAAACAGGAGTCCGTAGACACGATCCTCGAGATGGTGGAGCACAAGATTGCGAACGGCGGCCGCGCGAAGAAACTCATCGTTGCCGGCTGCCTCGTTGAGCGCTATCGCGATGAGATTCGGAAGAACATTCCGCAGGTCGATGCCGTCGTCGGCACCGGGGAGCTCGAGGCGATTCTGGAAGCCGCGGGGCTCTCGCGCTCCACGCAGGTCGAAAACAGCTCACCCTTCAACATCCTCACGACTGCTCAGATTGAGCGCCACGCGTCTTCGGTCAATCAGCATTCACGGCCTGACCGAGACAGCGCGCAGATCGTCAACGAGACCACCTCAAGACCCGAAGGCGATGCGCGTGAGGCCGCTGGCCGCTTCTCGCGCGAGGCATGGGATGGTGCGCATAGTGCACTGCCCACCTATCTCTACACCGCCGACACGCCGCGCATCCTTACTACGCCGCGCGCTTCTGCATACATAAAAATTGCCGAAGGCTGTGATCATCCGTGCAGCTTCTGTATCATTCCGCAACTTCGCGGCAAATTCCGCTCGCGTCCTGTCGCATCCATCGTCGCGGAGGCGCAGCACCTCATCGCGCAGGGCGTGCGTGAGATTACACTCATCGGCCAGGACACCACCTGTTACGGCGAAGACCTCGCTCCCGACGCAGAACTCGGTAGACGCGTAGAACTCGCTGATCTCCTCAATGCGCTCGCTCCGCTTCCCGGCCTCAGGTGGCTGCGCTTCCTCTACGCGTATCCGAACAAAATCACCACGCGCCTGCTCGAGACCATCGCGCGCCACGACAACATCGCGAATTACCTCGACGTTCCACTGCAACACGCCAGCGCTAATGTCCTGCGCCGAATGAAGCGCGGAGGCACCGCCGACCGCTTTCTGCAGATCATCGACAAGGCGCGCAGCATCGTTCCGGATCTCGTGCTTCGCACATCGTTCATCGTCGGCTTCCCCGGCGAGACCGACGAAGACTTCGCCGAGCTCTGCAACTTCGTTGAGGCTACAAAGTTCGACTGGCTAGGCGTCTTCTCCTACTCGGACGAAGAGGGCGCGCAAGCCTTCACGCAGGAGAACAAGGTTCCGAAGCGCACTATCGAATCACGCCGCCGCAAGCTGATGAAGCTCCAACAGAAGATCAGCACGAATGCGAAGAAGGCGTGGATCGGCCGCGAGGTTGACCTTCTCGTCGAAGGCGAGTCTGAAGAGACTGAACTTCTCTGGCAGGGGCGCACCCTCGATCACGCACCTGAGATCGATGGCAAGGTTCTGATCAACGACTTCGGCCCTCTCGAAGAGCTCGTCCCCGGCACCTTCTACCGCGCCGAAATCACCGAGTCCCATGACTACGACGTTGTAGCGCGCATCATTGAGTAGGAAACATGTCAGCGAAACCCATCCTCTGCCCCATCTGTAAGAAGCCCGTCGACCCGTCGAGCGAAAACGTCCCTTTCTGCTCCGATCGCTGTCGCCTGATCGACCTCGGTAAGTGGGCCTCCGGCGATTACAAAGTCAGTTCTCCTGTTCTCGACCCCGATCTCCTCGAAGAGGTCGAGCAGGCGCAATTTGACGCTGAGCGCCGCCGCACCGGCAGAGACAACGACTAACCCACCTATCCTGCACGCAACCCATAACTCTGCGCTTCATCCTCTACACTCAAAGCATCAATGGACGCACAGCCCCGCAAAACCTTTTGGGCATGGATGCTCGGAACTTTCTTCGGCGCCGGCCTTCTTAAACCCGGCCCCGGGACCTACGGCTCCATTTCGGCGCTGCTGCTTTGGTATGCAGCTGCCCACGCACTGAAACCCGCACCCTTAACTCTCGCCATCGGGACAACCATCGCCGCTCTCGCTGTAACTCTCATCGGCATTCCCGCTGCTACCATCGTTGCTCGTGAATCCGGAAGGAAGGACCCCGGACACGTTGTCATCGACGAAGCCGCCGGGCAGCTCATCACTCTGATTCTGGCGAAACCTGACTGGAAACATGCAGTCCTCGCGTTAGTTCTGTTTCGACTCTTCGACATCTTCAAGCCATGGCCCATCCGGACGCTCGAGCGCCTGCCCAACGGCACCGGCATCATGCTTGATGACGTCGCCGCTGGCTTCTTTGCTCTTGCATGCGTGTGCATTCAACGTGTGTGGATTGGCGGGTAGCCTCCAGGCTCCAGTGCGGCCTCGCTCTACTTGGTGCTCTTGCAGCCTTGCCCATCGAAGCAGTGTAGCCAGCTGCTTTACTCGAGTACCGGACTCCACGTTGAGTCCGGATTGAACCGATCCATGGCCCTGAACTGGTCGACAGTCGTGGGGCCGAGATCCTTCTGCCACACAACGCCGTCCTGGCTGACCATGAAGGTCTTCACGCCGGTAACACGGTACTCCGCAGGAGAAGCGACCAATGCGAAGCCGCCGATCATCATGCCTTTGATCATGTAATCCAACTGCCCCATCGGCGCCGCGGGCCCCTGTCCCTTCAGTACCTTGAAGTAGTAGCCATGAAACGGCGCGTCCTTGTTGCTGTAACCCTCCGAGATCGCCAGCGCAATCTTCTGCCCAATGGGTCCACCCCAGCTACCGTCAGAATTCCTCCACGCAAGTCCATCCTGCTTGCCCGGTGTGCTGACGATGTTCTGCGCATATTGGTTCACGTCGTAGCCTGCGCGCTTTTTCAGCGCGTAATCGTGTTGCGCCTCCACATACCCGCGGCAGATCTGTATCGCATCCAACTCATTCCTGCCGATACGCCTGTACAGCACCTCTCTGCTGCCTGCAGTTGTATCGAAGTGCCACTTCCCGCCGACGTTCACAAGAGGTATGGGGAAGGGCCACTCGCCGCTGCCCACCAGGATGTAGGCGCGGTTGCCGTTCTTCGGCTCCATGGAGATCGATGTCTTCTGGCGTGCCTGCGCGGCGAAGTCTTCGACTCGTTGTATATCCAACGGCGGCTCGTTCGTGAACAACAGGTCGTGGGCGCCGGGACCAAATATCCTAAGAAGAGCGTGCGGATCGTGTTTCGCGGCTGCATTCACCAACGCATCCGCGGCGGCCTGGGCGGTCGGGAACGTCTCGCCTCCTTTGCCTGCCGTGCCGCTTGAAGACTGCGCAGCCAGCTGTAAAGGCACAACAATACTTACTGCCAGGATCGCTTGCACCATGCAGGCGAACGAGAAAAGAACGCGATTGGAAGTTCTCGATTTCATCACACCCGCTCCTATGACTTCTGCTGCACGGTCATCTGCGTCTTCCACCACCACCACCACGCCCGCCGCCGCCACCTCGGCCGCCGCCGCCGCCAAAGCTCGATGAGCCACGAGAGCTGCTGGCTCTTGCACTCGACCCGCTGAAGCCAGACGAACTACCGCCAAAGGCGCTTCGGCTCCCGCCGCCGCTGGAAGTGCTGCGATTCCCTACGCGATCACCACCGCCTCCTGCGCCCGCGCGGCTGCCGCCGTTGCCGCCACCGAGACCACCGGCGCCCCCGCGATTGCCAGCCCCGCCGCCATCGCGAGTACTGGGCATGTTGCCGCCCTGCCGGCTGACCTGCTGTCTCGCCCCTGCCTGACGGTTTGCCAGCGAATCTCCGCGCGCGGATCCGCCAAAACGATCCGCTGTCGCCCGATCGGAATACGGTGCACCACCGCGATGCGTCGGGTTGTGCTGCCAGTTGCTGCCCCCGGCGGGAAGCTGCCCGGGGCGAGCGCCGCCAGCCCCACCCACTCCGCCAACGCCGCCGGGTTTCCCGGCCCCGCCAACCCCACCGACTCCACCAACGCCGCCCGGTTTCCCAGCCCCACCCACTCCGCCAACGCCACCTACTCCGCCGACTCCACCAACTCCGCCCACGCCGCCGACGCCACCAACTCCGCCCACGCCACCGACACCGCCAACGCCGCCAACACCGCCAACACCACCGGCACCGCCGACACGGTTACCCGAGTTGATAAAGTTGTTGCTGTTGTTGATGTAGACGCTGCCCCCACCCCAGCCGCAGCCCCATCCATAGCCGCCGCCCCAGAACGCTCCCATCATCACGCCAATGCCGAACGAGATCGCCAGTCCCGCCGCGTAATAACCCGGCGGCGGATAGTAGATGGGCGGATACGGGTACACCGGCGGCCCGTACACCACGGTCGGGTTGTAGCTGGGTACGTAGACAACCTCGGTGCTCGCAGGTTGAATGACAATCGTCTGCTTTCCCTGGATCACCTGCGTCTCAACCTTCTGCTGTTCGGACGTCTTCAGATTGCCCTTTTCCTGCGCCTTCTTGCGCATTCGTTGCACAGCGGTCATCACATCGGCTTCCTGCGCAAGGAAAGCGTTGCCAAGATCGGTCGCCCACTGGATGTCGTCTGCCAGCCGCTTTACCAGGTCGGGCATCGGCGCCAGGGCTTGCACGCTCGGGTCCCACTTCTGCTTCGATACCGCATCGGCCAGCGCTTTGTCCTTCAACCCTGAGTTTTTCTGCAGCCACTGCTGCAACTCGATAATCTCGAGAGGATAGGTCGACGCCGCGAGCACCTGGGCCAGTAGCGGATCCGGATAGAGCGCGATCGGCGCTACCAGCGAGTCGAGTTGATCTGCCGGAATCTTGGCTGTCGAGGAAGCCTGTTGTCCTGGCGGCGGCTGTTGTGGCGGCTGTTGTTGCGCATAAGACAACGCATCCCCTGGTATCAGCAGGAAAACGCAAATCAGTCCAACCAGTTGCCGGGCCAGGGTACGAAATATCTTTGCTTTCGCCTTCATCGCGGCCTCGCCATATCACATATCAAATGGGGCCCTTACGCTCTGGCCGCCAGTCCGTACACCGGTTGCACGCCGCCAGACAGCGCAGATACTAGCGCTGGGCATGTCGCGCACGAACCTGTCTAAAGAAACAGACGCCCTGCGAACGTCGTCCTCCGGTGGCCTCTGGGCTCAAGTTATCCTCGGCCGCTAACCAATGTCGCCTCCACAACATTCCGCGGCAGTTGCCTCCGGAGCGCCACCCGGCTACGCTATTCACCCATGAGCCTGCTACATCCCAACCGGCCCTCTACCAGTCAGGCTCCCCACCTTGATCGCCTCGCCCCTCGCGCGGCCATCCCGGGCGGCAGCTTCGAAATATTCGGCTCTCACCTGCTGCCGGTTACCAACGACGGGCCCCAACTTGCACCCCAGCGAGCAAACTCGCCGGGGACCCCGCAGCTTGCACCCCAGCGAGCAAGCTCGCCGGGGACCCCGCAGCTTCCGTCTGCCGCCTTTGGCGACACTACGGCCTACTTCGACCTCGTGCGCCCTAACCGCGCACTGCTCCGCGTCCCTGAAGGCGCTATCGCTAGCGAACTCACCCTCCGCGCGAACGACTTCACCTCCAACGTGCTCCATGCCAACATCGGCGTCCCGATGGCCGACGAGCTGCACCTCGTCTCTAACCCGGCGATAGACGCTGAAGGCAATCTCTTCGCCATGATCAGCGGCCCTCGCGGCGAACGCACTCCTGTCTCCATCATGCGCATCGGGCGCGATCTCCAGGCTCGCCCCTTCGCCCGCGACCTGCTCAACGTCTCCGCGCTCGCCTTCGGTCCCGACAGCTACCTCTACGCCAGCTCGCGTGCCGAAGGCACTGTCTACCGCATCTCGCCTGAAGGCGATCACATCTCCACCTTCGCCGAAGGCATGGGTGTCGCCACCGGCATCGCCTTCGACCGCGACGGCAATCTCTTCGTCGGCGACCGCTCCGGCACCATCTTCAAGGTCGGCCCCTACGGCTCACGCAACCCCGGCGAGGTCTTCGTCTTCGCCACACTCGAGCCCTCCGTCGCCGCCTACCACCTCGCCTTCCGCGACGACGGCATCCTCCTCGTCAGCGCGCCCAGCACAAGCTCCAACCAGCCCATCTACGCCATCGCTCCCAACGGCGACACCAGCGTCTTCTACCAGGGCCTCGGCCGGCCGCAGGGCCTCGCGCTCGACACCGACGGCAACATCTACGTCGCCGCTTCTCTGCGCGGCCGCCGCGGCATCGTTCGCATCCCGCCCGACGCTTCCTCCGCTGAGCTCTTCATCGCCGGAAACGACCTCGTCGGCCTCTGCTTCCTCGACGACGGCTGCGCCGCCCTCGCCACAGGTGGCACTCTCTACCACGTCGACCTCGGTATCACAGGCAGGCCGCTGGTTTAGTGACAATCTGGGTGGCCCATCCTTTCGCAAAGCGAAAGGGTGGGGTATCGTTTGCGGTAGCAAACGACCGCATTTCCTCTATGTCGATCTTCCACGACATGCATCCGAATCGATCGTTCCAGTCCTTGCGAGACTTCGACGAAGTGAATCGAATGCTGCGCGAGGCCATCGAGCGAGGCCACGTGGAAGTTGTCACACCACTCCGACAACCCACACAAGCGCGCTATGAAGAATCCTGGTATCGCGACAAAGAGACCGGCGAGATTTACAGAATGTGCCCGCCTGAGCCACCGGCAACAGGTGCGTGGGAACCGGTCGATCTCGATGACTACTTGCGTCAGAATTCCTACGTCCAATAGCCCCTGCTAGCATCCAACCAACGACATGATCGCTGAAATCATCGCTGTCGGCTCTGAGATGCTGACGCCCTTCCGCACCGATACCAACTCCCTCTTCCTCACCGAAGGCCTCAACGACCTCGGCGTCTCCGTCGCGTTCAAGACCGTCCTCGGCGACAACCGCGAGCACCTCACATCCGCCGTCCGCATCGCACTCTCCCGCGCCGACATCGTCATCACCTCCGGCGGCCTCGGCCCCACCGAAGACGACCTCACTCGCAACTGCGTCGCCGATGCGCTCGGGGTCGAGCTCTACAAAGACCCCGACACCATCGCCGCGCTCTACAAGCGCTTCGCCGAACGCCGCATCCCCATGCCGCCCAACAACGAGAAGCAAGCCGAGGTCATCGACGGCGCCGAACTTCTCTCCAACCGCAAGGGCAGCGCGCCCGGCCAGTGGCGCGACACGCTCTGGCCCTCGCCCAACGGCGATCTGCACCGCAAAATCGTCATCCTCCTGCCCGGGCCGCCCAAGGAGCTCAAAGCAATCTTCGAAGAGCTCTGCATCCCGCGCCTCGCCGCGTCACTTCCTCCGCGCTTTCTCGCCAAGCGTCTCCTCCGCATGGCACTCATCCCGGAGTCCACCGTCGATGCGCGCTGCGCTCCCCTCTACACAAAGTTCACCGACGTCGAGACCACCATCCTCGCCGGTTCCGGGGAAATCCAGTTGCACTTCGTCTGCGTGAAGCCCACGCAGGAGGCCGCCGAAGCCCGCGTGAACGAGCTTGCCGAGCTCATCGAGCACGAGATGGGCGACGACATCTTCTCCTCGCACGGCGAGTCGCTCGAAGAGATCGTGCTCCTCATGATCGAAATGCGCGACCTCAAGCTCGCCGTTGCCGAAAGCATGACGGGCGGTTTGCTCGCACAGCGCCTCAGTGCCATCCCCAACGCCTCACGCAGCTTCCATGGCGGCGCGGTCGTTTACGCCAGCGAGCAAAAGACCAATCTCGCCAAGGTTCCACCGGAACTCATCCAGCGACACGGCGCCGTGAGTCCCGAGGTCGCACGCGCACTTGCGGAAGGCATCCGCGAGGTTACCGGCTGCACGCTCGGCCTCAGCATTACCGGCCTCGCTGGCCCTGGAGCTGGTGAAGGCCCGGACGCCGGTAAACCAGTTGGTCTGGTCTACATCGGCTTGGCCGACGGCGAAGACACTCAGGCAAAGCAATTCAACCTGGCCGGCGATCGCGACCGCATCCGCTTCTGGTCCTCGCAGCACGCCCTCGAACTCATCCGCCGCACGCTGCTCTGAGCACGCCAACTGCGGTCCGGCGCCATGCTCGGCCTCAGATTTCCACCCCCCTCGAAGCACCCAGAGACGAATCTAGGGCGATGGATTGCCGGGGGAGGATTCTGGCTGCTGTTGGGCAAGAAGCTTCAGCGCTGTCACGTAGCGCTTCGCGAAGAAGACGTTCCGGTACTCATAGGATCCGAGAAGCTGCCAGCCTTCCGTGGACTCCACGCGGGGCGTAAGCCGAACAAGATAATGCGCCTGACGTCGCTGCCTCTGATACCAATCCTCCTGCGAGTCGAGATGGCCCGCGGCCACCCAGGTGTCGAAGAGGCCATGATAGAGCTGCCAATGCAACGAGACCGCAATGTCAGCGGGTGCAACACCCTCCCGCTGCAACGTTTCCGCGGCCTTCCAGAAAGCCTCCTGGTACTCGTACTGTCCTCTCATCCAGAACGACAGGGCCAGGATTACGGCCATGCATGAAAGCGCAGAGAGGCGCAGTTGCAGCTGAGTGGGTGGAGACTTGCTCAGCAGCGCCGCCAGCAGCAGCAGGACATAGAGAGACATAGGAGCGACGTATGTATCGTTCAACTGACCGTAAGGCAGGTGCAATGCGAGCAGCCCGAGGCCGCTGGCAAGGAGAAATATGGTTTCGGGGCGAAGCTGTCGTGGTGAGCGCACCCTCTTGACCGCGTAAAGAAGGATGCAGATAAGAGGCGCGGACCCAACGAGGCCGATCAGATCGATTAGCCGCATGAGCGGATGGAAATTCTCGAACTGCAGTGGAAGGAGCCAGTCAAGTTCGAGGGGCTCCCAGAGGCCCGGATGATGGCCGGCCGAAGGCCGAGCTGTGAGAGAGGAACTCATCCAGACGGCGAGGACAACAGCGACGCAACCAGCTATCGAAAACACCCATAGAGGCACGCGCCCGAGGCGCTCCTTCCAAATCCGGCGAGCAATGAAAAAGCTAAGTGGAAGCAGCGGGAGCAAAGAGATAGCGAGGTATTGCGTAATCAGCGACAGACGCCAGAAGAGCTCGCGAGCGATGACCAAGGGCGGTGAGGAAAGATAAACGTGCGTTTGTTGGAGACGCCAGCTCTGGACGAGATTGGGCGTTTTCATGCCGAAGTACACCTGGGCAGCGGCTGCGACGCAAGGCACTGCCAGAGCGATGACAATGAGCCGAAGCTGCGGTCGAGCTGGCCCCTTCGCAACCAGCCACGCTGCCAGCAGACCGACAATGAGAGCAATACCGAACTGTCGGGTGCCGATCGCACAGCCTGCGGCGAGCGAACCGAGGAACAGCAACCATGCACTGTTACGACGAATTCCCCGCACATAAAGCATCTGGGCCAGCAGCACCCATGCGATGAACTGGACGTCCGACATAAACGCAAACGAAAGAACCAGAACTATCGGGTTGGCGAGGACAGCGAGTGTGAAAAGCGTCGCGACCGCACGTGAGTTCCCGAGCTCGCGCAGCAGGGAGTACCAACAGATCAGCCCGACCGTGAAGAGGCCGAGCGTGGTGAATCGTAACAACACCAGGGAATAGCCGAAGATCCTCGCCAGACCCGCAGCCAGATAGATCTGCACAGGCATATTGGCCGCGGTGGCTGCATCGAGCTGGTACTTGCCCGTCGCGAGTAGGTGCTGCACCATGCGCGCATAGATCCAGGCGTCGTCTTGTGCGAGCATCTCCCGGAACGGATTGACGATCGCAAGCGAGAGAAGCAGCGCGGAAGCGACGAGCAAAACCGGCGCTGCTCTCCTGAGGGGCCACTGGCGGTCCAATTGCTCGCGCTTCATTGCTCCCATCTTGCCATGAATCGGCAATGTGCAAGAGATGTTGCTTTCGCTCCGCGAAATCGCTTGGTTCCTGGTGACGCTGCACCGAAAATATCCAGTCACCCTCCAGCTTGCTAAACTCACCTCATCCCCATGCGTCTCTGGCTGCCCATCCTCGCGATCGCGTACCTCCTCGGCTCGATCCCATTCGGCTACATCCTCGTGCGTATCTTCCGCAAGGAAGACATCCGCGCCACCGGCAGCGGCAACATCGGCGCCACCAACGTCGCACGCTCCGGCGGCAAGGGCCTCGGCATCCTCACGCTGCTGCTCGATCTCCTCAAGGCATTTGCGGCCGTGAAGATTGCGCAGCACTTCGCACCCGGCACGCCCGGCTTCCCATCGGACCTCACCGTTCTTGCCGGCGTCGCTGCGGTTCTCGGCCACGTCTTCCCCATCTGGCTCCGCTTCAAGGGCGGCAAAGGAGTCGCCAGCGCTCTCGGCGTCTTTATCGCCATCGCTCCCCTTGCAGCACTCTGCGCACTCGTTGTCTTCATCGGCGTCTTCGCCATCACGCGCTATGTCTCACTCGCCAGCATCCTCGCTGCGGTCATGATGCCCGTGTTCTGCCTGCTGTGGATGCCCGACCGCTCGCCGATCTTCGTCGGCGGAGTTATCTTCCTTTCGCTGCTGGTCGTCGCCAAGCATCACGCCAACATCGCGCGCCTCATGCAGGGCAAGGAGAGCCGTTTCGGCCGCAGGAAATCGCTTCCACCCACCGACAACAACACGCAGGTGCGCAGGTGAGCCGCATTGCCGTCCTCGGTGCTGGAGCCTGGGGCACCGCGCTCGCCATCTCGCTCGCTCGCCGCGGCGGCCACCAGCTCTGTCTCTGGGCACACTCGCCTGACCACGCGCGTCAGCTCGCGGAAACCGGCGAGAACGTGCGCTATCTCCCTGGTTACATTCTCCCCGCGGACGTCGAGATCACATCTTCCATCACCGACGCCGTCGCCGACGCCGAGATTATTCTCTGCGTCACGCCATCGCAGGCGCTGCGCTCCATCATGGAGCAGATTGCGCCTCACTTCGCCCCTTCGCAGATTTTGCTTTCCGCCTCCAAAGGCATCGAAGAAAAGAGCTTTCTTCGCATGTCGCAGGTCATGGCGGAATACACCGAGGGCAACAATCCCATCGCGGTCATCGGCGGCCCCTCCTTCGCGCAGGAGGTCGCTGCAGCTATGCCCACAGCGCTTTCCATCGCCTGTGACGAGCCCACCATCGGCACACGCCTGCAGAACGACTTCTCCTCGCCCTCGCTGCGCGTCTACCGCAACGAGGACATCCCCGGTACCGAACTCGGCGGTGCGCTCAAAAATGTCATCGCGCTCGCCGCCGGCATCGTCGCCGGCCTGGAGCTCGGCCACAACGCCGCCGCCGCTCTCATCACCCGTGGCATCGCCGAGATCTCTCGCCTCGCCATCGCCTGTGGCGGCCGTCGCGAGACCATGGCCGGCCTCTCCGGCATCGGGGACCTCGTCCTCACCTGCTCCAGCAACATGTCACGCAACCGCACTGTTGGCGTCGAGCTTGGCCGCGGCCGCAAGCTGCCGGAAATCCTCGCCTCACTCAACGGCAAGGTCGCCGAAGGCGTGCTCTCCACCACCGCCGCGCTCGGACTGGCCGCACGCTACGGCGTCGAGATGCCCATCACCGAACAGATGGCCGCCATCCTTCACAAGGACCGCAGCCCGCGGGACGCCATCCGCGAGTTGATGACACGCCCCGGCCGCACCGAGTAGTTAGCGATTCTGGCCGGTCCCCGGCACACTTGCACTCGAAGCCACCGCAAAGAGAGAACCGCCGCGGCAGTGCGGCGGTTCCTCCCGATACACATCACCTGAAGCTGCCGTGGGCCAAATCTGCTAGTAGATTCGCAGAACGCCCTTCTGACCCGGGCGAACAAATCCGTCCTCGGCCCGAAGGTTCTCGCAGTCCTTGGCCGTGATCTCGGTGCGGTGCCGCAAACTTGCCAACAACTTCTGAATAAGAGACATCCTTGCCTCCATACTGCTCAACATCCGACTGGCCCGCTTGATGCGATTTCGATTTGAGTATTCTGCTCCTTTTCCACACCGATGACATGCAACTTTCGCGCCTTGGCACTTACCTTTTGTGGTACGCCCGTCTGACCCGGCAGCGCCCTCGAACTCGGTTTCCCATACTGCGCCAGTCGTCGCGTCACGCATCTAAGTCTCACGGTTACATCGCATAGTCCGCTATGCTCACCCATACTTGAGGCAATCGTGATCTCCGCTCTCTTCATTGCCGTCACCGTACCCACCTGGGCAGCCGTCTTCGGCTTCATCTCGCTGCTTGTCCTCGTCGCTTACATGCTCGCCGGCATCTTTGGCCCGTCACCCAACTACAACATCGTCGGCCGCGACCAGCTCCCCTCCAACAACTCCGACGCTTTCCTCTCCCTCGTCGAATCCCTCGTCGACGCCGTCGTCAACCGTACCGGCCGCTTCGAGGTCCTCACCAACGGGCCCGCCTTCTACCCCGCCGAGCTCGACGCCATCCGCTCCGCGCAGCACAGCGTCAGCCTCGAGGCCTATATCTTCCAGCGCAGTGAGATCGGCAAGCTCTATCTCGACGCCCTCACCCAACGCGCTCGTGCCGGCATCCCCGTCAATGTTGTGCTGGACTCCTTCGGCAGTGCCGGCATCAGCAAGCGCTACTTCCGTCCGCTGCTCGACGCCGGCGGCAAGGTCGCCTTCTACAACTCGCCCACCTGGTACCGTCTTCTACAGCTCGACAACCGCACCCACCGCGAGCTCCTCATCGTCGACGGCCGCATCGGTTTCATCGGCGGCGCCGGCATCGCCGATCAGTGGTTCAAAGGCCGTGGCAAAAATCCCCGCTGGCGCGACACCATGCTCCGCGTCGAAGGCAGCGCCGTCCCCAGCTTACAGGCCACCTTCGCCGAAAACTGGCTCTCGGCTACCGGCGAGCTTCTCGCGGGCGAGGCTTTCTTCCCGACGCTTCATTGCCCTGACCCAACCGCCGCGCTTGTTGTGAACTCCACACCCACCATCGGCGGTTCCACGCGCGCCCGCGTGCTCTTCCAACTCCTGCTCGCCTCCGCAAAACAATCCATCTCCATCACGACGCCCTATTTCCTCCCCGACAAAAGCCTCTCCCGCGAACTCTGCCGCGCCATTGAAGAACGCCAGGTCAAAATCCGCATCCTCGTGCCCGGCCACAAGTCCGACCACCTCCTCACCCGCAGCACCAGCCGCGCGGCCTACGGTCCGCTCCTCAAGTCCGGCGCCGAGGTCTACGAGTACCAACCCGCCATGATCCACGCCAAGGTCCTCGTCGTCGATAACCTCTGGACCGTCGTCGGTTCCACCAACTTCGACAACCGCTCCTTCGGCCTCAATGACGAGGTCAACCTCGCCGTCCGCGACGCCAGCCTCGCGCAGCGCATGGAGTCTGATTTCGCACACGACCTTCTCGAGAGCCGTCGCGTCACCCTCGACGAATGGCGCCACCGCCCCCTCTTCGAGCGCGCGCCCGAGCTGCTCGGCTGGATCTTCGAGCGCCAGCAATGATGGATCGCCTGCGCGTCGCCACGTACAACATTCACAAGGCTCGTGGTCTCGATCGCCGCACCTCGTCCGCGCGTATCATCGCCATCCTCAAGGAACTCGACGCCGACATCCTCTGCCTGCAGGAGGTCGTCAACGCTCCCGGCACGCACCTTTTCGATCAAGTGGGCGAAATCGAACGTGCACTCCCCGAATACATTCATCGTTTCGGCGCCAACCGCCCGCTCCACGGCGGCACCTACGGCAACCTCACGCTGTCACGCCTGCCCATCCGCGCATGGCACAACCATGACCTCACCTCGCGCCGCGAAGAACGTGGCGCACTTCAGACCGACATCGAGCTCGGCTCACAACTCCTGCATATCTTCAATGTCCATCTCGGGACCGGCTTCAACGAGCGCCGCCGCCAGGCACGCGTCCTGCTCGGAGAGAAGATTCTCGCGAGCCCACAGCTCACCGCTCCCCGCCTCGTCGTCGGCGATCTCAACGAGTGGACTCGCGGCCTCACCACTCACCTGCTCCGCGAGACCTTCAGCACCTTCAGCCCCCGCCACACGCTGCGTCTCCCGGCAACCTTCCCCGGACTGCTTCCGCTCGTCACGCTCGACCACTGCTACTACGAACCGCCTCTTGACCTCATCGAATCCCACCTCGTCCGCACATCCACTGCACTCGTCGCCTCCGACCACTTGCCGCTCATCGCCGACTTCACCATCAGCTGATCGCGCCCGCCACAAATCCGGGTGCCCAATGTCCCGAAGGGACGTGGGTTCGCAGGGATTCCTGCGAGCCTCACAATCCAGCCCACGGATCATGCAGGTATCCGCTGACGCGAACATCCTCACTATCCCCGTTCGGAAACGTCTCTCGCTCCACTGAGCTCAACCTCTCCTGCAACAGATACGGCGAAGTTCCCTCCGCAAACGGAACCGCTCCTTCACCAAGTTCCTGCTCGGCGAAGTACAGCACCACCTTGTCCGCAAGCTGATCGCGCAAAAGGCTGCTGTTCAGTGAAGAGCCTGCCTCCGTCAGCACGCTGCGAATGTGGTGGTGCCCGTTCAACACATCCAGCGCAACGCGAAGATCGAGCCGCCCATCGCGCCTCGGCAGGCGACGCACCTCAACACCACGTGCGCGCAAGTCTGTCTCGCACTCCTCGTCGGCCACCTCGTCGCAGAAGATCAGTAAGTCCTTCCGCTCTCCTGACGCAGCCGAACGCACCAGCTTAGACTCCAGCGGAATACGCAGTTCAGGATCAGCCACCACGCGCAGCAGTGGGCGCCTTCGCGGCAGCCCGGTGCGATCCGTGAGCTCCGGATCATCCGCAAGCACGGTGCCAATACCAGTCAGAATTGCATGCGACGCATGACGCAACCTCTGCACATCGGCGCGCGCCGCCGCTCCCGTCAGCCAATGCGGCGTGGCGGTCCTTCTCTGCGACGCTGCGGGTGCAAGCTTGCCATCCACCGAAACCGCAGCCTTCAGCGTCACAAAAGGCCTCTGATACTGAATCGCAAACGCAAACGCATCGTTCAACCTCCGCGCCTGCACTGCAAACTCGGAGTCCGCCGGAAGAACCAGCACCTCGACGCCGGCTGCGGTCAGCCTCGCCAAACCCTGCCCGCGAACCAGCGCATTCGGATCGAACGTGGCCACAACGCAGCGCGAGATGCCCGCAGCTATCAATGCGTCGGAACACGGCCCGGTACGTCCGTGATGAGCGCAGGGCTCCAGCGTCACGCACGCCGTAGCGCCCTGCAGATCATGACCCGCCGTACGCGCCTGCTTCAGCGCGGCGATCTCCGCATGATCGAAGCTGTCATAAAAGTGCGCACCTTCGCCCAGAACGGTCTCAGACCGCATCAGGACACAACCCACAGCTGGATTTGGAGAAGCGAACGCCGCGGCGTCGCTGGCGAGCTCTAGCGCGCGTCGTAGACCACGTTCATCCGCCGGCAGGAGACGCATGAATCCTCAGCATAGCTGGTCACTGTCTCAAACTGCTCGTAGTTCAATTCTTCACGGGTGGGAGCGGTGGCCTGAACAAACGGATGATTGTCCTGGGCAACCGCGATCTCGCTATGACGCACGGTCTGCGCGTGCGAGAAGGAAAAAATCATGGCGAAGAAGGCTGCAATCAGCGAGTGCACAGGGGAACCTCCTTAGTTAATAGCGGGTACGCAAGCGAGTATCTCCAGAACGGCTCAAAACCTTCATAACTCTTCAGGGTCTGGAGCCAAACGAAGGCGGCATTATTTTTGTAACGTGCCGGAGGTCACTCACAACCGCCGCAATTATTTAGAAGGTTGACGGAACAGAAGGGTAGCCTGGACTCACTTATCAGTCGAAGAAATTTCAATCCAGAAGCGAATCGACGAAGCTGCCGGCATCGAACGGCAGGATATCCTCGAGCTTCTCGCCGACGCCGACGTAGCGGACTGGCAGACCTAGTTCGCGGGCGATGGCGACCACGATTCCGCCCTTGGCTGTACCGTCCAGCTTGGTCAGAACGATACCGGTAACGCGGGCCGCCTCGGTGAAGAGACGAGCCTGCTGCAGACCGTTCTGGCCTGTCGTCGCATCGATCACCAGCAGTGTCTGATGCGGAGATCCCGGAATCTGCCGCTCCGCGGTGCGCCGCATCTTGTCCAACTCCTTCATCAGGTCGGACTTCGTATGCAGGCGGCCGGCGGTGTCTACCAGCAGAACATCGGTGGACCGTGATTTGGCCGCGGTGGCAGCATCGAAGAGCGCCGCCGACGGATCGCCGCCCTGCTTGGTCTTGATGAGCGACACGCCGGAGCGGTCAGCCCACACCTCGAGTTGCTCGATGGCAGCCGCACGAAACGTATCTGCGGCGCACAGCAGGACCGACCTGCCTTCGCGCCGGAAGAGCGCAGCCAGCTTGCCGCTGGTTGTTGTCTTGCCGGTACCGTTCACTCCGACCAGAAGGATGACCTCCGGCGGTGCCGGTGCGTGTCGAACCGGCGTGTTCACTAAGTCGAGGATGCGGCGGATCTCGTCCTTCAACGCAACCTTCAGCTCCGCTCCGTTGGCCAGGCCGTGACGCAGGGCGCGGTCGCGCAGGCGTGTGATGATCTCGTCCGCCGTCGGCGCTCCGATGTCGGAGGCCAGCAGAGCGAACTCCAACTCATCGAGCGAGGTCTCGTCGATCTCGCGAGTCAGCGCGATGACGCCGGAAATGGAGTCAGAAAGTGACTGCCGCGTGCGCGTAACGGCTTCGCGCATGCGGTCCAGGAAGCCCCTCCGTTCGGGCTCCTGGTTACTCTGGGCTTCGGTTTCTTTAGGTTCCGGCTCGCGGGCTTGATCTTCTGGTTGGCCGCCGCGCTTCCCGAATAGTGAGCTAAACATCACCTTCAAGTCTACGGGAAGGTGGTATTGCGAGAAAGGACGCGGACAACGAGACTTTGTCGCGTCCTTCCATTCCCCTCTTGCGTACATTGAACATGCTCATGAAAAGGTTCAGGTTGCAGCGCTTACTGGGGTTAGTGTTGTGTGTCTCTGCCTGCACTCTCATCCGGGCACAGGCTCCGCAAGGCAGCCAGGACAGCCCGCAGGAAACGCTCTCGGTCACCTCGCGGCTGGTGGTGCTGGATGTCGTTGTGCTGGATCACAGTGGCAAGCCTGTCACGAACCTCGACCGCTCCCTCTTCTCCATCACCGAGGACAAGCTCCCCCAGACGATCCGCGACTTCGATGCTCCGTCGGGGCACCTGATGCCCGTGAGTAACGATGCCGTGGTGCACAGCGTCGCGGACCTGCCGAAGATCGGGCAGGCTCCGGTGAACGTGCTGGTCTTCGACGAGGTGGACACCCCGTTCCACCAACTGGCCTATGCGCGACAGATGATGGAGAAGTACCTGAAAGCGCAGCCTGCTGTATTGCCTGTACCGACGCTGTTCGTTGCAGCGGGTTACTCGAGGATGGTCGTTCTGCACGACTACACGCAGAGCCGCGCGGACCTGCTGGAGAGCGTTCAGAAGCACACCGCCGACCTGGACTTCACGCAGATTGTGAACACGCTCAACGGAGGCGCGGGCGGCTCAGAGAATGGCCTCGTAAAGACACTCGGTGCGATGCTGCAGATCGCGCAGAGCGTCACCGGAATTCCGGGACGGAAGAACGTGATCTGGGTCGGCACCGGCTACAACAAGGCCTACGACCTGACAAATATCAGCGAGAAGGATCACGACAAGGTGGTCGCTGCGATCAAAAACGTCACCGACAAGATGCTGCAGGCGCGCGTGACGCTTTACATCATCGATCCGGGCGGACCGCTGAAGGCGGACGATGTGACGGACCAGACGCTCGATCCCTCGAATGTAACCTCCGCAGGCAGCAACATCGGCGATTTCGGCAACTTCTCCGACAACATGTCGATGAATAAATTTGCGGACAACACGGGTGGACGCGTTATCGGTGGGCGCAACGACCTGGACGCGCAGGTGGCGCAGGTCTCGCAGGAGGGGACGGAGTACTACACCATGTCCTACATTCCTACGGGCGAGAGCGATGCGGCGCAACCTTTCCGGAAGATCCACGTGACGGTAAACGTTCCGGGGCTGCGGGTGATTACGCGTGAGGGGTACTTCACGAGTTCGGCTCCTGTGTCGCAGGTTGCGGTGGCTCCGAAGGCCAGGCAGCCCAATGACGTGAAGTACGACCTGATGAGCGCGGCGCGGACCACGATGCCCTACACGGCGCTGCACACAGATGCGAAGCGCTCGAAGAGCGGCTACTCGGTAATGGTGAATGCGAATGATTTGAAGTTCAAGGAGCAGCCGGGTGGCGCGCGGCTAGCGGAGGTGACGATCCTGGCGGTCTGCTACAACAACAAGGGCAAGGAGACCGCTCAACACGCGGCGGAGATGCAGGAAGAGCTGGCGGCGAGCGATGTCCTCAAGCCGGATTCGAAGGTGAGTTTCGTGTTTCCGATGATCGTTCCGCCGTTCACGCAGCGGGTGAGATTTGTTGTCAGGGATTCGACAACCGGAGCGATTGGGTCGGCGAATGCAAATCCGTGACGGCTGGTACCCCGCCCGTCACAAATTGCGCAAGGTATAGATGAAATTGGGCTTAACCGCGCGACGCAAGGGAAAGGGAGACGTCACGGTACCCTAAACATATGTTCACAGGACTCATTGAGACGACCGGGACACTCCTCGCGACGAAGTCGAGCGCGGGAGCCATGCGGCTGGTGGTGGCCGCGCCGCAACTGGCGGGGCGATGGAAGATCGGCGACAGCATTGCCGTGAACGGCGTTTGCCTGACGGCGCTGGACATCGAGGAGCGGGACGAGGCGCATCCCGGTCGGTTCGCCGCCGACCTGGCCCAGGAGACCATCGAGCGGACCAGCCTTTCGGGTCTGCAACCCGGTGCGTTGTTGAATTTGGAGCTGCCGACGCCGGCGGGGTCGCCGCTGGGCGGCCACGTGGTGCAGGGACATGTGGACGGCACCGGCAAGCTGATCTCGCTGGTGCCGCTGCGGTCGGATCTCGTGGGCGCCGACTGGCGCATGACGATTGAGATTCCGGCGAAGCTGGTGGCGCAGGTGATTCCGCAGGGATCGATCACGATTGACGGCATCAGCCTGACGGTGGCGAAGATACATCAGCAGGAGCCGGACGGCTCGGTGCGGATTGAGATTGCGATTATTCCGCACACGTATAAGAGCACGAACCTGCGCGCGAAGATGGCGGGCGAGACGGTGAACATCGAGACGGATGTCCTGTCGAAGTATGCGGCGCAGCAGTTGGCGGCAGCCGCGGCACCGGGGGGAAAGGCAGAGGAGACCATGGCCGCCGACTCACGAAGACCGGCGACGACCTGGCTGACGACGGAATACCTGCTGGAGAACGGGTACTAGAGCCACGATGGGTTCGGCTTTTTGCCGGTTGCTTGATGCAATTGATATGTTGTTATCGCAAAGGGCCGCATCCAATCAACTCAGGTCTTTCCGCTCCGGCCATGGGCGAAAATGACAGGTCTCTGGCTCCCTCTCGAAGCCATACAACAATGCCGAGGATGGCCGGGAAGGTTCCGATGAAACTCACGCTGCCCGAGGGCGAATTCAAGGCATACCTGTTCGACTGCGATGGAACAATCGTCGACTCGATGCCGCTGCACTACGTGGCGTGGAGCCGCGCGCTGGGCGAGCACGGCTGCCCGTTTCCCGAAGACCGTTTTTATGAGTGGGGTGGCATGCCGGTGCGCGCCATCATCGTGGCACTCAACGAGGAGCACGGGCTGAATATGCCGGTGGAGCAGACGGCAGATGCAAAGGAGCTGTACTACACGGAGATGATTGAGCAGCTGACGCCCGTCCACGAGGTGCTGGAGCATATCGAGGAACAGCACGGGCGGATTCCGTTTGCGGTGGTTTCCGGGGGCACGCGAGTTTCAGTAGAGATCTCTCTAAGCGTGCTGGGATTGCTGGACCGCTTCGACACGTTTGTCTGCGCCGGCGATTATGCGAAGGGCAAGCCTGATCCGGAACCGTTCCTGATGGCGGCAAAGATGCTGGGCGTGAAGCCGGAGGAGTGCCTGGTGTTCGAGGATGCGGAGGTGGGTGTTACGGCGGCAAGGGCCGCGGGAATGGCGGTGGTGAAGGTGCCGCTGCCGCATGAGCGCAAGACGCAAGCGAATGGGAGCAGGTAGATCGATCTGCTCTGGGTCACCTTTAGTTCGGTGTAGGGCGCTCGATGTGATCCACCACCCAGAACGTCACCGGCCCCTTTGTAGGCTTCAACTCCAGCCCCAGCTGTTCACGCACCGCATCCTTCAGTGGGGGATATCTATCCTCCGAAGGAGCGCCTTGCGGCGCCTGAGCCGGCGACCACATGAGGTGATAGGCGTACATCCCGGTCATCCCCGTGCGGTCGAGAACTTCCGTGCCTAGATTTTGCTGAAGGTCGCTGAAGAAAATATGGAATGGACACCCTTTGGAGTCAACCTCTGCACCTTTGTCCCGGGAGAAATGCATATTGCAGGTGCTTATAGTTTTCCCAAGGTCACCTTGCACCGGCGTCATCAACTTCGCTGTTCGGGAGGTGGTGAGCAACTCGTAAGTGTTACTCATCCTCGTCTCTGGATGAATTTGCAGATGAAAGCGCTCCGCGAGCAGTACCTGAAGCATGTGGCGCTTTTCGGCTTTGGCATCGCTCTCGCTCAGTTTCGCCAGAGCCTCATCCGTCGACGGGTCGGACTTCGCGTTTATGGTGTACAGGGTCTCAAACGCCCAATGGGGAAGGTTTTCCAACTGATTAACGAGGTGCAGGTCATAGGCACCAAGGATCAACCCCCACAGCGCAACCCCTTCGCCATGATAGAGGCTATTGTGCGGCATATTGTCGACATACCGCATACCGCCGTCGGCACGATACTCGCGAATCGAAGCCACGTCGAAGGTCAGGTGCGGAGTGTAGGACGCTCCCGCGTTTGCTGGAATCTGGGCTGTGGCCGGCGCGCATGCGACGATCGGCAGCGTCAGGCAAAGAGAGAGCAGGACTTCAACGCTGGCCAACCGCATCCGCTCACCTCAGCGCAACAGCATAGTATGAGTGCGGACTTCCGCATCACATAATCGGGCAGACATTCCTTCACGGGCTGTGCCCCTTTCAAGATGCGAAGCATGATGGCGGAGGAGTGCCTGGTGTTCGAAGATGCTGAGACAGGTGTGATCGCGGCGAGGGCTGCGGGGATGAAGGTGGTGAAGGTGAAGGTGCCACTCCCGTATGAGCGCCGGTCAAGCTAACACGGCGACAGGCGCGAGATTTTGTCATGGCATCTCCGTATGCCCTTCCAGAGCAGAGCGCCACTCTTTGAGTTTCCGCGAAAGAACTATTGCACGCGCCTGCTCGAGCGAAACTCGCTGTGTCTTCATAACTTCGTTTACGTCAGGCCCGTTGGCGGGTGTCCCGTCTGACGGAACGAATAATTCGCCGCTCTGCGTACTCCAATCTACTTTAAGAAAGAAATAAATGAAGCGACAACCATCAGCCTCTGGAGTGTGGACACTGCTTAGCTTGTTCATTGGCGACTGCAATGCGCCAATCAACTGAGGCGTCGTTCGTTGGCCTTCCGCAACCTCATTCAGCAATGGGATAACGACCCCGAGTCCTTCATAAGCGCCCTTCCTCTGATCGAAAATCTGCCTGAGCCCCTCGTAGCTGCCCTCGACATGACCATCTGAAAAAACGGCCGCCTTTATCCCTCCGCTACAGTCCGAAGGATCATCTGCGGCGACCTCTGAACTTCCGGCAGGAGAAATACTCCTGTCCCCGGCGTAGTTGAAGCGGGAATCGAGGACACGCCCGCTTAAACCGCCGCGATCTGAGCAGCTAAAAGAAGAGAAGAGGGCCTCAACTGGGCTTGATCCCCCATTATGAACATGCTCAAGCCACTGATTGCTACCGGGGCTAGGGCGGAACGGCGTATCCTCTTTTACATCCGGGATTTGCGTATGAGCAACGACGGGCAATGTCAGGAAACAAGCCAACAGGAATTCAACTCTGATCAACTGCATCGGCCTACCTCGCATGAATTTCAACGCTATTGTCTGGCTCGGGGTGAGTTGTCGGTGGTCTCGTCCACGACTTTGTATTCCGGTGGAACCACGAAGGTCTCCGCTGACGGCTCCGTGCGCTGCACGTGGGTGACGGCGACGAGTTGCTCGCCGGTGCGTGGGTCGTCGTGGCGGATGGTCGTGTAGATCGCGAGGTCGGGCGAGTACCAGTAATCGTCAGTGATGACGATGGGTTTGCCGGTCCCGCTCATCTCCGCCGGAACGGTGCGCTGCTTGCGAATGCCGTGGAGTTCAAGTCCGTTCATCTGCTGCGTTCCGAGATCGGTTTCGGTAACGCCCGGCATCTTGGGTTGTTGCTGCGGAGAAAGCGAGGCTGCCGGAGTCTGCAGAGGCGCCTGCAGCGTGACCTCGCGCGCCAGATGCTGCATGGGATCGACGCGGATGCTTAATCTGCTGGAGGGGTCGTAGATCAGAAAGCCGAGCAGGAGCGGTGTGCCTTTGAAATCCGCGGGCACGAACATACGGCGCTCGTTGTAGATGCGCCCGGAGGATGCGCGTGCGATGTGTTCCGTCGTGGTGACGATGTGCTCGCTGCCGTCAGCCGTCTTGATATGCGAAACCACCTCGACATCCGCGGTGAAGGGGAAGTTGGGAACAGGCGTTACGAAGATACCGCCGATGTTCGTCTGCACGCCGCGATAGTCGCGGGGCATGAGTGGTTGATTGGTCTGCGCGCCTGCAAGCGCTGGTAAAGCAAAGCAAAGAGAGAACAGGATTTCAACATGGGTCGAACGCATCCGCTCACCTCAGCGAAACAGCATAACGTGAGCGGAGCGGCAGCGCATCCTGAAAACAACAAAAGCGCGTCGACAGAAGGCGGCAGAGATTGCGAATGCGTTCGCGGTATACGTTTCCAGGGTCTTTGGACGATATTCGAAGCGCAGTCGCGTGCAATCCACAGAAAACGCCGTTTCCCACATTTCTTAGCGACATACAAATGAATGTTCCACGGGGAACACTCTGTTCCACGCCGCTTTCCGCAAGCAGAAACAAAAAGGCGCGGCCTCCGCGCCGCGCCTTTGCTGCACCGCAGTAATCGAGCTCAGCCGTTTAGAGCGAGCTCATGTTGTGCAGGAACTCCTGGTTGTTGCGGGTCTTGCCGAGCTTGTCGGAGAGAAGCTCCATGGCTTCAACCGGCGAGAGCGGGTTGAGGACCTTGCGCAGAATCCAGGTGCGCTGCAGATCGTCTTTCGGGATAAGCAGCTCCTCTTTTCGCGTTCCCGAGCGCTGGATGTCGATGGCCGGGAAGACCCGCTTGTCGACGAGCTTCCGGTCGAGGATCACTTCCATGTTGCCGGTGCCCTTGAACTCTTCGAAGATGACCTCGTCCATGCGCGAGCCGGTATCAATGAGTGCCGACGCGATGATGGTCAAGCTACCGCCTTCTTCGATGTTGCGGGCCGCGCCGAAGAAGCGCTTCGGCCGCTGCAGCGCGTTGGAATCCACACCGCCGGAGAGGACCTTGCCCGAGGGCGGGACGATGGTGTTGTAGGCGCGTGCCAATCGAGTGATGCTGTCGAGCAAGATGACGACGTCGCGCTTGTGCTCGACGAGCCGCTTGGCCTTCTCGATGACCATCTCGGCGACCTGGACGTGACGCGCGGCGGGCTCGTCGAATGTCGACGAAATAACTTCGCCCTTCACGCTGCGCTGCATGTCGGTGACCTCTTCGGGGCGCTCGTCGATCAGCAGAACGATGAGGACGACCTCGGGGTGATTCGCGGTGACGGAGTTCGCGATCGCCTGCATGAGCACGGTCTTGCCGGTGCGCGGCGGAGCGACGATCAGACCGCGCTGGCCTTTGCCGATGGGACAGAGGAGATCCATGACGCGGCCGCTGATGCCCTCGCGCACGGTCTCCATCTTGATGCGCTCCTGCGGATAGAGCGGCGTGAGGTTGTCGAAGAGGATTTTGTTGCGGGTCTCTTCGGGCGACTCGAAGTTGATGGCTTCGATCTTGACGAGCGCGAAGTACTTCTCGCCTTCGTGCGGCGAGCGCACGTTGCCGGAGATGGTGTCGCCGGTCTTGAGGTCGAATTTCCGGATCTGCGAGGGCGAGACGTAGATGTCGTCGGGGCCGGGCAGGTAGTTGTAGTCGGGGCTGCGGAGGAAGCCGTAGCCGTCGGGCAGGATCTCGAGGACGCCCTCGGCGAAGATGTGGCCTTCTTTTTCGCTCTGCGCCTGAAGGATCTTGAAGATGAGGTCCTGCTTGCGGAGCCCGCTAGTACCAGGAATCTCGAGGCCACGGGCAAGCTTGCCGAGCTCGGCAATGCTCTTTTCTTTCAACTCAGTGATGGTCATGGGTCTCTTTGGGACTTTCGTTCTTTAGGAAGGATTTGGGTGATGCGGGGATGGTGGAGTGCGGTGCGGAGACCCCGTGCTCAGGGGTGGAGCGAAGAGCGTCACGCGCGGGAAGGAGTCTAGCGGGGGAGGATTACAGAAGGTGATGCTGGAAGGACGTGACCACGATAACACAACTGTCAGAAATTGCGGACCGGCGGGGGAACACAGTCCTGAAAAAACGGCGAGGCCGCCGCGACGGCCTTTAGGCCGCGCGGCGAACCGTTGCCACGGTCTCTACTGACTCTTCAGCACCATCGAAGCCCATCGGCATTGCATCCTTGAAGCGATCCAGAACCTCGTTGGTGGTGTCCTGGAGGCGGGTGTTGGGCTTGTGAAGCTTGCGCGTCGCCTTGGAGGCGAGCTGGCAGAGCTGGTAGCGGTTGTTGACGTGAGTGAGGGCTCCAAAAATCAGATCCGAGCGCATAACGTTTCTCTTTCCTCTGCGAAAGTCTTAGGTGGCTGCCCTCAGTGTTCTGAGCTCCACTCTGTGTGTGGCCTACGTCGTGTGATTGAGGTCCGCCAGTCGCAGTCTGGCATAGGTCCCCATCTGTTTAGACGCAGTCGGCCTGGAACAGATGCATCGATTCCAGCGCCACTTCAGCTTTTTTCAAGTCGCGGCGTTTGAAAGAGTTAGCCTCAAACGCAGCAGTGGACCCATCTTGTGGAGAGATGCCCCCACGAGATCAGGAAGGTCCCCAGTCACTGCCTGGTTGGTTCCGGAACACTATCCGTCCCGATTGGATGACGAACGCGAGGGGCCGAAAAGCAACCGACTTTCGCGTTCCCAGATGCACATTATCGTTCACGGCGGGACGAGTCAATCCTTTTTTTTGAACAGGCGCAGTATTCTTATCCAGAAAACGGGATATCGCAACGAGACAGGTATAAGTTACTGATAATCAGGGACATAGTTGGGCAGAGGAAGGACCAAATTTGTGGTCGTTTATCGAACGGTGGGGCGACGATTTTCGATACATTTTGCATTTCAGTTCAGGGCGTCGCGTGCCGTGCGGGCGCTGACAAAGGTCGGATCGAGTGTCAGGGCACGGTCAAATTCTGCTCCAGCTTCGACTGCTGAGGACAAAGCTACGCAAGGATGGTTGCGTTCGCAGAGGGATTTCCAAACATGTTTGTGACGGGTGGCTATGCGGCCGGGGCGAACGGCCTCAGGACCAGTCGCCAGGGGCAACTATGACCAGTAGCTCCGGTCCAGGGTGCGGTACTGGATGGCCTCGGCGATGTGCTTCACGGCGATTCCTTCCGAGGTATCGAGGTCGGCGATGGTGCGCGCGACTTTGAGAATGCGGTCGTGGGCACGAGCGCTGAGTCCCTGCTGCTGCATGGCACGCTCGAGGAGTTTTTCGGCGTCGCTGGAGAGCTCGCAGTGCGTGCGGATCTGCTTCGTCGTCATCTGTCCGTTGGAGTAGACGGCGCGGCTGGCGGCGCGAGGGCTTCCATTGGTTCGTGCGCCGCTTTCGAGAAAACGCGCATGCTGGCGCTCGCGAGCGTTCATGACGCGTGCGCGAATCTCGGCGGAGCCTTCGGAGGCCTGGCCGCTGCGGAGCTCTTTGTACTGCACTGCAGGGACTTCGATATGGATGTCGATGCGGTCAAGCAGCGGACCGCTGACCTTGGAGACGTAGCGCTGAATCATGGGCGGCGTGCACATGCACTGGCGGCTCTTGTCGTTGAAGTAGCCGCAGGGACAAGGGTTCATGGCGGCGGCGAGCATGAAGCGCGCCGGAAACGAGAGCGACATGGCGGCGCGTGCGATGGTGACGTGGCCGTCCTCGAGCGGCTGCCGAAGAACCTCGAGAACGTTGCGCGGGAACTCGGGGAGCTCGTCGAGGAAGAGCAGGCCGTTGTGCGAGAGGCTGACCTCACCGGGGCGAGGAATCATGCCTCCGCCGATGAGGCCGGCGTCGGAGATGGTGTGATGCGGGGCGCGGAAGGGGCGCTGCGTGACGAGACCTTCGTCCTTGTTGAGCACACCGGCGACGGAGTGAATCTTGGTGGTCTCAAGAGCTTCTTCGAAGCGCAGCGGCGCCAGGATCGAGGGCAGACGTTTGGCGAGCATCGTCTTGCCGGAACCGGGCGGGCCGATCATGAGGATGTTGTGGCCACCCGCAGCGGCGACTTCGAGCGCGCGCTTGGCGACGTGCTGGCCGCGAACGTCGCGGAAGTCGGGAACATGATCGGGCGATTGCTCGAGCAGCGCGCGTGATTCGACGCGGAGCGGATCGGCTTTTACAGGGCCGTGCGCGGCAGAGTTGAGGAGCTCGCGAACTTCGATGAGGGTGCGGACGGGATAGACGTTGACGGCTTCGACGACTGCGGCCTCGCGCGCGTTCGCTGCGGGAATGACAAGGTTGTGGATGCCGGCATTCTTCGCGGCGATGGCGATGGGCAGCATGCCCTGCACCGCGCGGATCGAGCCGTCGAGGCCGAGTTCGCCGACGAGGACGAAGTCGCTGACGTCACCGATCGCCAGGCCGCCGTAGGCGCCGAGGATGCCGACTGCGATGGAGAGATCGAAGCCGGAGCCTTCCTTCTTGAGGTCGGCGGGAGCGAGGTTGATGGTGATGCGGGTGGGCGGAAGGTCGAAGCCGGAGTTTCGGATGGCGGAGCGGACGCGGTCGCGGCTCTCGCGAACGGCGGCGTCGGGAAGGCCGACGACGCTGAAGGTCTCCTGCTCCTGCTTGACGTTGGAGAAGTCTACTTCGACATCGATCAGGTGCGCGTCGATCCCGTAGACCGCAGCGCTGCGCGTCTTGAACAGCATGTCCCGCCTAAAGAGCCCATGAGGCCGTAAGTGGGCCCAGTCTAGCATCCGCAAGATGTTGCGCGGCGTACCACTTCCGTAAGCAGATGACACGAAGTTCATGGAAAGGAGAACAACCTCGTGATACTTCATGTGCGTCCTAAATTCTGTCTTCTGTGTACTTTGCGAGAGTCGCCGGACCTGTTCCGGCGAGCGCATGGCCACGTTTTGAGGGAGTCCCATGAACGCACGACGACCAACCGCTTTGCTTGCGCTGCTTGCTGCCGGAGTTTTGATCGGCCCGGCCTGCGCACAGGATGCAACGCCGCAACCCACACCGGCGCAGCAGACGCCGGTACAACCGCAAACGGTGCCTGCTCCGCCGCAGGGAACGCAGCAGGTGGTGCCTCCACCGCCGGCTCAGCGCGAAGCGACGCAGGGTGCAGGCCAGAACTTTGAGCCCAACGAGATTCGGGCGTGGTCGATGCTGACCGATGCCGCGAAACCGGGCCAGAGCGCGCATGACCGGGTGCAGGCGATGGCGGCGCTGGGCACGATGGGCAACGATGAGCGCGCGGCGCGGCTGATTGAAGAGGGATTCACGGCGAAAGACTACGACGTGCGTGTCGCTGCAGTGCTGGCCGCGGGGCTGACGAAGAATCCGAAGCTGATTGAGCCGCTGCAGCGTGTGCTGGACGATGACAACGCGCAGGTGGCGTATACGGCCGCGATCACGCTGTGGAAGATGCATGATTACAGCGGCGAAGATCTGCTGATCGCGGTGGGGCTGGGTGATGCCAAAGCGAAGCCGGGCCTGATCAAGAGCGAGAAGCACAAGGCAATGAAGGAACTGCGCAGCCCGAAGACGATGAGCATGATCGCGATCAACCAGGCCTCGGGCTATTTCCTGGGACCGTTCGGCGTGGGCCTGAAGGCGATTGAAATGGTGAGCAAGGACAGCGGAGCGGCCCCGCGAGCGGCGGCGCTTGACCAGATAGCACATCAACACACCGACCAGGTGCACGCAGTGCTGATCGAGGCCCTGACGGAAGGTGAGCCGGCGGTTCGTGCCGCCGGTGCCAAGGGCCTGGGGCGCTGGCCCGACGCCGAGACAGAGCGGCAGATGCTGCCGATGTTCGGCGATAACAAGCTGGCCGTGCGGCTGACGGCGGCGGCAACGTACCTGCGCGCCCTGCATAACATTCCAACACCGCCGGATGGGGAGTGCGAGTTCTAAAAAGTGCTTGCTGGAGCGCTTTGCAGCGCGTACCGTGGCCACCCAGCTCTTGCGGGCCCGATTTACGAATCCACCTTCAGGGACGGACCATGCACGCTTCGCGCAAAACGTTGACACTCGCCTTCACGCTTTCGCTGACCTTCGGTGGCACATTCATGCTCGCGCAGAAGCAGGTTTCGAGCGCCGACGGCAAGATCGTCACGACGGCCGCCGCCGCGCAGGCACAGGAAGAAGAGCCGGAGCTGAAGTCAACAGCGCCGAGCGTCGATGCGGCGTGGAACATGCTGACGACGGCGTCGCAGAAGGCGACCCAGACGCACATCATCGGGCTGGCGGCGCTGGGCACGATGGGCTCCGATGCGCGCGCAGCGAAGCTTATCCGCGAAGGCATGAACGACAAGGAGCTCGAGGTGCGGACTGCCGCGATCGTGGCGGCCGGACAGACGAAGAATCGCGCGCTGATACCGGCGCTTCGCGAGCGGCTGCACGACCCCGAACCGGGAGCTGCGTTCACCGCGGCCGTCACGCTGTGGAAGATGAACGACCGCTCGGGTGAGGCGTTTCTGCGCGACGTGGCCGACGGCGACCGCAAGGCCAAGCCGGGGCTCGTACATGGCGCGAAGAATGATGTGAACAAGGAACTACACGACCCGCAAGGCATGGCCACCCTTGGCGCAACGACGGGCGCATCGATTCTGCTCGGTCCGTTCGGGTTTGGAGTGAAGGCGTTCGAGTATATGCGAAAGAGCGGCAGCGATCCCGCACGCGCTGCGGCGATCGACCTCATTGCCGAGAGCCATGCTGCCGAGGTTCGCGCAGAGCTCATCGACGCGCTCGACGACAAGGATACGGCGGTCCGCGCGGCCGCCGCGAAGGCGCTGGGACAGCGCCATGATGCAGGTGCGATGAAATCCATAGGGCCGCTGCTGAATGATCCCAAGCTGCCGGTGCGGCTGTTTGCCGCGGCAGCGTATATCAACTGCTCGCGCGGCTCGGCCGGGCACAAAACGTAACCCGGGTGTTCGCGCCTACAATGGGCACCGATGAACACCAGCCTCTTCGAACTCTTCAAGATCGGCATCGGCCCCAGTAGCTCGCATACGGTCGGCCCCATGCGCGCGGCGTTGCGATTTCTGCGCGAGCTGGATGCACGAGGCCTGCTCGACCAGGTGGGGTCGATCACTATCGATCTTTATGGGTCGCTTGCGTTGACGGGGCATGGACACGGGACGGATCGCGCGATTCTTCTCGGTCTGCTTGGGCAGTCGCCGGATACAGTTTCGCTGAATCAGATTGAGGCCATGCTGGCGCGAGTGCGCGATGAGCATCGGCTGACGCTGATGGGACGTCGCGAGGTTGCATTTGTTGAAGGCGAGCAGATGCGCTTTCACCGCGACCAGATGTACCCCGACGCGGATCACTCGACGCATCCGAACGGCATGCGCTTCACAGTCTTCAACGCAGCGGGGAATGCGATCGCTTCGGACGTCTTGTACTCGATTGGCGGCGGGTTCATCTTGTCTGCGAGGGAGTTGGAACAGTCATCGTCCGTTGGCTCGGCGAAGCGCGAGGTGCCGTATCCGTTCTCGAGTGGGGCGGAGTTGCTTGGCCTGGGAGAAGAGCATCAGCTCTCGATTCCGGAGATTGTTCTGCGTAACGAGGTTGCGCTGCTCTGCGATTCAACGATCACGCGGCGCATCGACCGTATTGTGTCGCCGGCGCGGCCGGACAATGACGCGCCGCCAGATATGGCCGCATTGACGCCGCAACAGCAGGTTGAGGCGGCGATTCTGACTCTATGGCACACGATGGAGCAGTGCATCGAACGTGGACTCAGCACGGAGGGGACGTTGCCAGGCGGGCTCAACGTGCGGCGACGTGCGCCGGGGCTCGCTGCGCGCGCGGCGAGATTGGAGGCAGAAGGCAAAGCTCGCGATCCGCTGGCTCCGCTCGACACCGTAACGATGGTGGCGATGGCGGTGAATGAGGAGAACGCTGCGGGAGGCCGGGTGGTGACGGCGCCAACGAACGGCGCCGCGGGCGTGATTCCTGCAATTGCGTACTACTACCTGCATCACGCGAGCGAGGATCTGAGCGATATAGAGAGAGGGCGGGGTCTGTTGCGCTATTTCCTTGCGGCGGCTGCGATTGGCATTCTCTACAAGGAAAATGCTTCAATTTCCGGCGCGGAGGTGGGGTGCCAGGGCGAGGTGGGTGTGGCGTGTTCGATGGCCGCGGGTGGACTCGTCGCCGCGATGAACGGAGACAACGCCGCCATCGAACACGCAGCCGAGATTGCGATGGAGCACAACCTCGGCATGACGTGTGATCCCATCGGCGGGCTGGTGCAGATCCCATGCATCGAGCGCAACGGAATGGGCGCGGTGAAGGCGGTAAACGCCGCGCGGCTCGCGATGAATGACCCCGGCACGCACAAGATTTCACTCGACCAGGTGATCGAGACGATGTACCGCACGGGCATGGATATGCAGTCCCGCTACAAGGAGACCTCGCTCGCGGGACTGGCGCTGAATATCATCGAGTGTTGATTTACTTCTGCGTCGCGAGGAGTGCGATTCTCCTGTTCTGCGCGCGGCCTTCGGGCGTTGAGTTGTCTGCGACCGGATACTGGTCGCCGTAGCCCTGCGACTGCAGGCGCGACGGGTCGATACCGCCGGCAACGATGGCATCCGTCACGTTCCTGGCGCGGTTCTGCGAAAGCGTCTGGTTTGCCGCAGGATCGCCAGTGTTGTCGGTGTAGCCTCCGATCTTTATCTGCGCGTTCGGGTACGCCTTCAGGATTGCCACAATGTTGTTGAGTTGCTCCTGCGATTGAGGTTGCAGAGTCGCGGAGCTCGAGTCGAACAACAGGCGATCGAAGGTGAACCACGTCGTGTTGTCGACGGGGCGCGACGAATCGTTGAGGAAGGTGATGAGCTTATTCTCAATGCCATTCTGCGGGATGTTCAGTTCAGTTCCGTCAGGCAGCCTGGTCGAGAAGAATGCGCCGAGGCCTGAAGTGTCGATTGATGGAACCGATGGAGCGCGATGGAATATCCAGAAGGCTATAAGTGCGAGTGCGATGAGACCGAGCACGGGCCACACCCAACGTCTTGGCTTCTCCGGCTCCTGAGCCACGGCGGTGGGCATTGTCGCTACGGCGGGCGGGCGGTCAGAAAACGACCGCAAACTTGCGGGGAGATAAGTTGTGAGTCCGGACATCTCGCTCTTCAGCGACCGGCCCAGTTCGGAGGCGTCCATCCCTGTCGCCTGCACTGTCCGCCCCAGCATTCCGAGCACCATGGGCGCAGCCATGCCGAGCAGCGCGGTGGCCTTGCCCGCGGTGATTCCGGTCTCGCGGGCGATTCCATCGGCGACGGCATCCTGATTGGAGCCGAACACTGTAGATAGCAACTGGCTGCCCAGACCGCCAGTCGCGGCCGCTGTGGGAACGCCCGCAAACCCCAGATCATTGGCCGGATTCTTGATGAAGCTGAAGATCTGCTGCATGAAGCCGGGTTGATCTGCCTTCGAGCCCATTCCTGCCAGCAAGGCCGCCGAACCTTCCTCAAGCCCGCGTTGCACCACGCCTGTCGGCTCATCCAACTGGGACGAAACTCCGTTGACAATCTGTGGTCCAAGCATTCCTCTGACGCTCTCAAGAATCGGTGCCATAGCAATACCCCCTTCTCTCTGAAAACATGGTGGGGACTTCGTGCGCATGCGCGACGGGCGACATCGCTTGAGGAATCTACGAGCGACATCGCTTCAGGTTTCTTCTGCAAGATTCTTGTCTGGGGCTTTGCTGCCGAAAGCGTCGAATCATCTGCAGCATCCGCGATCCTCTTACGCGCTGCAGCAGCTTTCGCCTCTACGATGATTTATCGCCAACCCGCCTCGTTCGAGTCGAGCCTGGCACTTCATCTTCCGTCTTGCAAGACAACAGCCCACGGCTCAATTCAGATTCGGTGTCGCGCAGAGCCGCTTGGACAGCCCTGGGAACAGATCGTGCTTGAGCCTGCGAAGAAACTACATCGCGGTCTCATCGTTCAGCAAATATTCGTGGAAGGACTATTTTCATCCGTGTTGACGTATCCGCCCTGCATTCAACCAACAACGCGTCTCCCAGGTGACGACACCGTTTTTCTGATAGTGCTCAAAGAATTCCCTCAGAGCGCGTTCAAACTCAGGAAAGCGCGGATCGCCGATGCGCGGTGCGTGCGACAGCGAGAGCGCCATACCGCGTAGATGCTGCCAGTCCATGCGCAATTCGCCGCCGCGCTCGTAGTGATGAAACTCGCTGCCCTCGAAAAAGTTCTTCATCCGGCTATAGGCTGAGTAGGCCTCGAGCCTTTCCTTTGCGCTTCCACTGAACTGTTCGAGCACGTGCACGAAGGCCTCGTTTTCCTCGCGGCCGAACTCCGTGCGTCCGGCAGCAACGCTGACAACCCAACCACCCGGGCGCACTACACGGCGAAACTCGCGCATCGCGGCTTCGAGGTGGAACCAGTGAAGAGCGCGTCCGGAGCACACCAGATCGACGGACGCGGCGGCGAGTCCTGTCGCTTCAGCCGTGCCTTCGCGGATGTCCAGCCTGGGTTCGTTTGGATGCAGGTGCGCGCAGGCCGCGCGCATCTCCGCGTTGGGCTCGATGGCAATCACGCGATTGCCGTTCGCGATAAAAACGTCGGAGAGCATTCCAGTGCCGGCGCCGACGTCGGCGACAAGCCACTCCGGCGTCAGTCCGCACCAGTCGCGCAGGGGGGCCAGGATCTCGTTGACATCGTAACGTTCGCGATAGAGGTCATAATCGACTGCCCGCCCGTCGAAGCGCTCAACCGTGCTCTGCATGTCACAAGCATAGAGCCAGCGCGGCCGATTGTTCACCACTTGTTATAGTGAGCGCAATGGCTCTTTCTTCGCCGAGCGATTCCTCGCCGCGACCGCACAGCACGCGGCTTCTGCTGTTCGTTGTGATCAGCCTCTTGCTGGCCAATGTTGTTCAATGGGCGATCTGCCGCGTGGCGGGGCTCGGCAACCCGGGTGGCATTAAGAGCTTTTTTCTGCAGTTTCTGCATGTGCGCCAATGGACCGACTCGTGGCTGCCAATGCTGAAGTCGCTTGATTATTTTCATGCGCATCCAACGGAGCCAATCTATTACGCGCACCTTTACGACACGCTCATCTATCCGCTGGCGAGTTTGCTGCCGCTCGCTGCACTCGAAAAACTCGGCCTGAGTGAATCGGCAATCCTCGAGTTTCTTGCAGTCACTTCATGGCTCGCGGTGCTTGGGGTAGGTGCTGTCTCGTTAAGGATGGGACAACGACTGCTGCGGCGGCGCAATGTTTCGATGGACTGGAAGTCGATTGTCGCAGTGATGCTGACGTGTATCGGTTGCTATCCACTGATCAAAGGTTATGCGCTCGGAAACGCGCAGACATTCCTATCATTTCTATTCACGGTTCTGCTGCTGTTGTGGACGACTGGACGCGAACGGTCTGCTGGAGTTGTCTCCGCTCTCCTTGCGTTCGTGAAGCCGCAGTATGGGCTGCTATGGATCTGGATGATCGTGCGCAAACGATGGAATGCGGCGGCCGCCTTCCTGGTATGCGCAATCGTGCTGATTGCGGTCTCAACACTCGTCTTCGGCTGGCACAACAATCTCGACTACATTCACGTGCTTTCGAGCCTTAGCCGGAAGGCACAGTCGCACTATGCCAACCAGTCGATGTTCGGGACGCTCAATCGAGTCATCGGCAATGGCGAGAACATCACGTATACGCCGCTTCTCTACACGCCGTACATCGGGTGGGTGTACCGCGTGACACTGATCACGGGGCTTGTGCTCATCGGCGGAGCGCTGCTGTTTCCGTGGGGCAAACTGCGCGGATCGACGGCGGATCTGGCGGCGACCGGGTTAGCCTCGGTCGCGTCTTCGCCGATGGCGTGGGAGCATCACTACGGCATCGTTTTCGCCATCGCAGCGTGGGTGTGGTTCGCCTATGGATGCTGGCAGCAGCGGACGCCATGGCTGCTGGCACTGGCAAGCTTCCTCGTTCTCAACGCGCTCACCGCAACGAATTTCCTCGCGCCGCATCTCGGCTGGAATGCGCTGCAGTCGTACATGTACTTCGGTGCGCTGCTGATGCTGTTCGTGCTGATGCGGCTCGCGCGGAATGTAACCAACGATGTCGCCGAGCCGACTCCGTAAACAGAAAGCGCGACCATTGGCCGCGCCTCATCCAACAATTTGCGCTCGCTAGGCCGCGCTCTCATTCTCAAAGTACAGGTACTTCCTCCACGCGGCATCCGCGCTGCCGATCATCCGCATGATGTGCCGGCTGGTATGCAGCGTGAACGGCCGCGGCTCCCGCAACAAATGCATGTCGTGAAGCTCATGCAGCATGTGGTTGCCCTTACGGCGATTGCACTCGCGGCAGCAGGCGACAAGGTTTTCCCACGTAGAGAGCCCACCGCGGGAGCGCGGCACCACGTGATCCAGAGTCAGATCGGCCGAGGTCAGGACGAGCTGGCAGTACTGGCAGGTGTTACGGTCGCGCAGCAGAATGTTCTTGCGGCTGAGTGCGCGCGTCTGGTGAGGAATGCGCCGGTACTCCAGAAGCCGAATGACACTTGGCATCTGGATGGCCATTCTGTGCGAGTGCAGGATGCTCCCCTGCTCCTCCTCTGTGCGTGCCACGCCCTTCAGCACCAGAACCAGCGCCCGCCGCGCGCCGCAGATGTTGATCGGCTCATAGCTCGCGTTGAGAACCAGCACCGGCGTTTGCATGGCCGGTTGCCGAAAGACCCCGGCGCGAATTTCGAGCGCCTCCGCGCGCGCAGTGCCGGGTACCGGCTGCGTGGTGTGGTGTCGATTGCGCTTCCCTCTCATCTTGCCCGTCTGCATCACAACCCTCCCCGAAAAGGTCCGATCGCCCTACGAACTCGCCTGCGCCGCCGCGTTCAACACAGGCCCTGCGTCCCAGCGAGCTACTGTCGACTCGCCGAATTCATCTGTACGCGGAACTCTCACACTCTCCGGCTGCGCCTTCGCGACCGTTGCCACCCAGACCTTCGCGGCGCCTGCGCGCAGCAACACGCGCGCGCATTCTCTGGCCGTGGCTCCGGTGGTCATAATGTCGTCGATCAGCAGCACCTCGCGGCCCCGGATCGCCTCTGCGTCCGTCACACGGAACGCCCCACGGAGACTCTTACGCCGCTCGTGTGGCTGCATCGTAAACAGCGCATGCGTGTCTTTCACGCGGGCGAAGGACTTCGTGTCGATCGTCAGCGGCCAGCCGCGGCGCAGCTTACGCAGGTGTTTCGCCGCCGCCTCTGCGAGCAGCTGCGACTGGTTGAATCCGCGGCTGCGTTCGCGGGCGGCGAAGAGCGGTACTGGAATCACGACCAGCTCACCGGCGGCCTGACCTTCGAGCTTCAGCACGGCTTTCGCGAGGTAGTCGCCTAGCAAATGACTGGCGACGGAGCGTGCGCCGTTGAACTTGAGCAGGTGCAGCATCTCGCGAACTTCGGCGTCGTACTCCGCATACGCCACAGCGCGCGCAAACTCCGGCGGAGCCAGCCTGCACATCGAGCACTCGGTTATTCCCATGGCCGCGGCGAACCGCGCGGACTCCATGCCCAGCGCATCGCCACACCGGCTGCAGAGCACGTTCGCCTGGTCGTCTTGCGGCTTTACGCTCGCAACACAAACCTCACAGATGCCTGCCCGGCTAAGAGAAATCATTGGCCCGCAGCACAGCCGGCAGTCCCCCGGCCAGACGGCATTCACAACGTCGACGACAGTCCCACCAACCGCCGCCCTGCAACTTCGGAGGACGCGCGTGACTGCGCGCCAGCTTCCGCCCGCACCTGCCTCATGGCCTGGCGGCCCTGCGTTCTCGAGCCGGACATCCTCGACGCTTACGCTGAAGACGGACCTCACCCGTGGCACAGCATGAAGAAACACCAGCTGTGCCCAATGCCAGCAGTATAGTCCTGCCCTGTTTCCGCTGCAATCCTCAGCTTTCGCGCGTTAAACGACTGGCGAACCACGCCTGATGCCACGGGGCGATCCCGGGATTCTGGGCTACACTCGGCACGAGGCTTATGCAGCCACTTACGCAGCTCTCCTCAGACGAACAACTCTTCCGCTCCACAGTCCGCGACTTTGCCCGCGCGGAGATCGCGCCGCTCGTCCGCCAGATGGACGAAGAGGCGCACTTCGATGCCGGTCTCCTGCGCAAACTGCACGAACTGGGCTTCATGGGCATCCAGATTCCAGAGGAGTTCGGGGGCGCAGCAGGCACTTTGTTTGAAGCCGTGCTGGCAGTCGAGGAGATCTCGGCCGTCGATCCCTCCGTCGGGGTGCTTGTCGACGTGCAGAACACGCTGGTGATCAACGCGTTGCTGCTCTGGGCGACCGATGCGCAGAAGAAGAAATTTCTTCCGGCGCTTGCGAGCAAGGCGACCGGGTCGTATGCCCTGTCGGAAGCTGCCTCGGGCTCCGATGCCTTCGCACTGCAGTGCCGCGCGGTGCGAGACGATGCCAGCGGAGACTACATCCTTAACGGCGCGAAGCTCTGGATCACGAACGCGCTGGAGTCATCGATCTTCCTCGTCTTCGCGACAATCGATCCGGCTGCAGGCTACAAGGGGATCACCTGCTTCATTGTCGAGAAGGGTGCCGACGGTTTCAGTGTCGGCAGGAAAGAAGACAAGCTCGGCATCCGCGCGAGCTCCACCTGCGAGCTGCGCTTCGACAACTGCCGCGTGCCTGTCGCGAATGTCCTCGGCGAACCGGGCAAGGGCTACAAGGTTGCCATCGAGACACTGAACGAAGGCCGCATCGGCATCGGTGCGCAGATGCTTGGACTCGCCGCGGGCGCATGGCGTCACGCGGCTCGTTATGCGAAGGAGCGTAAGCAGTTCGGTAAGGCCCTCGCCGAGTTCCAGGCGATGCAGTTCCAGCTCGCGCGCATGGCGATGGAGATCGAGGCCGCGCGGCTGATGGTCTACAACGCTGCGCGACTCAAAGACGCAGGCGCACCTTACCTGAAGGAAGCCGCGATGGCCAAGCTGTATGCCTCGGAGGTCGCGGAGCGAACGGCGTCCCTTGCGGTCGAAGTCTTCGGCGGCGCTGGATTCGTGAAGGACTATCCAATCGAGAAGTTCTATCGTGATGCCAAGATCGGCAAGATCTACGAGGGCACGAGCTTCATGCAACTCGCGACGATTGCGAAGATCGTCCTCGCTGACGCGTAATCACAGTGGCGTAGAATTCACCCCGCGAGCGAACGATGTCCACAACGAACCAGCGCCCCGTCGAATCGTCTATCGTCAGCGACTTCTCGAATCGCCTCAGCTACTCGGGCTACCTCTCGCTGGAGGGCCTGCTCGCGCAGCAGCATCCGCTCTCGCGGCCGGAACATCATGATGAGCTGCTCTTCATCATCCAGCACCAGGTTTCTGAACTCTGGATGAAGCTGCTCATTCACGAGCTCACGGCCGCGATTGACCATCTGCGCAACGACCGCCTGCCAGCCACGCTGAAGATCCTCTCGCGCGTAAAGCTCGTCCAGATGCAGCTGTTCGAGCAGTGGGCGGTGCTTGAGACGCTTACGCCGTCGGAGTACATGCAGTTTCGCGGTGTGCTCGGCAATGCATCCGGCTTTCAGTCGTTTCAGTACCGCACGATCGAGTTTCTGCTCGGCAACAAGAATGCCGCAACGATCAAGGTCTTCGAACACAATCCCGAAATTCACGCTGAACTCGAACGCACGCTGCACTCGCCCAGCCTTTACGACGAATTCCTGCGCTATCTCGCGCGTCACGGCTATGCAATTCCCGCCGAGGCGACCGAGCGCGACTGGTCGCAGCCCTATCAGCGCAACGAGGCCATTGTCCGCGTCTTCCGCGAGATTTACGCGGACACGCGCAAGCACTGGGAGGCATACGAGATGGCCGAGAAACTCGTCGACGTCGAGGAGTACTTCCAACTCTGGCGCTTCCGCCATCTCAAGACGGTTGAGCGCATCATCGGCTTCCGTCCCGGTACCGGCGGCTCCTCCGGGGCCAGCTTCCTGCGCCAGGCGCTCGATCTGACGTTCTTCCCCGAGCTGCTGACGTCACGCACCGAGGCACCAAAGGAATGACCCTCGTCGAAGCGATCACTGCAGTCGGTTCCGGTCCGCTCACTGAGGACGGGCTGCGAGCGCATATCTTTCCGCTCTTTTCGCACACCATCGCTCGTCCCGGAATCTACCTTGCGAACCACTCGCTCGGCCGACCGTTGAACCAGACGCAGGACGACGTGCGGGAGTGCATCGAGCTCTGGCAGTCGCACCTGGGCGATGCCTGGGATGGATGGATGGCCGAGCACAACGCGCATCGCTCTCGACTCGCGCAACTCATCGGAGCGGCGCGTCCCGACTGCATCATCCCGAAGACCTCTGCGGGACAGGGTTTGCGCACGGTGCTGAATGCGCTGCCGGGAACTCCCCGGGTGCTCTCCACGGATTGCGAGTTCGATTCCGTCGACGTCATCCTCAAGCAGTACGCCACCGTCGGACGCATTCAGCTTGAGCTCGTCTCCATCCATGCAGCCGACGGCCGTCTCGATCTCTCGCCGCTCTTCGACAGGATCAATAAAGGTGTTGATCTCGTTGTCGTTTCACAGGTTCTTTTCATGACAGGCGAGGTCCTGCCCAGGCTCGACGGCCTCGCTCAGCAATGCCATGAACACGGCGCTCGCCTGCTTGTGGACGCTTACCATGCGGTCGGCGCGCTGCCGGTCGATGTCACTATCATGGGCGCTGACTTCATGATCGGCGGAAGTTACAAGTACCTGCGCGGCGGTCCCGGCGCGTGCTTCCTCTATCTCTCGCCGGACGCGCTCGCCTCCGGCCTCCGCCCGCTCGACATCGGCTGGTTCGCCAAGGATCAGCCCTTCCGCTTTGAGCGCCCCGACCCGCCGCGCTTTGCCGCCGGTGGCGACGCCTTCCTCGAGTCCACACCCTCCGTCCTCAGCTGGTACCAGGCGCGCGCGGGCCAGCAGTTCACGCTGGGCCTCGGCGTTCAACGGCTGCGTGATTACAGTCTCGACCGCCTGCGCCGTCTGAAACGCTATCTGGCCGCGCATGGTATTGAGGCGCAAGGCGCAGAGGACGCTCACGGCGCCTTCCTCACGGTCGAGCACCCCGCCGCGCCCGCGCTCGCGGAGGCTCTTCGCGCGCACGGCATCCTCACCGACGCCCGTGACCGGTGGCTGCGCCTCTGCCCTGACTGCCTCACGCTGGACGGTGCGCTGGCCGACGCTGCCACCGCTCTGGCCGCTGTCCTCCGCGCCAGCTAAGCCGACATTCGCGATATCCTGAAAGTGGTGTCCGTTTCCGCCACATCCACGGCAGTCCGCGCGCGCAGCCATAGCCTGGGCATGCTCTCGGATTACTTCATCCTTACGAAGCCGCGCGTCTCGGCGATGGTGGTGCTTACCGCCGCCGGCGGATACGTGCTGGGCTGCCTGCGCTCGGGCATCAGCCCGTTCAGCTTCAGCCTTGTCCAAGCGCTTTTTGGCATAACGCTCGTCACAGCGGGCTCCAGCGCACTCAACCAGGCATTCGAGCGCGTCACCGACAAGCGCATGCCGCGCACCGCGCAACGACCCATGGCGCAGCATCGCATCGGCCTCGTCAACGGGCTCGTCACGGGCTTCCTGCTTACTTTTCTCGGTTCGCTGTATCTCGTGTGGACGACGAACCTGCTCACGGGCACACTCACACTACTCACCGCAGTCAGCTACGTCGGCATCTACACGCCCCTGAAGCGCATCACGCGGCTGAACACTTTCATTGGCGCGTTTCCCGGCGCAGCTCCTCCGCTCATCGGGTGGACCGCCGCGCGCGGCATCATCGAATGGCCGGCCATTGCGCTCTTCGCGATTCTCTTCGTGTGGCAGTTCCCGCACTTCATGGCCATCGGCTGGATGTATCGCAAGGACTACGACAAAGCCGGGATCCGCGTCACCGCAACGCTGCAGCCTGTCGGACGCGCGGCTCGCAGTTCGGTGATCCAGGCGCTGCTTTACGCCGTGCTGATGATCCCGATCAGTATCTGGCCGACGTACCTGCATGTCACCGGCATCCCCTACGCCATCGCGGCGTTCGCGCTCGGTGCCTGGTATCTGTACGCAACCGTGCGTTTCGCGAGCATTGTGCGTAACCCTGAGGACCCCGCGAATCGCAGCGTTGCACGCAATCTGCTGAAGGTTTCGGTGATGTACCTTCCGCTGCTGCTGCTGGCGATGGCGCTTAACGCGCAGGGGCGGTTGTTTTTCTGATGCCCACGCTCGCCGCACAAAATCCCAACTACCGAACTCCAGCCTCCGTCATCTGGAGCATCATCGGCTTCAGTGCACTCGCGTCACTCGCGCTCGCATGGGTCGTCTACTTCCATCCGCCGACTGACGTGGCCGGGACGCACCTCGCGTTTCTTCCTGCACTTGACGCCTTCCTGAACGCGATCTGCACGGTGTTTCTTGTCATGGGATTCCGCTTCATCCGGCGAGGCAACATCACGGCGCACCGCAACAGCATGTTCGGCGCGTTCATCACTTCGTGCGCGTTCCTTGTCGCGTACGTCACGAATCATGTCCTTCACGGAGACCTTCTTTTTCCCAAGGCCTACCCCACCGCGCGCGCCATCTACCTCTGGGTGCTGCTGACGCCGCACATTCTTATCGCGACGATCTGTCTGCCGCTGATCCTCATCACGTTTTTTCTTTCGCTCACAGGCCGCTTTCCCATGCATCGCCGCGTCGCCCGCTGGACCTGGCCGCTGTGGCTCTATGTTTCTGTCTCAGGCGTTATCCTCTACGCGATGCTCGCCGCCTATCGCTAAACCGCATGCAACCGGACACACGCAAAATCCTCAAAACGGGCTCGATTCTCATCCTCGCCGGAGTCATCGCCGCCGCATTGATGCTGACGCTCTTCGGCGGTGTTACGCGCCAGGGACCCCACACAAACCTCGGCTGGATCGCCCTCGTCGTCACGATGGGATGCCTTCCACTAGGCTGCATCACGCTGCTGCTCGGCGTCGCAAAGCTATTCGGCAACCGAAACAGCAACTAGCCATCATCAACCAGCGCGGTATGCGGCGATCGCCTCACCCTTCGCGGAGAAGTCTCCCGCCAGCGGGTCCTTCGGCAGAGCCTTCAACCCCGCTACTACGCTCTCCGCGTTCATAATCGCGCCTGCCGCGGTCGTGTGCGTATGTGGATCGCCAAAGAGCGGCTCGACCGCCGCTTCCCCCAGCGCGTCATACTTGCGCGCCGTAATCTCGTTCAGGTCAATAAAGTCCGTCTTCGTTGCATCAGCCACATCGCGCGTCCAGCCTGCGTAAGTGTCCGTGTTGCGCACGATCTTTCCGTCCTTCCAGATCTTTCGCGGAATCAGCGAGCAGAGAATGGGCGTGGCTCCCTTGGCACGGGTGTCCGCCACGTACTTCCGCATGTACCAGCCGAAGGTGTGCACCGTCTCGTGCTGCTTCCGGATCGGGTTCTCGATCTCCTGCGTCTCGTCGCCCACCCCGGGCAGCGAGGCTCGCGCACGAGAGGGATCATCCGGCCGCCCACCGTCGTTGTGGCCAAACTGGATCAGCACGACGTCGCCGGGCTTGATCATCGCAAGCACCTCATCCCAACGACCTTCTGTGATGTATGTCTTCGAGCTCCGCCCACCGATCGCCCGGTTCACCAGCTTCACCTTGTTCAGGTCGAGGTACGGCGCCAACTCATCGCCCCAGCCCATCTGGTTGTTCGCGCCATCGCCGCGGCCGTTGCGAACGGTCGAATCGCCCACCAGCCAGACCGTCGGAATCCCCGGCTTCAGGACCGGCGGAGGAAAGCGGATCGCCCGGCCGGGGTCGGTATTCACGGCGGGTGCCGGCGGCGTTTGCCCCTGCTGCGTTGTCTCCTGCGCAACCACAATTCCCGCAATCCCCAGCATCACGAACAACATCGCGGGCCATCGCTGCAGGTCGAAAAAACGCTTCTTCACGGCATCGCCTCCTGACCCCATCTTCGCGAATCCTGCGCCTTTTGCACAACCGGAGCGCCGTCGCCCCGGTCTGCTATCCTCAACTGCGGAACGGAGTAAACATGGCACGCGGCGTTAATAAAGTCATTCTTCTCGGCAACGTGGGCAAGGACCCCGAAATTCGCACGACCCAGGGCGGCATGACCGTCGCCAGCTTCTCGCTCGCCACCGCCGAGCGCGCCAAGGACCAGGCCGGCAACTGGACGGACAAAACCGAGTGGCACAACCTCGTCGCCTTCCAGCGCACCGCCGAGATCGTCCGCGACTACGTCAAGAAGGGCTCGCAGCTCTACATTGAGGGCAAGATCCAAACCCGCTCATGGGACGACAAAGAATCCGGCCAGAAGAAGTACCGTACGGAAATCCTCGTCAACGACCTGCAACTCCTCGGCGGCCGCGGCGAAGGTGCCGGTGCCGGTTCCGGCTCTTCCGAACGTACCTCCGGCGGCTACGCCACCAACAGCTACAGCCGTCCTGCGGCCAGCGCGCCGGCCAACGACTATGCCGATCAGGGCATCACCGACGAGGACATTCCCTTCTAAACGGAGTATGGACTCCATCCCCTGACCATGCGTCGCTCTTTTATCGTCTCCCTTGCGCTTGCCGCCGCAACTATTCCCACGTGTGCGCAGCGTCACAGCGGAATCACGTCGCCGCCCACGGCGCCGCCGCCGCCACAGGCTGCTCCGCCACCACCTGCGCCGATCGTCGCAGCCAGCTCCGGCATGGGCCCGATGCAGTTCGTGCAGGCCAACGCACCCGAGCCCGCCCCGGAAACCCTCGTGGCGCAGCTCCAGGCCCAGGACGACCGCATCCGCGCCGCCGCGCTGTTCGCGATTGGCGCGCCCACTGCCTACGTCTCTCGCGAACATGCACCCGTACCGCATGCGGTTCAAATGACGTATGCCGGCCTCGGGGACTCGGGTGAGCTCGACGCGATCGTCACGGTCGAGCTTGATCTGCATCTCGTCAGCGGCATCTTTGTTCCCTCAGGCAGCGCATGGCGCCGGGTCGGCACGGTCACCTACTCCACGAACTTCGCAGATCCCACCACAAATCTCGGCACCTTCCTGCGCACCGTCCGTTCGTTGATCGGACCGGATCATTACACGGCTGTCTTCCATGGAGTCTCCGTTACGCCGAACGGCGACCTCACCGAGCACGAGGCCCACCTCAATGTCTTCAGCGGCCACGCCGCCATCACCATCAGCTTCGCGTCGGCAGAACGCGTCTGCGAAGCGCCGCATCTGCAGCCGCATACGCCGCACGGAGACTGCGATCTCATCGAGCGTTGGCTGCAGGGCGAGCCTGCGCAGGGCAACGGTGCGGCCATCCTCGTCACAGCTACCGGTCGCGTCGGCGCACACGATGCCATCGATCCCGTATCACGCATCCGCCTCTTCGACTTCGCCCGCACACGCAACTATGAGTGCCAGCCCTTCCAGTTCAACGACGAGACCTCGCACTACGAGCCCACGGCTAACTCGGCTCCGTGTTTCGACAGCAACAGGCCGCCGACACCTTCGGTGACCACGAAGCCGCAACAGCTTGTAGCTCCGAAGCCAGACAGATCCTCCAACGGCGCACAGCAGCCGGGAGGCCCGCGTCTCCGCACGCAAAGCTAAGCACATCTCCCTTTGAAGCACATCGCGCACTCCGCGCGTCCAATCCTTCGTATGTCTTTGCGGTCCCTCACCTGCTTTCTTGCCGCAGTTCTGCTCTGCACCTCCGGTCATGGTGCCCAGGTCCGGAGCCAGCCTCTTCAGCCGCATACTCTCGCCTATGCTCCGGGTAAATCCATCACACTGTCGCTGCCGTCGAGCCTTGACATCAACGTCGCGGCCAGCGGCCTTCGCCGCGTCCGCTTCCTGGCGCAGGCTCCGGACGGCCGAATCTTCGCCACCGGCATGTACAACCTCGCCGACAACACGCGCGGCAGCGTGATCATCCTCGATGGCTGGGATGCCCAAAGCGGAAGCAAGCCCCACACCTTCACGCACGTCACGCGCTATCTCGACCACCTGCGCAACCCCAACAACCTCGCCTTCTGGACCGACCCCGCGACTCACCAGTCATGGCTCTATCTGCCTCTGACCGACCGCCTCGTTCGCTACAAGTACAACGCCGGGGACAACGCACCCTCCGGCCCTCCGGAGATCCTCGTGCGCTTTCCCGACTACGGCCTCAACTACAAGTACGGCGGCTGGCACCTCACGCGCACCATCGCCTTCGCGACGCTGCACGGCCGCACGCGCCTCTATCTCACCGCCGGAAGTTCCTGCGACTACTGTCGCGAGCGCGAGGTCATTCGCGCCACGCTTTCCGTGATGGACCCTGACGGCAGCCACTGGCAGATTCTCGCGCACGGTCTCCGCAACGCCGTCGACCTGCAGTACACGCCCGACCTCGACGGCGGCGCTCTCTTCGCGACCAACATGGGCGACGATCACCTCGGCGACAACCTGCCCGAGGACACCTTCTTCGAGCTCGATTCCAATGCCCACCCCGCGCCAACCCACACCAACTATGGCTGGCCCGCCTGCTACTTCGCGCAAGGGAAACCCGTGTTCGACCACACGCCGCTCCCCGAGATGCCAACGCCCGGCAATTTAGCCACCGAGTCTGAGCGGCCCAGGGAGGCGGGTGTCGCCAGCCACAGTCGCCAACCCCAGGACACTGACTCCGTTTACGGTCAGCAGTCCGGCATGGCGAAGCAAGGCACTTTGCTCGCCGCGAGCGGCGGAAAAACCGATGTCGTCGATCCCGATGCGAAGCTGGGCGCCGTATCCGCGCCGCTCACCTCATGCAACGGCGTGCCCACGGCTTACACCAACTTCACCGCGCACTCTTCGCCGCTCGGCCTCGTCTTCTTCGGCGGCGGCAATCCCGTGCTCCACGACACATTCCTCGTCGCGCTCCACGGAGCCAGCCATCCGCGCATCGGCACCGGCTACCGGGTCGTGCAATTCACGCCTGCCGACCGCACGCCCCGCCCGTTCATCACTGGCTTTCTCACGACAGTCGCGGGGAAGGCTGTCGTGCGGGGTCGCCCGTGCGGCATCCTTCGCCTCGGCCCGGACACCTTCCTGCTTACCGATGACTACCTGGGGCTTATCTACTACGTGCACCCGAGACAAAAATGAAGAGTGAATAAGACAATGCTGTGACCGTTGCTTTATTCACTATTCACTATTCACTTTTCACTATTCACTCCGAGGCCCGCTACACTTAAGCTAACCACTATGCTCGACGAATCCACCTTTCGCCGTGAGTCCGACTCCGCCCTCGAAGCGCTAAAGCAATCCCTCATTCGTGCCGAAGAAGAGGTTGGAGGCTTCGAGACCGAGGAAAAGAACGGCGTCCTCAATGTCCTCTTCGATGACGGCTCCGCTAAATTCGTCTTCACCCCGAACACCCCCGTGCGACAGGTCTGGATCTCTGCCCAGTCCACCTCCTTCAAACTCGAGTGGAGCGACACTGCCCATGCCTTCAGCCTCCCCCGCACCGGCGAAGACCTCCGATCCCTCACCCAACGGCTCCTTAGAGAGCAACTCGACGACGCCTCTCTCACGCTGGACTAATTCCATGCATCACGAATCTAATGGTTCGTCTGTGATTACTGCTGCAGCCCCGACGTACTATCGCTTCACGAGCACCCCGAAGATGCCGCTGCTCTCCGTCGCGATCATCACGCACAACGAGGAGTCCAACCTCGCTCGCACTCTCGCAAGTGTGTCCTGGGCCGACGAGATCATCGTCGTCGACTCCGGGTCGACCGACCGCACCGCCGAGATCGCCCGCGGCTTCAACGCGCGCTTCATCGAGCACCTGTGGACGGGCTTCGCGGCCCAGAAAAACTTCGCGCTCTCGCAGTGCACCGGCGAATGGGTACTTTCTCTCGACGCCGACGAAGAACTCTCCACCGAACTGCAGTTCCAGATGCAGTCGATGCTGATGTCCAAGCCCACCGCCGACGCCTACTTCCTTAAGCGCCGCAATCTCTTCCTCGGGCGCTGGATCAGGTACGGCGGCTTCTACCCCGATCCCAAGTTACGCCTCTTCCGGCGCACCGCTGCGAACTTCGTCCGCACGCCGCAGTTTGAAGAGCGTCCGGTGCACGAGACGATCGTCTTCGACGGCACCTCCGCCACACTCGACTACGACCTCATCCACCACGCCTACCCGACGCTCACCACCTATATCGAGCACATGGACCGCTACAGCTCACTGGGCGCCGACCTGCTCGTCTCAAGGGGCCGTACCAGCCGCGGGGCGCTGAACTTCGCCTTCAACGTCTGGCTCGTCCCGCAGCTTACCTTCATCTGGAACTATTTCTTCCGCCTCGGCTTCCTCGACGGCCGCGAAGGCCTGCTGCTGCACCTCTATCACGCCATCTACACCAGCTGGAAGTACGCGAAGGCCTGGGAGAGCGCAAGAAGAAAGTGAATAGTGAACAGTGAATAGTGAGTAAAGCAACGGCAAGACCTTCGGTGTCTTTGCCTTATTCACTATTCACTTTTCACTATTCACTGCCCTCCCTCACCACGGAATCATCTCCGCCCCATGCATGTACGCCCCGGTCGGGCCATCGTCCGGCAGCGTCGCCAGTTCCACGATCGTCTTCGCGCCGTCCTCCACGCTCAGCGTCGCCGCGCTCCCGCCCATATCCGTCTTCGCCCATCCAGGATGCGCCGAGTTCACCTTGATTCTTGTCCCGCGCAGCTCATGCGCCAGGTGAATCGTCAGCATATTCAGCGCCGCCTTTGACGAGTTATAGGCAAACAGCTTCGTCGTATACGTCGGCGAGCCCTTTGTCGCCTGCAGTGTCACCGACCCCAGGATGCTCGACACATTCACAATTCGGCCGGCCTTGGACCGCTTCAGCGCCGGCAGTAAAGCCTTCGTCAGCGCGAACGGCGCTATCACGTTCGTCTCATAGGTCGCGCGAATGTCATCGGCCTTCATCTCGCTGGTGATGTTGTTCGTCCAGCTTTTCTCCACCATAAGACCCGCATTGTTCACCAGCACATCCAGCACGCCGCCGAACTCCTCGTCGATCAGCTGCGACACCGCATCAATGTCCGCCCTGGAATTCACATCGAGCTTCACCGCTACCACATCCAACCCTTCGCCGTGCAGCTTTTCCGCCGCGGCCTTGCCCTTCGCGACATCGCGCGAGCCCAGCAGGACCTTGTACCCCATCCTGCCCATCTGCCGCGCCGTCTCGAACCCCAACCCCTTGTTCGCTCCGCTGATCAGCACCACGCCCATCTCGTCCATCGCGCCTTACTCCTTGGTCTCTTCCTTCGCAGGGCCGTTCCCATGCAGCAGCGATTGAAACTGCTTCGCATACTTCTCCGGCAACTCGCGCCTCTTCATGTCCCGATCGACTACCAGGTGAACCGTCTCGCCCTCGCACAGCAGCAATTCGTCGGATGCGCGCACCACAGCATACCTGAACCGCACAATCGATCCCCGCACGCCAGCCAGCGTCGTGCGCACAATCAGCTCATCGTCATATCGAGCCGGCGCCTTGTAGCGCGCCGTCGCCTCCACCACTGCGATCATCGCGTTCTCTTCCGTCTCCATCAGGCGATAGTCCAGCCCCATCTGCCGTATGTACTCCACTCTGCCCACCTCAAACCACACCAGGTAGTTCGCGTGGTACACCACGCCCATCTGATCCGTCTCTGCATAACGCACGCGTAAGCGCGTCTCTGCAATCGTCACTTGTTCACCACGTCCCCACGCACGAGCTCAATCTCCTTCGCGTGCTTCCCATTCACCTTCAAGTGATCAAATGCCGCCGGCAGCCCATCGCTGCTCAGCTCTGCCGAGGTGTGCAGCGAATACTCCAGCCTCGGAAACCGCGAGTCGCCGCTGTTGCCCACCTCGGCAATCTTCACCCCGGGCTTCACGTGGTCGCCCAACTTCACACTCACGCTTTTGTGCTTCAAATGGGCGAACACGCTGAATTCGCCATCGCCATGGTCGATCACCACAACGTTCCCGAGTTTCGCATCCGCATCCGGATGATAGGGCGCATTGTCGACGTAATCGTCCATTACCTTCACGATCGTCCCTTTCGCATCCGCCAACACCGGCTGACCAAACCCAAACCACTCCGCGTTAGCCGTTCCGTTGTGTTGGAACATCTGCCCCGTGTCCAGCTTCACCATGTCGTAGGCAAACCGCTCGCTCGTCGTCGTGGCGTGTTCGTTCTCCGCAACCACCCGCCCGCCCTGGTAGATCATCCACTCGCCGTGCAACGGAAACGAGAGCTTGGTCCTGTCGCGATACTCTCCGTATTTTGAATCCGCCGCCTTCGGCAGCTCCTTGATGTGAAACTCCTCAATCGTCCCGCTGCCGCTGAACGTGAAGGTCACCACCATCAACTGATCCGTCTTCGCGTACTTCACGATCCGCGTGTACTGCATGCCCGCGGGCGGGACGAGCTCCGCATCCTGGTGGATCACCTTTTCTTCCGGGCCGAAGTACTTCGCCATATGCTCCGTAAAGTTCTTCAGCACATCCTGGCTCTGCACCGCGCCACGCATCGCGGCCGACATCTGCGTCCATAGCGCCACGTTGTCGCCGTCGTAGAACCGCTGAATGTCCTCGCCGCCCAGCTCCACCGCACGCTCAGGCGTGAGCCCCAGGTACGCCGCTCCGCCGCCATGCATCTCGGCCCCCGGTGGCGCCGGCACCTGCGCACCCGCACAACCCATTCCCAAAGCCACGATCGCGGCAAACATGCACTTCATGCGAGCAGCTTACCAGCGCAGCACGTCCTCAGACTCTGCCACGCTCCCCACTCGATTCCCCTACTTCCACACCGGCTTGCGCTTCTCCAGGAACGACGCCACGCCTTCGCGAAAGTCCGCCGTCTGCCTGCCCTCGGCATTCGCCTCCATCGCCTGCTCCAGCGCCCCCTCCATCCAGTCGCGCTGCTGAGCCCGCAACAGCCGCTTCGTCGCCCGCATCCCCTCCGGCGAGTTCCGCATCAGCTCCGCCGCCAGCTCCGCCGACCGTGCCCGCAGCCCCTCACGCGGCACCACCTCCGTCACCAGCCCCAGCCGCCGCGCCTCTTCCGCATCAAAGATCCGCGCACTGAGCAGCAGTTCGCGCGCCACCTTCGCTCCCACCTGCAGCGACAGGTACGCGCTCACCAGCGCCGGCACGAATCCGATCCGAACCTCCGTGTACCCGAATCGCGCCTCTGGAGTCGCAATCGTGAAGTCGCACATCGTCGCCAGCCCCGTCCCGCCGGCAATCGCCGGCCCCTGCACCACCGCAATTGTCGGCAGATCGCACTCCCAGACCGCGCGAAACATCTTCGCCGTCCGCGCCGCTTCGATCCGATGCTCCGCCGCGCTCTTGCCCGCCATCTCGCGCAGCACACCCAGATCCAGACCCGCGCAAAACGCCTCACCCTCACCCGCAATCACCACCACGCGAGCGCCCGAATCCCCGGCTCCCTCGAACGCTGCAGTCAACTCCTCCTGCAGCTCCGGCGTCAGCGCATTCCGCTTCTCCGGACGATTCAGCGTAATCGTCCGAACCCCGCCCTCATCCTCCACCCGCACTAAGCTCATCCCGGCAGCTCTCCACTACCCACAAACTACTCCAATCTAACTCTCTAACTCCTCACTCGCTAACTTCATCACTGCACCGCCTGCCTATACCTCTTCCCAATCTCCGCACTGCGCTGGATCAGCACATCCAGCGGCTCCAGTTCCGGCAGGTCGGCTCCCAAATCCCTCAGCGTCGCCAGCAAGACCTCCGTCGGCAGGTTACCCACCAGCGCATCCTGCGCGAACGGACATCCGCCCAGCCCGGCCATCGCTCCATCAAACCGCCGGCAACCTGCCTCGAACGCCGCCCGCACCTTCGCCGCGGCCTCGTCCGGACGCGTGTGAATGTGCACGCCCACCTCCAGCCCCTCGTGCACATCCAGCACCAGCCGCATCACACCGCCAATCAAATCCGCACCGGCCACGCCCGCCGTGTCCGCCAGCGACACCTCCGCCACGCCCGCGTCTACAAGAAGGTCAACGGCGCTGACGACCTCATCGATATCCCACGCGTCGCCATACGGATTTCCGAACGCCATCGACAGGTACGCCACCACATCCAGCCCCGACTTGTACGCAATCTCGCCAATCTGCTCCAGTTGATCCAGCGCGTCCTCCGGCGTCTGCCTCTGGTTGCGCTCCAGAAACGTCGGCGAGATCGAGTACGGAAACCCCAGCGTCGTCACGTGGCCCGTCTTCACCGCGCGCTCCGCTCCCTTGGCATTCACCACGATGCCGATGATCTCCACATCCTCCGGCGGGTCGGTCAACTCCAGCACCGCCTCCGAGTCGGCCATCTGCGGCACGGCCTTCTCGCTCACAAAGCTCGCCGCGTCGATCTGCCGAAACCCGGCCGCAATCAACGTCCGCAGGTACTCCGCCTTCACCTCCGCAGGGATCACCTTCGGCAGCCCCTGCCACGCATCCCGCGGACACTCGATGATCTTCACCTGCTCACTCATCTAAACCTCAATTTCACCAAGACAAGTAGTAGACCACCAACTCAATTGCCTAGACAGCTCATCTGTGCCTGCCCTTGCTGAAATAGATCGACAGTGCTGCTCCCACCACTCGAGCACGAGTGCAGACAAAAATCCGCGCGACGCTTCCCATGCCTGATCCCATTGCAGGCTGACGCGGCGTTGAATTATCGGGTATCCATTGGGCCCTTCCACTGCAATATACGAACCAATTGGTATCGATGTGACCCACCTGAGCACGATGAAACGGGTCGTTATGAATTGTCGGCCGCCGTGGCCCGCACCGACCGGCTTCTTACCCACATACCTGATACCGTTCCCCCAAAACACTCGTTTAGTTCCGTGCGGCGCACAAGGTGGATTGTCCTTCTTCCATTGCTTGAGCTCATCGACGTCCTTAGCGCCTAGAGATCGCCTCGCCATCTCAGCATGCAATGCATTCGCCGCCTGGCTGGTGAGGCCTCCTTCTGACGCGAGTTCCAAGAGTGAATCATCAGGCAAGTTACGATAGGTCTCGCTGATCTGTTGGGTTGTTGCCTCCGTTTCACTCACGTCTGGATTACCCCCGGATTAAACCTCTTCACCTCCGGATTCAGCGCGCATGCCTCCAGCGCCGTCATCAGCACCTCACGCGTCTTCGCCGGGTCGATGATCGCATCCACCCACAGTCTCGCCGCGCCATACCGCGGATCAGCTTGCGCATCGTACGTGGCTTTGATCTCGTCGTAGAGCGTCTTCTTCTCCTCGTCGCTCAGATGTTTCCCGCCGCGCTCCATCTGCTTCACCCGAACTTCCACCAGCGTATTCGCCGCGCTCGCCCCACTCATCACCGCATACCGCGCCGTCGGCCACGCAAACACAAACCGCGGATCGTACGCCTTGCCGCACATCGCATAGTGCCCCGCGCCAAAGCTCCCGCCGATGATGACCGTTATCTTGGGCACGACCGAAGTGCTCACTGCCGACACCATCTTCGCGCCCGCGCGAATAATTCCCGACTCACTCCGCATCCTTGCCCACCATGAAACCGTTCACATCATGCAGAAACACCAGCGGAACCAGCTGCTGATTGCAGTCCATGATGAACCGCGCTGCCTTCTGCGCGCTCTCCGTGTAGATGACGCCGCCGAACTCCGTGCGCTTCTCTCCCTGCTGCGGCCCCATCGCCACCGTCATCTGCTGATGCATCTTCTGGTTCGCGACAATCCCCACCGCGCGACCGCCGATGCGCGCATATCCGCACACCACCGTCCGCCCGAACTCCGCCTTGTACTCGTCGAATTCCGAACGATCGACGATCCGCGCAATCACATCGCGCACGTCATACGCATTGCTCGCCCCGACAGTCGGATCCATCAACCCATACAGATCCTCCTGCGCATACAGCGGCCTATCGCGCTCCGCCTCAAACTCCACGCGGCTAAACGCTTCACGCTTGCTATTCCCTATTCCCTGTTCCCTATTTCCTAGTCTTCCCACCAGACTCCGCAACCGCTCAATGCACGCCTCGTCATCCTTCTCCTTGAAGTCGACCGTGCCCGAAATCTCCGCGTGCATCTGCGCGCCGCCCAACTCCTCCGCCGGCGTCTTCTGCCCAATCGCCGCCTGCACCAGCGCTGGCCCGGCCAGAAATAATCCAGAGCCCTCCGTCATCAGCACCGTATCCGTCATCACCGGCAGATACGCCCCACCCGCCACGCACATGCCCATGATGGCCGTCATCTGGGGCACGCCCTCCGCGCTCATCACCGCGTTATTCCGAAACACCCTTCCAAAGTCGTCCTGGTCCGGAAACACATCCTCCTGCAGCGGCAGAAACACGCCCGACGAGTCCACCAGGTACAGCGTCGGAATATGGTTGTCCATCGCAATCGTCTGCGCCCGGATCACCTTCTTCGCCGTCATCGGGAAGAACGCGCCCGCCTTCACCGTCGCGTCATTCGCGATGATCAGGCACAGCTTGCCGCCCACGCGCCCCAACCCCGCAACTGCCCCCGCGCCCGGCGCCCCACCCCACTCGCCGTACATGCCGTACGCCGCCCAAAGTCCTAGCTCCAGAAAACTCGGGCGCACCGAGCGGTCCTTTATCCAGCAATAACCCCAACCGCTCCCGCGCCGTCAGCCTACCCTTCGCATGCTGAGCCTCAATCGCCTTCGCCCCGCCACCCTCCCGAATCCGTGCCTCTTCCGCCCGAACCTCCTCCAGCAGCCGAACCGTTGCCTCCCGATTCCTGCCAAACTTCGCCGATGTCGTATCTAGCCGAGATTCCAGCCGGTTACCTGTCTTCGAGTCCTCCGCCATGCACCCCGCTCCGCAAAACATCAGAAAACTCGCGAAGGATAGCACGGCATCATGTCATACTGTCGGGCGCGGAGTTTGCACCATGACCACCCTCGCCGAAAAAACCGCAACCTGGCCCCAGGCCGAAGCGACCGTCACGGTCTGCACTCCCCACTCCTGCAACTTCGCCGCCGGCGGCGGGCATGCCGGGCAGGAGTACTCCATCACCTTTCGCTACCAGGTCGCCGGCCGCCGCTACGAGGGCGAGTTCGAATGCAACCGCCCCTGGGATGTCGGTTCTAAATTCTGCATCCGCTACGACCCCGCAGACCCCGAAACCAACTCCATGTGCGACCACAAGGGCGAGCGCTGGGTCTACTACCTCCTCGCCCTCGCCGCCATTCTGGCCTTCGTTGCCTACTTCTGGATCCGCCACGCCCGCCTCGGCTACTAGCTTCGACTCGGGCCACCTGACTCGAAGCGAAACTCTCTAAGCCCACCTCTTCACCCATGAACTTGCGTTCATGTGCCTGCTTGATGATGTGACTTTGCTCACAAATCTGCGTCTCTTCCACACGTATACTTCAGTCGCACCCAGGAACCCATGACGACTACGGCCGACGTACTCCTCAAGCCCCGCGAAGCAGCCGCCGCCCTCGGCGTCAGCTATCCCACCCTCAAACAGTGGATCCTCGCCGGAACCATTCACACCATCAAGACGCCCGGCGGCCACCACCGCATCCCCGACTCCTCCCTCAAGCCGCTCATGAAGTCGCGCCCGGCCACCACCAACGCAAAGACATCGCGCGAACGCTTCCGCGCCGTCAGCGCACGCAATCAGCTCGTCGGCCGCATCATCGACGTCAAAATCTCCGGCCTGCTCGCCAAGGTCGTCCTCGAGATCGAAGACCAGCGCATCACCTCCATCATCACCGCCGACGCCGCCCGCGAGATGCAACTCCGCAAAGGCCAAACCGCCGCCGCGCTCATCAAAGCCACCGAGGTCATGATCGTCCGCGTATGAGTTCGGCTTACCCCTCGTTCAATCCACCGAGCTTATGATGGTGCGCGTGGAATGAGGGCCCCGATGAGCGACCGCCGCAGCCGCAGATGGAAGCGAGCCAGAGCGACCGTCGAACTCTGCGCGCGCCGCCGCCGCCGCCGCGACGGCACGAAGATCAACTCACGCGACCGCTACCGCTATGCCATCACCTTCAGCTATCCCGTGGAAGGCGACCTCTACCTCACCGACGTCGTCAGCAACAAGCCGCTCAAAGAAGGCTCCCGCGTCACCGTCCAGTACGACCCCATCGACCCGCGCCGCAACAGCCTCAATCATCCGCGCCGCGAACGCACAGCCTTCTACATCGCGCTCGCCATCGCCGGCGTCGTCGTTTTCATCCTTCTTGTGATCGCGCTCTTCGGCCTCTAAGCCGGCTAGCCCGCCCCGAACTACTCCGCGTTCCGCATCCGTGCAGGCGTCATCCTGCGCAGCACAAACTCCTGCATCACATTCGCAAAGCCGTCGAACGCCAGCGCCGACAGCCCGTTCTCCACCATCAGCATCCCGCCGCGCTCGCCGCCCGGGTAGTACAGCCCACTCACCGCGCCCGCGCCGAAGCTTCCCAGCACATTCGAGTACGCCGGCTGCCACCTGCCGTTGTCGCCCTTGCACACCACCGTCGTCTTTAGCGCGTACCAGGTCCGGCTCGCCGTGCTTCCCGAGCCCTTGTAGTAGTACCGCGGGTCCTGCCTGAAGACCACCGGTAGCACCGACCCCGCCAGCAGCGTTCCCACCGTCGCGTCGGCCATCCCCGCGCCGAATCGCTTCCCATATCCGCTCGGCCCGCGCCCATATCCCGGAAACTGGTTTCCCGCCTGCTCAAACCCTGCGACGATCGCCACAAAGCCCACGTTCGCCGGGTCCACCACCGACCTCCACCCCAGCTCGAACTTCAGCTTCTTCGTCATCGGCTGCGGGTTTGCGTCGTACACGACGTAGTAGTTCGGCAGAATCCCGCCAATCCTCTGCGTCTCCTCCTGCCGCACCTGGATACCCGCCATCTGCTCCTGCGTCACCGCCGTCACCGACACCACCGCACCTGCGCGCAGCATCATCGGCTCCAGCTCCATCTGCTGAGCCTCTGCCAGCATGCCCTCGCGGACACCATCCGCCATGCCTTGCTCACTCGCGGTCACGGTAAAGGTCCCCGCCGGCACATCATCGAAGCGGAACCGCCCATCGCTTCCGCTCGCCAGCCGATGGCTCACCCCCTCAGCCATCAGCACGACCTGCGCTCCCGGAATCAGCGCTCCCTGCTCATCCTCAATAATTCCGCTCACGCGTCCCGCGCTCGGCGACGACGCCGCAGGTCCCTGCGTCCAGCCAAACGCCGCGGCGGCGAGCATCAGCCCCACCAACACGCCCAGCCGCGCCACTGCTCTGCCTAATCGGCCCGCACGATTCACCCGCCCAGCCTACTTAGGGGGAATCACCAAAGCCATCACCCCTCCGTACAATCAGGTAATGACTCTTCGGCTCGCCCCCGCAGACGTGCTTCTGGTCATCGACATGCAACGCGACTTCCTTCCAGACGGCGCGCTCGCCGTCCCGGACGGCGACGCCATCATCCCGGGAATCAACGCCCTCGCCGCCCGCTTCCCCCACGTCATCCTCACCCAGGACTGGCACCCTCCCGGCCACATCTCCTTCGCCAGCTCTCACCCCGGCAAGCGCCCTTTCGACACCATCGAAGTCTCCTACGGCACCCAGCACCTCTGGCCGGACCACTGCGTTCAGGGCACTCCCGGCGCCGAGATCGACCCCCGCGTCCAGATCCCGCAGGCCGAACTCATCCTCCGCAAAGGCTTCCGCCAAAACATAGACAGCTACTCGGCATTCCTCGAGGATGACCACACCACGCCCACCGGCCTCGCCGGCTACCTCCGCGAGCGCAACCTGACCCGCCTCCTCCTCTGCGGCCTTGCCTACGACTTCTGCGTCGGCTCCTCCGCCATCGACGGCGCACGCCTCGGCTTCGAATGCCACGTCCTCGAAGACCTCTCCCGTGCCGTCGATCTCCCCGCCAGCTTCGACCGCCCCGGCTCCGTCGAAAAAACCAACACCCGCTTCTCGGATGCGAGCGTCAGCCGTACAAGCTCAGCCGCGATCCAGTGACACGTTAGAATCTCCGCGGAGTAAAACCACGTGTTCGAAGAACTGTCCACCGGCCCACTCGGAAAACTATCCGATCTCATCTATCGTTTGCGCGGCATTGACTCTTGGCCCACCGCCACAGCGACCGTCTACACCTGCGAATATCGCGACGGCGGACGCGGTCCCTCCCAATACGAGATCACATTCTCTTACCGCGCTGGAGGAGATACAGGACGGCTCATACTATGAGCGAGGCTCTTTGGGCTCACCGCCGGTTCAGCCGGGCGATACGTTCACCATTAAGTGGAATCCCAAGCACCCCAACCGCTTCCATACGTAGCAACAGCGAGCAAACGATCTTGGCCTACGTCCACTCGTAAGCTTCCTCGCTCATTAAACAGACGCAAGCCGCAAACCACCTCTAACGTGCCTTCATGCCGAAGATCATCCAATCTGCCCGCGACACCTGGCCCGAGGCCATGGCCACCGTCACCGCCTGCAAGTACGAGTCCGGCGCCGGACGCGCTATGGCCTTCGGCCTTCCCACCACGCGCCACTTCCGCATCACCTACAACTACTGGGCGCCGAACCCCGACGGCACCCCCGAGCTCCACACCGGCGAGCTCACCTCAGCCAAAGCGATGCCGCAAGGAACACTCTTCCCCATCCGCTACAACCCCGAAACACCCCACGAAACCACCCACTCCGCCGCAGCGCCCACGATGACCCGCACCCCACTCCTCGTCATCGGCATCCTCGGCTCCGCCATGCTCTCGCTCGCCTGGCTCCTGATCCTCCGCGGCTGCCACTAAGCCGCTGGCTGAGCCACCGGCTTCGGCGCATACTTCACCAAAAACCTCTTCAGCGCCTCCTTGTTGTATCCCTGCTCGATCTTGTGGTTTGCCTCCAGCTCGCCCGTGTTCGTCTCCGCCTTCAGCACCTTCCCCGTCGGCGACAACACAAACCACGTCGGAAATCCCACCGGCTCCGGATACCTCTTCAGGAACGCCTTGTTCTCGTTCTCCTTCGACCAGTTCACATGCATCACCACGTAATTCTTCTCGAGCAGTCCATTCAGCTCCGGGTCGCCGTGCAGCGTCTCCTCGAGCACCAGGCACCACTCGCACCAGTTCCCACCCACATCCATCAGGATGTTCTTATGCTCGGCCTGCGCCCTCTGCATCGCCGCCTGCAGATCCTTCGCCGGATCGCTCGCCGGATTGAACGGCTTCTCCACCGCCCACGCCGCCGCACTCACCCCCACCATCACTGCCAACACCGCAACCCAACGCCTCATCTCTGTCATCCCTAACTCCCTAACTCCTCATTCCCTAACTCTCTACAGCCCCAACTCCTCGGCGCGCGCCTGCATCGCCGTCAAACAATTCCCAATATGCTCTTCCAGCGGAATCCCCAGCAGTTCCGCGCCGAGCGTAATATCCTCGCGCTTCACCGCCCTTGCGAACGCCTTATCCTTCATCTTCCTCTTCACCCCCGCGACCTCCACCTCCGCAATCTTCTTCGAAGGCTTCACCAGCGCACAGGCCGTCAAAAACCCTGCCAGTTCATCACACGCATACAGTGAGCGGTCGAGATGCGTCTCCGGCTTCACACCTGAATAGTCCGCGTGCGCCAGAATCGCGTGCAGAATCTCCTCCGGCCATCCCTGCTCGCGCAAATACTTCACCCCAACAAATGGATGCTCGTCCGGTGTCGGATGCTTCTCATAGTCGAAGTCGTGCAGCAACCCCGCGCACCTGTACCTCTCCGCAAACTTCTCCGCGGCCTCATCACTCAAATCCATCGCCGCCGCCTCGCGCACGCCATAACTCTCCGTGCACGCCGCCACCGCCAGACAATGCTTCACCAGCGACTCACTCTTCGTCCACTCCCGCAACAACTCCTCTGCCTTCGCCGCACCAAGCTCACTCATCAACACCGCCTCGCCTTATTCACTATTCACTAATCACTATTCACTGCCTCTCCTGTTTACCACCTTGGTTCAAACTCCGCTTTTCTCCGGTTTTTCTGCCTGAATCACCCACGATACCCCTTGACTCTTCCGGCACCGGGTGTCACAGTAGGCACATCGCTCACCTCTTTATCAGACGTGACGCGCTGCGGTGCCCCGCTCTGGCAGCCGCCCGCAACACACAACATGGCAACTGGAATGGCTCCAATCGCCGTCCCCACGCCCCAGCCACAGGTCGTCGCAGGTACTGAACGCGAGGTCCTTCGTTGCGCCCACTGCAGTCTGGTGCAGTTCCGCACCACCAACGACGTCTGCCGCAAGTGCAAAAAGTCGCTGCTCCCTGATCTTCCCAAAGTTCAGTCCATCGCCATTGCCGCCGAGCCCGACGGTCCTCCGCGCGCCGAAGGCATTCAGGTCGCCTCGGCCGTCCGCGATCTTCGCCGCGTCCGCAATCTTTCGCAGCGCCAGCTCGCCACGCGCATGAACGTCCCGCGCACCTACATCTCCAAAATCGAGAATGGTAAGGCCATGCCGACCCTGTCCTCGCTCGACCGCCTCGCGCGCGCCCTCCAGGTCGACATCTCCGCCCTGCTCCGTGACGCGCCCACGCGCCACAAGGACGAGACCGCCGTCCTCATGACCGATCCCTTCCTCGCCGAGATCGCCAAGTACACCGCGCATCTCACCATGACGCAGAAGTCGATCTTCCTCAACCACGTCCGCGAGATTGCGCAAGGCCGCGCCCGTAAATTGGCATAGCCGCGCGCTCGCAAGCTGGCCTAAACCACCAGCGCAGCAGCACCGTCAGACCTCCAGGCGTCGCACGTTAGCCTGCACCCGCAGGCAACGTAGCGACGCCTCTCCGCTTTTCACCTCATTTCCCGCCAATTACAACTCTGTCATCTCGACCGGAGCGTTCTCGCAGAGAACGCGGAGCGGAGAGACCCCTGTATTTTGTCCAGAGGACCACCGAGGCTCGTCATTCTGAGCGAAGCGCGGAGCGCGAAGTCGAAAACCCCGCGATCGCCCGTCGGCCCTCAACCGCACGCACCTCTTCAACCAAAAGCCCCAACTTTTTCAACCCCATATAAACCACCGCTGTCCTCTTATCCCTCGCATCGTCTATCCTCATTACTGCGAGTCGCCCGTGCCTTTCTCCCCGACAAACCGCACCTATCAACGCTCCAATAAGGTTCACGAGCTCTCCCCCGAGGAGCGCGCCGTCTACGACACCCTCGATCTCACGCGCCTCCCGCAGCACGTCGCTATCATCATGGACGGCAACGGACGCTGGGCTGGCAAGCGCGCCCTCAAGCGCTTCCTCGGCCACCAGCAGGGCGCCGAGTCCGTCCAGTACGTCGTCGAAACCGCCTCGCGCATCGACGTCCCCTGGATCACCCTCTACGCCTTCTCGCTCGAAAACAATCTGCGCCGGCCTAAATCGGAAGTGACCTTCCTGATGAAGCTCCTCAAGGCCTACCTCGTCTCCAACGTCGAGCGCATGAACGCCAACAACATCCGCATGGCCTACATCGGCCGCACCCACGAGCTCCCCTCCGAAGTGCAGGACACCATGCGCTGGGCCGAAGCCGAGACCGCCAGGAACACCGGCACCACGCTCACCCTCGCGCTCAACTACGGCTCGCGCTCCGAGATCACCGACGCCGTCCGCCGCATCCTCACCGACCTCACCACCGAGGCCCACACGCGCGGCTGCTCGGTCGAAGACATCCTTGGCGCCGGCGCACTCGACGCACTCGAAGAGTCCACCATCTCCAACGCGCTCTACACCGCCGGCATGCCCGACCCCGACCTCCTCATCCGCACCTCCGGCGAGCAGCGCATCTCCAACTTCCTTCTCTGGCAGATCGCCTACGCCGAGATCTTCATCACCGACCGCCTCTGGCCCGACTTCCGCGGCCTCCACCTCATCGAGGCCATCGCCGACTACCAGCGCCGCGACCGCCGCTTCGGCGGCCTCAACGAAAACTCCGACGAGAAGATCGACACCCTGCAGCCCGTCTCCGAGCTCGAAACCGAGATCGCCAAAGAGCTGCAACCCCCACCCGCCCTCACTCGCCGCTAAGCCAAACCAGAACCGCCCGCCAATCAACAACAGCCGTCATCCTGAGCCGTAGGCGAAGGATCTCTGTATTTATCGAATCACCACACACCGGGTGCCCCATCCTCGACGCGTAGCGGCAGGGTGGGGTATCGCGCGTTAGGACGCGCGAGTGTTTTGGCTTTGCCTTTCTTTCTGTCATTCCCGAAGGAATCTGCTTTTCGACCGGCCCACTGCAAACCGCATCCCTCCCCTCAAAGCAAACCAAACCAAAACCATCTATGACGGCAGCGTCATGCAAAAACGAAGACGCGAACGTAAACTTTGTAGCTGGGTTCGCGTACATCGCCTCGCGATCCCCTAAATAGCTTCCGACAAAAGGCAGGAGAAACATGGTGCAGCGTCTCGTAGTGTCCCTCATCGCAGGTGCAATGTTTCTCGCGCCGCAAGCGCACGCCCAGGATGGGCCATACAAAGTCCTGAAGTCGGCTCGCGTCGGAGGCGAGGGCGGATGGGATTACATCTATGCCGACTCCGCCGGACGAAGGATCTACATCCCCCGGGGCGCCGTAAGAGCGACGCCGGCCACGGATACATCGCCTGCAACAGAAGCACTGCCGCCACGCCTCACGGTCTTCGATCTCGACACTCTGGCACCCCTGAAGGAACTGTCCGGTGTCGGAGGCCAGGGAGCCGCGATTGATCCAAAGACCGGACACGGTTTCACCAGCGATCACCCGCAGGTTTCGATGTTCGACACCAAGACGTTGACGAAGCTGAAGAGCATCGACGTGGGCGAAGCGCGCCCCGACGGGATTCTGTTCGATGCCTTCAGTGAGCGCGTCTACGTGTTCAGCCATCCCACAAAGAACGCCACCGTCATCGACACCAAAGACGGCACCGTCGTGGGTACCATCGACCTCGGCGGCGTGCCGGAGGAAGGTGTTGCGGACGGCAAGGGAATGCTCTACGTGGTGATGCAGGACCCTCTCGGCAGTGTCACTGCCGTTGACCTGAAATCAATGAAGGCGGTCGCACACTACTCGCTCGTGGACATGGGCGGCTGCAACGGACTGGCCCTGGATGCAAAGAACAGTGTGCTGTTTGCTGCGTGCAGCAGGCCGAGCCCCTCTACAGCACAGACGCCAAATCCAGGCCCGTCCACCGGGCAATCGCAAGCCGCTATGGTTGTGCTGAGTGCGAAGGACGGGAAGATCCTCGCCAAGCTGCCCCTCGCCGGCGGCTCGGACGGCGCGGTCTTCAACCCGGCAACCATGGAGGCTTTCAGCACAGGCGGAAATGGAACGCTGACCATCGTCAAGGAAAAAACTCCCACGACGTTCGAGGTGGAGCAAGTGCTCAAGACCATGAACGGAGCTCGCACTATCACGCTCGACACAAGAACCGGCCACCTGTTGACGATGTCGCAGGAGCGTACACCTCCGCCAGCCGGCGCCACACCGCCGCCGAACGGTCGTCCGCCCATGGGTCCACCGGTGCCGGGGTCATTCACGATTCTGATGATCGGACGATAAGCCAACCGCCAAGCTCAACCAGCCAGCCCAAGCAGCCCTCCCCGATAAAGTGGCTCGATGAACCGCACACCGGGTGCCCCACCCTCGGCTCGCGGAGCGAGACAGGGTGGGGTATCGCGCGTTAAGACGCGCGAGAGATGTTCGGCGTCCACCCGCCCTCACTCGCCGCTAAAAATAGCTTGACAACCCCCCCCCCCGAATCTGGGAAGATGCCTCGCGGGTTTATCAAGGCACAATTTTAGGTTTCGTTCGCACATTATGTAGCTGACTTCTCGCAGAGGTTGACATCAGAAGTATGTCCAAGCTGGAGCGTGTAACTTACATCTGCCTGATTACCTTATGCGTGCTGTCAGCAGGACTGCTGACCAACGCACACGTCTCAAGCTACCTTGCGAACAAACAACGTCAGCCTCCAAGCGCGGATTCGCTTATAGGCAAGCATCTCAACATTTCCGGAGTAACTTGGGCCGGTTCTCCGGCGAATGCGGTGATCTACTACAGCACCGTTTGCCACTTCTGTCAGGCAAGTACGCCATTCTATCGCAGAATATTGTAGGCTCGCCAGACGACTCCGGGGCATGAAGTTTCAATTTCAGTGCTCTCATTGGAGCCCGCTGAGCAAGTTTCGGAACTTAGAATGCTGCGACTTATTGCGTTGACGTTGTTCACCGGATTCATCACAGCACGCGCTTATGCCGACAGCGGCCTCTTTTATGTGACCTGTAAGGATGGGAGCGTACAGTCTCTATGGGTAGACTGCCCCGGCCAAAATGCAAGCGCCGGTTGCGCCTGTAATACTTGGAATGTGGACACTGGCTACAGCGATTGTTCTCCCTACCCCATTTGTTATTAAGGTTCCCCGCAGCGGCGCGTGTTCAGTAACAACTGTAACGACGTGCCGCTGCAACATTTTCGAGTTGCGCAATCCGCCGGCCAAGGTCTCGATTGATGAAAAAGAGGCAGCTATCACTCATCATTGCGTTCTCGTCATATTTCTTGTGGGTACTATCCGGCATCGTTTGTCTTGCTCAAACGGGAACCGCATCAACGGAGCCTGCTTTCGATGCGGTCTCTATACGGCCGATTGCGGAGACGATAGAAAGCCCTGATCCGTCTTCGGTCCTTGTTCATGCGAACACATTCGATTGCCGGTATTCGCCGGACCGGGTTCGCTGCCAGTTATCGGTGGGAAATCTAATTCTAGAGGCGTTTCAAATCAAACAGCTTCAGCTAGCGGGGCCGGAGTGGCTTTTCAGCTTTGATAATGCCTTCTCGCTTGAAGCAACAATGCCACCGGGTACGACCAAAGACACCGCGCGAAAGATGATGCAGCAGGCGATCATCGAACGCTTTGACCTGAAGTTCCACAATGAGCTGCGGCAGACTCCCGTCTATGCGCTGGTGGTCGGTAAGAACGGAGCAAAGCTGCAGCCCGCCGACGATCTGGCGCATAGAAAACCTGTGGACTCTGGCGAAATCGTTACCCACGGAGCCAGTCTTCTCTTCACTCCGGGACATTTCGTCGCAGTGGCAGCGCCCTTGGATACACTGGCCTTCTACATACAACACTACGGTGCACTTCCTGAGGACCGCCCGGTCGTGAATCAGACCGGATTGACCGGAGAATACAAATTCGACATACGTTGGCTTCTCCCGGAAGATGGCAACAATGCACGCAAGACCCTGCAGTATCCGGCGTTTACTGAGGCAGTAAAGAAACAACTAGGGCTGACTCTCGAAAAGCGCTTCGTCGCATACGATTTTTTAGTAATCGACCATATCGAACGCAAGCCAAGCGCCAACTAACTCCGGGTGCCTATTCGTTAGGCGAACCTGCCCTCGCCCGCCGCCTGACCTAAACTGGGAACATGGCCCTTGATCGTCGAGCCTTCGTCACCGCCGCTCTCACGGGAGCCGCCGCCGCAGCATCACCCTCCGCCCTCGGCCAGTTCCTCAACGCCCCGCGCCACGGCCTCCCCGGCACGCTCAAAGACCGCTACGCCAAACTCGACGCCATCCTCCAGCAACCCGTCTTCAAGCGCGAGCTCTTCAAAGACCCCGTCATCATCCAGTCCGTCGAGCTCCTCACCCGCGACAAGCAATACATCTGCCGCGTCCGCTCCAAGGACGGCCACGAAGGCATCGCTGTCTCCAACGCGCAGCAGATGGAAGTCCTTTACCCGATCTTTACAAAACGCATCGCGCCCTTCTTCCTCGGCAAAGACGCCCGCGACATCGAGCAGCTCATCCCCGCCTCCACCGTTCACGAGAACAACTACAAAGCCCAGGGCCTCGCCATCTGGGTCCCCATCGCCACCATCGAGTTCGCCATCCTCGACATGTTCGGCAAGATGGCCAATCGCTCCATCGGCCTCCTCATCAGCGACAAGATCTACAACCCGGCCATTTCCGTCTACCAGGCCAACGGCGAGCGCGACATCACCGCTGAAGCAACCATCGAGCACCTCAAGCGCGACGTCGCCATCTCGCACGCCAAGGCCATTAAGTTCAAGCTCGGCGGCCGCATGTCACACCCCGAAACTCCCGTCGGCCGCAGCCAGAAATTAATCCCGCTCGTCCGCGAAACCTTTGGGCCCGACATGATCATCTCCGCCGACGCCAACGGCTCCTACACCGCAGCCGAAGCCATCCCCATCGGCAAGCTCATGCAGCAGTACAAGTACGCCTTCTACGAAGAGCCCGTCCCCTTCGACTGGTACGAAGAGACCAAACAAGTCTCCGACGCGCTCGAGATCCCCATCGCCGGCGGCGAGCAGGAGCCCTCCACCCACAACTTCCGCTGGCTCATCGCCAACGGCGGCCTCTCCATCGTGCAGCAGGACATGTTCTACTTCGGCGGCATGATCCGCTGCATGCAGGTCGCGCGCATGGCCGCAGCCTTCGGCAAGCAGTGCATCCCGCACATCTCCTCCACCGGCCTCGGCTACGCCTACATGATGCACTTCGTCTCCGCCATCCCGAACTCCGGCCCCTACCACGAGTTCAAAGAGTTCAATAACGTCCTCCCCTACCACTGCGCTACCTCCATCACTGCGCAGCGATGCCAACGGCGTCATCAAAGTCCCCACCGGCCCCGGCTTCGGCGTCGACATCGACCCCGGCTTCCTCGCAAAATGCACCGTCATCCCCTGACCGCATTTCTTTCGTCAGCGGCCTTCGTCAATTGTCTATCGGAGGATCAACGTGGTCGATCAAGACGACTTCGACATACGCTTTGGTGCGTTTGAGGCGTAAGCCGAGCTGATCGGATAATGCGGTGAAGAGCGGCGGAGCATCGCTGCCTGCTGCATCGGACGAGCCTGGTTGCGAAGCCGCGGCGAAACTTTGCCGCGTCCAGCGGAGGGTGAAGTCGTAGATCCCGCTGAGGTCGGTCTGGTTGACGACAGGCTGCCCTCCGACTTCGGAATAACCCGCGAACCAGCGCGCAAGGTCATCCAGCGAGGCCTGCCTGGCGGTCATCTGCGCGGACTGGCCGCTGTAGAAGACCATGATCCCGTGGCGCACGTCCTCAGGTTTGGATGGCAGGTGAATGGGCCCGGGGCCTTCCGGTGCCGTGGACTCTGGTTGATTTTTGCTCTCGACGAGATGCGGGTTCGGTTTGGCGACAACCGGGCATATTTCGCAATGCGCGTTCAAGGATACCAGTGCATACACGGTGAGTATCTTGGTTTCGAAATGGACCTTCAGGTGAAAACGCTCTACGAGCAAAGACTGCAGCATGAGGCTGACCTGCTGCTTTTGCTGATCGCGGGACAGCTTTTGCCGGGCCTCAGCCAAATCGCCGGGGATGCGGGCGACGATGTCGTAGCGGTTGGTGTCCAGCCACGCCGGACCGCCGAGCACGCGTTCGTTTTCCGCAGCCGTCCAGGGAATACCGTAAGCCTGCTCGATAAGGTTGCGGACCGTCACATCGGAGATGTTGACCTCTGCGGGAGACACGCTGGAGCGATGCGGCTGCGGCGACGCGGGCTTGATCGTCGCGACCTCGAAGGAGGGGAGCGGGTCGCTCGCGTGAATGATCTGCGCAGCCGAGGAGACCGCGAGCCCAGCGCACATGGCAACGGTCAGTAAGAGACGCGGGCAGCTCGCCTTCGAATACATACTGCAAGATACGCTGAGATGAGCCAGTGGGTTCTCTGACAACTCCTTCAACGCACTCATGCAATACTCTTCGCCATGCGCTGCGGCCTCAGCTCGCTCCTGACTCTGTTCCTCCTCACACTCCCAATCTCCGCGCAGACACCCACCGCCCACTACACCGGCTCCGCCGCCTGTCGCTCCTGCCACGTCAAGCAATACGACGGCTGGAAGCAGACACGCATGGCCAACGTCATCCGCTCGCCCCAAGAGCACCCTGACGCTGTCCTCGGCGACTTCACCACCCCCAACGCGCTCGTCACCTTCACGCTCGACCAGGTCGCCTTCGTCTACGGCTCCCGCTACAAGCAGCGCTACTTCACCAAAATCGGTGACGACTACTTCGTCCAGCCAGCCCAATGGGACGTCGCCAAGAAACGCTGGCTGCCCTACCACGCCGAAAAGGGCACCGACTGGTGGACCGCAAACTACCCCGACTCCAACATGCAGCGCCCCACCGGCCCGCTCTGCGACGGCTGCCACTCCGTCAACTACAACATCTCGACCCACCAGGTCACCGAGTGGAACGTCGGCTGTGAAAAGTGTCACGGCCCCGGCAGCCTTCACGTCGCACATCCCACCCGCGACAACATCGTGAACCCCGCGCGCCTCTCTTCCTTCGCCGGCAATGACACCTGCATCCAGTGCCACAGCCAGGGCCGTCCGCTCTCCAATCCCATCGCCGGCAAGTTCTACGACTGGCCCGTCGGCTACGAGCCCGGCAAGCACCTCGCCGACTTCTGGCATCTCGAAGAGCTCAAGCCCGGCGTCACCGACTTCCTCCAGTTCGCCGACCTCACCGCCCACAAAAATCGCATGCAGGGCAACGACTTCGCGCAGAGCAACATGTACCACCGCTCCATCCGCTGCTTCGACTGCCACCAGGTTCACAGCCCGCAGAACCCGTCGAACCTCATCGCCGTCGGCAACGCCCTCTGCCTCAACTGCCACACGCCCGATAATCCCGCCGGCCTCAAAGGCACTGTCTCAGAACACACGCACCACGCCGCCAACAGCCCCGGCAGCCAGTGCACCGCCTGCCACATGCCGCTCATCGAGCAGACCGTCAAAGACAACTACGTCGCCGCGCACACCTTCCGCTTCATCTCGCCGCTCGCCACCGAGCAATCCGGCATCCCCAACCCCTGCACCTCATGCCACAAGGACAAGACGACGAAGTGGGCGCTCGACCAGCTTCACTCCTGGTCCAACACCTCGCCCTGGCGCGTCGGCTACCAAACGCCATAACGCCCACAGCGGAGCCCGAGCCGCTGAAATCTATCGTGGAACGCCGGCACCAAAAGTAATCGCACCAAAGACGCCATAAAGGCTCGTCCTTCGATCCTCCCCTCAAGCGCACCCTCATCGTGCTAGTCTCGCCCAACTCTCGTACGGGCGACCCCCACATGTTTAATGTGCCTGACGATCGGCGTGTCACTCCACCTCTGTGGAATCGAGCTGTCAGTCGTCTCGTCGCCGCTTACACTCCGGCGCGTGGCCAAACGCGCCTGCGCAACGCCACCAGCCCCTGGCTCGTCGGTCAGATTCCCTGCGGCGCATGGATTCGCGTCTCCGGACTCGTCGATGCCGAGTGGCGCTTCCTTCACGGCGGCAGCAAAGAGGACGTGACAGAGGAGTACATCAAATCTCTTCTGCATCCCGGCGCTACATTCATCGATGTCGGCGCGAACGTCGGCTACTTCACGCTGCTCGCCTCCACGCTCGGCGCGCGTGTCGTCGCCTACGAACCCACGCCCTCCGTCTTCGCTCGGCTCAAAGAAAACGTCGCGCTCAACGGTTTCGATAACGCAGGCCTGGTCAACGCCGCCGTGATGGACAAGACCGGCACGCTCACCCTGCATCTCTCCGGCGACGACTTCGAAGCCAACAGCCTCTTCGGCGACGATCCGCAATCTGTGCGTGTCGCCGCCGTCTCGCTCGATCAGGATCTCGCCGACCGCAAGATCGGACACGTCGATGTGCTCAAGATCGACGCCGAGGGAGCCGAACCCTTCGTGCTCGACGGCGCCACACGCCTTCTCGCCTCGCCCAACCCACCCGTGATCATCATCGAGGTCAACGCCTTCACCCTGAACTGCGCCGGCTTCAAGCCCTCCGAAGTCCTCTCGCGCCTCCAGTCCCATGGTTACCGGCTCACGGAAATTGAAAAGCTCACGTACAAGGGCAGCTACTGCGGCAACATGCTCGCCACCCGCTCCGCCGCCGCATAACTCACAGGAACGCGACGGGCTCCCCGAAGAAAACCAAAGAGATCAAAAATCCCGGCCCCGATCCCCATCACAAGAATTACGCTTGACCCGCGCTCATTCTTAATGTCTACAATGTAGGCATGGCTGCGCTCCTCGGTCCACTCGAACAGGCCGTCCTCCTCTCCGTTCATCGTCTCGGCGACGACGCCTACGGCCGCTCCATCCTTCGCTCCGTCGAGCTCGCCCTGGACCGCGACACATCGTCCGGCTCCGTCTACGCCACGCTCGATCGTCTCGAGCAGCAGAAGCTTCTCTCTTCCCGCCTTGAAAAAGGAACTGCTTCACGAGCCGGTCGTCCGCGCCGCTTCTATCGCGTCTCCGCCGCCGGTGTCCGCGCGCTCAATGAGGCGCGCTCCGCGCTCGACCGCATCTGGCACGGCGCCGCCTCGCCGCTGGAGGCACGCTGATGAGCCCTCACCCACTAGCGCTCTTGGACCGCGCACTTCGCCTCATACTCCGTCCTCGCGACCGCGACACCATCTCCGGCGATCTCCTCGAAATCTACGCCGACCAGAAGCTCCCCGAACTCGGCCCCTTTCGCGCCAATCTCTGGTACGCAAGTCAGTTCTTCAGCATCCTTCCGCATCGCATCCTCTCACTCGCCGGAGGCAATTTCATGAAAACGCTTTCTATCGCCGCAAGCCTCTTCGTTGTCCTCGCCGGCTCATGGCTCGCTTGCATGGAACTCATCCTCAGGCACCCCGGTTTCATCCCGCGTACTGGCGGCGACCTAATCATCGTCGTGTACGCCGCGCTCTGCTTCATCTACCTCCGCTCACAGCCAATCGCCCTTCGCCTCACACTCACCCTCGCCGCCTTGTGCATCCTTGTCTTCGGCGTCTTCGCGCTCGTCACCGTTCTCCACTCCTCCCACTTTGAGGGCTACCTCCTCGTCTTCTCGCTTGGCCTCATCGTTCAGGGTGCGCTCATGCTGTTCGACACCTTGCAACGCCCGCGCCTCCGCCCAGCGTAATCGGCAGGCCAGAAGCCGAAGCGGCCAAATAATATTTCCTCTATCTCTCGTGTCCGCTCATCTCATTACCAAGAGGAGCACGGCAATGACGCTCACTCCGAAAAAAGCCAAAGAGATCAAAATCCCCGGCCCCGATCACCCCATCACCATCTCGCCCGCTGAAGGCCGCGTCCGGGTGATAGTCGCTGGCAAGGTCATCGCCGACACAACCCACGCGCTCCGCCTGCAGGAACAGGGATACCCTCCCGTCTACTACCTCCCGCGCGCCGATGCCGACATGTCGTTCCTCCTCCGCACCACCCACTACACCTACTGCCCCTACAAAGGCGACTGCACCTACTACAGCATCCCCATCGGCGGAACGAAATCCGAGTTCGCCGTCTGGACCTACGAACATCCCTACGACGCAGTCGGCAGCATCAAGGACCACCTGGCCTTCTATCCCACCCGCGTCGATTCAATCGACCTCATCCGCTGAGCAAACCGGGCTGGATTCCTTTTCTGTGCCGGCGCCTCTCGCTCTCCCAATTCCGTCTCTGGGAGCCGAACCTCTCAAAATCCTGTCAAGCCCCTGAATCCGTGCAAAACTCCGTAAGCTACACAAACCAGGACCCAAACTCGCGGAAAACTCATCCGGAAATAATTCCGTCCCGTTTGGTAAGATTAAAACTAGGGATAAGAAAAAGGCTGCGTCGCGCGGCCTTTTTGTTTGTCCGGAGATCCTTCGGAATCAGGATTTTGCAAATAAGGTCCACCCTCAAGTCAAGCAGAATCAAGAGTTTGCGCAAAGTATGCCGGGGAGGGGGTCCTTCCCTGTGTATCCTCGTCAGAACGCATGAAGAGAGTCCTCACCGCAATCGTCCTGATCATCCTCGTTGGCCTGCTCCTCTTTCTCGGCAAGCTCTGGATGGTCACCCTCTTCGCCGCGCTGGTCGCCACGCTTGCCGCGCTCGAGTTCCGCCAGCTCTCCGCCGCCGGGGGCAACCCCATCCCGCTCTGGTGGACCCTCTTCGCCATCGCCCTGTTTTTCCTCGCGACGTTTGAGCTCCCGCAGGACACCATCGCCGCCGTCGTCTTCTCCACGCTGCTGCTCTTCGGCTGGAACACCTTCCGCACGCCGCTCAATCGCGTCCTGCAGGAGACCGCCGCGGGCCCCCTCCTGCTTATCTACATTGCCTTTCCGCTCACGCTGATCCCGCTCATCTGGAGCCGCGAAGAGGGGGACGGCCTCGTGCTCGTCATCTTCCTCTTCCTCTGCGTCTGGGCCGGAGACATCGCCGCCCTCTACATCGGCAAGCGCTTCGGCCGCCACAAGCTCGCCCCCGAGCTCTCCCCCAACAAAACCTGGGAGGGAGCCGTCGCCTCCATCATCGCCTCCGTTGCCATCGGTGTCGGCCTCATCCTCTACGGCAACTGGCTCCCCACGCACGGCTCCAGCTTCACCCGCCTGCACACCAACGCTCCCATCTGGCAATGGGTGCTGCTCGCCATCCTGCTCAATGCCGCCGCCCAGTTCGGCGACCTTCTTGAGTCCGCCCTCAAACGCGGCGCCGGCGTCAAAGACTCCGGCACCCTCCTCCCCGGCCACGGCGGCTTCCTCGACCGCATCGACGCCCTCCTGCTGGCCGCTCCCGTCCTCTGGTTCGTCCTCGCCATCCGCCAGTTCTTCGCGCTCGGAAGCTCTTAACCTGACCTTTGAGAAAAGAGCCTTCAGCGTTTTGAGAGAATAGACTCGTGAAGAAGATCGCCATCCTCGGCTCGACCGGCTCCATCGGTCAGTCAACCCTCAGCATCTGTGAGTCTTATCCGGATCGCTTCCAGCCTGTCGCCCTCGCGTCGGGCACGAATCTGGAGGCCACCGTAGCCCAGTGCGTGCGCTGGCGCCCGCAGCTCGTCTCCGTCAGCACCCCCGCGCTCGCCGGCCAACTCCGCTCGCGCCTGCAGTCCGCCGGAATCTCTACCGAGGTCGTTCACGGAACCGCCGGAACCGTCCGCGTCGCCACCCTGCCCGAGGCCGATTTCGTCGTCTCCGCCATCGTCGGTGTCGCCGGCCTGGAAGCGACGTATGCCGCAGTTCTCGCCGGCAAGACCGTCGGCCTCGCCAACAAGGAGTGCCTCGTCGCCGCCGGCGAACTCATCCTCGCGGCCGCGCGCGAACGCGGTGTTGCCTTGCTGCCCATCGACAGCGAGCACAACGCCATCCACCAGTGCCTCCGCGGAGGCCAACCCAATGAGGTCCGCCAGATCTGGCTCACTGCCTCCGGCGGCCCCTTCCGCAACACCCCGCTCTCTGAGTTCGAAAACATCACGCCCGCCCAGGCGCTCAAGCACCCCACCTGGGTCATGGGCCAGCGCATCACCATCGACTCTGCGACGATGTTGAACAAAGGACTCGAGATCATCGAGGCCTGCCGCCTCTTCAACCTGCCCCCGTCGCAGGTGAAGGTCACCGTGCATCCGCAGTCCACCATTCACTCACTCGTCGAGTATGTCGACGGCTCGATTCTCGCGCAGATCTCCGTCACGGACATGCGCTTGCCGATCCTCTATGCGCTCTCCTGGCCCGAGCGCATCCCGAGTGACCTGACCTTTGACATGAGCGCGCTGAAGCAACTCGATTTTCAGACTCCGGATCTCCAGCGCTTCCCGTGTTTACGCCTTGCCTATGAGGCCGCAGCCGCCTCGCAGGCGCACTGCATTGCCCTCAACGCTGCGGATGAAGTCGCGGTTGCTGCATTCCTTTCCGGACGACTATCTTTCCTCGGCATTCCACGTACAATCGAGTCTGTGCTTTCGCTGACCGCGGCCGCCTCGCCCTCATCCATTCCCGAGGTGCTCCGGACGGATCAAACTGCACGGGAGCTCGCAGAGCGGGTGGTCGAGCAGCACCACCCGCATCTCATCACGCACTGAGGTCTTCTCACACCCCCTATGCATCTTCTATCGGTCCTTGTTGAGTTCGGCATCGTGCTCGGCATCATGGTGCTCGTGCACGAATTCGGGCACTTCGCCGTCGCCAAAATGTGCGGCGTGCGCGTGGAGACGTTCTCCATCGGCTTCGGTCCTCGTCTCTTCGGCTGGCGCCGCGGCGACACCGACTATCGTCTTTCGCTTCTCCCGCTCGGCGGCTACGTCAAGATGTCCGGCGACACACCCGGCGAGCTTCCATCCGGCGATCCCGACGAATTCAACGCGCATCCGCGCTGGCAGCGTGTTCTTATCGCACTCGCCGGCCCCTTCGCGAACTTCGTGTTGTCGTTCGTGTTGCTCGCAATTGTTGGCATGTTTCACCACGAGGTCGATCAGTATCTCGAGGGACCGGCGATTGTCGACTACGTGACGCAGAGCTCGCAGGCCGCGACCATCGGTCTCGCTCCCGGCGACGTCATCACGGAGTTCGCCCAGGACAAGAACCCCTCGTGGGAACGCATCCTGATCGACTGCAACCTGCACATGAACGGCACCGTGCCGATTGCGTTCACGCACAACGGCCAGGAGACCCAAACAACATTTCGCATCGCCTACGGCGGCAACGATGGCACGTTTGACATCGATGACATGCTGTCGCTAGGCATCTATCCCGCGATGCAGCCGTCTCTCGGGGTGCTCAGCGTCACGGCGGGTGATCCCGCAGCGCACGCCGGTCTGCGGGCAGATGACCAGGTCACGCAGATCGACAACCTGAAGCTGCACTCCGTTTATACGCTGCTCGCCTATCTCAAGGACCGCAACGGCTTGCCGTCGACCGTCTACGTAACACGCGACGGGCAGCCGCTGACCTTCAACATCACACCGCAGAAGCTGGACAACGGCCAGGGCGACGTACAGTATCGGCTCGGTTTCCAGAACGAGAACCCGCCCGTGAAGGTCGTCCAACTGCCTCTCGGCGCAGCGATGGTTCAATCCTTCAAGGACAACCGGGACGACTCCACGCTGATCATCCGCGTTCTCAAGGGAATGTTCACCCGCCAGGTTTCCGTGCGTTCGCTCTCTGGGCCCATTGGCATCGCACAGCAAATCGATATCGCCACCAAGCTCGGCTTCTGGACGCTGGTGCGGTTGATGAGCACCATCTCGCTCAACCTCGGTATCTTCAACCTGCTGCCGATTCCGATCCTCGACGGTGGAATGATTCTGTTCCTCGCTATCGAGGCGATCATGCGCCGCGATCTCAACCAGGAGATCAAGGAGCGCGTCTACCAGGTCGCGTTCGTCTGCCTGATTGTCTTCGCGGTCTTCGTCATCTTCAACGACATCACGAAGCTTCATCCGCGCTAGTCGTTTTGATTGTGGGTGCCCCACCCTCGACGCGCAGCATCATCGCGCGGCAGGGTGGGTTCCGCTTGTGCTGCTACTTTTCTCTACTCCGCAGCTCTTCGGCAATCTCCTTCGCTGCCGCGCGCGCCTCAGCCTCACGATCCACCGGGAAGCTGATCGCGCCGACGCGTGCATGTCCGCCGCCACCGTAGCGCTCGCAGATCGCTGCGAGGTTCGCGAGTTCGCTCACCGGCTTCTTCGTCCACGGATTTGTGCCGACCGAAACCTTGGTGCGGAAGCTCGACTTCGACAGCCCCACGTTGTAGGTTCCGTCCGGATGCAGGTAGTACGGGATGAACTTGTTGTAGCCCTCCGTCGGCTGGTCCGTGATGTCGAACGTAATCACGCCGCGCTCGCACGTTGCACGCTCACGAATCAACTCGATGTCTTTCCGATGCTTCGCAAGCAGCGGCCCAAGTAACTCCTGCACAAACGCCTGATCGAGCACCTGCTGCAACGGCATCGCGGTGAGCAGCCGAATGATGCGCTGCACCAGTGCGGATTCCCGTGCGCTCTCAATCACCATCGTCAGCTTCATCGCGGGTGCAGCCATTTCGACTGCAGACTCGGCGCTCTCGTACTTCGCGCCATCCACAATGTCGGCCCAGTAGATGAGTTCCTTCAGCGGAGCTACATCCATGCCGAATTTCGTACTCGCAATGTGCGCGATCCAGCTTGTGCAACTCGTATAATTCGCGTCGAAAAACTGCCGCATCGCTTCGGGTCCCGGCGTGCCGTCGGCATTTTTCTGTCCTGCGCGGAATTGTGCCTCGTCCTCCGGTGTGAGAAACGCAGAAAGATGATGATCGAACCACCACGTCACGCGCGGCGACGGCGAGTACTTGAAATCGACGATCGCATTCTCATCGGCCTGTTCGAACCAGCTCTCGTTATAGAGCGAGCCCGCACGGTGTACGAGCCCCTGGTACTCGAACGCGTCAGCCGTGCGAATGCACTCGCGATGAAAGCGTGTGAAGAGCGAGGCTGAGCAAGCTCCGTCAAAGCATTTGTCGTGGTAGAAGACGCGGCAGTTCAAACGATCAGGACCTCCGGAGCTCGCAAGTCTTCAGCATAGACCAAAGGGCCAGACGATTCGCCGTGCGCCCGGTATGATGCTGCAAGCACCAGGAATTTTGACTAGAGAAGGGCCATGAACGAACCCGCACCAGCTGCAGATCCAACCGAACTCTCCACCACCGGCGAGCATCCGCCAACCAACTTCTTCGTTGGGACGCACGGCCTGCGTCCGTTCTGGAGACTTCTGCTGTATCTCGCGATTCTGCTCACTCCGTTGCTGCTGTTCGCTCTCGCCGGCCACCTCGCCGGTGAAAAGGTTATGCCGGACAAAAAGGCAGTCCATGAGATCTCACTGCTGACGGCGGCCATCGGTGAGTGGCTGCAGTTTGCCTTCATCATCTTCGCCACCTGGATCATGAGCCGTATCGAGCGCCGCAGCGTGTCCGACTACGGTCTCGCACGAACACTCCGCCGACTGCATTGGCTGACCATCGGCGCGCTGCTCGGTCTGATCTTTCAGTCACTGTTGGTCGTCATCCTGTGGAGCACGCATCATCTCGTCTTCGACGGTGTTCTGCTGCGCCCGGTCGCGGCAGTGTCCTACGGGTTGCTTTGGGCCGTCGCCTTTGTGGGCGTCGCGCTCTGTGAGGAGTTTCTCTTTCGCGGCTATCTGCAGTTCAACCTCACAGAATGCATAGCAGGACTCGTTCGCTATCTTTCGCCCGGCAACCAGCACACGGAGGCCATTGGTTTCTGGAGCGCAGCCATTCTCATCTCCTTTGGGTTCGGCCTGACACACGGTTTGAACCCCGGCGAATCGCACCTTGGCCTGCTCTGCGCGGGCTGCGCCGGACTGATGTTCGCCTTCAGCCTGTGGCGCACTGGCTCGCTGTGGTGGGCCATCGGCCTGCACGCTGCGTGGGATTGGGCACAATCTTTTCTCTTCGGTGTTGCTGACAGTGGGAGCATGAGTGCACACCGCCTGCTTGCAACGCATCCCGTTGGTCCCGCGTGGTTGAGCGGCGGCACTACGGGTCCGGAGGGCAGCCTCTTCGTGCTTCCGGTGATGGCCGTCCTTCTGATCATCGCGACCATCACTCTTCCTCGCACACGAACCTCTTTCCTGGGAGACTCGGCGCACGAGCAGAGGCATCTCATGTCCGAGGTAAACTCAGCTGAAGGATGAGCTTGACGGACGATGAGACCGGAGCACCGCTGGAACGGGAACACCGCGACCGGCTTACCGCACTGAAACCTGAGTCGGACAACGAGCCTCGCCTGCTCACGCGCGAGAGCGCAGGTCGACGTGACGTCGAGAGCTCTGGATCGAGCAGAGGCAGAAGATTTCTTCGAAGGGCATTCTTCGCTTGCCTGACTCTACTTCTCATTGCCGCCGGGCTTGTAGTGGCAGGGACGATCTGGTCACGACACGTGATGCATTCGGTGTTGCCCGCGATCGATGGCACGCTCACCGCGGATGGCCTTCATGCTCCGGCCACGGTCACGAGAAATCCGCAGGGCGTTCCATCCATTCACGCGAACAATATTGAGGACCTTCTCTTCACACAGGGCTACGTCACGGCGCAGGATCGTCTGTGGCAGATGGACACGCTTCGCCGTCACGCTGCAGGCGAGCTTGCGGAGATTCTTGGTCCTGGTCTGGTGATGCACGACAGACTGCAACGTTATCTTCAGCTCCGTGCAGCAGCTGATCGCGCAGCAGCATCCCTCCCACCGGATCAACGGCGCGAGTTTGAGGCATATGCCCGCGGCGTGAATGCGTTCATCGACAGCCATCGCGACAAGCTGCCGCTGGAGTTTCACCTGCTGCACTACACACCGCGCCCATGGACGCCACGTGATTCGCTGCTTGTCTCACTCGTGATGTGGCAGGACCTTTCCACGAGCTTCCCACGCAAGCTCGACCGTGAGTTGATAACGCATCATCTGCCACAGTCGTTGCTCGCCGACCTCTATCCCGTTGGTTCATGGCGCGATCATCCGCCGATGCAACCGCCAACGGATCTTACGACGCCTCGTGACATCGAGGAGATTCCGCTCGACAAGACACAGTCCCGTCTGGATCATCCTTCAAACTTTGCGAAGCCCGAGGACCTTCTCACGCTCAGCGCTGCAACTTCTCCGTGTGCAGAGTGCCGCTCCGGTTCGAACAACTGGGCTGTGTCGGGCGCGCATTCGGCCTCTGGAAAACCGCTGGTCTCAAACGACATGCACCTCGGACTTCGTGTGCCGGACATCTGGTACGAGGCGGCACTGCATCTTTCGAAGACGCCGGACGCAGCGCCACTCGATGTCGTCGGTTTCACGATGCCGGGCTTTCCGTGGATCATCGCGGGACGGAATGCACATGTCGCCTGGAGTCTTACAAATCTGGGCGGTGATGTTCAGGATCTACGCGTCGAGCACACGCGCGGCTCGGGCCCAGACATGCAGTTCGAGCAGCCCGATGGTACCTGGTCGCCGGTGCAACACCGGACGGAGCAGATCGTTGTGCGTGGCGGCCGTGATGTCTCGCTCGATGTCCTCACCGTCTCGCACGTGGCGGGCACCGCGATGATCGAGTCTCCCATCATCACACCGATGATTCCGTCGGAGCGTCGCACGATCTCGCTTGCGTGGACGATCTATGACCCTGCCTGCATCGATGACTTAGACTCAATCTTCGCAGCCGATAGTGCCGCAGATGGCGCTTCTCTTGTCGCGGGCTTCGCGAGCTTCGGCGGACCATCGCTCAACCTGATCTATGGCGATGATCAGGGTCACATCGGATATCACTCCATCGGCCGCATCCCAATTCGCGGGGCAGCCCTGCAACATCCGCGCACAAAGCCGCAGTTCGTGCTGCCTGGGCCCGAGCCCGAATCTGAAGAGGATGAGGGCGACGATTCCATTCCGTCGCCCACCGTCACAGACGAGGTTGCTCCGCAAAAGCAAGCGACGCCACCGCCGAAGATCGACAAATCGCAACCGCAGATTGCACCCAAACCGATGGAGAGTTATACGATTGGATCTCCGATCTCGCCCGCGCCCGTCGATTCGCTCGACGAGTCACAGCTCTGGTCCGGTTACGTGCCTTATAACGAGTTGCCGGCAATCCAGGATCCTTCTTCGGGGATTCTCGCAACCGCAAACGCACGCATCACAACCGACGATTATCCGTACATGCTCACCGATTCATGGATGGATCCGTATCGTGTCGAGCGAATCTATCGCCTGCTGCAGTCACGTGCGACGTGGACGCCTCAGCAGATGCTGCGGGTTGAGCTAGATCAACACTCCGAGTTCGACCTCGTGCTTGCCCACAAACTTGCCTATGCCATCGATCACTCTTCCACCCGAGCGCGTGGCAATGACTCAGCGCGCTTGCGGCAGGCCGCCGACCTGCTGCGAACGTGGACGGGAGAGATGAGCGCAAGTTCGCCGGCCGCTGCCATTGTCACGGCCGCGCACGATGATCTTTGGTTTGCACTCATCGTGCCACAGATCGCCGCGCACGATGGCGGTACACGCGAAGACGCAATTCGCTTCGCTCGCCTCTATTTCTGGGGCGAGAGCAACACGGCGCTCGAAGGAATTCTCGAACATATGCCAAAGCGCTGGCTACCGCGCAACGTAGCGAACTGGAACGACTTATTGACGTCCGTCCTCGAACAAGGGCTTCGCGACATGAATGCGCCGCGCGATCTTTCGAGGTGGCAGTACGGCACGATCCATCGCATCCAGGTGGAGCATCCGCTCTTTGGCGGACGACCGTATCTCAACTGGCTGCTTGGTGCGGCGACAGGGAGCGGGGCACAACCAGCCGGCGGCGACCTGACCACCATCGACGCAATCGGGATCAGCTTTGGGCCGAGTGAGCGGTTCACAGCGGACCTCTCGGACGCATCGGCGACCATCGCCAACATCGTGACGGGCGAGTCCGGCAACCTAAGCTCACCGTGGTATCTCGATCAGTTTGAGCCATGGCTGCGCGGAACTACCTTCTCACTCCCACTCGAGCATGACCGTGCAGAACATTCGCTCACTCTGGTTCCTGCCCACGAATAGAACGCTTCTGACTTCTGCGCTCGTTTAAGCTGAACACCATGCGTCGTTCTCCGGCACGCTTTGCGCGGGCATGGCCTGCGATCCTGCTTCCGCTGCTCGTGCTCATCGTTGTTGCGCCGCTCATCGCGCACGGCTGCTCCTGCGGACACGATTTCGACTTCCACCTGCAAAGCTGGCTTGACGCCGCGGCGCAGATGCGCCACGGCAGGCTTGATCCTGCGTGGACGGTTACGGCAGCCTGGAACGCGGGCGAACCGCGCTTTCTTTTTTACCCACCGCTGTCGTGGATGTTCGGCGCACTGCTCGCGCTGACAATGCCGCTCTCCGCGGTGCCCGTCATGTTTACCGCGCTCGCATTGCTCGGTTCCGCAATCGCAATGTATCTGCTCGCGCGCGACTACGCCTCGCCGGCCGTCGCCGTTCTCGCAGCCGCGGTCTACATCGCGAGCCCTTATATGCTCTTCACGGCATTCGAGCGAACCGCGTACGGCGAGTTGCTGGCCGCCGCGTGGATACCACTGCTGCTTCGCGCCTCATTGCGCGAGAGACCGAGTATCGCCGGCCTTGCTGTCCCCACCGCTCTGCTCTGGCTCACCAATGCACCTGCAGCTGTGATCGGGATCTACATGCTGACTTTGATAGCCGTTTTGCGTGTTGCAAGGGCGCTCTACCGGCGATCGAAGGCAGTCGCGATGATGCTCCTGCTTCGCTTCAGTGCGGGCGGTGCACTGGGGCTCGCGCTTTCTGCGTTCTATCTCTTGCCTGCAGCGTTTGAGCGCCGCTACATACAAGTCGCCATGGCGATCATTCCCAACATGCGCGTTGAAGACAACTTTCTCTTCGGCCAGACAGGGGACGGTCCACATGATCGCGTGCTGCATACTGCAAGTCTCATCGCAGTTTTCATGCTGCTGGCCGCAGCCATCGCGCTCGCAATAACATTTGTTTCGCAACGAAGACAAAGGCGTGCTGTTACGGCCGATGGCTCAAGAACGCTGCTGACGATACTCGCCGCGCTCACTGTCTGCGTTGCCTTTCTGCTCACGCCAGTTTCGATGCCGCTCTGGCATCACCTGCCGGAGCTCGCTTTTTTGCAATTCCCGTGGCGACTGCTGTGTGTCGTTGGGGCCATTCTTGCTCTTGCCATTGCTGTGGCTCTGCGCTCCATTTCCGCTACGAAGTTTTCCCTCGCACCGACAGCGATCGTCGCGCTTGTATTCGCTGGTGGCATGACGGCCTGGAAAATATCCGCCTTTCGCCAGCCGTGCGAAGTGCTCGATGTTCCGTCGGTGCGCGCGCAACTCTTCGCCTCGCATCACGGCGTCGAGCCAACCGATGAGTACACTCCCACTAACGCCGACAACGACGTCCTTCGCTGGGATGATCCCGGCTACTGGCTCGCGGAGGATCCCGCCGCCTTCGCACCGGCTACCGTTGCGAACCCCGCAGCAACGATCACCAACTACGACGTTCCGCCTCCCATTGATCAAACCGTGAGTGGTGTCGCTCCGCGCCATCTTCAGCTCAATCTTTCGCGACCCCAGACACTCGTCCTCAATCTTCGCGATTTTCCCGCGTGGCAGGTCTTCCGCAACGGCGGGCGCATTACGGAACATCTACAGCGCGACGACGGCCTGCTAGCCATCGCGCTCCCCGCCGGCGTGTCTATCATCGACATACGCTGGCACCGCACATGGGACCAGAACCTCGGGGACGCGCTCAGCCTTCTCGCGCTCGTTCTGCTTGGAGCACTCGTGCTGCGCTCGCGTACAATCAAGCCTGACGCATGACCGCTGATGTGCTTTCGCTCCTGAAAACTGGCGCCGCGCTCGCTGACGACGCACTCGAGCGTCTGCTGCCGGCCCCGACCATTGAACCTCATTCCATTCATCGCGCGATGCGGCACTCTACGTTCGCGGGCGGCAAGCGCCTGCGTCCGATTCTCTGCATGGAAGCCGCACGGTGCGTCGCACAGGAGCTGCCGCCGTCCGCGCCCAACCTTGGTGCTGCGATCGAGATGGTCCACACCTACTCGCTTATCCACGACGATCTGCCTGCGCTCGACAACGATGACCTCCGTCGTGGAAAGCCAACCTGTCATGTAGTTTTCGGCGAAGCCATGGCGATTCTCGCAGGCGACGCACTGCAGACTCTCGCATTCCAGACAATCGCACAGCTCACTGCATCGCCTGCTACGGTTGTGGAGATTGTGCGCGAATTCTCGTTTGCTATCGGAACCGGTGTCGGCGGTGCGCTGCCTCCTGGCATGATCGGCGGACAGGTGATGGATATTGAGGGTGAAGGCAAGAAGCCCACCGCGGACCTCGTCGAACGCATTCACCGCGCAAAGACCGGAGCACTCATTACTACGTCCATCGTCTGCGGAGGGCTGCTCGGCCTCGACCACTGCCTGTCCAGCAACGCTGGTTCAAAGCTTTCCTGCACCGCGACCGACGTCATCGCACGCCTCCGCACTTTCGGCGAAAAGGCCGGGCTCGCGTTCCAGATCGTGGACGACATCCTTGACGTAACTCAGACCTCCGAGCAACTCGGCAAGACCGCAGGCAAGGACACGGCTACCGACAAAGCCACCTGGCCCGCAGTCTTCGGCCTCGAGCGCTCGCGCCAGGACGCCAACGAGCTCATCCAGGATGCCTTCGCCGCGCTCGAACCCTTTGGGCCTGCCGCTGATTCTCTCAAGTCGCTGGCTCTCTACCTCGTTGAGCGCACGCATTAACCGGAGCTCACCATGCGCTTTCGTCCACGTCACTACGTTCTGATCGCTGTTATTCTCGCGCTCGGCATTTACAACTTCATCCGCATGCATCGCGCGCCGCAGCGCGTCATGGCGCCAACGAACGTCACAGTGAACACCAGTCCGGTGTCGCAATCGCCCGCGTGGCAGGCTTTCGACAAGGCCGCTTCACTCCGCGACGCCGGCGACGATCAATTCCAGCCCGCACTCAGCGCATTGAAGCAACAAACGGAGTCCGCTTCCGCGCACGAGAAGCAGGACCTCAGCGGCTGCCAGACATGGCTGCTGTTCTATCGCCAGAACGCACATGCTACGTCGAATGACGTCTGGCGGCAGCGCAGCATACACCATCTCAATAACTGTGTCAGCCAACACCACGATGTGAGCAGCTAGCTTCCGACCAATGACAGACGCCGATCTCGTCAATGCACTCCGCGACTGCTACGACACGCTGCAGCAGCGCAACATCGTTGATCTCGGCCTCGTTCAATCAGCCGCGCTGACAACCGACAAAGAAGCTCCAGGAGCATCCGTACGCGGCGTTCCTCCGCGTTACATTGCACGCATCATATTGCGCGCACCCAGCTCGGATGACACACGCAACGCACAGCTCCGCGCGCAGATCGAAAACCGCCTTGCCGGACTGCCGGAGATTTCGCGTGCAGAGATCGAGATGCGCGCGGCTTTTTTCCCCATCCTCGGCGGGCGGGTCTGATGCCTCCTCGCAGGCCGGCCGTTCATCCCTTCGACCTCGAACACGGCACCGAGACCTCAGGTCTGCTGTCCGGCAAGATCATCGCTCACGGGACGGGGCACAACGCCGCAGATTTGACCGCCTACTATGGCATTGCTCCCAGCATCCTTCGCGCGCTGCTGGACCTCTGGCTGCGTGAACTTCACCCGCTGGCTCCGATTGAGCGCACCGTCTTCCTCGACGTCGGGGCGGGTAAGGGTCGCGCAGTGCTCGTCGCCTCTGAGTGCCCCTTTCTTCGCGTCGAAGGTGTCGAACTCAATTCGAAGCTCGCTGATATTGCACGCCGCAACATCTCCATCTGGGAAAGCACACAGCAGTCAACCATGCTCGCTCCGGTTCTGTTGCATGAGGACGACGCAACACGCATGCCTCTGCCGCACGAACCGCTGCTGGTGCATCTCTTTCATCCCTTCGAAGATCGTCTGCTGCTGCGTTTCCTTCATCACGTCGACAAAGAGCTCAGCGCAGAGCCGCGTCCCCTCGATTTGATCTACGTGAACGCCGAACACGACTCCGTGCTCGATCGGCATCGGGCGTTCGAACGCATCTGGCTCGGCCACATGCCGATGTCGCCAGAAGACCACGCCGCCGATCTCGCGGCTATCGCGCAGCAAAAAGAGTATGGCTCAACCGGCGACGAATTGTGTGCCATCTACAGGTTCAGAAAGACGGGAACCAAACGAGCCCGTCGGACGTATAAGTAAGAATCTCCTTATAAATCAGCAGAATAAACAACCGATTATCGGTACGTTTGTGCGAAATTTGTAATTTTCTCTGGATCCTCGGGAACTACACCCACATCTGGTCCGTATGGGTATGTGTACGAGGCAGTCGGATGCGACAGAAAAAGGTCAGCAACCAAGCCACGGGGCCAACAACTTTTTCTGCCAGTGAATGTGACGGCTGAGTCAAGACCTCATACCCGCCCGCACTGATGACGTCACTACAACAACCCCACCAGGGTTCAACGCCGCACTCGCTGCGAGCGTAATGAGGAGACATATATGTACGACCTTCTGATCGCCACCTTCGCCGTTCTCACCGTGTTCGTTCCCGCTTTCATCGGCATCCGCGCACGCACCAACGCTGACTGGAGACACGCTGCCTAACTCAGGCTGACAAACAAGCGTTGCAATCAGGAGCGCCGCCGGCGATGCAAGTTTCGCCTTCGGCGCTCGGCGTGTTTAACAGTCCTCAATCGCGCCATCGAACTGTCAGCAGGCGTTCGGTCTCGTTTTCTCCCATCGTGATTGCGACTTCGGCGTCGGCTCGTTCGACAAGCGACGGAAAGCGCTCGCCCCACTCTACGAGCACCAGCGTATCCTCGCGACCCAGCATTTCAGAGATCCACAGCGCCTCCAATTGCGAGTCATTCTCCAGGCGGTACAGATCCAGGTGATACACGGTCAACTTGCGGCCGTGGTACTCATGCACCAGCGTGAAGGTCGGGCTCGCAACATCATCCGGCTCGGCGGCTCCGAGAGACGACACAATTCCCTTCACGAGTGTCGTCTTACCCGCCCCAAGATCGCCGCGCAGGAGTACAAGTTTCGGAGGTCGCAACAGTTCCGTGATTAACTCGCCCAATGCCAATGTTCCATTCGGGCTACGCGAGCGGAGGCGCTTCTCGCGCGTGAATTCAGGCCGCGTGAATTCAGGCATCATGGCTCCCGGCGGCTGACCGCGCCGCCAGCCCGGTAATCCACGTGGATCCATCCTCATCGTCTACGCGGGCTCGAAACGCCTGCCACAAGTGATCGACGGTATCGGTCGCCAGCACCGTGTGCTCGTCCTGCGCGAGCGTCGCAAAATCCGCCGCGAGACCATGCAGGAACACTGCAGCCTCCACCGCCTCTGCGACCTGATCCGGATATTGTGCGAGCATCGCCGAGATGATTCCGGTAAGAATGTCGCCGCTGCCACCCTTCGCCATTGCAGGATTTCCAGTCGTGTTGACCGCGACCCGGCCATCCGGATGCGCTACCAACGTGCGCCATCCCTTGAGTACGAGCGTCACGCCATTTTCCGTCGCAAATTTTCGTGCGAGGCCGATCCGATCCGCTTCAACGTCTTTCACACTCGATCCCACCAATCGTGCCATCTCGCCGGGATGCGGTGTCAGCACAATCGTGCGCCGCCTCCCACGCTCATCCGGAGCCGTTGCCTGTTTCAGCAACTCCGCCCGACCAGCGAGCGCGTTCAACGCATCCGCATCGATCACAATCGGCAGCGGCACGCGTTCTAAAAACGTGCGCACAAACTCTGGGGTTGTTCCCTCCTGCCCCAACCCTGGCCCGATGCCCACCACCGTTATCCCCTTCAGCAGCTTCGCGAGTGAGTCCTCGCCAAGTTGAACGAGCGATAGCCCATCCTTCTCCTCGAGCGGAATCGACATCAGTTCCGGCGCCACCGCCGCGACCATTGGCAGTACGGATCGAGGAATCGCGGCCGTCGTCAGCCCCGCGCCTGTGCGCATCGCAGCCAAACACGCCATTGACGGCGCGCCGGACTTGCCGAAGCTACCGCCGAGAATCAACACGTGCCCGAACCGGCCCTTGTTCCCGTTCACATCGCGCGCTCGTTCGGCGATGCGCTTGGCCGTACCCGTCCAATGCAACTCAGTGTGCACCGGCATCGACTCCAATGGAGTGCCGATCGGTGCGACGATGACAGGCCCAAATGTGCTTTCCGGCGTAAGGTGGCCGAACACGTGCGCTATCTTTGGTGCGACGAACGTCACTACTGCGTCCGCGCGAAACGCCTGCGTAACGCCGTTCTCGTCTGACGAGGTCTGCGCCATTGAATCCGCATCCCATCCGCTCGGGAGATCCACGGCAACAACAGGGCGTTTCACCTTCGCAAGCAGATCGCGGGCAGCCACAGCCAATCCACGCAACGGCGGCTTAAATCCCGTTCCCACCACGGCATCGACGATGAGGTCCACATCAGCGATCGCCTGGCTGAGTGCCCACTCGTCCCTCGCTTCAATGAACTTGAGGCCTTCGGTCTCCTTCGCCCGAGCAAATGCAGACAGAGCATCATCCCGCGTCTCTTCGATCGATCCCAGCAATACGAGCTTCACCGGAGTCTGCATCTCTGCCAGCAGGCGCGCAGCCACGGCACCATCGCCGCCATTGTTTCCTTTGCCGCAAAGCACAACGACCGACAGGCCGGGGTATCGCTGACGGCAGAACCACGCCACTGCCTCGCCGGCGTTCTCCATCAGCACGCGCACCGGCACACCGCGCTCATTCGAGTCGCGGTCGATAGCATTCATCTGCGCTGCAGTCAGAATCTCCATCCCGCCATTGTCCATCAGATGCGGGTCACTATGGAACGAAACAGAATTGAATTTGAATATCCTCGCAAACGAAGCGAGTCAGTTCCCGGTTGTCGTCGTCATCGCCGACTGCGTGGTCTGCTGCTCCGGTTTCGGAGCGAAGTAGTTTCGCTCATACATCGCGCGGTAGAACGCTCCAGTCAGTTCGGCAGCCTTCGGTCCGAAGGTCGGGCGGCCGCCCTCCAGGAAGATCACCGTCACAATCGGCCCGGTCGGGGCCTGGCCGTAGGAAACGAACCATCCGTACCGTGTGCCGTTGTTCGAGCAGGTTCCAGTCTTACCGAAGACCGGGAACTGCACAAAGTTTGCCTGCAGTGATCGCGCCGTACCATTTCGAAATTCAACCGCTCCACGCATGCCCGGCAGAATTTCCGGAATCACATTCTGGATGTCCAGCTGCCGTTTCACCTTCGGTTCAAACGCTGCGACCTCTTCCGGTGTCGTCGGGTGCTGCAGGTAGTACAGCGTGCCTCCGTTCGCGACTGCCGAGACCAATGCGCCCAGTTGCAGCGGCGTCATCGAGATGCTCTCGCCGAACGAGCACATCCGCCCCACGCCTCCCTGAGCCTGCGGCAGTTCCACGTCAGGATAGACACCGAGCTGCTCGCCCGGAATGTCATAACCAGCCAGTTCGCCCAGCCCAAACTCGTTCGCATAGTGCTTCACGCGTTCAAAACCCATCGCGCGGCCCAGCACCTCGAAGTACAGGTTCACCGACTTCGCAAGCGCGTGCGTCAGGTCCAGCGAGTAATGTCCACCAAGGTTTACCGGCGTGTCGGCCTTAATCAAACCTTCCTTCAGCGCTGCCAGCGCCACCGCGATCTTGATCGTCGAGCAGGGTTCTGCGCCGGCACTCAGCGCCAGCCTCTGATTCACCATCGCCAGGATGCGCCCGTTTGAAGGATCGATCGCCAGCACCGTTCCGTTCATGTTGCCTAAGGCTTCAACCGCCGCCGCGCGTACCGTCAGATCCTCACCCGTCGTTACGTCACCCTGCGTCAGGTTATCGGCGTAGCTGCTCGCGGTAAAGCGCTCGTAGGGGCGATACACCAGCCTTTGCCGAACGTAGTGCACATGCCCGTTTACCACCACGCGCTTCACCACTGTTCGTGAAGATGCGTGCGCATGCACGGCTTTATGCGTCGCGGTCTTCGTGGTCGCATGGGCCTTGACGTGGTGAACAACGTGATGCTCGGTGGAGGCGAACGCCAGGCCAGCACCCGCCAGCAGACTAAGAGCGATCCCTGTGATTCTCTGCTTCATGTACTCTCGCCCGCTCCCTGGTCCTGTTCGGCCTTTGAGGCCCGATTTTCACCGGCTCCTGCGAAGGAACGCCGGAATGTCCAACTCGTCTTCTTCGGAAGAGGAAGACCCTCCTCCAGCATATCCTGCAAAGCTAGGAACTCTCGCCTCCGGCCAGTGCGTCTTTTGCGGCTGGGACGCGACCGATTCCGCCTCCCGCGAGCTTTCCTCACGGTCGTCCCTCGCATCGCGAGATGTTTCCCATGATCTCGGTTCGGGTGAAGGCCTCAGATCCTCATTCGGCTTGCGGAAGAAGTCATCATCGAACACGGACGCCGGCACCGCAACCAGCTCCGGCTTCGGCTCCGCAGACGCAGCCGGCACATACGCTCCGTGCATGGGCTCCGGCTCGCGCGGAGGCGTAATCCGCAACGGCTCATTGGGAACTCGCACCGGCTCACTCGGTGTTACTCGCAGCGGTTCACTGGCCGTCGCACGGGGCGACTCAACCGGCGTGATCCGCAGAGGTTCCTCGGAACGAGTTACGGGTGGCGGCGGAGACGGCGGCTGCACAACTGGCTCACGCTCAGGCACTACCGACATTACCGACTCGCGGCTCTTCTTGCGAGGCGCAGCAGGCCTCTCCAGCACAGGCTCCGGCCGTTCCTCGACGACCGCCTGAATCTCGCTCGCAAAAGGAGCGGGGGTCACTGCCGGACGCTGCGCGATGCGCGGCGGTGGTGGCGGAGCAGGTGCTTCGACACGCGAGGCAGGCAGAGCCGCGGTGCCCTGCAGCATGCGCTCGCGCCTCTGCGGCATGTCATCCTTGAAGCCCGTCGCGATCACGGTGATCTTCACGTCGTCGCCCATCGACTCATCCTGCACAGCGCCGAAGATGATGTTCGCGTCCTCGTGCGCGGCGTTCTGGATGATCGTCGATGCTTCAAACACCTCGTTCAGCTTAAGGTTGCTCGAACCCGTGATGTTGATCAGGATTCCCTTGGCTCCGTCGATTGCACCCGACTCCAGCAGCGGGCTCGCCATCGCAGCCGCGGCCGCTTCCTTCGCGCGCTCCGCTCCGCTGCGTACAGCCGTGCCCATCACCGAGTAGCCCATTCCTGCCATCGTCGTGCGCACATCCGCGAAGTCGCGGTTGATGACGCCGGGAATCGTGATGATGTCGGAGATCCCCTGCACGCCTTGGCGCAGCACATCGTCGGCAATGCGGAAGCTCTCGAAGAAGCCCGCATCACGCGCCACCGCCAGCAGCTTCTCGTTCGGAATCACAATCAGCGTATCGACCGACTCCAGCAGCTCCTGCATGCCGCGCTCGGCCTGCATCATGCGCCGCTTGCCCTCGAAGCTGAACGGCCGCGTTACAACGGCAACGGTCAGTGCGCCCATCTCACTCGCCAGCGAAGCAATTACCGGAGCCGCGCCAGTGCCTGTGCCGCCGCCCAGGCCCGCGGTGACAAACACCATGTCGGCGCCTTCCAGCGCTTCGATAATTTTGTCCGAGTCCTCCAGCGCCGCGCGCCGCCCGATGTCCGGGTTCGCTCCTGCTCCGAGTCCACTCGTCAGCTTTACACCGAGCTGCAGTTTCACGGGGGCCTGCGAGCTCTCAAGGGCCTGGACGTCCGTGTTGGCCGCGATAAATTCCACGCCCTCCACGTTCGCCGCAATCATACGGTTCACGGCGTTGCCGCCGCCGCCGCCCACGCCGATCACCTTGATGCGCGCATTCCGTTGCGCTTCATCGTGGTAGTGGATGCGAATCGCATCCTCAGGCTGGTTCGACATACGTGTATCTCCTCAGACGACGGGGGGCCGCCTGTTGTGATTGTGCATGACCTGAGGGAAAACGCTTCAGCAAAGCGCGCCACCTCGTATCTTGCTGGGTTCGTGTCTGGCGTCATGTCGCGCCCCAGCTTTCGACTCGGGGTCCCGGTGAACTTGTTCACCGGGGTGAGTTGGCGTACAGTGCGAAACACCTCGCGGGTACCAATTTCTTGGATGCCGTTCGGCTCGAAAACCGCCTCGAAGTGTATGTTCTCGCACTGTTGTTAGACTTCAGGACACACTCTCGCACGTCAACACCCAGGCAGACGCGGCCTGGCGAACGAAAGTCGTAGTGTGCCTTCCGCGGCTTAGTGGGTGCCGATCGGCAACGTAAACACGATGCCCGCACCGATCGACTCAATGCCGTGGGTGTCCGGACTCACCGTGTTTACCGTCGTGCTGGTCGTCGTTGTCGGCCCAGAGATGGTCACAGTCTGCGTCTGAAGAGTCCGAGTCGATCCAAAAGCCCCACCCAGACCAAGCTCAACCGCCCGGAAGCTCAAATAGGGCAACAGGGGTATATCCAGACCGACGAATCCCTTCACCACGCCATACACATCGTAGGTTGATGGGTTGTAGCTGAGCGTGGTCGAGGTCACCGGTGGATTCACGTTCTTATTGATCGTGACCGTATTTGTATAGAGCCCGTTGGCGTTGTTGCGCGTGATTCCGCCTGTAATCTCCGCATAAGGATGCAGCCAGTGCACCGGGGCGTGGAACGTTCCCCTGAAGCCCCCAAGGAACTCGTAGTTGCGCACGATCCCCGGGCCGCCAGCCGAGGCGTCGGCCCGTTTGTTCGAGCTCTGGACCGCTCCCCGGACATCGAAACCCAACTTGACCGGCCCATAGTTGCGCCAGTCATAGAAGACTCCGAAGTTGCCGCCAAACGGCTTCACTTTGCCGTCATTTTCCGCGCACGGGCTCGCAAACGACGGGCACGTCACGCCGCCAAACCAGTTCCCAGTTGCCGTAGCGTAAACGCCAAGCTGGGCGTTCGCGGCGATGCTGCATCCCAGGCCAAGGAAGAAGAGGACTCCAAACCACTTGCAAAACTTCATGGTCACCAGTTTATCGTCACCACGGCCTGATTCGCGCCTACGCCCTCAGAAACTCCCCGCAAAAATTGACTTCAGCTTCTGCCGCAGCCCCTGCTCCTCGCTCGCCTTCCTCACCTGCGTGCGATGCGTGTACAGCAGCATCCCGATCGCGGTCGAAAACTCCGGCTGCGCCAGCTCTGCGGGCATGCGGCTTAGCGGCACCGGGTAGCCAATCCTCGCGGGCACACGCAGCAGGCTCTCCGCATGATCCAGCAGTCCGGCCATGTGAGCCCCTCCGCCCGTAAAGACGCAACCGGCGCCCATCGCCTCCAGCACGCCACCCGACCGCAGGTTGTCGCGCATCATCATCAGCAGCTCGCGCGCCCGGGGCTCCAGAATCTCCGCCAGGAACCGCTGCCGAACCAGACGCGCCGGCCCACCGCCCGTCGCCAGGTCGCCGCCAATCTCAATCTCGTTCAACTGTGGCACAGACGTCACCACGCAGTTGCCATAGCTCCGCTTCAACCCTTCGGCTTCTTCCACGCTCACATGCAGGCCCACGGCTAAATCATTCGTGAAGTGGTCGCCGCCAATCGGCAGCACGGCAGTGTGCGCTACGGAGCCCTCAAAGAACACCACCAGCTCCGTCGAACTGGCGCCGATATCCGCCAGGCACACGCCCAGCTCGCGCTCGTCCGCGCTCAGCACCGCCTCGGCAGACGCCAGTCCCTCGAACACCGTGTCGATCACTTCCAGGCCCGCGCGGTTCGCGCACGTAATCACGCTCTGCGCCGCGCTGCCCGAGCACGTCGACATATGCAGGCACACCTCAAGTCTGTTGCCGACCATTCCCACCGGGTCATGAATCCCCGCCTGGTCGTCCAGGATGAACTGCTGCGGCAGCAGGTGCAGCACCTCGCGGTCGGGAGCCAGCCCAATCGACCGCGCGCGGTCAATCGCCGCCCGCACATCCTCCTTCGTAATCTCCTTCATCCGCGAGCCCATCGTGATGCCGCCCTGCGAATTCATCCCGCGAATATGCGGCCCGCCGACCCCCACCACCGCCGTCTCAATCGGCGCCTTCGTTCCGCGCTCCGCAGTCAGCGCCGCATCATTGATCGCGGCCGCAGCCGGCCCCAAATCCGAGATCAAACCTTTCCGCATCCCGCGCGACGGCTGCACCCCATGCCCGCGGTAGCGCAACACGCCATCCGCCAGCTCAGCCACCATTACGCAGCTCTTGGAGCTGCCGGCGTCGAGGACGGTAATCAGCGTGTCGGACTTCGGATTCATTGCGCACCTGCCGGATTCATCGGCCAGCTCCGGCCGCGTGCTTCGCGCGAAGCTGCTGGGCCCGCCGCGCTGCAGCCAGATCAGCAAAGATTTTGCCATTGCCCGTCTGTTTTTTACCAGCGGAACTTGCAGGCTTGGCCTTTGCTGGTGCAACCGTAGCATGCGGAACCGGCCTCGCCTGGGCCTTCGGAGTAATCTTTATTGGCGCCTTCGGTACTGTATTCGGCCCCTCAGCCTCACTTGCCGGAACCGCCGCGCCCGGCGCCTCCGTCTTCGCCGCGCCGCCGCTCACCGGAACGCCCGTCCCTGGCTGCATCTCGAGCACGACCTGCCGCTCATACCGCATGTCCGCCGCGGCCAGCTTCGGATACTGCGCCTTCCACTCCGGCAAATGCTGCTCGAACTCCTGGTAACGTTTCAGAAAATCCTCATCCCCGAAGTGCACCAGGATGTCGCTTCCGCCGCTCGACACCACAGCCTTCACATCCTCGGGGTTCGACACATCCGCCTCACTGATCGTGGCTGAATTCTTGGCGCCCAGCTCCTGCATGAACCGCTCGTAGATCGCCATGCGCGCCGCCCGAGTCGACAGCGGATCGCTCACCGACAACCCCGTCAGCACCGGAAACGAGTAGTGCGGATCGCCCGCTGCATCCGCGGGCATATCCAGCAGCACGCCAGTCGCATCCACCAATCCAATCTGGCTCCCATGCCGCACAAACGCCACCGGGGTCCGCTCCGTCACTGCAATCCGTATCCGATTCGGCAGGAGCCGCATCACCGTCGCATGCGAAACCCACGGCAGCCGCTCCAGGTCCGCCCGGCGCTCGTTCAGCGGAACGCGGAAGATGTTCCGTTCCAGGTCTGCGCCAAACACGCTCAGCACCTGGGCCCTTGTTACATTGTGGTTGCCGACAACCTGGACGTCCTCAGACGTCGTCATCACGAACCGGCCGTCGTGCAGCAGCGCGCTCCGCAGCCCGGCGAGCCCGGCCAGAATCACTCCCACCACCGCCAGAAATCCCAGCATAAAGAGGCCGCGCCCTACCCAACTCTTCGGCAGCCCCTTGCGAACCTTTACCTTGAACGCCCCGCCCTGCCGCCTAAATGCCGGCTCCTCATAGACATCCGGGTAGTCCGGGACCTCGTCTTCAGGAATTTCGTAACTTGCCTTCCGCGAAGGCCGACGACGGCGCGACGACCCACCTTCGTAGGTAGAGTCATCCTCCAGGGGCCCATCAAGGACCGCCGCACCGCGCTTCGAACCCATTTTCATCTCCGGTCAGCCCGAGCAAGGCCGCGGACAAATCGCCAGCCTCAACTATACCGACCGAACCCGCGCGGAAAACCAGCCTCGTACGCCGGGGTATCCCGGCAGGAACTCACACCCATGAGGGAGAGAACCTACTTCACCACCCCCACCGCCACTACCTGATTCAAATACTTCACCAGCCTCTCTCGATGCGCCGCGCGGTACGCCGGATAGCCATGCCGCAACCCGGCATCATGAAAGTTCAGCATCACGAACGGCTCCAGGAGCCCGTTCTTACGCAGCTCGAGCATCGCCCGGATCCCCGGCTCCATCTTCGTGTTGGTGACCGTCCCCGCCGCCACCTTCTTCTGCACATCGTCGAGCATCGCGTTCAGCGCCGCCATCTCCTCGTCCAGCGTGTGCACATAGCCCTTCGGCGTGAACTCCCCATTCGCTGTGCTCGCCCCGGCCATGATCAACTGTCCCGGCGCCCCCGCTCCATGAGCCACCCTCACGCGCTCATACACCAGCCATGACGAGTGGCCGTCACCCGTCTCCTTCTCCAAGGCCGCATCCACCTTCAACTGCCCACCCGGCGTGGTGAACTCCGGCCGATGCACGCGCACAACAATGAACGGCGTGTGCGTCGCGCCGGCCCACTGCTCCAGCTTCGACCACGTCCCACCTGTGAAGGGCTCGGCGATGATCGCGTCAACAAACTTCGCCTTCGCTCCCATCTTGTCGCCCGACGCCCACAGCGCATCACCCCAGTACCGATACGCCGTCTCGCGGTTCGGGTCGATCGCCACCGCCTTCGCAAACCACGCGTCCGCGTTCTTGAAATCCCTCGCCCGGAAGTACGAGTCACCCGCATTCAGCGCCGCCTGGTACCACTGCGGGTCGGCCTGCGCCGCCTTCACAAACAGTGGAGCCGCCGCCGCAAAGTTCTGCTGCGAGAATGCCTGTTCCGCCTGCGCATACGACGGCTGCGCTGCCGCCGAACCCGCATGCGTATATCCCACGGTCAACGGAAGCATCCCCATCGGCGCCCCAACTGCTGCCCCAGCCGGCGTCTTCGACGCGTTATACAGCGTCTGCACCAGCAGCGGACTGTTATCCCCCAGCCTCTGCGCCCGATGAAGCTCCGCGACCCCTTGGCTCATCAGCAGATTTTTTTCCTTCGGGTCGGTAGCCGTCTCCGCCTTCTCCAGGAGCAGGGTCCCGTGCCGCTCGGCAAACAACGCGATCGTCTGGTCCTGCTCGCACAGGTCCTCATACAGCGGCAGAGCTTCCTGATGTTTCCCGTGGACATACGCCTCATCTGCCTGCAGCCGTTCCGCGTCGAAGCTCGACTTATGCTGCGGCGCCGGCACCCCCGGCGGCAGAGCCTTAGCCTTCTGTTGCGAACCAGGCGCCGCCTGCTGCGCCCCCACACTCACACTCAGCGAAAGAACAAACACCACACCCCAGCGCATATCGAGCACTCTGCCCCCTGCAGCACAGCGTTTTGATTTCCGGCCTTAATCTAGCACTAACGCATCATTTCTGAGGCCGATTTTGAGCCTGCGAGGCTTGTCTTGAAGGGCACGGGCTTTAGCCCCTACGTTTACAACCGCACAAAACGGGGCTTTAGCCCCTGAGGGAATCTCTCAAGCCACCTCGAACCGGGTGCCCCATCTTCGCGCGCAGTCTTATCGCGCGCTAAGGCGAGCTCCCAACCTCTCCAAAACCACCAACCCGGCCTGCGACACACTCCCCGCCCCCAGCGTCATAATCAAATCTCCGTCGCCCGCCGTCTCCGCCAATCTCACGACCGCCTCATCCACGCTCGCTGCATACTGCGCATTCGGAATCCTCTTCGCCAGCGCCTCCCCGGTCACGCCCGCAATCGGCTCTTCGCTCGCGGCATAAATATCCAGCACCTCGACGGCATCCGCATCCCCAAACGCTCCCGCAAACTCCTCCATTAAGTCCCGCGTCCGCGTATAACGATGCGGCTGAAACAGTACCAGCACACGCCTGTATCCACACTCACGAGCCGCCTGCAACGTCGCCTTGATCTCCGTCGGATGATGCCCGTAGTCATCCACCACCGTCACGCCGCGCTCTTTGCCTTTGATCTGAAATCTCCTGTCCACCCCGCGAAATCCGTGCAGAGCCTCCGCAATCTGCTCCGGCGCAATCCCCAGTTGCACCCCGATTGCCACCGCCGCCGTCGCGTTTAGCAGGTTATGCCGCCCAGGCACATTCAGATCAAACGGCCCCAGCAGCAATCCCTGCGCACTCACCTCAAAGCTCGCATGACACCCCAGCCTCGCCTCGCGCACGCGCAACTGAAAGTCGACGCCCTCGCTTACGCCGTACGTGTAAACCTTCCGCGCCACCCGCGGCAGAATCCCCTTCAACCGAGCATCATCCGCGCACGCCGTCACCGCTCCATAGAACGGCAGCTTGTCGATGAACTCCACAAACGCCGCCTCGACATCCTCCATATCGCGATACGCCTCCATATGCTCGCGATCAAGGTTCGTCACCACCGCCAGCACCGGACTCAGCTTCAAAAAGCTGCGGTCGCTCTCATCCGCCTCCGCAACGAGATACTGCGAACGCCCCAGCCGCGCATTCGACCCCATCGCATCCACGCGCCCGCCCACCACCACCGTCGGGTCCAACCCTCCGCCCGCGAGCACCGCCGCAATCATGCTCGTCGTCGTCGTTTTCCCATGCATTCCTGCGATAGCGATGCCGTACTTCAGGCGCATCAACTCCGCCAGCATCTCCGCCCGCTGAATCACCGGCGTCTTCCTCGCCCTCGCCTCCAGCACCTCGGGGTTGTCCCTTGCCACAGCCGAGCTCGTCACCACCACATCGCACGCCCGCGCATTCTCCGCCGCATGCCCTGTATAAACCGTCGCGCCCAGTTGCTGCAGACGCTCCGTCACTGCGCTCGCCTTAAGGTCCGACCCCGAAACCGCATACCCCATCGTCAGCAGGATCTCCGCGATCCCACTCATTCCAATCCCACCGATCCCGATAAAGTGAATCCGGTGCGACGGCGCAAACATTGCATGTTCCGGCAAGCTCATCTCTCTACAAATCCCAACTCCATTCTGCACGAACCCACACTTCGAGGCGCTCTGTGAGCGTTGGGCCTGCCCGTGCCCCGGCTCGATCGATAGTATCCTTGCCTGCGATGGGTGTGGGCCAGTGACGTCGAAGCATTGGATCGTTGTGCTTGCTGCCGGAGCACTCGTTGTGGTGGCAGGCTGGCTATTGGTGCATCCCCGCAAACAGGTCACACGGCAGGTTTCATCGGGCTACGCGGACCCGAAGACATGTGTCCGCTGCCATCAGGACGAAGCCGCCGGATTCAACGAGACAGGCATGGCGCATGCTTTCTACAGGCCAAGCGCTGCCGTCACGGTCGATGCCCCGGCGAGCGTACGAACGTTCCATCATGAGTCCTCCGCCACCTGGTACAGCCTTACCGCACATGACGGTCGCTTCTTCGAGCGCCGCTGGCAGAAGGGCTTTGATGGACGTGACGACAATGTCGAGGAGCTCTCGATTGACTATGTGATGGGCTCCGGCAACCATGTGCGTACCTATCTGCACCGCGAACGGGACGGCACGCTCATCGAATTGCCGATGGCATGGTATGCGGAAAACGGCGGCGAGTTCGCCATGAATCCCGGCTTCGACAATGCTGCGCCAATGACGCGTCGCGTCATCGCGTACGAGTGCATGTTCTGCCACAACGGGTATCCGCAGATTCCACCCACAGCGCATCGCGATCTCTCCGCGATACCCGTCTACGATACGTTGCCGATGGGTATTGATTGCCAACGTTGCCATGGTCCTGGCGCAGCGCACGTCCAAGCTACGGAAGCCAAAGCTTCGCTCGAAAAGATTCGCGCCACCATCCTCAATCCCGCACGCCTCAGCAACGAGCGTCAAATGCAGGTTTGCGAGCAGTGTCACCTGGAGACGACCAGCACGCTGCTTCCCGACCGCATCCGCCGCTACGATCAGCAACCGTTCGGCTATGATCCCAACCGATCGCTGAGTGACTTCAACGCATACTTCACAGGCGATTCTGCGCACGGGCACGCCGACAACTTCGAGATCGATGGGAGCGCCTTCCGACTGCGTCAATCGCAGTGCTATTTGCAAAGCAAGGGTGCGCTCACCTGCGAGACTTGCCACGATCCCCATGACCTGCACAAAGGACCGGCCAGCGCGCAGTACTACGCGAGCATCTGTCTCAACTGCCATGCGAGTGCAATCCGCGAAATGGTCGCCGAGCACAAGCACACCCCTTCCAACCAGTGCGTGACCTGCCATATGCCGCAACGGCGTACAGAGGATGTTGTGCACGCGGTGATGACCGACCACCTCATCCAACGCCATGCACCCACGCCCAAGGAAGCACTGGCCGTGCGCAGCGAGGCGTCCACTCGCTACGAAGGGCCCGTTCGGCCCTATCTCCTTGACGGGGAAAAGCCGCGCACCGACGACGCACTTTACGACGCAGTGGCCCAGGTTATCGATAAGAGCAACGTGGCGCAGGGAACACCTGAGCTCGCGAAAATTCTTGCCGAGCGGAAGCCCACAGCGCCAAATTTCTACATTGAGCTCGGCGACGCGCAGCATCAGCAAGGCGATCTCAATGCCGCCGTTCAGTCCTATCGCCAAGCTTTGAAACGTGATCCGCAATCAGCGCGTGCGGCACGCCGTCTGGGGGTGGCGCTTGGCAGTACGGGACAGATGGCAGAGGCTCTGCAGATTCTCGGCGACGCGATAGCACGTGAGCCGCAAAACGAGCTGCTGCTGTATGAACGCGCACAAATCGAGGGGCGCAGTGGAGACATCACCAGTGCCGAAGCCGATCTGCGGAAAGCGCTGGAGCTGCGGCCGGACTATGTTGATGCGCTGAACAACCTGGGATCAATGCTTGCCCAATCTGGCGATCCCGCCGGCGCGGAAAACAACTTTCGAAAAGCACTGGCGGTGAATCCCTACGATGCTGGAGCTCGCGCCAACCTGGGCCGGCTACTGACAGCGAAGAGTTCCCTGATCGAAGCAGCGTTCCAGTTCCAGCGATCCATCGAGCTTTCGCCGAACGATACGGAGGTTCACCTGGATTATGCGATCGCCCTGCTGGAGGCAAACCATGGGGCGGATGCCGAACAGCAGATTCGTGCAGCGCTGAAGATCAATCCGGCTTCGCCCCGCGGGCATGACCTGATGGGACAACTAGCCGTGATGCGAGGACAGCGTGCGCAGGCGCGTGCGGAGTTCGAAGCCGCGCTGAAGAGTGACCCGAACTTTGGCCCGGCACAGCTCGACCTTGCGGAGACGCTGATCGAATCCGGTGACATAAACAACGCAGTTCCATGGCTGGAGCGCGCTCTACGCTCCGCCTCGCCGGGAATCGCCCAACGAGCTCGTCAACTTGCCGGCCAGATTCATCTCATCAACTGACCTTCTCTTCAGGGAGAGCCTGGTAAAACGTTTCAGCGGCAACGCCGACAGACTGACGTTTTAACGATTTTGTCCAATCTACGGATTAATGTTGACAAATTATATCGTGGTGCGTTCTCATTGAGGACGCTCGAATAGAGACAAGCGATTGTCTTATAGCTAAGTATTGAAAAACCGGGGGTTATTGGACCGGTTGGAACCGCTTTGTCCCAAGTCAACTGGCATCTCAAATGCTTTCGAGGTGCGTTTTTGGAGGAACTTCAGTGATCGGATCTCAATTCGCCATCAGGATATGGCAGCGGGCAGCTCACCTGCTTCGCGCCGCTCTGACAGCAGGCAGCCTGGCGCTGGCCGGCTTCGTCGTTATGTCTCAGATTGCTGCCACACCTGCAGCCTTTGCGCAGAACACCAATGCGACAATCCGCGGGCAGGTTCTGGACCCGGCCGGGGCATATGTGCCCGGCGCTAAGATCGTCATCATCAATAAGGACACCGGCGTAGTCGTTTTCAGCGGCACGTCGGATTCGGCAGGTTCGTTTGTGGCGCCGCAGGTGATTCCCGGCACCTACAAGGTGATTGCAGACGCCTCCGGCTTCAGAGAATCGGTGGTCGACAACCTGCAGGCCACAGTCGCGCAGGTTACCTCTGTCAACGTCGCCATGAAGCTCGGTACCGTCAGTGACGTCGTTACGGTGACGAGCCAGGGCGAAGCGCTGGCCCGGTCGACCTCTGAAATCTCCACGCTGATCACGCCGGCCGCTGTGCAGAATCTGCCGCTGCTCAATCGGTCGCCGGAAAATCTGCTGGCCTTCATCCCCGGCGTGGCCCATGGCGGCGCGGCGGATAGCCCGAACACCGCGCAGCTCTCGATCAACGGCAGCCGCACCCTGAATTCAGACATGCTGCTAAATGGTGTGTCGATCATCATCGCCTCAACCGGCACAGCGCTGGCATTGCCTTCGCCGGATGGCATCGACTCCTTCCGTCTGCTGTCAACGAACGCCCCTGCTGAGTACGGCCGCACCGCCGGCGCAATCCTCTCGGCCAACACCAGGTCGGGCACGAACACCTTCCATGGCAACGTCTACTTCCTCATGCGCAATGAGGCTTTTGATGCAAACACCTACTTCAACAAGCTGAAGATCAACAACACGACGGGACGGCCCACTCCGCGTCCGCGTGACCGCTATTTCCAGATGGGCGGAGCACTAGGCGGCCCCGTTTGGATCCCACACCTCTATAACGGCCACGACAAGACCTTCTTTTTCATCAACTACGACTACACCATCTCACCGGCCACGGGCTCATTTTCCGACACCGTGCCCACCGCAGATCAACGCACCGGCAATCTGAGTGCTTCCCCGTTGCCTGTCTACATGCCTGGCGGAACTAACACACCAGCCTTCGCAGGCAATAAGATCGGCCCCATCGATCCGGCTACCGCAAAGATCCTTGCCATGGTGCCGCTGCCAAACACGACCGGTACCTACGACAAGACGAATAACCGCTATACCAATAACTGGGTCACCCAGCAGAGCACCACCTCCAACACACTTCGCCTCGAGGCTCGTGTGGATGAGCAGATCACTCCGAAGGACCGCCTGAGCGTCAATCTTTATCGCTACAACACCACCTCTCCCAACGCGGTGAACTACAACCAGAATGCTCAAGGACAGACCCTTGGCTTCGCAAACGCCCTGTTCAACACCACGTGGGACTGCTCCTGCTCGAATGCGTGGCTGCCCTCCGTGGAGTACACGCGCACATGGACGCCCACGCTGGTGATGGATCTGAACATGGGCTTCTTCCGCAACGCTGTCTTTCGTAACCCTCCGGGCACACGCCTGAGTGCGGGGACGAAGCTTGGTATTGCGTCGCTACCGCTGGATCAGATGCCGCAGCTCACGTCGCCAGGCTTCAGCAACATCGGTCCGGACACGAATACCAACCAGATAAATATCACCAACACGTATACGCCCTTTGGCAGCGTCACCAAGACGTGGGGGCCGCATACCTTCAAATTCGGCGCCTCGCTGCGCAAGAATCAATTCAACTCCTATAATCCTGCGTCCAGCCCTGAAGGCACGCTGAGTTTCGACGGCTCCATCACCAATCACGGAAACTCCGGCAATGCCACCACGGGCCTCGCCGACTTCCTGCTCGGCAAGATTAAAACTGGCAGCTACGAACAGCCGATGCCCCCGACCGGCCGTCGCAACTGGAACTTTGGTGTCTTTGCCCAGGACGACTACAGAGTGACGCCGAAGTTGACTCTGAACCTCGGCCTGCGCTGGGAGTATGAGTCGCCATTGAAAATCGCACACAACATTTACAGCCGCTTCGATACAGCGACCGGGCAGATGTTGGTTGCGGGCCAGAATGCGAGCGCGTCGCTCAATATCAAGACACCGAAGAACGATATCTCGCCACGCTTCGGCTTCGCCTACAGTGTCGACCAGAAGACCGTAATCCGCGGCGCGTTCGGTACGTTCTTTGGAACCATCTTCCAGAACATGGGAGGCCAGATCGCCTTTCCGGGCTACGACAACAACATCTCGTACACAAACCTGGGAACCGCCGTCTCTCAGCCCTTCTCACTGTCACAAGGATTCCCGCTGTCGCCTCCGGTTACTGGCGGCGACCCGAGTCAGGCCCCGCTGTACGTCAACGCCACAGACTCTTCCCCGTACTCGGTCTCGGGTGTTGAGTTCAACTACATGTCCAAAATGCCGGTTGTCGAGCAGTGGAATCTCGGCTTCCAGCGCATGCTTCCGCTCGCGCTCACGCTGGAGGTGAACTACGTCGGCAATCACGCCGTCCACCTTCCCTATAACGTTCCCTACAACATCGTCCCGTTGTCCAGCGTCGATGCCGTCACCCTGGCCAACAAAACCAAGACCACGCAGGATGCAAAACCCTTCCCGAAGCTGGCCAGTTGGACTGGTGTGGATCACGTGGGTAACTCAAACTACAACGCGCTGCAGGTCACCGTACGCCGGGACTTCAGCAAGCGGCTCGCCCTGCTCTCCAACTACACCTATGCCAAGAGCATGGATGACGGCTCAACCGTTTACAACTTCTCCGCTCCACACGGCACCGCCAATGCGCAGTACACGGCAACGGGCGCTTATCGTTCGAAGGACTTCACCGTCGGCAACATCGACATGACGCACGCCGTGGACATTGCGATGACCTACACAACCGGCGGCCCCTGGTGGCTGCGCAACTGGCACATCTCGCCCGTGTTCATCGGCCACACCGGACTTCCGATCAACATCACACAAAGCAACGAGATCTCCAACGTCTCGCAGCAGCGTCCGAATGGTGATCCTCGTCATCTGAAGATGGCTCACCCAACGCTTAACGGGGCGGCTCTGCAGTACTGGGATACGCCGGTCACCGATCCAAACTTTGCGCTCACACCTTCGGGCCCTGTGTACAGCACGATCAACGGTGTGCGCACCCGCATTGTTTCTACCGGATTCGGCAACGTCCCGCGCGACTCCAACCGGGCTCCCGGAGAGGTAGCCTTCGATGCTTCCGTTTCGAAGGATTTCCCGGTCTGGCGTGAGATGAATTTCCAGATCCGTCTGGACGCATTCAATGTCATCAACCACACGAACTTCACGCAACCGAATTCGTCGCTCTCCGTAACTACGGCGACGAATTCGACGGTCGCGACCTTCGCCAATAGCACAAGCTTCGGTCAGATAACAGGTACGCAACCCCAACGCAGATTGCAACTCTCCGGTCGATTCTTCTTCTAACCACCTCATGGTGGAGGGTGCGGCGGTGCCTGGCTCTTTGCCAGGTTCCTCGTGCCCTTCACCAATAAGTTCGGTGATTCAGCCGGTAGCGTGACCCCAGGAGCCTGCGTGAGTCATGGACTGCCGCGACAATAAAGCTCCCAGGGTTCGGCTGCGAAACCGCTAGAACGTTTTCAGAAACTCGATCAGTGCCTTCTTATCGGTATCGCTCAGGCCTGGCTCCTCCGGCAACAGGTCAGTGCCGAAATAGTGACCGCGATTTACGACATAGTCTGGGCACTTGCTCAGGGCGAAAAGGTCAGGCACCACGTTAGCGAAGATTCGCTCAGCATCTGCATCTGTCGCGTTCTGTGGCAGTGATGCAAAATCGTGCTTCATCTTGAGGAGCAGGTCCAGGACACGCGCCTGATGTTTGATTTTGTCATTGCCAGTCAGCCCTTCGCCCAGGAGATCGAGATTCGCAAGGAGGCCGACCGGCGTGCCTTTGGGAATAGGACCAAGGATGACGTCCTGTTCCCCGAAGATCGCCGGAAGGAAGCGATGTGCCGGACTAAGTAGCGGACGGAAGCTGTCCGGAAGAAAGCCGGCCGGAACGTCGATGTAACTGGTTTCAGTGGTGCGATCGATTTTGCCCGGAATCTTATCGCCAAGCAGCGAATCCGTGTCACGACGTTGCGGCCAGAGCATCTTTTCGATGGAGTCCTGGAAGGAAGCCATGCGCGCGTCGACGGACGGACTTGGATTGAAGGTTCCCACACTGTTGTTCAGCAGGAATGGTGCTGTGGACCACAGGCTGATGAGCGAAGGCGGACGCGTATAACCCCGGCCGCCAGCGGGCATTCGATATTGCGAGGGATCTCCCGTGTAGGGGTGATAAACAGTAATCGTTCCAACCGATGGCAGGTCCTTGTAAGTTTGCGACGAGAAATTGTCCCAGACGTTGCCGCCGATTGCGTTCGTGGCCAGCGGACTGCAGGCGTTGGTCTGCAGCAGTGTCACGGGAACGCGCTGATCGGTAGAGAGATAGTTGTTTACGAGAAAATCTTTCTGATGCACGATATCGCGCATCTTGGATTTGAAATCTTCGGTCATCGTCCACTGCCAGTAACGACTCCAACAGTTCAAGTAGTCTTTGCCAGAGCATCCGTTCGGATCAAGACCCGCGGCCGGCGTAGGAATCTTGCTGGAATGGCAGCGCGCGCAACGTTCGGCGAAGACCGTTTTGCCGCGGTCGAGTACTGCCTGATCTTTGGTGAGGTATTTATCTCCTCCAGGGGCGTCGGCGAGGTGATGTGGGGCAGTGCTCTTCAAGAAAAACAGTGCCATATCTGGCGTCTGCATCTGCGTTGCCTGCCAGTACACCGAGTTCTCGTTGGCCACCGCGATTTCGATGGGGGTGACGGTCTGGCCACCAACTAGAGGACGGAAGTGAGTAAGCCACTCTTCACTGAATAGACCGATGTTCAGGTATACGCGATTCAACGCGGCTAGTACGCCGACGGAATCGGCGCCGTCCTTGAGCACACGAGGGGATTCCACGGTATCGGGTGCCTGATAAAACGCGGTGAGCGGGCCGGCGTGAATATAGTCGTTGAGCTGCTTGTTGTTGAGGCCGCCACCGGCGAGCGTTTCATGCCCCCAACGCGATGCGATGACCATGCGGGTGGGCAGGTCGTAGATCGCATTCATGGTGCGGGGATTGTTAATGTTATCGCTGGATATCAGCGAGGTATCCAATGTTCCTGGACGCGATGTGTGAAATAGTTGCACCGGGAAGTTGCGTGGATTGGACTCCCAGGAAAAAATCCGATCAATCCAGAAGTATTGAGCTCCTACGTTGGAACTTAGATTTTCCCACTTTGCATTTTCCGGATCGTCAGGAGGCTTAACCGGGTTGGGGCCTACATGACAGAAGCCGCAAGACATGCCGACACGATAGGGGCGAACAAGTTTCTTGTCGTTGTAATAACTGGGATCCTCGTAATAGCGTTTGGCGTCCCAGCGTTTCGCGGCCGCTTCATCGAAGTCAGGATTGGGAAATAGGCGAAGGCCAACAATGCCTGTCGCGTAGCCGTAGTAGGAACCAGCAGGAATGTTTTTGCCGCGTGCGCCTATTTTCACGCCCGGATATTTGGTTTCGTTTTCAAATGGGTCAGGACCGCAGGAGGGATCGCGTACATCGAGCCATAAACCATAGCGATCGGGCTCGGGGCCATTGGCCTGTTTGAAGCAAGGTTCGTTTACCAACCCAAGATACTCCCAACGATTGGCGCGGGAAGCCTTCAGGCCGGGGCGCGAAGAAATCGTCTTGAGAAAATCCAGCGTTCCCAAGCTAGTAACCGTCAGCGTATCCCACAACTTGTCATTGCCACCGGTCCAGACCAGCCACATGTTGCGGCCTTTGACCTCGTCTGTGGTCAGCGCAATCGCACCGTCCATCTCGTGGAAATAGTCGTCGTCTGCCGCGGGGAAGGACTGTGCGGTGCGGTCGGCGCGCATGGCTTCATCTTTGGGGTGTCCCTGTTTGCAGGAGGAGATGCAAAACGCCAAGCCGATAACTAGGAATGAGCAAATGAACGACGAGAACCGGAAACGTCTCACGGAGCACCACCCTCGGTTCAACAGCGTGTGTCGATACTGCGATTTTGGAAAACAGGTCTTTTTGCGACAGAATTTACGGAAATAGATTCCAACGCGCCCGATGCAGTTACAAAGGACGTCCTGAATGCGCAAAACTGTACCACATGACTGTACTGTGAGGAATGATTGAAAAGAGTTGACGTTGCAGACTCTACCGAAACAGCGGGCGGCTATACTTCTGGCACTGCAAATCACGCTGGGTGTTGAGGAGTTGCGCTGCGATGAGTGGTTCCACGAGCCGGTCTGCAGATTGCGAATACATCGTTGTGGGCTCTGGCGCAGGTGGTGGAACCGTAGCAGCAGGGCTTGCGGAAGCCGGGCACTCTGTCATTCTTCTCGAAGCCGGCGGCGATCCTCGTGAGCTTACCGGGAGTGATCCTATAAGCAAGGGGAATCGTTTGCCCGTAGATTACGACGTCCCATGCTTCCATGCATTTGCTTCTGAAAACGAAGCTCTGCGTTGGGACTTTTTCGTTCGTCATTACCAGGAGACGGCACAGCAGAAACTGGATCCCAATTACCGGGAAACATATAACGGCAAGCGCGTCGACGGTGTGCTGTATCCGCGTGCAGGCACGCTGGGCGGGTGCACGGCGCACAATGCCATGATCTTCGTCTATCCGCACGACGAGGATTGGAACGCGATCGCGGACCTGACCGGAGACGAGAGTTGGCGCGCAGATCATATGCGCACCTATTTCGAGAAGCTGGAAAACTGTCATCACCGCGAGATCGAGAAAATTGGCAGCAGATGCAGGATTCAATCCTTCCAGGCACGGGTTTCATGGATGGCTCAGCACGGAGAAGGCTCTTCCGATGGCTTCTCTTCGCAATCGAACTCTGATCGAATTCCTCGTTGAAGTCCGCGATTACGGCGGCGGAGGAAATCGGCGATATTCCGGATCGAGTTCGCTGGGCTCGTGGAGGGCATGCTCGATCCCGAACGACTGGCGCACCGTGCCAAGCCAACGCCTTCGGCATTCGATATCTTCCGCTGACCACGCGCGATCATGCACGCAACGGAACCCGGGAACGCGTGTTGGATGTGGCGGGTAAATATCCACTTAGACTCGAATTGAATGCGCTAGTCACTCGGGTTCTGTTTGAGAGCGACCAAGCAGTAGGAGTGGAATACCTCAGCGGCAAACGCTTGTACCGGGCTCTCCGAACCCCAATGAAGAGGCTGGCGAAACGCGCAAATTGTATGCCTCACGCGAGGTAATTCTTGCCGGTGGAGCGTTCAACACGCCCCAACTCTTGATGCTCTCTGGCATCGGTCCGCGCGATGAATTGGAGCGGCACGGTATTCACGTGCGTGTGGATCTGCAGGGCGTGGGCAGAAACCTGCAGGATCGCTATGAGATCAGTGTTGTGAATCGTATGAATTTCGATGAGTGGTCCATCTTTCCGAGGCGCGCAATTCACGACGGACGATCCACAATTCGCCGAATGGCAGCGGAAGCGCGAGGGACCATACATCACAAATGGCGGAGTGCTTTCGTCTGTTCAAACGATCGAGTGCAGATAAAGACGGTCCCCGATATTTTTTGTGTAGCATTTCTTGGCAAATTTCGCTGGGTATTTTCCAGGTTATTCCGCCCTGTTCGCGAAAAACCTGAACTATCTCTCCTGGGCAGTCCTGAAAGCCCATACAAATAACCGAGCAGGAAGAGTCACGCTTCACTCTGCCGATCCGCGCGAAATGCCGGATGTAGATTTCGCCTATTTCGAGGAAGGAACGCCAGACGAAGGCGCCGACCTGGACGCAGTGCTCGAAGGGGTCCGCTTCGTCCGAACGCTGGCGAAGCCGCTGATCGCAAATGGCATGATCGCAGAAGAAGAATTACCAGGGCCCACGGTTCAAAGCGATGATGAATTGCGGGACTATGTCCGCGAGGAGCCTGGGGCCATCATGCGTCGTGCAGTTGCGCCATCGGCTCTCGAGAAAAGGATGGTGTGATTGATAGCCGTTTTCGTGTCTATGGTGTTCATGGACTGCGGGTTGTGGACGCTTCCGTGTTTCCACGGATTCCGGGTTTTTTCCCGGTCTGCGCTATCTACATGATCGGCCAGAAAGCCGTGGAAACGATCCTGCAAGATGCGCGACAGTTGATGTAGTGCAGTTTCGCTTGTGGGATTCATTTCGGCACCGGGCCGATCAGCTTTTTCTGTTGACACGCCGGCATACGTCACGCAAATAATTACGCTAATTTTGCCGGCCCTTTCCCAGTCTCAAAGGAGATACAACTGTGGCCTACACTTCCGCTCAGCTTCTCAAGATGAGTTCCGCCGATCTGGACACCCAGTTTCGTAAAAGCCCAGCAGGACCAATTCCGAACGGGGAGGCCCACGGGACTGCGATTCTTGCCCCCGGAACATGGGCTGCGGATGAAATCGCAGGTGTCGTGAATATATTCGCGTGGCAAGGCAAGACCTTCGATGCCGCACATGGCACGCTGACCAACAGCATCACTGCATTTGGCGTAAACGCAATCGTAGCGGAAGTCTACAAAGGACCCAGCCTTTTTGATGGCAACGAGTGTATCGTCCTCGACTATTCCAAGACATCTCTGATTGCGAAGCACATTCGTGACGAGATCCGCGAAGTGAGTCCGGAAGTTTATCTCGGACTTGTTTACTGGGATCAGAAACGCACGATTCATTTTGCCCTTGAGTTCTCTCAGGCCTGACGCCTGACAGCGTGTCGGCGCGGCTGCGGAAGACAAACGCCGCTGAACAAAATTCGGGTGGATACTCCAATGAATTGTCCCGTCCATACCGCAGCAGATATTCGTAACCCGGATCTTCCGATCCCGCGTGCCAACACCGGCTCGATGCTGAAAAACCTGTTGTCGGACCTCTCCATGAAGGGTATTCAATTCGAACGCCGTTTCGATCCCCTATTTCGTCCGTTGTTTGATTCGGTCCTACGAGATCCCATCGCGCGTCTGGTGACAGGGTTGATCAATGCACGGCGCCCAGATGAAAACTTCCGGCTGGCGGAGGAAAGAGCTGTTGCCTGAGGAAGATTCGTTCGTGCAATCCATCATCGATTCTTTCCGGCAGCAGCTTTCACTTCTCTGGAAACCAGGAAGATACGAACGGGGCGGCAACACGAAAACTCATGGCATTGTTCGCGGAGAACTTATTGTTCATCCTGGTCTGCCCGATCGATCTGCGTCGCGGAATATTCGCGGAACCACGCAGCTTTCCTGCGTGGATTCGCTTCTCCGGGCCAGGGCCCTATATCACCCCCGACATCGACGACGTCGGTTTTATGAGCATTAGCGTCAAGCTGATGGACGTTCCCGGTCCCAAGCTGCTGGAGGAAGAAAAGTCTACGCAGGACATGTTTGGTGTTTCGACACCTACGTTCGTCACGCCGGACGTTCGCGCAAACGCGCATCTTCAATTGGCCAGTTGCAGAACGCAACCCTGTTTCACTTTCTGAATCTTCACGATCGCATGTATGCGACCTGATCATGCAAGGGCTCTGGGTCAAGACGCAAAGCAATCCACTGGAAGCTCCGTACTTCAGTTGCGTTCCGTATCTCCTCGGAGAAGGCCAGGCTATGCAATACTCTTTTTGGCCGACGACCAATCGGAAAACTAAAATACCGAACCTTCCATTCCGCCCGCCAGACGATTATCTACGTCAGGCTCTCATCGCTACATTGACGGCGGAGAAGCGTCACTTGAACTGCGACTCCAGCTTCAAACCGACCCTATCTCATGCCGCTCGAAAACGCAGCGGTCCTTTGGCCCGAGAAGCTCTCACCGCGAATTCCCGTTGCCACACTGCGCCTGTTTCGGCAGAGCGAAAACTACGATGCTCAACTAAAGTTCGCACGTAAACTGGTCTTCAATCCCTGGCACTGCATTCCAGAACATCGCCCGCTGGGCAACCAGAGCCGCGCGCGGTACCGGATGTACTCCACGCTCGCGGCATTCAGACAATCGCAGAACAGCGTCACCCATTACGAGCCTACAGGTGATGAGGTTTTGAACTGACACTATGACGCCGCAATCAACCTTCCTGTACGCCGCGCCTGTGATCCCGGACAAGTTGCCGTTGTTGCGCGCTCTGCTCAATTCTATGAACCAGGCTCCAGGGGTCGTCGACCTTGCCAACCCAATCCTTCCCTTCTCCGACTTCCAATCACTTCATTTCGCGCGGCTGCTCATTGTTTCCGATCTGGCATCCGCAGATCGTGCAGTGTTTCATCTTCCTAGTGCAAGGGCTTCCGGATTATTTCGTTCTGATGGGAGAGTTGGATGGAAACGAGATCGACTTTCGTACTGAGTTGATACGACGTGCCAGCCCGGGACTGAAAATTCTCTTTTCGCATTGCGAGGGTTTTCGTGGGAACGAAGACTTATTCTTGTTTTTGGCGTCCTGCGAAGTGAAGGCAGCAGCACAATATGTGAACTGGGTCGGTCGGACGGTTCTGCAGGAACGGCAGGAAGAAGCATTGCGCCGAGCTTTAAGTGCGTATGCGCAGCAGCATCAGGACTCGTTCCAGGGAATGAAACCTCAGCAGTTATGGGCCACCCTGCATCGCTTTATAGAGGAACAGGTTGCAGCAGGTCAGCTGCAGTTGACGCCGCCTGCGGCAACGCCGCTGAGTTGGAGAACGCGCAACTTTCTTCATCTGTTGTGTGTACCCTTTGTACTTCTCCTGTTTTGTCATTCTTCTGTTCATTCTTCCGGTCTATCTGTTAGCCTTCGACGGTGGGAAACAAACGACCCAGGTGTTGCTCCTGCACTCGATCCCGCTCATGCCGCAGATCTGGAATCCATGGAGAATACTGATGCGACCAATCAGTTCAGCGTATTCGGAAGTCTGAAGCCGGGAGCTTTGCGGCTTTGGTCGATGCGTTTCTTCCTCTGGATCACGGATTATGCCGCACGACACATCTTCAATCGCGGCGGCCTGGCTCGTGTGTCTACCATCCATTTCGCTCGGTGGGTTCCATTTGACGGAGGCGACCGGATGCTGTTTTCGAGTATTTACGATGGAAGTCTTGAAAGCTATATGGACGACTTCATCAACAAGGTCGGCTATGGCCTGAATATTACCTTCAGTAACGGCATCGGCTATCCGCGCACCACTGGCTAGTCGGTGCGGGTTGTAGAGACGAGCTGGCATTCAAACGGGTTCTTCGGCGGCATCAGCTACGCGACTGAAGTTTGGTATAGCGCACTCCCCGGAGTGACGGCGGCCAACAAGCAACGTAACAGCATGATTCGCGCCGGGACTGGAAAGCCGTCCTACAAATGACAAACAGATTCGAGAATGGGCTGCATTGCTATGAAGGCAGCTCGAGAGCAAATGCGGGACAGAGCACAGACATGACCACACATGTGGACTTCCGCGAAATGCAGGGTATCGTTCGATTCGGATACGGACGACTGACAGAAGCCGTATTCCTGCTCGTGAATATTCGCGATGTCAATGCCGCGCGGCAGTGGCTGGCATCCGCTCCAGTCTCCAATGCCGTCGCACTCGATACTGCACCTTCTACAGCTCTGCAGGTTGCATTCACTTCACAGGGTCTGCTGCATCTGGGCATTTCGGAAGAAGTTGTGGAATGGCTTTTCCATTGAGTTCCGCGCGGGTATGTCTGCAGAACCTGGCCGATCACGGATCCTGGGTGATATAGGCGATAACGATCCGGAGCACTGGGCATGGGGAGGCCCCGGCCACGAACCACACATGATGATCATGCTCTACGCGCAGCCCGGCCACCTGATGACTGGATAAAGACATACAGGGAGGGTTATGGGAGAGCGCGTTTGAAATTCTCTCTTCCCTCTGCCACCTCTGACATGGGCGGAAAGGAACCGTTTGGTTTTGCTGACGGCCTGAGCCAGCCAACATTAGATTGGGACGGTGTCAAACACCCTTCCTCCATCGAAGCGGAGTACAGCAATACTTCTTGTCTGGGCGAGTTTTTCTCGGCTATCCAAATGAATATGGTGGCTATACGGATCGGCCGATCTTGAAGGAGAGCAGCCCCGGGAGTGAGTTTCTGCCGCCCGCAGTCGATGCCGCAGGCATGCGTGATCTCGGCAAGAATGGCTCCTATTTGGTAGCACGCACCTTGGAGCAGGATGTGCCCGGCTTCTGGAGATTCGCGCAGGAAAGGGCCGGTATCGATGCCGGCGCGAGAGATGCATTTGCGAGTGCGATGGTGGGTCGAACACGTGAGGGCATGCCACTTGTCCGGACGCGTCCTGAGCCGATTTCCGGAGTTGCGGCCGCGGCTGCAGCGCAAAATCAGTTCACGTTCGATGAAGATCCCAGCGGAACACGATGCCCCTTCGGCGCGCACATTCGGCGTGCAAACCCACGCAATGCTGATCTGCCGACACCGCCGGCGCATGGGCTTGAGAAGGCGCTGCAGTATGTCGGTCTCGGGAGACAAACTCTGCAAAGCGACGCCAAGGCCTCAGTCCGATTCCATCGGATTCTGCGCCGTGGCCGCGAATTTGGAACGCCGATCCCGGTAGAAGACGCCATCAACAATAAAGCGGACAGCAGCTCGCGCGGCCTCCATTTCATGTGTTTAGTCGCCAACATCTCGCGCCAATTCGAATTTCTTCAGGGTGCGTGGATGATGAGCTCCAAATTCGACGCAATGACCGACGAAAGTGATCCGCTACTGGGAAACCGTCAGTCTGTCGCCGGTGCTGTGACCGATCTCTTCTCTCGACCGCAGGATTCGGGAATTTGCCTCTCCGTTGCAGGTGTACCGCGTTTCACCACCGTCAAAGGTGGCGGATATTTCTTCCTTCCATCCTTGTCTGCGATCCGCTACCTGGCCGCTCTAAAGGGTCCCTGACAATCACGTCTGAATCCCTTAAGAACCGTCTGCAGCATCGGCGTTCACGCCAATTTGCGTCTTTACGCAGTTGACCCACCGTTGGGTTCATCTTGGGTGAAGTCTAAGATACCGGTGGAGCGACAGGTATTCTGCAATCTTTCCCGGTGTGATCACCATTACCACCGCAAGTAACAAAATGAAGAGCACCACAAAGACCACCGTCATTCGTAATCCCCTCTTGCCCCACATCAGATAACGATAAAAGGCATCCTTCACCAGCCATAACAGTGCAGTGAACGCAAGCAACTTCAGACCGAGTGCCTGCACCGGTTGACTCAAGACCGTACCGCCGATAACCATCACGATCTCAAGCCAGAACGCCATCGCAAAAAACTTGCGGAAAAAATGCCCCTGCAGGCCGTTCGGAACCGCCGCCTCTACGAGCCACCAGAGCGCCGTCGTCACGCGGATCAAAAAGCCTCCTGCAGCCCTTGTTTCCTTGCTCAATCCCTCCAGCATGCCGCCAACAATCCGGACACCTCGCGTCATCGACTCCAGGGTTGCCCTTCGGTCCGGCTCTCGGCTTGTCATCCCCGCCTGCAGATACTCCTTGATCTTGTCCACCGACAGATAGCCAAGGACCGCGTCCTTGTACAGCTGCGCCGGTCCTTTCGCCACGGTCTCCTGGACTGATCGGCGAATCTCTGCCGCTCTCATTCCCCTACCATGCTTCGCTCCCGTCGCATTGTTCAACGACCTGGCGACATCCAGAATCACCCGTCCCAACTCACCCTGTCGGTCCTCCAGAAATTCGCGGATAATCCGGTCCTGCATCTTCGCAATCAGCGCATCTCCCTGCTCCTTCTGTTCCGGCGAGATTAACGAACGCACAATCCGTTCCGCTCCATCCAACCGGCCCCACAAAATGTCGTTCGTTCGGAACGATCGATCAAGAAACGCACTGAAGTGGCCTAAACCTGTACCCGCCAGCTTATTCGAACCCTCCGTGCTCAAAGCCCTTGCGTCATCTGGACTTACTCGCACAATGCTAATCAACTCCGGCGTCCCCACCTCGGTGTCGTACAGAAGAGGGAAAACTGCAGCATCAAAGAGCTCGTAGTTGTCGCGATAACACTCCGCAACCTTTAGCGCATCTCGTGCCCCCTGCTCATTCGAAAGTCCGGTCGCAACCCGCGCCCACTCGGCATCAGCTTCCGCGTTGGCTCGCAATTTCCCGATCTGGATCACACCGCTAAGCGCCTTCGCTGCCCTCGCAATCGCAGCCAGCAGCGGCGGATATTGGAGCGCAATAATTGCCCGCTCGTTGTAGCTTTCATCGTTATCTGCGGGCAGCGATTCAAACTGCTTGCCTCCTTGCCGCGGCCGCCCGGAAGACTTCATACTTCCAGCTTCAGCTGTCGCTTCAATACCTAGCACAAACTCAGGAACGGATCGAGCCTTCGGAGGCAACTTCCCCGCTCCGTGCATCAGCTCCTGCGCTACAGCGTTATCTTCGAAGCTTTGACCCGCCGTCTTCAACTCCTCCATGCTGTGCCGCAACTCCGTCACGGCAGCGATTAACTCCTCATCAATCGGGTCCAGATCCTTCACATCGAACCACGGCCGAATCCACTTCGCCGAATCGCTGATAGTCTTTGCGCCGTCATCGAATGGCTGCTTCAGCAACATCAGTGCCTCGCGAAAACCTGCTCGGTACTCGGGAGTTGGCTTCTCAGCCAGCAAGCCGAATCCGCTCTTTAACTTGGCCTGTGCCGGCTGATCGAAGCAATAAAACATGTTGATTTGCTGCCGTTGAAAACGAAACTTCCGCTGTTCATAAGCAAGGTCGTACTCGTTCACGTAATTCATATACCGATCGACCAGTTCGGCCGTCGGATTCCCCCCCGCATCGTACCGGTACTGCGTCTCCCTCCATGCTCGGACCACACACCGCAGCCCGTAGTACAAGCTCGACGCGGCTGGAAGCTCGAGCCATTCCGCAATCACCTTCGAAAGATCGTCCGTCGTCGCATAAACCCGAAGCACCAAATAGCTGAAGTTGCCGATGTAATCCATATCCAACGCCGCAACGGGCCCGTGCGTCGCCTGGCTGGCTCCGCGTCCCATCTGCATTGCGCGGGTCGTCACAAGTGCCGAAAGTTCCTGCACCTTCCGCACTGTCCGGTTTCGCTCGATCACTCGCTGCAAGTCCTCGCGAATCGGCTGCTCTCCCGGCAACTTAATCAGCGCATCATACGAGTTGAGCACTGCATTGGGACTTCCTATCCCGCCCGTCTGCTCCTTTTCGGGATGCTTCGGCGTAGGCTCCACATAAATCAGCTTTCTGTCTGTCGGAAAGGTCGAACTGTGCCGCCCCAGCATCTTCACCACATACGAGAACGGAGCATTGTTTAGATACCCGCCATCGCCAAACGGGCGCGTCAGGTTATCTCCCGTATTGATCTGCTGTGCGTTTTCGAAGAACTTGTCCTGCCACTCCTGCAACTTTGCATCCGTGGCAGGAGCAGCATCTGCCGGCCACGCAGGAGAGTCCCGCAGCTCCTTCAGCTTCGACAACTGCATCGGCTCAAATGCAAACGGGAACGAGGAAGTGCATCGCGCTACAAATGCTAGAAACGGATTATTTTCGCTTACAAAGTCATCGCAGTGGTGGCTGCGATGAAAGTGAAAGTCCGTCCGGAACTTCTTCTCCCACACAAGCATGTCCGCGAGCCGCAGCGGCAACACGCTTCCGTTGATGTCCGTCGACGTCGCAAACAGATCGAGTTCCTCTACAAGAGAATTCGGCCCGTCCCGTTGCGCCGCTTCCGCGCTCAGCATTCCCGTCAGTGCCGTCAGGAGTTTGATATACATCCGGTCGCTGCACAACAGCGATTTCGGGCAGCTGTCCACCGGCAACCCCACAGCCTTCTGCGATTGAGGATCGTTCAGCAGATTCTCGATCGCGCCCTCGTTGACCCACAGTGACTTCAACAGGTCAAAGCTCAGACGGTCATCGCTCAAAGCCTTCGCCAGAAAGATCCCGTTGATTCCGCCTGCCGAGGTTCCAGAGATGACATCGATGATGAATCGCACATCATCCACGCCATCGTCGTTGATCATGTTCGCCAGTTCCCGGTAGTGCGGCTCCGTGCTCGCCAACATCTGCCGTCCATCAACCGGTTCACTTTCGTCACGGAACCGGAATTTCATATCAGGACTGTAGTCCCAGGTATCGCGCGCCGTTGCCCTCACCATGTGCAATAGCTCCTGGGTTACGCCGTTCATGTAGATCGCCAGTGAGACGCCGCCATACATCACGACGCTGAAGCGAATTTCCTTCGCTACCGCTGCACTTCTGTGATCTGCACTCATCGATCAGCTCCTCTGCAAAAGAAATGCCTGATATAGCCGAGTCACGAAGTATTTTCTAGGGAAATCTGATCTGCGGCGAAGTACCGTCGGGCAGCGACACAACGGTCTGCTGACGGCATCGGAAACCGGTCGCAAAACCAGCGCCGGTGCGCAAAGATCGCGGAGTAGGCTTTTTCGCCCTCGGCATCCGCTCGCCCTCGGGCGGCGGTCTTGGCAATTTCCAGGGTGGCCGTCGGCGGATCCCGACCGGGGGCGGCTGGGGTAACCACAGAAAAAGCTGGCGGAATCAAAAAAGTTGGACGATGATGATACGAATCTTCCGGCGATGCTGTTATCTACATCAAGCGGCCCCAAAGGGCTTCCTCATGGCCGCCAGGAATCAGGGGAGGGACGGATCATGAACGCGAAGAAGGTAGTACTCTTTGGGGCCTCTGCAGTAGTCCTGGCTGGCGGATTGGTTTATGCACTCGGCATTTATCCGCCTGCCTCCAGCCGCGATGGGCAGGGCGCTATCGGGCAGCGCAACGTGTATCGTGCTGAGCAGCCGGCAGACGCGGCGGTGAATCCTGCAGACGCGCCGGTTGCCGCCGAAGCGAGCACCGGAAAGGCGAACAGCCAGGGGACGCTGCCTGTGCAGAACGGCCAGGTGGTCGCCCTCCAGAATGGCCAGATGCTTCAACTGAACAACGGACAGTTCTATCAGTTGAAGAATGGCGAGCTGGTGGCGCTGCAGAACGGCGTGATGTATCAGATGAACAATGGGCAGATGGTTCAACTGCAGAACGGCCAACTCTACCAGATGAACAATGGGCAGCTGGTTCATCAGCTCAATAGTGGTCAGTTCCTCGCTCTCAAGAACGGCCAGGTCGTCGCCCTCCAGAGCGGCATGATGTTCCAACTGAACAACGGGCAGATGCTTGCGCTGAAAAACGGCCAGATGCTGCAGATGCAGAACGGCATGAGGCTCGAATTGCAGAACGGCCAACTGGTTCACGAGTAACACCGAAGGCAAGCCGCTGGCGCCCAGGAGCGCAGCGGCTTGCTTTCTGGAGAGTCGCTCTTAGGCTGCGGTTGCTCGGGGAGTCATGAATCGTAGACCAGTCGGGGCCGAGGCGAAGATCACGAGAGCAGATCTCACTGCCAGGATTATTTGCACGCTCACGCTTCTTATTTCGTTAGCTGGCGTACTCCGTGCGCGTGCCGAGCCGCGGCTTTACTGCCAGGAGACGAAGCATTTTCGGATCATCTATTACTCGCCGCAGCATGAGTATCTTGCTCCGTTGCTGATCCGCTCCCTGGAGAACGCCGCGAACTTCTACAAACAGAAGTTCGGCTACGAGCCTCAGGGCAAGATCACTGTTCTCATCCAGGATTTCGACGACTCCGGGTACGGAGGCGCCGGAACCGTTCCCATCAACTTCATTCAGATCGGCATTGAACCGTTCAATCTCGTCTTTGAGACTTTGCCCTCGGCGGAGCGCATGGGGCTGATGTCGAGGCACGAGATGATGCATATCGTCATGGGTGATTTGGCTGCGCCCCGTGACTCGACGTTCCGGACAATCTTTGCCGGAAAAATTCTGCCGAACACCGATGATCCTCTTTCAATCCCTTTCAGTTTTTTAGGCAGCCCTCGAGTTTACTCGCCGCGCTGGTTCCATGAGGGCGCAGCAGTCTTCATGGAAACCTGGATGGGAGGCGGCTTCGGACGAGCGCTGGGCGGATACGACGAGATGGTTTTCCGGGCAATGGCGCGCGACGACCGCTATATGTACGACGTCGTGGGGCTCGAGTCCGAGGGAACGTCCGCAGACTTCCAGGTCGGCGCAAACTCCTATCTGTACGGGACCCGTTTCATGAACTACCTGGCGCGTCAATATGGCCCGGACAAGCTAACCTCCTGGGTCGTGCGCACGGAGTCGAGCCATGCCTATTTTGAAAGTCAGTTCCGCAAAGTGTATGGCAGGTCGCTACGCGAGGAGTGGCACCGCTGGCTTGCGTCCGAACGGGAATGGCAGAACGGCAATCTCAAATTGATCCGGCAATATCCGGTGACTCCAGTGAGCTATATTTCACCGAAGATTCTCGGATCCATCTCGCGGTCCTACTATGACGCCGACGCCAATGTCATCTACGTGGCTGTGCGGCACACCGGTCGCATGCCCTATTTGGCGGCGATCCATCCAGATACCGGCCGCGTGGAACATCTGACGGATGTGCCCGGCGGCGCAGTTTACGACGTCGCTTCACTCGCCTTCGATCCTGATCATCACCGGCTCTTCTTCACGACCAATAATTCCCATGGCCTGCGCAACCTTAACGTCTTCGACCTGAAGAGTCGCAAACGGCACGAGATTGGGCACAACCTGCGAATTGGCGACCTCGTCTTCTGCCGCAAGGACGGATCGCTCTGGGGAGTGAGACACGAAAACGGGCTCTCGAGTATCGTGCGTGTCGAGCCGAATCTCAAGGGGCTCAAGCTGCTTTTCACGCTTCCATACGCTTCAAATCTCTTCGATCTCGATATCTCTCCTGACGGACAGCAACTGACCGGCGCTCTCGCCGATGAGACTGGCACACAACAACTCGTCCGATATCAGATAGCCGATCTGCTGGCCGGAAAGACGACGCACGAGGTTCTGTATAACTTTCAATACGATTCACCTGACAGCTTCAGCTTTTCGCCGGACGGTCGATATCTTTTGGGATCTTCTTACCTGACGGGTGCGTCCAACCTGTTCCGATTGGATCTCAAGACCAGGAAGCTTGATGCCCTGAGCAACACCGAGACCGGACTCTTTCGGCCAATGCAGTTGGGCGACAACACCGTCGCAGCCTTCGAGTATTCGTCGCAGGGCTTCCGGCTTGTAAAGCTGCCGCTTCGAGTGATTCAAGACGTTAATGCAGTTCCCTATCTGGGAGAGTCGGTCATCGACAAATACCCAGCGTTGAAAGAATGGAAGCTACCTTCGCGTAACAACATCGACGACCTGAAACTGCGGACGTACGCAGGTGTGTACCACCCTCTGCGCAACTTGGACCTGCAGTCGATCTATCCGATCGCGCAGGGCTACCAGGATGACCAGGCCGCGGGCTTGCGTATGGACTTCGGAGATAGTCTGGGCGTCAGCCATATCACAACAACCTTGTCATACTCTCCAACCGGCCCCCCGGCGTTGAGGGATCGCTTCCATGTCGGAGTGGACGCCAACTATTGGGACTGGCGACTATCGGCATACTTCAACAAAGCGGACTTCTACGATCTGTTCGGGCCTACAAAGGTCGGTCGCCGCGGATTCGGTTTAATCGGCGAGAAAAAGAAAAATCTGGTGCACGATTCGGATCGCACGCTGGACTTGAACATGAATCTTGCAGGGTATTCCGGTTTGGACCGGCTACCCGACTATCAGAACGTGACTGCGTCGCACACACAGATCGTCCGCGGCACCGGCTCACTGGCATACTCAAATCTGCAGAAATCGCTGGGCGCGATCGAAGACGAGAGCGGTGTGCAGTGGAACGTAAACGCGCAACTGAACGATGCGTTCCCCAAGCTCTTTCCGCTCGTATGGGGAGGATACGATCGCGGCTTCCTGCTTCCACTCAGAAACTCATCGCTATGGAGCCGTTCCTCCGCAGGTAGCGCGTGGGGCGACGAGAAGGACGCGCTTGCGAACTTTTACTTCGGCGCCTTCGGTAACAACTGGATCGATAAACGCGAGATCAGCCGTTATCGCGAGTACTACAGCTTCCCCGGTGCCCAAATCGATGAAATCGGCGCAAGGACTTTCCTGAAGTCATTAGTCGAATGGGACCTGACGCCGATCCACTTCCGCGACCTCGGATCGACGAAACTTTATTTCAACTGGGCCCGGCTCGCACTCTTCACAGGCGGTCTTGTTGCGAATCCGGGAACCGATCAGCAAAGTGGCTACGCGGACGTCGGCGGTCAGGTCGATCTGCGGATGGTATTGTTCTCTCAGGTGAAGTCGACGTTCTCGAGCGGCTTTGCCGCAGCTCATGACCGAGCCGGGCACACTCGAACAGAGCTCATGTTCTCCCTGAAAATCTACTGAACGCGTCACAGGCTTCGCACGCGGAAGGTCGGAGCCCGGGATCCCGGTTGAGCATGCGCAGGATGAGCGCATCGATCTCCAGCGGCATACCGGCGCGCAGCGCTGAAGGCGCCGCGAGAACGCGACACTCGATGGCCTCGAACACCTCCAAAGGTGTCTCGGCCGCGAAAGGATGGCACCCGGTCCACAGTTCGTACAACAAGGCACCCAGTGAATAGACATCAGAAGCAGCCGTGGCCAACTCGCCGCGAAATAGTTCAGGCGGCATGTAGAGCAGCGTGCCCGAGAGCGTGCCGGATATTGTTCCGGAGGCGCCGGAAGAATACGCTTCCAAACGCACTGGTCCCGCCAGCCGGGCCAGCCCGAAATCCAGAACCTTCACTACGCCATCCTTGCCGAGAACGATGTTCTCCGGCTTGATATCGCGATGAAGGATTCCCGCAGCATGTGCGGCTTCCACAGCGCGGGCTGCCTGCCCGCCCCAGTCGATGAACTGAGCGCTATCCACCGTCCGGCCGTGGATCAACTCACGAAAAGTGGGGCCATCGATCCACTCCATCGCGATGAACAATCCAGATGCAGATTCTCCAGACTCGTAAATCGCGACAATGTTGGGATGTTCCAGCGCCGAAGCCGCGCGGGCTTCCGTTTCAAAGCGATCCACGGCTTGCGGACTCGCAACAAGATGACGTCGCAGGATCTTGAGCGCCACCGCAGTGCCTTGCTGGTCACGCGCTCGATATACCTCGCCCATGCCTCCGATGGTGATGAGCGATTCGATCTCATATCTAGCGATCCGCTGACCAGGAGCGAGTGCCGCGGGTTGCCCGTCGAGCAAGTCGGCCGCGAGATGGACCGGCGGGGCGGCGAAAGATTCCTTGTCGTCCGCTTCGAGGAGCGACTCAACTTCCGCCCTGACGGACGCACTGGCCGAAGCCAGGCGAGCTTGCCTTTCGTCTGCCGGAAGATCAACCGTTTCATGAAAGAAGCGTTCGATCTCTTGCCAATCAGCGGGCGAACTCACGTTTCCCCGTTCATCTCGCGCATGAGCCATGTGCGTGCAAGGCGCCAGTCGCGATTGACAGTAATCACGGATACCCCCAGGGCTTCCGCTGTTTCCTCGATGCTTAAGCCGCCGAAGTAGCGCATCTCAATCACCTTGCCTTTGCGCCCATCGATGGCCTCCAGGCGCTCCAGCGCATCATGAAGCGCGACAACTTGAGCGGCCTCTTGATGCACCGCCGGTTGCACATCATCCAGTGGCACCTTGATCTGGCCGCTTCCGCGCTTTTCGGCGAGACGGCTCTTGGCATGGTTCACCAGAATCTGCCGCATGGCCGTGCAGGCCACTGCAAAGAAATGGCAGCGATTTTGAAACGACGCATTCTCCGCACCCGCCAGCTTCAGATAAGCCTCATTGAGGAGCGCGGTAGGTTGCAGAGTGTGGCCCTTGTCCTGGCCAATCCAGGCGCGCCGCGCCATACGATGCAGCTCGTTGTAGACGAGCGGCATCAGCTCATTGAGTGCATTCTGGTCGCCCTTACCCCAGGCGACCAGCAGATTCGTCACCTCGCCTTGAGAATTCATGTCTCCCAATCTCGCCTGAAATCATACAGCGGGACATGGTACGAGCCGCCATAAACTCTCAGCGCACTTCCCGCCCCAGCCGATGCATCTCCCACAGATCGCGCGGTGTCTGCGATAGGAGTGGCCGAATGGCCAGCATACCCGTAGGCCCGATAGTTCTTTCCAGATACTTCAATTCCGTAAACAGGCTGTCGAGCTCAGGGTCGGGGGGCACCTCCAAACCGGCTTCGCGAAGCATGAGATCGCTCTTGGCGCGCATGCTGAGTTCGGTTGTGAGGTGCAGGAAAGACAGCATGTCGCCGCGCAACTCCGGCGGAAAGGCTTCCTGCAAAGACATCAGATAGGAGCCCACGCGAGTGTTCTGAAACTCGTCAGATCCGATCATCTGGAGCATATCTATATCGCGATCGAGTTTGCCTCCAAGCCACCGCCGTAGCGACTGTTCACTGAAGTAGAAAGCGATGCACAAAATTAGTGGGAGTCCAACAACCGCAGCCACCGTGGATGCCACCGGCGACTGCAGGCTCTGATTGAACAGCGAGTGGAGCACGATTGCCACCAGCAGGCCTGGAGCAAAAAGACGCACACCGCTCCACCGCCGGGTGTCAATCAGATACGCCGAGATCGCCGCGCCCAGCGCCGCCACTCCTCCGTGCATGATCGCTGTGCCAAATCCGCGTAGTATCCAGATCCCGACGCCTTTATCCTGCAGCAGTTGCAGATAGGTGATGTTTTCGGCCAGCGCGAATCCTGCTCCAATGGCGAACCCGCAAATAGCCGAGTCAGCCATGAAAGCCACTCTTGCAGTCGCAATCAGAAAGATCCAATAGGCGGCTTTGGCAGACTCTTCTACCACCGGCGCGACAAAGCGGGCGTAATCATCCTGGTAGTGCGGGAACTGTTGAAAGACGAATGTGTTGATTCCATAACAGGCGGCCGCTGCCAATGCGCCGGCGCCCAGCGCTGCGGAAACCGTGCGCGCGGAAACAAGCTTATAACTGTCCAGCGCGCGCAACGCGGCAAGGAACAGCATCACCGGCAACAAAGCCAGAGCACCCCGAAGGACTTCGCCCGCATGCAGCCCGAGGTAATTCATCGCTTCGAAGAAATCCCCAACGTCAGGCGGTTCCAGCCGTTTTCGCGACGATAACTCAACGAATGTGCGAACGCTTTCAGTAGATACACACCCAGGCCCCCTACCTGACGCTCCTCTAAATTGAGCGCGAGGCTGGGAGGATCCACTGTCAGCGGATTGAACTCAATACCCTGATCGCCGAATTCAACCGCCAGTTCACCGGGCCCGGTGACGGAATAGGTGACGGCCACAGGGCCTGGTAGGTCTTTCGGATACGAGTGCCGCGCTATGTTCATAAAGATCTCCTCGACAAGGAGATCAAGTTCACCCACTTGCGATGTGGGTAATTTGGCTTCCCGTGCGCCCTCTCTGACGAAATGCGTAACCGGTCCGAGCGACTCGGCCTTCGCCAGCATCGTCAATGATTGAGGCTTCGGCAACCCGTTCCTCAGCCCTCTGTCAGCGCCGATTCGACCGAATCATGCGGAGGAAATACATGGTCCAGCCTGGTGATTTCAAATAGCTGGCGCACCAGACCCGTCAGGCAGCAGATGCGAATCTCGCCCCCCTTCGCACGCAGCTGCTTGGCAATCTTAACGATTGCACTCAGTCCCATGCTGCTCACATAGGTGAGACGACCCAGGTCCATGACAATGCTGGTAAATCCTTCCGCTATGCAGGACTCGCACTGACTCTCGAAAGTAACAGAGTTCTCAGCGTCCATCCGCCCGGCTACATGCAAGACAAGCTTATTGCCGACCTGAGTTCGTTCGATAGTCACAATACACGTAAGAGTGCCTTACGCAACCGTCTACGTCAATGATTTCGGTTGACGCTGAAGCGCCGCGCCCACAGCACTTCGCAATCGTCAGGAATATCCAGTCCTGTTCGTTACCAGGCGATCTTTTCAGGGAAGAACTCGGCAAACAGGTCGTCGTAATACGGCTTCAGTTCCTGGAGGTTGGGCTTGGTGTGACCCTTCGAGTAAAGGTCGTAGGGATTGAACTTCAACACCCAGGGCAGCATTTCTCGATCTTGCTCGTTGCAGAGATGATCGTACGCGCCGTGCCGATGCCACGCATAGAAAGAGTGGTAGCGCAGCATGTAGAGCGCTTCCATCGGGAGATAGTTCTTCGTTGCTTCGTAGATGTAGCCGTCGTGTCCGAACGACATCTTCACTTTGTCCAGGCCGCAATTGGGCTCATAGATGCCGTATTGGGTCTGAAATTGCGAATTGTTGTAGTCGGGATTGTCGCGAAAGTATTCAGGGAACACGATCGTCTCGGAATAGGCGCATCCTGTCGGAAAGGTGTCGCCGACCACGCCCCATTGCGGCTCACCGTAGAGGCAGAGACACTTGCCGAGATCGTGCACAAAGCCCGTCGCCACCATCCAGCGCGGATGTCCGTCGCGGCGAATCGCCTCAGATGTCTGCAGCAGATGCTCGAGTTGAGTCAGGTCCGTATCGGGATCGCTATCGTCGACGAGAGTATTGAGAAATTCCGCAGCTTCCCAGATACTCTTCTTCCCGCGCGTCAATCCGAAGTACTCCTTCTCCTTCGCGAGCACATACTCGTGAGTCTGATACTTGTGATTCAGGCGGTAGAACTCAGCTACGCCTGGGTTCGCCTGCTCGTCGTACTGTCGAAACTCTTCCTGAGACTTCCCTTCCTTATAGCGACCCTGCAGAAAGTCTTCCCACTCCTCCATGTCGCCCGACAAAGGCTTTTTCTCGACTTCCGAAAGCTGGGATGCTGGGCTCATAGAGTACTCCTGATCTGCCATTCTACGTTAGCGCTAACTATAGGAGAACGTTTGCGCCGTTGGCAAGCAAAATTGAACAAAAATGACAAAAAGATAGCTTTTGCCGACCAGAACTCAACACGAGAAGGCTACGTCAGCGGTAACTCAAACGTCCGCCCGCCAGTCGTACGCGGCTGCAATCCTTAGGAGCGAAGCTCAGAATCACTGACAGTTGAATGCCTTACCACCAGCTTAGGTGGCAATAGGAGTGTCTTACATGACATATTCGGCGTAGACATCACCTCCAGCGCCAGTTCCCCTGCCCGCAGTCCCAGCTTTTCAGGTTGCTGGTCAACGCTGGTCAACGGTACTCGGAGATACTTCGCATACCGCAAGTTGCCGGCCCCGACGAATGCGATATCTCCGGGGACGGTTAGCCCGGCTGCACGGACAGCTTCCATTGCTCCGATGGCGGTCAGGTCGTTGTAGCAGAAGACGGCATCGGGGCGGATGCGCAGGTTGAGCAGCTCCTGCATTGCCTGGTAGCCCGCCTCATCACCCGATTCCTCAACTCGTTCCCTCGTAACGACGCGCTCCTCTGGAGACTCCAGCTGATGGCGGCGCAATGTATCGCGATAGCCCCGCAGTCTCTCGACCGAAGGACTCATCACCCGGCCGCCGATATGAGCGATGCGACGCCTTCCAATTGAGATGAGGTGCTCGGTCGCTATTCGGGCTATCTCGTAATCGTCGGATCCGACGAAGTGAGCTGCAAGATATGGGAAGTTCCGATCGACAAGGAGAAACGGCGTTCGCTCATCGCCAAGCTCATAAAAGCTCTTTAGCTGTGCCTGGCAGGAAGCGATCAGCAATACATCCACGTTACGGCCGAGCAGCGTTCGAATCTCCTGCTGCTCCAGCTCCGGGCTCTCTTCAGAAGAAGCCAAAAGGAGAGCCATCTGCGCTCCGCGCAAGGTTCCGGCAAGAGATTTCGCGAACTCCGCGAAGAACGGATGGACCAGGTCCGGCACGACCAACCCAACCGTATAGGTTCGCCCGCTCGCAAGACCGCGGGCCAGCATATTCGGCTTATAGTTGAGTTCCTGCATGCGCTTCAGCACGCGCGCACGCGTCTTCTCGCTGATGTCCTTGTTGCCTCGCAGCACCTTGGACACCGTAACGGTCGAGAGGCCCAGGTCTCGCGCGATATCTTTGAGGCGAATGGCCAAGAACGCTCCTCGTTCGACGCTCCGCGATCAGCCTTGGAATGCTGCAACTGCAGTTGAGCTCGCTGGCGATACTTTAAGGACGCGCTGGCGAACCATATAGACTCAACAAGCTGTTAGGGTTGCGGGTGGTGCGACGGTGAAGGTGCACCGCCGCTCTTTGCGCCGGGTTCGAGAAGTTCGTCGCGGCAACCTGCAGAAGCGTTGATGATGTTGCATCGCGCGGGCAGCCCGTTCGCAAACCCTGCGCTGTAGCCGGTCCACTGCGATGGTTCCGAGAGCGGATAATCCGTGCTGATCATCTGCGCTCCTGAACCCAGGAGTTCATCTCTCCGCGTTGTGTCATTCGTCCGAGCAGCCATTGTGTTCTCGTCGGCACGCGCTCGCACGATGTAACCATCGCGGACCAGTTGATCGATGACCTGCGGGGTTCCTCCGTTCTCCTCTACAAAGGCAGCATCCGGCTTGCCCGGATCGGAGTTTGTGAACAACACTCGCCCTTGAAGAAGCGGATGACCCGCCGTGTATACCGGTCCCGCGTTCTTCTGATCCATGAGGAAAATTACCTTTCCTCGCGACTTCGCGAGGGTGGGCCAATTCCCTGCCCTCACCGCTGCATCGAGTGTGGGGTATTTGCCACGCACTTCATCCGGCAGAACCATTTCGTTATCGGAGAAGACCGAGCGAATTGCTTTGTCCAGCCTGTCAAATGCCTCTGTGGTGAAGGTTTCAGCTTCGACGCTGTTCGGAATCGACTCTGTTCTGCCGTGCTTGGTTTCGATCAGCAAAAACAGAGGCACATGTTCGGGATGGGCCGTCGACCAGGCACGAATCTCGCGCAGACAGGTCGTGAACAAGTGGCAAGAGCTGCGCTGGTTCAAGTCCGGGATGTGAATGACTTTGAATCCCGGCTTGTCCATCTCGTGATTCGGATCGAAGTCAGGATCGGGCGGCAGGCCAGCCTCCTTGGTTAATTCAACGATCCTGGGATGCGCAAAACGGCCGCCCTTGGGATCCTGCACGATATCGATCTCAAGTTGTCGAACGCCACCATCGAGCTGCGCGGTCAGGGATGCGTGATGGTATTCCAGGCCCTCGTAGCTCTTCGGATTCTTGTTTCGCGCATACTTCTCTTCGCTCGGCGCAAACCCGAGGTTATAGCTATTGTGTGAGCCGATGACCTGGATCTGGTTCAGGTGAACAACCTTGTCCTGCGTGGCCGTCGTCTGTGCGGAGGCTGCCCGCGCTGGCGCAAAATTGACGGCGATTGCCACAATGAAGAGACCGATTCCCTTCAAACTTGTGAGACAAATTTTGATCATCGATACCGGCCCCGTAACCGGAAGACGCGCTCGGCTGGATAAGAGGTGGGGAGCAGGTTTCCTGCTCCCCACTCCTTTTGATAATGATGACCGCGGTCCGATCCTCATTCGGTGTGCGTTTAGAAGAGGATCTTGCCAGCGAACTGCATCTGACGCGCCGGGAAGTAGCTGGTGATGGATCCGAAGCCGCTGCCATCTGTGATGGCGGTGTCCGGTGCCTGCCAGTTGGTGATGTTGAAGGCGTTGAAGACCTCGGCGCGGAAGTCGAGCTTCAGCCGCTCGACGCCGAGGCCGAACTGTTTATGCAAGCCGAGGTCCGTGTTGTAGTACTGGAAGCCGCGAATGATGTTGCGCGACACGTTGCCGTACGCCGAGGTGTTGCCGTACAGCGCGTAGGAAGGAAGAGCGTAGCTGGACAGCGGCAGATAGTTCGTCAGTCCTGCATACTTCGAAACCTTGGCCCAGGAGGACTTCGGATTGCGAAGCGGCGTGCCAGCAATATGCTGCGGACGCAAGGTGACGAGATCGGTCGTGTAGAGCATGCCTGTCGCGCTGTTGGTGGTCGAGCTGGAATAAGTGATGTTCAGCGGAAGGCCCGCGGTCATGGAGTTGATCATGGTCAACTGCCAGCCGCCGAGAACCTGCTGCACGAAGCCGCCTGCATCCTTGCCCCAGCGCTGGCCGCGGCCGTAAGGCAGGTCCCATACGACCGAGGTCGTATTGTTGAGGGGTTGATCGTAGCTGGAAGGACCATAGTCGTTGCGTGGGTTGGCCAGGTTGACGCGCGAGTTGTCGCCGTTGCCGGTCTCGAGGTGGCCGGAAGCCAGATCGAAGCCTCGGCTGTACGTGAAGGAGTTGAGCAGGTAGAGCGCTCCCATGCGCTTCTCCACCTTCACCTGAAGGGCGTTGTAGTTGGAGGTGCCAATGGGAAGCGATATCTCGATGTCGCCGAAGGTCGGAACCGGGCGGCGCGACTGGTAGCTGGCGCAGCCCGACAGCGAAGCCGCGAGACAGGCTGAGGCCTGGTTGTAGTCGCCCAACACCTGAATGTGGCGTCCGACGTTGCCGACGTAGGCAAGATCCAACACAAGCTTGCCAGGCAATTCGCGCTGAACGCTCGCGAAGTAACTTTGCACGTAGCCAGTTGAGAATGCCGGCGGAATGTAGCGTGTGTTGACCAGCAGCGGGTTGAAGTTTGCCGGGCTCGTCAGACCTGCGGCGTAGCCTTGCTGTGTCTGACGGAAACAGGTGGCCTGATTCTGCGTGTCGCTTATGCAGTGGTTTGAGCCGATCGGCGTAACGAATGGGCTGGGGTTGTTGATGGCTGCGTTCACGACATTCGGGCCGTTATACGTCAGGTTGTTCTCGCCGCCTTCGCGGTTGTATTGGACATAAACGAGGCCGTAGCCGGCACGAAGCGCCGTTTTCGGATCCGCCGAGTAGGAAAAGCCGAAACGCGGGGCGAAATTCTTACTGGGTACATGAACCAGCGTGCGGTCAAAGATGCTGCCGTTGGATGCCTGAGTGATTGTGTTCGTCGCCGGATTGAAGTTCCCCAGCTTGTTGTCCGCTTCGAACTGCGGCGTCATCACCTCGTAGCGCAGGCCCAGGTTCAGCGTCAGGCGCGGCGAGACGTTGAAGTCATCCTGCACGTAGCCAGCGAAGTACCGCTGACGCAGATGGACGACGACGTAGTTGGTGAGTGAGTAGGAGCTGCGGTTGCCGAACAGGAAGTCGGCGACGGCCTGCGCCTGCGCGATCTGCGTTGAGGCAGTGTTGCCGGTCCCCGTATCGGTGGGAATGCAACCGGTTTGCGTGGATGTGGTGCAGGTGGCAAAGAAGTTCGATGGACCGCCCGCAAATTTGCTGGCGTAGTTGTCCTGACCGTAGCTCGGGTTGAAGTCATTGACAGTAGTGTGAATGAGCTGCTGCTCATAGCCGATCTTCAACGAGTGATGCGAGCGCACCCAGGTGTAATTGATCTTGGGATTGAAGATCGTCGGCCACTGGAACTGTGGATTGGATGACTGATCGCCAAGCTGGGTGAACCCGGTGATCGACTGCGCGTTCAAGGGGCGACTGATGGAGGGGTCCGTTGGCAAGCCGCCAATGTTGAACTGCGCCAGGATCGAAGGCTGGCCAACCTGGTAGGGCGTCTTGCCCCCCTTGTTGTCTGTCCAGGCGAAACGGAAGTCCAGCAGCTTGTTCTGGGAAATTATCCACGTCGCGCCACCCTCGACCTGGCGGTTCTTGATATAGACGTTCGAATTGGCGTTGCCGCCGGCTTTACCCGGAACCGTCGGCGGATCAAAAATGTATCCCTGGTGTTCGGAGTAGCGGCTGTAAATCTGCCACTTGCCGTAGTGCTGATCGACACGCACATCACCCTTATCGTCGTTGATCGTGCCACGGGGAGCGTTGGAGTAGTTGTTCGTAATGTTGGAGTAGGCAACTGCTGATCCACCGACGTTGTTCGCGGGCAGATAGCCGAGCACCGCCAAGGCAAACGGCGTCGCACCCGAGGAGATATCGCCGCTGGTGTACGTGGTTCCGGTGACGGGGTTGTACAGAGGAATGGGTGCCGTGGAGCCGTCGACGCGATGCAGGAAGAAGTGTCCGAGGCGCTGTTCAGCATCCGGCAGTGTGACCGGAGCAAGCTGGTAATTGAAGATCTGGCGCAAGCCTTCATAGTCCGCGAAGACGAAGACCTTGTCCCTGATGATGGGTCCGCCAAAGGTGCCGCCGAACTGGTTGCGGATGAGTTTCGGCTTCTGGTTCGTTACAGGCTCAATTGGGCCAATGGCATTCAGGCTTGTGTTGCGGATGTAGTCCCAGGCGCGGCCGTGGAAATCGTTAGTACCGCTGCGGGTCTGCACGTTGATGACCGCGCCGGGCATGCGGCCATATTCGGCCGAGTAATTGTTGGTCTCCAGACGGAACTCGTTCACGGCGTCTGGCGATGGCGAGATGTTCTGATTCTGGAAGCCCTGGTTCGAAGTACCGTAATTGGAGTTCTCAAGACCGTCGAGAATGAATTCGTTGAACTCCGAACGCATGCCGTTGATGTTGTAGGAGTCCGCACGGCTGGAGGCCGTCTGATTCTCAAGCATCGACTTACGAGTGCCCGGCGCAAGCAGTACGAGATCGGCATAGGCTCTGCCATTGAGCGGGAGATTCTCCACCTCCCGTGTGCCGATGACCTGGCTTCGTGAGCTTGTCTGCGTCTCCAGCAGCTCGGCTCCTGAAGTGACCGTGACGACCTCGGTAACAGCGCCGGGCTTGAGGTCGATGTCTACGCGCTGCCGTGCGTCCGTCGAGAGATTGAACGTGTCCGTCTTCGTAGATTGGAAGCCGGCGGCATCGGTCGAAATGCTGTAGTTTCCGATCTGCACCGAATTGAATTCGTATTTACCTTCCTTGTCGGTCTGGGCCTTCTGGGAGGCGTTCGTTCCGACATTGGTGATTGTGACAGTCGCGTTCGCCACCACCGCCCCCGAGTTGTCGCGGACGTAACCGAGAACAGACGCCGAACCGAACTGGGCAAACGTGGGGATGGTTCCGCATAACAGGCATCCGATCACCAGCAATATCGTCAGCGTGGATTTCACAAACGGGCGCACGACTGCGTTCATAGGTCTCTCCAAAGTCCGTCTTGGTACTTCATCCAGAAAGCAATTGCCGTTGGACTGCAGATGGTTCAACGATTTGTGGGTCAAACCTTAGGCTCAAACAGATGCTTCTGTCAAGCGGGTTAGCGGTTACGTGAACTCCCGGGATACCGTTCTTAACTGTAGGAAATAACAGCAAGTTATTAACATTACGTAAATTAGAGAGCGGTGAAGAGAAGAAAGTGAAACCACGCGTAGACTTCCCCGCCGGCCATCGCACTTTGCCGCACATCGATTTGTATATTTGAAGATGAAGTGAAGTCCGACCGCTGAGGGTACACGATACGTCAGCCCGACGCCAACCGGATGTGCCGTTATCAAAATCTGCCGCATATAGGAGATCCGTGTCCGCTCATCAATACCCTCGTCGCAAGTTCGTCTCGTTGATGCTCGCAGCGCCGTTCCTCGGATCTGCGCTAATGGCCAATGCGGAGGCCTCTTCAGAGGCCCTGATCACTGACTTCGGCGCGAAAGCCGACGGGACCACGGTGAACACCAGGGCCATCCAGAAGGCGATCGACCATTTGGCTTCGCACCGCGGAGGAACGGTTGTCGTTCCCAAAGGCGTCTTTGTCAGCGGTGCGCTCTTCTTCAAACCGAAGGTGAATCTTCACCTGCAGGCGGGTGCGGTAATCCAGTGCTCAACGGACATGGCGAATTTCCCTGTCCAACGCACACGGATTGAAGGACATTTCGAAGAGAAGTTCAACCCGGCGTTGATCAACGTGAAAAACTGCGATGGCTTCGAGATCACGGGCGAGGGAACTCTGGACGGGGCCGGTCGGCCAATATGGGATTTGTTCTGGAAGCTGCGCCACGCGGCGCCCGATCCGGGCAACTTTCCAAACCTTGGAGTTCCTCGCGCGCGCATGGCGCTGATCGAAAGCTCTCGTGGAGTAAAGATCGAGGGCATCACCTTCAAGGATTCGCAGTTTTGGAATCTGCATCTCTACGATTGCGACGGCGTGTTCGTCCACAACGTACGTTTTGAGGTGCCGGACGACTACAAGCAGGCTCCAAGCACTGACGGAATCGACATCGACAGCTCTCGCAACGTCACTGTGGATGGCTGCTTCTTCTCGGTCACGGACGATTGCATCGCGTGCAAAGGGTCCAAGGGGCCGCATGCGGCGGAGGACAAGAGCAGCCCGCCCGTGGAGCACATTCGTGTGCGCAATTGCACTTACAAGCGTGGCGGCGGCGTGTTGACCCTCGGCAGCGAGGCCACCATCGTTCGGGATGTGATTGTGGAGAACTGCAAAATCGTCGGCAATGTGAGGATTGCCACGCTGAAATTGCGGCCCGATACCCCTCAGCACTACGAAGACATCACGTTTCGCAATATCACCTCAGAGTCTGCCGCGGGGGGCATTCTTGCCGTTCAGCCCTGGTCCCAGTACTTCAATCTGCAGGGCGCAACGCCACCCAGGTCCGTGGTTCGCAATGTGAGCCTCATCGGTGTCAAGGGCCACTTCGCGACCTTCGGTACCATCAAGCCAAATCCCGGCCAGACGGAGATCAGTGATGTCCTGCTAAAGGACTTCGATGTGGTGATTCCGCAGGACAAGGACAAGCTTGCGGCTTCGGGCGTTACCGGGCTCAAGTTCGAAAATGTAACCGTCAACGGCCAAACGCAGTCGGCCTGACGTCAGAACTCGCGTGCGGGAATTGACGTCCGTTTGGTTCGATCTCGCACAAAGTGGCCTGACAAAGCGGGTCATGGTCGGACACGGTATTCTGTTGAGCGGGTCAGATCTTACAAGCGTGAAAGAATCACACAGCAGTTACCGAAGATGCCATCGACATCGTGGTACCTGCGTCATCGCCCCTCTTTCGCATGAAGACCTTCGACGCAATCATCGTCGGCGCCGGCCAGGCCGGACCATCCCTCGCCGGACGCCTGACCGCTGCCGGCAGGTCAGTTGCCTTCGTCGAACGCAAACTGTTCGGCGGCACCTGCGTCAACACGGGCTGCACCCCGACCAAGACCATGATCGGTAGCGCCTACGCCGCGCACATGGCTCGCCGCGCCGCCGAGTACGGCGTAACCCTCGGCAACGCCTCCATCGGCGTCGACATGTCCGTGATCATCGCCCGCCGCGAGAAAATCGTCTCCGATTCGCGCAACGGAGTCGAGTCCTCGCTGCGCAACAACCCTCGCTGCACCGTCTACACCGGCACCGCCTCCTTCACCGCGCCGTACACTCTTCGCGTGGGTGAAGCTGAACTCACCGCAAAGCTCATCTTCCTCAACGTCGGCGGCCGTGCCACCGTCCCCCACCTCCCCGGCGTGCACGACGTACCCTTCTTTACCAACTCCTCGATGCTCGCGTTCCCTGAGCTCCCGCGCCATCTCGTCATCGTCGGTGGCAGCTACATCGGTCTCGAGTTCGGCCAGATGTATCGCCGCTTCGGCAGCCAGGTCACCATCGTCGAGCGCGCCCCGCGCCTCGTCCAGCATGAGGACGAGGATGTCTCCGCGGCCCTCCGCGACATCCTCGAGCGCGAAGGCATCACAGTGCGCACCGACGCCGAGTGCATCACTCTCGCGCCGCATTCTGACGGCGTCCTCGTCGGCACCAACTGCTCTACACCGCCGCCCGACGTGGTCGCCTCTCATGTTCTGCTCGCCGTCGGCCGCACGCCCAACACACAGGACCTCGGCCTGGATCGCGCCGGCATCGCCGTCGACGGCCGCGGTTACATCACCGTCGACGACCAGCTCCGCACCAACGTCGAAGGCGTCTACGCTCTCGGCGACTGCAACGGTCGCGGCGCCTTCACCCACACTGCCTACAACGACTACGAAATCGTTGCGCAAAATCTCCTCGATGGTGCCTCGCGCCGCGTCTCCGACCGCATTGTCTGCTACGGCCTCTACACTGACCCTCCGCTTGGCCGCATCGGCATGACAGAAGCTCAAGTCCGCGCCTCAGGCCGCCCCGCACTCATGGGCACGCGCCCCATGACACGCGTCAACCGCGCGATCGAAAAAGGCGAGAGCCTCGGTTTCATGAAGATTCTTGTCGACGCCGAAACCAGGCAGGTCCTCGGCGCCTCTCTCCTCGGTGTCGGCTGCGACGAAGCCGTTCACTCGCTTCTCGACATCATGTACGCTCGCGCGCCCTACACCACCATCACGCATGCCGTGCACATTCACCCCACGGTCTCCGAGCTCCTGCCCACCGTCCTCGAGGATCTGAAACCGTTGCAGTGAGCCCTGCCGCTATGCCGTCAGGGCGCAACGAAAGCCCATGTGTGATGTCGAGCTATCAGGTGTGTTGAATGTTCGCGCCGCTACACGGTACCGGTTGCAATAGGACCTGTGGCAAAGGAACGAACCGCCCTTCATCACCTTGGTCTCCCCTGCCGGCGGACCCGCTGGGTTCATCGTAGTTGCGCTTTTGTGAAAGGAAGAGCTAAACCAGTCAGCGCACCACTCCCATGTATTCCCCGTCACGGAATAAAGCCCGAATCCATTGGCCGGAAATGCATCCACGGGACAGGTTCCCTTATAGCCATCGTCTCCGGTGTCCATTTGCGGAAACTCTCCCTGCCAGATATTGCAAAGATGTTTTCCGTTGGGCCGCAGTTGATCTCCCCAGGCATAAAGCTTCTGTACCAGGCCACCGCGCGCCGCATACTCCCACTCAGCCTCGGTGGGCAGTCTCTGACCGGACCATGCACAGAAACTGACCGCGTCGTTCCATGAGACGTGCACAACCGGGTGCATTTGCCGTGAAGAGATGTCGGAACCTGGCCCCTCTGGAGACCGCCACTGGGCTCCGCGCACCTTACACCACCAGGGTGCCGCCGCCACCGTATCCTCTGCCAACTCGCTAAGGCGCTTCTTCGGAAGATGCGACCAGAAGACGAACGACCAACCGAACTTCTCCGCCTCGGTTACATAGTTTGTCTCCTGCACAAACTTGCCGAAGAGATCATTTGTGACAGGCGTACTGTCGATCCAGAAAGGATCGAGCGTGACCTCGCGAATCGGCCCTTCACCGTCTTCGGGGAATCCGAGATCGTAGTCCGTGCCCATGAGAAAGGTGCCACCCGAAAGCCGGATCATGCGAGCTGTAGGGTCCAGAGCCGACCGTTCGGGCGCATGGCAATCGTGTGTTTGCTGTCGCGGCTCAGCAGTGGGAGCGCAGCATGTCTTTTGCTTCGATGGCTGAGCTTCCGATAGGTCCATATCCCCTACACTACAGCGAGTCGAACATTGCATCCAGCCTATCGGGATTCGCAAATTCGTGTCGAGAGTAGAGACGCTCAAGGCACCCAAAACGAGTTGGCCTTTCAGAAGGCAGCTTGCGTAGACTTACAGAAAACAGGCAGATCGCAACGACAGTTTTCGACCAATCACGCTTTTGGGATGAGACGCTGGACGGCGAGGGGAGAGCAATTTGACTTCGTGCTGCAAAGGCTTTCGGCGACTGACAGTATTGAAGCCGGGCGAACTCCTGTTTGCTGCTCTGCTCGTAACGATGACGATTCCATTCAGTTCGGCGCAGAGTGGACATCCGATCCCTCCGCCGCCTCCGTCCGGGGCGAAGTCGAAAAAATGCAGCGATCGTCCGATCCCACAGTTGGTTGATGTCACGGCACAGGCGGGAATCCATTTCAAGCACACATCCGATCCGGAAAAGAAGTACATCGTGGAATCTATGAGCGGTGGCGTCCTGCTGCTTGATTACGATCGCGACGGCTGGCCCGACATCTACTTCACCAATGCGCCTACAGTGGCCATGGCAGTCGCCAGAAAGATGACCCCCGGCGCTCTGTATCACAACAATCACGACGGAACATTTACCGAGGTCACAGCCAATTCCGGCCTCTCAAGCTCTTGCTATGCAATGGGCGGCGCAGTCGGGGACTACAACAACGACGGTTGGCCTGACATCTATCTCAGTTGCCTCGGAGGAAACATCCTCTACAAGAACAACGGCGATGGAACCTTTACCGACGTTACCGCGAAAGCTGGCGTCCGCGATGGCCGCTGGTCTACAGGCGCCTCGTTCGGTGATTACGACGGCGACGGATTGGTGGACCTGATGGTTGTGAACTATGTGGACTTTCATCTCGATGATCTGCCGAAGTTTGGGAGTAAGTCGTACTGCAAGTATCGAGGCCTGGACGTGCAGTGCGGCCCGCGAGGTCTAAAGGGTGCGGGTGATTCTCTCTTTCACAACAACGGCGACGGAACCTTTACTGACGTGTCGACGTCCGCCGGCGTGGATGACCCGCATGGCTACTACGGCCTCGGCGTAATCTGGGCCGATTTCAATAACACCGGGCGACCCGATATCTATGTCGCTGACGATTCCACTCCCAAATTCCTCTACAAAAATCTGGGGCATGGCCGCTTCGAAGAGATCGGCCTTGAATCGGGGACGGCCCTCAGTGAGGAAGGCGCCGAACAAGCCTCAATGGGCATTGCCATCGGCGATTACCTGCACACCGGCCGTCCTTCGATCTATGTCACCAACTTCTCGGACGAGAATGACGATCTCTATCGCAACGACGGCAATTGGAACTTCACGGAGGTCTCCTATTCATCGGGTGTCGCCGTCCCCTCGCTCCCCTTCGTCAAGTGGGGCACTGCATTTGGTGATTTCGACAATGATGGATGGCTGGACCTCATCGCCGTCTCGGGCCACGTATACCCGCAAGTCGATTCGCTCGCCGTTGGGCCAAGGTATAAGGAGCCAGGACTCTTTCAGCTGAACGAAAAAGACGGCACGTTTTGCGACGCGAGTGCGATGACCGGGCCTGCGCTATTGGATCCTCGCGCCTCCCGTGGCCTTGCTGTCGGCGACCTGTTCAACAACGGCAACGTGGACGTCGTCATCGAGACGCTCGATGGATCTCCTGTCGTCCTGAAGAATGAAGGTGTTCCCAATCGGCACTGGGTGAGTTTCGAATTGTCAGGCGTGCAAAGCAATCGCATGGCACTCAACGCGCGCATACGAATCGTTGCTGGCGGAGTCACTCAGACCGACGAGGTCCATAGCGGCGGCAGTTACCTATCGCAGAATGACACCCGCATCCACTTCGGCCTGGGCAGCGCTGCAAAAATTGATAGCGTGGAGATATTCTGGCCATCAGGAAAGACGGACAAAATAACCAGCCTGGCCGCAGACAAGTTTTATGCGGTTATCGAAGGCAAAGGAATCGTCTCCGCCGAACAAATCCGTCCGGCTAAAAAGCGCTAACTCCCAGTTAGAGGTCAGTTGTGTGAGCCGCTATCACGCGGGGCTAACTGGGTCGCGGTGTGCAGTTCCTCGCTCGCTCTCTTCTGATCGCCCTGCCGGTCGAATGCTTCTGCCAATGCCCGATGTACATCGGCAATCTCCGGGTGAGTTCTCTCCAGCGCGAGCAACCGCTCGATGCCGGCGCTAACCTGGCCACTCTTCACCAGCGAAGCCCCATAGGCATAGTCAACCTGCGGAGCCAACTCAGTCTTATCTATCGGCCGGAGTGTCTCCACGCAGTCTCCATACTTACCTGATAGAAACTGGCTAAGGCCGAGCACGCTCCTCCCTCCCGCATCATCAGGGTGCATCTTTACATATCGCGAGAGCGGCAGAACCGCCTCTGCATATTGCGATCCTGCAAACGCCGCTCGCCCCCAGTTGTAATCCAGGCCCTCGAGCGAAGGGTTCCACTCTGAAGCGCGTTTGAAGTACGTAACGGCAGAGGAGTAGTCGCCACTCGCGGCGGCTGTCGCTCCAAGGTTGTTGTACCCATCGGCGACAGCAGGCGTTAGCTTCTCCTTCACAGCTTCAACATTGTGCCGCGCGGCATCATCTTGTTTCCCAGCGACAACCGGACTCGGCGCATTCCCTACGCCTTCCTGCGAGCCCGACGTATCCATAAGCCCTGCAAGTTTGCTCTTATCCTGTGCGAGAGTCTTGTCGGCCAACTCGCGGTTGAGTTGCATCTCCGCGTGAGCTGCTTCCTGCTGGCCTTTCTTCATCAGAATTCTTCCCAGAAGATAGTGCGCCTGCTGAACCTGATATCGATTTCGGGAAACATCCGTCGTAAGTTCAACGCATTTGCGCAAAGCAGCTTCCGCGTCGTCATAGCGATTCGTATTGAAATACATCTGGCCCAGGTATAGATACGCGTCGGGGCTTTGCGGATCAAGGGCAATCGCCTGCTTGAGATACGTCTCCGCATTCGTGTAGTTGGTACGAGTTACGGCGATCTTTCCGAGCGCCGCATACGTCATCGCATCACGCGGAGAATTAGCCAGCTCCTTCTTCAACTCTGCCTCGGCAGCCTCCAATGGACTCTGCTCGTTTCCTGTAGCGAGCAAAACCGCGGCCAGCAGATAATGTGCTCCCGGAATTCGCGGGTTCTCCGCGATGGCCTTTCGGAACTCTGAAATCGCCATCGGTTGAAAATCAGAGTCGCCGTATGCCCGTCCGAAAGCCAGATGAATTTCCGCACTGTCTCCAAACGATCGCTCCATCTCACCAAAGATCTGCACCGCACACTTTTCGTCGTCGAGATCGAGGCAAGCCACGGCCAGGTCATACCCGGTCGCGAACGTAGGATCGAGAGCGACCGCGGCCTCGAACTCCTTCCGGGCCTCCTGATCCTGATTCAGCTTCAAGAGTGCACGTCCAAGTATCTGGTGTGCCTCTGCAAGCCTCCGTCGGTCGTCTGGATACCTTCGAATAAACTCCGCAGCCAACGTTTTCGCATGAGCCAGATCGCCCATCGTCAAGGCCAGCCGTGCATAGTCCAGCAGCAGCGATGGTGAGTCAGGTTCAAGAGCTAAAGCTTCATCGAATAGCGGAGCGGCACGCGCATAGTCCGGCACAATCGCATACCCAAGCGCGAGTTCTCCGAGCGCCTCGGCAAGAAAGACGCGGTACTGCCCGGCCGCCTCAGCGAGTTTGCCGGCGCCCTGAAGTTCTTGCGCCTTGTCATATTGCTTCTGGAGATTTTCTTCGCCGGAAGATCCACGGCCGGCTGTCTGCGCCAAAAGAGTTGCGGCAGAGATCAGCGCTAAACCAACACAGGCAGCCCGAAGTTCGGATCGAAAAAACATAGTGGGGCCGCAGTTCGATGGCTTTGCGCCTCGACTTAGATCCTATCGCATTGATAGCCGTATCTGATTGGCGTCGTCTTGCCCAAAAACAAAGGCGCGGAAGGTGAGCGTTGCTCTCACCTTCCGCTACGCCTGGAGGAGGCGTTTAGTAGAAGTACTTCACTTGCAATTCGATGATGCGCTGCATTGCCGCCGAACCAGAATTTGCGGGACCTGTCTTGCTGTCCATCACACCGAAGGTGCTTGTGTTGTAGTTCTTTGTGATGCCCTTCGAGCCGTAGTCCACGTTGTAAGCAATGCCCAGCGGACCGCCGCCACCCGAAGAGCTGAAATTCGGCAGCGGGTGGTTCAGCCAGTCAAAGGCACTGGCGCGGAACTGGATTTGCTGGCCCTCGTGACCCGGGATACGGAATCCTCTGTAAATCGACAGATCGTTGTTGTAGTAGGACGGTGCACTCATATACGGAAAGTTCTGTCCGCCTTGCGTCCCGACCGGCGGGGCGTTGAAGCAGTTCCCATTGAGCTTCTGATAAGTCCCCAGACCGGTAGTTGGGTCGCAGGTCAGCACGGGAATAATCGGGACAGGAGCATCCGTACCGAAATATGTTGCAGAGCCGAGCCCGGTACCAAGGTGCATCGCCGTCTGTTGCGCCGCAGTTCCCGGCAGGTTGATGTACTTGATGCCCAGACTAAAGTTCGGGACATTGTTCCCCAGGGCAGCAGGAATGTATCCGCCCGCTTGCCACGTGGAGATACCGGAGATCGTCCATCCACTAAAGACGCCGTTCACGAAGCCATTGAACATGTGAACGCTTCCGCTGTTGTAGTAGTAGGACGCGTTGAAGACAAACGGCCTATCGTTTGAGGTGGGACCATAGTTATTGTGGATATTGAACGGATCTTCCTGCAAGCCTGTACCCAGGGTCTTTGACCAGGTCCAGTTGAGGTTGTAGCCGAGGTGGCCGGTTGTCTTAATCCATGCAATCTGAAGTCCGTTGTAGTTGGTGTAAGAGTTGCTTTGATTCAACACCACGCTATTGGTTCCGTAGGCGTACCCAAAAGGACGATAGTCTGCTGCCAGGTTTCCGGTTGGAGTAGCAGTGAAGGTAGTGAAATTCGGATTGTAAGCCAGGTTTTCCGGGTTCGTGGAGAGTACACCGGTCCTTGGATCCGGCTTGAAGAAGGCACCGACAGGGGTTTTGTTCTGATCGCCAATCGCGGTGAAGTTGCTTCCTTGAATACCTTCGCTGATGTTCAAAAGCTCATCGGTCTTGCTTCCGACGTAAGCGATATCGAGAACCGTGTTCCACTTCAGCCTTTGGTCGACCGTGAAGTTGTAAGCAAACGTGCGTGGCTGGCCGTAGTCGCTCGGATTGAAGCCTGCCTGTCCCGCGCTCACGGACGTGCCTGTTACCTTACCGGTGGAGTCGGTGCAAATATAGGGGTTTGGAGTGCAGGGGCTGTATGCCAAATTGCCGAGCTGCGAAAGCATGACATTTCTCTGGCCGGGCAGGCTATAGCCTAGAACATGTTGCGCGGTGACAAGCTCCGGCCCGACGTCGTTTACCTGAGTTACGAAGCGGTAGGAGCCCCATCCGCCACGGAACATTGTCGAGCCGTTCCCGTGGAGATCATAGGAAAATCCCAACCGCGGATTGGCATAGGCAAAACGGTTTGGCTGACCGCTGAGCGGAACACCCGAATCAATGGCGTGCCAGTAGTATCCGGGGGCATACTTACCACTGTTGTAGTCAGACTGAACGCGGTCGGGATAAAAGACCGCCATGCCGATGCCCTGGCGATCATACCAGTGGCCGACGTGCTCGATGCGAATACCCAACTCGAGAGTCAGCTTCTTCGATGTTCTCCAATTGTCGGAGACGAAAGCCGCTGTCGCCTGATAGGCGGTATCACCAATCGGCGACGAATTGTTTTCGCTGTAGCCGTTAAGAATGCCCATCGTGAAGTTGGCCACGGGGTTCCCCGAGCCCAGCTGATTTCCAGTGATGATATTTGTGCTGCCACCTCCGCGAATGGTGAGGTTTCCATCCTGGTAGGTGCTGAAGGTGCTCTGGTAGTTGTCAGTGTTCTGTGTATACGCGCCCGCCTTGACGGTATGAGTGCCCCATACCTTAGTCAGCGTATCGCTGAACTGAGGAACTTGCTTGCGCACCGCGTATTGGCCTGGAGGATTTTCGAAGATAGAATTCTGCGAGAAGTCCGGGAAGCTATAGTTACCGGCGCTGCTATAGGCAGGAATATTCAGAGAGGAAGTCTTGAAGACCTTGCTATAGGGATAGCCCAAAGTATCGCGATGGGCGGCTTGTGGGTCCGGTTGAACAAAGGGGAAGTCGCCGAACGCCCACGCCGCCATCAGGTCGTTCGTGGTTGTCGCGTTGAAGTTATGGACAAAGTGTCCCGCCAGTGACTTGCCGCGGAATGCCTCGGACTCGCCGCCACCCGGGTAAGGGATAGAGTTGCCGGGAGTCCAGTACAAGTGCGCTCCGTTACCTTGCGCTAGCTGGGCGTTGAATGCCTGCTGATACGAACCGTAGATCCTGTCGTTTGCCCCAAACTGATAATCGAGGCGAAGGCGATAGATCCAGCCATTGTTTACGTTAGGAATGGGTGCATAGTAGTTGTAGTGACCGACAGTGGTCGCCGGGTTCGCGTTAGCCTTGGGCCAGATTTTGGCCAGCGCTGCTGCACCCGGATCGATGAACTTAGATGGAATCCTATTACCCGAATTTGGAGTGGTCTGATTCGCATCCTGCGGAATGCTGGTACCGTCCGGAAAAACTGTTCCAGAGAGATCGTTGCACCACCCGCCTTGCGGAAAAGTGGATGTTGGAGATCCGTAAAATCCGTTCGGGCAAAGCGCCTGATTGTCCGCATTATCCATCGTGAAGTTGCCCGCCATCATCTCGGGAGTAGGAACAAACGACTTCAAGATATTTGAGTTGCCCTGGTTCTGCAGCCAGCGCTCGTACCCACCCCAGAACATTAGATTCTTGTGGGTGTACGGCACGGGTCCGCCGAAGTTAAAGCCCGGATAGTAGTACGACTGGGGTCCCTGCGGAATTTTCTGATGGTTGCTCTGCCAGTCGTTTGCATTCAGTACGCTGTTGCGTGCGTTGAAGTAGGCCTCACCGTGATAATTCTGACCACCCGACTTGCTGATCGTGCTCACCACAACCGGGCCAAACGGCGTGTCAGCACCGAAGTTCGACGCCTGGACGCTGACTTCGGCTGTCATCTCAGGATTGATGACCGATACCGAAGATGCCATGTTGCCTGGATCGATGACGTTCGCTCCATCAGACAGCAAAGCGGTACCGCCGCGATTCACTGCACCGTTCAGGTTGACGCCGTTGCCGATGGCGCTCTGCTGCACACCCACGTTCGCCGAGTTATACGCCGGGGCGTTCTGAGTCAGGCCAGAGGAGACCGTCGTCGCGCCAGGCAGCACCTTCAGCAGCTCCGTCGTGTCGCGGCCCACCAGCGCCAGGTTGTCGATCTGCTTGGCGTCCAGCACGCTGATGCGCGCGCCATTGTCAGTTGGCATCATCTGACTGGTGGCCTCAACGGTCACCGTTGTATTGGTCGAGCCGGGCGCCAGCGAAAGCGCAGGAATCGTGAGCGAATCACCGGCGTGCACGACGATTCCCTTCAATATCTTCGGCTCAAAGTTGCTTGCACTGGCCTTCACCGAATACGTGTCCGGCACGAGGGACGGAAAGGCATAAAACCCCTGCCCATTCGACTGCACCGTGCGCGAGGCACCGGTCACCTCGTTGGTCAGAATCACTTGAGCCCCAGGTATTACAGCACCGGAGGCGTCCGTAACGGTTCCTGTCATTTGTGCAGTCGTCTGGCCATAGCTCGACCGCGAAGACACCACGAACAAGACGGCCACCACAAAGAGCCATCCCGCCGCTTTGCAAATCTGTCGCAGACTCCGTCTCGTTTTCAATCCTCGACGAATGCTCGATGCGCTGATCATGGATATTGCCTCCTGAAGTTCTCCCGCCGATAATCGGCGGGCCTGAAACCGGGCCGTTCGTGCCGTTCTGCCTCCCGTGACGAAAATTCGGCGTGGCAGGTAAACGTAGTTTTATTAGCGAGCGAAAATATAGAGAGCGCATTTCGTACTTGTCAACAAAAAAATATCCGCCAAAGGGTGGAGATTTCGAGAACCTCGCCCTCGGCCAAAGCGCCGTGTCTGGAGCGGAACACGATGAAACCTGTCAGAGCGCAACAAATATGCGACAGACTGGCTCGCATAAAATCCCCGGAAATCATCAGGCACCAACAGGTTTGCCACGATCGCGGCCTTACCGCGCGGAGTTATTCGTCCGTCTACCCGATTTCATTCTCGGGGCCAAACAAATGAACTTCATGCACGATCGGGCGACTTTCCCTCCGGCTCCAGTACTCTTTCAGTCTCGTGTCGGATGAGATACGCTCTCGCCCGATGTCTGGGCGCGGGTCAATACCGATCGCCTGGGCCCCGCCGGTTCCAGGCAAATTCACAGGCTCTGATTCAGAAGGCTTACGAAAACACTTGGGAAGAGCAGCGCATGACCCCGCTCAGCGAAGAGGCGTCACGCACGGCCGATACACGCTCTCCAGCGCCTACTTCTGGGGGGCGATTCCCTTCCCTTCAGTAATCACATAGAAGCGGTCCAAGGCCGTGGGTGCCGGAATCGTCTCCGTGTGCCCACTCGGCCATCGAACCTCGATCTTATCGATCTTCGTCGCCTTGCCGAGCCCGAAGTGCGGCCGCTGGTCGGAGCTGGACGCAAAGCTCCCTCCGGCCAACACATCCATCCGCTGCGTGAAGCCGTCGGCCGTCATCAGAACGCTCGCTCCCACCGCATCACGTGGGCTGCCACGCTTTGCGGTGCCGGAAACCGGCGCTCCCACAAGCTTGAACGCAATCCAATGATTGCCATTGTCGACAACGTTGCGGAGCAGCGACGGTGTGCCATCAAGGTTATTGACCACCACGTCGATATGCCCGTCATTGAAAAGATCACCGTAGGCCATGCCCCGAGCCGTGGTGACCTCGGCCAATCCCGTTCCCTCCACAGCAGGCACCAGCCTGAGCTTGCCATTCTCGCTATGAAATAGCAGGGGACGCTGCGCCCACGTCGTTCCCCAGTTTTGTCCGTCGGCCTGCCGATACACATGACCGTTCACCTCAATCAGATCCAGCCATCCGTCATTGTCGTAGTCAAGAAACGCTGTGCCCCAGCCGAGGAAGGGCACTGTCGGCTCGGCGATGCCGTCTTGATAGGACGTGTCCGTGAAATTGCCTGAGCCGTCATTCCGATACAGCGGCTTGTAGTCGTCCGAAAACGTCGTATTGAAGAGATCGATCGTTCCCTTGTGCATCAAATCTCCGGCTGCGACGCCCATCGACGCGGTCTCGCGGCCGCTGTCATTCAGCGCATATCCGCTCGAGTAACTGTCGTCCTCGAAGGTCCCATCACCTTTGTTGATATACAGGTAGTTCGGCGTCGAGTCGTCCGCTACGAGCAAGTCTGGCTTGCCGTCGCCGTTGACATCAACGAACAGCGAAGCCAGTCCATAGTAATGACTTGAATCGGAGACCCCGGCACTCTGGCTTACATCGGTAAACGTCCCGTCACCGTTGTTGTGAAAAAGATGGTCGCCCTCGCCCTGCAATCCCCGGGGACCACACATCACATCGACGCCCCGGAACTTGCAGAAGCTGAAGGCGCGCGGCTGATTCGTCATGTCGTAATGGACATAGCCCGGCACAAAAAGATCCAGACGTCCATCGCCGTCGTAGTCGCCCCACGTCGCACCGGTAGACCAGTTGCCGAGCGCCACGCCAGCCTTCTCGGCGACGTCTGTAAATGTTCCATCGTGATTGTTGTGATACAGCCGGTTTTTTCCGTAGTTCGTGACGTAGATGTCCGGCCAGCCATCGTTGTCGTAGTCACCTGCAACCGCCCCGATGCCCCATCGATCGTTTGCGACGCCGGCCTTCGCCGTGACATCGGTGAACGTGCCGTCATGGTTGTTATGAAAGAGCGCAGCGTGCGGCGCAGTCGTCTTGCCCGACATCGCGTCATAGGTAGAGCCATTGACCAGGTAAATGTCCAGCCAGCCATCGTTGTCGTAGTCAAGCAGCGCGACGCCGGAACCCAGGGTTTCGATAATGTAGTTCTTCTCCGGCGTTCCCACCACATGCTTCCAGTTCGCCAGACCCGCGGCGGCAGCAACATCCTTGAAGATCACTGGACCGGAGTTGACGAAGCCGCCGGCAGTAATCGGCCGATGCTTCGCATCCAGTACCGCCGCGTGCGGTGCGCCCGTCGAAACGCTGTTGTTCGACGCGGGCTGCGATCCCTCCACAGGCTTCTGCGCCTGTTTCTCGAGCGGTGACGGATTCTGTGCATCCAGCACTCCACACGACGCAAAACTAACCGCAATCGCAAGCACCGCGCACCAGAGCGCTGCAACCCTCCGTTCGATATTCTTGCGACGCTTCATGTGAAGAACACGCTCCCGGAACTTCAAACGTTTTGGTAATCCTACGCGGCGCATCCTCACACGCCCAATCCTCATCTGCCTGCTTGCGATTTGGGAGCCTTCTTCTTGTGCGCAAGATAGTCGACTAACTGACGAACCTGCTCATCATTCAGCACATCCCGGAACGGCGGCATCTGTTTCCCGCCATCCCGAATCTGGTGTTCGATCTGGTCCTTATGCATGCGTTTGCCAATCGTATTCAATGACGGTCCACGCTCCGTGCCGGCGCCATCCACTCCGTGGCAGTGCTCGCATCCGTTTTGCTTGAAGACTTCGGCGCCGGCGTCCCGGTGGGCGTCCGAAGCCGCACTCGCGGTTCGCCCCGGAAGTCCCATGACCATCAGAAGCGCAGACAGCGTCAACAGAACGATGCCCGCAATCCGCCGCGGCGGAAATCGCTCCTCAGGATGATTTGTTTCAGGCCCATGGTTCGCCCGACCGGGCACCACATCGCGTTCCGTCATCGTGCGTGGGCCCCGGAGGTCTGCGTCATCGCGCTAGCCGAATTCGCCGGCAACATCTCGAGGGTATGCGTGTGCCAGGTTACGCTCTCGTTTGCGAGCTCCGGATGCTTGCGCAGGAACTCAAGCGCATACGTCGTAGCCACGGGGTCGTCCTTCTCATCGGCAAAGATGGCCGCCTCTTTTGCGGCTTTGTCCTTTTCACCCATCCGGCGATACAGGATGGCCAGGTTGTAGTGCGCCGCCAGGTCATCCGGAGCAATCTCCTGCAGCGCCTGGTACTGTTTCATCGCGTCTGCGTACTTGTGCTGCTGATACAGCGTGAAGCCAAGCTCCCGATGCGCATCGCGCGAGAGCGGGAACTGCTTCGACATCTCCTCGAAGTCCGCAATCGCAAGATCGAGCTTTCCTTCATTCCGCTCCACCAGCGCACGATAGTAAAGTGCACGCGCGTTGTTCGGCGATAGTTCAAGCGCCTTCGCGAGATTCGGCCGCGCATCCGCATAGCGCTCCCACTGGATGTCGACGATCGCCATGTTCGTGTAGGCATCGGCATAGTCAGGCCGCAGTTTCGCTACGCGCTCGAAGGCTGCATAGGAAGCCGCGTACTGCTGAGCGTCCAGCAGCGCAATGCCATAGTTATTCCAGCGCATCCACTCTTTGTTCTCGTTTGCTCCCGGAGTCGTAGGTGCATTCTCCCCCACGTGAATCACCCGGCTTGCCGACGCCATATCCACGACCGGCTCCACGTAGTGCTTCGTCGCCATACCGAAATCAATGAAGTGCTGATCGAAGCGGCGATACTTCACCGTCGCCGTAACGGTTACCGTCCCGGAAACATCAGAAGGCATCGCAAAGGTATACCGAACCACCTGCGAGCGGCCGGATTGAATTGTGTTGTTGTAGGCGACGACGCGGTTATCCCACACCTGGTGCAGGTCGTTGAGCTCACCCTTCACATTGATCAACCGGTTCATGAAGCTGTGCGCTTGAGGATCAAGGTCTCCGCTGGGCTTCAGGAACCCGCTCTCGTAGAGCAGCTTGCCATTGCCGTCCTTCACGGTGAAGTTAACCCACGACTCATACATGTCGCGCTGCTCAGGCACATGACTATGCGCAATGCCCTTGTTCTGAATCACCACGTCCATCGTGACGTGCTCACCCGGATCAACGCGATAGTTCGCAAGACCCAGCGGCGCAACGATCTTCTCCGGTGCTCCGTCGGTCCCAGTTCCGTGCTCCAAGGCAAAAAGGTCGACATTGAACACGCCGTTCTGAAGGAACTCAACCGTCCGGCGCTCCTGGACGTCGAATTTGTAGTACTGCGGAATGACCGTATTCGCACCCAGCCATCGATGCGACGCCAGCTTGCCCTGCTTCGCTCCTTCATCGCGCGTCTCAACCACCTCGCGCGGCATGTGGCAGGTCTGGCACGTCGAAACCGAATCCTTTACGTAGAACGGCAGCGGCGACTGTTTCGCAAACGACGACGCCTGCCACTCCTCATATAAAGAGATCGCTCGCTGCCACTTGTAATTATTAAGGCTCTTGGGCAGCGCAGCCTCATGACATGCAGAGCAGAACTGCGACGTGTGATAGAAGGGCTTCATCACCGCCTTGCTGTGGCGGTCGAGGTGCGCAAGAATCTCCGCATCGCTTACAGGGCGCGTGATCGGCTTCCCTTCTTCATCGACCAGCACCGCCGGAACACCAAGCACATAACTCCCCGTTCCACGCGTATCCACCTTCTGGATCGAGTGGCAGACACTGCAGGTCACGCCTTCATCGTCATACCACTTGCGCCCTGGCCCATTCGGCGTCAGCGCTCCACTCACCAGCGCGATCGGATCATGGCATCCTTCGCAGTGGCGCATATACTCCACGCCCTTCTCTGCCTTCATCAGATTGACATTGCGCTGATACCACGGCGGCCGGTTCGCGTTGGAGTGCGCCGACTCCCGCCACTGCGTATGAGCCTCCTCATGACAGTGCCCGCAGTACTTCGCAGTCGGAAAGCTCTTCGGATCGATAAACTCGCCGGTGTCGGTCGTGGCGTTCGATGGCACGAACGGATGCCCCACACCAAAATGATTGCTGTAGGTCGAAAGCGTCTTTTGGTTATAGGCGTTCCGGGCGGCCTCCGCAGCATCGCTCTCTGAAGATGCCCGTACCGCCCGAAACAGACATCCGGCGCCCGCAACGATCGAAAATATCAGCAGCAGCCTGAAGGCCCATCGCGAATTCATCTGAGAACCCATGCTTAAGCTTCCGCGCGAAGACGTTCATTTTCTTCACCGTCCGGGATTGCGCGAATTCTAGCAAATGGGCTGAATGCCTTTCATCCATCTTTCGGATGAGATATTGCTATCGACTGATAGAGAAATCCACGTAGTCGCGTCCGAGATAAAGACGATAGCGGCCATTTCCAGCGTCAGTGACCTGAAGAGGCCGCGGGCGTTGCATCGCCGCATCATGCTTAACCGGCGCGTGAAAAACTTCCGCCCCGCCTACGTCCATTACTTCAAGTCCCTTATCCGTGAGAAACCCCGCGCCGTAGGCCCCCGCTGGCAAATGCTTCCCCGCAATATCAATCGGCACGTCACTCAAAATATAGAACTGGTATCGCTCCCGCATACCCGTCGAGTAGCCGCTGGCATCCACCATCCCAAACAGCGTCTGTTTGCCTTCGCTCCAGCGCACTCCGCCCGCATTGCGCAACTGCACCGTCGCCGGCTGCCCGCTGAAATAGACCGCCGCAGGAAACAGCGCCTGAACCTGATTCGCATTCAGAACGCCGGTCCGCTGGTTCGCCGTCTGACCGTTCACCACTCCCGCCAGCGGCCACAACAACAAAAGAAGAAACACCACTCTCTTCATGCTCGCTACCTCGATGCAGCTTCGTAACTCCAACTGGACTCGAGTAGCTTTCTAGCATGATCGGAGGCAAATTGGGAATTGGCACCGGATGCAACCACGACGCCTCAACAGCCTCGCAGTTGCATCCATCGTGCTTCGATCGCTAAGCCGCCCGCTTCCGCCGCTGGGCAACATACAGCAGCACACCTGCCATGCCAAGCATCGACAACGTTGCCGGCTCCGGAGTCGCCGCAACTGTACTTCCCGGCTGCGCCGAGGTCGTCACAGTCCCCTCCGGTGCCACATCGATCTCCGCTGCCACGCCATCTGCAGCGCTGCTGAACAGGAAGCTGCTGATGCTCGGGTCGAAAAACGTAACCAGGAAACTCGTCTCCGATTCGCTCGTGCTTCCGCCGCCCGCGCTCACTCCATCACCCGACAACGTGACCAGAAAGCTCAACTGGTTTCCGAACGTCATCGCCTCAAAGTAATCGTTGCTGACCTGGTTATCGAACGACAGCGGCCCCGGCAACGAACCCGTCGTCCCGAACGTCTCGTTGTTCGGATCCGCAGGATTCAGTGTCGCCCCGTTGAAGCCGGTCACCGTCGCCGTGATGTCCTGCGCTCCCAGCGTTCCGGCAGCCAGCGTGAGATCCATGTAGCCACCGTTCCCGGCCTGCGAACTCGTGTTCACCGTCACCACGTACGAGACCGTATCGGCATGCGCCGGAACCACGGCGCACGCCAGCAGAAGAGCAGATGCAATCGAAAGAAGTTGTTTCATGGCCTAAAAGCCTCCAGAGTACAGGTTAGGAATTGTGGTGAAACTCGTGCCAAGCGGATAGCTGAACGTGACCGTAAACGTCGCCGAAGCTCCCGGTGCGAGCCCGCTCGCCGCTGCCCAGTACGGATTGCCCTGGTAGCTGCCGCTCGCATTCGTCGCGCTCACGCTCGAATTATTGATCCCGAGCACAAGTTCGATCGGTCCGGTGATCGCCGTTCCACTCGTGTTGGTGACCGTGATGGTCTCCGTACCGGTCTTCGCAAGACGGTTGTAGATCAGCGCCGACGACTTGAACGACACCCTGCTCGTCACATTCGTCGCGCTGCCAGCGCCCGTTCCGCTCAGATCCGCCCTATACGTTCCCGCCGGCGTGTTCGTCGTCACCGTCAGCGTGCCCGTGCGCGGTCCCGAAGCCGTCGGCGTGAACACTACATTAATGTTGCAGCTGTCTCCCGCATCCAGCGTCTCACCGCAGTCAGGCGTTGCGGCGAAGTCACCCGTCGTCGCGATCTTCGAAATCGCAATCTGGCCTTCGCCATTGTTCGTGAGAACAAACACCGACCCATCCGACGAGCTGCCAACGCTCACCGTACCGAACGATCCGTTCCCATCGAGCTTCGCGCTCAGCACCGCCGCCGGAATCGCAAAGTACCCCACCGCCGCATCATGGTCCGACTGGCGCGCTGGCGTCGTCGCATCGTCATAGGCCGTCAATGGCTGGTCCGCGTCGAAGTGCGCATACGCCACATGCCCACCCGCCGCAACCAGGTCCGACGTCGCCACAACATGATCCAGCACCTGCGCATTGCCGAACTCCTGGTACGACCAGCGCTGATCTGCCGGAAGCAGAGTCACCAGGTCCGTCGCCGGAGGATCGACCAACCCTGCCACGCCCGGTTGCACCACCTGATCGGAAGGCAGCACATTGCGGTTCGTGATCGTCGCCATGACGTCGATATACCCGTCCGAGAACTCGAAGGCGTTGTAGTCGCCCACCGAGACAACATGCTCGCCTGCGGACTGATATCCCTGGATCAGATTCGCCAGGTACTCCGCCTGCAGCTCCTTCTTATCCCGAACAAACACGCCCGTCGAAGGATCGTTCTCGCTCGACAGCGAGCGCAGATGATTCACGATCACCGTCACCGGATAGTCCTTCGCATTCGCGCGTTTGATACCCGCATGCAGCACCAGCGGCGGCCGGTCATTCAGCGTCTGCTGCGTGCTTCCGTTGCGTGGATCCGTGAACAGGTTGCTCGCACCCATCTGCTGGACGCTCACCGTATCCACCGTCGTCGACTTCACCAGGAAGCCAACCGAGATGCCGCCCACATCATTGGTGTACGGCGCGTAATCCGTGCCCGTGCCGTAAGCGACATACTTCGGATCCTCCTCACCCGCCGCAATCGCATCCGCGCTGATCTTCGTCGCCATGTCCGCCACGACCGACTGATTCTCCGACTCCTCCAGTCCAATCACGTCCGGATTGCCGAGAATATGCCGCACCGCCAACGAGAGCTTCGACAGCCGTGTCGCATACGCAGCCGGTGTCACGTCAATGGCGCTCGAGTTCTCCGTCTTCCCCGTCACCGGATTGAAGTCGATGTCGTCTGCGGAGTTCGTATTGAAGAAGCGCTCCACGTTGTACCCAGCCACGCGGAACTCATTCGCTGCAGGCGCCGGAACCGGTGTCGGCTCCATACCCGCAGTCACGTTCCCTCGGTTGTAGCTCTTATCCAGCAGCAAACGGCTCGGATCATAAAAACTGTCCGAGCTGAACGTGAAGTCCAGCACACCCGTCACGCCCGCCAGCACCGCATTCGTCGAGAGATCAATCGCCGATCCGCCAAAGAGCGACGAGTCCACCAGGATGCGCTCCGGATTGTCGTCGAACTTCGCCGCGTTCGGCGGCAAACCCGTCTGCGCATCGCGTAGATCGATGCCCGGCTCGCGGAACGGGCGCGCCGTGCCTGTAATCACTGCATAGAACTGCCCGTTCGACGTAATCGTCTCCGCCTTCTCGCTCAGGTTTCCATCCGTACCTGAGATCGAAGTCATCGACGGTATGCTCACGCGCATGCCTTCATACGGCGTCAACTGATACAGCCCGCCACCAGCCGTCAGCATCGACGTCGTCAGCGTGATCGGCGCCGGCAGCGTCTGCCCCGTCGCCAGCACCGTCGCCGAAGCTGTGTTGATCTCCGTCGCCGGCGTGTGGCTCGTTGCAACGGACGGGAACGTAGACACTACGCCGGTCACCTGCACGTAGTTGCCGATCACCGCCTCCGCCGGCACCTTGCCCGAGCCCGCGAAGACCTCGATGCCCTCAGGCGTCAGCGGATCGTTGTCTGCATCCGCATCCGGTGTCTGGATGAAGTAACCAGACGTTCCCACGCCCGTCACAATGCCCTGCGTCATGACCGTCTGTCCCGCGTACGGAGAAACCGTCATCGCTGTCAGCGACTTCTCACCCTGGATCGTGTGAATCGCCAGGTTCGGCGCCGGCAGATTCACCGTGAGGCCGATGTTCGTCGTGGCCGCGCCTCCCTCCGTATCCGTCACGCTCACCGGCAACGAGTACGTCTTCGAGGTACCGCTCGTCGCGGTCGTCGAGAACGAGAAGACGTTGTCCCCCGGCGTCCCATCGCCATTGGAGCCGTCATCGAAGAATGCCTGCGTCGCCGATCCGCCAATGCCGGAAAGATCCGCCGTCACGGCAATGCCCGTGCTCGCTGTTCCCGGCGTAACGGTAACCGTAAGCAGCGTCATTCCGCCGGTGGTCACCGTGGAAGGATTCGCCGCGCCCGTTGCGCTCAGGCTGCCCGTGCTGCCGAACGAAGAGTTGCGCGGAGTCGGATTGGAAAGGCTGAAATCCGCACTGTTGTTATTCGTGTCCGCGTTGTTGGTTCGGATATCTGACTTGAGATTGCTGCTCGGCGGCCCCGGCGCCGCCGCCGTTCCCTCAAAGCAGTTCGCAGTTCCGTATCCGATGAAGTCGAGGATGTTCGAGCTGCCCACCGGGCAGCTGGTTCCGGAGGTGATCGCCGTTGTCCCGTTCACCAGCGCGACCTTGCCCGCCGTCGCGCTCATGTTGATACTGCCGGTCGCGTCCGGCGTGGGCAGCGGCTTATTGGTGACCGTTGCCCCCTCGGCCTCCTGAATCAGGAAGTACTGACCCGGAGCCACACTCTTGTCGGCTGGCAGCACCGTGAGGTTGGTCCAGCTCGTGCCGGCCGCCGATGCGTACTGCACCGAAAGCCCGTTCAGGCTGATCGGCGAAGACGTTGGATTGTAAAGCTCGATGAAGTCAAAACTGTAAGGCGCGCCGGTGTTGCCGCCGCCACCATAAACCTGCGAAATTACAAGCCCCGACTGAGCGCTCGCACAAACGGCGAACAGCATCGGAAGCATTAGAAGGGCGATGCGCGCACGGATCCACGCGCCACATTTGATGGCGTACAAGACACTCTCCTGGGCACAACTTCGGCAATGCAGAACAGCAAATCCAGCAAGCAATGCCCAGAGGGGGGATCCCGGGCCGAATGATCGTACTTATGTGAGGTGTTCTATATATCACAGCGCTATAAGCGCTAGCGTCAAAAATCTCTGTGGATCGCCGCAGGATTTTGATCGTCCCTCAATCAAGCTGTGGGCCCTCCCCGTCGGGGTCCGGAGTTTTCCTTGTCAAGCCCCCACCCCTGTCGAAATCTAGCCAACTCCAACAAAAGAAACGCTAAACTTTTGCAAAAAAACTGCCGGTTAATTCCACTCTATCTGCTATAATTGATATATAGAGAGTGTACTGAGATGGCTGCGCAAAGGCGCGGCCTTTTGCTTTTGCCATCGCTTGCTGGCTGGGACGGAAAGATCTGCTTTTGTCTCTCTCTTTCGTTCGCCGTAACTTATTGATTTCAGATATTTTGCGGCTTAAGTCTCTGGAATCAATATTTTGCAGCCACATGCCTCGGCTAACACACTGATTCTAAAGATTTAAGCAAAAGCGTGGGGGGAGGGGGGTCAAATCCCCGTCAGCCGAAGACAAACACCTAGAACCACCGCGCCCGCCAGCGGTCCCAGAATCGGCACCAGCGCATACCCCCAGTCCGACCCTCCCTTTCCTGCCACCGGCAGGATCGCGTGAGCGATCCGTGGACCAAGGTCACGCGCTGGATTGATCGCATAGCCTGTCGTCCCGCCGAGCGAGAGCCCGATTCCCCACACCACGATGGCCACCAGGTACGGCGCCAGTCCCGGTGCCGGCCCCGCCGCCGCAAACGTCTTCGACCCGATCGCCGCAATCGCCAGCAAGAGAACAGCAGTCGCAATCGCCTCGCACAGGAAATTCCAGAACGGACTCCGCACCGCAGGCGCCGTACAGAACACCGCCAGCTTCGCCGAAGGCTCCGGAGTGAGAGCCCAGTGCGAGTGGTAGAAGATCCACACCAGCACCGCCCCGAAGATCCCACCCAGGATCTGCGCCAGCGAGAAGGACACAAGATGCGAATAGTTGCCGCTGTGAATCGCTGCAGCCAGCGTGACCGCCGGATTCAGGTCTGCACTCGGACTTCCACACGCCACCGCCGTAATGACACCCACAAACACGGCGAAGGCCCACCCGGCCGTAATCACCATCCAACCCGCGTTCTCCGCCTTCGAGCCCTTCAGCAGCACACCACCCACAACTCCGTCACCCAACAACACAAGCACCGTCGTTCCCACGAACTCGCCAAAAACCGGTGAAGCCATAAGCCTCCTCAACGCAAAAACAATCAATCAACCCAGTCGAAAGCCTGCTAATCGATCCAATCGAAAGATCGCGTGACCGCCTTCTTCCACTGACCATACAACCTGCTCCGTTCGCTCTCGTCCATCCGCGGCTGCCACGTGCGATCAATCTCCCAGTTCTCCACGAGATCGTCGAGCCCACTGTAGTATCCGCACGCCAGCCCGGCAGCGTACGCCGCACCCAGCGCCGTCGTCTCGCGCATCGCAGGCCGGATCACGGTGCGGTCCAGAATATCCGCCTGGAACTGCATCAGCAGTTCGTTCACCACCATCCCGCCATCGGTCCGCAACTGCCCGACCGGCAACCCCGCATCGGCCTCCATGGCCTCCAACACATCTCGCGTCTGAAATGCAGTGGCCTCGAGGGCGGCTCTGGCGATGTGTCCCTTGTTACTGAAACGTGTGAGCCCGGCGATGACTCCACGGGCATTGTCCTTCCAGTACGGTGCATAGAGACCAGAGAATGCGGGAACGAAGTAGATGCCGCCATTGTCGTTCACAGACTGCGCGAGCCACTCGACGTGCTCGCTCTTTTCGATCAGCCCGAGGTTGTCGCGAATCCATTGCACGAGTGCTCCGGTAATCGCGACGCTTCCTTCCAGCGCATAACACGTCGCTCCGCTGCCGAACTTGTACCCCACAGTCGTCAGCAGTCCATGCTTTGAGCGCTTCATGCTGCCCGTGTTCATCAGCATGAAGCAACCCGTGCCATAAGTATTCTTCACCTGACCAGGCTGGAAGCACGTCTGTCCGACGAGCGCCGCCTGCTGGTCCCCTAATATCCCTGCAATGGGAACGCCCGCGAGTGAGGTGTGAGCCAGGGTGCCGTACAACTCGCTGCTGGAGCGAATCTGCGGAAGAATTCCGGCTGGAATGTTGAAAGCGGAGAGCATCTCCGGATCCCACTCGAGCGTACTGATGTTCATCAACTGCGTTCGGCTCGCGTTCGTGACATCTGTGACGTGAACGCCGCCCTGCACACCTCCTGTCAGGTTCCAGAGCAGATAGCTGTCGATATTGCCGAAGAGAAGATCACCGCGTTCCGCCGCTGCCCGCGCGTCTTTCACATGATCAAGAATCCAGGCGATCTTCAACGCACTGAAGTAGGTGGTCAGAGGAAGTCCCGTCTTTTCCTTGAAGCGATCCTGCCCGCCTTCACGGGCCAATCGCGAAACCTCGTCGGCAACCCGCGTATCCTGCCAGACGAGCGCGTTGTAGACAGGCACGCCCGTGTGCCGATTCCAGATCACCGCCGTTTCCCGTTGGTTGGTGATGCCCATGCAGGCAATATCGCCGGGCCGAAGTCCGCGTTGCTGTACCGCCTCTTCAATCACCTCGAGCGTGCGTCGAATGATCTCCATCGGATCGTGTTCGACCCAACCCGGGCTCGGAAAAATCTGCTCATGCTCGCGCTGGGCCATTGAGACCACACGCCCACGGCGATCGAAGACCATAAAGCGAGTGCTGGTAGTGCCCTGATCCAACGCTGCGATGTATCCAGCCTTCTGTGAAGACATCCTTCACCTCGCTTATTGCCCGCTTCTATTTCAAATCAAGAGAAAAGCCGCCCCCTGCTTGACCAGGCTGGCCGAGTAGAAGGCGGCTTCAGCTAAATGTTTACCCGCGACGACCTGTATATACGCGGTCGGAACCACTTTGCAAGCAGTCCTGCTTCGCAGGCGGCATCCGATAGGAAACAACTTGTCGTATCTTCTTCGAGGAGGTGTATGCATTCATGGCAGACCGTGCCGAGAAACTTCGTTCTCTCGACAGCGAGTTTGACGTGCTGGTTATTGGCGGCGGAGCGACCGGACTCGGCATCGCAGTAGACGCTTCGACCCGCGGATTTCGGACCGCACTTGTAGAAGCTGGGGACTTTGCCCAAGTCACTTCGAGTCGCGCCACCAAGCTCGTTCATGGCGGCGTGCGTTATCTGGTCAGCGGACAGATGCATCTGGTTTACGAGGCACTGCGCGAGCGCAAGCTTATGATGCAGAACGCACCGCACCTGGTTCATCCCCTGGCCTTTGTCACTCCAGCCTACCGGTGGTTCGATCTGCCGTTCTATGGTTCTGGACTCAAACTCTACGATCTGCTCGCGGGCAGCTCTTCGGTCGGCCGCACGCGCATTCTGAACGCAGGGGAGACAAGACGTTTGGTTCCTGGGATCCAAGCGGAGAATCTAAAGGGCAGCATCGTCTACTACGACGGACAGTTCGATGATGCGCGATTGGCGCTGGCACTCGCGCGCACTGCTGAGGATCACGGTGCGGTCGTGTTGAACTACGTCAGGTTTCTCCAGCCGATGAAACTGAAGGACAAAACTGTCGGCGCGGTTGTTCAGGATAGGGAGACAGGAAAGACGTACGAGGTCCGTGCGAGGACGGTGATCAATGCCACGGGAATCTTCGTCGACGAGGTTCGCGAGCAAGACGACCCCACCAGTCCAGGACTGCTTCGAGTGAGCCGCGGAACTCACATTGTTTTGCCTGCCGAGGTACTTGGCGACGGCAGCGCGATTATGGTTCCCAAAACGAAAGATGGCCGCCTCATCTTTGCCATTCCGTGGCTCGGTAAAGTCGTGATCGGAACAACCGATCTTCCCGCGATGAAGCCTGCGGTCGAACCGGGTTTTGATGAGTCCGAGATCGATTACCTCATCGAAACCATCAATCCGTTTCTGAGCAAAACGATTGCGAGAGAGGACATTCTGAGTATCTTCAGTGGACTTCGCCCGCTGATCTCGGAAAAGGCAGCGAGCACGGCGAAGATCAGCCGCGAACACCGGATCGATATCTCTCCAAGCGGGCTGATTACAGTGGCCGGCGGCAAGTGGACGACCTATCGACGAATGGCGGAAGACACTCTCGACTTCGCAAGGGACAGAGGTATGCTTTCCAAAGCACCTTGCGTGACAAAAGAGCTGAGATTGCATGGAGCACCCACGGAAACAGTCGACGCCGATTCGTTCGCCCATTACGGTACGGATGCTGTTCGCGTGAGAGAGCTGATCGCTGAAAATCGTTCGCTTGCAGAGAAGCTGGATGACGAGTTGCCTTTTGTTCGAGCAGAGGTTGTCTACGCAGTCCGTGATGAGATGGCACGAACCGTGGAAGATGTGCTTTCGCGTCGCACACGCTCACTCTTATTGAATGCTCACGCTGCGGAACGTGCTGCTCCTGTAACGGCACAGATCATGGCCGGGGAACTTGGCCGCGACACGACCTGGGCTGACGAGCAAGTCCGATCGTTACGCGAGCTGGCGAAAAACTTTTACACGCTTCGTTCAGATGCCAAGGCTCAATGAAGCGTTGAAACCTATTCGAAGCGCGTGCGCTTGCCGAGACAATACGTTCCCACGGCGAGAGCGAGCAGAAGAAATCCGGCCAGCACCGCCAGCCAGTGCATGTTCATCTGCAAGGGTGGGACCACCGCGCGCAGGCCGAGCCATATGAAGATGCCGGTCGAAACGAGCACGATTACATAATCCCACCAGCGCTTGGTGCCGGCAGTTCGATCCAGTTCATCTCCTTGCTGTGAGAGCATCACCTTTTTGTGATCGAGACCATAACGGTCGCATTCGCGCATGACAACTTCGTTGGTAGCCTGCTGTTCCTGTTCTGAAGCTACAGCGGTGCTGATGGCAAGCGCGCCGAGGATCATGACCAGCGAACCACCGACCACCAGCAGCAACCGCTCGCGGCCGGCACCGGCCAGTTCGCCAAAGACCAGGGCTCCCCAGGCAAGGCCCCACAGCTGATTGGTGTTTGAAAGAGGAATCCCGCGTCCGATTCCAACGTACTTCGCCGCGAACTGTTGAAAGAGGTCGCCAACCACCCACATGCAGCCGCCGAGGAAGAGCCAGAACAGCAAGCCAGGCTGATGAAAGAGTTGGACCGCAGTCGAATGCATTCCGTGGTCGAGCGAATACGTGAGCGCAAGCATCGTTGTAACTTCGCCGACCGTGAATGCGGTCACGAACGATAGAGGGTTCATGCCGCTGAGATAAGCCTTGCGATAGGGAACGTACATCGTGCCGAAGCATAGCGCTGCTCCGATGGCGGCAATGACGCCGCGCGTGGCATGCTGGCCGACACCCGCGTGCACCGTGCTGAAGCCAAGCATGACGGCCGCGATTGCAATCGCAATCGCTCCGAGCACAACCTTTGCAATGTTGCTGCGATTGGCTCCTTTGAGCTCGCAGAACAGGACGCGGCCCCAGAGAAGGCCGACAAGCGAGTTCGCATTCCACAAGGGGAAGGCGACGGTGAGACCTACATCGCGAACAGCGAAGACGGTAAGCGTGTTGCCCTCCGCCCAGAGGACTCCGGCGAGAAGGGCCCAGATAATCAGGTGCTTTTTTTCAGCGAGATCCGCGAATACGTATGCGGTTCCCTTCAGCAGAGTGGGAAACGTCCAGCGCGCGAGGAATACGCCGCAAACCATTGCAGACGATATGGCGAAAGGAGAATATCCGGCGGTGACGAGTTTCGTAGGGGCTTCTGCCGCGCCCAGCCAAACCGCGGCAACCAGCGCGCAGATGACGCCGAGGCCGTGCAATGAAAGTCGACTCTTTGTTCGGTTGTCCACGTTGGTGGTCAAAATTTGCTCCATCAGTGCAGGAAAACGAGAAGTGCGGCGCCGGCAATGGCCACGAAGAATGGCACAAGAAATTGGCCGTCGGTGAGGACTGCTGCTGCGGTTTTTCGGACTTTCATGGTGCTCCTCAAGTTGATGCGAACGCGTTCGCCGGCACAATTCAATGTTTGCGCTTTGTGTTCGGTTTCTTTGCGGGTTTCGATTTTGTGATTGTATCGGCGGATGCCGCAGACGAAGCACGCACAACGAGTCTTGGTTCGAGACGAATGTGGCGCGGACGCGGAACGGATCCGTTCTTGACGAGCTCCAGGGCGAGTTTTCCGGCTTCCTCGCCCAATCGAGCGGTTGATTGATCAACCGAAGACAGGGGAATCCGCAGGTAGTCGGAGTAGCGCACGTTTCCACACCCAATGAAAGCGATGTCGTTCGGAATCGAAAAACCCGCTTCCAGCGTGGCAGACATGGCACCGATGGCAGTCAGATCGTTGTAACAGAAAACTGCGTCGGGATGCGGCCGGCTTTTGAGCAGTGTTCGCATCGCTTGCCGGCCCACATCTTCACCAATCTCTTCGACCCTGGGGTTCGAGATGATGAATCGCTCAGAGGCGGCGATGCCGGCTTCCTTGAGGGCGTCCTTGTAGCCACGCAGACGATCGGCACCCGGAGCCAACTCAGGTCCGGCGATGTGTGCGATCCGACGCTTGCCGGCAGCGAGCAGATGACGAGTCGCCATCAGCCCCGCGGCGTGGTCGTCTGTGCCCACGAAGTTCGCGCGCAAGCTGGGAAAATCGCGGTCGATGAGGATGAACGGAGTGCGCTGGTCTTCGACCCCATAAAAGCCCTGGAGCGTGGACTGGCAGGAGGCAATCAGCAAAGCGTCGATCCCTCTCGCCAGCACGGTGCGAATCTCCTGCTGCTCGATCTCAGGGTCTTCCTCAGAAGAAGTGAGGATCAACCCGTAATTGTGTTTCCGCAGGACGCCATTAAGCGACTTTGCAAATTCGGCAAAGAACGGATGGAGGAGGTCAGGAACGATGAGACCGACGATGTACGTTTTGCCGCTGGCGAGGCCGCGCGCCATCATGTTGGGCCGGTAGTTCAACTCGGCCATGCGCTTGAGAACCCGCTGGCGGGTCTCCTCGCTGATATCCTCCATACCCCGCACCGCCTTGGAGACGGTGATCAGGGAGACCCCGAGATCGCGGGCGATATCTTTGAGCCGGACAGGCATACGCGGATAGAGAAGCTTTGTTTCCGGGCGACCTGCCCGCAAGCTAGAAACAAAACATTAGCGTTATAGCAGATAGCACCAGGAACCGGGAAAGCGAAATTCTAAAGAAATTTACGGAAATTTGCTCATAATCGGCGTACTTCGCTTGCATACTTCGTTAGCGCTAACGTAAGCTTCCTTCCGCGTCGTCATCGGGTCAGATTTTCGTTGTGAAAAGAGACGTCGCGCGCATGGATGGACCGGTATTCCCCCTTTGAGCCAAATTTCCGGAGGTCTTCTGATGAACAAAATCCTGCGTTCCAACAAAACGCTGATCTTTGCTGTGTGGCTGGCCGTTGCGACACTGTTGCCGGTATGTCTTTTCGCGCAAGTAGACACCGGAGGCGTTACAGGAACGGTGACAGATCCTACAGGCGCTGTGGTCCCGGGAGCCAAGATCACGCTGGCGAACAACGCTACCAGCGTCACTGAGACAACTGTTTCCACGGCCACGGGCACCTACAGCTTCTCCGGAATGCGGCCCGCGACATACACACTGCGAGCGGAACAGCATGGCTTTCAGACGTTCGTCTCCAAGGGCCTCGAGATCCATGTGCAGCAGATCGCTACGGTGGACATTCCGCTCGTCGCCGGCGCTGTATCGCAAGAGGTGACGGTCACTGCGTCTGCACCTCTGTTGCAGGCAGAGAACGCCGCCGTCGGGCAGACGATAACTTCGCAGACGGTGAATGATCTTCCGCTGCAGAGTCGTGACTGGGCTTCTCTCGCGCAACTGTCTGCAGGCGTGAATTCGGCTCCGGTAGGGCAGCCGAGTAGTGACTCGGGCTCCACCCAAAGCGCCTACTTCTCGGTGAACGGAGTCAACCTGTGGCAGAACGACTTTCGGTTGAATGGCATCAACGACAACATTGAGATGTACGGCGGTTCTTCGGTGGGAAGCAACGCGGCGATTACTCCGCCACCAGATGCCATTCAGGAGTTCAAACTGCAGAGCGGTAACTTCAATGCGGAGTTCGGGCACTCGACCGGAGGCGTGGTTAATGCCGCGATCAAGTCGGGCACGAACGGTTTTCACGGAGATGTCTGGGAGTACTTGCGGAACGAGCTCTTAACGCCAACCTCTTTTTCAACGGTGCGAGTCACACACCCCGGCCGGAGTATAGGCAAAATCTCTTCGGCGCAACTATCGGGGGGCCGATCTTTAGAAACAAAACCTTTTTCTTCGGTGACTATCAGGGTGGTCGCATTATTATTCCGGTTCCCGCAACCAGCACGGTTCCGACGCCGACGATGGTGAGTAGCGGTTTCACGAATTTGCAGGATGAATTCAAGATGAACACCGGGACAGGGACGGATGCTCTAAAACGCGTGTTCCCGCGCGGGACGGTATTTGATCCGGCCACGACGCGCCAGGTGGCTGCCGGTGGCGTCGACCCAATCACTGGTCTCACGAACACCAGCACCAGCGCGGTTTTTGTCCGCGATCCGTTCTACAACAACGGCGGCAATACCAGTGTGGCGGGAATCACAAACTTCACTGGCCTGACGCAGTACATGAACATGCTTCCGGGTAACCGGATCGACCCGAACGCGATCAAGCTGCTCGGCGTCTTCCCGTCACAGAACATCACGACGGCGAATTTCAACAACAATTTTTCATGGACACCGAAGGAACCGCAGAACACCAACAGCTACGACATTCGCATCGATCAGAACTTCAATGCGAACAACATTCTCTTTGGCGTGTTCGATCGCAGCCTTATCGACTACACCGTACCGTCAAGCCTGCCTGGAGTCGCTGTCGGTGAAACGGGAGGAAGGAATGACAGCTTCCCTGCCTATGCGTTTGCGGTCGGATACACTCACGTGTTTACGCCAACCTTCACAAACGAAATGCACGTCGGCATGGTTCATGCGGACAAACTGCAGCAGTCTGTGTACGGAAATACCTTTGGGATTCCGGCTCAATACGGCATCCAGGGGATTCCACAGGTGGCCAACAACGGCGGCCTTCCGCCCATTACGTTTGCGTCGAGCTCAGGTGGCAACGTGCTCACGCATATCGGGGTCGGGAACTTTACACCAACTCTGCAATACGTCTACAGCATTGAGGGCGAGGATAACGTCACCAAGGTCTTTCGCAATCACAACTTCAAGATGGGTGTGCAGGTTGTCGATATCGTAGGCAACATCTCTCAGCCACCGCAGGGCCGCGGCGATATTAACTTCAACGGTCAATACAGCGATATCCCGAACAGCAATGCCAGCACGAACGGTCTCGCCGACATGTTGCTCGTGCCGATCGCATCCAAGGTTCCTGGCGGAATCAACAACGTCGGCGGTTTGAGCAGCTTTTCCGGCTCGAATATTGCCGCCACGGTCGACCAGCGTTGGTATGACGGGGCGTACTTCCAGGACGACTGGAAAGTGACGCCGCAGATGACGTTGAACCTGGGCCTTCGGTGGGATTACTTCACACCCTATTCGGAGGTGAATGGCAGACAGGCGAATTTCGTTCCAACCAATGGCAATGGCACTCCGGGCGTCTACTATATGTCGAACAAGGGATGCGCTGTTCCACGTTCGGCATCCTTCAACGCATTGTTAGCGAGCAGCAATATCACGCTCAAATGCGTGTCCAGTCTTACGCTGGGTAATGCGCAAAAGTTGAATTTTGCGCCGCGAATTGGCTTTGCGTACCGGGTCTTGCCGAAATTCGTAGTACGCGGAGGATATGGAATCGCCTATGGAGCGCTCGGCAATCTCGGTTATGGCGGCACGCTGGGCACGAACTATCCGTTTGTCTACACCTCAACCTTCCCCAGCCCTGATACCAATCATCCGCTGCTGCTGAATAACGGCAACACGGCGACGATGGAGGAAGCATTCACGACGATCAACCTCTCCGATCCCACGATTAACAGCGGACAGGGATTGAACATGTATGGCCGTCAATATGATTTCCAGACACCGTATGTGCAGGCAGTCAACCTGACGGTGCAGGACCAATTCACTGCTCACGACGCCATCACGCTTGGATATGTGGGGACAATGGGGAGGCATTTGGACAACCTTGGTTACAACAACTCTCCGACACAGATCCTTCCGACAAGCGTCAATGCGCAAAACTTTGTTCCGTATCCGAGCTTCGCGCGGAACGCCACCTATGAAACAACCAATGCAACGAGCAGCTACAACTCGATGCAATTGACCTATGAGCACCAGCTGGGCTATGGGTTGACGGCGCTTGCGAATTACACGTGGTCCAAGTGTATGAGCGATCAGCATACGCAGGCCTCACAAAACCAGCAGTACCGTGCCGAGTGGCTTCCGGGCTGGGGTATCTCTGCCGACTATGCGTTGTGCGACACAGACGCGGCTGATCTCGTGCATCTCTCAGGATCGTGGGCTATACCGTACGGCAGAGGGCGAATGTATGGAGCCAGCATAGGCAAACTTCAAGACGCTGTCTTGGGAGGATGGAACTTCAATTTCATCTACAGCCATCAGAGTGGGCAACCGTTTACGGTGAACTGCACTCCCGCCACCTCAGCCTTTGGTTGCTTCGCAAACGTTGTTCAGGGACAGAATATCTACGCGGCTCCGCACAACTACACGCGGTGGATCAACATTGGAGCCTTCGCGGTGCCGCCAGCGGCTACACAAGTCGGCCAGACGAACTACGCCCCGCTGGGTGGTGAAGGCCAACAGGCACGTGGCCCGGGCTTCAACAACCTGGATTCCTCTGTCTTCAAGAACTTCAGCTTTACGGAAACGATTCGTCTGCAATTCCGCGCTGAAGCCTTCAACACGACCAATACACCTCATTTTGCAAACCCATCGAACACAAACATGACCAGCAGCGGTTTTGGGCAGATTACGGCGACTCGGTTCTCATCACAGGATTCGCGGCGGCTGCAGATGGCTCTGAAGCTGTCGTTCTAGCAGTCATGATCTACAAAGGCGTGGGGTTGCGATCAGCGCCCCACGCTTCTTCGTTTGTACGCTTTATCCTGCGTGGGATGAGAGAAATGAAGATTCTAAATTCTTTGAGTGCGGCGCTCTGCCTTTTTAGCCTCCTGTTTGTTTCTTCTATTGCTGCGACTCAAGTAGACGGACCCGCCCTGGCTTCGACGAAGATCGTTCTGCAAGGCGATGTGGCAGGAGGCCAGAACAACAGCTATGTCGAAGTTCCATTTCAGGTTCCTGAGGGAGTGCAACGAGTCACGATTGCCTTTCATTACACGGAGAAGGAGAAACATACAGCACTGGACCTGGGATTGATGGATACGTCAGGCCTTCGCTGTTGGAGTGGAGGAAACAAAACCGTACTGACGATTGCCCTCTCTGATGCGACACCATCCTGCTTACCCGGTCCTCTTGCAGCGGGCACATGGAACATCCTGATTGGTGTGCCGAATATTCGCCCCGGCGTGACTTCGCACTATACCGCGGAGGTGTACTTCACCCGTAGCGGTCTCGTTTCAGAGGAGCCCCAAGTGCTGCGTGCGCCTCTGCGCCAAGGTCCAGCCTGGTATCGCGGAGATCTCCATATGCATACGGCACATAGCGACGGCCAATGTGCCAGCCAGTCCGGCAACAAGGTTCCATGTCCGGTGTTTCTCACGGTCGAAGCAGCTGCCAAGCGAGGTCTCGATTTCATTGCAATCTCTGATCACAACGCCACGTCGCAATATGATTCGATGCGCGAACTGCAACCCTACTTCGATAGGGTGCTTCTGATCCCCGGGCGCGAGATCACCACATTTAATGGACACATGAATCTGCTTGGAACTGCCAGCTATCTTGATTTTCGTGTCGGCGGCCCCAGCGTGCCGAACACCAACGCGTTGCTGCGTAAAGCGCAGAGCTTAGGTGCCCTGGTCTCCATCAATCATCCCGAGGCACCGACGGGCGAGCTTTGCATGGGTTGCGGATGGAGTCCAAAGACTTCGGTAGACATGAATTTGCTGACCGCCGTCGAAGCCATGAACGGCGGCAGCGAACTCGAGGGCACTTCCGGCATCCCGTTCTGGGATAAGCAACTGAACGAAGGCTATCGCCTCACAGGAATCGGCGGAAGCGATAATCACAACGCCCTTAGCGCTCCGGATCGACCGAGTGCGATTGGAAACCCAACGACGGTGGTTCGTGCGACGGAACTGTCGACGCCCGCTATTCTGGAGGGCATTCGCTCCGGGCATGTTTTTGTGGATGCAACGGCCTCACACGATCGCCTCCTCACGATGACAGGACAGACCGCTCGCGCGACGGCACAGATGGGCGATTCTATGGAGGCGGCACAACAGATTTCTATCGATTTTGAAGTGCACGAAGAAGGTGCTGACGAGGGGAAGATATCTTTGATCAAAGATGGTCACCCGTTAGCAGTGAGTTCGAGTGAAACGAAGGGCATTCTGCATTTCCGATGGGCGTCCGATGGACATCGTCATTGGTTCCGGCCCCAGGTTAGTGGACCGGACGGGAAACTGTGGATGATTGGCAACCCCATCTACATCAACTGGGACAAGACGCCAGCCGACGCTGATCGATGAAGCATCGCTGTTGTTTCGCACGACGCTTTTAGGAGTTTCGGGCTGTTCGCGGATTGGGGCCACGTTAGCGCTAACGCATTTGCGATTTCACGAGGGGATGCGCTCATTATTTGGGAAATAGGATTCGAACCGATGGGATCAGGATCTCCGATTTAGTGTTGATTCGCTTTCGGTTCTTTTCTCCTTTAGCGGCTTACTCCTAAAGAGGGCATACTGGTGGAACAAGAGCTGCCAATGAGATCTCTGATTTGCGCGTAGCCATTGATACAGGCGGAACTTTCACTGATTGCGTCTATCTCGACGCAGGGCAACTGCACGTTCTCAAGTTACGGTCAAACCCGGGCAATCCTGCTGAAGCGGTTTTGGAATGCTTAGGTAAGATCGGCGACCTTCAGAGTGTTGAACTCCGCCATGGCACAACGGTTGGTACTAATGCCATGCTCGAGCGAAAGGGAGCCCGCGTTGCGTTCGTAACAACTGCTGGCTTTGAAGATACGATTGCCATCGGACGCCAGGCCCGCCCTGAACTGTACAACCTATCCAGTCCTGGACCAGTTTGTCTTGTCCCCGAAGAACTCCGGTTTGGCATCAACGAGCGAGTAACATCTGAAGGCGATGTTATCCGGACGCCGGAAGAGGGCGAGCTAACAGAGCTCGCAGCGCGTATCCGTTCCAGTGGCGCAGAATCAATTGCTATCTCTACGCTGTTTAGCTTTCTGTGTTCACAGAACGAACTCCGTGTGGAAGCGGCTCTTCGTGAACTTGGATTGCCGATCTCCGTATCACATCGCATTCTTCCGGAGTTCCGCGAATATGAGCGAGCGTCGACAGTAGTTGTCAATGCATATCTGATCCCGGTAATGCAGAAATACCTTCTATCACTTGAGCGCCAGATTGCCACAGAGTACGACGCCAGCCGCGTTCATGTTATGCAATCGTCGGGCGGAATAATCTCTGCTGGAACCGCCGCGTCGGAACCGGTGCGCACCATATTATCGGGTCCGGCAGGCGGCGTCGTGGGTGCCTCGAATATTGCACAGGCCGCTGGAATAAATCGCATCATTGGTTTGGACATGGGCGGGACTTCTACGGATGTCTTCCTTCTGGATAGGGGTCGCGGCGATCCACAACTTCGTGCGGAGTCTTGTGTGGCTGGCGTTCCGATTCGTGTTCCCATGATTGACATTCACACTGTTGGAGCAGGCGGGGGCTCACTAGCACGCTTTGATCAAGGAGGTCTTCTTCGCGTAGGCCCCGAATCGGCCGGCTCCGACCCAGGTCCTCTATGTTTCGGGAAAGGACTGGGAGCGACGGTCACGGATGCGAATCTCCTTTTGGGGCGGCTCGACAATGAGCGATTCCTCGGGGGCACCGCAGCGTTGCACACTGAGCGTGCGCGCAAAGCATTCTCTACTTCAAAGGACACCCTGCCCACAGTTGAGGAGTTTGCCGCCGGAATTCTACGCGTAGTTGAATCGAATATGGAGCGGGCCATCCGTTATGTTTCGGTGGAGCGCGGGCTCGACCCTCGTGAGTTTGTGCTGGTGGCGTTTGGGGGCGGCGGACCAGTTCACGCATGCGCGCTTGCGCGGTCCTTGCAGATTCCAAAGGTGCTTATACCAGCAGTTCCAGGCGCCCTCTCGGCATTGGGCATTCTACTGGCTGATGCGACTCGCGAGTTGTCACGCACAGTGATGCTGCCCGGTGAGATGTTGCCTAGCCTGGGAGAACGCTTCGATACGCTCGAAACTGAGGCCCGGCAGGAATTTTCTGTGGATGACCTGCTTGTCGTGGAACGCAGCGTGGATCTGCGTTACAAGGGGCAGGGTTACGAATTGAACGTGCCGTATAGTTCGGAATCAGCAGAGACGTTCCACCTGCGACACGAGCAACACTTTGGTTTCGCGGATCGCACCCGACAACTCGAAGTTGCCAATGTACGTGTGCGGGTGCGGCTTCCTGCCGAATTCTTCCAGTTCCCCGAAAGAGCCGTGAACCCCGGCAATGGTTCACGTGCGTTCTGTCGTGAAAGCAAGATTTACTTCGATGGTGAATGGATGGCGGCCGCAACGTACTCTCGCGACATGCTGCAGCCTGGGGATACCCTGCATGGCCCAGCTCTTATCGGCGAATATACCTCAACCACTGTACTTCTCCCGGGTTGCTCGCTCGAGGTCGATCGCCGCGGCAATTTACTGATCACAGTGAATCCAGACGATGGAGGAAGGGCATCCTTATGATCGACGAGGTCGATCCTGTTGCGCTCGCGGTCTTCCAAAATGCGATGACTTCGATTGCAGAGGAGATGGGCGCGGCGCTCCGCCGCTCCTCCATTTCACCCAACATCAAGGAACGTCGCGATTATTCGTGCGCGATCTTCGACAACAAAGCACGCGTAATCGCGATGGGCGATCATATGCCCGTCCACCTGGGGTCGATGCCAATGTCAGTCGCTTCTGCGATTGAATCCCTCACCTTGAATCCAGGCGACATTGCGATCCTCAACGACCCGTATGCCGGAGGGACACACTTACCGGACATCACCATGGTCATGCCGGTTTTCGCATTGTCAGGAAACGAAGCAACTTTTTATGCAGCGACGCGGGCTCATCATTCAGACGTTGGTGGGATGTTCGCTGGTTCAATGGGGCCCGCCCGTGAGATCTTCCAGGAAGGAATCCGTATTCCTCCGATCCATCTTGCTCGAGCCGGAATCGTTCAGACGGACGTTCTTCGTCTTATCCTTTTGAATGTTAGAACGCCCGCTGAGCGCGAAGGAGATCTCGCCGCTCAGATGGGCGCATGCCGGATTGGGGAGCGGCGGCTGCTCGAACTATCCAGTCGCTTTACGGCGACGCACCTTGGATACCTGTCTGATCAGCTGCTTGAGTATTCCGAACGTCTTGTTCGCGCCGAGCTTCGATCGCTTCCATCAGGAGAATACGTCGCAGAGGATTTTCTCGATGACGACGGTGTGTCCGCAGAGCGTATAAGAATAGCCGTCGCGCTCAGGGTAGACTCAACTACGGAAACTCTGGAAATTGATTTTTCGGGAACATCGAATCAAGTAAAAGGCGGCGTTAACGCGGTTCGTGCAATTACGCTCTCCGCGTGCCTGTATGTCCTCCGGTGCCTGCTGCCCAACGGATCGCCGACGACGGAAGGTATTCTGCGGCCACTCAAACTCATAACGCCGCCCGGTTCCGTGGTAGACGCCGGTCCGCCTGCCGCTGTAGCCGGCGGTAATGTCGAGACGTCGCAACGCATTGTGGACACAATCCTACGCGCGCTTGCTCAGGCTGTGCCTCATAGGATTCCTGCCGCGAGCGCTGGGACAATGTCCAATCTGACAATTGGTGGCAGCGATCCTCGCACACGGTTGCCATTCACCTATTACGAAACTATCGCCGGTGGAATGGGCGCCGGGCCGCATCATGATGGCACTTCCGGCGTCCATACTCATATGACAAACTCGCTGAATACTCCCATCGAGGCGTTGGAGTTTGCATATCCTCTGCGGGCAAAGAGTTACGGCTATCGACCTGGATCAGGGGGAAACGGGACCCACCGGGGAGGCGATGGCCTGGTCCGCGAGTTCGAACTGCTCAGCGACTCGCAAGTTACCTTGCTCTGTGATCGCCAAACACTCTGGGCCGTATGGGCTGAGAGGTGGGAATGCGGGCGAGCCCGGCCGAGTGACCGTACGGACAGACTCCAAACTCGCCTCAAAGCCGTTGCCCGGCAAATCCAGCCAATATCTACCGAGTGGCACGGTGCTCAGGATCGAGACGCCCGGCGGAGGCGGATGGGGATCAACGGCTCGACCCTAAACTGAGACCTGAAGGCGAAAGGCTGAACCCTTCAATTCTGCATTTGATTGCAGAGATTCGCTGGTCGTTCCGATCTGCGACAGTGCTGTGTTCTGCTTCTTTCTGCCATGTTGCCCTGGTTTCGCCCACAACAAGCGCAAGAGTCAAGAACTTGTCAGACTCCACGCAGAGCTGCAGCCGAAGAATTTCGACACGAAGATAGCCGTAGAAACTTACCATGTTTGCGGCCAGTGCGGAGTCATCGAGCAGAGATACCCAACTCTCTAAATGCCCAATCAACAAAAGAGCATGCTCGGAATATCGGCATCTTGCAACTACATCACCCATTACCGCCGACTTGCCTGCGAGCCGGATATCTTCGGCCAATGCATCATAGCAAGCCAACAGAATATCAATGTGAGTCGCTCCTTCAGTTGCAGAGGACCGGTAGGCGCGCACACTTTTTGTCATGAATGTCTTCCTCTCGTCTCGGAACACGCAAAGCGACCGACGCTAGTTGGAATTATTGTTTCCGAGTTCCGATTGAATCTGCTGCATCTCCGCTGGAAGCTGCTGGAGGGCAATCTCGGCCTTGCTGTACATTGCAGTTAATACGGTTTGTTGCGATGCGATGTATCCCGATTCGTAGTCATTTACCTGAGACTGCAAGTCAGAATACTGCTGGGTTAGATTCTGAATTTCTTTCGTGATGGCGCCCGTTGCCGGACTACTGAATTGGTCAAGTGCGGAGTTGAACTGCTGGGCAAAGCCGTTCAATGCAGTGCCCTGGAAGAAATCCTGGACACCTGCGGGGTTTGCCATCGCGTTGGTCAACTTGGAAGAATCCAAGGACAACGAACCGTCGTCGTTCACGGTAATCCCCAGATCACTCAAGGACTGAACGCCACCGGAACTTGCCGAGTTGTAGGCGACAATTCCCTCCAATGCGCTCTGAAGAGAACGGACGGTCCCATCGGAGCCCAATGTACCCTGCGAGCCGTTGGCGATGCTGTAAGTAAACTGAGAGTTCACCTGCGAAAGTGCCGAATTGTAGTCCGAAACAAATGTAGACAAGGCCTGGCTGATCCTTGTTGTATTGGACGTCACCGTAAGTGTCGCAGGATTGTTTGCCGGGGTTGTACCTGTAAGATTCAACGTTAGTCCCGCGATAGCTCCTTGAACGCTGTTGGTCGTACTGCTAATCGGGATACCGTCGACGGTCAGGAAGGCATTCGTCGCCGTAGCGGCACGTGTCATGGTGAAGGTTGGATCTGAGCTAACAGAGACGGTCCCGCTGCCCGCTCCCGCGACCTGAAGGTGAGCGCCGGAAGTATCTGTGACAACGGTTGCCGATAAATTCAAACCGAGAGAGTTTATTTCTCCTGCGAGCGTCGACAATGTATCGCCCGAATTCACATTAACGGTTACGGTCGACGACCCGTCGCTCAGTTGGAAATTACTGGCCGATAACGGTGCTGATGCACTGGAAAGTGAACTGGACGACCAAGCGCCGAGGCCTGCAGCTCCATCACTTACCGTAAAGTCTGCGGGCGATCCTGTCGTAGCGCTGACGAGTGCCAGACGCGCCCCGCTCGCGTCAGTAACGATGCTGGCGTTTACTCCGATTCCGGAGGCATTAATTGCACTTACGAGATCCGACAGGGAGTTCACGCCAGCTCCTGTATTAAATCTCGTTTGGGTTCCATTGGCCGCCGTGATTGTAAGAGTCGAGGTTCCGAGGTTCGAACTACCGCTGGGCAGCGCCGCCGAATACCATGAGGCGCCATTCGCCAGACTTTGAACGGATATCAGATGGGAACCAACGGTCGTACCCGGAACAGCCGTGCCCGTAACCTGGGTGGCGCTTGATGAAACTGCGCGAGCGGCCAGCGGACCAGTTACGTTGTTGAGGCTATCGAGGTCGCTTGATACTGACGATAGTGCTGTTTGAAGCGCGTTAAGAGCTGTGATCTGTGAGGCTATCGTGGATTGTTGCCCCTGCCACTGTCGCTCGGGAGCGCGATAACCATAAAGCGCCGCGGTGACAGCAGAAGTCACGTCGATGCCAGAGCTCGTCGCTCCAGTCGCCGCCTGCAACAAAGAACTCAAATCAATTCCCGAACCCGACATCGACGATGAAGCGCCAAGCGCGCTGGACAGCAGCGAATTCAGTGATGATACAGAGCTCATGCAACGGATTCCTCAAAAGCGTTATCAACGGCGCAAACAAAGCGCGGCGGAGCGGTTTTTGACCGTTCCGCCGCACCCACCTACTGGAGGAGCTTCAGCACCGCCTGTTGCGCCTGGTTCGCCTGCTGCAATGCAGCCATTCCGGTGGACTGCAGGATGTTGTACTGCGTCATATTGCTGACGGTCTTGCCCACATCCGCATTCATGATGCCGTTGGAGGCACTCGTGAGGTTCTGGACCTGAGCTGTGATGACGTTCGAAGCCGACTGGAGCCGGTTAACCGAGGCTCCAATTTGACCCCGCTGAGCGGAGACCGTACTCATGGCAGCGTTGATCGCCGTCAGTGTAGCAGCCGCGTTCGTATCGTTCTGAAGGTCCTGACCCGAAAGCCCGAGGGTGGTCGCTGAGAGCTGGTTGATCACTGTCTGAATCTGCGTGTTGGCCGCACCGGTTTGTGTGCCATCACTGATGAACGTGATCGAGTTGTTCGCTCCGGTCGTCGAGTTCTGCATCGGCCCAAGAACCGCGTCATTTGTTGTCACATTCAGAGACGCGCCCGTAGTGCTCGTTTGAATCTGAAGTTGGCCAGTTCCCGAAAGCGTTGCGGTTGTACCCGCACTCAACGTGCCGGCGGTCACCGCATCGGAAATGGCAGCTTGCAGATCGGCGACGGTGGATGAAGCCGTGGCCGTAAAGACGAACGTGCCGCCTGTCGAAGAATCATTGATTACAGTCTTCGAGTTAGCGGTAAGAGCGGTGGTCGTCGCCAGCGTTGCCTGGGTCGAAGTGAACGAATTTGGCGTCGTGGAAGCGAAGACGTTCTGTCCGTTGAAATCAGTTGTCTGGCCGATCTGATTAATCTCGGCAAGAATCGACTGGAACTCAGTATCGAGCGCCGCCGACTGGCTGTTGGTCCCGGTGCTCAAACCACCATTGGACGCTTCCGTTGCTAGTGAGACGGCGCGGTTCAGCAGCGTCGTCACCTGCGACAGCGCTCCGTCCGCCGTCTGCAACATGCCGATCCCGTTCGTCGCGTTCTGCGCAGATTGTGTCAGCGCTGCAATGTTGGCCTGCATACCGTTAGCGATAGAGAGACCAGCCGCATCGTCTGAACCTGAGTTGATGCGAAGGCCCGTGGAAAGCTGTGTGAGTGTGTTCTGCAAATTGGCTTGCGTCGCAGACAACGAATGCTCCGCGCTCATGGCCGAGAGGTTGTTGAGGATAGTAAGTGCCACTGTTTGCTCCTTTATCTGAGGCTGAGCGCCTGGTGCCTTTGCGCCTTCTTCACCTATCGACGATCAACCAGCCTCCAGACCGGATGATGCGAAACAATGCACTCGCAATTCGGATATCCCTACTTCAGGTAGTCGAGCAGCGAGGTGGGCAAGACTTTAGCGGCTGCAGCAAGAATCGTGCTATGCGCAATCTGGGCTTGCGTTAGATTCGAGATTGCGACCGTGATGTCCACACCGGTGAGCGACTGCTGTTGTGATGTGAGAGAGATTGTCTCTTGAGAGAGGTAGCTCTCCTGGGCATTAATTTGATTCACCACACCCGCGTAGAGTACGCGCTGTTGACTGACATTATTGAGGGCGCTTCGTACTGCTGTAACAGCAGCCCCGATATCGTCCGTAGTTCCGGAACCCAAGGCGGAGATCAGCTGAGAGATCGAACCCAGCACATCTCCATTTGGATTGGTAAATACTTGATCGCCCGGAACATTGATGTCCAATTGCAAATTGTCTCCGACCGCTGCTGTGTTCACGCCGCTATTTCCTTGATAGGAGTAGCCGGTCGGCGATGTTGTGTCCGACGCGAACGCCTGTGCAGCTCCCGAGGTTCCAGCAAAGAGGCTCACGCCATTGAGCGTTGTATTCGCTTGCGCGACGACCTCGGAAAGGACGCTCTGTACCTGAGTTGCGATAGCCGTCCGATTCTCGCTGGTTATCGATCCATCAGCGCCCTGCGTACCCAGAGTAATCGCCTTATTCAGCTCACTGACGACATTACTTAGGGCTGAATCCGCCATCTGGGCCTGCGACAGGACCGCGTCACCATTCTGGGTGTATCGATCGACGTTCGCAGACTCTGCGAGACTCCGCAAGTTCGCTGCAGCGGCGGCCGGATCATCGGACGGAAGGACCACTCGCTGACCGGTTGCAAGCTGTTGTACGGCCGTACTCAGCGCTTGTTCCGTGCCCTGTATCCCGGTGTTCAGAAGCGAAGAAAGATTTGGATCAACACGCATTATCACTGTCCCAGGCTCATATTCATCAACGTTCCGTATATATCGTTGATGGTTGAGATCACTCTTGCCGAAGCGGAGTACGCCTGCTGGTAGCGAATGAGATTCGCCGTCTCCTCGTCAATCGAAACGGCAGACTCGCTGTTTTGCTGCGAGCTCAGCTGCTGCAATGACAAGGTAGTTGCCGCAAGACTCGAGCTCACCTGCGCTCCCGCAAAGCCGACATTGCTGACCAGATTCGCATAGCTGTCTGCTGGGCTAGCACCGTTTGGAAGGTTGGCAGTCTGTACGGCCAGCAACGTCTTCACATTCCCGCTACTTCCAGCCGATCCATCGGAACTTGCTGCGATTTGAGATCCGCTCGATATCGCCACTGCAATTCCTGCGGCAGCGCTGCCGGTAGCGGATACAGTGAACATCGCCGTGCCCGGGTTGCCGTTAGCATCGTAGCCAGCGACCTGAGCCGCATTCATTGCAGTAGCAAACTGGGATGCAAGCGCATCGAGTTGCTGGGACAGAGCAGGGATGGTGTTATCGCGGACTGTGATCGCCCCACCGATCGTTCCCTCGCTCAGTTCATTCGTAATGTCGTTTCCCTGTCCGTCGAGGACATGCGCCAATCCGTCCGGCCCGGTTGCAACCTGCAACCGATACGCGGAGTCGCCAATTACCAGGGGTGATCCATTGGAAGTTGTCAGCGTCGGCGCTCCACCTGTCTGCGTAGTGGATACCCCGATGAGCTGCGCCATCTGAGTGGTCAATTCATCGCGTTGGTCCGTCAAAGCGCCGCCATCTTCGCCGTTTGCCTCCGCGCTGGCAATTTGCCCATTCAATACCGCGATCTGCTGCGATAAATCGTTGACCTGTGCCACAGCCGCGGACACTTGTTGGTTGGCCGCACTGGAGGCATTCGAAAGGGCGGCCGCAGCTTGATGAAACGTGTCCGTCAGTGCGTTGGCATCGCTGAGAACCGTTTGTCGCGCCGACGAGTCGGTTGGATTTGCAGAGAGCGCCGAGATATCCGAGAAGAGCGTTGACAGGGACGCCCCAATTCCAGTTTTCGTCCCGGAGAATGCCGTATTAATCTGTGTCAGAAGCGTATTTTGCGCATTGAGACTCCCCTGCTGAGAGGTTGCCGCATTGACTGCCACCCCGAGAACAGTGTCCCGGACGCTCGTGAACCCCTTATAGGAGACACCCTCATCGACACTTGTACCGTTTTGAACCAATGCCGCGGAGCTGAGCGATACGACCTGGCGCGAATAGCCAGGTGTATTTGCATTGGCAATGTTATTGCTCGCAACCTCGAGTGCGGCGGTCTGCGCCCCCAAAGCTTGTGTGGCGATAGATAGGCTGCTGCCAAGTCCGATCATGTTCAGGCCTCACGTGATATGGATCTATACATTCCTATCTCGGAATGCTGCGCCGCGTTCCGATATAAGGAGCACAGATGTTGAAGGATTGCAGCGGACCGGCTCGATTGAGTGACCAACTTCTCATGGATCTGTGACTGCCTTCTGAGACGCAAAGCCGCCTCGCACAGGGGGGAAATTGAATCCTTGTTGAGCGTGGCCTGGCAGATTGTCGAGACTGAGCGCTTGAGCCTTCCACACAACGTTTCCTGTCGCCAGAGACTCTCCTCAAGATCCCTGAGCCTATTGTGCGCGATCGCGCTCGAGGCATTTTGGATCTCGCGTTCTAGATCATTCAGAAGGCTCACACAAGTCGTGACCAAATCGGGACAGATCGATGCAGGTTTTAGTTTCATAAGATATCTCGGAACTATCGTCCGGCTCCCAGAGGATGTGTGGTGGGTTTCTCTTGTTTCGCTAGAGCCTTCTCGACGACCGGTGCGATTCCTATGCCGCCGCGATCGGTGATCTCGGTTGCCAAATGCTGCATAGCGAACTCTTTCATTTGGTCGCCGCCCTGATCGTCCTCTTCGCTTCCGGTAACACTTCCGAAAGTGGACTCGGCATCTTTTAGCCACTGGCCCAGCAATATTGACTCGAACTCCTTTGCTGCGGAAGTCAGACGCGGTGCATTGCCGCGCGTATCTGTGGCGAGATTCCCAACGTTGGATAGACCGTTCAGCCCCAATGGATTCATCAGATAACCTCCAGATCTGCCTGCAACCCGCCGGCTGCCTTAATCGCTTCCAAGATTGACACGACATCGTGTGATGTCGCGCCGATCGTATGCAGGCCCCTCACGAGTTCCTCGACGTCGGCCCCATTGGTCAGCCGGATCGAACTAACCTGCTTATCCTGCACCTGAACGGAAGTGTTTGACACCACAGCCGGCGCCGCATCTGAAGCTGGGGCGGCCTGGGTGGCGCTGACTACCGTGTCCACTTGAATCTGCAGGCCACCATGAAGCACGGACACTGGCGACAGCAGCACATCGCCCCCCAGCACGATCGTTCCAGTACGCTCGTTCACGACGACCTTGGCTGGCGGCTGCACAGTGACTGGTAAATTTTCGATCCGAGAGATGAGACGAGGCACAGAACTCATGCGTGTTGCCTCTGTATCGACGACAATCTGACGCCCATCCATCACAGTTGCGACTGTTGCATTGAAGTCTTTGTTGATGACATCGGCGACATTGCGCGCCGCCGTGAAGTCCGATTGACGTAGCAAAAATGTCAGCGTCTTCAATTCGCGAAGATTGGTTGCCACGCTTCGTTCAATGATTGCGCCGTTAGAGATAATTCCGACGGTGGGATAGTTCACTTCTCGGAGGTTTCCCGCAGCCCCTTCGGAATAGCCGCCGGTGGTCAATGGACCCTGCGCCTCGGCGTAAACCTGGCCGTCTGTGCCACGCAGCGCGGTTAGAAGCAGCACTCCGCCCTCTATGCTCTTTGCATCGCCCACGGAGGACACTGTGATATCCATCTTCATGCCCGGCTCTGCAAAGGCGGGCAAGTTAGCGGTAACCATGACTGCAGCGACGTTTTTCACGATCGCGGTTCCAGTCGGAATCTGAACTCCCATGCGGGCGAGCATGTTCGCCAGGGTCTGAACGGTGAAGTAGGTCTGCTGGCGATCCCCGGTGCCTTGAAGTCCAACAACGAGACCATAGCCAAGCAACTGATTCTCGCGAACGCCTTGAATTTCCGCTATGTCACGGATGTGCACTTCAAGAGGTTTCGCATCCGCAGCGCTGGCGAGAAGCGCGAACACAACCCAGGCAGTCGCAACAATGAGACGTTTCGTCGGTAAAATATGAGGAAACATGGTTTAGAACCCAAAGAGCCACAAGATGGCACGAGTCAGGGCGTTCGGCGGACGCACGCTATCCGAGATAATGCCTTTACCTTTGAGCTCAATCTCCAAGGCACTCAATGAGCTGGAAGCCACAGCGTTAGAAGGGGTGATATCGCCTGGACGAGCAATTCCGCGCACAATAACTTCTTCGTGCTGGTTGTTCATATCTATCTGGCGATGAGCTTCAATTACGAGATTGCCGCTGGGTAGGACGGCAATAATCTGTCCGGTCAAGCTAGTAGAAAAGGCTGTGCTTGAGTTTGTGGCACCGGAGCCCTTCAAAGTGGTTGAGGACGAAGCAGCGAGCAATGGATTCGTGCCTTTGGTGGAAAGCTCCCCGGCCATACCAGAGATCGCGGAATTGGTATTGAAGTTTCGTCCGCTATCAACAGATCCGCTCTGGGTGGCAGTGGTTTGGACAGAAACCACCACCGTCACAATGTCATTCAGCGCGTGAGCCTTGTAATCGGCGGCTGGCTCGACCATCGGACCATCGGGAGACCAAAGGCTTCCGGGCGCTCGCCGTGGAGAGATGTTCACAACAGTTTGAGAAATGTTTGCTAGATACTCGGCACGAAGCTCGGCCGTCGTCTTCTTTGGCGCCTTATGAAATGGGCCCAAGGCCGCGCACGAACCTCCCATTTGAAGAATGAGCGCTGCAACGCTTAGCACACACGCGCGAGGAATAGTCGTCATTCGGGCATCCCAGTAACAGTGCTCTCACCAGTTACGGTGGCACGGAAGACTTTTTTCCGGTCCAATGTGCAAACACGCACTTGTTGACCTATCGCTCCGCTGTCAATCGCGAGCACTTGCAGGTGGATGTCGAGGTGGCTATCTCTAATTACCAAAACCGCATGAGATCCAACTCTCAGTCGAGCGTCATCGATTGACGCCGTCCCGATCGGCGCCGCCGCCCGACGATTTGCCGCTATCGCCTCGCGGGTTTTGGGCCTGACTTCAGCGGAGAAGCTAGCGGGTTCTTTGACATCTACCGTCGCGAAAAAGGGAAGGCATTCCGAGGCGGAAGAGCAACTAATTTCGAGACGGACTTGATTGGCCCCAATCGATTCCGCCGTGGCGATCTCCAGCTTCGGCGCCTCTGTAGCCGAGGTTATGTAGGCAGAAAGATGGATCTGCGATAGACCCACATCGAAGCCAACGCTGCTCAATTCCTTAGCTATATCCGCCGCAACAATCTGATGACGAGTGCCGGAGACACCCTGCGCAGCGGCCATGTTCGCCAGCACCAGCAACGCTACTGCTGGCAAAAGACGGGGTGAACGCCATTGACCTATTTGTTCAGGCAACGTATGGCTCTCCATTTTCTACTGAGTCAACTGGTTGAGTTGCTGCATCATCTCGTCTGCAGCCTTAACAACACGTGAATTTGCCTCGTACGAACGTTGTGCGACGATCATGTCGACAAACTGTTCCACAACGCTGACGTTCGACTGCTCCAACGAGTTCTGCTGAAGGGTTCCGAGTCCGTCTGAATTTCCGGGATTGCCTACAATCGCATCACCCGAAGCCGTAGTTGGTAGATAGATATTCTTACCGATGCTGTTCAGTCCGCCCGGGTTTGGGAATGTCGCAAGTTGAATGACTCCCAGGTTAGAGGCTTGCGCTTGGCCGGGAATCGTCGCGCTCACAGTCCCATCGCTTCCAATCGACACGTTGGTTACGTTTGGAGGAATCGTGATCGTTGGTTGTAGTTGATTTCCATCCGGTGTAACGATGTTCCCCTGCGAGTCGAGATGGAACGAACCCGCGCGCGTATAACCGAGTTGGCCGCTTGGCAACTCTATCTGGAAAAAGCCGACACCCTGTATAGCGATGTCTAAAGGGTTCCCAGTGGTCTGGATCTCGCCTTGAGTCTGGATTATCTCGGCCGACCCGGGCCGGACGCCAAGTCCCACCTGGAGACCGGCGGCCACAGTCGTCTGTTGTGTCGAGGCCGCACCAGGCATCACCTCATTCTGGTAGAGCAGGTCCGTGAACTGCATACGGCGCTCCTGAAAGCCCGTTGTGCTTGAGTTCGCGAGATTATTCGCGATGTTGTCCAGGTTCATCTGCTGGGCATTCATCCCTGTCGCAGCCGTGTACAGTGCGCGTATCATACTTTCAACCTCGAACTATTTGTGTGGAACCGTTACTGACTGACCTTCGCCAGATCCTGCACAGTGGCTCTGTCCATCTCTCCATCAATCAGGGTCAACGCGTGCCTCATCGACTCCGTCGCACGCTGAGCCGAAATGAGCTGCACGACACCTTCCATCGGACTAACGTTCGAGCCCTCCAACGCGCCCTGCTGCAGGGACGCTTGCGAAGCAGGTAGCTCACTTCCCGCGGGAGCCCCATACTGAGAGCCGCCGTGGTTGATCAGCTTTGTCTCCGGAGGGAATGTTACGAGCGAGAGCTTTCCTGAAATGACCCCGTCGCATGAGATCGTCCCGTTCGCGCTGATTGACACCTTTCCCTTAGCCAGTCGGATCACGCCTCCGTCGCCAAGCACGGGCTCCCCTGCATCTGTTAGCAGCATTCCATTCGCATCGGCGTGAAAATGCCCATTACGCGTGTATGAAGTACCAGTTGTGCTCTTGACTTTGAAATAGCCCGGGCCTTCGATGGCAACATCGAGATCATTGTCCGTACGAGTGATCACTCCCTGGGTAGTGTCCATCTGGGTGCCACCGACTTGGCTGAACGAATTTGTAGCTTTATTCAGTGCAGACATTCGGCCGTGTCGGCCCGCTTCAGCCAGGACCGTCCCGAAGATATTCTCCTCTCCGCGAAAACCGGCAGTGCTGCTGTTCGCCACATTGGCAGCGATGGTATCCAGAGCTTGAGTGCGTGCCATTAATCCTGCGCACGCGCCGTAGAGTCCACTGTTCATGGCGTCCTTAGACCTCTTCGGCTCTTATCGGCTAACTTGGCGCAGGCTTCTCGATAATTTTTTGAAATTATCTGCCACGAAGGAACTAGAAACGTAGCATCACGATTGCTGTTGACAATTCTCGCTAGGATGCAAAAGTCGATGGACGCTCGACGATCTCAGTGATCCGCAAGCCATAATTCCCGTCAACGATGACCACCTCACCTCGCGCGATCACTCGTTCATCGAGAATGAGATCGACCGGATCTTCCACCTGTCGATCTAGCTCTACAATAGCTCCGGTATTTAATTCGAGGACCTCGCGGAGCCTCATGCTTCGCTGGCCAAAGCGCAAAGTGACGCTCAATGGAACGTCGATTACGCGTCCTAGCTCGGGGGTCACAGAATTCTCGGCTCCCCCTTGTGCAGTCGCGCGTGACACGTTCCATTCAGCGGCCCGAAAGCTTTCGGCCAGTTCATAGTCCGCCAACACGTGGAGAACGCAACCTAGCCTATCCCCCTGGCCAAGTTCCATTCTGCCGATTTGGACAGAGCCCTCCAATGACTTCCCTAGATCATACGAGCCCACGCTGAACGCAAACATGCCGGCATCGAGTGCGCGTTTTGGCAACCGCTGTACGAGCCCTTCCATGACTTGCCGCCATGCTTTCTTTAGTGGTTCAGGGTCATCTATCCCAAGCAACGAGGATACGTCGCACTGCTTGATTAGGATCCCTACTTGGCCGTGAAGTGTCCCGCGAAGCTGAAGTCGCATTACAACCAATTCGTCTTCTTCATTGTTTATCGGAGGTTCACTCGTTGTAATTGAGGAGGGGCAGAACCACTGTCCACCTTGAACCGCGCCGATAGATCCTTTCAGCGCGTCGGCAATGCACGTCACTAAATGCACCTTCGCTGCCTCGTTTCTTATTGGCGCCACTTAGACCTCACCATTCAGAGCACGGTTCAACTGTGCTGCCTTATATTCGCCCCTGCGGACTGGAGTCACTTCGAAGATCGGATGGCCGCCCGTCCGTAGAAGAATTGGTGTTTGAACAGGTGTTCGGAGATTCAATACACTTCCAGCCTCAAGCCCGATGACATCTCCTAACGGTACCGTCAAATTTGCCAGGTCAATCGACAACGGCATGTCGCACCGCAAGAGTCGCTCACGAAAGCGATAACGAGCGATCTCGCCTGCCTCATTTCGTCTTCCGGCATCGGTATGGCTGCGAACCAGGCCACTCGAGAAGCTTATCGGCAGTGCAAGCGCGAACTCCGATACTGTTGTAGCGAGCCGGATCTCGAATTGCAACGTGAGGACGCGTTCCTCCATCGCGAACAATTGGCCTGTCAACACCGGCTTTACCGAAGGCAACGTAGAGACGGATACGGCCGGAACTTTCCAAGCACGCTCCAGCTGAGTTGCGATCAGTTCAGTGACACTTCGAAACAGCTCCTCATCAATATCGGTGAGTTCTCTTATCTGTTCAATGGGCTCCCCTCTTCCGCCCAAGAGCAGGTCGAGCAGCGGAAACAAAAGGCCATTTTCGAACTTGACGATGACTCTTTCCTGCATAGGAAGGAGGCTGAATGGCACCAGATAGCTGCCTGCTGCCATGGCCGCGCTGAACTCTCGAGCGCCGATCTGGTCGACCTTTATCAGTTTGATCTCAACCGGTGATCCCAAAAACAAATCTAAAGAGTGCGCAAGTGCGCGTGCAAATGCATCGTGCATGCTCTTTAGATGGCGAGTGCTTTCGTTCGAAAGCAGGCCGGACGCTCGGAAATTGCAAGGTGTGACCACACGCTCTTGCGAGGCATCCTCTCTCGTTGTTTCAACCCTGTCACGCATCGCCCTGTCATCCTTCTTATCGGCACTCACTGTATCCTCTTGAGTCATTCATTTAAACCAATGCCGTTCATCGCACCATGCCCAATGTGCGGATTGGAGTCACCGGTGGAATTTCGGCTGGCGACACCACAACAACCTTAGGTAGGAATGGTTCGAGTAGCCGCCGTAGATAGAACCGGCCTGGCGACGCGCAAAGAAGTATAGGCGGAGCACTGTTGATTTCGGCCCCAAAGCTAGTGCGAAGGCTTTCGAGCACCTTGCGTGCAACTGAAACCTGCAAAGCGCTCGACACAACTTGACCGGGCTGCAAGTTTGCTCCGCGCACACACTCTTCTTCGATAGACGTGTCCAATGTAACCACTTTGAGTTCACCATCTGGTGATAGCAATGGCCGAACCAGCGCACGGCTCAAAGCCTGCCTTGCAGCCTCTACCAGGGCAACTGGGTGTTTATTGGTCGAGGCCGACTCAATGAGTCCCTCCAGAATCGTTCCAAGATCGCGAATGGACACCTGTTCGCGCAATAGCGCCTGCAGAACCCGCTGAAGCTCCCCGAGCGTAAGGAGCTTCGGAATCAACTCTTCAACAAGCTTTGGATGGGAGTCGTTCAGCCGGTCGATGAGTCGCTTCGTCTCCCCCCGCGAGAGCAATTCGTGCGCATTCGAACGTATGAGTTCCGCAATATGTGCCGTCAACACGGACGCGGGTTCGACCACAGCGCAACCCCGGGCGATAGCCTGAGCCTGGAGATCGGGAGATATCCACTTTGCCGCAACATTGAATGCAGGCTCCTGTGTTTCTGTTCCGGGAAGGTCTACAGTCCCAGGCTCCGAGCTGACTGCCAGCAGGAGACCGCGGCGGAGTTCCCAACGGGCCACTTCGATTCCTCTTAAGAGAAGGACATATTCGTTCTCCCGAAGAGCGAGATTGTCCGTAATATGAATCGGTGGGACAAGGAAACCCATCTGCTGTGCAATCTTCTTGCGTACACCCTTGAGGCGATTCATCAGTTGGCCACCCTGCCTCTCATCTACGAGCGGGATCAGACCGGCTCCCACCTCCAAGGTCAATTCATCGAGCTTAAGAACGCTGTCGACCGCGTCCGCATTTGTGCTTCCCTTAGCGGCGCCCGACTTCGCGTCCTTACCTTGAGTAGAAACGCTCTCTTTTTCCGGTGTCTTGAGCCTGTATCCCCCATACATCAGGCCTCCCCCGAGAAGAAAGAATGAAATCTTTGGCAGACCCGGAATCAGTCCGAGCGCCACCAGAACACCACCTGCAATCCACAACAGCATGGATTGGCTGCCTAACTGCCGGCGCATGTCTATTCCCAGCGTCTCCTTTGAGGCCGCACGGGTCACAACGATCCCACCTGCTACTGACACGAGCAGCGATGGGAGAATAGAAACCAATCCATCTCCGACCGTCAGTACCGTATAGGTCTTCAAGGCCTCGGCAAAGGGAACTCCCTGTTGAAACACCCCGATCATGAAGCCGGCAATAATGTTTATGGCCAGAATCAGAATGGTCGCCACAGAGTCGCGTTGACTGAAGCGCGCCGCTCCGTCCATTGCACCGCAGAACTCAGCCTCCTGCCCAACAGCTTCGCGCCTGGCTCTCGCTTGCTCCTCGTTGATCAATCCAGCATTGAGATCGGCGTCGATCGCCATCTGCTTGCCTGGCAGCGCATCCAACGTAAATCTCGCAGTGACCTCTGCCGTCCGTACCGCACCGTGACTCACCACGAGGAACTGAATCGCAACCAGCGCCAGAAAGAGTACGAATCCAACAATATAATTTCCGCCAATTACAAACTGTCCAAAGGCCTGAATAACAGCTCCGGCTGCCGAGGGCCCTTCATTTCCATGCAGGAGAATTCGCCGGGTACTCGCCAGGTCGAGAGACAGCCTCGTCAGTGTAAGAAGCAAGATAAGACTCGGAAACACCGAGAATTGAACCGGCCGAAGCACTTGAATGGCCGTCAGCAATACGAGGACCGAAGCCGCGAGGCTACACGTAAGTAGTAGATCAAGCACAAAGCTCGGCATGGGCACTAGCAAGACAAAGATCATGCAGACTGCGGCCAACGGCACAGCCCAATCGCCGAACCCATGGAGGATTTTGACAACGTTCTTGAATTTCATCTTGGATTGACAACCTCTCCGGTGGCTGTTCTCTGGTTGCGCAATGCCTCACGCTCGCGTAGCTCAGCCTGAGCTCGAAAAACGACGACGAGGATCTCCGCGACCGCCTGATAGAGATCCGATGGGATCGCCTGACCCACTTCAACGTTGCCGTACAACGTTCTCGCCAGAATCTTGTTCTCCATAATCGGAACGTTGTGTTGCTGAGCGATTGTCTTAATTCGTTGTGCCAGAAGATCCCGCCCCTTGGCAACGACTTCAGGTGCCCTCATCGAGGGCTCATAGCGCAACGCTACCGCGAAGTGAGTAGGATTTGTAACGACCATCGTGGCCGTCGCCGCAGCATCGAGTGGTCGCCGCTTTCGCATTGCGCGCTGTCTTCTTCTCACCTGCCCTTTCGTAAACGGATTTCCTTCATTCTCTTTGTGTTCACGCTTTACCTCGTCATGGCTCATGCGGAGTTTGCTTTCACTCTGTCTCCACGTCAGCAGGTAATCCACGCCTCCCCATGCGATCAGGACAAAGACAGCCTTCCACAGAACGCTTCGAAGAATTTCTGCCACGAGCGCCATCAACGTTCGGAGATCCTCGCCGGATGTAAGAGCGAGTTCACTCCAATGTGACCGAAGAGCGCCAAATCCGAATAAGCCGATAGCCAGGAAAGGAACCAGGGATTTCAGGAGGTTCCCTAAAGTGACAAAGGAGAACATCTGACCGAGCCGATGTCCTGGGCTCAAGCGCTCGAACTTAGGTGCCAGCGCCGCCGGCGCGAAATTCAACCCTCCTTGGGCAAGCGAAACGGAGACCGAAAGAAGCATCGCGACCAGGAGGATCGGCACGATCCATCGCAGCACTTCCAACGCGCTCCAAAACCAGATTGGCCCGTTTGGGCCGATATCTCCATCGCAGGCTGCAATGAGCAGACCCCGATAGAAGGCAGCCCAGCGCGGAATCAAATTGGAGCACATAACAGCTAACATTGCGGCAGTCCCCACGAGAGCAAGTACATTTCCAAGCTCGCGCGATCGGGCGACTTGGCCCTGCTCTCGAGCCTTCTTTCGACGGTGCGGTGTCGCTTTTTGTGTCTTGTCCGATTCCGACATAATCTAGCCTGCCAGCATCAATAAACGATTTGAGAGTTCTGAGGAACCTTGAAAGAAGCGGTCCAGCAATGCAGGCCAGTACTTCAGCGCGGCGAAAAGCACCCCCAGGCCGAGCAATGTTTTCAATGGTGGACCCAATAACATCAGCGGCATGCTCGGAGATGCTTTGCCCAGCAGACCGAGAACGATGTCCGTCAGCAACGTGGCCGAAAATACAGGAGCAGCCATTTGCAATCCCAAGGCGAACACAACACCGCCCGCACGGAGTGTCGCGAGGGCAAAACTTCCTGAGATAGTCAAATTTTCCGGCGGAAGCAATTGAAAGCTTCGACCAAGCGCGTGCAATAGCCAAAGGTGAACGTCCAGCCTTAGGAAGATGAGCATGGCAATTGTCTGGTGGAACATCGCGACGACCGTAGAATCGGCCTGTGTCTGAGGATCTAATAAGCTAGCCAACGAAAACCCCATCTGCGTACTCAGTACCTGACCGGCCATCTGTACTGCGTCGAAGACAAGATTGCTTGCTATTCCAATGGCAGCACCGATGAGTAACTCGCGGATTGCGATCGTCGGCCAATGACTCAGCGTGGGCATGTTGAGTCGGGAAGACAGCACGGGATACAGAAGAATGGACAATGCTAGAACGAATGCAGCCTTTAGTCGCGGAGGAATTGCCAGGCTTCCAAAAAAGGGAGCAAATAACATGAGGCCAGTCACTCTAACGGAGATGGTCAGGAAAGCAAAGATTATCCGATCAAGAGGTAACTCGATCATTGAAGTATTCCGTGAAAGTCCGAGAGTATATGTACCGTATATAGTTCAAGGTGCCGCCACATCCATGGCATGAGTACAAACAATGCCGCACCCGTTGCGAGCAGTCGTGGTACGGCCGACAGGGTCTGGTCCTGCAGCGAGGTAAGCACCTGAACAATATTCACTACAAAGCTGACGGCAACTGTAATCAACAGCAGCGGTGCTACCAATATCGCTACTTCTATCAGCATGGCGCGCCCTAACGTGATGACCTGATCGGTAGACATCAGCTGAAACTCCGCACGAGTGCGCCGATTAGTAGATGCCAGCCATCAACCATCAGAAACAACATCAGCTTGAGTGGTGTCGAGATAACGACCGGAGGCAATTGCATCATGCCAACTGCATTTGTGATGGAAGCAACCACCATGTCGACGACCAGGAAAGGAAGAAAGAGTACCGCGCCGATCTGGAATCCCGCACGGAGTTCCGAGACAATGTAGGCAGGCATCATCACGCGCATCGGAATGTCATCCACCGTGCGCGGACGCGGAACGTGTGCAATATCCAAAAACAGCGCGGCATCTTTTTCACGTACATAGTGGGCCATAAAATGGCGCAGCGGTTCCGAACCACGCCCTACGGCATCAAACGCACTGATCTTCCCGTTTTCGAGAGGAACAAATGCATCACGATAAATTTGTTCGCCCACCGGTTGCATGATGAAGAATGTCAGCACCAGGGATAGCCCAATGAGCGTTTGGTTCGAGGGAGTGGTCTGTAAACCAAGAGCCTGTCGGAGGAAATGAAACACAACAAGCAATCTGGCAAACGGAGTTACGCAGATCATTAGTGAGGGGATGAGTGCCAGGAGCGTGAGTAAGACGACAATCGTCCAAGGCGCGGAGCTATTTCCAAGCCCCGTAATCTGAATCCCATTTACGGGTGCACTTGTTCTCCTCGGGCTGGCGGCGGTGCTTTTTAAGCGATTCCCAGAGTCGGCTTGCGGGCTCGACAGGCCTTTCAGCGCATCACTGGTTGTATTGGCGGACGACCAGGGGATGCCAGAATCTGTAGATGCCGAATTAGGACTAGAGCTAAGGAATGGAGCGGGAACATCCGGTGCCGACTGCGCTTCTCCTCGCGCACTCCACAATCCGCAGAGGATCGCGATTGATAGCACCTGGGTGAATACCAACACCTGACGACCCATTAAGCTACCTCGACCGATCCGTTGCGCCCGGCGTGCCGCTCTACAACGTCCGAATCCATGCGTAAAAAGACACTCTCAAATAAACCTTCCCGGTTCGCTTCCGTCTTTCCCTCCAGTTTGGCGAGCAAAATGACGTTGGACGAACTCCCACCAACCAGAAATTGTTCGCCGTCCACCTGGAGAATCGAGACGAACCTCTTCTCACCGAACGAAACCGTCTCTGCAATCCTCAACCGTCGAGGCACTCCGCCCCCCCAGACACCGGGACTATAACGAGTCAGCCACTTCCATACAGGCAACAAAGACGCGCGGAATGCGCCGACAACCTTCGTTGACGACTCATAATCCGCCGTCAATACCTTCGAGATCGGAGTAACGGCCACATCGCTATTGCTGGTCATGCGATACCTGTCAGGCGCACAGCAAGTCGGTCCCGGGTTACATCAAACTTCACCGTGCCGACGATTTGACCGTTTACGTGCAACAACAGATCCTCGTTGTGCTGAGCCGCCGTCTCCAGAACGGAACCTGGTTGCAGCCGCATGAGTGTTCCGACGGTGAAGTTGACAACCGGTGCCTCCAATACCAATCGGCACGGCAGCAAATGAGCTCGCAGCAATGGATCTTCTCCATGGCTCACCTCAGGATGAGGTATAGCGAGTTCTCCTTCCACACTCGGCTCTGATTTTGTTTCCATCATGGTCCAGTTCCTTGAGCAAGCTCGAACGACACTGCCAGATGTTGCAATCGCATTGCCAAGCTGTCTTTACCTTTGTCTGTGGGTACATCTACTTGAAAACACAGAAGGGTGACTACTACGCATAGATGGATTTGGCCACTTCGGTCGGATGAGCACCAGAAAGATTAGAGTTCACTTAGCCGGACGTAGTGCCTAAAGCGATTGACGCACCCGCAACGGACAGCGGACCGCCGCTCGCTCTTGTGAGACAGACGCCGGCTAAGTGAGAGCTAATTTTTCGTCTCGTGACTTTAGCTCTTCATCTGCAGGGTCGCCTGCTCCATCTGATCAAATGCCGTGATCGCCTTGGCATTGGCCTCGTAAGCGCGTTGATAAACGATCAGATCCGAAAACTGCGTTGCCATATCTACATTCGATTGTTCGACAGAAGATCCCGCGATGGTTCCGCGTCCGGCCGTGCCCGCCGACCCAATTACCGCTGCGCCAGAAGCAGCAGTGGAAGAGTATTGGTTGTCTCCGTCGAGGGTCAGCCCCTCGGGGTTCGCAAAACTCGCAACCGCCACTTGTCCAATCGCTTCGGTCTGCCCATTTGAGAATGTGCCTTCGACGGTCCCATCCGACAGGATCGTGTAGGTTTTCAACACACCTGCCGCAAAACCGTCTTGATTCGTCGCGTTATTGCTTGAAGGACTTGCATCCTGGGTTAACAGTGAATTTCCATTTGCGTCCGTAAGATTCCAGTTCAGGTTCAGCCCAGCAGCTCCATCAGCGAGCGGACCAACGGCAAGTGTCGCCGGGGTAGTCGAAGAAGTCAGTTGCCCGGAACTGTCGAAGTTCAGCGTGCCTGTTCCAACCGTCGTCGTTGTCCCGGTGCCCCCCTGGATTTCATCGGAAGGGATTGTGACCTGATAATTCCATGCTCCCGGCGCGGTCATCGTATAGTTGACGGTCAACACATGGGAGTTGCCCAAAGAGTCATACACGCCGATGGGTGACTGGAAGGTGTCGCCGACTGCAGCGGAGGCGTTGAGGTTGGTCGTGAGCGAGAAGTTCGACGTCGCCGTTGCCGGAGCCGTCGTTCCCGATCCAACGTTGATCGGCTGCAAACCGGAATTCGGAGAGACGACGCCTTTCACGGCGGGATATCCCATGACCGTTTGACCGCCGAGCGCAATCAATTGGCCCGAGGAATTTGTTGTGAAATCACCGTTGCGCGTGTACGTCTGAGCTCCATCGGTATTCTGGACGACAAAGAACCCGGCCCCGCTCAACGCCATGTTCGAGCTAATCCCGGTCGACGCGACAGCCCCATTGCTGAAATCCTGCGACATCCCGGTCACCTGCACGCCAAGGCCTGTCTGGATCGGATTGCCACTTCCACTGTTGCCATAAGCCTGGTAGAACAAGTCTGCAAAGGTAGTACTTTGAGACTTGTAGCCATTCGTATTCATGTTCGCTAGGTTGTTCGAAATAGTCTGGAGTGCAGACTCAGCGGCATTAAGACCCGATAAAGCTGTGGACATGGACATAACAATTCCTCCGCATTGATTCCCTGGTTCTTGAGCAATTCTGAGAAAACCTGCCACTGGTCACGTTGGGCTTACTAATGGGCCCGGCTTACCGCAACGCGAATTGTCGAGGCAGGCCAGCTGCTAGTCTCCTGAAGCTGTAGTTGCAACTGGCTGTGAAGCCCCGAACGCGTTCGTCACCACCTGATTGATGCTGGCGAGTTGGTCTAACTGATTCAGCGAGATCATCTGTCCAACCATCTGCGTGCTATCCATCGGCGCCGTTGGGTCTTGGTTCTGCAACTCCTGAACAAGCAGCGTTAGAAATGTACTCTCGATAGATTGCAGGCTCGCATCGCCGGTCGTACTGTTCGCGGCCTGACTGTTCGTTTGCACGGCATTGCTATTGCTGTTGACACCCGAAACCGACATACACTCTTCTCCTGAATTATTGCAATCTCGAAACATCGAATCTCTCAGCTGCCTTAGACTGTGACATCAAGCCTTGATGTCACGAAATGCCTGCTTACCTTGACCGCTGACTCAACTCCTCGACCTTCATTCAATGAGCCCTGCTTTGTCTGCCCAGATCGCATCGCAATATATGGTCCAGAATTTCTTCGATTGGACTCGGACTGTTCACGTCCCGTGAATCCACCAGCAGTCCCCCCGAATCCGCCGGCAAGTCTCACCGAAGCAATCACTCCGTGTTGTTGGGTGAGCCTGTGTTCTGCCGCGGGCAAATGTGCTGCAAGCATCGCACTTTCTTTTGCATTCTCTACTGACAACTGGGCCGAAAGTTGGCCCCCCTGAGCATTTGCCTGGATTGTGACGTGTCCGAAAGCCTCGGTTTGCACTCCGACTCGCAGATCCCCCCGCATAGCGCTACCAAGCAGTCGCGCCACATTTTCGTCCGCCGATCGCGCCAACATTGGCTCTCTAAGCTGCGCGGCGGGCGCTGCCTCCTGAATAGATTCGGGATGATTCGAGTTAAGAGCCCCTGAATGTCCCTGAAGTGATGTGTTTGGGCCAAGGCCCCCGGTGCTGTCGACGCGCGATCTTTGTGGCGCTGAAAGAGTAGTGTCCATGATGATTTCGTTTGTGTGGGCTGCGCCACGATGAACCTCGCTCACGCTATTCAGGTTCCAACTGGTGGCGATCGTGGAAGAAGATGAGGCGGCATCCTGCTCGGCCTGTGTTGCCGCAGATAACTGCGGCTGCCCTCCGGCTTCTATCGAACAATCAACCGCTCGATCCCTTGGACCGACCGACGGATCATCACGTCCATCGGCAGTCCTCATTTCATGACTTGGTGCAGCATGTCCAACCGCAGAGATGCCGAAAATGATCGGGTTCGATTCGGCGTGTGCAATTGACGCAGGAACACCAGCGTTTGAACCTGTAGATGCTCGATCAGCGGTCGAATCTGCTAAGCCCGAACTCGCGCGGATCGATTGTGCGTCGCTATCGTTCGGCGATGTAACCGCCTTCATTGCGATGTCCGGCCCCCCACGGTGACCTTCTGACAGTTCAACGGAACTATCCTGCATAAGTGAATGCGTTGGCGCGCTGTCCTCGGGGAGTTGCAATAAAACCGCTACGGAAGTATTGGTGGTTTGCTCGTTTGCTCCGGATGAACGCGAATGTATTACCACCCTCGGTTCGGATATAGGTCCGGATGGTAACGACGAGCAAGTCAGCTTGGTCGCATCAGCAGCCTTCCACGATTGGTCGGATCCGACCTGCCACGGCGCGATAGCGCCGCTCGAAGCCGCTTGCGCGCTGAGCGCTAAAGCTTTGCTTGGCATGGATTTTCGAGGAGCTGCTGGCTGCCCTTGGCCGTCATCTTTGTCTTTGCGCCGGCTAGAGTGCCTTCCTGAGGTGTCATCAAGTGTTGGGGGCACGCCTGGTGCGGTTCCACTCAGATCTAGCAGCGAGGCAAAGTTGCCATCCTGGTCACCCGCCAACAAGGGAACAAGATCGCTTTTACCTGCGACCCGCCCGTTCGCGACGTGTGCCACAGTTACTTTCACTTAACTGTTAGCCTCCCAGCATCGGCGCCAACTCCACCTGCTCGTCTTTTTATCGGCGGGCGCCTCTCCTTTCATGCTCCCTCTTTTGCCGCATCGACTTCTGAGAGCGTGTCCCACTTTGCAACCATTTTTGAAAGGAAGAGATCTTCATTTCGCTTCTGTTCCCGCGAATTCGCCTCCGCCTCAAGCGCGTCGCTCCGCTGCTTATCGAGGCTCGCGATAATCTCTCGATCCCGGCGAGCAGCCATGTACACCGACATTTGCTGCGTGTAAGCCTGTTTTAGCACCTCAATCTCCGCGGCATGATCTGCAGATCTTTTCCAAAGGGAGCCCGAATATGCCTCGATCTCTTGATAGTGCGCGCTTAACAAACTGGATTGAACCTCGGTGAGGCGGGTACGTGTGATGTGGGTCAGCTCAGTTGATAACTCTGCGAGTTGGGATTCCGCCAGCCTCAGTTGTTGGATGATTGCTGTGAGTCTGCGTTCTTCAATCTCCTCCCTGTGAGATCGGACTTGCAGGAGCACGCGGATGGAATCGGGCAGTCTCACAGTCAACTCGGCAATGCAGCCAGCAATTTGGCTGTCTCCTCGAACGTACAAAGGTCCGAAGTATTCTGACGGAGAAAGCCTTCGATTTTTGGCAGCACCTCTACCGCCCGATCGAGCAGGACGTCACTTCCGCGCTGATAGGCCCCTATCCGAATGAGGTCTTCGGAACGTATATATGCGGCTAATAATTGTCGAAGCTCAGTTACCTTTTTCAAATGTTCCATACACACGATGCTGGGCATCAGGCGGCTCAAACTATCCAGCACCGCGATTGGAGGATAGTGCCCCTTCGTGGCGAGCCGTCGATCCAGGATGATATGTCCATCCAGCAGCGAACGAACCGTGTCAACAACTGGATCCTGTTGGTCGTCTCCCTCCATCAGAACTGTATAGAAGGCAGTTATGCTTCCCACCCGAAAGCAACCGGCGCGCTCCACTAGCCGAGCCAGCTTGTTTACCACCGACGGGGTGTACCCCTTAGCCGTCGGCGGTTCGCCTGCAGCTAATCCAATTTCGCGTTGGGCCATTGCGAATCTCGTCAACGAGTCCACCACCAGAAGTACCTGCTTGCCCTCTGCCGCAAAAGCCTCAGCAATTGCTGTCGCCAGCAACGAAGCGCGCAACCGCATTAATGGCGGCTCATTCGATGTTGAGACAACAATCACTGAACGCCGGCACCCTTCTTCTCCAATCGCCTCCAGAAACTCTCCCACCTCGCGCCCGCGTTCCCCAACCAGGCCCATCACCACCACATCGGCGGCGGTTCCCCGACACATCATGCCGAGAAGCGTGCTTTTTCCGACACCGCTGCCTCCAAAAATTCCAAGCCTTTGCCCACGACCACACGCTGTGAACGCGTCTAGTGCTCGAATGCCACACCCGAGCGGTTCCCGAATCGGTAATCGTTCGAGAGCCTTCGGAGCCGGGCCATCAATGTCCACCATACGAATCGCTCGGTAAGCTCCAAGCCCATCGAGTGGTTGCCCGTTTGCATCTAGTACGCGACCCAACATTTCCGGTCCAATAGCAACGGATGGCCGGCAAACAAGCGAGGTAATCGCATCGCCCAGGCGAATGCCAGTAGGGTCCTCCGTCACCATAGACAGGATTGTTTTGCCACGAAAACCGACAATCTCGCCTGCAAACCGTGCACCATTGGCGGCTCTGATTTCGCAGGCTTCGCCAACTGATCCAAAGGGACCCTCTGACTCGATCAGATTCCCGGTCACACGCGTAACACGCCCCCGCCAGCGAACGGGAGGGCGCCGGTTTAGTTGTTCTCTAAGCTCCTGGAGCATGTCGTGATTGTGTAGTCGGTCTGTGTGCGAGCAGTTGCGCAAAACTCTCTTGTACATCTTTCAGCTGCGCCTCGAGCCCGAAGTTTGCTGTCCCGAGTTCGGTCTCAACGACGCAATCACCTAAATTCAGTGTCTCGTCTGCAACAATTTCCCATCGCGTGACGCCGGTGTTTGCATCTCCACATCTGCGCCATACGTCTGCATCTTCGGAAGCAACTCGGATACGAACACTGGATCCGCACTGCATTCGGTCGAGCGCAACTCTTACAAGTGCAATCAGCAAGGCCGGATCCAGTTCCACTTCGCGCTGCAGAATCTTGCGCGCAATCGCAAGTGCCAACTGGACAACCTCACCTTCAACATGCCTGAAATATTCCGCGCGTTCGTTATCAAACTTCTTGAGAACTTCAGCGACCCTTTCCTGCGCACGTTTGCTGACGCCCTCGCATTCCACTCGGATCCGTTGGTCTGCTTCTGTAATCACGCTATCTCGCGCGATTTTTAGCCGCCGTTCGACCTCCTCCTCGGGTACCCCTATGACGACAGGAATCGCCTCTTCAGGAACGCTTAGTGAAGGCGCATGCAGTAAAGCGAGCGGATCGCCACCGGCTTCTATATATTCCAATGGCAAGATGGATGTGCAGCTGCTAGACAAACGCGTCTCCTTCATCCGTGCGCAGGGTCATTCGTCCCTGCTCTTCGAGCTGTCGCGCGATACTTACCATCTCTCCATGAGCACGCAGAGCATCCTTGCTTCTAACTGGCCCTAGCGCATCCATCTCTTCTTTCAACAGTTCCACGGCGCGCGCCGAAAGCGTCTTGTAGAACCGTTCACGTAGCTCTGGGCTTGCACCTTTCAGCGCCATGGCCAGCAAACTCCGCTCCACAGCATTCGATAGCTCGCGGAGTTGGTTGTCGTCAATCCGCATAAAATCTTCGAACGTAAACATGAGTTCTCGAATACTGGCGGCCAGTTTGGCATCCTGGCCTTCGATGTTTTCAAGAATCTCGCGCGATGTCTCTGTATCGACAATGTTCATCAAGGCTGCAACATTCTGGAACCCCGAATAAGTCCTCTTATTGATTTCTCCCGCAGACCGTAATCTCCGATGGAAAGCTGCTGAGATGCGCTCGGCCATTGCCGGCGAGAATTGTCTAAGATTCGCCAATCGACGAACGGATTCTGCTCGCGCCGAGCGCGGAAGTTGCATCAACAATGCTGAGGCCTGTTTTGGCTCAAGATGCCCCAGAACAAGCGCGACTGTTTGTGGATGTTCTGCCTCGAGGAGCCGTGCCAACTGCTTGGGGTCTGCCTTCTGCAGAGACTCCGCTCGTCCGGAGTTCAGTTCGTCGGTCCTCACCATCTGGCTTTGCATGGTCTTGGCACCGTTTTCGCCAAACGCCTTCACCAGCAAGCGCGTCGCAGTTGCAGTTCCTCCCTGAGTGATAAGTTCGCGGGACGCAGACATCTGATGGTACTCACGCAACACCTGCTGTGAGATCTGCGGCGGAACCCTTCCAAGCTTTGCAATTTCCTTTGTGATCAACTGGAGATCATCTTCGGGCAGATTTCTGAAGAAAACCGTTGCAGCATCTTCTCCTAGCACAGTCATCAGGATCGCAGCCTTCTGCAGCCCTTTCAGCTGCTTGTACTCGACGGCTTCGCTCATCCTTCCGTCTCCTGCAACCAGCTCTGAAGCGTGCGCGTCATCGTTGCGGGTTCAGCCTGCACCATCTCCGTCAATCGACGCTTTAGGCCGACTGTGGTGGTGTCGGCTTCCAGCAGGTTGTCAAGATCATCGTCAGAGAGCTCTCCGCCGCTTGCAAGCTCCGCCACGGCAACCGAACTCTGATTCCATGGTCCCAGCTCGCGCACTATACCAACAATCTGCTTCTGCATCGGACGGAAGATGAGCGCCCAGGCCAAGACAAAGAGACCTAAAATGGATATATATTTCAACGCGTTCACGTTGTCATTTGCCATCTTTTGCAGCCGCTCGATCATCGTCGGGGCAACATCGCCATCGTTCGTGTTGCTGAAGGTCATGTTCTCTACCGTCACTGAGTCGCCGCGTTGTGGATCCATTCCAATCACCGCCGCCGCAAGGTCTTGTAGCTGTTTCAGCTGGGCCGGTGACCGTCTGTAAGTCGAGCCGACCATCTTGCCATCCACCTTCTTCTTGTCAGAAAAGTCATTGACCAGAATCGCAGCTGTAATTCGCCGAATTCGACCCGCCGGGGCGACCGTGTGGCGCGAGAGCCTATTTACCCCAAACGTCGAATTCTCTGACTTCGAGGTCTGGGTTGTGCCATCGGCGTTTGCATCTCCAGATTGGGTAGTTCCCTTGCCAGGGGTTGTTGGGAGATTACTCGCGGTGCCAGCGATGCCGCCGTCGTCGTTCTGCCCTGACTGTTCCATCGTTTTTTGGGTAGTGAGCAGGGCACTCACGTTCGGATCGTACTTGTCTTCGCTCTCCTCCAAGCTCGTGAGGTCATATTCCACGTTCACGCTTGTCCGTAGGTTTTCAAGTCCGACCACGGGCCCCAGTGTCGCCATCAACCTCTTTGAAAAGAGATCCTCCAGCTCTCGCCCCTCCATCGTTGAGCTATGTCGATTAAGCAATTCGTTGGTATCGGCGTCGATGATTGCGACATCCGCTGGCGCCAGATTTTCAACTGCGCCGCTAACCAAGCGGGCGATCGCGTCCGTCTGATCCTGGCTCAAAACGCTATGCTTCAGACGGAGAGCGACCGAAGCCTTCGCAGGTTGGGATCGGTCCAAAAAGACGGAATCTCGCGGCATAACAAGATGCACGCGTGCACTTTTGACATCACTCAAGGTACCTATCGTGCGTTCTAGTTCTCCCTCCAGCGCACGCTGATAGTTCACCTTCTCATCGAACTCTGTTTGTCCCCAAGAAGTCTTGTCGAACAGTTCGAAGCCCATTCGCCCGCTGTGAGTCGCGCCTTGGGAAGCGACCTCCATACGAGCTTGATCAAGCTGATCCGCAGCGACATCGATCCCTCTCCCGTCGGGCGACATCTTGAAGTCAATCTTTTTCGCAGCTAGCTGCTGTGAGATCGTCTGGGCATCTTCCGGTTCCAGCCCCGTCATCAGGGGTTTGTAATCTGTTGAACTCATCATGACCGTCAACGCAACCAAGCCCGCCACGACTGCCAGCGTTCCTCCGGCCACAATCATGCGCTGGCGCGGATTCATCCGCTGCCAGGCCTGTTTCAGTTGTTCCACCACCTTGTTCTGCATCGGTCAGCGCCCTTCAGAACTGCATCTTTTCCATCTCTTGGTAGGCACTAACTACCTTGTTGCGTACCTGCATCATCAGTTGAAATGCCACGTCTGCCTTTTCGACCGAGACCATCGTGCCGCCGATATCTGCGTTGCCCTTTCCATGCAGGAGGTTAGCCACCTGTTGGTCCGCACTATTCTGCAGTGAGTCTACGTCGCCTATAGCGGACTGAAATATGTCGGCGAAGTTTGCTGCAGGGGCCTGACCATTCGCGGCTCCAGTTGCACCACTAGACAGCCCAGTCGTAATCGAGGGAGTTCCAAACAAAATTCCGTTGATCACTCGCTCCTCCTCATTAGCTCTTTAGAATGTCAATGGATTGCTGGATCATCTGTTTGGAGGCAGCTACAGCGGACGCATTCAACTGATATGCACGCACCGACCCCATCAAATCCACCATCTCTTCGGCCGGATTGATCGCTGGGAACGACACATAGCCATCCTTATCTGCATCAGGATGACCAGGATCGTACCTGCGAACAGGATCTGCCCCATCCTCCACAACACGCGTCAGTCTCACTCCGCCCGCCGGGGCCGCTCCGGCCCTCAGCTCCGAGGTGCTGTTCAACACAGACTGAAAGGGCGACGTCCCGACACTCTCGACCACGACCTCCCGTCGCCGATAGGGTCCATCTCCGGCTTCGGTGCGGGTCGTGTCAACGTTTGCAAGATTCGAGACGGCGACCTCCGACCGCTCGCGCTCTGCCGAGAGCGCAGAGGCGCTGATATTCAGTGCACTGAACAGTCCCATCGATTTCTCTCTATTGATCTTCGTTAATTGCGGTGATCAGTTGATGAAATTCACCCTTCAACAACTGAGTACCCATCTGATACTGCAGTTGGACTTCCGAGAGCTCCATAGCCTCACGATCGATGTCGACGTTATTTCCATCGGGCCTCTCCAATAGTCCACTCACATCCCGAACCGCCGCCTGCGGCGTAGTTCCGTTCGGGGCATTCAAGGCACGCGCCAGTTCATGCTGAAAGTCGACGTCTTTCGTCCGGTATCCCGGGGTGTCGACGTTGGCCATATTCGAGGTGATGACTGTCTCTCGCTGATTCGTAAGCGAGAGATAGCTTTCAAGTTGCGAAACGATTGAAGCGTTCCCCACGACGATTGCTCTCCCACTGCCGCCAGTTCCCAACTCTTGTCAGAGAGCCGGCCTGGTTCCTCTATCGGCGCAGAGAGTCATAACGTGAGCAGTCTTGGGACACTTTTGGGTGATGGAACTTTCTAGTCGCGTTTGTTCGTATCCACGATCGACCCTTTTGCCGCACGCCGCTGCAATATCGGTTCCGCGGACGGAGTTTGTTCAGGTGCCTTGGATATCGCCGGTAACGCGCTCGGCGCGACAATCAAAGTAATTCGCCGGTTAGCCGGATCTTCCGGATGATCCGGGCGGCGCGGCAGTTGATCTGCGAAGCCGCGCACCTCCGCCACTTGGCCTGGCGCAATTCCATTGTTCTGCATCAGTCGCCGTGCCGCATTCGCGCGATCGGTCGAAAGTTCCCAGTTCGAGTACAGACTGTTCTCGCTGTACGGCCGTGAATCTGTGTGACCCTCAATTGAGATCTGGTTCGGTAACTTGCCAAGCTCTGGCGAAATGACCTTAAGGAAATCACGAAGTGCCGGCGTCGGTTGGGCGCTGCCTAACTCGAAGAACGTTCCACCTGGTTGTTCGATCAGCTCAATCCGTAAGCCGTCCTGCTCGGCTGTAATCTCGACTTGATTCTTCAGCTTGTCGAAGTTCGGCATCTGCCTGGCCGCGTCTAGCAGTTGCTCTTTTAGCTTTTGCAAACCATTTCGATCCAGCGGCAGTGAATGGCCCGAACCGTTGCGATTCGTGCCCTGGAGTGTTGATGTACCCCGTGGATCGTTAAAATAGTTGGCAACCGACTTTCTCACCGAGTCACTCGTGCTTGTCAGCCATAGGACGATGAAAAGGCTCATGAGCGCCGTGACGAAGTCGGCGTACGCTACCTTCCATGCCCCACCATGATGTCCACCATGGTCGCGGCGCCGCTTTTTGATGAGGATGACCGAGTCATGCTTCATCTCGTGCATCGTCAGGCCGCCGCCTCCACCGGAACGGGCTCCCTGTCGCGGCAAGCATTCTCTAGTTCAGCGAATTTCGGACGCACGTACTCGGGAATCGCTCGCCGTCCGATCTCTACTGCCATAATCGGAGCCGTTCCTTTGATGAAAGCCAGCAACGTTGTCCGCAGCACTCCGTAGTAGGCATGCCTCTCTTCAACAGCCTTGGCCATATTCGCTGCCAGCGGCCCAATTGCGCCGTAGCACAACAGAATGCCGAGAAACGTTCCCACGAGTGCCGCCGCCACCTTCTTACCGATCTCCGCCGGTGGTCCACCCAGCGCACCCATCGTCACCACAATTCCAAGCACCGCGGCCACAATACCCAGTCCCGGCAGGGCATCCGCCACGGAGGTCATCGCCTGTGTCGGTGCAAGCGAAGAATGATGATGCACCTCGAGATCAAGCTCCATCATCTGATCCAGGTCGAACGGCTTCACACCACCTGTTACAGCCATCCGCATCGTGTCACATACAAATGCAGTTCCGTGATGATCCTTCAGAAAATTCGGATACTTCGAAAAGATCGGGCTTTTCTCTGGCTCCTCGATATCCCCCTCAATCGCAATCATTCCCTCTTTCCGGGCCCTTGTGAACAGCTCGAACAGCAGCTTCAGAGACTCAACATAGAATTTCTCTGTTACACCCGAACCCTTAACAACCTCTAATAATCCCGTACAGATGCCTTTCAGCACACGTGGCGGATTCGCAACAACGACCGTCCCGAGTGCCGCGCCCGCAATCGTCACAAACTCCGACGGCTGCAGCAGCACCGGCAGCTTTCCTTTCTCCATCAGAAAGCCACCAATCACTGAAGCAAAAACAACCAGAATGCCGACGAGCGAAATCATGAAGCTCCTTACATCAGGGCCGGGGCAGAGAGGTACCTCCTCTCCCTATCGGCTCCGGGAGCCACTTCATTAGCTTTGACTCTTCAGCCTTCGCCGCCGCACAGCCACCTAGACCAGCTCATACCCTTGGCGTCGTGGCCGGCTCAGCATGGCGTTCGCGCCATCGTCATTGATGAAGCGCTCCGCCTTCGGATCCCAGTGCAGGCGACGCTTCGTCTTCATTGCGATCCAGTGCAATAGGCAGGTCGAGCACGCACGGTGCCCAATCTCCGGCGGGGCGGTCGGCTGTTGCCGGCTTCGAATGCAGTCCAGCCAGTTCCCATGCTGGTCGTCACTCGTATATAGATGGACCTCGTTCGGCCCAATCACGCTCGTTAGAATTTTTGGATCACTCGCCTGCAGCACCTCGACCTTGGGCACCGGATCTCCCGGCTTCGCGGTGGGCGAGTTCATCCCGTCGCGCTGTACAAAAAGCCAGCCCTTCGTCCCATACCACTTGATCCCGTTCTGAAATTCTCCCGATATCGTCATCTCGACGCCATTCGCATACCGCCCATAAGTCTTGAACGGTCCATGGACATTCCACAGTCCATGCGTCGGAAACTCCGCTGATCCCCAGACTTTGATTGGCCCGGTCAGCTCTGTGTTCATGCCCCAGTGCGCTGTGTCGATGTGGTGCGCACCCCAACCGGTGATCATGCCTGCGCCAAACTGTTCCATTCGCAGCCACCCCGGCCGATCAAATCCTTCCTGCGGCATCACTCGATCGATCGTGTAGTAAACGTCTGGCGTCGACCCCAGCCAGCCGTCATACTGAAAACCCTTCGGCACAGCCATGGGCGTGGCATTTCCACCGGCGGGATCTCCGGGCAGTCCTACCTCAACTCGCTGTATCTCACCGATGCGCCCGTTTCTCACCAACTCGCACGCCCGGTGGAACTGCTTCCAGCTTCGTTGTTGCGATCCAACCTGCAGAATGCGTCCGGTCGCATTCACTTGATTCACCATGTACCGGCCTTCGCTGATGGTCAGAGACGCCGGCTTCTGCAGATAGACATCCTTGCCTGCACGTGTCGCCGCAACCGCAAGTTGTGCGTGCTGATGATCCGGGGTCGAGATCAAAACCGCATCAATCTGCTTGTTCGCCAGAAGTTCACGATAATCCCTGTACCCGACCGTTCCCGTGTAAGTCTTTCCGAGCTTCTTAGTGTAGGCAGCGTTAACGAATTGCTTGCCGGAATCCACACGATTTGCGTCCAGATCGCACACCGCGATAATGCGGTTATTTCTAGGCCCGGACACACCCGTATACTGCAATACGCCCGGCATGTCATGCCCGCGCGAAATCCGCCCTACACCAATCGCACCAATATTTATGTGATTCGACGGCGCATCCTGTCCCAGCACACGTGCAGGCACGATGGTCGGAAACCCCGCTGCCACGGTCACTAACGATCCCTTCAAAAATGATCGACGATCCACCTTTGCCATGACCGTTCTCCTCTTCTCCTCCTGTGCCGATTGGTTCCGAACGTTATGCTCAGGCCTCGAGCTTCACGAACTTCGCATTCTTTTGCGCCTTGATCGCCAGTTCCATCGTTAGCAGGCACTGCGCCTGGTCTTGCGCTGTATGGGTGCGGTTCACAATATCCGAAACAAATTGCGGGCCAAATGGCAGCGTAACGTTGTTGCAATCGATATATCGCGCCTGTTTCGCGTCGACGATAAACAGATTGTTGCCCTGCTTGCTTACCGCGACATTCGTATACTTGCGCACTTCGATATACCCCTCAGTGCCAAGGATGAAAAGACGCCCATCGCCCCACGTTCCAAGCCCCGCCGGTGTGAACCAATCCAGCCGCACGTACCCAAAGCCACGATTCCCACGCAGCATCATGTCCCCGAAGTCCTGAAAGTGAGGATGATCATGGTGTGCTACGTTCGCAATCTGCGAAGCGACGACTTCTGCTTCCGTGCACCCTGTGTAATACAGAAACTGATCCACCTGGTGAGACCCGATATCGCACAGAATCCCGCCGTACTGCGCATCGTTCCAGAACCAATCTGGCCTTCCTCCACCACCACCGCTGTCCCCCGGCTTTTGATAAATCTGGTGCGGCGCAATATTAATCGTCTGAATCACACGCCCGATTGCTCCGGCCTTCACCAGATCTCCGGCCTTTACAGAGCCCTTCACCTCGAGCCGCTCGCTGTACATGATCCCGTAAATGCGTTTTGTCTCTGCAATCGTCTTGCGCACCTCCGCCAACTGCTCCAGCGTCGTGATGCCCGGCTTGTCTGATAGAAAGTCCTTCCCCGCACGCATCACGCGAATCCCCAACGGAGCGCGCTCGCTCGCAATTTTCGAGCTCAGGACAAGTTGAACCGACGGATCATGCAAAATTTCATCTTCCGTCGCTGCCCACTTCACATCCGGATAGCGCTTCTTGAACGCCGCAATCTTGTCCGGTTCTGTCCCTTGCGCCATCACGAGCTCGCCGCCGCCGCGCTGAATCGCGCCCACCATCCCATGAATGTGGTCATGACTCATGCCGGCAACAGCAAAACGGATTTTGTACTTCGGAGTTGCCAGCCTCTGGTCTGCCTGCGCAACCTCGTGTGTAACCGGTCCGCCGTAGCCCTCGGCAAGCATCCCTTCCGGGAGGGCACAACCTAGGCCTGCAGCACTCATTCCAGCCAAAAACATCCGACGATCAAATCCCATGAATCTCATCCCCAGGGTGGAAATAATTTGAGAGGCAAAAAAACATGCCTCGCTCGGCGATTAGCCACATTACAGCTTTGTTGCACCAATAGGCAAATCAGATCCTGCACGTGCCGATCAGAATTCCGGTCTGGTCAATCCATCAGATACTTCAGCAGCGCCATTCGCACATAAAGTCCGTTCCGTGCCTGACGGAAGTACGCCGCTCTGGCGTCCTGATCCACCTCAGGTGAGATCTCCGTCGTTCGCGGCAGCGCATGCAGAATGATGGATCGAGCCTTCAGCGAATCCGCCACATGCAGATCAATGCGGTACGAATCCTTGACCGCATCGTACTCGGCCTCAGATGCGAAACGTTCCCGCTGCACCCGGGTCACATACACCACATCCGCCGGCTGCACCCGCGCCAGGCGAGTCGTCTCCGCAAACCGCGTATCGGCCTCCTGCAGCATTCGTATGTATTTGCCCGGCAGCCGCAACTGTGGAGGCGAGATCAGCGTCATGGACACACCTGGCGCGTGCCGAAGAAACGGTAGTAGCGAGTGAATCGTTCGCCCGTTCTTCAGGTCGCCAACGAGCGCAATGTTGAGATCCTCAACCCGGCCCAATTCCTTGCGGATCGTATAAATGTCAATTAGAGCTTGCGTGGGATGCTCGCCCGCACCATCACCTGCATTGACGATCGGCACAGGCGACGCCTCTGCGGCTGTCTCCGCGGCGCCCACCTGCGGATGTCGCAACACAATCGCATCCGCATATCCGCTCACCACGCGCACCGTATCGGCGATCGTCTCGCCCTTCGAAGCTGATGAGTTGTCCAGCGCGTTCTCTGCCGTCAGCACGCCGCCGCCAAGCTTCTGCATCGCAGCTTCGAACGAGAATCTCGTCCGCGTGCTAGGTTCATAAAACATCGTCGCCAGGATTCGACCGCGCAACGAATGGTCCAACTTCCTTCCCTTGTCCTTGCGCTCCAGGTCACTCGCCGAACTAAACAGTTCCTCCAACAGAACCGGATCAACCAGCTGCTCCGCGTGAATCACATGTCGCAGCTTCTTCATCTCGCGTCTCCGCCCTGCGAATACACACGGCCACCCACCACAGTGTGCCGCACGCTTCCCGGAAAACTCACTCCCTCAAACGGAGACCATCCACATTTCGTCTTCAACGTCTCCCGCGTGACCATGTATGGTTTCTTCAAATCCAGAACCGTCAATGAACCAGCATATCCTTCTTCAACGCGCCCAAATCCCCTCCCGCAACTCCGCGGAAGATACAGCTTCACAAACCGTCCCGGATTTGCGCTGCACACCTTCGCGATCTGCTGCGCTGTAAATTCCTGCTCCGCGATGAGCCAGGTCGCAAACGCACCATAAGTATCCAGGTGCGGAACACCACTCGTTCCCCTGCCCTTTTCTTCGAGTGAATGCGGCGCATGGTCCGTTGCAAGATAATCAATCTCACCGGTCCGTAGCGCCTCGATCATTGCCAGCCGGTCTTCGGGGCCACGCAATGGCGGATTCATCTGCAACCACAACCGGTTCTGCTCATTCAGCATCGTGTCGTCGAAAAACAGATGATGAGGCGTCACCTCGCACGTCACGCTCACACCACGGGCCTTCGCCCCGATCACATCCTTCAGTCCCTCGCCCGTCGAGAAATGACACAGCTTCCCTTGCAGCCCGTACTTTTCAATCAACTGCAGCGCAAATCGAGTCGCAGAAATCTCCGCTCCCGCCGGCCTCCGCTGCTCATGGGTTGCAGCCTCACGGCTCGAATCCAGAATCAGCGGATCCTCACAGTGAAAACTTACATTGCATCCGCGATACCGCGCGATCGTCTCCTCCAACTGCTCCGGCGACGAAAAGAACAGTTCGCCCACCGACGGTCCCATAAACGCCTTGTACGGAACCGCTCGTGCCAGCGGCCTCGTCCCCGGTCCGATGCCACCATAAAGCGTAATGTGTACGGCTGCATCGGCGGTCAACTTCTCCTTGGCCGCATAGCTCGCGTCGTCGATCGGCGCCACGGGATTGTTCGGCATGTCCGCAAAATGCGTCACACCGCCATGGATCGCCGCAGCCGCCGCACTGGCGAAGTCCTCCTTGTACATCTCGCGCCCGCTCACGTCCTCGCGCGCATGCACATGCAGATCGCCGAATCCCGCAAAGATCACACAGTTCTCTGTATCAAGATCGCTCCGGCCCTCCCGCGGTCCCACCTTCGCAATCAAACCGGTCTTTGTGTCAATCTCAATCGCGCCCTCGAACTCCGCATCCTCGTTTGCGATTCTTCCCTCAATGCGCAGCATGTACGATCTCCCGGGCCGAATTGATCTCATCTCGCAGCGCACGGGCGGCCGCCCCTGGGTCTCCGCTGAACAGAATCGAACGCGAAGCACTCAACAGCATCCCTGCACCGTGCGCATCCAGGCCCGCTCGCACGGCAGCCTGTACATCGCCGCCCTGTGCCCCGATTCCCGGGACGAGCATCGTCGTGCGCGGTGCAACCTCGCGAATCCGCCGCATCTCCTCAGGGTACGTCGCACCAACTACAAGCGCACAGTTTCCATCCGCATCCCACACTGAACTCACACGCTCAGCCACCGTTAGCCATAGAGGTTTGTCGTTCACGCGCAAATCCTGAAACTCACCAGCGCCCGCATTGGATGTCCTGCACAACACAACGCACATCTTGTCCCGCCTGCTCAGAAACGGCTCCAGCGCCTCACGTCCCAGGTACGGATGCAGCGTCACCGCATCAAACCCCATGCGGTCAAAGATCGCCTCAACATATCCCTTGTTCGTATTACCAATATCAGCGCGCTTTGCATCGCAGATCGTCACTAACTCCGGGTACCGCGAACGCACATACTCCACCGTGCGCTCCATCTCCACGACACCCTCCGCTCCACGCGCCTCATAGAACGCCGCATTCAGCTTGATCGCCGCCGCATACTCCGCAGTCTGGTCAACAATCCACTCGCCAAACATCCGCTGCGCATCGGCATGTTCGCGATATCTCTGCGCCAGCTTCTCAAAATCCGGATCAAGCCCCACGCACAACAGCGAATTCACTGCCTCGATTCGTCGCGCCAGTTTCTCCGCAATCGCGTTCAAGCCATCTCTCCGCGCCGTTGCCGCGTTGCAGCCCATCCATGCGGATCATGCAGCCACGCCGCCACGCTCTGTGCCTCAGCCTCGGTTACCAGGTCACGCTTCCGCGCCAACTCCAGAATCTCGCCGAAGCTCGTCAGCGTATGCAGTTGCACACCCGCCTTCTCAAACTCCTCCACCGCCTCCATAAAGCGATAGCTCACAATCGCAACGCAATCGGTAACGGTCGCGCCTTCATCGCGCAGCGCCTGCACGCCCGCCAGGCTGCTGCCGCCCGTAGTCACAAGGTCCTCAATCAGCAGCACGTGGCGGCCATAGACATCGCCACCCTCCACGCGCCGCTTCGTTCCATGCTCCTTCGTGGCCTTGCGGATAAACACCGACGGCGTCGCCGTCACAAAACCCAGCACCGCGCTATGCGGAATACCCGCAGCCTCGATGCCGCCAATCACATCGAAGTTCAGCCCCGCCGTGGCCATCAGTTCGACAAAGCCTTCCACCACCTCGCGCCACTCCCGCGGATGAAACGGAAACCGTCGATTGTCGCAGTACACCGGCGACACAATGCCCGACTTGAAGGTGACTGGATCATTCGGCTGGAACCTCACTCCGCCGATATTCAGCAACGCCGAAGCAATGGTCTCGCTCAATCCAGCGCCTCCTTTATTTCTTGGGCTTTGATATCCTGCGCCAGCCGCGGATTCCACATCGCAGCCGTCGCCATCATCGCTGCATCCGCTCCCGCGTCGCGGTAAGCCCGATAGTCCTTCGCATCGCTCAGCCCGCCCACACCAATGATCGAAAACCTGAGCCCCATCTCTTCACGCAATCTCGCGAGCCGCCCGCTCATCTCCAGGCCGGCCCAACGAATCGATCGCCCGCACACGCCGCTCGCAAGCCGCCCCTCGCCCGGCAGCGCCTGCGCTCCATTCGCATCCAGAATCTTTGCCGGGAGAGTGTTGATCGCCACAATCCCATCCACAACCGACCCAACCTCGCGCACAAACGTGCGCAGCCGTTCCTCATCACTGAAGTACGCCGCCTTCACCATCAGGCCCAGCGACCCAATCTCCTCGCGAATTCTCTCCACTACCCTCCGCGCCCGGTCCACATCGAAGCACAGCAGATTCGCCGTCCCCTCATTCGGACAGCTCAAATTCGCCTCAATAATCTTGACGCCCGTCTCCTTCAACAGCCGCGCCGCCAGCGCAAAGTCCTCGATGTAAGCATCCACATCGCCGTGGCCGGAAGTCGTTCCCTGGAAGCTCGCGACCACCACCTGCCCGCGCTTCGCATGCACCACTGCATCTGCAATGTCCGGCTGCCAGAACTCCGGATCGAACGACGGCACGCCAAACGAGTTCGTAATCGAGAGCGGCTCGCTGTAGTTCTCGTCGCCCACAAGCGGCGCAGTATCAAGGCTTAAGTCGCCCTTCGGATGCACCGCAAGCACATTCGGCCACGCATGCGACGGGTATCGCCGCGTCCGCACTGTCTTGTACACGGGAAGGTCGAAGCCCTTGTCGAGCGCCGCCTTCACAAAGCGCCCATTCAGCAGCGGACCCGCCGCAATACCCAGCGGCAGGTTAACCTCATGGCCAAGAAATTTGTACTTGGGCTCGCCGCGGTCCTGATAGACGCACCGCTCGGCGAAGAAAGAAAAAGGGCCTTGCTCGAAGTTCTCCAGGTAACTCCTGGCCGGGTCGTAAAACGGCTCGGTGAGCATGCGCAAATCCCTTTCATTCAAGCGTAACAGACTTCGCGTCAGCCCCACCCGTCACAGCCGCCAAAGATCCCCCGCGCTCAGTTCACAACCGCGGAAACCCGAATCACCTCGGCCTTCCCGGTCCCCTCAAGCACATACTGCGTGCCCTCGCGCCCCGGCAGCACCACTGCGCGCCCGGCCGGAAGCTGCACTCTCGCACCATTTCCCGTCCACACCGCCGCCCCGTCGTGGAGTGCCACCAGAATCTGCATGCGTCCGCGGAACTCCAGATCCTTCGAACTCCCCGCCGCAGTCCAGAACCGATCCACCACGAAATACGGGGAGATGATCAGCCGCGTAAACCCATCCTGCTCCACCGGCGCGACCAAGCCGGAACTCGTCTGCGCCTTCGTCACCGCCAGCCCATCCTTGAGATGAAGCTCCCGCGGCCGCCCATAGTCATACAGCCGGTAGGTTGTGTCGCTGTACTGCTGCGTCTCCAGCACAACCATTCCCGGTCCGATCGCGTGAATCGTTCCCGCCTCCACATACACCATGTCACCAGCCTTCACCGGCACGTACTGCAGCTTGCTCTCGAGCGTCCCCTCATGAATCGCGCGCTCGATCTCCTCCGGCGTCAGTTTCTCGGAAAATCCCAGCGCCAGCTTCGCATCCGGCTCAGCCGAGAGCACATACCAGCACTCATTCTTCCCTCGCGGCTGCCCGATCACCTGCGCCTCCGCATCGTTCGGGTGCACCTGCACCGACAGCCACTCTCGGGGAAACAGAAACTTCATCAGCAGCGGAAACTCGCCCGGCTGCTCCGCGCCAAACTCCCTCGGCCACTCCCGCGTCACCTCACCCAGCGTCGCGCCGCTCTGCCCCTCAACGGCACACTCCACCGACGTCAGCCACGCCTCACCCACCGGATGTCCCGGCTTCGGCTGCTCCAGAAACGCCGGCAGCTCCATGCAGCCCCAGATGCGTTCCGACAACCACGGCCGCAGCACGACAACCTCTGGCGCATCCCCCGCACCCTGTTGTCCCTGATCCTCTGCCGCGCCGCTCTTGCCCGATGCCATCACATCCTCCGCTATCAGTATGACAGCGGTCAGCCTTTCACTTCCTCACTGGCACTCCGCGATCAACACATCATTCCCGTTTAGAGCCGGATGAATTCCTTCACCCAATGCCGACGCGTCGTACCTCCGCGCGCGATCTCCTCTTAACCAATTACTCTTATATTGGCTAGGTGCGCAGCGACTCGCGTCGGCCCAATCATCAGTTCATCCGCTAAGGAGCCACTCTTGGCCGTCCCCGTGAAAAACGTCAGCGCGCCCGGCTACGCCGAAGACACGCCGACCACCACCGACACTCGCGCCATGGCAGTTGCCGCCGTCGTCTTCTTTTCCTTCGGCTTTCTCACCTGTCTCAACGACGTCATCAGCCCGCATCTGAAGTCGATCTTCTTTCTCGACTACTCGCAGATGCAGAACGTCCCGTTCTACTTCTTCAGTTCCTACTTCGTCTTCAGCTATCCTTCCGGCAAACTCGTCGACAAGCTGGGCTATAAAAAGGCCACGGTCGCCGGCCTGCTTGTGATGGCCCTCGGCGCACTCGGCTTCCTGCCCGCCGCTCAGTTGGCCTCTTTCCCGATGTTTTTAGCAGCACTCGTCGTGCTCGCCGCTGGCATGACCGTCGTGCAGGTTGCGATCAACCCGTACGTCACTGTCATCGGGCCACCGCAGACCGCTGCCAGCCGGCTCAATCTCGCGCAAGCCTTCAACTCCGTCGGAACCTTCATCGCGCCGCTGATCGGCACTTATCTCATTCTGCGCAACGCCAAGCCTCCGCTAACAACCGATCAGCTCCACGTTCTCTCCATCGTGGAGCAACTGCGCTACCGCGCTGAACAAGCCTCCACCGTTCGCGTGCCATATCTCATCATTGCGCTCGGCCTGGGTCTGCTCGCTCTCGCGCTCGCGCTCATCAAGCTCCGCGCCGCCAGCGGAGTCTCGCAGCACACGCAGGATTTCCGTCCCGGCGCCTTCGCGGAAGCCCTTACCGCCAGGCCTGACTCCATCTGGCGTCACCCCTGGCTCATCTGCGCTGCCATCGGCATCTTCGTCTACGTCGGTGCCGAAGTCTCCATCGGCAATCTGCTCGTCAGCTACATGGGACTGCCGAAGATCGCCGCACTTCCTGCCGCTACCGCCGGCTACTTCCTCATGGTTTATTGGGGAGGAGCGATGGTCGGCCGCTTCATCGGCTCTGCCATCCTGCAGAAGATTCGCACGGGCTGGCTGCTAGGCCTCTGCGCCCTCGGAGCCTTCTCGCTTGTCGTCGTCACCCTCCTTACTTCCGGCCACGTCGCGATGGGGGCCATCCTCGCCGTCGGCTTCTGCAACTCCATCATGTTCCCGTCGATCTTCACGCTTGGCATTCAGGACCTCGGTCCGCTCACCAGCAAGGGTTCGAGCCTCCTCATTGCATCCATCCTCGGCGGCGCGATCATCCCCAAGTTGCAAGGCATTCTCGCCAATCACATCGGTCTGCAGCCCAGCTTCATCCTGCCGGCCATCTGCTACATCTACATCGCGATCTTCGGCATCTTCGCCATCCGTCGTCCCGCGGCTCGTAACTCACTCATCCCCGTCGAACCCATCTAGAACACGTTGCCATCATGGAGTCACCGGCAGCGACATCGATACAAACCCCTGCGTTCCCGTGACTGCCGCAATATTTACCACCTGCGGCAATCCGGGAACCTCCAGCGGCGTCACCGTCACACTTCCGCTCGCGTCCGAAATCGCAGAGCTCCGCGCCGATGCCAGCAACGGACTCGACGGACAATTTCCTGGAATCGGGCAATCACCCTCCCATCCGTCCGCCGTCTGGTACACCGAGACCGCCGCGCCTTGTAACGCATGACCCTCCGTATCCGTCACGCTCAGCGTCACAGGCGCAAGTGCGGATCCTACGCTTACAGTCTGCGCAACACCGTTGACTGCCCCAATCTTCCAATGTGACGCATCGACTGCCGTCACGGTCCAACTCGCACAAACCATATTCCACATACATCCGGTCACCGTCGCTGTGCCCGCGCTCATCCTCGTCGCGCTCACCGTTACAGCGGTCGATCCACTGCCATCGGTGGTCGTAGTTCCGCTGCTCAGCGTCACACCCGACGCCGCCGTCCAGACGACCGGCAAACGTGCTGCCGCCAAACCATCCTGGCTCGCGCTCAGCGAAATCGTCCATGTCGCCGACGCCCCCGCTGCCAGATAGCTCGCCGCATTCGCAATCGACACCACCTGCACCGGGTTCACATCCGTTAGCGAAATCTGCACCCCGGCGCTTCCGTTCACCTCGCTGGCGCTCAGCACGATCGGCCCGGCCGCCCCGCCCGCTACCGCCGTTGACGCCGTCCCCGTCGCATCCGTCTGGAGCGTGCACGTCGCCGCACCCGAGCATGCTTCAAATTTCGCCATTCCCGAAACCACCGAAAACTGCACACTCGCATTGGCAATCGGCGTCCCACCATCGGACTTCAGAAGTTGCACCGTAAAGGCAGTCGCCGCCGTCACACCCGTCTCCAGCGCCGTCGGCTGCGTCGCCACGACCATCTCATTCGGCTGAACCGACGAATATAGAAATCCATCGGCGATGTCAGTCTGCCCTCCGGTCGCAACGTCCGTCACCATTACATCCACCGGCGTTCCCTGCGTCACACCCGCAGCCGCCATGCTCGGCACCCTTGCAATGACCTGATTCGCGCTCAAACTCACCACGGTCGCTGGCACGCCGTTCACACTCACCTGGTTTCCCTGGCGGAAACCTTCACCCGAAATCACAATCTGCCCCCCGGCGAGGCTCACGGCCGCCGGCTTCACGCTCGCCGCATACAGGACCCGCGCCTTATAGGTGAAGTCCGGCCTTCCGCCCCCATATTGATCGGCCACAACAAACGTATAGTTTCCAGCGCTTGAGCTCGCAGGCACTTGCAACTGCGTCACACCAGGAGCCAGCGAGTTCATCGATGCTGGATCGCTCGCCACAGTCGGCAATCCCGTATCGCCCTTGTTCCAGACACCGATTACAGGCTGAGCCTTATACGCAGTTGGCGCACCGTTTTCATCCAACGCGGTCACCTCCAGTGTCCAACTGCTCCCCGCATTCACGCGCACGCTCCACCAGGAGCTGTGCCCCGCCGGGCAAAGCTGCCCATTCCACCATCCGCTCCCATCGGAATTCGCAGGTGCGCTCTGCGTGCCGTCCGCACCCGGTGAGCAAGCCGATGCCCCATCCCACACAGTCTGCGAATAATAGCCGCTGGTCCCCGCAGGCCCCGACCAGTCTGTCAATGTCACTCGTGAACCTGAGGGCGCCACCGGTGGCCGTTGATACGGTGCAATCGAATACTCCCCGGTATAGAGAGGATCGATAGCCTCTGTCGTCATAAAGACGTTCTCGACTGAGTTATCTGCCACGCGCATCTGGGCCAGCCCCTCGGACGGGCCCCAGATTCCACCAACATCCTCCGGCAATCCTTCCGGTCCGGTCACCGGATTACCCGCATTTTGCTGGTTCGTATACCCGGTGGTGCACGCCGTGAGCTGCCATGGCTCCGTCTTCGCCGTCGAACCAAGTTGTCGTGTTGTCACCAGGTTCAGCCACTGCATACCCTGACCCGTCGGAAACGAAATATTCGCGTACAAGGTCAGCGCATTTTTCGCGGTCAGCGTCTTACCCGCAGTGATATTCGAAGGAGATACCGGGTACAGCAGCGACAGCGAGCTCAGATCATCCATTCGCAACTGGAATGGATTCGTTATGCATAGATAGCTATACGGCCCGCACAGCACATCGATCGGGTGCATGATCGGCCAGTAGTTGATCTCACCCGCCGTCGGGGGAGTGGCTCCGGTAAAAAGGTTGTCGTTCACCTGCGACCACGAAATCCCGATCACCCGTCCAAACGCGCGCTCCAGCTGGTACTGCATCTGCAATAACTGCTGCGGCGTCGATCCCACACACCTGCCGTTCAGAATCAGCATCGCGTGATGGATCGTGCCATCAACGCTCACCGAGTCCACGCTTTCGACGACCCCGGTATCGCGGCATCCGCTCGGGTCACTCGCTCCCTCGCCAAGCAACGTGTCGATCACGCTGCCGTCCTTGTCGTAGATCACTGCTATCGGAATGTTCCTGTAGTTGTTCGCCGACACATCTGCCGGAAACACCATCTCGCTTCCGTCGAAGTACACATTCGCTGAGCTCACATGCTCGGCCAGCTGTCCTCCCTGCTTCAACACCAGCGCCGACGTCGCTACATTCCACGTCGCAGCCGCAGCAGCCACCATCGCGTCCGCCTGCGCGTGCGACACCGCTGCATTCAGATCTCCCGGATCCGTGTAATACGCAGGCGACAACGTGTAGAACGGAATTGCGAAACCCGCACCTCTCCACGAGTTCGACCCTGTCACAAACCGCGGCCCACCCGCCCACGCCTGCGACGCACCCAATGCTATCCAGAAGGCAACCGCGATTGCGGTCCACCGTGGCCTTAGATCACTGCACATCAGAAACGCTCTCCATGATGGGCCGTGAACCTGTCGCGTCCAGGATTCCTCCACTCGGAGGAGGCGTAGGGCGCACCCCCGGTGGCAGTGGACGGCGCACCGGCCTGATCGGCCTCGTGCCCCGGCTTTCGATCACCGGCAACGCATCCTTCAGCGCCATCGCGTCGTTGCCGTCGTTCAACGGCTGGCCGACTTGCCGCAATACGCGTGTGCTCAGCCGCCGTACATCCAGCAGCACGGTGCCGTCCGTGTCCGCCATCACCGGCACCACACCTTCACCGCCGTCCACCGCCGAGCTCAGACCCGCGGCACTCGTTCCATGCAGAAACACCAGCGCCCGCTCACCTACCCTGTAGCGCCATTGACCCGGCGGCCACATACCTGCCCACTCGCGCAGCGTATAGCTCCCGCTGCTCTGGCCCACCAGCGGCGTATCCACTCGAAACTGAATCTCGACCACTCCGGCATCGCGCCGGATAGCTACCACCTGCCCTACAAAAACCGTCGCCGCACGTTGACTCAGATTCGCCAACGCCGCGCTTACACTCGCATCCGGAGCCGCGACAACGGCCTGCTGTGCGCCCGCAATTGCGGGCCACAGCAGCCAGATCAACCAACGTGACATGCGTTTCTGTCCTCCTACACGACACTCTTCGTCGTTTCGGAGGATTCACAGCGCCACTGTCAAGCCAAGCGACGCTTGCCGGCACTCGTCTTACCCAAACGGGCCAGCCGGGCACCCACATCACGCCATTCAGATTTCGGGGTAGAAGTCGAAGAAGGCTTCGATACTGTTCCGCAGTTGCGACTCAATCGACTCCCGGCTGCCCTCGAGGATATGCATCGTCACTCGCGCCTCGTTGCCGTTCTTCAGCTTCACCGGAGCCGCTTCCACTCCCACCACCTCATCCGCCGGCAGCAGCCTCATCCCGTACACCAAAACCAAGTCAGCCATCCCACGATCCTACGCCCACAATCGCCGTGGCGATTCCCCGCGCTCCTTTGCTGCCTTCGTCAAATCTTTTCCGCATGTAGCTGTTACGTCCTCTGCACCCAATCGCCACCCTCTACAATCAAATAGTCATGCCTGAAACCACCGTTCGCGACACCGTCATCCTGGGCTCCGGCTGCGCCGGGTTGACCGCCGCCATTTACGCCGCCCGCGCCAACCTCAAGCCTCTCGTCCTTGAAGGCCATGAGCCCGGAGGCCAGCTCTCCATTACTACGCTCGTCGAAAATTTCCCCGGCTGGCCCGACGGCGTCCAGGGCCCCGAGCTCATCGACAACATGAAGAAGCAGGCCACGCGCTTCGGCGCCGAGATCACGCACGGCCATCTCTCTGCCGCCGACATCTGCAAAACGCCCTTCGAGCTCACCATCAATGGCGAGATAGTCCTCAGCAGGACACTCATCATCGCTTCCGGCGCCTCCGCCCGCTGGCTCGGCCTTCCCTCCGAGCAGGCACTCATCGGCCACGGCGTCAGCTCCTGCGCCACCTGCGACGGCTTCTTCACCCGCGGCATGGAAATCGCCGTCATCGGTGGCGGCGACTCCGCCATGGAAGAGGCCCTCTTCCTCACCCGCTTCGCCACCAAGGTCACGATCATCAACCGCAGCGAAAACTTCCGCGCCTCGCGCATCATGCTCGAGCGCGCCCTCGCCCACCCGCAGATCGAGTTCCTCCACAACACCGTCGTCGAAGAGGTCGATGGCGTCCTTCAGAAGAGCGTCTGCGGCCTCAAGCTCTTCAACAAAAAGACCGGCGAGCGCTGGACCCTCCCCGTTGGTTTCGTGTTCCTCGGCATCGGCCACGAGCCCAACGCGAAGATGTTCAAAGGCCAGCTCGACCTCGACGCCGACGGCTACATCAAGAGCGAGCACAACGTCTTCGTCACCCGCCAGGGCGTGCAGCTTCAGGGCGTCTACGCCTGCGGAGACGTCCAGGACCGCCGCTACCGCCAGGCCATCACCGCCGCCGGCACCGGCTGCATGGCCGCCCTCGAAGTCGAAAAGTACCTCGAGGCCCTCGGCCGCTAACCAGCGCACCGCAAAGCCTCATCGTGTTAGGGAGTCTTGCCGCAGAACCATGGAGCTGTCCCGCCGCCGCCTCATTACTCGCACATCAAAACTGGCTGGCTGGGCTCTGTTGGCATCTAGCCTCCCGCGAAGCCTCCGCGCTCAAACTGGCGCTCCAGCCGGCGCCCCTGATGCCTACGCGAAGCCCAAATCGCTGCCGACGGGTCCCTTCCAACCGACGTGGGAGTCCCTGCGCGACAACTATCGCGTACCTGCGTGGTTCAACCAGGCCAAATTCGGCATCTTCATCCATTGGGGTCTTTACTCCATCCCGGCCCGCATCAACGAGTGGTACGAGCGCCACATGTATACCACCGACTCCGCGTGGCACACTCGAGCATTACGGCCCTCCCGACAGGTTCGGCTACAAAGACTTCATTCCGCTCTTCAAAGCGCAGAAGTACGATCCCCATCAATGGGCCGATCTCTTTGTGCGCGCCGGAGCCCGCTATGTCGTACCCGTGGCTGAACACCACGACGGCTTCGCCATGTGGGACTCGGACCTCACGCCGTGGTGCGCCGGCAAAATGGGCCCGCATCGCGACCTCATCGGTGAGCTCGCCTCCGCAACTCGCGCGCGCAACCTCATCTTCGGCCTTTCCAGCCATCGCATGGAGCACCACGATTTCGCCTATCCCGCGCCTGGCGTTCCCAACGACGAGTTCGATCCCCGCTTCGCCGGTTTCTATGGCCCGCCTATTCCGGGCGAGATGAATGAAGGCAACGCATCCCAGGCATTTCAGGAAGATTGGCTCGCCCGCGTCCAGGAGCTCGTCGACAAGTACCACCCCGAGCTCATCTACTTTGACAACGGCGTGAATCCGCGCGCGTACGACGACGTCAAACTCCGCGCCGCCGCTTACTACTACAACCGCGCCGCCGCATGGCATACGTCCGTAACGCTCGCCACCAAGGATGTAGCCTACATCTTTGGCTCCGTCCAGGACTTCGAGAAGCAGCAGCGCGCTCCCAGGTGGATCTACCCTGCTCCTGGATGGCAGGTCGACGATGCCATCGGGAGCACATGGGGCTACACGGAATCCCCCACACCCGAAACCATCCGCTCCGCCGAATCCATCGTTCGCGAGCTCTTCGAGATCGCTTCTCTCGGAGGCAATCTCCTGCTCAACATCTCGCCCCGCGGTGACGGTTCCATTCCTGAGAACCAGGAGCAGACGCTGCTTGCCACCGGGGACTGGCTGCGCATCAACGGCGAAGCCATCTACGGTTCGAGTCCATGGATTCGGTTCGGTGAAGGACCGCTCATTCCGCCCGAAGCCCCCGGCGACTGGAAAGGCGGCTCGACAGACCAGCCCGGCCCTCCAATTAAGCGCGAGCACCTTCCCGCACCGTCCACCATTGATTTCCGCTTTACAGTAGCTGGCGACGCACTGTACGTCTTCGGCTACAAATGGCCCTCTGCGCCGGCGACGATCACCTCACTCGGCGGTCGACGCGCACAGGTCCAACAGGTCACGCTCCTTGGCCATGAGACGCCCCTCGCCTTTCGCCAGACCGCCGATGCCCTGCTCGTCACTCTCCCACCTCGTCCACCGATCGCCAACATGCCTTACACGCTGCGAATCCGCGGCTCCATGCCCCTCAGCGGCTGACGCTGCCGTAGCTGCGGGTGTGGCCCACTCACGGCACCACCGGCAACTCCACATAACTCGCCTGCCCCGCCGAGTGATACACACGCTCCGTCGCCTTCTTATAATCCTCGGGCTTCGCAAAGAAGATGTTCGGCACAAACGTCTGCGGGTTGCGGTCGTACAGCGGGAACCAGCTCGACTGCACCTGCAACATCACACGATGCCCCGGCAGAAACACATGATTCACCGTCGGCAACGCCCACTTATACTCGAGCGGCTCATTCGGCGTAATCGCCTTCGCCTCCGACAGACTCTCGCGATACCGGCCACGCAGAATGTCCATCGAAATTGGCAGCTGATATCCACCCATCTCCGGCTGTCCCGCCACCTCATCCGGATACACATCGATCAGCTTCACCACCCAATCCGCATCCGTCCCACTCGTCGACGCAATCAGATGCACCATCGGCTCTCCACTCAGCGTCAGCGGCTTCGTCAGCACATCGCTCGTGAACGTCAGCACATCCGGCCGCCCTGAAAACTCACGCTGATCATCCACCAGCCACCGCACCCACGACAAATCCGGCGTGTACCCAATCGGCTGGCTCGGCCGCGCCCGATACGGCACAGGCTTCGCCGGGTCCGACACAAACTCATCGAACTCACCGCCGCCCTGCGGCTTCGCAAACCCCAGCTTGTCGTCCGGCCCGAGATACAGCGGCGTCGCCTTCGGCATGCACTGCCCATCACACGCAGAAGGCCACGTCTCCAGCCGCTCCCACTTATTCGCGCCCGTTTCGAACGCCGTCACCTTCGCCACATCCATTGCAGGCGCGTCATTGCGAAGATAATGCGCAAGGAACGGCGCCAGAATCTCCTCGCGGAAATACAAGCCGGTATCGCTGCGGAACTTCACCGGCCCCAGCTGCGTCACCTCTTCAATCTCCTGCCCGTGATGCCACGGCCCCACTACCAGGTACAGATTCTTCTTCGCCTCCGGCTTGTCCTTCAACGCGCGATACACCGCCATCGCACCGTAAATATCCTCCTGGTCCCACAGGCTGTCGACCAGCATCGTCGGCACCATCAGCGGCTGCTCGGCCAGCACCTTATCCATCGCCTGCTCGCTCCACCAGCTGTCATACGCCGGATGCGCAATCACCTTCTGCCAGAATCCAATCTGTTCCATCCCGCGCTCTTTACCCAACGCGCCCGCCGACCCAGCGCGCATGTACGTGTCGTAGTCGTCAAAGTTCGACCGCAGCCACTTCTCGTCATTCGCTCGAGTCGCCGTCTGCTCATACATGTACGGCATGTTCTGCTCGCGAAACGCTCCATTGTGAAACCAGTCATCGCCGCGCCATCCGTCCACCATCGGATTCATCGGCACCACGCACTTCAACGCCGGATGCGGATGCACCAGCGGCGTCAGGCTCAGGAAGCCGTCATAGCTGATACCCAGAATCCCCACCCTGCCGTTCGACTCCGGCAAATTCTTCACCAGCCAGTCGATCGTGTCATACGTATCCGTCGACTCATCCACCGGCGTCGGATTCAGCCGCCCATGCATCGGCCGGTTCATCACATAGTCGCCCTCGCTTCCATACTTGCCGCGAATGTCCTGCACCACGCGGATGTACCCTCCGCCGACGATCGTCTCTACGGCGTTGTCATACCCCCACAGCGCCGACCCCATGTGCTGGCTCGGTGAGTTCATCGTCAGCGCACTCGCGTTGTACGGCGTGCGCGTCATCAGAATGCCCGCATGGGCCGCACCCTTCGGCACCAGGATCACCGTGTGCAGCTTCACACCGTCGCGCATCGGAATCATCACCTCCCGGCGCGCATAATCCATCCCAGCCGTCGGAGCCTGAAAGTGTTCCGGCGTCTCACTCGGATAGTCCGGATACTGCGGCTTCTGCCCCACGGCAGTCATTCCTATCGCAAGGCCAATCCCGGCTACGGCAATCATCGATCGCATACACATCGTCAAGCTTCCTCGCTCATTTCTAAAGAAGGAGATAGAGGCAAGCTATCACGCCGCGCCGACAGTCTTCACCACCATAGTTAATGGGTCGTCAGCGCCTTGATCCTCGCCTGCGCCAGCGGGTACGTGTCCGACGGATCCACGAACGTATGATCGTCGAACTCATGCGCCTTAACTTTCGTATACGCCGCCAGCGCCGCCTCTTTCACGCCGTACTGTTCATACAGCAGGCCCAGCGCGTACCACACCGCCGCATTCGGTTGCGTGATATTACCGGCATACATCGCCGCGTTCAGCACCGTACGCGCTTCGGTCGTCTTACCCGCCGCCGCATCCACGCACGCCAGCGTATGCAGGTCCGCGAAGCTCCCATTCTTGCTCAGCATGTTCGACTGCTGCGCTGCCTTGACCTCCGCGTCTCCAATATGGTCGTCAAAGAGCCCCATCCACGCATACGAGTTGTAATCGTTTGACGTCGCCTTGCCCGAGTCCAGCACCGCCTGTTCTGTCTTCCGCGCAGCTGCCCAGTCACCTTCAAACTGATAGGCCCGCGCCTCCTCGGCGAGAAGATCGTGATCCTTCGGCTTCTTCTCCACCCTCGGCGTCAACACCGCCAGCCACTCTTTCGAGTGCCCCGTCATCGCATACGCCGTTCCCAGCAGCGACAGCGCTTCCATCGAGTCCGGCTCCGCTTCCAGCAGTCGCTTCGCCGCACTGATTGCAATATCGGGCTGCTCAACGCCAACCGCCACCTGTGCCAGCAGCAGGTCCATATCCTCCTTGCGCTGCGCTCCCGTGGCCTCCGCCGCTGCCTTCTGCAAATCAGCTACGTACGGCTTCGCGTCCGTGGAACCAGCCAGCAGCGAAATCGCCGCAAGCTTCATCGCCTCCGGAGAGTCCGCTCCCGCTCTCGAACTCCCCACAGTCCAGAACCGCGGAAGCAACGGTCCGTCCAACGGATCATCGCCTCCCCCTCGATGCGTCAGGTCGCGTTTCCAGTCCAGCATTGCCTTCGCCGCTGCCGCATCATTGCGCACCAGCGCATGCAATACCTGGTTGCCGAACTCCACATTGTCCTTCCCCTCGCCCGCAACCCGATATCCCACCGCATCCTTCACCACGTAGTAGTGTTCGGGATCGCTTCCCGTCTCCTGCTGCGTCACCGCATAACCCACCTTATCGTCGCCAGTCGCACTGAGGGTCATCGTCCCGGCAATCAAATCCATCAGCACTGACTCCGGAATCTCCGTCTTCTCCGCTACCGCGCGCAGGAACCCGCCGCTCGCCAGTGCCTTGTCGAGATTCCGCTCATACTCAGCGTCCGAGGCGTACGATCCTCGACTCACTAGTTTCTCCAGCGAGGCTCTCGTCGACGTGCCCTTCAGCACCTCGTAGGTCATCGCCTGCACCGGCCGCACGGGATCGCTCTCCGGCCGCAGCGCCAGCGTTGCGCGTTGCAGGTTCCGGTATAGCTCTACTTGCCTGCCCGTCTGTGCCGCGTCTCCACTTCCACTCACCCCGGCGTTCAAAATCGCCGAAGCCTCCGCATACTTGCCAAGATTTGCCAGCATTGAACCCGCCGCCAGCAGGTTCTGCGCCCGGTTTGTCGTCGACACATTGCCCTTATCCGCTTGGGCAATGCCCGCCGCCGCACCATGCTGCGCCGCAGCCGACGCAATCGCCAGTGCCGCATTGGCCGCACTCGTCGGTGCCTTCGCCAACAAGGCGTCCAGATCGGCATAGCGATGGGCATACAGCATCGCGTACATCATGTTTCCGCGATCCTGCTGCTCAGCGGCCGCATCCACATCCTTCACTCGCTCGATCAGGTCCGCATACGTCGCAATCGCCAGTGGAAGATCTGCATCTTCCGCGTAGCGTGTTCCATGCGCGTCGTACTCATACAACACCGCCAGGTCGAACCGCGGATCGTTGTCCGTTGGATCCAGTTCAATCGCCTTCTTGTACGCTGCAATCGCACCGGCACGATCATAGCCCTTGCCAAACCGCGTACCCAGCGCATCGAACTGCAACGCCCATCCCAGCGCTGCGAACGCAATCGACGACTTCGGATCGAGCTCTGTTGCTTTGCGCGCTTCCGCCTGCGCTTCATCTCCCATGCGCGCCTCAAGCAACATCTTCGAAAGACGGGTATGGTTCATCGCGTCGATCGGGTGCGCTGCAATGAGCGACTCATTCGCTTCCAGCGCGGGTCGCAGATGTCCCTCCGCCAGCGCCTTCGCTCCCGGCGCATCGAAGTACACGCCGATATACTCGCGCTTGTTCAGCTCCAGCATCGCGTCCCGCAGTTCCAGGGCTTGCGCTGTCGTCAACATCCCCGGCCCGCTGTCAAAGCGAATCACTGCGCGAACCAGATGGTCATTATCCTTCGTGTAGGTCTCGGTCAGCGTCGCTGTACCCAGATGCGTCACCTTGTTCGGTGGCAGCGACCGCAGAGTGAATCCATCCGGCGCCACAATCTTCACGTGCCGTTCATCGATGAGCGGCTGAAAGACGTAGCTCCCCGCGCGTGCCTCCTCCGCCAGTCGCTGCTCGTGTTTCGTCTCCGCGCTCGCGTTTGGACCCATATCGTCCGGCTTTGTCGCAAACCAGCGTGGCATTGAGCTCTGCGCATAGTTCGGGAACAGCACCACCAGCGCCTCGTTCATCGCGGTCGTTCCGCGCTTCGCTCCATCCATCTCCAGCGTCAGGTTGAACGGCTTGGTGAGGTCCTTCTCGTCACCATGCGAAATCTTCGCCAGCTTTTTGGCAAGGTACGCATTCGTCGCATACTTCTCCAGCTGTTGCCGATAGTGCGTCTCGTCAGGTCCGCCGTACCATGCCCGGTAGTTCGCGTCCATCGAGCCGTGCGTCTCAGACACCTCCGTCACATGGGCCGGCCCATACGCCGACATATCGAACTCCCGCGACTCCACCAGCATCGAGTCCGTCGGCTGCGCCACCGGCGTCTTGATTAATCCCTTCGTTCCCTGCGCAATCACCAGCGCATACCGTCCCGAATCCCCAAACGGAAGCGTTCCCGGCTGAAAAAACTCAGCCGTGGCGTCGATCCACATCGCCCGATTGCCGCCTTCGCCCGGCACATACACAATCGCGTGGTCGAACAGGTTCATGCCCGGCAGCTCCGGATCCACGTCCCGTCCCGGGCCCACATCCAGAACAGCCAGCGACGCCGGAATCCCCGCCGAACGCAACATCGCTACCAGCAGAGTTGCCTTGTCCTTGCAGTCACCGTAGTGCCGCTGAATCACCTCCGCGGGCCGCTGCGGTGTCAGCTTGGCCGCGCCAAACTCCACTCCCGTGTACCGCACTTCTGCATGCAGCCTCGTCACAATGGCGCGAATCTTCCCCTCGCGGTCCGCCGGTAAATCCGTGGGCAGAATCGCCGCCGCCTCGGACTCCACCGCCTGCGGATCGGCAATCGCCGCATACTCCTTCGCCATCTCTCCCCACGACGCCCCCGTCGCAAACGCCACTACGGGCATCATCGGCTCATTCGTCCACAGGTCGATATCGGACGCATGCGAGGCCGGCATATTCTTCGCCACGTACACCACGCGACGTACACCGTTCGCCTCGGTCTTCTGCTCCAACACTCCCGGCACACCGTGCACCGCGTCGCGATACGGCTTGTCTGCCGGCGTCTCCACCACCAGCCGCACCTCGGCAATCGGCTGATTCGCCTGGAAGGAGAACACGCGATTCATGCCCGCGGCAAAATACGGCGTCTTCTCCTCGCGCGTCTCCATCTCCTCTACGATCGCGCCCACGCTCATGCCCGGTAGCGGCGCCCGGCTCGTGTGCTCAGAGGAGAACGTCTCCGAATCTTCCGCCTTCACCGGCGCGTCCGTAATCGTCTTCTGATCGAGCTCCGCAAACTTGCCGTCCGATTGCAGCACCCTTGCCCGCAGATCCGCAGGTTTATCCACCCACGGGTCCCAGCTCATCGAAATCTCCGACCACCCATTCACAGCGCCCGGCGCATCCACGCGGTAGACCATGCGGTGCCGGTACATCACCGCCCCGTCCGCATTCACGCGGAACGTGCCTTCCTCATAAAGGATCTGCGCCACGTGTTGCGGATCCACAGGCACAGCCGCCGAAGCCGCGCGCAGCTGCTCCGCGCTCGCAGCGAATGGCTCGCCCGGAATTGTCGGAGGCGGAACACCCTGGCCCCTTAAGGGCACGCTCAACAAGGCAGCAGAAAGAACGAAACACATCAAGGCCGGCAGCAGACGCACTGGCATGGGATCCTTGGAAACAGCCTTTGGGGGTTGAAGATATTTGGCGAAACCATATCACCGATGCCCCGTGATTCCATCCCCCAATCGCGTCTCCAACTCCCTGCCCAGTCCGCCTTTACCAGCTCACCTCATACAAAGAAACCGACTCGCCCGGCAGCGTCTCCTCCAGCTTCACCTCACCATTCGCCGCCGCCACTGTCCTCGGCGTTCCCGCTTCCTGCAACTGACCCGCCGCCTCCAGCTTCGCTGTCTGCTCGGCCGTCGGATGTGCCGGCGATCCCATCGCCTGCCATACCGTGTCCGCATTGCTGTGCGTGCCGTCGATCCGCCACTCCCGAACCTTCACCTGTTTCACACCCGCAGGCAGTCCGCTCACAGCCACGCTCGCCGCCGTCTTCGGATCCTGCGCAATCGTGTCCTGGTAGTTCCAGACCATCACCATCGCCTTGCGCCCATTCACCGTCGCCAGCGCATCGACATCTGGCGCTTCACGCACGCCCTTATCCACCATTCCCTCCAGCGTCACCGCGCCCGTCGACTCCACCGCCACACGATCGCCGCTCATCTTCGCCGCCATACGAAAGAAGTTCAGCACCGGCTTATCGATCCCATTCGTCGCCAGCGATCGAAATCCCTCAAACGTATCCCGTCCCTCAAACTCAAACGCCCACGACAACATGGCAATCAGGTTGATGTCGTGCGCATCTGCCAACTGAAAGATCCGCGCATACGCCGCCGCGGTATACGCCGGATACAGCGTGCCATTCCGATAGGCATTCGCCGGGTTTGTCTTCGCCGAGCAAGCCGCACACCCTTCAGGATCCGCCTCGCTCATAATCACCGGCAGGTGCCGAAACTCCGGAAAGCTCGCAATCAACTTGAAACCCGCATCCACATCCCGCAGCTCATGGTTAATCCCCATCGTCACCTCGCCGTTCGCAATCCTCGGCGAGCCCTTCGCATGAAACGAGATGAAATCCAGCGGCTGCTTCGTCTCGCGCACATGCTCCAGGAAACCCTTCAGCAGCTTGTAGCCGCCATCCGGTCCGCCATCACGCGCCTTACTGCCCGGCCCTGTTGTCGCCGGTCCACCCACACGCGCTCCCGGCAACGCCGCCTTCACACCGGCAGCCGCAGCGTCGTACAGCTTGTAGTACTCCTCCGGCGTTCCATGCCAGTACGAAATATCCGGCTCGTTCCACACCTCGAAGTACCACGTCAGCACCTCGTTCTTCCCATACCGCTGCACAAGATGCGTAACCACCGCCTGCGCCAGTCCCTGCCACTTCGCATAATCCTTCGGCGGGTTATTCGACGCGCCCCCCAGCACATTGCCCGGAAAGTGCATCTGGTACGGCTGGTCGGGTTTGTTCGGCAGCTTCGCCGCAAGGTCCTTCGGCATGAACCCCAGCTCCACCATCGGCTTCACACCGGCCGCCTTATACGCGTCGAAGATTCCATCCAGAATCTTCCACTGATACACCGGCCTTCCCTGCGCATCCTCGCTGTACACGCCCGTTGAGCTCCACTTCAGCTCCGGCGTCCCATCGCCCGACGTCAACAGATGATGCACGCGGATGTACACCGGCGCCGGACTCATGTCATGCAGCTCTCGCAACAGCTTGCGCCCATTCGGAGCCGTCATATAGTTCGCCTCATCGGCACCGAACGCCCGGTAGATCGGCTCATACCCCCCAACCTTCTTCGCCAGATCCACCTTGATCTCAACCGCCTTGGACGTATCCGGCTGCGAATCCTGCGCCACCGTGATCGCCGCCGTTCCCATCACCAGACCCAACGCAACCAATCCAGGCAACCACTTATTCATCTGTTTCTCCATTGCAAAACTCTACCCGAACCTCGCTACCTGACGCCTCTCACCGCAAAATGGGATACTAGACACATGCGCCTGCGTTCCGTTGCAAACGTCGCTTTCGCACTTTCCCTCTCGCTCACCACCATCGCCTGCCGCTCCGAGTCCATTGAACACGGGCCCATCCCTGCGCCGGCAGCCGACCTCCCGCTCGCCACACCTTCCGGCCGCGCCACCGCCGTCTTCGCCGGCGGTTGTTTCTGGGGCACGCAAGCTGTCTTCGAGCGCGTCAAAGGTGTCATCGCCACCACCGCCGGATACTCCGGCGGCTCCGCGAAAACCGCGCATTACGAGGACGTCACTACCGAGACCACCGACCACGCCGAATCCGTCGAGGTCGTCTACGATCCCTCCCGTCTCACCTACGGCCAGCTCCTCCGCGTCTTCTTCACCATCCACGACCCCACCACGCTCAACCGCCAGGGCCCGGACGAAGGCACCTCCTACCGCTCCGCCATCTTCTACGCCAACGACGATCAGAAGCGCATCGCCGAAGCCTACATCGCGCAACTCGATTCCGCTCACGCCTGGAAGCACAAGATCGTCACGCAGGTGGTTCCGTTCAAGGCCTTCTACCGCGCCGAGGACTACCACCAGGACTACGCCCTCAAGAATCCCAACAACCCCTACATCATGGTCTGCGACCGTCCCAAGATCGCCACGCTCAAGGCGGACTACCCCGACCTGTACGTCGAATACAAAGGTCACTGACGTCGCTCGCCACTGACGCTTCATCGCTCCCGACAACCAAGTCCTATCAGAGAAGTCCATCAGCCGTAGTGTCTCGGAGGCCTTTCGAATGCAGTCCCCGCACCACCGACTTCAAATCACTTCACTTCTCTTCATCCTGTTCCTCTTCACCACAGCCCACGCGCAAACCTTCCGAGGCGGCATCAACGGCACCATCCTCGACCCCTCCGGCGCAGTCGTCGCCAACGCCTCCATCACCGCCACCGACACTGCCACGGGCACCCATATCAACGGCGCCAGCACGTCTTCCGGCGAGTTCCTCTTCCCCGATCTCCCGCTCGGCGATTACTCCCTTACCGTCACTGCATCCGGCTTCGCCAAAACGCGAGTCGACCACATCACCGTCTCGGCCGGCCGTCTCTACACACTCCCCATCAAGTTCGCCATCAACACCACCAACGAAACCGTCGCCGTAGCCGCCAGCAGCCTCGCACTCAACATCACCACCTCAACGCAAACCACCGTCCTCGACTCGCACACGGTCGCCACCATGCCGCTCAACGGCCGCGACTACACGCAGCTCATCGCGCTCACCCCCGGCTACACCGGCTATTTCCTCGGCGGCTACGGCTCGCTCAACGGCACGCGCGCCAGCCAGATGGACTGGCAGCTCGACGGCGTCGACAACAACGACCTCTGGCTCAACCTTCCCGCCATCAATCAGGGCGGCGTCTCCGGCATCGCCGGCGTTCTTCTCCCCATCGACGCCGTCGACCAGTTCTCCACGCAAACGCAATCCGCTCCCGAAGCCGGGCGCAACCCCGGCGGGACCATCAACCTCTCGCTCAAGTCCGGCACCAACGCCGCGCATGGCTCTGTCTACTACTACAACCGCAACGAACTCTTCGGCGCCGCCAGCCCCTTCTCACCCACAAAGCAAAAGGTTCGTCACTACAACGCCGGCTTCTCCATCGGCGCTCCTCTCATTCACGACAGGCTCTTCGGCTTCCTCACCTTCGAGCACACGCGTTTTGTCATCGGCGAATCCGGCACCGCCACCGAGCCCTCCATCGGCTGGCAGAACAAGGCCATCGCTCTGCTCAATCAGCACAACGTCCCCGTCGTCCCCATGATGCAGAACCTCCTCAACTCACTCTGGGGCAAGAACACACTCGCACAGGACACCGTCGGCGTCGCTGACAACTTCCACTCCAACGACCCCGAGTTCGGCTACAGCTCCAACGGCCTCGCCAAGCTCGACTTCCACATCACTCCCAAAGACTCTCTCAGCGCGCACTGGTTCGTCGGCCAGGGCAACCAGGTCGCTCCCGTCGGCTCGCAGCTGCTCTCCTACTACGAAGTCGCGCCCATCCACGTGCAGAACATCGGCATCATCTACAACCGCATCCTCACACCCACCCTCTCCAACCAGCTCCTCGCCGGAGTCAATTACTACAACCAGGTCTTCTCCGACTACGACAACGACTTCAACGTCCAGTCGCTCGGCTTTATCACCGGTGCTCCCTACGCCAACGCTCCCAACATCGAAATCGGCAACACCCTCAACGCCGGCGAGACCGAAGTCATCAGCGGCAGCTATGACCCCGTCGGCCTCACGCCACCCGAGGGCCGCAACGACATCACCGGCCACCTCACCGATCAGCTCTCATGGATCCGCGGCAAGCACGCCTTCCGTTTCGGCGGTGAGTTCCGCCAGGCCCAACTCGACGAGTTCTACAAACGCCACTCCGTCGGCTCCTTCACCTTCGACGGCACGCGCATCGCCTCCGCCATCAACTCTTCCTGCATATCCTCCTGCTACACACCCGACGCCTTCATCGCTCCGCTCGCCGACTTCCTCTCCGGCCGCTTCTCCGCCGCCTCCATCGCCATCGGCGACCCCGAGCGCCAGGTCTTCGTCAACACCTTCGTCCTCAACGCCGGCGACGCATGGCAACTCACGCCGCGCCTCAACATCAACTACGGCCTTCGCTACGACTACGCCGGTCCGCTCCACAACAGCAACCGCGATATGTCCATCTTCCGCCCCGCGCTCACCGCCACGAATGGCCTCGCCTTCCAGGGCGCGCAAATTTCCAACCTCTACGCGCCTTATTACAAGAGCATCGACCCACGCATCGGTCTCATCTACGCGCTCAACACCCGCACCGTTCTTCGCGCCGGCTTCGGCCTCTTCACCGACACACCCAATCTCAACCCCTTCCTCGACAATCGCCCCGGCAACCAGGCCCCCAACGGCGTCGAAGGAAATCCCAGCGGTCCTAACCCTGTCTACACCGTCGGCTCCAGCCTTCCCAACAACCAGATCGTCCCCAACGTCGCCATCTTCCCCTCGGCACTCGCAGGCTCACCCTGCTCGTCAACCTCAACCTGCGGCGTCTTCTCCATTGCGCCCAACTTCCGTCCTTCCTACAACGAAAACTTCAACCTCCAGCTCGAACACTCCCTCACCACCAACGTCGTCGCGCAGCTCGGCTACGTAGGCTCTCAAGCCCGCCACCTCCTCGCACTGCTCGACATCAATCAAGCCGCACCCGGCATCTACGCCACCGGCTTCGCTCGCCAGTTCACGCGCCCTTACTTCTCCACCTACCCGCAATACAGCAACATCAACCAGATCGAGAGCACCGGCACCTCCAACTACAACGCTCTACAAGCCACGCTGCGAATCGCCAACTGGCATCGCCTCGCCGGGACCGCCGCCTACACCTGGTCACACTCCCTCGACGAAGTCACCGCCTACCGCGGCGCACTTCCGCAAAACAACCTCAACCTCCTCGGCGACTACGGCAACTCCGACTTCGATGTCCGCAACTCCTTCGTCACCTTCCTCAGCTACTCCATCCCCGGCGCCGCCCGCTACAAACTGCTCACCCGCGGCTGGCAGCTCAACTCACTGCTCTCCTTCCACGGCGGCGAGCCCTTCAGCGTCCACGCCGCCGGAGACATCTCCGGCACCAACGAGGGCAACGACCGCGCCGTGCAGATCGGCAACCCGCGCACCGGCTATCAGGGCCAGCACCCGCACGCCAACTGGATCGACCTCTCTGCCTTCACCAACGCTCCACTCGGCACCTTCGGCACCGTCCGCCGCAACTCGCTCTACGCCCCCGGCTACAGCGACGTCGATCTCTCCGTCTTCAAAAACACTCGCCTCACCGAGCGCCTCAACCTGCAACTCCGCGCCGAGCTCTTCAATCTCTTCAACCGCATCAACTACGCCCCACCCTCCGCCTCCGTCGGCGGCTCCGCCACCCTCTACGACACCATCGGCGACTGGAACGGCGCCCCCGGCATCGGCCCCGGCGAACCCTTCAACACCCAGTTCGCCGCCAAACTCCTCTTCTGATTTCCAAGCCGCGCTTAACTCCCAGCTCGCAGCTCGTAGCTCGCGCGGGTGCCCCACATCTCGATTTTGAGATGTGGGTTTCGCAACATCCTTGAGTTCGCGCTCAACTGCACCTCGCACGGGTGCCCCGCATCTCGATTTTGAGATGTGGGTTCGCAACATTCTTGAGCTCGCGCTCAACTGCAGCTCGCCGCTCGAATCTCGCCTCTGTCGCGCTTCCTGGCCTCTATCGCGCTTCTAGGTCGGCCTAGCCTTCAGGCGTGGCTCTCTCATCGCGCAGCAAACGAAGGGGCTTTAGCCCCTGGGGTCTGCCTTCTTGTGTGCAACCACATTCCCTGCTGAACGTCGCCCACAAATCCGTTAACATGGCTCGCATGACCTTCAGTCGCATTGCACCTGCGCTTCTACTAGTCCTCACTCTGCCCGCCGCCGCCCAACGAGGCCAGCGCGGCAACCAGCAGAACCCCTCCTCCACCTCCACCTCCGCCGCCGCACCCGCACCTTCCCAAACCGCGCCCGCCGCCGCCGCCGCCCCAGCCTCCGGCGCGCCCACTCCGCCTCCCGGCCCACCCAAGCCACCCGAGCACACCCAGGCCCTCCCCAATCCCCTCCCTTCCGATAAATCTGTAGCCCAGACCATCACCGTCAACGGCAAGACCCTCCACTACACCGCCACCGTCGGCACCATCGCCATGGAAGGCAAGGACGGCAAGCCCACCGGCGAAGTCGTCTACACCGCCTACACCGTTGACGGCGAGCACAACCGCCCCGTGCTCTTCGCCTTCAACGGCGGCCCCGGCGCGGCCTCCGGCTTCCTCAACTTCGGCGCCGTCGGCCCCAAGCACGTCTCCTTCGGCAATGCCGGCGAGTCACCCTCTGACCCCGCCACCCTCTCCGACAACCCCGGCACCTGGCTCGACTTCACCGACCTCGTCTTCATCGACCCCATCGGCACCGGCTTCTCCAAATCCCTCGTCTCCGACGACGAATCCCGCAAGCTCTTCTACGCCCCCACCCCCGACATCGAGTACCTCTCCCTCACCATCTACAAGTGGCTCGTCAAAAATCAGCGCATGATGTCCAAGAAATACGTTATGGGCGAGAGCTACGGCGGCTACCGCGGCCCGCGCATCACCCACTACCTCCAGACGCAGCTCGGTGTCGGCGTCAACGGCCTCTTCCTCGTCAGCCCCTACCTCAACCCCGACTTCGGCGACCGCAACCTCTCGCCCGTCCCATGGATGATCACCCTCCCCTCCATCACCGCCTCCAACCTCGAGCGCCACAGCAAGCTCACTCCCGAGGCCATGAAGGACGTCATCGCCTACGACGAAGGCCCCTACGCCTCCGCCATCATCGCCGGCCCGCAGAACGCCGCCGCCACCAACGACATGATCGCCAAGGTCACCGAGATGACCGGCCTCGACCCGCAGTTCGTCAAGTACTCCGGCGGCCGCCTCGAAACCGGCGCCTACCTCCGCGAGGTCCATCGCGAAGATGGCAAGATCGGCTCCGTCTACGACTCCAACGTCACCGACCCCGATCCCTTCCCCTACTCGCCCGAGCAGCAGGGCTCCGACCCCATCCTCGAGTCCGGCATGGCGCAGATCACCCAGGCCATGGTCAACTTCGACACCGTCACCGTCGGCTGGAAGGTCGACGACCGTTACAACCTGCTCTCCTACGACGTCGGCCGCCTCTGGGACCGCCAGGGCCCTGACCTCCGCCGCGGCGCCGTCACCGACCTCCGCGAAGCTCTCGCCGCCGACCCCAAGCTCCACGTCGTCATCATGCACGGCTGGAACGACCTCAGCTGCCCCTTCATGGGCAGCGTCCTAACTCAAAACCAACTCCCCGCCACCATCGCGCCGCAACTCACCGTGCACGAATTCCCCGGCGGCCACATGTTCTACACCCGCCCCGCCAACAGCGCCGAACTCCACTCCCTCGGCGAACAAACCGTCGCCGCCCACTAACTCACCGCTGTCTTTCTTTTTGTCATTCTTTCTTGTTGTCATTCCCGAAGGGAATCTGCGTTTCAGCCTTTGTCCTTCTTGTTGTCATTCCCGAAGGGAATCTGCGTTTTCAGCTTTGCCCAGAATCAAAACAGAACCCCAAACCCCAAGGGCGGCTCGCAAGAGCCGCCCTTCGCTTATCAAAATCGATTACTGACAGGCACGTGCAATGCGTCCGAGAATTCCTTTCACGATGATGTCGAGCTGTAAGTTCTCTCCGTAATTGGCGGGAGCTACAAAGTCCGCTCGACTGTCCGCGATAAGCGCGTGGATCTTTTCGAGATCCTCCTTCTCACATTGCTCGTCATACACAGCAATCGAGTGGCCCCCTTGGTAGGTCAACATCTTCATCGTTGGGATATCAGATGCGCCATCGCCAAGGAAGATCATGCGCTCGAACGGGATGGGGCGAGAATGCTCGGGCATGTACTGATTGATTGCTTTGTTATCCCAGTGGTTCTCTACACCTTTGTTAATCCGGAAGAGATACTGAGTCTTGGTCGTATAGTTGATCGCTACGCCGGGCCACGCAGCAACCTCACCGCTGTAGATGTATTTCGAAGCGTAGATGCGATGAAATGCCTCCTGAATCCTACAGCCGCGAATCATATCTTCTATCCCGGAAGAGATAATGTAGTGCTGGAGGTCTAAGCCGCGTTCGTTGGCAAAAGCGTTGATACGTTTGAACCACGAGAAATCCTCCAGACCGTTGAATAACGGAGCCGCCCTCCCGTGGTCACGAAGCATCTCCCTTGTTACGTCGACCTTCCTGTCGCGGGCCTTCGCCAGCATGAGGTGCATGTAAACCAATATCTCGTCCGCATTCTCACGGTTCGTCATTTGCTTAACTTCATCCCAGAATTGGTCACGATCCATGTTTATAGATGGGATGAAGCTGCACTCTTGCAGATTGCGGTGTGCTAGAGTCCCGTCGAAATCGTAGATGATTGCTGCCTTTTTCAACTGTTCGGCCGACATGGGTTCGATTACTCTCCTCTCGTACGTCGATGAATCTATGGAAGCACTCAATCATGCAGGCGGGTGGCCCACTCATGGGTGCCCCATTCATCGTGGTCTCATCGCGATGAGTGGGGTATGTTCCTGCCATCGCTCAATCAGCGAACGGTTGCATCATCTTCCTCTTCGCTCGCAAGCCCGCGGCGAACACACCCGCCACCCCCGGCATTAACAACAAAATCGAAGATGGCTCCGGCGTTGCCGACAGCCCCTGCTGGGAGAAATCCACGACGGCCTCCCCCAAGACGCCCTCGCCAAAGGGAGCGGAAAACGCGGAGGCCGTTAGGGTAACGTCCATTGTGAACGGCACTCCATACTCGACGATCACCGGGGATTTGCACGATTGTGCACTTCCGCCAGCAATCTCCACCGAACAGGAGAGATCTCCCCCCTGATCAGAGAATGGGGTGTAGTAGATATCGAAGGATCCCGTTCCAGTGTCGCCGTACAACACATACTTACCATCAATCTGTGCCTCGGCTGTCGCAAACACGCCGGGGCCAGAAATAGTAGGGAACCCGTACACCTGAGCAGACACCCATGCGTCGAACTGATCTGCATACGCATGCGCGTTGGCCCCCGCGGAACCCGAACCCAAATCGCAGTTTGACTGCGTGGGCCCAGAAGACAAACAGGACACGCCCTCGCCCACTCTTATGGACGCAGAAGTGTTCGTGATTACATCAGCACGGGCAGATAGAAATGGACAGAAGACCGCACACAACAAAATCGCATATACAGCTCTCATAGCGAAGCTCCCCAGTTACCTTGTGCATTGCGGTCCCAGCAAACCACACACACTCCCTGGGATCAACAAATCAAAGGTAATCTCGGTGATTCATCCGGCGGGTGGCCCACATCTGACCTACTCCCCAAGAGCGGGTGCCCCACATCTCGCTTCTGAGATGTGGTCTGCCGGGTGCCCCACATCTCGAGTATCGAGATGTGGGTTCGCAGGACGTCAGAGCTAGGACAGGAAGGATCACTCTCGCCGGTCAACTCATGACGCCTTGCGCGTCCGTTGCGCAATCTCCTTCAAGCTGCGCAGCGCATCATTCACCGCTTTAGAATCCGGGAAGGTATCGAGCAAATCCGGCGCGATGAGAACGACGTTCGTTCCTTCCTGCGCCTGCTTGTAATACTTCCCGCGCACCGCCTTCGAAAAATCCAGCGGGCGTGGCGCAAGTGGATCGCGCTTACTGACGGTCTTTGAGCTCTTCGTAGGCATCTTTTTCAAAAGGCACAACCCTTCGTGCCCCAATCAGGCGAATCGTCCCCTCTGACTCCAGATGCGAGACGAACAACAGTCGCCGCCTTGACGACAATCCAATCGTAATCCATCGGTCTTCTTCGTCCGAATGAAATTCGTCAGGAAACGTCTGAGCGAACGGGTCATTAAATACGGTCATCGCCTCAGTGAAGGAGACACCATGCTTCTTCAGGTTGGCGGCTGCCTTCTTCGGGTCGAATTCAAAATTCATGGGCCTGCCGTAAGCCTAACGCACTGACTCCGCAGACATCACAATTCATCCCGCAGCCGCCAACAACCCTTTCAAATCCAGCGGCCCCGTCACCATCGCGAGCTCCCCCTCCTTCGTGCGCGGCCAATCCTCCTGCGGACGGTCCCAGTAAAGCTCCACGCCATTCCCATCCGGGTCGCGCAGGTACAGAGCCTCGCTCACCCCATGGTCCGACGCCCCATCGAGCGGCACGCCCGCCTTGACTAACCGCCGCAGCGCATCCCCCAACTCCGCCCGCGTCGGATACAACACCGCCAGGTGATACAGCCCCGTCGTCCCCGCCGCCGGTGCGGACCCACCTTCGCTCTCCCACGTATTCAGCCCGATGTGGTGGTGATATCCGCCCGCCGACAGAAACGCCGCGCTCGACCCCATCCGCTGCGTTACCTCGAACCCCAGCACGTCGCGATAAAACCGAAGCGCACGCTCCATGTCCGCCACCTTCAAATGCACGTGCCCGATCTGCACCTTGGGATGAATCGTCTTCATGCCTGTTGGATTTCACCGGCAACGGTTAGGACTCTAAGCAAGCCGCCCGACTTGACAAAACCCTCCTCCGCCGAGGGGCCCTCATGAGAGCCCCGACACAAATTTCCCGACCAAGGTCCACCCCTAAGCCCAACATCCTCTAGATTTTGCGCAAAAACAGGGGGGAGGGGGGGGTACGAGCGATAATCGCACGCGAGCCCCTCCTCTGCACCCGTCAGCAATAGCCCCAGAAGCTTTTGCATCCTCCCCTGAACTCCTGTCCGTATTGAGCAGTGAGCAGTGAACACCTGCGGATCGCAGCACATTCCATCACCCACGGCGGAATGCCGAACGCTGCGCCGCTCTCCATCATGACGCCGCCCATCGCGGCAGACAACGTCACCCAAAGGACCTCCTTCCATGAGGCGAATCCTGTCGTGTGTCTTGTTCGGAATCATGACCTCAGCGCCCTTTGCCAGCGCACAAATTCACAATGCCGCAATCAACCACCTCGCAGACCTGAACCGGCAAAATCGGTTCCCCGAGTTGATTCAGGCCTCAAATTCCCTGCTCAACGAAAATCTCGCGCCGATCGAGCAGAGCATTGTTCTGACCATCCTCGGCCACGCCTACAAGGAGACCGGAGACGTCCGCCAGGCAACAGCGAACTACGAGAAGGCCCTTGCAGTCCTCGAACGCGACGGCTCTCATCCAGTCGAATACGCCGGAACTCTCGCCGCGATGGCGGTTCTTTACGGAGATATTGGACAACAGGACACGGCGAAACATTTGCTGCTTCGATCCGTGCAAATGCTTGAGAAGGACGGCCACCATCCTGCCGAAATCACATGGCTCTGGAATGATCTCGCCATCATCGCCGCTGACCAGTTATCCAAACGCGAGGCGCACAAATACATGGACCACGTCCTCGCCGAGCTGCGGCTCATCCCCGGCCCGAGCCCGGCTCTGACCCAGGCCGTCACAACCACGCAGGCAAAAATCGCTCAACTCGATGGCGATTCTCGTGCCGCAGTTGCGGGCTACCAGAACGCCCTCTCCCTTGCGAAGCAAATTCACGGAGACCAGCATCCTGAGACTGCAATGCTCTACGTGCTCCTCGGCGACGCCTATCTGCAAGCGGGCGACGTCGCCTCCGCGCGCCAGATGACAACCCGGGGCCTGAACCTCCTGGAAGCAAGCGCCGGCCGCAACAGTCGCCGTTACCTCGCTGCAGAGTTGGTGTACTCCAAAGTTCTTGAAGCCTCAGGCTCTCGCAATGAAGCTTCAACTCTACGCAAGGAAGTGTTGGCCGGGCTGAAGGCCGGCGTCGAGCGCAACCAGGGAGAGATCAGCATCGCTGCATTGCGTTAAATACTTTGGCACGGAACGAAGTACTATCCCCGGAGTACTTCGCTCATCGCACCAGCATGGGAATTTCTCGCTCGATCAGCTCCACAGCGGTCGCATAGCGAAGTCGCTTTTCGGGACTGTCAGCCGTCTCGGCCAGCGCGGCCATCTCGGCCACCGAGGGCTTTACACGCAATGGCAAATCGCGCCAGTAGTACTTCAAATCGTCGTGTTCCCAGTCCGCATAGGTGGTCTCCCAGGTTCGTCCGCCTTTAGCCTGATTGGGAAACACGATTTCGAACGGTGAGATCGGCTCGTCGTAACTCTGAAACCGGCAGTCCATCGAACAACGCAGTTGATCGGAGGTACTCAGCGTGGAGCTGTGCACCGTGAGGCTGTGAAAGATCACCACATCGCCAGCATTGATCCGTCCTCCTACCCAATCGCCTCCCCTGGCTTCTTCCCGGGGCAGATACCCCTTGCTGTGTTGAAGCCCGAAGAAGTGTGACTGCTCCATGACCTCGAGCGTCCCCTGTCCTGGCCGGCAATCGTGCATCGGCGTCCACAATGTATAGCTGTCGGAGCTTCCTGCAATCCCGGAGTGGTCCTGGTGCGCATGCAAAAGGGCCTCCGCGCAGTTGGGAAAAATGATCCGCCCGATGGGCTTGGGATGAACCAGAAGGTGCGGTCCCACAAGTCGCTTCATCACATCGGTCAATGCAGGATGATGCGCCAATGTGTGGAGCGATTCCAGGCAGAACGCGCGATTTGAAGCCCGCTTATACCTCTTGTCCGGTTCGAAGCACGCCCTGGCCGGATCCGCGAGCCGGTCCGATGGTGCGCTGCCCTCGATCAGCCAACCCTCATCCGATGCAATGCGGATCATGTCCCCGAGCAGGGGCTGCAGGTCCTCTTTCGGTATCAGGTCCCGGATGAAGACGTATCCATACGTCTCCATCTCGCTCTTGAGCGAGACCGAATCCAGATCTCCGGCAAAGATCGTGCGAAATGATTTCATCGTGGCTCCCGGGAACAAATTTTCCCTGTCGCCCAGCTTATTTTCTGGAGCCTCGATGTCCGTCATTTCTTTGTCACCAGATTGTCCATAGATTCACCCGAGACTCCAGCCGTCCGATCATCGAAACGCAGCGGAGCGAAATCCTCAGAAATCGTCCTTTCCCACATTTCTTAGTCCGGAACTAATGAATGTTCCACGAGGAACACCTGGTTCCACGCTCCCAAGAATCATTCGTCACAAACCCGGAACCACCCCTTCTATGTCAGCGTAGGTCAGCACATCAGGCCTGAGCCATCAGGGCTCATCACGCATCGCAAACGCGCTTTCGTTCATGAAATTGCCGCAGTCCGCGGCGCAATCGTCACGCAAAGGACCTCCTTCCATGAGGCGAATCCTGTATTGTGTGCTGCTCGGAATCCTGACCTCTGCGCCCGATCTCGGCGCACAAGATCAAAGTGCCGCGCTTGACCATCTCTCAGCGCTAAGCCAGCAGGATCAACTCCCGCAGTTGATTCAGGCTGCAAACTCTCTTCTCGCAAACCCGCAACTGACACCCTCTGATCAGGCCATTGCGCTGACCTATCTCGGCCATGCGTATCAGCGCGAAGGCGACTTCCACACCGCGACGACCTACTACGAAAATGCGCTCGCAGTACTCGATCACAACGGTCTCCACTCCGACGACTATGCCACCACCCTCGGAGCTCTGGCGACTCTCTACGCAGAAACCGGCCAGTTCGCAATCGCGAAACGCGTGCTCCTTCGATGCGAGAACTTACTCGAGAGGGATGGCGATCACCATGCTGAAATCGCAATGGTCTGGAATGATCTCGCCACAATCGCCGCTGACATCCGTTCAAAGCGCGAAGCTCACAAATGCATGACCCGCGCAATCGGCGAATTGCAACGAGCCACCAGTGTCAGTCCGGACGAGACTTCCGCGTTCGCGGCCACACAAGGAAGGATTGCTGAACTCGACGGCGATCCTCGCACCGCCATCGCCGAATACCAGCAGTCCCTCGGCCTCTGGACACAATCCCATCCAAACGAGCATCTCGAAACTGGATGGCTCTCAGTGCTTCTGGGCGGCGCCTATCTGCAGGCTGGCGATATCGCAACCGCGCGTTCTTTGATAAGCCGGGGCTTGAGCCTGTTGGAAGCAAGTTCGGCTCGCCAGAGTACTCTCTACTTCGCCGCAGAGCTCGCCTATTCCAAAGTTCTGGATGCGGCCGGCGCCCACGGCGAAGCCTCGAGATTCCGTAAGGAGGCCCAAAGCAGCATGAGTGCGGAGAGCAATCGCGCCAAATCAGAGGTCAGCGTCGCGGCCTTGCACTAGCGCTCGCGTTCGTCCCAGCGCAGGGGCACTTCGTCACGTCGTCTCGTATCACTGATGCCCTCGTCCCCGCCCGTCCACCACTGGTCACAAACCCCGAACTACAGCTCGGAGGCCTGCGTAGGACAACACATCCACGGCCCAAGCGATCAAGCGCGGATCGCCGACCGAATCGTCACGCATAGGAGTTTCTCCCATGAGGCGAATTCTGTTTTGTGTGCTCCTCGCCGTCACAACCTCGGCGCCTCTTCTGACCGCGCAAGCCCCAACGCAGGATCCCAAGACCGCGCTCGCTTCGATTGCAGACCTCAGCCGGCGCGGCCAACTTCACCAGGTGATCGATGCGGCGAACGCGCTTTTCGCGAACCCTGCATTGTCGCCCGCGGACCATGCCATGGTCCTGGTCTACCTCGCCTACGCTTATCAGCAACGCGGCGAGTTCACCAAAGCGACAAGCCATTACGAGAAGGCTCTCGCCATCGTCGATCGCGACGGCCAGCACTCGTCCGACTACGCTGCAACTCTCGCAACTCTCGCGACGGTCTATGCGCAGATTGGCCAGACCGAAACGGCGAAGCACGTGTTGCTTCGCGCCGGGCACATGTTCGAGAGTGAAAACGATCATGCGGGAGCGGCGATGATATGGAGCGATCTCGCCACCATCGCGGCCGACCAGCACTCGCGTGGCGAAGCTCATAAAGACATCGCACGCTGTATCGCCGAATCCAAGCTTGCCAGCGATATGGCTCCGGGTGAGCTGGCTGCCATCTCGACGAGCGAAGGAAGAGTTGCGGCACTCGATGGTGATCCTCACACCGCCATCTCCAGCTATCAGCGCTCGCTCGACCTCTGGAAGCAGACCAACAAAGATCAGCAGCAGCGGGAGGCATGGCTCCGCGTGCTTCTTGGCGAGGCTTATCTCCAGGCCGGCGACCTCGCGAATGCACGCGAATCCACCAGCCGCGGCTTAGCCATGCTGGAGGCAGCCTCCGGCCGACATACAGTCCGCTATCTTGCCGCGGAACTTGTCTACTCCAAAGTGCTCGATGCCTCGGGCGCTCACGACGAAGCCTCCACGCTGCGTAAGGCGGCTCAAGCCGGCATGAATACAGACACCGACCGGCAACGCGCTCAGTCACAAATCAGCGTCTCTGCATTGCGCTAGATCTCGCACACGTGGATTGCTGTGACCGTCGCCAGTAAAGGACCTACTGTCATGAGGCGAATCCTGGTATGTGTGCTCGTGATCCTGATTTGCGCGGCGCCCATGAGCGCGACAGACGACAACAGCGCGGTGTTCCCACTGTCAGAACTAAGCCGCCACAACGAAATCCCGCAATTAATCCAGACCGCAAATTCGCTGCTTGCCAAAGCGAACCTTCAGCCAATCGAGCAGGGCATTGTTTTGACCTATCTCGGCCACGCCTATCAGCAGCGCGGAGACTTCCATCGTGCAACGGCCTACTACGAGCAGGCCCTTGCCATCATCGATCGCGATGGCCGGCATCCCTTCGAGTACGCCACTACTCTCAGCAGCCTCGGGACGCTTTATGCAGAGACAGGTCAAGTCGATACAGCGAAACACCTCCTGCACCGGTCGGTGCACTTGTTCGAGAAGGCAGGCGCCCATCACGCCGAAATCGCAATCGTTTGGAATGACCTCGCCACCATCGCTGCCGACCAGCACGCGAGACACGAAGCTCATAAACGCATAGCGCACGCCATCGCCGAGTCCCAACTTTCTGACAAGCTCACCCCGGATGATCTCTCTTCCATCGCGGCTACGCAGGCGAGTATCGCCGAACTCGATGGCGATCGCCGCAGCGCGGTCTCTGGCTATCAACGATCGCTCAATCTCTCGAAGCTGTCTCATGACGACGAGCACCCCGAGACTGCATGGCTGTATGTTCTTCTCGGGGAAGCCTACCTGCAGACCGGAAACATCGCGGAGGCACGCGAGAACACCAGCCGAGGCCTGAAGCTTCTGGAAGAGAGCGCTGGCCGCCAGAGCTCACGCTTCCTTGGCGCAGAACTCGCCTATGCGAAGGTCCTTGATGCCTCTGGCGCCCGCGAGGAAGCCTCGACACTCCGCAAAGAGGCCGAAGCGAACCTGAAGAAAGAAGCACAACGCGCCCAGGGAGAAGTCAGTCTCTCCGGGCTGCGTTAGGCTTGGTCGTTTGCGGATCTTCGCACGCGGGCGGCGGGCAAACGGCTTTAGCGCGAAAAGCGAGGGGAGAACATAGGCTCTCCCCTCGCTTCACTCTTCCCTGGATTAGTGGATGTCGAACTGTTCCGGATGGAGGCTCGGATCCGACTTCACGAGAATTGTTTTCCCGCTCATCTCCTCCATCTCCTGCAGCCACTTGCCGCCGCTGGATTTGAGCTGCTTCACGACCTCCGGGTTCACCCGAAGCATGATGTCGCCCTTTTCGAGATGGCGGTGCATCTTGCGGAGCTCGACAAAGATCTCGTTGCAGACCGTGACCGGAGATTTGGTCATGCCGGTTCCCTGGCAGATTCCGCACGTTGTTGAGAGCGTACGCTCCAGAGACTGCTTCACACGCTTGCGCGTGATAGCGACGAGTCCGAAGTCGTTGAACTGAAGAACCTTCGATGGAGCGCGGTCCTTCTTCAACTCTTCTTCGAGGGCGATGAGAACCTTCTGGCGATTCTTGCGCTCGTCCATGTCGATGAAGTCGATGACGATGATGCCACCGAGATCGCGCAGGCGAATCTGGCGAACGATCTCGGGGATCGCGTCGAGGTTCGTCTTGACGATCGTGTCTTCCAGGCGCGCCGTCTTGCCGACGTACTTGCCGGTGTTGATGTCGATGGCGACGAGAGCTTCGGTTTGGTTGATCACGATGGACCCGCCGGACTTGAGCCACACCTTTGAGCGCAGCGCCTTGTTGATCTCCTCCTGCAGGCCGAACTGCTCGAAGAGCGGTGTCTCCTTGGAATAGAGCTTCACGCGGCGGATGAGCGAGGGTTGGAAGCGCTGCAGGAAGCGCAGCACGCGCTCGTACTCGGTCTCGGTGTCGACCCAGATTGCCGAGAAGTTGTCGGTGACCTGGTCGCGCAGGATGCGCTCGACGAGGTTGAGGTCGTGGTAGATAAGCGCGGGAGACTTCGAGGAGTCGGAGCGCTGCTTGATGTCGGCCCAGAGGTTGAGCAGGAACCGGAGATCGCTGCGAAGCTCGTCTTCGCTGGCCCCCGAGGCTGCGGTGCGTACGATGAACCCGCCGCTGGCCTCACCCTTCTCGTTGAGCAGAATTTCCTTGAGGCGGCGACGCTCGCCATCGGATTCGATCTTGCGTGACACGCCGACGTGGTTGACGGTCGGCATGAAGACCAGGAAGCGTCCGGGCAGAGCGATGTGCGATGTGATGCGCGCGCCCTTCTTAGCGATGGGCTCCTTCGCAATCTGGACGAGAACCTCCTGGCCGGGCTTCAGCAGATCGCTGATCGCCGGAAGGTCGGTGGTCTGCATCGAGTGGCGTCCCGAGCGGCCGCCGTTGCGCGAGTGGCCGCCAGTGCGACGCTCACCACGCTCCCGTCCGCGGCGACGGGTGTCGCGACGGACGCGTCGGCCGGGTTCGCGCTCGGTTGTGGTCCCACTCTCGCCTTCGGCCTCAACGGCTTCGGTCGCCTCGGAGTCGCCAAACTCCTCTTCCTCGGCAGAGCGCTCCTCTTCAACCTCGTCGATATCACTCGCTGCGATCGACCCGTTGGCTTCGAGCTCGTCCTCTTCCATCTCCTCTTCGGAGATATCGAAATCGTCTTCGTCCTCGTCCTCGTCCTCGTCGAGTTCGGGGAGTTCGGGCCGCGTGATCTGGTCAATGGACATCTCGCGGATCATGGTGCCGAGGTCGGCGGCGTTCTCGAGCGTCTCCTCTTCATAATCTTCGGCCGCACCCGCGGAAATGGCGGGCAGATCAATCTCCTCCTCATCGATCAGCTCTTCCTCGAGTTCGCCGTGGCCGGGAGCAAAGCTGCGGGGGTCGGTAGGCGACGGCTCGGCGTGTGCAAGATCGATCGATTGCACCGCGGCCTCATGCTCAATGGGAGCATCGGGCTGCGACTCGCCGGCGGTTGAATTCTCGGGCGTGAGCGGCCACTCGGAGATCATCTCTCCGGTGGGCTGCACGTTGGTGAATTCGTGCGTGGGCGTTGAGGCGAAGCCGTGGCTTTCGTCGAAACGCGGCGCAGCAGCGGCCTCCGCGTCAACAGGTTCGATCGACTCATCGGTGGTGCTGCCCTGGCGGAACTCGCTGAACCCTGCAGGATCGACGCGATAGGATGCGGAAGCTTCTTCGCCGGGCTCGTACTCGGCCACTGTTTCGTGGAACTCTTCGACGGCCTCGAGGATGGACTCGGCCGGAGCCTCTTCGGACGGCGCGACATCCGTCGCGGGGGTGTAGGCGATATCCTCGGCTGCGTGGCGCTCGAGTTCGAGGCGTGCCTCGGTCTCGGCGATCTCGAATGCGGGAACATCATCGCTGAACGGCTGCGGAGCGGGTTCGGGCTCATGCTGCGAGGTGACGGCCGGAAGCACCGCCTCTTCCGGCGAGAGCGAGCGGTTGCGGTCGCGTCCGGGGCGGCCACGGCGCTCGTCACGCTCGCGGCGACGGTCACGTCCGCGGGGGGAGCCGGAACTGTGTGACTCTGACTCTGCGCCGTTGCCTTCGGCGCGATCCCCTCCGCGATGACGCGAGAGCGTTTCGCCGGGCAGCGTCAGGCCGCCGTCCCATTGACCGGTGAGCTCGAACTCGGAGGAGGGCTTTGCAGAACCGCCCACCTGGCGAGTCTCAGAAGTTGTCGGCTCAGCCGCTTCGCCGCGACGGTACTTGGACAGCGATTCGCCGGGCAAAATGAATGGCTCGGCCGATGCATTGATATCAATAGATTCGTCAGCGGAATTGTGACGTTGGCCGCGGGCGGCAAACCGTTCACGGAGAGCGTCCTGGCGCGCGAGGATTTCGCGGTCGCGATCACGATTTGCGTGGCGACGTTCATAACTGCCATCGAAATCGCGTGGCTCGGATGCCACGGAATCGTTACTCTCGGGCGCGGCTTCGGAAGAGGAGCCGCCTTCGCTGTGCTCACCGTTGCCACCGCGTCCACGCCGGCGGCCCCGACGACCACGCCAGCGGCGACTGCCCTCGCCGCCCTCCCCGCCGGAATCGGAAGACTCGGACTCACCCTGCAGCGAGATGGGTTCTTCTTCGATCGTGATCGTCGGCTCCGCCGGGCGGTCACGACGGCGGCCTTCGCCACGCTCGCGGCCTTCGCTGCGTTCACGACCCGCGCCGCGTTCCCGGCTTTCGCGGCGTTCACCGCGGCCGTTGCGGGAGCTTTCGCTCTCAAAATCGGCGGCATCGCCCTGCTCTTCCATGAAGTCGGTGATGTAAAGGAAGGCGTCGCGCTCCAGGCCGATGTCCACGAAGGCGGACTGCATGCCCGGGAGGACGCGGGTGACGCGTCCGTTATAGATGGAACCTGCGAGAGTGTATTCGTTTTCGCGCTCGTAGTAGATTTCTGCGAGTTCGTCTTTTTCGACGATGGCAAGCCGCGTCTCCTGCGGCGTGCTGGATATATAGATTTCTTTCGACATTGCTGCTCTTTCTGCCCGCGCCGGAGTTTGGGGTCCGGGCACAAGCTGGCAGAACAGGCGGGGTCAAAGCCCAGCGAAGCGTTAGCTCGCTAGGGCGAACCTCCCCGGAGCGGACGAGGTATGCGCTGCGAAGACTGGGGGTGAATTCAAGAGGCTCAACAAACGGCCTGCGTTGCAGGCGTTTCCTGCGGGATGCGTGCTCGGCTTCCCGAGAAATCTGTTGAGAAAGAACTTGTCCAGTGTGGCGCTGCGTGCCCGGGACTCGATCGTATTTGCCTCGGGCAGAAGCTGCTTTGCGGAGTTTGTGACCAACTCAACCTCATCCTGAGGCGGGGTCGTTAACCGTCCGCATGGCTGCATTCTCAAAACCTGTCCGGCCTTCGGAAGCTGATCCGTGCCTGGCCGGCCTTCATAAAAAATTCTTGTCTGGCCGCCGGCAGGGAAAGGTCACGTCCTGGCAGCGGTCAATCCGTTCGGACTGGTCTCTCGACCGGGTCCTGCTTCTAGTATGCACTAAAGAGAGATCAGAGAACAGAGATCAGGAACCGGGGGCGACAACGGTGAACCTCAAAACTACCGGGAACACCGCAATCTCTGTTCTCTGCTCTCTGATCTCTCGTATCTAGTTGACAAATCTACGCATACGGACGTTCATCACGATGCCGAGTGCCAGGAAGGTAAACAGAACGGAGGAGCCGCCGTAGCTCATAAGAGGCAGGGGGATGCCGGTCACCGGCATCAGGCCGATGCACATACCAATATTGATAGCCACCTGAAAGAGCAAGACGGCGAAGATCCCCATGACGAGGAGGCCTCCCGGGGCGTCGGCTGCGGTTTGGGCATTCTGGATGAGCCGTATCAGGATGAGGAAGTAGAGCAGAAGGACGCCGGCGGCCCCGATGAATCCGTGCTCTTCGCAGAAGGCAGCGAAGATGAAGTCGGTGTAGGGGATGGGAAGGAAGTCGCCCTGGGTCTGGCTGCCCTTGTTGTTGCCCTGTCCCCAGATGCCGCCGGAGCCGACGGCGATGAGGGACTGGCGAATCTGGTAGCCGGAGCCCTTGGGGTCGGAGTCGGGGTTGAGAAAGGCGTCGATGCGCTTTTGCTGGTAGGGCTTGAGGTGCCTGCCGGTGGCGAACGCGATGCCGCCAAGCATGAACAGCCCGAGCAGGATGATACCGGCCTGCTTCCACTGCATGCCGCCGAGGAACATGCCGACGATAAGTACCGGGAGGTAGGTGAGCGCTGTGCCAAGATCCGGCTGCTTGAGCACGAGAACCATGGGGATACCAATGAGCGCGGCAATTTTGCCAATGTCGGTCCAGCTCATCTCCTCGCCGACACGTGTCCACAAGAACCGCGCCGCGACGATGATGAGCACGAGCTTGACCCATTCCGACGGCTGGAAGTGAACGCCGCCGCCGAGGTTGATCCAGCGGCGCGCACCGAGCACCTTCTGGCCGATATGCGGGATGAGCACGGCGACGAGGGAGACGAGACAGATGCCGTAGGCCCAGGGCGCGATGTCGAGCAGGCGATGGTAGTCGACGAGCGAGATGATGAACATCAGCACGAGACCGACGGCGATGAACTCAATCTGCTTCACCTGGAAGCCGTGGAACTTGGTGGTGGCGGTCGCGGAGCGGATTTCGACGACACTGATCACGGACATGATCAGAACGAAGACCAGCAGGGTCCAATCGAAGTCGCGTAGTCGGTTCAGCATGGTTATTGTCCGGCCGGCTGCGCCGCGACGGCAGAGGATGTAGCGGTGGGTGTGGCCGTTTGCGTCTCTGAATTTTGAGGCTTCGCGGTGGGTGTCTCGGCGACCTTCATGAGGTTGCCGGCACGTTCGCGCTGCTTGGTGATGTAGGCGTTAATGACCTGGGCCGCGAGCTTGGAGGAGTTGTTGCCCCAGTTGCCGTGCTCCCAGAGGACAGCGACGACGATGTCGGGATTGCGGCGCGGCGCCATGCCAACGAACCAGGCGTTGGGGATGGTGTTGTGCCCCTTGCCCAGCTTGGTGTCGTGGCCGACGACCTGCGCGGTGCCGGTCTTGCCGGCGAAGTCGATACCGTCAAGGCGGGTTTCCGCGGCAGTCCCGATGGGACTCTGCGTCACGTTGGCCATGTCGTCGGTGATGATCTGCCAGTTTTCGGGCGTGATGGAGATCGTTTTCTCGCCGGAGCCGGGATACATGCCCTGAATCTCACTAACCTCTTCCCGTGTCCGGTGGTCCGTAAACTCGTCTGGAAAGACGAGGTGAGGACGACGCAAAACACCTCCGGAGGCGATGCCGCTGAGAGCGCGCGCCAGTTGCAACGGCGTGACCTCGACGGCGCCCTGGCCGATGCCGACCGAGATGGTCTCACCGGCGTACCACTTGTCATGCTGCGTTTTCAGCTTCCACTCGGTTGAGGGCATTACGCCGGCGGCTTCGTCAGGAATGTCGACGCCGGTTTTGTGGCCGATGCCAACTTCGTCGGCATAGTGCGCGATGGTGTCGATGCCGAGCTTGTTGGCGAGCGTGTAGTAGAAGGTGTCGCAGGAATACGGCAGAGCGTTGTGGATGTCGGTCATCCCGTGGTGCTTGTCGCACGCGAAGAAGTGACCGTAGAACGTGGCGCCGCCATTGCACACGACATGCATGTCCTGCGCGGCGTTCTCCTGCAGACCGGCGAGCGTCATGATGACCTTGAAGGTGGAACCGGGCGCGAGCTGCGCCTGGATGGCCTTGTTCATCAGCGGATGGTCAGGATTCGTGATGATGGATTGCCAGTAGGCGTGGCTGAGGCGAACGGCGAACTGGTTGGGGTCGAAGGTGGGACGTGAGACCATCGCGAGAATCTCGCCGGTGTGCGGATCCATCGCGACGATAGCGCCGGTCTTGTCTTCGAGAGCGCGTTCGGCGGCTTTCTGGAGATCGAGGTCGATGGTGAGGCGGAGGTCTTTGCCGGGGACTTCAATCTCCTTGCCCATCAGGCCGACCTCTTTGCCATGGGAGTTGACGATGACGTCGCGCGAGCCGTCTGTGCCGCGCAGAATCTGGTCGTAGGCTTCCTCGATGCCGGATTTGCCGACGACGTCGCCGGGCGAGTAGAAGGCGTACTTGGAGTTGTTGAGGTCGGCCTCACTGACTTCGCCGACGTAGCCGATGACGTGAGCCATGAAACCGCCGTCGGGATAGAGGCGACGCTGCTCGTCGAGGGTTTCCAGTTCCGGCAGATCGTCGCGGTGCGCGGCGATAAAGGCCTGCTCGTCGGGCGTGATGTCCTGCTTGAGCGGAATGGGCTGGTATTTGGGCGCGGACTGGTAGTGGCGGATCGTCGCGTGAATCTGATCGACGGTCATGTGAAGACCGTCGGCGATCAGGGGGAGATCTTGCTCGAGGTGGTTCTGACCTTCGCGCAGAAGGAAGCAACTGACGGAGGGATAGTTGTCGACGATGATGCGGCCTTCGCGGTCGAAGATGCGGCCGCGCGGCGCGAGGACGGGCACCTTGCGAATTCGGTTCTGTTCCGCCAGCACACGGTAGTTGGAAGCACCCAGTACCTGCAGACGCCACAAGCCGGCGCCGAGCACGAGCATCACCAGCGCGATCACATACTGTGCGCTGTGGAGCTTGATCGCCGACAGTTTTTCGCGGCGGCTGAGCGCGTCCGTATTGTCGTCGTTGAAGATCAAGTGAGAGTTCTCTTTAGTTTATGTGCGTCTTGTATGGGTTTTGCGAGGATTTCCCGTCTACTCGCGGAGTTTGAAGCGGTCCAGCAGGAGAAAGACCGGAATGGCGACGATCGCATTCACAACAGCGCAGATGAGTTCGTGAACTGGCTGTAGATGGACGCCTGGATCAGCTAAAAGTCGTCTCGTAATGAGATACAGCATGCCGCTTTGTACGAGGCTGAAGCCGAAGTTCAGCAGAACGCGGTTGACCATGTTGTCGACGTCGACGGCGAAACCAACGCTGGCAGCGATATAGCCAATGATGCCCTTGGCGATGCCGTAGACGCCGAAGGGATGATTCGTCAGGCCGTCCTGCAACAGGCCGATGACGGTTCCGGTAATGGTGCCGGCGATTGGGTTGCGGCGGGCTACCGCGAAAAAGATCGTGGCAATCAGTGGAAGGTCGACGTAGTTGAACTTTGCCCAGGTCTTGGGCAGCATTGCCTGCAGCAGAATGCAGAGCAACGGCGCCAGTACGGTGACGATGGGGCGGAACGCGTACTGGTCGAGCTCGGCTCGGGATGTGTAACTGTGCTCAGGCATGGATTGTGCTGGGTCTCATGGTCAGTTGAATCAAGGCGCTTCGGGCTTGGGCGATGCGGTGTTCTGGGATGAATCCTTTGGATCTGGAGCGCCGGGCTGGAGGTCGGCGGCCGGCGGTGTGGTGCCCGGCGTGTACCGATCAGGATGAAGCGAGGGCTTTACCTTGGGGAGTCCCGAGTTAGGAACTCCCGGCAGACCGCCGATTAGGTTCTGGCCGGTGGTGTCGATGGGTTTGCCGTTGCTGCTGGAGGCGGGATCGGTGGTTTTGTTCGGGGCATTCGGGTCCGCTGGGGGCTGGTCGGTGATGCTCGGCAGCTTTTCTGCGAGAACCTCGGCAGCGCGCTTGTTCTCCTCGGCGTTAGCCTCGGCCTGCGCCGCATCCTCTTTTGCCTGCGCGGGCAGCGTGGGCGAGGTTCCGGTGATCACGAGCACCTCTTCAAGCTGAGAGAGATTCGCCGCGGGCTTAATCGTGATCGCCGTGTAGGGCTGGTGCTGCAGGTCCGGCACGATGGACTGAATGGTGCCGACGGGAAGGCCGTGCGGGAAGACCTGATCGCCGCCGGAGGTGACGACCTGCTCGCCGACCTTGATGCGCTGGTCGGGCGTGAGATTGTTGATCTGGATCTCGCCGGCAGAGGTGCCGCGCAGAATGCCTCGGATGCGGGTGGACTCGAGCAGAACACCGGCACCGGAGCTGGAGTCATTGATGAGCAGAAGCTGCGAGGTGTGCGGGAAGACGTCGCGCAGCTTGCCGACGATGCCATAGGGAGTGATGACGGGCTGGTTCGGGCGAAGGCCGTCGGCGCTGCCCTTATCGAGATAGAGCACGTGAGAGCGGTCTGTGCCGCTGGTGCCGATAACCTGCGCGGCAACGGTTTTAGAGATGTACTGCTGCTGGAAGCCGAGCATGGCCTGGAGACGGCGGCCCTGCGCTGCGTCTTCGGCGAAGGCAGCCTGCTCCTCGCGGAGCCGAGTGATTTCCTGCTTGAGCTGCTGATTCTGCTCGCGGGCGTGGCGCAGGTCGATGTAGTTGTCCCATACGCTGCGGGTATGCAGGCTGCTGCCATGCGTTATGCGCTCAATGGGCGTGACCAGCGCGACGGTCCAGCGGCGGAGCAAGGTGATCTTCTTACCGTCGGGGGAGCTTCCGGGGACGGCGCCCTCGGCAGGGCGCTGAACCTGTACAGCCAGCGCAAAGACTTGCAGCAGGACGATGACAATCAGGACAAGCGCGTTTCTGAATCGGAAGAAAAAGGAATCCATTTGGAGCTGCAGACCGGGGGCTCTACGTCTTATTATCCCATTCTCACGGTACGAAAGATGTAGTGGAATCCCCTGCTAGCATCAAGGCCGTGACCCTTGAAATGCAGACGCCGGTGAAATTTGTGAAGCGAATCGGCGCACGCATCGCGGAAGGGCTGCACGAGCGCGGCCTCGAGACAGTGGAGGACCTGCTCTACCACCTGCCGTTCCGGTATGAGGATCGCTTACATCCCAAACCACTTTCGGCCTATCAGCCGGGCGAGATGGCTTCCGTGATTGGCGAGGTCCGCGGCGCGGTACTGCTGCGGACGAGGTCCGGGCCGATCTTCGAGATGACGGTGGGTGTGGCGCCGCTGAATTCTGTCACCGAGCCGGGAATGGACGGGTTGCTGCGGCCGCCGCCCATTTTTGAGACAGTGAAATGCCTGTGGTTTCACGGGAGCTATCTGAAGGACAGGTTTCGGCCGGGGCAGCGGATCGCGCTGTATGGGAAGCTGGAGGGCTCGCGCAGCGGGAATGCGCTGAACGCGCCGCCGGGTTCGACGAAGTTCAAGATGGTGCAGCCGACGTTCGAGATCCTGCCGGATGCTAGCGCGACCGGCGAAGACGCCGAGTTCACGACGCTGGAGATGGGCAGGATTGTGCCGGTGTATCCGTCAGTGGGTGGAACGACACCATGGGGAGCCAAGCTGAGCTCGCGCTGGCTGCGGCGCGTGATGTGGACGATTTTCCGGGATTTGAAGGAGAGCGGAGCGCATGCGGAAGAGACGCTACCGCCTGCGCTGTGCGAGCGCTTGGGATTGCCCTCAAGGATGGAAGCGTTGGAACAGATTCACTTCCCTGCTGCGGGCACGCCGATGACGGAATTGATGTCAGCGCGGACGCCGGCGCACCGCCGGCTGATCTTTGAAGAGCTTTGGTATCTGGAACTCGGGCTGGAGCTGAAACGGCGGAGACTGCGGGAGCGCGAAGGTACGGCGTTCGTCACGAACGACCAGGTGCGCACCGCCTTGAAGCAGGTGCTTCCGTTCAAGCCAACAGGAGCGCAGAAGCGCGTGCTGGGCGAGATCGTGGAAGACATGCGCGCGCCGCGGCCGATGCGAAGGCTGTTGCAGGGCGATGTGGGCTCGGGCAAGACGATTGTCGCGCTCGAAGCTGCTCTGGTTGCGATTGAGAACGGCTACCAGGTGGCGATGATGGCGCCCACGGAGATTCTTGCGACGCAGCATTATCTCTCCGCGCGTAAGTTGTTGCGCGCAGCGATTTCGCCGAGCAAGCAACGGCCTTATCGCGTGACGCTGCTGACGGGATCGCTGGATGATCGCATGAAGCGCGATGTGCGCGGACGCATCTTTCGCGGCGAAACTGATCTGGCGATTGGAACCCACGCACTTGTCGAGGAGAAGGTCGATTTCGACAATCTCGGGTTGGTCATTGTGGACGAACAGCATCGGTTCGGTGTGCAGCAGCGGTTCAAGTTGATGCGCAAGCCGGGAGCGAGTGGTGCCGCGATAGAACCGGACGTGTTGGTAATGACGGCGACACCGATTCCGCGCACGCTGGCGCTGACAATTTATGGCGACCTCGAAGCGAGTGTGCTCGACGAGTTGCCGCCGGGGCGAACGCCGATTGTGACGCGGCGCATGCCTGAAGAGCGTGCGGATGAGGTTTGGGATTTCGTGCGCAAGCAGGTCAAAGGCGGACGGCAGGCGTACATCGTGTATCCGATCATCGAGGGCGAGCGCGATGATCAGCCGGAGCTGGACTTCGCGAAGGACGAGGGGAGCGAGTTAGCAAGTCAGCGAGTTAGCGAGTCAGCGGGAAAGAGCAGAAGAGGTGCAACGGCGAAGCTTCCGCTGGAGACGAAGCCGAAGCGCAACATCGCGCGTGCAAAGCTACGGTCTGCGTCGGAGATGTTCGATGAGCTGAGCGGCGGTGCGCTGCATGGGCTGAGGATCGGGCTGCTGCATGGACGGATGAGTGCGGACGACAAAGAAGTCACGATGGCGCGGTTCCAGCGCGGCGAGATCGACGTGCTGGTATCGACGACCGTGATCGAGGTTGGCGTGGATGTGCCGAACGCGACAGTGATGGTGATTGAGCATGCCGAGCGCTTCGGGCTGGCGCAGATGCATCAACTGCGCGGGCGCGTGGGGCGTGGAGCAGCGAAGAGCTATTGCGTGCTGCTGACCGGGCGCAGCATTTCGCCGGAAGCCGAACTGCGACTCGACGCGATGGTGCAGACGCAGGATGGATTCGCGCTCGCGGAGATCGATCTTTCGCAGCGCGGGCCGGGTGAGTTCTTCGGCACGCGGCAGGCCGGCTTGCCGGAGTTTCGCGTTGCGAACCTGGCGCGCGATCGCGATCTGCTGGAGCTTGCGAAGAGGGAGGCGGCGCGGTTTGTGGAGTCGCCGGAAGCCGCTATTTCAAAGCCTGAGCGCGACGTGGTGTGGACGCGCCTGAAACGGCAGTGGCAACGGCGCTATGGCCTTGTAGAAGCCTGACGCGTTGCGAAGCGAAAAAGAGGGCGAGCGCTTGCGCGTCTCGCCCAACTCTCATTTTTTGTTCAGGGGGAGGAATCAGCTTGCAACAGCCACCGCCGCCGTAACGTCGGGCGCGGGGACTGGAATCTGCTTCTTCGGGCCGCGCTTGCGGGCGACGAGGATGCGGATGCGATCGAGCATTTCGGCTGGGGTGCAAGCGCCCTTGGGCAGGAATGCGTCGGCTGCAGCGGCACGATCGAAGTTGGAAACGGTGCCTGAGATCAAGAGCATCGGCAGGCCAGGATGAAGCTGTTTGGCGCGGCGGACAAGTTCATTGCCATCCATCTGCGGCATGATGACATCGGCCAGCAGAAGATCCACCGAGCCCGGTATGGCACCGCGCAGATAATCCAGTGCTTCGGGTCCTGAGGTCATCGCCAGAACACGATAGCCGCGAGTCTCGAGCAGGAACTTCCGCACAGAGAGAATCTGCTCGTTGTCTTCAACACAAACAATGGTCTTACGAGGGCGCATCGTCGATCTTCCTTCTTTGCCGGGGGTTACCGGCCTTCCTGCTACTGCGTTTTTGTCCCTCGCTCCCGGTGAAGGGAGCGTACGCCGTTGCGCGATGCCACAGTTTTCCAAACGTGCTGGCACACGCCGGTGAACGGTGGGTTTGTGGCGCTGTGGGTCCGCTTCGAGCGCAGCAATGCTCCGGCGCGCAAGGCGGTCAGGCCGCATGCACGTCAGTCGGGCGCGACAGGGCACTGTGGAAAATCAGCGCGAAGCGCTGGTTTCCGCATCCGTGTGGCGCGCCGGCAGCATTCCCACCCGTCATCGGTGCGAGGTCCCATTCAGGGCCGACACCGATGTGCGAAGTGAAGAGCCTAACCCAGTGCTCCTGGTGCGCGACTGTTTTCAGGCCGCGAGGGGGCATGAAGCGGACGAGTCCACTTCCCGGATTCAGCGCATAATTGTCCGAAAAATCAGGCGAAATCTTTGCGTCACTGAGATCAGCTCAAGGACGATTTGCTGAGCATACGGAGGGGAACCTCTCACAGCAACCGCGAAATTATGGCGAAAACCCAACCAATTCCAAGTCGCGCATCCACTGATGGATGTGGAGTGCCCGTCAGTGTTGAGGTTTGTTGCAATATGTCCTGTGTAAATCTTCGTTAAACGGGCAGGAAAAAGGCACCCCGTGCCACAGGGATGGTGCTGCCCGATACCGTTATGGAACCGACCCCCTCACCCTGTCGGACAGCTCGGACCACGAGCCTGCTCGGACGATCGATCTCAAGGCCTTGGCGCAGAGTCACTTCCCGGCCGGATTGGACGAGGCCTTGGCGTACCAACCACGCGATCGCGCAGCCCGCAGCCGAGCCGGTGGCAGGATCTTCGCCGGAGTAGAACTGCATGCGTGCGCGCCAGAGGTTTTCCTCCTGCGACGAAGTTGTGGGGCCCTCTGCTTGCTGGGGCGCCACGCAATAGAACCAGCGCGTGTGTTTTGCGGCGAGCCAGACGCCAGCTTTGCTGTGGGGGATAGCGAGCCGCTGGAGAGCTTCGAGCTTCAGACCGACGACACAGAACGGATTGCCGGTCGAGACGGTTTGGGGTTGTGCGCCTTCGAGCAGATCTGCTTCATGGAGACCAAGCACGGCAGCAACTTCAGCGCGGTCGTGCACTTCTCCGAAAACGGCGTCGTTCTGCCACATGGTGGCGAAGACAGCGCCTTCAGGTTCGGTCTTCGATTCCAGGCGAACAGTGATCGCGCCCACGTTGAGCAGGAGTTTGAGCTCGCGCGCGCCGACGAGCGGCGGATGATTGAGGTGCAGCCAACTCGCAGTGCCGAGTGTGGGATGACCGGCAAAGGGCAGTTCCTCCTGCGTGGTGAAGATGCGGACACGGACACCTTCAGTGCGATCGTGATCGGGATCGCCGGAGGGCAGGACGAATGTGGTTTCGGAGAGATTAGTTTCGCGCGCGATGGCCTGCATCTGTGCATCGGAGAGACCACGGCCGTCATGGAACACGGCCAACGGATTGCCTTCGAGCGGATGCTCGGCGAAGACGTCGAGGATGGTGTAGTCCAGCGTGCGGTTCATGGTGTCGAGTCTATCGGTCGGTTGACATCGCTGGGAGAGGGACGTACTTTGGAGTCAGCCGCAAGTGGGGCCAACTGCTTCCATGCTGGTGCTAAGCGCCAGCCGCGGTAGAGATTGAGAGACGCGATGCTTCGTTCGATCATCCACGCTTACTTCCGCTGCTGCGACCGATGCTGTGGTTGCTGCTGCTGTTGCTGCGGGCCCGCAAGGGTGAGCGGATGAGCGAGTCGAGGCGGTAACGCCGATCAGAGAAATCGACGCTCAGAACCCACCCAAGGGCCCATCGCCGGGTGGGTTTTTCAGTTAACTTCTGAACTCCAGTGGCTTTCAAAAATAGATAAAGGCAGGTACAAACGATGTCTCTTCGCATCAATGACGTAGCTCCTGACTTCACCGCTGACACGACCCAGGGCCAGATTCACTTCCACGAGTGGATCGGCAACAACTGGGCCGTGCTTTTCTCTCATCCCAAAGACTTCACGCCAGTGTGCACGACCGAGTTGGGCGCTGTTGCCGGCCTGGAGAGCCAGTTCGCCGCTCGCGGCGCCAAGGTGATCGGCCTGTCGGTCGATCCGGTGGACTCGCACAAGCGGTGGGAGAAGGACATCGAAGAGGTGACAGGGCATGCGGTACGTTACCCGGTGATTGGCGACCCTGAGTTGAAGGTTGCCAAGCTCTATGACATGCTTCCCGGCGACGCGGGTGAAAGTTGCGAAGGCCGTACGCCTGCGGATAACGCTCCGGTGCGCACGGTGTTTGTCATCGGACCGGACAAGCGCATCAAGCTGCAGCTTTCGTATCCGATGTCGACCGGCCGCAACTTCGATGAGATTCTGCGCGTGATCGATTCGATGCAACTGACTGCGAAGCACAAGGTATCGACACCGGCGAACTGGAAGCAGGGCGACGATGTGATCATTGGCGGCGCGGTGAGCAACGAGGAAGCGGACAAACTCTTTCCCGGCTACAAGACGGTGAAGCCTTATCTGCGCACGGCAGCGCAGCCGAAATAAAGAATCTGCGCTCGGCCCCGGATTCTTCGTGGTGCGTGCTGCGCGCGGTCTAATTGCGTGTCTGCAATCAATAGTGCAGGCACGCCGAGAGCACCGGTGGCGAAGTGGCTAACGCGCTGGTCTGCAAAACCAGTATTCGCCGGTTCAATCCCGGCCCGGTGCTCCAAAAACTCTTCGCATGACAAACGATTGTCATTGACTTGTCATTGGCGTGTCATTCTCTCGTCCGATGGCGAAAAGACATCTTTACGAGAGTAATCTTCGACAGGATTCACGCGTCTTCTTTCTGTCAAGGCGAGTCATCACAGAATCAATCCCTTTGTGACGAGTAGCCTTCGAATCGTGTCGGGGACACAAAAAATTGTTCTATAGTTTGCATAATCGACCAGTCTTTATCTTCTGAATCTCGCGTGTTTGGCATTCGGCCACTGACGCGAGCGGTCGTGTAATGGAGGATCCATGAAGTACAAATTAAGGTTGTTGGTTGCACTCTTCGTCGCAACGACCGTTGCGGCATTTGGCCAGTCCACAGCATCTCTCTCAGGAACCGTAACTGATCCCACAGGAGCCGCGGTTCCCAACGCACACCTAACAATCCACTCCATCGCAACCGGGGCCGACCGTGGTATCGACAGTGATTCATCCGGTCTTTATGCCGTACCTGCTCTCGAGCCGGGTGACTATTCCGTGCGCGCGACGGCGACGGGCTTCGCCGCGACCTCAGTGCCCAAGGTGACGTTGAACGTCGACAGTAAAGTTACCCTGAACCTGAAGCTCGCGGTTGGTTCCACTGGCGAAACGGTACAGGTGGAGGCAACGACGGCAAGTCAGATCGAAGCTGAGACGATCACTGTCGGCGAGGTGATCGACCAAAGGCAGGTGCAGCAGCTTCCGCTGAACGGAAGGCACTTCCTCGATCTCACAGTGCTGACGCCGGGCGGAGTCATCGCTCCCACCAACGGTAGCTTGACGGCTTCAAGTCGCGGCCTGGGTGCGAACTCGTTTATCACGGGCGGCAACCGTGAGGACTCCGTCAACTTCCAGATCAACGGCATCAACCTGAACGACATCAGCCAGAACCAGATTACGTTTCAGCCGTCGATCAGCACAACGAGCGAATTCAAGATCAACAACCAGACGTTCAGCGCGGAATACGGGCGCAGCGACGGCTCGATTGTGACGGTGGCGACGCGTTCGGGCACGAACCAGTTCCACGGCGAGGTGTTCGATTACTTCCGCAATGAGGCACTGGATGCGCGCAACTACTTCAACCGGCCATTTAATCCCGCTACCGGCGCGGCGCTGCCCTTCGGCACAGGCGCGAAGGCTCCGCTGAAGCGCAACAACTTTGGCGTCAGCGTCGGTGGCCCGGTCTATCGGGACCACACATTCTTTTTCTTCAGCTACGAAGGCCTGCGGCAGCACCAGGGCATTCTGCAGAACAGCAATGTGTTCACTGCGGCGCAGCGCGCGGCCTTCATTCCGGGGACGGTAGGCGCGAATTTGGCAGCACTTGTCCCGCTGCCAAACAGCGGATCGAACTATGTTTCGTTTACTCCGGGGCCTGTGCAGATCGATCAATATACGGGCGACGTTCTGCAGCGTTTTGGACAGAACGATTCCCTGCACGGCTTCTATGCGTTCCAGAAAGATGTACGCACAGAACCTAACCTACAGGGCGACACACTGCCCGGATGGGGCGATCATCGCAGTGCCCATCGCCAGATCGGTACGCTGCAGTACATTCACATCTTTTCGCCGCGTGTAACGAATGAAGCGCGAATCGGATTCAATCGCATCTCCATCTCGTTCAATCCGGCCAATCTACTCGATCCAACCAGCCTTGGGCTCGGGGTTGGGCTGAGCGGGGCGGTCGGAATTCCGCAGACGACCGTCACCGACGACAGCTTCACGTTCGGCGGACCGGCCGGCTTCCCGCAGGGCCGCGTCACAACGACCGGAGTTCTGGCGGATACCGTCACGATGCTTAAGGGGAATCATCAGTTCAAATGGGGCGGAGAGTATCGGCGGTACCTGAATTACAACTTCGGCGGGAACATCGGTACGCTGCAGATGACCGCAGCTCAATTGGCAGCGAGCGTGAGCCCGGTATTTTCGGTGCAGCCGAACATCATCGACTACCGAATCTATGCGACGGCTGTGGGCGGTTTCGTCCAGGACAACTACAAGATGTTTCCGGGGCTGATGCTGGAGTATGGTGTCCGCTTTGAGTGGAACGGAACGCCGGTGGAAGGAGAAAACCGGCTCTCGGTCTTCCAGCCCGTGGGCAGCACGACCAGCACGCTGGTGCAGGCAGGAACGAACGGGATCGGAAGGGAGCCGTACAAGCAAAACTACAACCTGGAGCCGAGGGTCGGCTTTGCCTATGACTTGTTCAAAAACCAGAAGACGGTCATTCGCGGCGCCTACGGTTACCTCGTCGATCAACCGACCGCCGGAACGAGTTCGAATCTGGCGACGAATCCGCCTTTCACAACAGCAGTGTCCTACAGCAACAGCGCCAAGCCGCAGCCACTGGGCAGCATCTATACCTCGGCAGCGGCGGCCTCAGGGTTTGCTCTGAACTACACCAACCCGAATTTCCACAATGGGTATATTGAGAGCTTCAACTTCAATATCCAACAAGCAATGCCATGGTCGCTGATCGGATCGATCGGTTATTACGGATCGACGGGGCATCACCTGGTGATCAATACGAACTTCAACCAAGCAAGTGGAGTTCCGGGAAGTCCGCGGCCGTACAACACGCTGGCAGCGAACAGCCCAATCGCTCCGGGAGCGTCGATTGCTTCGAACATGAACACGCGCAACAGCATCGGCTACTCGAACTACAATGCACTCTGGGTGACCCTGGATAAGACATTCCATAACGGGATGCAGTTCAACGCGAACTATGCATGGGCGAAGTCGATGGACATTAACTCACTTGGTTCGCAGGGCGGCCTTACGACAAACGGGAACCTGCAGGATGCCAACAATCCGGCCGGAAATTACGGTTTGTCGGACTTCGATGTGCGGCATCGCTTCGCCGGCACCGCGATCTATAACCTGCCGTTCAAGGGCAATCGCTGGAAGGAAGGATTCAGCCTGCATGGCATCTTCCAGTACCAGACCGGGAACCCGGTGAATTTGCTTGCATCGACCTCCGGCTACAACGGAATCGCGGGCAATATTCGGCCAAACCTTCTGGGCCACGTCAACCGCGTAAAGATCCAGCCGGCAGGACAGGCATTCATTCAGTACTTCCAGAACCCGGGCGGACTGGCATATGGCGGTAATGTCTGCGACCTGACAAACGTTACGCCGACCTGCACTCTGCAGGTTGTGGGAACACAGGCATCGGCCACCGGCGCCACAGCTCCGACTACCTACACCGGAATTGGGAACGTTCAGCGCAACTATGCTACGGGACCCAACTTCGCAGACTGGGATTTGTCGGGTCAGAAGGAGACAAGGATTACTGAACGGGTCGCCTTCGTCCTGCGGGCAGATGCGTTCGACATCCTGAATCACCCGAACTTCGGTCAGCCGACCGGCAACGTCCAGTCGGCCGCCTTCGGTCAGATCACAGGAACGCGCTTCGCCACCAGCGATGGTGGATCGTCGCGTCAATTACAAATCAGCGGAAAGATCACTTTCTAGGTTTCCAGGTAACTCGAGGCTGGTGTTCGCGTCATCGCAGGGCGGCGCGGACACCAGCCTTTTTTTCCTGCGCTCATGCAGTTGTTCAATTCACTTTCACAAGATCAAAGTTCTCTATGCCACTAACAATGTGGCCTATAAGACATTAGCGTCTTGGAGCAATTCAATCTTTTCTCTCCATCTACTATCTAAACTTGGCGGTTTCAGTAACTTCAATCGACGATTGCGCTTGTGATCGAGATTACGCGCTGCGAACATGCACCGAACGCATCGCTTAGAAGCCACTGAAAACAATGGAGATTCTCACTGGCATTCCTCAGGAGAGCCGAGCGACACTTAGCAAAGGTTACGCGGGATCAAGAATTTAGCTGTGATCTGCGAATCCAAGAATGTTCCGAATTGGCGTCAAGTACGAATCACCAAACTGAAACTGGAACGTCCAAAGAGAACAACCGGGTACAACCATACTGAGCCGGACAAACAACTGAGACCGATCCAAGCTGTTCTGGGCCGGTTCTCATACTGAAACCGTTGCCCACCCGGGCCTGACCTGTCTGTTCCGAGCGTACCCCGTCGCTCGGTATGTAATGCACAGGTGTGCTGTACTCCTGCCAGATGGCAATCGCTGAGTTTGTTGATCAGCCCCATCTCCGTGAGAGGTCTTTATGAAATGCGCATTGCGTCCGTAGCCACGGCATATCCTCCGTATCGGTACCCTCAGTCCGTTATCACTGAAGCCATCAAGGGTTTCCGCAAATACAAGTCCACTGAATCGAATGAATCACGTTTGATGGACCGCCTGCATTCGAACTGCGGCGTTGAGTTCCGTCATCTGATGTTCCCGATCGACAGTCTCGGTCGTTTCTCAGGATTCGGCGAATCGAACGACGCGTGGATCGAGGGAGCGATAAAACTGGGTCAGCAGGCGATTACGACCGCTCTTGAGCGGGCGGGCCTGACTCCGGCAGACATATCTGCAATCTTTTTCTGCTCCACAACCGGTCTGGCGACACCGAGCATCGATGCCCGGCTGACCAACCTGATGAACTTCCCCACCAACATCAAGCGCACACCCATCTTCGGCCTTGGCTGCGTGGCGGGTGCTGCCGGCATCTCGCGCGCAGCGGATTATGTGCGCGCCTACCCGAAACAATACGCAATCCTCTTGGCCGTCGAACTCTGCTCTCTCACCTGGCAGGATACGGATGAGTCGGTTGGTAATCTTGTCGCCTCGGGTCTCTTCGGCGATGGTGCAGCCGCAGTCATTCTCGCAGGAGATCAGACACCGCTCGCATTGAAGCCGCGGACGGAAGATGACCGTCCGTGCCCACGCGTAATGGACACACGCTCTACGCTGTACCCCGGGACTGAACACCTGGTCGGATGGAAGTTCAAGGACAACGGCTTCAACGTGGTTCTTTCTTCTGAGATTCCTGATCTGGTTAATAAGTATCTGCGGTCAAATGTGGACGAATTCCTCGCGGACAACGATCTCACCGTGAAAGAGATCTGCAGCTTTATCTTTCACAGCGGCGGACCTAAGGTGCTTGAGGCAATGGAACACAGTCTCGATCTTCCTCCCCATGCGCTCGAGGCCTCGTGGACCAGCCTTCGCGAGGTTGGCAACCTGTCCTCGGCCTCTGTTCTTTCGATCATGGAAGACTATCTGCTCAACAATCCTGGTAAGCCGGGCCAACATAGCATGCTGGCAGCAATGGGGCCGGCGTTCTGCTCCGAACTCGTTCTGTTGCAGTGGTGACCTAGGCCGAGCTGCTTCATCGATCCTGAGGGCGAGGAGCGCATCGCGTAGATGCGCTTCGTCGCGGGACTACTCGGCGGCCGCCTGGAGCAAAGGTGTTCCACGCTGGCTTGTGCTGTAGAGCGCGTCCCAGTCAGAAGGAATGTTGTCGCTAGTGCGGATCAGCAGAGGGCTCGGTGCCGCACTTCCCCCCAGTCTGCGCCTTGGCGCTCACAAGTTATCGCCCACAGGCGAATGCCTGTGGTGGGTGGTACTGTGCCCTTTGTTGCCCGAGCGCCTGCGCACGAGGGATTGGGTAAAGTAGTGGCCGCGGTGGCGGAAGCTGCGTACCACAGGTAGCGCCAAAAGTAACTGTCAAGAGAGACAGCTTTCCGAGGTGTGTACGTCTTTACAAAGCTGTGTAAGTTGCTGCATACAATAGCTTGCAACGGCCCCCAGAAGTAACCGCTTTGCATTTCAGATGCGTATTCGCGCAGAAGCACCTACCACTTCTGTGTGGTGGCTTTTTTTGTTCAGATTGCCGATAACCAACCTAGATAAAACGACGAGATTCAAGGGGTCTTTCCGGGAACGGCTAGCCCGCAGAACTTCTCTGAATTTCGGCTTTGCCCAAATCTCATGGCGATTCGAGTCATCCTTCTTCTTGGTGCAATCTTCCTGGCCTGCGGCAGCGTGGGCCTGGTCATCGTTCGCCTGAGTAATCCACTGCTGCGGGGTCTGGGCTGGCTGGGTGGCTCGTTCGCTGCAGGCGCCGTCGGCGCCTTGCTGCTTGCCTGTCACGGCAGGCTGCCGGCTCTCGCGACAATCCCGCTGGCAGATGTGCTCGTCCTCGGTTCGTTCGTTCTGCTGCATGTCGCCGTGCTGGAGCTGTCGGAAAGATGTTCGTTGTTTCCGACATTCGGGGTCGCGTTGCTTGTCCTGCAGGCGGCGGTGGATCTCACTTTGATGTACTCGCCTCCCGCATTTAGCCCAGATGGCTCTCGAATTATTGCAGCGGGGCTTCTTATCGCGATCGTCTGCGGTCACACCGCGTTCACCCTCATCGGTGTAGCGCGTCGTGCAATTCGGACGTCCGCACTGTTTACAGCAGCTCTCCTTCTGGCCTTTGTTTTCTACAACGTCATTCGCATCCTGGCAGTCGGCCTCGGTCTGCTGTCGCAGCCAGGTGCCTTTTACAGGGAAGAGACCATCACCTTTGGCCTGTTCGTCGCGGTTGCGCTGGGGATCGCCTTCGGCTTCTTCTGGATGACCACCGCGATGCTCACCACCGGGCTCGAGCAGATGGCGAGTACTGATCCGCTGACTCGCATTTACAACCGACGCGTCTTCCTCATGTGGGCCGAAAAGGAACTGGCCCGAGGACAGCGTACAGGAACACCGTTCTCCGTCCTGATGGTGGACCTGGACCATTTCAAGCAGATCAACGATTGCTTTGGCCACCAGGCCGGTGATCAGGCGTTGTGCGCGGTCGTCGAGAAGATGCAAGATTCCGTACGCGGCATCGACGTCCTCGGCCGCTGGGGTGGTGAGGAATTTGCAGTGTTGCTTCCCGGCGCCGCAGCAGACGCTGCCCTCCTGGTCGCACAGCGTGTCCGCCGCAATATCGAACGCATTCTGCTGCCCGGCAGCGGAATTCGCAACGGCGAGCGCGTGCAGATGATCAGTGTGACTGCTAGCGTTGGCATCGCCACCTATCGCGGCGTAGACGACAACGTTCACACCATGATGGAGCGAGCGGACATGGCTCTCTATCAGGCAAAGGCCGCAGGCCGCAATTGCGTGCTCGCGACAGCGTAACTCCCCTCTTCGGCGACAACGCTCTGACGCGTCCCAACATCCCATAACCAGGGGGTGCAATGGCACGCGCATTCAACACCAGCCACGCGCTCTCCGAGATCACCCGCAACGCACAGCCTCTCTCCTTCATCGATACCCGCAGAATACGATCCGTTGCTGGCTGCTGTCGGCGACGCGCGACTCGTCCTGATCGGCGAAGCATCTCACGGCACCCACGACTTCTACCGCGAGCGTGCTCACATCACGCGCCGGCTCATCGAAGAGAAGGAATTCAATGCGGTGGCGGTTGAAGGCGACTGGCCAGATGCTTCTCGTGTGCATCGCCTTGTCACCGGCCACGCGGATGACGCGGAGCAAGCCGAACAGTCCCTCGATGCACTCGGCGGATTTCGCCGCTTTCCCGCGTGGATGTGGCGCAACATGGACGTGCTGGCGTTTATAGAGTGGCTACACAAGCACAACATGAGCCACAGCAGTTCCGTCGGCTTCTTCGGCCTGGATCTCTATAGCCTCTATACCTCCGCGCAGGAGGTCTTACGTTACCTGGATAAAAATGACCCTCAGGCCGCCGCTCGCGCTCGCTTCCGCTACAGTTGCTTCGATCACTTCGGCGAGGACTCGCAGGCATACGGATACTCTGCGGGCTTTGGAATGACTGAGAGTTGTGAACAGGCCGCGATCGATCAACTGCTCGAGCTGCGCCGTCGGATAGTGCTCCCGTCGCACGCCGATCACACAGAGTTTTTCTCCGCGCGCGAGAACGCCGAAGCTGTTCGCGACGCAGAGCGCTATTACCGCACGATGTTCGGTGGACGCGTCAGTTCGTGGAACCTGCGCGACCGACACATGGCCGATACGCTCGGTCGTCTCCTCGACTATCTTGGACCTGATTCGAAGATTGTCGTCTGGGCGCACAACTCGCACCTGGGAGACGCGCGCGCGACCGAGATGGGCCGCGGAGGGGAACTCAATCTCGGCCAACTCGTACGCGAGCGCTATCCTGGCGCGACACTTCTAATCGGCTTCACCACATATTCAGGCGAGGTCACGGCCACTTCAAACTGGGATGAACCTGCGCAGCGCAAAATTGTTCGCCGGGCGCTGGCCAACAGCATTGAATCGCTCTTGCATGAAACTGGCCTCGGTGACTTCCTCCTGTTGTTGCGCGACAAGCCAATCCGCGATGCGCTGTCGCACCCTCTGCTCGAGCGTGCAATAGGGGTCATCTACCGGCCTGAGACTGAGCGCGTCAGCCACTACTTCGAGGCACGGCTGCCAGAGCAATTCGATGCCGTGATTCACATCGATCGCAGCCGGGCACTGATACCTCTTGAAGCCAGCGTGCCCTGGCACGAGGGCGAAGGTGCCCGAGACATATCCTTCAACTGTCTAGGGCTTTCAGGCTGGCAGCAGCGATAGAGCCTTCTGCGAGGAGAAAAGAGCCTGCTGCAGTGGCTAAATCAACCCTTTATCAACGCCCCAAAACTCAGAAGCGCGAAACCGACTCCACTCCGATATAATGAAAACCTACCGCGGAGAGTTGGCCGAGTGGCTGAAGGCGGCGGTTTGCTAAACCGTTATAGGATCAAAAGTTCTATCGGGGGTTCGAATCCCCCACTCTCCGCCATTCCTTCCTCGCGCAATGACTGGACATCTCCCGTTTTGCCAAACGAGGCAGGATTCGCGGGTATTTGCGGCTGCTTGGGGATTTTTCTTCTCGGGGGAGAGAGCTTCATGTCTCCTGTCGGCTCCGCAAAGCCGGGTATTCTCCGATCCGGTAAATCGGAGAAACCGGCCATTTCGCCGTGCTGACGGAGAAACCTGAGTTGGAGGCTGACGAGCTTCCCGCATCCTCGGCATGGGCGACATCGCCACCCTCCTCGAGCGCGCCGAAGAAAAGCTCGACCGCTCCAAGGCCGAGGCCTTCGCCAAAAAGGCCCTCGCCGGCGACGGCTTCTCCCTTGAAGACTTCCGCGACCAGCTCCGTCAGATCAAGAAGGCCGGACTCGCTGCTCCTCAAGAGCCGCTCTCAGGTTCATCAGGAATCACTTTCTTTCCGCGCTGCACTCCAAAGCAAATTGATCCGCGCGAATCTAAACACGACGGAAAAGTCGTCCGGCGACCGCATCCCAGACCATGAACTCGACCCTCACATTATTCGGCGGGTTCTGAGATGGCCTCCGACAGGGACTGGGCGCGGCGCAAGCTATCCGAATTTGAATAGAACTTTTCCGGGGCGATGACTCCGCCGCTTATCTGCACTACCTTTGCATCTGGAACACTTTTGGAACCTCGAAGCCCAAAGAACGAAGTGCAGATCGGATTTGATGTGAATAGCCGCAGTTGGCGAAGGTTCTGGAGGAGTGCCTTCCATGGATCTCCGTCACTGATCTTCACATCGCAAACGAAGATCCGCGCGAATTCCGGATTGCCGGTCAAAAGAACCAGATCGGCCTCCACATTACCGCTACGACCTCCTGCATCGTCCCTGACGAGTGGAAATGCATTTACGCCATCAAGCAGGGGCTGATCAAGACACTCAACAGAGTCAAAACATTTAATCAGAATCTCGTGCTCGATCACATGTTCGCCGCGGCGGGTTCCGTTCAGGTTTCCGCGCGTATAACGCTCACAGGAAAGCAGCCGCGCAGGCGTGTCGCTCTCTGATCGCATCCACTGGTCAGGGACAGGAGCGTGCCAGAGTTCGATGACATCTGTGATTCGCCCGTCATTGCTGAGCCGATCCCAAGCGTCGCGCCATGTGCGAAACCCGGACCTGGTCGCGCTTTGTCGAGTTAAAGAGGAAACAGATTGTGATATATCCGCTAAGCGCCTGACCGGCTCCTGCTCGATTCGGCCGTTGTGACTGCGCTCAAGGAAACGCACAACTTCATCGATTGCGTCGAAGTGCCTTTCGGCAATTGTCTCTGCTGAAATGAAAGGAGGCTCCAGCCGCACTCTGTAGTCGTACTGACCCAACAGATTGGCATTGGTGCATATGTTCACAGTTTGCGACTTGGCTCCCGTGACGATCTTAATTTTCCGGCCACAAATATACATTGTCTTTTCGCTGCGGGTGCAGGACGCCTCCCTTTCGCGACAGCTGGACTCCAGAGTAGTACCGGTAGCTGCCGTCTTCCTGAGCGATCCATGCTCCGTCATCTTCAATTTTCCATGCCATCCATCAGAACCTGGCCGCTCCTTACTGAGTGACCCTCCCCGAGCGGAATTTGTGCCCCGGCTATGATTCAAGCCATCACATGCGTAGATTACGTTTCTTTGGTGACAATGTAGGACAGCTGCTGCTAACACCATTCATATTCCGGTCCTGCAAACAGGAAGTGCGCGCATGAGATGGAGACGGTTTGCCGCTGCTTTGTGCGTGTGGTTTGTTTTTCCCATACTGGCCCTGAGCCAAGGCTCGATCGTGGCCGCGCGCTCCGTTCTGGAACGCGAGATGCCGCATCTGGCTCCCCAAATACACCTCAAGCTCCTCCCGGGAGACTATGCCGGAAAGTCCGACGGCTTCCGCATTAGTGGAAAGCGTGGCGATCTTCACGTCGTGGCCGCTACGGTGCCTACGCTGCTCTTTGGCGTGAATTGGTATCTGAAGTATGTCGCCCACTTGAATGTCTCAACTAACGGAAGCCAGCTCGGATCTCCTGGCATGCGGCTGCCCGCTGTTGATGGCGAGATTACGCGGCCTGCCCCATACCCGTTTCGTTACGCACTCAACGAAAATACCGACGGATATACGACGCCCTATTGGGACTTCGCGCGATGGCAACACGAGATCGACATACTGTCTTTATCCGGTTTCAACGCCGTGCTGATCCAGCGTGGCAACGATCTCGCCGTGTATCAGGCGTTTCGCGACATGGGATATAGCGATGCAGAAATTCGCAAGTGGATCACGCAGCCTGCTCATCAAAATTGGCAATTGATGGGCAACATGTGTTGCTTTGTCGAGCCCATCTCGCTGGCCCTGATGCAGAAGCGCGCTACATCCGCGCGCAAACTCATGGATGCGCTCCGAGGTCTCGGAATTACACCGGTTCTTCCGGGCTTCTGGGGAGTCGTGCCCGCGGACTTCGCCGCGCACGCGTCTGGCGCTCACGTTATTGTCCAAACGGCCCCTTGGAACGGCTTCCAGCGGCCTGGCTGGCTCGATCCGCGTGATCCCGAATTCGCTCGTCTGGCCGCGGCCTTCTACAAACATCAGAGGGAACTCTTCGGCGATTCCACTATCTATGACATGGAGACGTTTCAGGAGGGTGGCCAATCCGGAGACGTGCCTGTCGGCGACGCCGCACGCGCGATTCAGAAGTCATTAAACGACGCGCATCCCGGAGCTCTATGGTTCATGATGGCGTGGCAGACGAACCCACGCAAGGAACTGATCGATGCCGTCGATCGCAATCACATTCTGATCGCGGACATCGAGCAAGGCCGCGTTCCGCGCGAAACCCGCGACCGGGATTTCAAAGGCGCTCGCTGGCTGTTTGGCGGCCTATGGGAATTCGGCGGCCGCACGACCATGGGCGCCCCGCTGTATGACTACGCTCAGCGCATGCCACGTGCGGCTATGCGCCTGGGCAGTCGTCTTTCCGGCACGGCCCTGTTTACCGAGGGTCTCGACACGAATCCGTACGCCTTTGACCTTTACTCGGAAATGGCGTGGCGAACGGAGCCTGTCGATCTGGTGAAATGGACCTCGGACTACGCGCTCCGGCGTTATGGCGCACCCGACTCTCATGCAACGAAAGCCTGGAACATCCTTCTTCACAATTCTTATAGCTACCGCGCGGACGGCGTTAAAAACCATGGCGAGCGTGACGCCGCGCACGAATCCCTTTTCAACGCGCAGCCCTCGCTAACGGCCAAACGCAATGGCGCATGGTCTCCGGACGAGCCTCGCTACAACCCAGCGGACTTGAAGCCTGCGCTCACAGAACTGTTACAGGTGGCGCCATCGTTACGTTCAACAGAGAGCTATCGCTACGACCTGACCGACGTTACACGTCAGGTACTCGCCGACGACGCGAGGCGATTGCTGCCGCTGATTAGCTTCGCATACGAAGCGAAAGACATTCAGCGATTTCACGCGCTCACTCAGGAATGGATCCGCGATATGGCGATGGAAGATCGCCTGCTCGGCACCAACGAGTACTTCCTGCTGGGGCGGTGGCTTCGCTATGTGCCTGCGTGGGCGAGCTCACCGAAAGATCTCGAGCGTATTGAATATGACGCACACTCTATCCTGACTACATGGGGCGACCGCACTGCGAGCGCCAGCCTCCATGAATATGGCAATCGTGATTGGGCCGGATTAGTGAGCGGCTACTACTCTCCTCGATGGAAGCTGTATTTCGAATCACTTGACAGGTCGCTTCGAGACGGTTCGGCGCCTGTTGCTATCGACTGGTACGCTTTCGGTGACGAGTGGAATCGTTCAACGAAGCAATATGCAGCGCAACCCAGCGGCGACACTTATGCCGCCAGCCTGGAGATAGCGCAAGCACTTGGGCTGGCGCCTGGGAGAATGCAATGACAACTGCCGATCCAGTGTTCGCACCAACGATCGATTCTGACATCGTGCAGAAGCCGACTGCCGCGAAGCCGGAGCGCCTATTCTCTCTCGATGTATTGCGGGGGCTCACGATCGGTTTCATGATTCTGGTGAACGACCAGACCGGCCCTGCGCCGTTTCATCAGCTCGTTCATGCCTCATGGAATGGCTTCACGGCTACAGATCTCGTCTTTCCTATATTTCTGCTGCTGGTCGGCATCTCGACCGTCCTTTCAACAGCTGCCCGGCTCGCACGTGAAGCAACGCGACGAGAACTCTTCGTTCACACGCTGCGCCGCACGGTTCTACTGATGGTGTTTGGATTCGTGGTGAACAACTTTCCGTTTTTTCACCTTGCGACGGCGCGCTATTACGGCGTGCTTCCTCGAATCGCCATATGCTATTTCGTCGTTGCGGCGCTATACCTGGTATCACCTGGCTGGAGAGATAAGGTAGTGATCGCGATCCTTTGCCTTTTGATTTACTGGGCGCTCATGCGTTTTGTCCCCGTGCCCGGCTACGGTGTACCCACCCACAATATGGCGATCAATGATCACGATGGAAACCTCGCCGCATGGCTTGATCGCCAAATCTTCAGCGCCCCGCATCTGTACGAACACACGCGAGACCCGGAAGGTCTCCTCTCTACACTTCCAGCTATAGCAACTGCACTATTCGGACTGCTCGCCGGCCTCTGGCTACGCACAAAACACGCGGCAAGCCGCAAAGCGACGATGCTGGCATTTACCGGCGTCGTGTTGCTGTGTTTGGCCTTGGCGTGGAATCCTTATTTCCCAATCAACAAAAGACTCTGGACCAGCTCCTTCACCCTGTTTGCTGGCGGCTGGACCCTCTTGTTGTTGGCGGCAGCGATTTTGTTGATAGACATTTGGCGGATCGGGCGAAGAAGGAACGATCCCGCAACCGCTGAACCCACATCGCATCCTTCGATCTACAAGCCGGTGTTGGTATTCGGCACAAATGCGATTCTGGCGTACATGATCTCAGAGTTGGGTGCCAGCCTCATGATGAAGATTCATACCCAATCTGGGGCAAGCCTGAAGGATGCGGCGTATCGCACCATAGCATCGCATGTGCCAGCAACAACCTGGGCATCACTGCTTTACTCGTTGGCTTTTACACTGATTTGCTGGCTGCTAGTTCTGCCTTTCTATCGCAAGCGTATTTTTCTTCGGATTGGTTGACCCTTTGCTCCCAAGATCCTTCGGGGACCGAAATGTCAGATTACGGGGCCCAGCGGGCCTGCAATCCGGCCTGGCCTGCGCTTTCCTAGATCGCACTCGAGCATCATCCGTCGCCTGAACTAAGCGCTGAATTTCGCTGTAACCTCTCAGGGTTTCCCTGTTCTTCTCGTTAGAATTCCCTGCCCATAATCAACTCCTTCTTGCGAAACCCCAGTATTTGGCCATGTTCTGCGGGAACGCGCGCCATTTAACCTCTCATTCCCTGTAAATTTTCCTTATACCAGGGAATTTCGCTGGAGAAGCGTTCGACGCAGACTGCATCCACCCCCAGATATCAAAGCAATTGAAAATAGACAACTTATAGAACGAACAATCGCCCGAATTCAACCGAAATCGGGCGATTTTTTTGGGCTAGAGGATACATAGGGAAATCTCAGAGAACAATAAAACCCAGTCGGAACGCGGCGATTCTCTCTGTGATGAGACGTGTGCGTCTGTAGGCGTGTCTAGAAAGTTCTACAGAGAGTTTGACTCTCGACCGCGAGGAAAGATGGATTCGAACTCTCGATAGAAGAAGAAGTTCTACGGAGAGTTCGAATGACGGCGCGATTGAGATCGAAGCAGCCCATGACGAGACAGCCAGATGACGATTAGAGGCGTCGCTAGGCACCCTTACCCAAAGCCTTAGGCATTTCCCACAAATTTAGAAGCGGTTCCTCGACGGACGGAGGTTCGACCTGTGCCCCATGACGTATGGGATAGACGCATGTGTGATGCGATACCTCATCGAGCAAGCCCGGCTTGGTTAACGCAAGTGGGAAGGCCGTAAGCGATGGCTCATTTCACACGACCACCGGCTCCGGCTTCGGCGGGCGTTCCACAGTTACGGTGATGTCGTCCTCCTGCCCCTAGCGCTGCGCAGTGTGGGCAATCGCCTCCGAAACGCTCCGTTGTCAGCGTGGCCACGCGCTCTAGGATTGCTCATTTACCATTGCGCGCATGGAAATATCTCCTCTAACGCGTCGGGAGTTTTTGCAATCCACTGCTGCGTCGGGGGCAGCCGCTGCTCTGATGCATGTTGCGCCGGATTTGCTGTTAGGGCAGCCTCCTCGTTCTGCCAACATTGAGGTTCCGGCGTGAGCTTCGAAACCCATGCGGTGGGCTCAGCTGACGCTGGTGGAAGATGATCCTGCTCACTTCGACTCTGGCTTCTGGCTGAATTACTTCAAGCGCACACGATCAGATGGTGTGTGTCTCAGCGGAGGGGGCTGCGTTGCGTACTATCCAACGGAGATCCCGCTTCATCACAGGAGTGAGTGGCTGGGTGACCGAGATGTGCTGGGTGAGTTGATCTCGGGCTGCCGCAAGCTGGGGATGTCCGTGCTGGTGCGTACCGATCCGCATGCCACGTATGACGATACGAAGGCTGCGCATCCGGATTGGATTGCAGTGGATGCAGAAGGTAATCCGCGCCGGCACTGGTCTTCGCCGGAGATGTGGGTAACGTGCGCGATGGGGCCTTACAATTTTGAGTTCATGACGGCGGTGCATCGCGAGATCATGTCGCGTTTTCGCCCGGATGGAATCTTTCTCAACCGATGGGATGGTTCGGGCGATTGCTACTGCCGGCACTGCCGCGAGGATTTTAGGGCGGCTACGGGCTTCAATTTGCCGCGAACGGCGGATGTTCAAGATCCTGCTCGGCGCGCGTATATTGCGTGGCGGCAGAAGCGATTGGTTGCCTTGCTTGATCGCTGGAATACGGAGATTCGCGCGATTGATCCTGAGGCGAGCATGATTCCGAATAACGGCAGTGGTGCGCTGAGTCAGATGGACTCGATTGCGACGAGCCATCGGGCGCCGATGCTGGTTGCCGACAGGCAGGCCCGGCATGGGCTGGCCGCCCCATGGCTGATGGGCAAGACTGCAAAGGAGTTTCGCGCAACGATGGGAGCGAAGCCGGTGATCGGCCTCTTTGGTATCGGTGTTGAGGAGCAGTATCGCTGGAAGGATAGTGTCAACGGCAGTGCGGAGGTTCGCATCTGGGTGCTGGATGGGCTGGCGAATGGGATGCGTCCTTGGTTCAGCAAGTTCTCGGGGACGCTGCATGATGAGCGCTGGCTGAGGGGAGTTGAGGACCTCTATCTGTGGACGGAGAAGCATCAGGCTTACCTGACCCATCAGCAGCCGCTGGTGCGTGTCGGGCTGGTCTACTCGCAGCAGACGGCGTGGTACTACGGCGGGGAACAGGCCGCTGCCAAGGTGGAGAACCATGGGCTGGGCTGGTACCAGGCTCTGGTTGAGTCGCGCATTCCGTTCGAAATGGTGCACGATCAACTGCTCGACGCCGGGCGGCTTGCTCCGTATAAAACGCTGATTCTGCCAAATATTGCAGCGCTGAGCGATGTGCAATGCGATCAGCTTCGCGCGTTTGTAAAGAACGGCGGCAGCCTGATTGCCACATATGAGACGAGCCTCTATGACGAAACGGGCGCTCCCCGTAAGAACTTTGCGCTCGCTGACTTGTTTGGAGTGGATTTCTCCGGAAGGCGCGAGGGTCCGATGCTGAACTCGTACATAAGGCTGGAGCATCAGGCGCTGCCGCGACATGAAATCTTCACGGGGCTCGAGGATGCGCCGCGGATCATAAATGGGGTTTCGCGGCTTGAGGTGACGCCTCGCGAGAGATTTGCGGAGACGCCCCTCACGCTGATCCCGAGCTATCCTGACCTGCCGATGGAGAAAGTCTATCCACGCACGGCAAAGACCGACATCTCATGTTTATATCTGCGCCGACCTGGTGGACGCGTCGCTTATTTCCCGTTCGATATTGATCGCACCTTCTGGGAGGTCTTATGCGAGGACCATCTGAAGGTGCTGCGGAACACTGTGCGCTGGGCGAATGATGAAGAACCGATCATTGAGGTGGATGGGCCGGGGCTGATGGATGTCACCATGTGGCGTAACGCCGGCTCCTTGACGATTCATCTGGTCAATCTGACGAACCCGATGGCGATGAAGGGACCGTATCGAGACTTCTTTCCGATCGGCGGCCAAGTGGTGAAGCTGCGCCTGCCCGATGGTATTCAGCCAAGGCAGGCACGGTTATTGGTCGCGGATAAAAGTGTTGAGATGGTACGGACAAGCTCTGTAGTGATCCTGTCTGTGCCTTCCATCCTCGATCATGAGCTCTTAGCTCTTGATCTCTAATCTTAATAGCAAGTATTGGACCGTTGCCTAATGGCGACGCTTTCATCTAGCAGAAGGTGTAAACCTCGGTAGGGCGCTCCTTGCCAATGTAGGGGGTTGGTTCGTAGATGTTCTGATGATGACGACCGCGGTACAAGTGCCCCTCGACCGTCGTTGCGCGCTCCATGGTCCCGAGCCTAACGATTGGATACGGCCGCGCTGCATCCCGATGCAGAAGGTGGAGAAGGCAACCTAAGTTCCTTAAACGCTTCTACATACAAATTTCTACGATCGTGCGTGGACACATCTGCGGACACATTGCTGATCGATGCCATGTCAAATCGCCGTCCACAAGAACCCTTGGTGCGGGTCTGGGGAACACAACGCCGCAGCTTGGGGCTGACGATTCAGCCCCAAGCTTGCTGGGTCACTGTGAAGAGGGAAGGCTGAATTGCCCAAGACTCCTTTGAAGGCGCTTGAGTACGCTGGCCGGCAGCTTTGGAGGCTTTGTTGCTCCACGTGCCGCGGGACCAACCCCGGCCATTGGAGATACCACGACGGCGTGAAGCTCGAAGGTATTCAGATTCACAGCAGTCGCCGCAATCTCCCCGGAATCTGTAATGCCCCCCGGAATAAGCAGGTACCAAGGCGAGTCCGCGGGAACGAGTGTGTTGAGATCTACCGGTTCCTGATCTTTGGTCTGCCAGAGCAGCGCACGCTGATTGAAGCTCGAATCGATTGAGAAGCCCACGATCTGGCCCTTATTGTTGATCGTATTGCAGCAAGGCGTGACTGTGAGGAAGGCATCGGATGGATACGTGCCGAGGTCTTGTGGCACCCCGTTCACAACCGCAAACGCGTGGGTGGACCCATCCAGCATCGCTGAGTTCATCGTCACTTCGCCGTGATTGTTGATCGCCTGACCAACGTTGATCCCCGCGCCTCCCGGCGGAGTGCCTAAGTCGTGAGGAGTTCCCTCGGCATCCCATAGCACTGCGTGCGGAGCGCTCGGGCCACCCGGCACGAAGGGTGGGAGAATGACGTTCGAGCACAGGCCCGAGAAACCGACGGCCTGCCCCACATCATTATTGGTGAAGGCGAATGAGACCGTATCGCCTGGCAACGGGGCGAGAGGCGACGGCGTGCCGTCGGTTGCCCACCTCACTCCCTCAAACCGGAGAACCTGATGCGGCGTAGCGCAGGTACCGTCGGGTGTGCCGGTCTCTGAGACACCGACTGTCTGGCCTCGTTTGTTCGTGTAGAAGGCCTCTGCGTTGTTGCCGCCCGGGAGTGTGGGTAACGCCGCCAGCGTTCCCTTGCTCCACAGAGCTGCCAGGCACTGATGATTGGGTCGGTCCTGACGATTGACGTTGAACTCGCAGAAGTCCTCCCCGTTTGGATCCAGGACCGAGGTCTCCGAGAGTAGGGCAACAGTGCCATTGGCAGTCACTGCCGAGCCTTCGCTGCTGCAGTCCGGGCAAGCGGAGCCGCTAAGCGTTCCGAGGTTGACCGGCTGGCCACCGTCCCAGAGGAACGCTGTCTGCAACACGAAATCAGCCTGTCCCGCCGTATTCGATCCTCCCGCGACCATCCCGGAGTTGTTGATCGAGTAGGCGAAGCTGTTTGCACCTCCCAGGGTCCCAATGTCAGTGATCGTGTAACGGGCAGGCGTGTGTCGCTGTGCCTGAGCTGGATATTGCGTTGGAACTGCCAGAGTACTCAGCGCGGCCAGCGCCAAAATCGGTATGGGCTTCATGATCTCCTCCTATTGTTTTGGCAACCCGAAAGGGCAGCCGTTAGCTGATTCGGTCCTCCGCAATCGCGCTGAGCAGCGAGTTCAGGCAGATCAGAGCCATCCCATCGGCTGTGTCGGACTCGTGCAGATGCCGCGAGAGCCTGCGGAGCGCCCAGATGTCCCGTTTCGCGATTACAAGGATCGGGACGTTCGCTTTACATGCCTCGCACCACATCGTCCTCAACTCCCCGGTCCGTAGGACCAGAAGAGAAATGGTCTCGATAGTGATCGTTGTCTCCTTCATCTGAATGCCGCCCATCGCTGTTGCATGACAACCGACGACAACCCTGCCCGAAAGCAGCTCCCGAAGTCCTTGCAAATGAGATTGGATTTTCTTGGAATTTATCGGTCGCAGCTAAGTGCCGCAGCTACCTCAGTTGCTCATCTCCGGTGCGCCGAAATCCGGCGGCCTTCAATTCCCCGTGCTAGTATTCCGCTACTTCGGGACAACTCACATTTCAATCGAGGGTTCGGCAATGGCGGCCAGCGGAACTCATATTGGCAGAGAATGCTTTGATTTCGGCCCCTTCCATATGGACCCTGCAAAGCAGGTATTACTTTGCGGCAGCGAGCCAGTCCCGCTCACGCCTAAGGCCTTCCAACTCCTGCTCGTGCTCGTGCGCCGTTCCGACGAGGTTGTCTCGAAGGACGAACTAATGAGGGCGGTGTGGCCGGACACATTTGTTGAAGAGACAAATCTGACCCGCAACATCTTCGCATTGCGAAAGGCACTAGGAGAGACCGAACAGCATCGGTTGATAGTGACGGTGCCTGGTCGGGGATACCGCTTCTCGGAGCAGGTACGTGTGCTCTCCGACCGTCCACTCACGATCGTTGCAGCGAGTCACTCTCGGGTGGAGGTTCAAATCAGGGAGAAACGATCCTGGATCTTGATCCTGATGGCGGCAGCCGTGGGGCTTGCGCTCGCCGCCGGCGCGGCTCGGGTTCTGATCTTCAGGCGCCCGGCCCTCACCGGGCAGGACACCGTGGTGCTGGCCTCGTTCGCCAACTCGACCGCCGATCCGGTCTTTGACGGAACCCTCAGGCAAGGCGTGGAGGTGCAACTCGAACAGTCCCCCTTCCTCAGCTTGGTTTCCGAACAACGCATTCACCAGACGCTCCGACTAATGGGCCAACCTTCCGACGCCCGTCTGGCCGGCGAAACTGAACGAGACGTGTGCCAACGCGCCGGGGCCGCAGTCGTCATTGAGGGCTCCATCGCGCCGCTCGGCCGCGACTACGTGCTCGGGCTGCGCGCCAGAAACTGCCGCACCGGAGACACACTCGACGAAGAGCAGGAACAGGTTGCGCGCAAAGAGGATGTACTCGCCGCCCTCAGCCACATCTCCAGCAGGTTGCGCTCCCGCCTGGGCGAGTCGCGAAGCACAGTCCAGGAGTACTCGACCCCCCTAGCAGAGGCCACCACGCCGTCCCTCGATGCCTTGAAGGCCTACAGCGCCGGCTGGCAGGTTCATGCGGCACACGGCGCGTCCGCAGCCCTGCCGTTCTTCCGGCGGGCTGTCGAGATCGACCCGCAGTTCGCCATGGCGCATGCGTCTCTCGGACGCATCTATGCCGATCTCGATCAGTCTGGTTTGGCGGCAACCAGTATCGTTCGCGCCTGGCAGTTGCGCGACCGCACCAGCGAACGCGAGAAGTTCTTTATCACCTCCAACTACGAGATCCTTGTGACCGGAAACTTGGAGGCCGCCCAGCAGACTGCCGAGACCTGGGCCCGGACCTACCCAAGGGATGCGCTTCCACACAACATGCTCGGGGGGATGGTTCACAAGACTCCCGGCCGTTACGAAAAGGCGCTCGCCGAAAGCCGCAAAGCTATCGACATAGATCCCTATTCCTGGATCAGTTACTACAACGAGGGTGTCGTCAATGTTTACCTCGGGCATATGGACGACGGCAAAGCGGCTCTGCGGGCGGCCGCTGCACACAGTCTCGATGCCGATGAGTTCATCATGCTCGCCTACGACATCGACTTCTTGAATGGTGACCGTGCCGGTATGGAGGATCAAGCCGCCCGCGCACGTGCTCGGCCAGGTGGTGAGAACTGGATCTCCGCCCGCGAAGGCTTCGTGGCTGCTTACTCAGGCCATTTGCACAACGCGCGAATGATCACGCATCGTGCAGTCGCCCAGGCGCAACAGGCAGGGCAGTCCGAGAGGGCTGCGCTTTGGGCGGCAGGAGCCGCCGTTCGCGAAGCTCTGGTCGGAAACAGAGAAGCGGCAACCGAGTGGGCCCACTCAGCGCTAGAACTCTCGGATGACCGAGAGGTCGCATATGGGTGCGCTCTCGCCATGGCGTTGGTTGGCGACACCACGCACGCACAGGCACTGGCAGACCATCTGGAACACCGGTTTCCTGAAAACACCGCCGTGCGCTTCAACTACTTGCCGACACTTCGTGCTGTACTGGCGCTCAACCGGGGACAGCCTCAACACGCACTGGAACTTCTTCAAACCGCGGCACCTCACGAGTTGGGCATTCCTCCCAGTGCCGTCTCAGGCCTGTTCGGAGCCCTCTATCCCATCTATGTGCGCGGACAGGCATATCTTGCCCTCAATAAGCCATCGGAGGCGGCCGCCGAATTCCAGAAGATCCTCGATCACCGCGGAATAGTGACGGACGATCCAATTGGCGCACTCGCCCACATCCAGATCGCAAGAGCATATACCCAGGCCAAAGACAGGGCGAGAGCGAAGGCCGCTTATCAAGAATTCCTCGTTCTCTGGGAGAATGCCGACGCCGACAATCCCATCCTTCAGCGAGCTAAAGCCGACTACGCAAAGCTGTAGAGCGCTTCAGCCGATTGAGTCTTGGCCGGAGAGCCAGTCGCACGAAAGTTCCGTATCGCCGGTAATACGGAAGTTTTCGGGACGGAACCATTACTTGGCAAAGTCCCTGATCCCTGCCGGGGCCTGAGACGGGCTATTGATCAGGGAGCTTAGAGAAGAAGAGTCGCCCCTCCGCGCTATGCGGGCAACATCCATCGTGGGCGGAAAACCGACCAATGGCGACGATCTCTTCCATGCAAATTGGGATATACGTCACCTGTTCAGGCTCAACCGCTGGCTTCGGGTGGGGCCAGGTTGCACGATACGAGAGACTCATTGACCAGAGTCCCCATGCGGCGGTTTGCGCATCCCAGCGAACTTGCCGGAGCCATCGCCTTTCTCGCCAGCAATTGCAACAGGCCCTCGTGTCGTGCATCACTCAAATGCTGACGCGTGCAGCAAGACTGGATTTTGCGTTCGAGCTCCCCGTCGACACCTGAGGCTAGCGGATCGCCCTTCCTTTTGCTGTTGCGTTTGCTCTTTTGTTCGTCATTCCCGAAGGGAATCTGCCTTTCCCTTCACCTTGGGCTCCTTCTTCCAAATCTCCACGTAGTCCAGGTAGTTCTGCGCATACTTCAGGATCAGCTTGCGGTCCTCGTCGCCCAGCGTCCGCCGCACCTTCCCCGGCAGCCCGGCCACCAGCGAGTTCGGCGGGATCACCGTGTTCTCTGGGATCAGCGCCCCGGCGGCAATAATCGACCCCTCGCCGATCCGCGCGTTGTTCAGAATCGTCGCGTTCATCCCGATCAGGCACGCATCCTCGACCACGCAGCCATGCACCGTCGCGTTGTGCCCGATCGTCACCCAGTCCCCCACAATTACCGGGTACACATACCGCATGCCGTGCAGCACGGCGCAATCCTGCACATTCGAGTTTGAGCCGATCCGGATTGCATTCACATCGCCGCGAACCACAGCGTTCATCCACACACTGGAATGTTCCCCCATCTCCACATCCCCAATCACCTGGGCGGACATATCGATATAGCAAGACTCAGGAATAACGGGGAACTTTCCCTGGTAAGGCCGGATCATGATCCTTCGATTCTACGGGCCGCTAGCCCCTCCGGCGTGCCACTGAAGGTCACCTGAACGACGGTGCAGTCGTCGTTGGCTGGACATCCGGCGCAGAAGTCGGTCACTCGCGCCAGAATGCTTTGCAGGTCGACGCAAACTGAGACGGAGTCGAGCCGCTCGTCACCAAAGAAATCGCCCTTCGCGTCCTCTGCTTCCGTAATGCCGTCGCTGACCAGAATGACCGCGGAGCCAGATCGAAGAGCGGTGATGCCGACGCTGTACTCGGCGCTGCTGAAGAGGCCCACAGGGAGATTCGTTTGCTCAAGTCGAGAGACTCCGCCGGCAGAACACACCCTGGGGTATACATGTCCACAGTTGAGGTACTCCAACGTGCCATCTTGATAAAGCCTCAACAACACCATCGTGGCGTATTTTCCGACAGCCTTCTGGCACAGATACCTATTCGTTGCCGCGGCAATCGCGTGGAGAGGTTGGCCGGCTTCCAATTGAACGTGCAACATGCCTTGCAATGTTGAAGCGAGAATGGCGGCGGAGATTCCCTTACCCGAAACATCCACCAACGCAACGCTTAATGCATCGTCACTGCAAATTACATCGAAGAAATCCCCGCCGACAGCGCTGCATGGAATGCTGTGCGCCTGCACACCGGCAAAAGGAAAGGCTGGAATTTGCACAGCCATCAATCCATGCTGAATTCCGGCGGCGATCTTCAGCTCTTCCTCTTGCTTGCGCGCCTGGTCCTCGATCGCGGCCAATTGGGCATTGTCCACAAGAGCCGCGGCTTCTCGGGCGATGGTCCTCATCAACTCATGATCTACGTCAGAAAGGCCGCCGGGCTGAAAGTGGCTTTCCAAATACAGCGCACCAAATACCTGGCAGCTATCTGCGAACGTAGCGGTTTCGCCATGACGCGTCTTTCGGGTCCTTCGCAGGGGAATGCAGATGATGGTGTGAATGTCGTGTACGACGATGCTCTCTGGGACTCCTTCCGCAGACAGGTTGTCGGTCACGATGAACTGGTCGGCGCCGCGGGTCGCCTGGCGTATCACGGTACGCGATACGGAGGACGCGTCGGTGAGCACCTCTCCTTTCGCATCTTGGCCCAGCGCGAGTTCCAGCGCGCCGTGCGCGCCCGTCAAAAACACGTAACCACGTTCGACCTTGGCGAGCGCCAGCGTAGTCTCGAGCAGGGACGCCAGCACCCGGTCCACCTGTCCCGAACTGTTGAGCTCCCGGGCAGCCTGCAGAAACCAACGCAGCTTTTCCAGGTCAGAGTGCTGCGCACTGATTTCGTGCAGCCGGGTGAGAATATTCGATTCGGTCGGTTTCTGCTTGTCCTCGGCAGCAACCCGGAGCTGCGGGCCCTCGCGGGATCCGAACTGAATCATGTCGCCTGGCCGGAGAATCCTCTTGTTCACCTCCTCGCCGTTCACGAAGGTCCCATGTCGGCTGTTCGTGTCCTCGAGCACAAACTGGCCGCCCTCTCGCGTGATCCGGGCGTGGCCGCGCGAAACGTAAGACTGAGACAGCGACAAATCGGATTCCGAGGAACGTCCGATCGCGAAGGGGAAGCGATCAACCACGACAGCCCGACGGTTCGGACCATCGACGAACTCCATGGAAAGCGCCTGGGGCTGAGCAAACTCCGTGGTGTCCACTTGACTCGCACCTCTGTTTGCACACAAAACGTGAATGCTTCTTTAGCCCCTTGAGAGGAAAAGCTCTGGTTTTCTCGGCTTGAACTGTATCACGAAGGGGAACCGCGATATTGAGCTTTCGGTGGTTTCATCTTTTGGCCAGAGCCTGGCGCCATTCATCGGCCTTGTCGGGCTTATTCCATTCGGTATACAACCTGACGACGAGTTCGCCGGCTTTTCGGAGCTTCTGACGACTGAGATCGGAGACGGATGCGGCGTTCTCTTTCATGCCCTCGTATCCACTGACCAAAAGCGGTTCGGCTTCCTCATATTTTTGTTCCCCGGCTAGGCTGGCGCCCAGCAGAGTCTGAGTCCAATAGCGGCGGTAGTCCGATGGCATCGTTTGCTTCTGGATGTCGAGACAGCTCCGCAGCATCGCTTCGGCCTCAGGGTATCGCATTTCATCGACACGCAATTCACCAAGGTTCGCGACGGCATCAAGCGTGACCGAATTCCTGGGACCGAGCACGCGCTGGCGCACATAAATAATTCGCGTGAAGAGCCGGTCGGCCTCAGGGTACTTGCCTTCTTCCTCAAGGATTCTTGCCAGAGTATTTTGCGACAGGAGCGTATCGCTGTGTTCGGCGCCAAGAGCTCTGGTGCGCATTTCGACGACGCGGCGGCCAAGCGTCTCCGCTCCAGCGAGGTCGTGCTGGCCCTGATGCAAGACCGTAAGGTTTTGCATCACCGCCAGTGTTCGCGGATGTTCCGGCCCCAACTGCTGGCGCCATTGCTGGAGCACATTTTCGTAAATTGGAGCGGCTTCGGAGTACTTGCCTTCGACCGCATAGAGGACGGCGAGATTGTTGAGTGCGTTCAGGGTTTCAGGATGGGTGGGCCCATCGACGCGACGCTCGATATCGATGACCTTCACATAGAGTCCTTCGGCAGCCTCATTGCGGTGTTCCTGCTGGTAGAGCACCGCCAGGTTGTTCATTGTTTTGACCGTGAAGGGGTGCTCCGGGCCGAACACGCGCGTCTGGATGCTGATCATGTCCTTTAGAAGGCGTTCGGCGTCGGGGAGCTTGCTGCGCACAAAGTAAACGCGGGCGAGCACATCAGTGGCGTCGAGCGTGTTTTCGCTGTCTGAGCCAAGGACGCGTCGAGAACGCTCAAGCAGGTCCGCGAGCATGGGCTCGGCTTTGGCGTACTTGGATTCGGCCACGTAGACATCGGCCAGAGCACGCTCGGCGTTCAGGGTTTGCGGATCGTCGGGACCGCGGGAACGCAGCGAGGTTTGGTAGGTATCGCCTAGAAGCGCTTCGGACTCAGCATAATTTCCGGCGCTGCTATAGGCGTCACCCAGTGTGGTGCTGACCGACAATGTCACGGGATCATGGTTCCCGAGCGCCGCGCGATCCAACTCAAGCGCACGCGCGAGATGATGCTTGGCTTCCGGATAAATGCCCAAATGCCAGTAGGTCGTGCCAATCGTCGATTCGATGGAGCCTTCAACCTGTGGCCTTCCATTGAATCTGCCCGCAACGCGGCCTGCCGCGCGATCGAGCACCGTGCGCACCTTGATATCGGGATCGGCTTTGGCATTAGGCCCCTGACCGATGGCGCTCGCTTGCGCCAATAGGTCGGTCGTGAGGAAGTCGTTGATTGCCTTGGCAGTGGCAGTCTCGGTATCGGCGCGACGCTTCTCTGAGACTGCCGTATCGCGTTCCTGCTTTGCCTGCACCTCAGCCTTTAGAGCGCGATCTCGTGCTTCAGTGGCGGCACGGTCGGCAGTAACGGCGCGATCGCGCTCCTCATTCGCATTCTTCTCTGCCGTAACGGCGCGATCACGTTCGGTGCGCTCTTTAACCTCTGCCTGGCGGGCAGTTACTTCGGCCCGCCTCGCTCGCACCGACTCGATTGAACTGGCAACGATCCCCGCAACAAGCACGATGAATACAGCGGCAATTCCTATCACCAGTGCGCGATGGCGCCGCGCGAATTTCTGAAGTTGGTAAGCGGTCGAAGGTGGGCGCGCCGTGATGGGCTCATCGTTCAGAAAGCGCCGAATATCGGCAGCCAGATTTGCGGCCGAGTCGTAGCGGCGGGATTTCTGCTTCTCCAGCGTCTTGGCGACGATCGTTTCGATGTCGCCGCGATAGAAGCGGTTGAGCGAGCTCAGGCGCATCGGCTCCTGCTCCCGAATGATCTGCGCGGCCTGATGAATCGCCTTGCGGTTCAAGTCAAAGGGCAACTCGCCGACTAGCAATTCGTAGAGGATTACGCCCAGCGCGTACACATCGGAGCGGATATCAATCTCGAACGGATCCGCCATCACCTGCTCGGGGCTCATGTAGGGCAAAGTGCCGATCAGTTGACCAACGTTGGTCTCGCGAGTCGCCTGGCTATTCGAGTCGGTGATGCGAGCGATGCCGAAGTCCAGGATCTTGGGTTGTCCACTGGAGTCTACGATCACATTGCTCGGCTTCAGGTCACGATGAATAAGACCGCGCTGGTGCGCGTGGTGGACTGCATCGCAGATACTGGCGAGTAAACGCAGGCGTGCGCGCGCGTCTAGCTTATGCTGGTCGGCGTAGGCGACCAGCGACACTCCGTCGATGAACTCCATCGCGAAGTAGGGCTGGACGCCGAAAGGGGTTTCAGCACTGCCGGCTTCGTAGATCTGCGCGATTCCAGGATGATGCAAGCGGCCAAGTGCCTGCGATTCCACCTCGAACCGCCGCGTCATCTCCTCGTTGGCGTATCCCGGCCTGATAACTTTGAGCGCTACGATGCGGTGAGGTTTATCCTGCTCGGCTTCGTAGACCGCACCCATGCCCCCCTGCGCGACGAGTCGCAGGATTCGGTAGCGGCCAATGAATTCCGGGACACCGGGAACCGCTGGGCGCTCCCCGGCCGCCGCATATACGTACGCGCTGGTCCCGCCCGAATCATCTTCAGGAAGAGGAGTCGCGGTGGTATCCAGCGTCTCTTCGCTCATGACCTAAGAAAGCATGCCGAACCAACTACTCCGTGCCATCACTGGACTGGGTGGCGGTCCAGCCATCTTGGCCGGCCTCGGGCCCCTTCTTGTGACAGTTACCCGAATATTGCGCGTTTTCACCCTGCCAGCCAAAACTGGATCCATTGAACTGCAGAGTCTCGCCATCCACGGTGAGATCGAAGACAATAGCGTTTCCGTTGGATTTATTGGTGGTTGAGTACGGATTATCGGGATCGCTATCCAGTGTGTATTCGATAGCTCCGTCGTCGTAGGTGAAACTTCCATCCCATGAGCTGTAATCAGCTCCACAGATAGAGTTATATGTCACGTTGGGAGGATTGGAAGGATTAGTCGGCATGATTACTCGCTTTCTAGTGCAACATTGATGTACACAGTGCGAAGCTTCGAGTCAGAAGGACATTCTGTTTCGTGTCGATTCGGCTCAGAAGTGAGCGCCAATAATATGCTCAAAATGAGCACCTTGCAAGCAAATTTGCCAGTTTGCAAGCACGTCGGAGTCGAGCGTTAGCGCTAGTGGCTGACGGCAACGCGCGTTCGAGATTGCAAAATTTGTCAGTGGCGGCGAGTCCGATCGGTAGCCAAGCAAATTATGAGTTAGTACCACGACCTCGGAGAAGGGTCCTCACCTTTGGCGTCCTTCCAGCTGCGTCGGGGATGGTGACCGCCGCGCTGCATCGACACGACAGATCCGATCGCTTCTGCTACGCGTACCAGACCTCCCGGAAAAGCGAACCAGCCAGTTCCGGTATTGATCACGATCTAGTGCTGCGCAAACGCTTGCGCCGGCCCGCCTTCGAGGCAGCGGTGCAATTTATGCGATTGGGAATCAACTCAGCAATACCGCCAATTGGCCTGTGACGCGCGGTAGCGTGAATTCAACATAACCGTCGCTGTATCTAAAGGTGAGCGCGGCAATTCTTCCCCTTCCATCCATGGATCTCAGACTCGTCGGCGACGAATCCCGCAAGATCCAAATCTTTCCGTCTGAAAAACTGGCTTCCTCTTCAATAATGTCAATCCGAAGTGCACGACGCTCGTAGGGCGCATAGAGAATCTGCACGAGCTGATTGCCGTTCGCCGGATCCTGCATCAGCGTCAGGCGCGCGGTGGACGGCATCGATTCGCTGCGGAGAATGGGTCTTGTGAGAGAAGCGTCAATCAGGTCGGCCATCATGGTCTTGTAGACCAGTTCGCCATCCAGTGAGTACGACGCGAACAACGGATTGGCGCAGTAGATGACCCGCCCGGCTCGAGTCATCACCGGCTCATCCGTCGCATGTGAGAACGGCGTCTGAGCGTGGGAGCACCAATGCTCGGGTGACCGATCGAAGTAAGGATGCCCGTAAACCGCAAGCGTCTCTACACCCGGCTGCGCAGCGATTGCGAGTCCCTGCTGATAGAGAAAGTAGGCGTTGTTCGGCACGTTAGGGAGGCCAGGTTTCCTTGGCAGCAGATACTCGCCTTTGTATCGGCTCGGGCCGAGCGGGTGCACACCAATCTCATCCATCGCGAAGGCAGTTCCCTGTTCATTGAGCAGACTCTTGTAGGTCACGATTAGATGTCCGCCACCAGCGACGTATCTTTTGATCTTCTCCACGAGCGACGGAACCGGAGCGACGTTGTCGGGAAGGATGATCAACTTATAGGGACTGAGATCAGCGTTCAGGTCGAGAACATCAAACTGGTGATGGAGTTCCACCAGCATATTCGTGAAGCCCTCGTCCGCTGGAGGCATCTGCTGCACTGCCATATCGGGAGCGGTTGCGAGCGACGACACGACACCAATGTCGGCCACGCCGCGCATGCCGTGCAGCCAGCTTTCCTGGCGCTCCACCCGCTCATATGATGTGCCGATGAGGTTATAGGTCATCGGATCCAGTGCGCCGCGGGGGTGCAACTGATCCCCGACACAAGCCGCTGCACCGTTCGCAAGAAAGTTCATGCATTCAAAGTTGAGGGCCGCCTGCGGTTTAAAGCCACCGAAGTCTCCCCACGATTTGTGGAACCGCCCCGTCATGCCCACCATCTGCTTGCCCAGCGTGCGGCAGTAGCGCACGCGGTGCTCGAAATGGCTGTATCCCCATCCACCAGTCGGAAGCGATTCAATCTGAAGGTTGTTGTAATACTGCAACTCGTCGCTAATTCCCACGACGAGGCGACTATTGAAAAATGTTTGCGCATCCGGCTGCTTCGACTTGATGAGATCGAAGAGGCGCTTCTCTGTCTTGAGCGCAACCAACTTGTTTTGGTGAAAGATATCTTCATGCGAATCTGACAGGCCAAGACGCTTGCGTTCCGCGACACACCACTGGCAATAACAGCCATTAGGAGGCTGGATCAGGATGTCCCAAATAACGCCTGCAACCTGGAATCGATCCAGGATCTCCGCGTTCTCTGCAATAACCTGATCCACATACGGCGTATTCATGCACATCCATAGCCAGTAGCCTTGAGACAGCCCGCTGCCATCCTTGTTGCGCGAGCGCCACTCAGGATTAGCGAGCGCGGATCGAACGTCCCACACCAGCGAGTAGTAATAGTGCGTCGCGATACCAAGCGCCTGCACCGCGGCCATCTGCTCCGCGAGCAGATCGATCTTCAAATGCGGGTGCTTGTGCGCAATCTTCGTGTCGTAATAAGCCCATCCGTGGGAACACTTGGCAAAGAGGTTGATCGAATTTACGTGAGCCCGTTGAAGCGTCTCTGCAAACTGTCGGGCGTCGAAGTCAGCCGCAACGTCGGTAATCAGGTCGCTGGTATGGAAGTCGAGATGAACCTGACGATAGGCAGGACCGCGAGAAGAGGGGCGACTCGGAGTCTGCTGGGCAGATAGGTTCTCCGGGAGCGGCAGAACGCTGGTGGCGACAACAGCAGTCGATGCAGAAAGAAACGAGCGACGATCCAAACCAGAACCCCTCCGCTAAGTCGGCGATTACTTTATCGAGATAAAGAAGCCTCAGTCAATCTGAATTGCCCCAGCCGGAGCGGCTAATTCAGCGCAGGGAAGTTCTTGTGCGGATCTCGATCACTTTGACCTTTTCATCTCCGTCAAACGGCACCGTCAGGTCTTTCCGAACGGCATCACCTTGAGCAACCCACCTTGCTCCGTTTGTCCACGATGTAAAGGTGAACGACCCGTCCGGATAACCGGGAATCGATATTTGAGCCGACGCGGCGCGACTGTCGTTGCGGAAGAGCACGATGAGTCCTTCACCGGTCCGCGACAATCGTGCGAAGCCGTCCCATCGATCCGCGCGCGGTTGCTGCCAACTTCCTAGCGGAAAGAATGAGTCGGTAAGGGATACCGAATTGCGCAGACTGTTATAGCGTCCGATCCACTGGCGATAGTCTGCGGTATCCGCAGTGGATTGTTTGCGAAGATCTCCCAGGAATACCGGTCCGGAGGCCATCTCGGTTGCGATGTGTTCGAGCATGGGGGGCGTCTCCGCTTGAGGATTGCCGATGAGCATTGTGTACGCCGGTATCGCCATAGCGCGCTGGTACAACAGCGTTCTTACCTGAAGTGGCCCCGCATCTTGTTCGGACCAATCACCGACGTTGCTCATCCAGTCGAGATCCGCCACGCGCAAGAGGCCATAATCGATCAGGTGCTTCTCGCCCCACAGCTCAAACGTGTAGTCGATCAGGAGAGTTGGAAATCGCTGGTGTAGCGTATTCGCGATTAGATCGAGCGCCTCATAGATACGCTCTGAGGACTCCTGTGGAGTTTGATACTCGGCTCGTTTCTCAAAACACCCGGGCTGTTCCCCGTAGGTATTGAATACAGTTGTGAGATCCAGTTTGACGTAATCCAACTTGTAGCGATCCACAAGCTCCGAGATGCGCTCGATGGCCGCCTGCTTGTACGGGCTGGCCAGAGACAACACGACACCTGATGAATTCGAGTAACGGAGACTGCCGTCCGCCTCGCGGCAAGCCCACTCCGGGTGCCGAAGAAAAACCTGGGACTTCACATCGACAAGGGCCAACGGGCTCCAGAGGCCACGCTTCATTCCCAGTGTTGCGGCCTGCGCGAATACAGGGTCCAATCCTTGCGGGAACTTAGCGGCGTCGACCGTGTTGTCGCCATAGAGAGTCTCCCACCCGTCATCGAGCGTCAGGAGACCGAACCCGGCAGAGGCGGCCCGAGGGACTACCTCCTTCATGAGCGCTGCGCTGATGTCCTTATGAAATGGCTCCCAGGTGTTATAGATCCAAGGCGATGAGCTGCCCCTGTTATGGGCGATGCAATCACGCACATACTCGGAAATGCGCCAGTGCGGATCTTCCGAGGTCCCGCGCTTATAGAACAACACCGACACACCGGCCGTCTTGAATGTCTCATGCGGTGCGAGAGATCGTTCGAAGGGGAAAAGATCGGTGTCGTACATCGCCGAGAATGCAGGCGTCCACTGATGCCATCCGATTTGGCCCAGTTCGGTACGCTTCAAGTATCCCGGAACTTCACTCAGTACAGCGAATCCCACTCCAGTTTTTGCATTCTCCAGCAGGACAGCAACATCATTGACACGCCCGGTAAAAAAGGTTTCGCGCGGCTCCTCTCCATATCCACCGTAAGCGACCAGATCACGCTCCGGGCCCGGAACGAGCGCCCCGTTGGAGACGACGAGATGCCGAAGCATGACAGGATGTGGACCGGTGTTGGTGATCTCGAGAGACTGCCTGATCGCCGGTTCGCCCTTGGCCAGTTCGTAGTGCACGACGATCTGAATAGGCTCGGCTTTCGCCGTGTAGGTAAGGTCCAGATGGAGGCTGCCATTGTCTCCAGTTCCCTGGCTGCTCTTAACAAGAGATACATCAGCCGCCTTTCCGGCGATGATCTTACCGTCGACGTTGAACTGAAACTCGTTCAAACCCAGAAGGCCCGGGCGCGGCGAAATGAAGTCGTGGCCTGAGATGAGATCAGCCCACTCGATCGTCTCGAGTCCCGCCCGACTCGAAAAACTCACTGTCTTTCGAACGATGCCATTATCGAGTATCCACTTGTGTGGCGACGCTAAGGTCGGCTGCGCGTGTGCTTCTCCAAAAGAGAGCGAGAGACAGGCTAAGGCAATGAGCTTGGCGCACTGCATAAGAGGAAGTTCGTTACCGAGGCTCAAGCGGGACTGTGAGCAAGAGATTGGGCGCTTTCTGACCTTTGCTCTGAAGCCAAGCAGAGTAAATCAGATCGCGCAGCATATCGGCGCCCTCTGCCATGCGCATCTCGATGAACTTGTGAAGCTCGGGTGTTCCGCCTCCGGTAATTGCGCCCGCCTTTTGAAACCTGTACACCTGCTCCGCAAACTGCCCTTCTGTTCGGAGGTATCTGAGGGTGTCACCGAATGAGTCCTGTATCTGCTGCGCGGGTCTCATGCAACTCTCAACCCCCTTTGCACCTACGCTCCCGTCCTCAATCGCCTGGTCCGTCACGACTTCGAACTGGTGATGTATCGCGCCGCTTGTCGTGTACCCATTGGGATTGTCCTTCTCAACCCAACCGGCGCTATTCACGGTGGCGTGCAGCGGCATACTTCCATCTGCCACGTAATGGCCTAACCAGCCTGCGTAATAGAGAGCAGCATCCTCGATGTAAGGAAGGTCCGGCTTGCTCATAGGGACCATCTCAACGCCTGCGGACACCGGGATCTCTCCTTGAACGAGCCTGTAATCGATAAATGCGGAGACGAGCCTCTCGTAGACCTCCTCTACTTGCCATGGAAGGGTCCCGGTGTACTGTGGCGTCAGTTGTGCGGCTTGGGATGGATGCTGCCGGCGAAGATCGTCCAGACGCAGCAGGTAGTCATATCGGCGTCGCGGGAGCGGGCTCGCTGCAACGGCCGCCTCGTAGCGAAAGACGTGATCTGGACCGGCAGCCTTTGACAGTTCTGGAGCAGTGTCGGGCCTCCATCGATCGGGCTCCGGGCCAAGGTACGAGATTTCCTGAATGGCCTGGGGTGTCCGCATGAAGGCAGGCAAATCCGCGGGCAACGTCTGGGCCGCTGCCAGGTTCACCAGCCGGTGACCACGATTCGACCATGCCAATCCAGGCGCTCCGACCGCCAGTATCATACCCAGACACAACCATCTTCCAACGCGTTCTGTACTTTTCATGAAGCCCTTGTTCGTCCGGATCATCCGCATTTCGGCGGCCTATCCTTAGACCTTCTCTACCTGCCGCGATACATTCAGGCCAGACCGTCGATTGCCATTGCTCTTGGCCTGTCGACTCTTTCGAATTGATGTCGCTCGGACAATCAAGCGCGGTTCCAGAATGATCTGCCTGGGCTGACGAGTCTTGCCCGATTTTCGCAGCATCGCCAACACAGTCTTTGCGCTCTTTTCGCCAAGTGCCTTTGTGTCCTGATCGATCGTCGACAACGGCAGCCGAAGAGACGCGCCGAGGGGGTGATTGCCGCAACCGATAACGGCAATGTCTTCCGGAATGCGAAGCCCCGCCGCCTGGATCGCTTCGATCGCCCCAATCGCCAGCGGGTCGTTGAAGCAAAATAGCCCATCGATACGCGGCGTGACTTTCAACAGTCTCTGGACCGCTTCAAACCCATGCCCAAAGCTCATTGGGCCTGCTCCCGTGGGCGTCGCGATATATTGCTCGCGGATAGGGATGCCAGCCTTCTTCAAAGCCTCCTTGTATCCTCCGAGACGGTTATGGCCGGGGCTCATCGAAGGCCCGCAGACGTGCGCGATCCGTTTGCACCCGTTTGCGATCAGATGTTCTGTGGCCATAGATCCGGCAAGACGGTCGTCCATTCCAACAAACGGAGCTTTGACGCCCTCGATCTGGCGATCCAGCAGAACATAAGGGATATTGCGCGATTCCAGAAGGCGAAACGACGGCATGTCGTTACCTCCAGAGGTTGCAATAATCATCGCATCGATTCCCAGGGAGAGAAGGTGCTCAATTTCATTGAGCTGCAGATCGGCGTCCTCTGCGTTCCACGCGATGAGCATGGAGTAACCTGCGCGCCGGAGCGACTGCGAGACAGCAATCGCAACCTCGGCAAAGAAGGAATGCACCAGATCTGGAATCACGAAAGCAACAAGAGAGGTTTTCCCTGTTATCAAACCCCGCGCCATCAGGTTCGGACGATATTGGAGCTCCTTGACCCGCTTTAGAACTCGCTCTTTTGTGGCTTCGCCGATATCAGGATGATCGCGCAAGACCTTCGAGACTGTAACTACCGACACGCCGAGATCGCGAGCAATGTCCTTGAGTCGAGCCGGGGCCATGAAAATCCACTCCTCTCTCTACAACCTATACGCTTTATACCGAGGAACGAGCCTCATGAACCATGTCGACAACGAGTGGCACGATAGGACCCGATCTCAAGGCCAGGAAGCAGTTGCTTCGCAGCAAGGCCCGCGACAGTCGATCATAAATGCGGCGCGAACCCAGCCTTATGAATTCGCTTCCACCAGCGTCGACCGGCTGGATGACAGGCCGATCCGTGACAGCAGGTGCTCCAACGACCCGTTTCGGCTGGCCCTAAGGAAGCGGCCAGCCAGTCGAACGAGCATAGCAGGGCTAGTATTGCCCTCCCGCTCCGAAGAAATACTTCAGTGCAAACTGGAACTCACGCGCGTCGCTCGGACTGTCGCGTGTACCCGTGATGGAGGCGAAAGCCGAGTTGGTTGGTGTGAGCGTACCCGGCTGACCGAAGTTCGGGTGATTCGTCACGTTGAAGGACTCGGCACGGAACTGAAAGACGTTCTCTCCCTTCAGGTGGAAAAGTTTCTCGACACCGAGATCGCCGCGGTGAAACGAGGGGCCAAAACCTTGTGCAGGAGCGGAGCCGAGCGGCGAGAAATCTTTCTGGCCGATCGTGGCTGCAGCAACCGGGCTCGAGAGAGAGGCTGCATTGAACCAATGTGTCACCGTCTTTGCACCGGCGTATAGCGTCGACCTGTTTGGTAACGCGTAGCAGCCTTCACCACTGGTTGTTGTCACGGCGCAGTTGATGGTGACAGCCTGTCCGCTCTGATAGGTAAGGATGCCCGACATATTCCATCCGCCGACGAGCGCGTCCAGCCAGCCCTTGTGATTGAGAAACTCCCTGCCGTAGCCGAAGGGAAGCTTCCAGATGCCGCCGGCGTGGAAGATATCCTCGGATTCGAAGGGAAGGTTGCCGTACTCTCCCTTCATCTCGAAACCGGGAACCAGGGGCGCCCGATAGCCAAGGGAGTTATACAGGTTCGAATCAGAGCCATAACCCAACAATTTGTCCCAAGTATAGTTCGCGATCAAACTCATCCCATGTGACAGAAACTTCTGGTAGTTCACCTGGAGACTGTTGTAGTTATTCGATCCCTCCATAAGGTTGTAATAGTTGTTCTGGGCGATACACGGATATTGATCGAAGTAGTAGCTGCTGTTCGGTGTGTCCGTGCCGATGCCGCCGTCATGAACCAGGCCAGAGAGGCGCGAGGTGCACGTCGCGCTCGGACTGACAGGTGTAACAGAGATATTGCTGGGCAATAGCAGATCAGGACGATTGCTTCCGATGTTGCTCTCAATATGACGCGATTGCGTTCCAATATACGCGATAGTCAGGGACTGAGACTGTGACAACAGTTGCTGCAGGCTCAGGTTCTCCTCTTGAACGTAGGGCATGTGTGCGTGGTACTGGTTGCCGCGCGGAGAGATCTGAAATCCCTGCGCCCCGGTGGGACTAAGCGGTACTCCGGCGAGACCCTTATCCATTGGCCCGGCTGCCGGCACGCCGTCTCCATTTGCATGGCTATAGTCCGATGCGATACTTCCGTTCGCAAGACCTGGCGTGATATTGATTGCAAAACTGAACGGATAGTCGTCGCCGGGATTGTATCCATCGCCGCGTGAGTAAATGCCGGCGTAGAAGATTCCATAGGCTCCACGGAGGACTGTCGTCCGCTGGAGATTCCATGCGAATCCAACACGCGGGGAGAAGTTGGTCTCTGGAACCTCGGCCAGCTGATGATTGGCGGTATAGACGAGGTCGATCCCTGACGCCGCCATGAGCGACACAAAACTGGGCGAGAGAGGAACGTTCTTCGAGCGATCGTCAATCAGGTATTCGGACTTGCCATCCGGTGAAGCAAACGAGGGAACGAAGTTGGCTCCGTGGCCATAGTGATCGATGCCAAGCCTGAAGTACTCCCAGCGAAGTCCCATGGTGACGGTAAACGTTGGCGTCATCCGCCAGGTATCCGTAAAGTACGTTCCGAAATAAGGACGGCGGTAGTCCTGCTGTGCCACCGGAGATCCTTGAATCTGATTGGCACCGCCGATGTAGTTGTAAAAACCGCAACTCGGCGCTGTTCCGCCGGATGCCTCAAGGTTCGTTGAGCAGGCGCTGGAGGCAACTGTGGAAGCGATTGGCTGAATAGCGAACTGGGCAACGCCAAGGTTGAACGTCGATCCATTAGGAACGTTAACGAAGCTGCCCGTATAGGAGAAATACCCGTGCGGAAACTGTGCGCTGAAGATCGCATTCTTCATCGTCTCGAAGTCGGCGCCGAACCGCATCGAGTGATGACCCTTCTCGAGCGACACATTTTCGTTGTACTGCGTCTCAGCTCCGATTTCGTCAAGGGGAATGTTGTTATGCTCACCCAACTCAGACAGGCCACTGATCTTGATCTGAGCGAGGCCACCGTTCGGAGGGCTGTCCGGGATGCCGGGAATTCCGTGCTGAGCGTTCAGGCCCCCCGTATCACCATTCGGCTGCACGCGTTTCATATGAACACGGTTGTAGCCAATACGGAACTCGTTCACCAGGTGCGGCGAAAAGATATGCGTTTCTCCGAGGGCTGCTCCAAAGATCACATCCGATTCCGTACCGACGGTCGCCGAAGTCCCGCAGTTTGCAAGCGTCGAGCAGGGCGGCGGCAAATAACGGGGGATATTGCCGTAGCTGGCTCGACCGAAAACCTGATCTTTGCTGGAGATGTTATCGTCCACGCGCGTATCAAACGTGTCCTGTCTCTGACGCAGCACTGGAGAACTTACGTAGTTGTTGCTGAAATTCGTTCCGTTCGTGTTCGGCAGCGGGAACAGAGCCAGCAGCCCGACATCGACGGAGGAGAGCCGCGACGCAGGAAGAATATTCGTGCAGGTTGTGCACGTCCCTGCCCCAGGGACAGCTCCGTTCGTCGTAAACGGATCGCGGACATAACCTGCCTTCGCCGCCTTGATTCCCGTAACCGGGTCGGTCACACCTGCAGCCAGATACCGTGTAGTCGCCGGATCAAACACTTGGCCGTTCGCGAACACACGCCCCAGAACATCGGTTTGCGTGCCGGACGAGTACATATCCGTGAAGTTCGTGAAATTGGAGTTGTGCTGCAGCGCGGTTGGCACCGACGACGTATACGCCTGACCCTGAACAATTCGGCCGCCGGAGTAATCCGCGAAGAAGAACGTCCGGTTGTGTCCGCTGTAAAGATGCGGAATCGTCAACGGGCCGCCGATGCTCGCACCAAACTGATTGCGGTTATATTTCGGTCGCTTGAGGCCGCCCCTCTTGAGAAAGTAATCCTCCGCATCGAAGAACGCGTTACGGTTGTACTCCCAGATATCTCCGAAGAAGGTGTTCTGGCCAGACTTCGTGACTGCGTTGATGACCGCGCCACCGGACCGTCCATATTCTGCCGAGTAGTTCCCAGTCTCGACTTTGAACTCCTGCAGCGCATCTGGAGGCGGCAGCAGCGTGAAGGAGTTGCCGTTCCCGAAGTCGGCGGTCATGTTGTTGTTCGTAATGCCATCCAGCAGGTAGTTATTGAAGGTCGTCACGACGCCATTCGCAGTAAACGATCCGCTTTGCACTTCGCCGTGCCCGTTGTCGTAATAAGTTGTCGTGGTGCCCGGAGCCAATTGAGCCAGCAGCGTGAAGTTACGGCCATTCAAAGGAAGATTATTAATCTGATCCTGAGTCACAACCTGGCCGACCGAAGCCTCCTGCGTCTGTAACGCCGCCTCGTTCGCAGTAACCTCAACAACAGCCGCGACCTCACCAGGCTTCAGCGTAAAGTTCAGCTCCAGTTGTTGCTGAATTGCGAGCGGAACGTGCGATTGCACAACTTTGTTAAACCCAGAAGCGCTGGCAGACACGGTGTACGTGCCAATCTTAAGGGCCGTGAAGTTAAACCTGGCGGTCGAATTAACTCCCTGGCTCAGGGTCAGACCCGTTGCCTCATCCCGGACAGTTACAGTCGCGTTAGCAACGAGAGCACCTGACGCATCTCTCACGGTTCCAATCAGGCTTCCCGTATCGATCTGGGCCCACGCCCCCAAATGAGGCACGCCGACACACAAACCAAGAATGATCAGAACTCTGCTAAGCCTTTGAGTGATCTCGCTTAGCCGCGGGGAATTCCTCTCTTGCGTCTTCATAGAAGCCTCTCCAAAATTATTCCCACTAGCAGGTTTGGCATCGTCTCTTGCGCATTCCGTTCGCTTCAATGCCGAAACCGCAGCAGTCCCGAATACAGCACGACACTATATGCAACGATTTTGCCGAGTGTCAACCATTACTTTATCGATTACGTAAACGAACATAAAAATCTACATAACAAAGTTGCGAGGTGCCAGGTCCTGTGATTCTTCAGTTAGAGGCGGGTTGTTCGGATTTCAGCAGCGCCCCTTCCGCAGCAAAGTCTCCCTTTAGAGGGAAATTGATGCCGTGGTTCATCCAATAGGCGCCAGATGCGCGTGTCGGTGTCCCTTCCGGCATGCTCCCGCCGATAGCCTCAATCGAATAGATCGCGCCTTTATCAAGCCCTCGAGGGAAGATGGCCGGAAACGGGTAGCCCATCCGCTGGCTGTGCAAAAACGCAAACACCACCGCCCTCTTTCGGTCGGGCGAGACCGACTCAGTTGCTGAAACATTGCTGCCGTCACGTGGCGATACCAGACGATACAGCATCCCCTGCTGCACTACGCTGCGAATTTCCTTGTAGACGCCGATCAAATGGCGGGCGTTGGCGAAATCTTCAGGCGTCCACTTGTCCAGATTGGCTCCGACGCCAAGTGAGCCTTGCATCGCGGACAGAAAGCGATACGTCAGTGAAGTCGACCGGCCGTTGTACCAGTTCGGCGAATCCGTCACCCAGGCCATCATCACCTCGGGCGTGTAGGCATAGGTGAATCCGTCTTGAATCAATAAGCGATCGAACGGATCTGTATTGTCCGACGTCCAGACTTCGTCTGTCAGGTGCATCACACCGAGGTCGACACGGCCTCCTCCCCCGGAACATGATTCGATTTCCAGCTTTGGAAATCGCTGCCGCATGGTGCGAAGCACACGGTAATAGCCTTCCACGTAGGCGACCCAGATCTTCTTTTGCTCGTCCGACGGCGCCTGCTCCCATCCAGGCTCGGAGAAGTTGCGATTCGCATCCCACTTCAGAAAGGCTATGTCATTCTCCTTCAATAGTTTGTCCAGAAAACCAATGATGTACTCCTGGACCTCGGGCAACGCGAGATTCAAGATGAACTGGGACCTTGCCTGCGTGCGCGGACGCCCGTTGAAGTGCAGAATCCAATCCGGATGTTTGCGGTATAGATTACTGTTCTCATTGACCATCTCGGGCTCAACCCACAGCCCAAAGTCCATCCCCAGGCCGTGAACGTGATCGATCAACGGCTCCAGACCGTTCGGAAAGCGTTGTGGGTTCGGGTACCAATCACCGAGTCCTGATCTGTCGTTCATACGAGTGCTGAACCACCCATCATCCATCACGAAACGCTCAACACCAATCGATGCGGCCTTATCTGCCAACTGCTCCTGCGTTTTTTCGTCGAAGTTGAACTCGGTCGCCTCCCATGAGTTGTAGAGCACGGGACGCGGGCGCGGATGCGGCGCCTGCGGCAGAATCTTCGTCAACTGGAACTGCGATTCAAGGTGCGACATCTCTTCGAACCCGTGCTGCGCCATGCCACCATAGAACACTGGTGTCGTCAGCGAACCTCCAGGCTCCAACTTGTAACTGAAGTCGAACGGGTTCAATCCGCCGACGATCTTGACCTGCTGCATCGGATCCTGCTCAATCGTGATTCGCCATGACCCACTCCATGCCAACGAGCCAAACCAGACCTCGCCTTCCTGCTCGCTGACGCGATTGTTCGCGGCGACCGCAAACCACGGTGCGAACTCGTGCCCGGTAAGACCGCGCCGGCTTTCGAGTACCGTCTCGCCCGGCTTAAGCGGCCTGGTCGTCAGCTGATCTTCGCCGCCCCACCGGCCCGCGAGGTACCGCACCACATACTCGCTGGAGCCGGGAAGGTTCCACTCCGCAGACTCCGCCTGCTCGATGACCAACGGCGCCTTTGTTCTGTTCTCAATCTTGGCCCATTTGGCGAGGATTCCGGTCGCTGCGTCCATCTCGTAGTGCAGCGTCACAAAGACATCACGCCCGATATCCTTGAGGACAATCGTCATTACATCGTCCCGCACCTTATGCGATACATAGCGCAGGACGAGATCGCGATTCCCGTCGGCGAACATGATCTTCAACGAAGGCTCGGCAAAGAGCCCTCCGCCCCAACCGGCATACTCCTGCGGCGAGTCATCCATCTCAAACGGACGTCCAACCGGGTGGGCCGGGGGTAACGGATCGTCAGGCGCAAGCCTCGCTCCCCAATACACGGTCTGCAAGCTTCCCTGTTTTGTAATGCCGACTGCATAGGTAACATCGCCGCCATCAAGGCGAAAGACACTCGCGGCCGAGGCGGCCTTCGAATCAGCCTCACCGGGCTGCCGATGTCCCGGTTGTGCAGCCGTACCCTGAGCGGGGCAAATCAGAAAACCTGCGGCAGCAAGTGACGGCGCCAGCCTCTTAAGAACTCTCATCTCTTCTGTCGCTCCTCGGCGTTATAGTCAAACCAATCGAAATCAGCCGGCGTCGCGCTCGACGGAGAGCTCGCGTTGAACATGCCGAGGTACATTCCGGTCCACACATTGGCAAGCTCGGGCGCGAGCAGATTCATCTCGCCCGTTCCCACGTCATGCCACTGGCTATCCTGCGCCGCAAAGGCAAAGTGATATCGCAGCGGATCCGACTCGATTCGCAATAGAAGTGGACCAGCGGGCACCGGCACGCGATTTGTAACCTCATGCACGTCGCCCACTTGTTTCACGAGCTCGACAAACAGCTTCCCACCCTCAGCAATTTCGCAAAGATCATAGTGAAACGCCGGCGACATAAGCACCGTCAGTCCCGCCCGCTCCCCATCACTCTTCGGAGCAAACTCCATCCGCACGATCGATGTGGTCCACCACTCGGTCTGCCGCCGTCCTACAAACGCCGTTGGCTTCGAGAACGAGATCCCGTCGGGTTGTCCATGCACACGCAGGTATCCCGGCCGGTCCGTAAGCGAAAAGTCTTTCATCGCAAGCGGCCCGATCGTGTTCCATTCCAGCCCAAGCCGCTTCTCATTGAAATCATCACGCGATGCCTCTTGCGGCCACACATGCGACGGCAGAGCAGATTGCGGCACTGTAAGCGTCTGCGTGTCTTCCGTTGCAATCGTCGGCCAACCGTCCTTCCATGTCACAGGAAAGAGAAAGGTCTCGCGTCCAAGATCAAGCGTTTGCGTGTTGAAGTGCCGCGTTCCCAGGCACACCGTCCACCATTCTCCCGCTGCAGTGTCGACGAGGTCGCAGTGTCCCAGGCTCCTCTCCTGGTCGTCCCATGTAATGCGCTGCGATACCCACGGATTCCACGGCGATGCTTCAAACGGTCCCCATGGCGACCGTGACCGCCCGACCGTTTCCATGTGCAAAAATCGCGTTCCACCCTCAGCTTCGATGAGGTAATACCAGCCATTGATCCTGTAGAGATGCGGCCCTTCGGCGTCGTATGTCACGAAACCCGTCGATACTGTCCGCAGCGGCGTCTTGAGCTTGCCAGTCTGTACATCGATCTCAGCCTGCACAATGTTTTGGCCGTTCCCGGGACCGCGGCGCGTGTAATAGACCCTCCCGTCGTCGTCGAAGAACAGACTGGGATCGAACATGCCGTGATCGATCGCCAGCGGTTGCGACCACGGGCCTGCGGCATTCTTCGCCGTGACCATGAAGTTCCCGCCGCGGCGGACATCCGTCGTCACCAGGTAAAACGTGCCATCGTGATAACGCAACGTGCACGCATACAGCGAGGGATGCTCACTGCCCAGCGCGGCGAACTGCTCCGGTCGTTCGAGCGCATATCCGATGTGCTGCCAGTGAACGAGATCGAGGCTGTGGTAAATAGCGCATCCGGGAAAATACTCGAACGTGCTGGTAGTCAGGAAAAAATCGCTGCCGACCCGCACCACTGAGGGATCGGGATTCATCCCTCGCAACACGGGGTTGCTGTATTCCGCACGCACCGCGGCACACATCAGCACGGAGAGAAACCCGAAAGCAATTCCCTGAAAAACGTTCATTCGATGTTGACACGAGAAAACTATTGCACTCGATAAAGTAATCGATAAACTGGCATCTGCCAAGAGCACTGAACGAACCGCAGACATCAAAATTCGCACCCACCTTCCCGACAGACCGCAACTGTACGAAAGGAGTGTTCATGAGTTTCACCCGCCGCCGCCTTCTCGGCTCCCTCGCGGGAGCCGCCGCTTCTATTCCCTTCGTCGGATATTCGCAGATTCCAGCTCCCGGGCCAGCAAGCATCGACGAGCCGGAGATTACACCCGGTGTATTTAAGGGAACCCGTCAATCCCTGCGCGGCTACACGGTGCCGGACTGGTTCCGCGATGCGAAGTTCGGCATCTGGGCCCATTGGGGACCGCAGTCTGCAATCGAGGCCGGCGACTGGTACGCCAGGAACATGTACATTCAGGGCTCCGAACAGTACGACTACCATTGTCAGCGCTTTGGCCATCCCTCAAAGTTCGGCTACAAGGACACGATCCCAGCGTGGAAGGCTCAGGACTTCGATCCTGACCATCTGATCTCCCTCTACAAGGCAGCCGGCGCTAAATACTTTTTCAGCATGGGTTGTCATCACGACAACTTCGATCTCTGGAACTCGAAGCATAATCCATGGAACGCCGTGAAGATGGGACCGCACAAGGACATCGTCGATCTCTGGGCGAAGGCCGCTCGCAGTCAGGGTCTCCGTTTTGGCGTCAGCGAGCACCTCTGGATCAGCTACAAATGGTTCTCCGTCAGCCACGGGAGCGATGCAAGCGGGATGTACGCAGGCGTTCCCTATGACGGCGCCGATCCCGCGAACGTGAGCCTCTACATCAACTCGGATCAGATATGGGGAAACCCTTCAGGCGGTCAGGGCCTCGAGTGGAATGAGAATGGCATCCCCATATGGTGGCGCCGTCACTGGTTCGACCGCATACAGGACGTCGTCAACAGTTATGAGCCCGACATGCTTTACTCCGACGGTCCCATGCCGTTCGAGATCTACGGCACCTCGGCTTTGGCAAATCTGTATAACGTGAGCGCACGCCGCAATGGCGGTAAGGTCGAAGCAGTCTACTTCTCCAAGCGTCCCGAGGACGCTGCGGTGGGCACGTGCGTGCTGGACCGCGAGCGTGGCGTTCTCGCCGACATCTCGCCCAATCCCTGGCAGACCGATACCTGCATTGGCGATTGGCACTACAAGCTAGGCATGCAATACAAAACGCCGAAGCGCATCGTTGACCTCCTTTGCGACGCCGTCAGCCGCAACGGGAACCTGCTGCTCAACTTCCCCCTTCCGGCCAGCGGGATGCTGGATCTTGAAGAGCTGGCCATCCTCGCAGACCTGAAAGAGTGGATGAAGGTCAATGGCGAGGCTATCTTCGCCACAAGGCCCTGGTCGGTCTCAGGGGAAGGCCCGACAACGCAGAGTTCAGCGCAGATCACCGCTGCCTTCAACGAGAAGAGCCGCACGGATCTCACTGCTCGAGACATTCGCTTCACCCGCAAGGGCGGCACGCTCTACGCCTTCAGCATGGGCTGGCCAGAGTACAAGCTGAACATCGGTTCGCTCGCGACCAACACGGACCTTGCCGTCGGCAAGATCCAATCCGTCGAACTGCTGAATGGCCGGCGTCTGCGCTTTGAACAAAGCGACAAAGGCCTCACGATTTACGTGCCGCATGAAGCTCCCACCAAATACGCGGTCGCTTTCCGCATCCAGGGCGCGATCTCGTAATACCGAAGCTGTCACGCCACGATTTCTCAATCACGCATACCCGGAGATTTCATGAATCGGCATAGCTTTCCTGCGACCCTTGTACTTCTGGTATCCCTTCTCTGTGGCGTTGTAGCGTCCGTAGCACAAGAGCCTCTGGATCCTGCACGCGAGCACCGCATCGACGACATGCTCTCCAGGCTTACGCTTGAGCAAAAGATCGACCTTCTTGGCGGTGTGAGCACTTGGTACACACATCCGGAGCCTTCGATCGGCCTCACTTCCATGCGCATGTCCGACGGCCCCGCAGGTCTCCGATCCGGCCTTCCAGCCATCGCCTATGCCGCTCCCATCGCGCTCACCGCAAGCTGGGATCCCGCACTCGCCGAGGAGATGGGACGGTCGCTCGGACGTGACGCGCGCGCGCGCGGCGTGGATACCCTGCTGGGACCCGCCGTGAACATCTATCGCGCTCCCATGGATGGCCGCAACTTCGAGTACATGGGCGAGGACCCGTGGCTCGCCTCGCGCATCGCAGTCGGTTACATCAAGGGCGTGCAGTCGCAGGGTGTCAGCGCAACCGTCAAACACTTCGCGCTCAATAACCAGGAGTTCAATCGTCACGACGCCAGCTCCGACGCCGATGAGCGCACCATGCGCGAGATCTATTTCCCCGCCTTTGAATACGCAGTCACCGAGGCCCACGTGGCCGCCATCATGGACTCCTACAACCTCGTCAACGGCACGCACTCCACGCAGAATGGCTGGCTCAACAACACCGTCGCCAAGCACGACTGGAACTTCAACGGCATCATCATGTCGGACTGGGACTCCGTCTACGACGGCGTCGCCGCAGTCAACAACGGTCTCGATCTCGAGATGCCCTTCGCACGCTATATCTCACAAGACACGATACTTCCGGCCATCCAGGATAGCCGCATCAGCACCGCCGCCATCGACGATCATGTGCGCCGCATCCTTCGCCTGATGCTGCGCTTCAACATGATCGATCGCGCCGCCGACGACAACATCTCCCTCTTTTCAGAGTCCAGCGACCAGGTCGCCCTTAAGGTTGCCCACGAAGGAACGGTTCTTCTCAAGAACGACAACCATCTACTCCCGCTCAACCCACAGCGGACATGCACCCTTGCAGTTGTAGGCCCCAATGCATCGCCCGCTGTCATGGGCGGAGGCGGAAGCGCAATCGTCGACACCTACAAATCCGTAAGCATCCTCCAGGGCGTCGCTGACTTTCTTCACGCGATTCCATCGACGCCCGGCTGCGCGCGCAACGTTCTCTATGATTCGGGATGGCCCGCGCGCTATGACGTCTTCAACGCAACCCGCTTCGACGGAGGCCTCATGCAGCAGGTCTTCTCGACACGCGACTGGACCGGCCCAGCCAACGAGACCGCACGCGCAAACCTCAACGAAGACCGCATCGCCACGCCACGCGATGGCTCCATCCGATGGACCGGCCGCTTCACCGCACCGACAGACGGCAACTATTACGTCATCGTTCACGATGGTCGGCCCGCGGATCATCACACCGTTTTCGTCGAGGGCGAACGGCTCGCAAACGTACCCACCTCTCCCAACGAGCTCTACTACACCCCGATTCCTCACGCGATGAAGAAGGGGGAATCAGTACAAATCCGCCTCGACTACCTGCCGAACGACACGCAAGTCTACCCCGGCCTTGGCGTGCTGAATGAGGACCAGATCCTCTCCGGCCGCGCGCGCCGCATCGCCGCGAAGGCGGACACCGTGTTGATCGCCGCAGGCTTCGACAAGACCAACGAGCACGAAGGGATGGACCGCACCTTCGCACTGCCGCCCTTACAGAACACGATGATCCGCAATCTCGCCGCGCTGAACCATCACACCATCCTCGCGATCACCGCCGGCGGTAACGTCGACATGACTCCGTGGATCGACCGCGTCCCATCCCTTCTCTTCCTCTGGTTCCCAGGCGAAGAGGGTGGCGCTGCCGTCGCAGACATTCTCTTCGGCGTCCAGAATCCCGAAGGCAAGCTCCCTGACACCTTCGAGGCAAAATGGGAGGACAGTTCCACCTTCCACAGCTACTACCCGCAGGACAATTCCCACCCCGCCGAACCGCACATTCACTACACTGAAGGCGTCTTCCTCGGCTATCGCTACTTCGACTCACCCTCCGTCAACACCACGGGCGTTCAGCCGCGATTCCCCTTCGGCTTCGGCCTCTCCTACACAACTTTCGCCTTCAGCAACTTTCGTTTAAGCCGTGCAACCATGCACCCTGACGATCCACTCACCGTGACGCTCACCATCCGCAACACGGGCAAAGTCGCCGGCGCCGATGTCGCACAGATCTACGTCGGCGAACAACACCCGGCAGTTCCTCGTCCCCGCTATGAGCTCAAGGCGTTCCAGAAGGTCCGTCTCGCGCCGGGTGAAAGCCGCACAATTACTCTGCCGCTGAATCGCCGTTCCTTTGCCTATTGGTCGCAGCAGGACCACGCGTGGAAGGTCGATCCCGGCACGTTCACCATTTACGCAGGCGACTCTTCCGCAAGTCTTCCCCTCCATGCCGATCTCACGATGGAGGCATCAGGCAAATAAGAGAATGCGCACCTCATGCACGGCTCTGCGCGATCACCCTGGCGTACCAGTGACCCGAGTCCTTTACGACCCGTCGCAGATTCTGCCGATCGACGTACACCAGACCGAAGCGCTGACTGTATCCGTCCGCCCACTCGAAGTTGTCGAGAAAGCTCCACGCGTGAAACCCTCTCACTCTTGCCCCTTCCGCAAATCGCTCGCGCAAGCTCGTTCAGGTGATCGCGGTAGAACTCGACGCGTTGCACATCCGGAGCACCGCCATTCTGGTCAACGGCATCGTTGCAGCTGCAGCCGTCCTCCGTAATCTCGATCGGCAGGTCGTACTCCTTCGAAATCTCCGTCACAATGTCATAGATTCCCTTAGGCCAAATCTCCCAGCCCTTCAATGTCAGTTGCCCCTGATAACCGCGCGACGCGCTCGCTCCAAGCCGCGCCTCACCTTTCGTCTCAGCCGTCACCGGATGCGCCTTCACCACAAGCCGGTTGTAGTAGTTGATGCCGATCCAATCGAGTGGCGCCTTCATCTTCTCCTCATCACCCGGCTGGAAGCCCATCTCCTCGAGCGGCTGTTCCCCCACGAACGCATCCGGGTATCTCCCGCACAGCGCCGGCTCCAGGAACCACAGATTCTGCCAGGCGTGATATCGCGCTGCCGCAGCCGTGTCCTCCGTCGACTCCGTTTTCGGATCCATCGGCGACATCGAGAGCGCGTTTCCGACCATCGCGTCACCATACGCTGCCTTCAGTGCACGAAACGCTTCGCCCGTTGCCAGATTCGCTCCATGCTGCGACTGCAGCGCAGCGGCGAACGATGTTTTCTCCGGCGCGTTCAGCGGCATCCCATAAGCTCCGCGCGCAAACACCGCAGGCTCATTCAGAATCGCCCAGGTCTTGATCCTGTCACCCAGCGCCTTCGCCACAATCTCGACATACTCGCCAAACAACTCCACGGTTTCGCGCGAACGCCATGCAGAGCTCGAAAGTTCCTGTGACAGGTCCCAGTGAAACAGCGTGCACACCGGCCGGATCCCCTGTGCGAAAATCGCATCCGTCAATCGGTTGTAGTAGTCAAGCCCCTTCTGGTTAAATCGCCCACTTCCCGAGGGCCGCACACGTGGCCACGAAACGGAAAACCGATAGCTTTGCACATTCCTCTGCTTCATCAATCGCAGATCATCTTCGTACCGGTGATACGTGTCACACGCAACGTCACCCGTCGCAGCTCCTTTGATCATGCTCGGCGTATGCGTGGAGTGGTCCCATACCGATTCGCCCTTCCTGTTCTGATTCCACGCGCCCTCCACCTGGTACGCCGCGGTCGAAACTCCCCACCAGAAGTCTTCCGGAAAACGTCGAACCCCCGTGTCCGGCACTTGCGCCGCCTCGCGCGCAGGAAGACGTTCGCCCTGCGCCTTACTCAAGTTCATCAACGATTCAGCAGCGAACGTAGCCGAAAGACCCGAAGCAGCAGCCAGAAACTTCCGTCGATTCATGACGGGAGTGTACGACACAACCGCAATCGCAACCGGCACATCTGTACTTCCACAACATCACGCCCACTCACGAAAGTCCTCTCTATGCCACGTCGCACTAGCCGTCTCCTTCCCGCTCTGCGTCGATCGACCCCAACAGTCTTGTTGCTGAGTCTTTTCGCTATTCACTCCCCTCACGTCTCAGCTCAGAGCTATCCACTCGCCGTTCCGGACAGCGCGATCTCTAACGCGCAGGTCCTGCACGCGCGTAACTGGCCCACGACGCTTGGCCTTCCCAATCCGGTCATCATGCGATCCAACGCAGGCGAACGCTGGTATCTCATCGAGACCGCGCGCGGACAGTTCAGTCCCACATTCGGCAATCTCTTCACACTGGATACAGGCTGGGTCGACATCGCAAAGGCGCACCACACCGATCTCATCTACACCTTCAGCGCCGCACCGGCGTGGGCCGTGCATGGCGCGAAAAGCGAATCAGCCATCAGCGCACCGTATGACATCGCCGACAAGAACGAGACCTGCATGGCGCCCATAGCCGGTCAGATCAGTCCCGACGGCGACTGCATCTGGAAGGAATGGATCACCGCTCTGATGCAGAAGAACTGCGGCTTGGCCACGCAACCGGATCACCCACTGACCGGTCGCTGCCACATCCGATACTTCGAGGCCTGGAACGAGTTCAACGCACAGAACTTCTGGCAGGACTCCCTCGCGCATCTCGCCAAAATGTCGAACGACATGACCATCATCGTTCGCGCCTACTGCGGCGACTGCAAAATCATCGGCGGTTCCACCTCGGCGGGAGGCACCGGCCGCAGCGGCGACGGCCCTTCCGGCTCCGGCCGCTTCGATATCCCACTCGGAGAGTTTCTCGACGCATGGCATGCAATTCCTCACGCCTCCCTGCCCGACATCATCAGCTTTCACGCCTACCCGTGCGCACAAACGTCAGTTATCCGCCGTTTCCTGAAACCAACATCTCCGTCAACGACCCGAAGTGCCCGGCAGCCAACGTACCCAATGTCTCGTGCTACATTCCCATCGTCAATCAACCCGCGGCCATCCGGCGCATCCTCGCCGCACGGCCATATCTGCTCGCCACAACGCCAATCTGGAACACCGAGTCCGGCTGGAATGGCAACAGAACGCTATTGCACGGCGTCAACTCCGACGGCTACGCTGACGCGGCGACCGATTATCTGCGCCAGGCGTTTCTCGCGCGCGAAACGATTCTCCTCGCGAACCGCGGCATCCCCGTCAACATCTGGTACGAGGCCGATCACCAATGCGACGGAACACTCTACGGCTTTGGGCTTCCCACCTCCTCCAACGAAATGTGGCAGTGCAGAAACGACCCTGTCATCCCACGCGGTCTCACTCCGGCCGGTATCGCGCTGAACACGCTCCACTCCTGGCTCGACGGCGCCACCTTCACTGGCCCATGCAAATCCTCCGGCTCGGTGTGGTGGTGTCCGTTGACCGGACCTTCCATCGGCGAAGCCATTCTTGCCTGGACCACCAGTTGGAAGGGCGCTGAGCCCGCAGCGATATTGCCGGCAAAGTTCGAATATGCGCACGTTCTTGATGGGTCTGATACACAGCTCAAACCAGGCCAAGGTCCGCTCCTCGAGATGCGGCCTCGCCTCTTCAACAACAGGCGCTGAACTCCTTTGACAGCGCCGAAAGATATCTCTATAGTTATCGATAACTTTGCTGCTTATATGCGGTAATCAACTTCCCGTGCTGAGGACTCGATGGAGCGTTACTGTCTCGCGCTGGACCTGAAAAATGACCCTGACCTCATCCAGCAGTACATCGCGCACCACCGCGAGGTATGGCCTGAGGTTCTCAAAAGCATTCGTGAATCCGGAATCTCCAATATGCAGATCTTCCGCCGCGGTAATCGGCTCTACATGATCATGGAGGCCGAAGACTGGTTCAGCTTTGAGCGCAAGGCTGCGATGGACGCCGCAAACTCCACCGTTCAGGCATGGGAAGAATTGATGTCGGGCTTCCAGCAAATACTTCCCGAAACTCCTCTCGGAGAGAAGTGGGTGCTCATGGATCGCATCTTCGATCTCGAAGAGTCGTTGCAGGCGCAGGAGACAGCATAAAGTTGATCTCTGCGAAGCGAATCCCGATCCAAGAAAGGATGGGATATGTTGGATTGGATGATGGCAAAATTGGGCTGACCGCACACACACGAAGCGGGGCTAGCCGTCCATGCTAAAGAGGCCGGTTGTCTTAGGCTACAAGAGCACGATGTGAACGGAAGCGTAGTGCCGAACATGATTGCGGTGCCGACGGTTGTCGCCGCAATTGTTTCTTCCTGTGCGCCGCAATGCAAACAGCCATAGCGCAGCCATCGTCCGGGCAGCGTAAACCGGATGAGAGGTACATGCGCCGCCCCGGTTTCCGGGCGCCCGGTTAGCTTGCATAGACCTGTTGGCATTCATCCCCGGCGCCCACACTCTCGCTTCTTGATTCTGCAGAAGTCGTAGTCATCGTGGTCATCGTGAAGTCCAGCAGGATGGCAGTCAGCCGCCAGCTGGCAGCCTAGGCGCCCCAGCGTCGCTTTGGCTCGCGTGAATTTCTTTGCCGCTTTGACGCGCGAGCAACGCATCGATCTCCCCACGCCTGGGCATTGAGGGTGCTGTGCCGTGGCGGGTGACGGAGATCCCAGCGGTCGCGCAGCCGAAACGTACTGCGCCAAGCAGCGGCATACCTTCGGCGAGGGCCGCGGCAAAGCCCCCGCAGAACGCATCGCCGGCTCCGGTGGTCTCGAGCACCAGACCTGCATTGAATGAGTCGACGATCGTCGAGGTGCCGTCCGCGGTGCGGACTAGAGCACCACGCACTCCGAGCGTGAGGATGACGTTCTTAGCGCCACGCTGTTGCAGCGCGGCAGCCGCACGCTCGGCCTGCTCGATTGTTTCCACGGGAAGGCCGGTGAGGATTGCAGCCTCGGTTTCGTTGGGCACGACATAGTCGGCCAGTGAGAGCATGCTGTCTGGCAGCGGTGCGGGCGGAGCGGGCGCGGGATTGAGGATCGTCGTCACACCGGCTTCGCGCGCGATCTTCATACCACGCTCAACAATTTCGACCGGCATCTCGAGTTGAGCAAGGAAGATGTGCGCTGAGCGAATTGCGGCTGTCATCGCGTCGAGTTCATCAGCAGTAATCGTGAAGCAAGCGCCCGGCACAACGATGATCGCGTTCTCGCCGTGTGCTCCGTCGATCAGGATGGCCGCCGCGCCCGTCGCTGTGTCGCAGTTGCGCGTCAGCGAAGCGTCGATGCCGGCGTCGGCCCAGGTCTTTCGCGCAAGTTGTCCAAAGGGATCGTCGCCGAGCTTGCACGCCATCTTTACCTGCGCTCCTGCACGGGCGGCGGCGACGGCCTGATTGGATCCTTTTCCGCCAGGCCCGAGTGCAAAGTTTGAGCCCATCAGCGTCTCGCCCCATGCGGGCAGACGCGACGCGCGAAAGGCAACATCGGCGACAAAGCTGCCGAAGACTAGAAGGGTGCGACTCATGCGAATGAAACTCCTTGTTGGACTAGAGACAATTATGAGGAGTGGGCGCTTGCGATGAGGATGATCGCAAGGACGTATGCCGCAAACATCGCCGCGAGATAGCCCTTGGCCTTCGCGTTGGCGCCACGAAACTCTTTCCAGACGAAGACGCCCCAGAGGCACGCCACCATCGGCGATGCCTGGCCGATCGCATATGAGATCGACACGCCGACAACCGATCCTGCTACAAGATTAAACACCATGCCTATGCCCCAGATCGCACCGCCGAGCACACCGAGCGCGTGATACTTCGCCGGCGCGTCGAAATAGTCGCCGGCTGCGACCGGCGTACCGATGATGGGTTTGCGCATCAGGATGGTGTTGAAGAAGAAGCAGCAGATGAACGCGCCAAGAGTGAGGAACACCGTCGTCGTGTACGGCGTGAGCGTGTGCGCGCCACGGGTCATCGCCAGCGTTACGAACGGCGCCCAAGTGCCCATAAGCAGGCCCGAGATCACGCAGACGATGACTCCTTTGCGCGAAACAGCTTCGCCGCTGCTGCGGAGTGCGCCATAGCATTTGCCAACGAGAATCACTGCCACCACGCTCATCAACACGCCGATGCCGAGCAGAACGGCGTTGCCCTTGGGCTGCAGCGCATAAGCGAGCACCGCGCCCTCGGCCAGCGCGATGCCGATGGAGAGCGGAAACGCGACCGCAAGGCCGACGATCTCAATCCCAGCGATGAGCAGCACGTTCGCGATGTTGAAGATGAAGCCACCAACCGCCGCATAGAACAGGTTCATGCCATCCGCCGCGCGCATGTTCGCGACGAACGCGGTCGGACCGGCGGCAAAGCTGCCCATCGTCAACGCGAGTAGGAGCGCGATGAGAAAGATGCCGAGACCATAGTCCCAGTAATAGAGCTCGAAGCGGTAGTTTTTGGTGCCCTTGAAGGTATTAGCGAAGGAACCCCAGCAGATCGTGCTGAGGATGGTCATCATAAGGGCGACTGCAAAAGTGGACGGGACAAACATGTACGGCGACGTTCTCCAGACTGCGTGTGAAGCTGGTTACACGCGGGAAAGAGCCATTATGCATGACTAGAACAACGATGGGGATCATCCCACGCGACTGAATCAGAGGCATCGAGCAAAATTCTCTGCGCTCATAAGCCAGAGCATGGCAATTCAGAAATTCACAGCCAGCGAATGCATTTTGGGTACATTCGCTGGCTGAGTTGGATTTGTGACTCGGCCGCTCTGTTCATGACGATCAGAAATGCCTTGATGTCAGAACGAGAGGCGCATCGAGAGTTCGATCTGCCGCGGCGCATAGCTGAAGCCGCTGTTGTTGGTCTTGGTCACCTTTCCAAAGGAGGACTGATATGTGGCCGTCGAGCCGGAGAGCGTGTAGGCCGTCGAGCTCACCGCAGACACGTTCTGGTGGTTCGCGACGTTGAATGCCTGCCCGAAAAGCTGCAGATGGTAGCGGTCGCGGAAGGTGAATTCCTTGCCCACGCGCAAATCAACCACGATCACCCGGGGCTGAAAGTAGTTGTTGATGCCGGCCTGCGGGATGATGGCATTGCCGCCGGCCCCGTTGAAGTCGCCCGCAATGCCTGCCGAACCGCTGGTGGAGGCAGAGTAAGGCAGACCAGTCTGCATCTGGAAGCTGGTATCCAGGTTCCAGCCGTTCGTCACGTAGCTCAGTATGTGGTTGACGTGGAACCCGGGGAGGTCATAGGTCGCGTAACCGACCAGACGATCCTTGATATCCCACGTGCTGTTGCCGTAGTTGGTGCGCGGGCTCGCGTACGGGTCCCACCACGCCATCGTGTTGCCGGCCGTCGAGGCATTCTGGCTGTAGTCCAGCGCGTGTGCCCACGTGTAGTTGACATCAAACTGCAAACGGTGCAGGCTGCGATTCTGGTACTCGATCACCATCGCGTTATAGCTGGAGTTCACGTTGCTCGTGTACTTGGTGATCGCCTGGAAGTTCGCCGCCGCCGGTCCCAGCAGATCGGTGTTCCCGTAGCTGGTGTAGGTGGGGATTTGCAGCAGAGTGCCATTGGCCAGCGGTCCCTTGCCGGTCGAGTCAGCGATGGTGATGCTCTTAGTGGTCGTCGTCGGGTTCAGGTTTACATCCAGGTAGTTAGGCAGGTGACGTCCCAGCGCGCCCAGATAGCTAACCGCGACGACGTTACCCTTGCCCAGATTCTCCTGCAGGATGAGGTCGAACTCCTGCACCCGAGGCATGCGCAGGTTGACATCCATAAAGTACGCGCTGGGTTTCACTGAGCCTGAGCTGCTCAGTTGGCCTGAGCTGAAACGGTTGGCGAACAGCGGCTCGGCGGCCACGCCGTTCTGGAATGTGACTGTGCTCGACGACTGAGTCGCGGGGCTGCCGGTCGATGATAGAACCGTGCCGATATCGCCGTTCGTGATACGCCCGAGGTAGAGGCCGTAGCCGCCGCGCAGGACGGTCCGTCCGCTGCCGAACATATCCCACGCGAAGCCCAGGCGCGGGCCAAAGCCGGTCCTATCGCTGGGGTGATTGTTGATGCCGTTGAAGGGCACATAGCTGCCGTTCTGCGCTGTCAGGCTTGCCTGTGGCGCCGGAATGGCCTCGTGGTCATAACGCACACCCATCTGAAGCGTCAGGCGCGGCCGCAGCTTCCAGTCATCCTGAACAAAGTAGCCCTGATCCAGCGTGGTGAAGTCAAACGACGTGGGACCGTACGACTGGTTGTAAGTCGAGTAGCACGGGAAGGCGCCAACGCCTGAGACGGTCGCCGTTGCGGCGGAAAGCAGTGAGGTTGTCGCATTACAGGTGCCGCCGCTGTAGCCCTTGGAGTACAGGTCGGCAAAGTAGTTGGCAAAGTTCAGGCTGTATGTGAACTTACCTTCGTAGTACTGCGCCTGATTGGTCAAATCGTAGTTATGTACCATGTCGACGCCGAACTTCAGATTGTGCCGTGCCCTGCTGACGTACAGCTCGTCGCTGATCTGCCACTTGCGCTCATCCGGGAAGGCCGGGCGGAACCCGTAGTAGGGCGCGCCAAAGTAAGCGCCAGCCGTGGTGTAGAGCTGCACGTACGGAACGTTTCCGTCAGCCGTTTGCAGATTGGTCTTGTCATAGGCCGTGTAGGGCTGCAGGCCCTCGTCGTTGAGCTCGCGTCCGTACTGATAGAGCAGTTCATTGCTGATGGTGGGGCTGATCTGCGTAACCAGCTTGCCTACGCCATAGTCCAGCTTCACAAAGTCCATGCCGGTCGAGTCCAGCGAGTAGCCGCCCGTGCTGTTCGCCTGCACGCCGCCCGGCGAATCCCAGCGAAGCCGGTGATAGAGAACGCTCACGTGATTCTTAGCGTTGATCTGCCAATCAATCTTCGGCGTGTTGATCTCCTGGTAGCCCTCACGGCTGATAGGGCCGAGATCGGAATTCAGAGCTTGAATGCCGGCGTTATAGAGGCTCGCCGCATCCGAGTACGTAACGGCGTTGCCATACGTAGTCTTACCGGACTTCGAGAGTCGGGCGGCCAGGGTACAAACCTGCTGATCAAGCGTCGTGTTGGCCTTTGTGACGCCAGTTGTGGAGGTCGGCAGATAGCCCGTGGAGGTGCAGGCCGCGTCGCCAGTCGCGCCCAGCGCGTCCGGCGTCTGGTAAAACACCGCAGGGTTGTTCGGCACGCCCAACATCGGGAAGATGCGCGAGTGCTGATCGAACGTGTAAATCCAGAACAGCTTGTCCTTGATCAGCGCGCCACCTGCCGTGAAGCCGTAGATCTTGCGCATGTCCTCCGGCTTGTACGGCGTCGTGACGTTTTGGCCGTTCACGTATTTAGTAACGGTGGATTGTGCGTTGTATGCGCTCCACTTGCTCTCGCGATCCCAGAAGTAGACTTCGCCATGGATCTGGTTGGTACCGCTCTTGGTCACCGAGTTGATCACGCCGCCGGCGGCTCGACCGAATTCGGCCGGATACACGCCTGCATTCACCTGGAACTCGCGCACCGCCGAGCCAGAGGTTGAGTAGGCCTCGCGCGTACGTCCGCGCTCTTCGGCAAAGTAGGCCTGGTTGTCGTCGGCGCCGTCGATCATCACGTTGTTCAGAATGGGGCTGATGCCGCGCACGCTCACCAGTCCAAAGCCAGCCGTGTCCACGGTCACGCCGGGAGTCATCAGCGCCAAAGCGGACCAGCGGCGGTTGTTCACCGGGATATTCTCGAGCGCCGTGCTGTTGATGTTCGATGAGAACTGTGGCGACACCGTGTCGATGAGCGGAGCGTCGGAGGTCACCTCAACCCTGGTGCTCGTCTCTCCGACGCGCAGTCGCGCGGAGACCCTCGTGCTCTGGCTGACCTGGACCAGGACCTTTTGGACAATGACCGTCTGGAAACCCGGGCTGCTGAACGTCACTGAGTACGAACCAGGCTCAAGCAGTGGGGCGACGAAATCACCGTCGGCGTTAGAGTGCAACACTGTGTGGATATTTGTCGCGTCGTTGACAATTGTCACCGTTGTGCCGGGAACGACAGCCCCGCTGGCGTCCGTCGTTGTGCCGGTGATGGCGCCCTGAGTAGCCGTCTGGGCAGTTGCTGGAATCCCGCCGGTAACGACGATGACGAACAGGAACGTGAAGATCAAGAGAAGCGAAAGTTTTCCCGGTTTCATAAGTGGCCTTTCCGAAAAGTCAATGACCTGGCACTGCGTAGCTTCGAGTGCCTGAATATCTAACCGCTTTGCTGAACCGCTTCGCTGAAAGGGCAAAGCGGGCTAATTCATGCCATTCCAGTGAGACAACGCAGGATTATTGTGGAGCGTAACGAACAGTGCCAGAAACGAACGACCCCTGTCAATCGCAAGACGACCTGGATCTTTAATTCGGTATTGGCCGCACCATAGATTCGAAGCGGAATTTACCGTAGAGTGCGGTGCCGGATCGCCCCAAACTGAACAATTCATTGAAGTATAGCCTGTGCTCACCGTCCGATGCGCCGAAAATGAATGCAGCGTGAATAATTAAACCTCACGAGGAGAAGCAGCACCGTGGCGTTGCTGGTCTGAGATTTTCATCCGGCGACCGTAGTAGCCGTAAAGTGCGACCACGATGTATGCGACGAGAGGCACGGTGTAAGAGAGCGCGTAGCTTCCGGTGCGCTTGGCCACCCAGCCAAGCAATGGAGGAAACACGCCGCCGCCGGCAACCGACATTACCAGCAGGGAGCCGCCAAGTTTCGTATTCGGATCCAGGTCCTTGATGCCCATGGCGAAGATCGTTGGGAACATCAGCGACATGAAGAAACTCGAGGCGAGAATCATCATAGCGCCCGTGAACCCCGGGCGAGCGATGCCGTATCCGAGCAGGACGATGTTGATGACAGCGTAAAGCGACATCATGCGGGCAGGATCAAACCAGCGCATGAGCCATGTGGAGACAAATCGGCCAAGGGCCATCGCAATGAGATTTCCGGTGAGAAAGAGGGCCGCGGAGCGTTCGGTCACATGTGTGTACTGCTTCATGTAAAAGATGTAGGCACTCCAGGTGGCGAACTGCGCGCCGCAGTAACAAAACTCGGCGAACACTGCAACCCAAAGATGGGAATATCGAAACAATTGAGAGAAACGGCCGTGGTCACCTCCGTCTTCGTGCTCGCGATGGATGGGCGGGAATTTTGTGAGGCCGATGAGCAGTGCGAACAGAAGGACGAGGCCGCTAATGACCACGTACGTGGGCACCACCCGCATGATCTCCATGTGCAAATAGGCGGCGTAGGTCCCGGCGGCCTTCATCTGCAGCACCTTCGTTGGACTGTTTTCAATGCCGGAGAGAATGAAGTAGGCGCCGACGATTACCCCGGTAATCGTCCCGGGGGGATTGAACGATTGCGCGAAGTTCAGGCGCTGCTCTGAGGTTTCAACAGCACCAAACTGGGCGATGAACGGATTCGCGGCTGTTTCGAGCGTTGCAGACCCGCATCCGACCAAAAAAAGCGCGACGAGGAAGGGCGCATATTGTCCGATTGCCGCGGCGGGCCAGAAAAGAAACGTGCCGATGCTGAAGATACACAGACCCGTGACGATTCCGGCTTTGTATCCCCAGCGCCGCATGAACAATGCTGCCGGTAATGCCATGCACGCGTAGCCGAGGAATACGGCCGTCTGGACGAGTTGGGCTTGTAAAGGCGACAGTTCAAACGATTTCTTGAACTGCTGTACCAGGATATCGGTCAGATTGTTCGACATGCCCCAGATGAAGAACAAGATCGTGACTAACACGAAGGGCAGGACATTGCCGAGCGGAAAGACGCGGGCTCTTGTGGTTTCACTCGAGTGGCGTTCCGTTGCTGCGACCATTTGCATGAGGGCTCCTGATTAGGGGGAGTTGACCAGAGGGGTGAAATGCTGCTGAGCGGTTAGCCTGGCGCAGCCTGCGGGAGTCGCCCCGCAAGACGATCGAAGGCAAACAGCGCGATAAGGTAGACAACTCCGGAGACCATAAACAGAGGCTGATAACGGTGGGTGTGTTGCAATACCTCGCCGGCGAAGACGGAGAACACTACTCCGCCGAGCGCGCCTGCCGTACCGGCCATTCCAGCAACGGTTGCGACCTCCGATTGAGCGAAGATGTCTGCCGGGGCCACAAACAAGTTCGCGGAAAAACCCTGGTGAGCGCCAGCTGCCAATGCGACGATGCCTACCGCATACGAAAGCGAATGAAATCCGGTAGTAAAGATGACGGGCAACGCACAGAGCCCACATACGAGCATTGCTGTCTTGCGACCAAAATTCACGTTACGCCAACGGATCAAAGCGGACGCGAGGACGCCACCACCGACACTCCCTGCGCTCGCGGAGAAATAGACGATCGTGAGAGGCATCGCCATCTGAAGGATGGTGAGGTTGAATTTTGCGGCAAGAAATTTCGGAAGCCAGTAAAGGTAGAACCACCAGATTGTGTCTGTGAGGAACTTCGCGATGCACAGGCCCCAGCTCTCACGCCGCACCAGGAGTGACATGACAGGGATACGCTGCAACGCTTGCGGTTCCGGCACCTTTGGCTTGAGGCGCTCATAAGGAAACAAGATCCAGGCTGTCAGCCAGAGGAGTCCGAGCGAAGACGTGGCGAGAAACGCCGTATGCCAGCCCCACCGCAGTACCATCCAAGGGATGAACAATGGCGTGAGCTGAACCGCCACATTCATGCCAGAGTTAATCCAGCCCATCGCGAACGCGCGCTGCGCAGGCGGAAAGTACTCGACCGCACTCTTCACAGCTGCGGGGAAATTCCCCGCTTCGCCCAGGCCGAGCAGAAAACGCACGACAGCGAAGCCCGCGACGCTGCCTACGAGCGCGTGCAGACCCGCGGCCACACTCCACAACAGAACAGCGAGGCCATAACCCGCCTTGGTTCCGATGACATCGACCACGCGGCCCCAGCTGACGTATCCGATGGCATACGCGATCGAAAACCCCATGATGATGAATCCGTACTGCGACTCCGACCAGTGCAACGCCTTTTGCAATAATGGCGCAAGCAAACCGAGCACCTGGCGGTCGACGTAGTTGATGGTAGTGGCTGCAAAGACGAGGAAGCAGACATACCAACGCACCCGGCCGTAAGCGCTGCCTGCATCTGCAGACCCAACCTTCGTCTCGGATTCAGCCGCTGAAATCATACGGTCTAAAGAACCACACCCTTCTTCAGCAGGATGCAGCCGTAAGGCCGCTGTTCACCCGTGGCAACGACAGCGTAGGCCGCGCGAGCGCGCACGTAGAAGTCTTCACGCGAGATCCCGAGCATCTCCATATACTTGTTTTCGGCCAGATCAATCTGCTTTTGGCAGAGCTGCTGCACCTCGGGGACTTCCTCGGGAGCATGCACCTGCAACATCCGGAGCGCGGGATGTGGCACAAAGGTGTCCAAGGGCATCAGACGCAAGCATGCAGCAACCGCGTCGGGCAGGCTCGCCCCATCTAGACGCACGAGACGCCGAGCTACTGAGACAGACGGAAAGTGACAGTCGACTAAGGCAATCTCGTCTCCGTGCCCCATGGACGCCAAGGCATGCAGCAGATCCGGCGTATGGAGCACGTTCAAGGTCTTCAACATGATCTGTTCTCCTTCCATTCAAAAAGTTGTCGCAGCTGCACCTTTCAAACCCAACAGTTCGCGGGCGTCGTCAGGAGTAGCCAGAGTGCGGCCGCATTCAGCGGCCATCTCGCGCACCATCGCCACTTGCTCCGCGTTCGACTGGGCAAGTCGGCCTGGGCCGATCCACAGGCTGTCCTCCAGCCCCACGCGCACGAAGCCTCCTTCTCTAAGTGCCAGCCTTGCGATTTCCATCTGGCTTTTGCCCGTGCCAAGCACGGACCAGAAGAAATCATCGCCAAAGAGCCGGTCCGCGGTGCGTCGCATCGTCTCGACGTCATCCGGATGAGTTCCAATACCACCCAGTACTCCGAAGATCGTCTGCACAAACAGAGGCGGCTCGACCAGTCCACGCTCCAGAAAGTGCGCGAGGTTATAGAGGTGGCCAACGTCGTAGCACTCGAATTCGAATTTTGTTCCGTGCTCCCGCATGACGGCGAGAACATACTCTATGTCCCGGAACGTGTTGCGAAAGATGAGGTCCCGGCTGTCTTCGAGGGTCTGTGCTTCCCAGGAGAAGCGAAAGTCCTGAAACCGCTGCAGCATGGGATAAAGCCCAAAGTTGAACGAACCCATGTTGAGTGAGGCCAACTCCGGCTTGAAATGCGCAGCTGGACGAATTCGCTCCTCGACCATCATGAACGGTGATCCGCCGGTTGTAATATTCAACACTGCATTCGTGCTGGATCGCAGCGCTGCGACGATCGGCTGGAAGCCTTGAACACTCTGATCAGGTCTGCCGTCCACAGGATCACGGGCATGGATATGAACAATTGCGGCCCCCTCATTTGCCGCTTCCAGAGCTGACGCGGAGATCTGTTCCGCTGTCACAGGAAGATACGGCGACATGGATGGGGTATGAATGGCTCCTGTTACAGCGCAGGTCACCACAACTTTGTTTTCTATGTGCATGCGGATGAGACAGTTCCTCTCGTGTGACGTGGTAATGGTGAGTGGTGATATACCTTGCTGAAGTTGCTCCTGACGCCATTGCTTTCAAGAGGCGATCCTGACAGCCGCCGTGTTGACAAACATGAGTTCATCTCTCCGGAGAGTTCACGATTGAGTATTGCGAAACGACTTATTCCCTGCCCTGACTTGCGCGTCCTGATCACAGGGGGAGCGGCAGGCCTTGGTGCGACGATAGCAAGGGCATTTGTACAAACCGGAGCAAAGGTGCACGTTTGCGACGTTGATCGCGAGGCCGTTACCGAGATAGCGCGGCGCAATCCAGCAATCACAGCAACGCACGCAGATGTTGTGAACGGGGCACAGATCGAGGCTGTTTTTGATGTACAAAGGCAACTGTTCGGCGGTCTGGATGTGCTGGTAAACAATGCCGGCATCGCCGGGCCTACGGGCGGCATCGACAGCATCACGGAAGCAGACTGGATGCGGACCGTCGACGTGAATCTCAACGCGCAATATCGGTTCGCGCGTCTCGCCGTGCCGCTGCTGAAAGAGTCCATACAGGGCCACATCCTATGCATGTCGTCGGTTGCCGGTCGCCTGGGATACGCGTGGCGCACGCCGTATGCTGCGACAAAATGGGCGATCCTGGGGCTCGTGAAATCACTTGCCGCCGAGTTAGGACCCAGCGGCATCCGCGTCAATGCGCTATTACCAGGCTTCGTAGAAGGCGAGCGCATGGATAGGGTCATTCGCGCACGCGCGGAACAGGCACAGGTTGACGAGAGCAGTATGCGCGAACAGTATCTCGGGAAAATCTCGCTGCGCCGCATGGTCACAGCCGAGGACGTCGCCGCAGCCGCTCTATTTTTGTGTTCACCGGGGGCACGTAACATCACGGGCCAGACGATCAGCATCGACGGAAACGTGGAGTCACTCTGAACCGAGTGTGCGCCGGTGAGTCGCAATGTCTCGATTGGACCTACCACGTTATCACCTGGCCTTTGTCGTGGCGCGAACCTGCAGAGTGTTTTCAAACACTACGGTTTGTTTGCGCTTGTGCTTTTTCTGAATGCGAGAAAGCAATACCTCTGCAGCCTTGTATCCCAACTGGTATTTGGGTTGCGCAACGCAGGTGAGGCGTGGGCTGAAGACGCTGTTCCAGAAGAAATCGTCGTAACTGACGACAGAAACATCACGCGGCGTGGACAGCTTTCGCTCATCGAGACATTTTAGAAAGCCGATGGTCATCATGTGATTCGTCACGAAAGCGGCGGTCGGTTTTTCCTTGAGCAGCTTCAATCCAATCTCATACCCTGAGTCAATGCCGTAATCACCGGTACCGATTAATGCGTCGTCGGGGGGAATATTCGCCTCGCGCAACGCCTTCTCATACCCTTGATAACGGCCATCGGTTGTACTCACGCCGGGAACACCGCGAATGAGTGCGATGCGGCGATGGCCCAACGCAATGAGGTGCTGGGTGGCAAGGTAGCCACCGCCGACATCGTCCACCAGAACAGTGTCCGTCTTCAGCTCTTCATATTCGCGATCGAGAAGAACAACGGGAATTCCGCTCACTTTGAGCATGCGCAACAACTCAGGCTTCAGGGCTCCGGGCGCCTTCACCAACACGATCCCGTCAACACGATTGGAGAGAAAGAGCTTGAGATAGATCTCTTCCTTGTCCGCGTCATTGTCGGAGTTCCCGAGAATGATCGTATAACCCGCGGCCTTGGCTTTGTCCTCCACGCCGCGCACGATCTCCGGGAAGAAGAAGTTCGCGATGTCAGGTACGAGTACGCCGAGCGAAAGAGTCTTCTGCTTCGCCAATCCGCGCGCCATGAGATTGGGCCAATAGTCCAACTCGCGGATAGCCGCTTCAACGCGAGAACGTAACTCGGGACTTACGTAAGAACTGTTGTTAACGACAGAAGAGACGGTAGCAACTGAAACGGTAGCCCGCTTGGCGACATCATAGATCGTTGCCACACTGCCTCCAGGTGTTCTGCGAATCGTTGACAATCATCGCACGAATCTCCTATCGTTTGGCTACTTCATCGAACCGCTTAGCTAATCGGTTCGTCAAATCAGCAGTGAACGACAAAATATGCATAGCAGACGCGACTTCCTGAGACGTGCCGTCGTTCTTTCCAGCGCGGCTGGATTTTCCGGCATCTTCCCTGGGACCATTCAGCGGGCGCTCGCCATTGACCCCGCGCCCCATAGTACGTACATGGATGCCGAGCATATCGTCATTCTCATGCAGGAGAACCGTTCGTTCGATCACGCACTCGGTATGCTGCGCGGAGTTCGCGGATTCAACGACCCCCGCGCACTGCGGCTGGAGAACGGAAATCCCGTGTGGCTGCAAACAAACGCAGAGGGAGAAACCTACGCTCCCTTCCGCCTGAACATTCACGACACGCGCGCGACATGGATGAGCTATCTCCCGCACGCGCGGGAGACCCAGGTGGACGCCTGGAACCGGGGACTGTATGACGGCTGGCTTGAGGCCAAGCGCTCACACAAGAAAGAGTATGCGGACATGCCGCTCACGCTCGGCCACTACACGCGCGAGGACATTCCTTTCTACTATGCGCTGGCCGATGCCTTCACCGTCTGCGACCAGAACTTCTCCAGCGTAATCACCAGCACTACGCCAAACCGTGCGATGTTCTGGACAGGCACACTTCGCGAGCAACAAAACCCCAAGTCCAAGGCCTTCATCCGGAACTACACATTCTCGCCCGGCGGTTCGCACTGGGAGACCTTTCCGGAAATTCTGCAGCGCAATGGTGTTAACTGGAAGTTTTATCAGAACGACGTCGGCCACTTGGAGATGGGATTGAGCGAGGAGGAGAAAGCGTGGCTTTCGAACTTCGGCTGCAATAATCTCGAGCTCTTCGCGCAGTACAACGTTCGTCACCTCGAGAGCTATCAGCAGCATTTGCCAGAGACAATCGCTAAGCTCAAGAAGGAGATTGCGAAGGCAGAGGCGAATCACACTTCGCAGGGGCCGGTAGACCGCACGGTTCCGACGCACAATCTTGCCACACTGAAGAACGCGCTCGCACAGTGCGAACGGGATGCGCTGCTTGGTCCAGGGGTTGTGACGAAGCTACCTCCCGAGGCACGCGAGCTGCATGAGCGCGCCTTTGTCACGAATATCGGTGATCCGCACTATCACCAACTAACGGAACTGCAGACGTCGGAGGGCACGACCTTGGTGCCCAAGGGTGATGTGCTGCACCAGTTCCGCGAGGATGTGCGGAATGGCAAGTTGCCGACTGTAAGCTGGCTTGCGTCGCCGGAGAACTTTTCCGATCACCCGATCTCTCCGTGGTACGGTGCTTGGTACGTTTCCGAGGTGATGAACATCCTCACGCAGAATCCTGAAATTTGGAAGAAGACGATCTTTATTCTGACGTATGACGAGAACGATGGTTACTTTGACCACGTTCCGCCATATACAGCGCCTGATCCGCGCGATGTGAGCACTGGCAACGCTTCACCCGGACTGAACTATGAGACTGAATATGTCTATCGCGAAGATGAGCTGGCCTACGGCATTCCTCCCGCGGAGGCACGCACTGGTCCGGTTGGGCTGGGCTTTCGCGTGCCGATGGTGGTGGCTTCGCCATGGAGCCGCGGAGGTTGGGTGAACTCGCAACTCTTCGAGCACACCTCGGTCAACCAGTTTCTTGAGCACTTCGTAAATACGAAGTTTGGCTGCAATGTGCGCGAAAACAATGTCAGCTCGTGGCGTCGCGCGATTTCAGGCGATCTGACGACGGTGTTTCATCCTTTTGATGAGCGTGCGCTCCAGTCGCTCCCTTTCGTTGAACGCGATCCATATGTGGAGACCATTTACAAAGCGAAGTTTCAGCCGCCGCCGTCGGATTTCCGCGTGCTCAACCCATCGGAGGTCTCCGCAGCCCGGCAAGGAAAGTTGGCGTCCCTGATGGGAACCCAGGAGCCAGGTACCCGTCCCTCATGCGCGCTGCCTTACGAACTGTATGCAGAGGCAACCCTCAACTCTACGAACGGCAAAGCGACGCATGTTGTTCTGGAGTGCAAGGTTGGGAACCAGGTGTTTGGCAAGAGGTCGAAGGGCTCGCCTTTCAATGTTTACCTGCGCGGCTTCAAGTCAGGAGGCCTTCGCAACCTCTCGTACGCCGTTGCCGCTGGAGAGAGTGTCCACGATAGCTGGCCGCTGGATGCCTTTGTGGGCGGGAAATACCACATTGAGGTCCACGGCCCGAATGGCTTCTTCCGAGCCTTTCAAGGAACGGCAAACAGTCCTGTTTCGCCAGTTCACTGCCGCTACGAGATGGTTGGCAGTACGCCTACTGGCAACATCGTCCTGCATCTTTCCGGCAGTGAAGCTCAGCCATTGACGGTCGAGATCGAGGACTGTGCCTATGGCGCACCTTCGATCAGAAAGACCACCCATGACGAGCAGACCGTGGCGTTCGACCTCGGGAATAGCGGCGGATGGTATGACGTTCGAGTTAGCCTTCACGGCCTCCCTTACCATGTAACACGCTATGCCGGCCGCGTAGAGACTGGGCGGTCAAGCATCAGCGATCCGTTCATGGGAGGCGTGATCAAGGTTTGAGATGGCCATGCCCAACGGGAGAATTAGTTCCAAACATATACAGCGCGCGCCTCCGTGCCGTGTTGGGCGGTAAACCATCAGGTCCAACACGCCCTCTCGGATCCGCTTCATACAACCGCCGGATGTTTCATACTTCGATTGGAGACACGACGCATTTGAAAAACACACTTAGGGATCGAAGTTTGACTTGTTTTATGCCGCAGGCGATGACGGCAAGCGACTGGTCCCGGAGCGACCTGCAACCTGTTGGAGAGTCGGCGGGCTTGGTTGTTTTGCTGGGAGATGAGCTATGGCTATAAAGACGGATGAAGTGGCAGCAAAGAAGACAGAGATGGTACTCGCGCACGGGAATAACAGCGCTGCGCACGCGCCGAGCCCCGAGCTTCCCATCGCCCTGCACGGCCGCGAGCTCATCCTCAACCGCCGCATCCCGCTTGACGTCAGCTGGGTCGAAGAAGTCCGCATCAACACCTCCGCCGTCGAGCGCCGCGCCGCCACCATCGGCACCCGCCGCAGCGTGAAGAAGGACTGGCAGGCCGCCTGGCTGCTCCGCGCCATCTCCTGCATGGACCTCACCACGCTCTCCGGCGACGACTCCGCCGAACGAGTGAAACGCCTCTGCGCCAAGGCCCGCCGCCCGCTCGAAGACCACCTCATCAAGGCGCTGAAGATCGAAGAGCTCAACCTGCATGTCGGCGCCGTCTGCGTCTACCACGCCTTCGTCGAAACCGCCGTCAAAGCCCTCGAAGGCTCGGGCATCCCCGTCGCCGCCGTGTCTACCGGCTTCCCCGCCGGCCTCTCGCCGCTCGAAACCCGCGTGCAGGAGATCCGCCGCTCGGTCGAAGCCGGTGCCGCCGAGATCGACATCGTCATCACCCGCGCCCACGTCTTCAACGGCGAGTGGAACGCGCTCTACGACGAGGTCGCGGCCTTCAAGGACGCCTGCGGCCCCGCGCACATGAAAGCCATCCTCGGCACCGGCGACCTGCTCACCTTGCGCAACGTCGGCCGCGCCTCCGTCGTCGCCATGATGGCCGGCTCTGATTTCATCAAGACCTCCACCGGCAAAGAAGCCGTCAACGCCACCCTGCCAGTCTCGCTGGTCATGGTCCGGGCGATCCGCGAGTACGCCGAGCGCACCGGCATGGCCGTAGGCTACAAACCCGCCGGCGGCATCAAGACCGCCAAGCAGGCGATGGAGTGGATGGCGCTGATGAAAGACGAACTTGGCCGCCCCTGGCTCGAGCCCTCGCTCTTCCGCTTCGGCGCCAGCTCCATGCTCGCCGACATCGAACGCCAGTTAGAGCACCACGTCACCGGCCGCTACAGCGCAACCTACCGCCACCCGATCGCGTGAGGAAGGTTATGGACGCTGCGCACAACAGTCGAGAGATCCACGAAGAAATGTTCGTCACCTCATTCATTCAGAAGGAGCGCCGAGAGCGTGCGCTTTTCTTGCTGCGCCATCCCATAAAGCGACACGAGTTCACGGCCAAGCTGGCCCACGTACGCTGGCTCGATGAGCGTTTTGCCAAGCACATAACTGGTGATATAGCCCACACCGTCGTGGAACTCGTGGCGTTATTGAAACAAAACGGGGCGTCATCTACTGTCTGGGTGATATCGGAAAACCGGACGATCGATGGCCAGCAGCTTCCTATCGAACACGCAATGACTTCAATAGCGGGAGGCAATAAGGGAACAGTTCTGTCCTGCGTGCCGGGCAAACTTGCATTCTTGCGCGGAGAAGCGATGAAAAGCGAATACCTCCTCAAGCATGGCTAAGAGCGCCAGCTCGACCACCCTTACCCGCCGTCATCCTGAGCCGCAGGCGAAGGACCTCTGTATTTTGTTCGAACTGGCACGATGTTTGAGCGCGCAAGAACCGGAAGGGGCACGGCTTCAGCCGTGCCGTTAGAGGCGACGAAGAATCGGGCTTTAGCCCCTGAGGTAGGCAAGTTATGCGCGGAAGATTTCGAAAACGCACAATTGCAATGTTGCTCATTGCAATCGCCGCTTTTTTGGCTTTCGCCTATGGAGAATCACCAGCAGGTCAGCGCCGTCTTGCTAGCCCCACGCCTGCCGCGTCCGGCGATCAGGCAGCGGACGCATTTGCAGCGGATGATCGAGCGATGGGAGACGCACTAGCCCCGATCGTTTACGTCCTCTTGCCCGGCCTGATCGCTTTCGCATTCGGCCTGACATTTGCCGTGACAGATGTTCGTCGGACTGTGAAAGACAGGACAATCATGAGCTGAAGTTTTATCGAGACGTTCAGTTGGATATGCCAGGGCGAAAGTGACCCCCTATCCGTTAAACACTATAGTTTCAAGAGTTTACCTGTAACATACTGAATCGAGAGACTTTACCGATAAGCTACACAAAAGTCCATCCCTAACCCACCTGTTCTCTAGACTTTGCGCAAAAAACAGGGGGAGGGTAGCAGCAACCGGATCAGCACCAGAGAGGCACCAAATGGCAAGCAGCATTGTGGAGAAGTTTCAGTCGATGGAATACGGCCCAGCCCCGGAAGATCCAGGCGAAGTAAATAAGTGGCTCGACGCGCACCAGCGCAGCTTCGGCCACTTCATCAACGGCGAGTGGACCAAGGTCACCGCCTCGTTCGACACCAAAAATCCGGCGACAGGCGAAGTCCTCGCCAAGATCGCGCAAGCCGACGCCGCAACCGTCGACCACGCCGTCAAAGCCGCTCGCGCTGCCCTGCCCGCCTGGCAGGCGCTCACCGGCCACCAGCGCGCGCGTTATCTCTACGCCTTCGCCCGCCAGGTGCAGAAGCACTCGCGCCGCCTCGCCGTGCTCGAGTCCATGGACAACGGCAAGTCCATCCGCGAATCCCGCGACATCGACATCCCGCTCGTCGCCCGCCACTTCTACCACCACGCCGGCTGGGCGCAACTCCTCGGCGACCTCACCGTCACCGGCTTCGACGGCGAGGAGTTCCGCGGCTATACCCCCGTCGGCGTCGTCGGCCAGATCATCCCCTGGAATTTTCCGCTGCTGATGTTCGCCTGGAAGGTCGCGCCCGCGCTCGCCGCCGGCAACACCGTCGTCATCAAGCCCGCCGAGTTCACGCCGCTGACCGCCATCGCCCTCGCCGAGATCGCCGCCGAGGTCGGCCTGCCCCAAGGCGTGCTCAACGTCCTCAACGGCGACGGCAGCGCCGGCGCCGCGCTCGTCGAGCACCCTGACATCGACAAGATCGCCTTCACCGGCTCGACCGAAGTCGGCCGCATCATCCGCAAGGCCACGGCGAAGACCCCGAAAAAGCTCTCCCTCGAGCTCGGCGGCAAGTCGCCCTTCATCGTCTTCGACGACGCCGACCTCGACTCGGCCGTCGAGGGTCTCGTCGACGGCATCTGGTTCAACCAGGGCCAGGTCTGCTGCGCCGGCTCGCGTCTGCTTGTCCAGGAGCGCGTCGCCGAGAAGCTCTACGACAAGATCCGCGCGCGCATGGAAACCCTCCGCGTCGGCTCTCCGCTCGACAAAGCCATCGACATCGGCGCCATCGTCGACCAGGTGCAGTACGACCGCATCCAGAAGCTCGTCGCCATGGGCATCGCCGAAGGCGCCACCTGCTGGCAGCCCGACATCGCGATGCCGAAGAACGGTCTCTTCCTCAAGCCCACGCTGCTCACCGACGTACATCCGTCCTCCACCGTCGCGCAGCAGGAGATCTTCGGCCCGGTCCTCGCCTCGATGACCTTCCGCACCCCCGCCGAAGCCGTCGAGCTCGCCAACAACACCACCTACGGCCTCGCCGCCTGCGTCTGGAGCGAGAGCATCAACGTCGCTCTCGACGTCGCCGCGCAGGTCAAGGCCGGTGTGGTCTGGATCAACTCAACCAACCTCTTCGACGCCGCCTGCGGCTTCGGCGGCTACCGCGAATCCGGCTACGGACGCGAGGGCGGCAAGGAAGGCCTGTTCGAATACCTCGTGCCCGCGTGGACGAAACACGCGCAAAAGGCCGAGGTCGTCGCTTCGACAGCCCTCGGTGGTGAAACTGGCAATGGCTCGCATCTCGAATCTCGCATCTCGGATCTCACTCCTTCCATCGACCGCACCGTCAAGCAATACATCGGCGGCAAGCAGGCCCGGCCCGACTCCGGCTACAGCTTCCCCGTCTACAACCGCGACGGCAAGCTGGTCGGCGAGGCCCCGCTCGGCAACCGCAAGGACATCCGCAACGCCGTCGAAGCCGCGCGTCCCGCCGGCAACAAATGGGCTAAGGCCGCCGCGCACAGCCGCGCGCAGGTGCTCTTCTACATCGCCGAGAACCTCATCCAGCGCCGCGCCGAGATCGTTTCGAAGCTCGCGGACTTCGTCGGAATACTTCAGGCAGAAGCCGAGTTCGACGCCGCCGTCAGCCGCGCCTTCACCTACGCCGCATGGTGCGACAAGTTCGAAGGCTCCGTCCACAACCCGCCCTTCCGCATGGTCACCCTGGCCATGAAGGAGGCCATCGGCACCGTCGGCATCCTCGCCCCCGACGACGCTCCCCTGCTCGGCCTGCTGTCCCTCGTCCTGCCCGCCATCGCCATGGGCAACTCTGTCGTCGCCGTTCCCAGCGAGCGCTGCGCCACCCTCATCGGCGAGCTCTACCAGGTCTTCGACACCTCCGACCTCCCCGGCGGCGTCGTCAACTTCGTCGCCGGCCGCCCCACCGAACTCGGCAAGACCCTCGCCGAACACGACGACGTCGACGCCATCTGGAGCTTCCGCGACGAGGCATCCGCTGCCATGGTCAAGCTCGGCTCGACCGGTAACCTGAAGCAGGCCTGGACCAACGAAGGCCATGCCATCGACTGGTTCGACCCCAAGCAAGCCGAAGGCCTCTGGTATCTGCAACATGCAACCCAGGTCAAAAACATCTGGGTGCCCTACGGCGAGTAGCCTCGCCGTACAGCCGGAGCCTTCCAAAGGGCGGCAGCCGCCATGACTGGTCCGATATACAGCCAGCTACTGCTTCTGAATCAGTACTGCGCGGCGCAGTATCAATCGATTGGTACATTGGACAGCGCAAAAATATTCTCCCCCATGAAGCGTCCTATTACGCTGCGCAGATTGAAAACGTCTGGGCCTGTGCAAGCCACAGTATCGATGAATATCTCAACGGGGTTGAAATCGAAAGAGGCGTAGTCCAAGGCGTTCTCGTGGATGCGATAGACGAGGACGGGCCGCATTAACTGCACCCTTAAGTTCGGAGGTGGTGCGCCAAACTGGGCTTGCCATTCGGACACCAATACTTACTCGCATCTAAAAACGCGTGACGCGGGCGTTGGAATCCGGGCCGCTCAGCAATGCGGAAATCGCAGACCGCTTGTCGGCGCTTGCACAGCTGATGACTGCGGAGAAAGTGAATCCCTACAAGATTCGTGCATATCGGCGAGCTGCTGCTGTCATTCGCGGACTAGGCGAAAGCGTCGATGAGTTAGTTCGCAGTAATGAAGATTTGCGAGTCTATTCCGGCATTGGCGAGGCGATCAGTGGCGCCATCCGCGAGATCGTCGAGACCGGTTCTCTCAGGACCTTAGAAGAACTACGGTCCAGCGTCAGCCCGGAAGTTGCCACGCTTACCGATCATCCCCGCCTCGATCCGCAACGCGTCCTTCGGATCTACAAAAAGCTGAAGATCTCCAGCGTCGAAGCATTGCGCTCTGCGCTCGAGAGCGGAGAGTTGAATCGCACGTTCGGATCACGGATGGCCCAGCACGTTCGTCTGGGACTGATTGAGACCGAAACGATTCTGCTGTATCACGCACACTCCATTGCGGACTCCATTCTCAATTTCCTGCTCAAAAAAGCTAATGCGAAACATGCGGAAGCCGTGGGCGACTATCGACGCCGCGTGGAAACTATCACCAGGTTCGATTTCCTCGTGCAAGCACCTGAGTTTGGTGCCGTTGTCGAAGCCATGAAACGCTATGGCGGCCGCACCTCTCTTGTCGAAGCGACGCCTACGAGCGCTACATATTCGCTGCCCTCAGGCCCGTTACTCTGCATCGAACACACTCCCAAGAGGCACTGGGGCCTCAATATGATCCGCGGAACCGGCTCCGCGGCCCACCTGCGCCGATTGGTTCGCACTACGGGCAGCCTGGCATCTCTGGAAGAAGCCTCTGTCCCGACGGAAGAGGCATTCTACAAGCGTTTCGACATGCAGTTCATCCCGCCTGAACTCCGCGAGGGCTTAGAGGAAGTGAGCCAAGCGCGGGACAACACACTTCCGAAGCTCATTACACAGCAGGACATTCGTGGTGACTTGCATGCCCACACCTTCGGGAGCGACGGCAGCGATTCTGTTGAAGAGATGGCGTTGGCCGCCCAGGAGCTTGGGTACGAGTACGTTGGTATCACTGACCACACGCCCAGCTTGAAAATCGCGAATGGACAGTCCGTCGAAAATCTGCGAGTTCAGATTCGAGCAATCGATAAGCTGAACGCTCAGCTTTCCGGATTTCGCGTTCTCAAGTCCGTCGAGGTCGACATCCTCGCCGATGGCACACTCGATCTTTCCGACGACGTCCTCCGCGAGCTGGATTACACCGTCTGCTCTATCCATTCGCGCTTCGGCCTGAACCGGGAGCAACAGACCGAACGGATATTGCGAGCGATGGACAATCGCTACTTCACGATTCTTGGCCACGCCACCGGTCGACTACTTCTTAAACGTCCAGGTTATGAACTGGATTTCGAACGCATCATCGAGCATGCTAAGAGCCGAGGTCGCTTCTTCGAGCTAAACTCCAGTCCTGATCGCCTTGATCTCTCTGCTGAGAATGCTCGGTTGGTACGAGCGGCTGGCATCCGGATTGCCATCTCGACGGACTCCCACAGCACAAGCGAATACCATACCATTCGATACGGCATTGAGCAGGGCCGCCGCGCCGCTCTGGAGAAGGCGGACGTCATCAATTGCCAACCATTAGCAGTGCTCTTGAAGCTGTTTTCCCGTTGAGAAGCCTTCTGCTCAGTCCTGATGGAATCCGCGATCGATGGCGCGATCGTGACTATGGATGCTGCTTCTAGCGGAAGTTGCTCAATCCGACACCGACAAGGCGAAAGAGCCTGTCCGGACCAAGATCGACGCGCTCTCGCAGCGAGAGTGCAATCGCTGTTACCTCTTCGCAGGAAGTGGGAGGAGCAGGGGGTGTGTGACTGCGGGTATGGATGTTGAACTCTTTCGTCTTCAGCTTCAGCACGACCGTCCGCGCGCTACGCGACTCGCGCCTTGAAGCTGACCAGACCTTTTCAGCGAGTCGCCGGATCAGGTGTTCGGTTTCGGAAAGCGGCATGTCCTGCTCGAACGTGTCTTCGGCTGAGATCGATTTTGTGGGTCTGTCCGGAATTACGGGACTGTGATCGATACCGCGCGCGAGCTCGTGCAGGCAGCCGCCATAGCGCCCGAAATGAATTTCGAGCGTAGACAGATCAAACGATTGCAAATCTCCAACCGTCTTGATGCCAATCTCCTTGAGCCGGATCTCAGTGACCTTACCAACGCCAGGAATGCGGCCAACAGGGAGAAGAGGTAGGAACGTGTCGAAGTCCTTCGGTTGAATGACGAAGAGGCCATCAGGCTTTCGCCAATCGGAGGCAATTTCCGCGAGAAATTTGTTGGGCGCAACGCCCGCGGACGCGGTCAGTGAAAGCTCATCACGAATCTGTTGGCGGATCGTTATGGCAACTCTTGTTGCGGTGGGCAAACCTGTCTTATTTTCTGTGACGTCGAGGTAGGCTTCATCGAGTGACAGAGGCTCGATCAAATCCGTGTGTCGTTGAAAGATTTCGCGCACCGCACTGGATACCGCCTTATAGCGCGTGAAGTCAGGGGGAACGAAGATCGCTTCGGGACAAAGCCGCTCCGCTGTGACTGCCGGCATTGCCGACCGAACGCCGAATGACCGCGCCTCATAGGAAGCTGCGCATACAACCGACCGCTTTCCTTTCCAGGCGACGATGACCGGTTTACCGCGAAGCGCCGGATCATCGCGCTGCTCGACCGACGCATAGAACGCGTCCATGTCCACAGGGACAATCTTGCGCGGGGCTGCAGGTTGCGGCTCCAGCAAAGCGCCAACCATGCAGTTGATTGTAAGCGAATACAGGGCGAAGATAGAAGTTGATATCGGCGAAGGAGGCCCGAGATTAGACGATCAGGAACAGCCGACCTTCCACTGCACGGCGGCCGGGTACCTGACTGGCTCGCGGACCGTATGACCCAGCTCGGTACCGCTATCGCCGAGCATATTGTTCTGGAATACGGCGCAAATGAATTACTCACTCGGTTAAGCGATCCATTCTGGTTCCAGGCATTCGGGGCCGTTATGGGTATGGACTGGCACTCATCCGGCATCACCACCTCCGTCATGGGAGCGTTGAAGCGCGGGTTGAATCCCCGTTTTGGTGACCTCGGCCTGATGGTGTGCGGCGGACGCGGCCGGCATTCGGTCCGCACGCCTGAGGAGCTTCGTTCGTTCGGAGCGAAGACCGGACTTGATGGGGACGCACTGGCGCGAACCAGCCGGCTTACTGCTCGGGTGGACAACAATGCTGTGGCTGACGGTTTTCAGCTTTATCTGCATTCGTTCGTCATCACGAAATCAGGCGAATGGGCAGTCGTGCAGCAAGGAATGAATCCGAAGAACCACTTGGCACGGCGCTATCATTGGCATTCTGCAAGTGTGCGTAACTTCGTCTCAGATCCTCACAGCGCCATTCTCGGTAAACCGCAGGGCGAGATTCTCAACCTTGTCGATGCGCGCGCCGCGAGAGCGCAGGAGGCACTCATGGCTATCGCAAGGCAACCAGTGGAAGCTTCGCTCAGTGAAGCGCGCAAGCTGATAATGCCGACGCACCACGACGTTCGCGCAGAGGATGTGGACTTGAAGCGTCTTGGAGCAGTACTTGCGGTCACTCATGAACAGGAGCTTCGGGACTTCACGTCGTTCCTACTCGTCGAGGGTCTCGGGCCGCGGACGCTGCAATCGCTGGCCCTGATCGCCGAGGTGGTCCACGGCGCTCCGAGCCGCTTCACCGATCCCGCGCGCTTTTCTTTCGCTCATGGCGGCAAAGACGGCCATCCCTTTCCCGTTCCGCTTAAGACCTATGACGAATCGTTAGGAGTCTTACGACGCTCTCTGGAGGCCGCGCGCTTGGGCCAGACCGAAAAGATCCAGGGTTTCAAACGGCTCGATCAATTAGCACGAACCGTTGAGATCGAGTGCCAGCCGCTCGCCGATTTTGACGCGACCCTGGAACAAGAGCGGGAGACATCGTCCTCACTCGGCGGAAGGACCGTTTTCGATGATAAGCGGAAACCACGACTCCATGGTGTCGCTCTCCAACGATCACTGTTTTGAACTCTACGAAGCACACACCTTGGCTGCTTCCGAGGGCAGCGGAGCTGGGATGCAGGATCCTGTCATCGTCAGGCAGAATTTGAGCGCCGAACGAGAAGGTTCAGTGGCTCTGTGAGGATCGAGTCTATCGCGAGAATCCCACCAAAGCGATGGCAGCGGCGCTCATCACGACTGCGCACGCCCAACCCAGCGTTTTCATTCTTAGGGAATTGACGCGGTTCCCCATGACTTTGCGGTCGCCAGTGAGGAGAACCACCATGATGACCAGAGGGGGAGCCAATAAGCCGTTGAGGATGGCGGACCAGAACAGCATCTTCACCGCATTGAAACCGGCGAAATCAAATGCGAGTCCGACGGCGATGGAAACGGCAATCACAGCATAGAATTTTGCCGCAAGCCGAGGCTGGAGATTCAGAGAAGCGTCTTTCCACTTTGCTCCCTCTGCAATCGCATAGGCGCAAGAACCGGCCAGCACCGGAACTGCGAGCATGCCCGTGCCAATGATTCCAAGCGTGAATAACCAGTAGGCTCCCTGGCCAGCGAGAGGACGAAGAGCCTCCGCAGCCTGCTTTGCGGTTTCGATATTCCTGTGACCGTGGGCGTGGAGCGTGGCGCCAGTCGTCAGAATCAGAAAGTACATCACTAGATTGGAAAGCAACATCCCTGTGATCACATCTCTCTTCGCGACACGGAGTTCTTTGTTTGTGGCACCTTTCCGTTGGGCGAGCGTTGTTTTGCCGTGGTCACGATCTTCTTCAACTTCTTGTGCCGCCTGCCAAAAGAATAGATAGGGCGAGATGGTGGTTCCCAGGATTGCCACCAGGACCGAGATGTAGTCTTTGCTCCATTCGACGTGAGGGACGAATGTCGCCCGCAAGACCTCGCCCCAGTTGGGGTGAGACAAGAATGCCGCGACGACGTAGGCGAACAGAACCAGGGTCAGCCACTTGAAAATGCGCGCCATCAACCGGTATGACGTCCACAGTAAGAGCGCCAGGATCAGAGCGGCAAAGAACGGTGTCCAAAAATAGGCGCGGATGCCGGTCATCATCTGCATCGAATCCGCCATGCCTGCGAGGTCAGCTCCTATATTGAAGACGTTGGCCACGACGACCAATGTGCAAGCGAGCCACAAGACCCAACGGGGATAGCGTGAACGCAGTACGCTGGCCAATCCCCGTCCCGTGACCATGCCAAGACGTGCGCACATCAACTGGATCGCCGCCATCAAAGGGAAGGACAGCAGGGCGGTCCAAAGGGTCGCGTACCCATACGAGGCACCCGCAACGGAATACGTCGATATTCCGGACGGGTCGTCATCCGCTGCACCGGTGATGAGCCCGGGGCCGAGATTCTTGAGAAAGTCGGATAAGCGCTCAGATTGGCCGTCCGCTGAAGATCGCGTTCGCGGATTTTCGGCCAGGTTTGACGGCACAAGTCGTTCCTTATCTGTGCGTATTGCTAATACGCCAGCGTGCAGACGGTCAGCGAAGATGAATGATGCTTTAACCTTCGATGCCTCCGGCTGAGCGGAGGTCAAGGTGCTCGCTATGTATTCGGGAGGTTCTATGTCGAGCAGCGCACAGACTCCCAGGACTTCCGGGGATCTGGAACACAGTACATCTGAAGCAAAAACCGCGGCTCGGCCTCCTGCATCCTAGCGTCTCAAGGAGGTTGCGTCTGAAAGCGAAACCACACGGCGATGGTATCGTCCGTGTTCGCGGCGCTCGCGAGCACAATCTCCGCAATATCGACGTCGATATTCCTCGGGACGCACTTGTGGTCTTCACCGGCGTCTCCGGCTCCGGCAAGTCGTCGCTGGCGTTCGGCACTCTCTACGCGGAAGCCCAGCGGCGCTATCTTGAGTCCGTTTCGCCTTACGCGAGACGCCTCTTTCATCAGCTTACGGTTCCCGCCGTTGATTCCATCGATGGCCTCCCACCCGCTGTGGCTCTGCAGCAACAGCGCGGCGCGCCGACAACGCGCTCTTCGGTGGGCTCCGTTACGACGCTTTCCAACCTGCTGCGAATGCTCTATTCGCGCGCGGGAGACTACCCGCGCGGCCAATCGCTTTTCTACGCAGAATCGTTCTCGCCCAACACGGCGGAGGGTGCGTGCCCGAAATGCCATGGCATCGGCCGTGTGTACGAGGTGACCGAACAATCGATGGTTCCCGACCCATCGCTTACGATCCGCGAGCGCGCCGTCGCCGCGTGGCCCACCGCATGGGGTGGCCAAAACCAGCGCGACATCCTTGTGTCACTGGGCTATGACGTCGACAAACCATGGCGCGATCTTCCAAAGAAGGATCGCAACTGGATTCTCTTCACGGAAGACCAGCCGCAAGTTCCCGTCTACGCGGGTTTCACCCCTGCCGAAACCCGCCAGGCGCTCAAGCGCAAACTCGAGCCCAGTTACATGGGAACGTTCACCAGCGCGAAACGTCACGTGTTCACTACCTTCGCCAACACCCACAGCGCGCTGATGAAGAAGCGCGTTGCGCAATACATGCTCTCCACTGAGTGCGACGTCTGCCACGGCAAGCGGCTTCGCCCCGAAGCCCTGTCGGTGAAGTTCGCCGGCTATGACATTGCCGATATCGCCGCGCTTCCGCTCAAACGGCTCAATGCGCTCCTCACGCCGTTTGCCAAATCCGGCGGGCGTGCGCAGGTTGCTAACCCCGAGAAAATCGAGGTCATCCGACGCATTACCGCTGACCTCAGCGCGCGTCTTTCCGTACTTCTCGATCTTGGTCTTGGCTATCTCTCGCTCGAACGCAGCACGCCGACGCTCTCTCCAGGCGAGCTTCAGCGCCTGCGCCTCGCCACCCAGCTGCACTCCAACCTGTTCGGCGTTGTTTACGTTCTGGACGAGCCGTCCGCAGGCCTACACCCTGCGGACACTGAGGCCCTTCTCGACGCGCTCATCGCGCTTAAAGGCTCCGGCAACTCCCTCTTCGTCGTGGAGCACGAGCTCGACGTCGTGCGCCGCGCTGACTGGATCGTCGACGTCGGGCCTGGCGCAGGCGAAAAAGGGGGCGAGATTTTGTACTCCGGCCCTCCCGATGGACTGCGCGATATTGAGATGTCACAGACACGACGCCATCTCTTCGCCACGGCACCGACGCGGCGCACTCCACGGCGCGAGCCTAAGGGATGGCTCAAACTCGCTGGCGTTACACGCAACAACCTCCAGGATCTTGATGCTCAATTTCCAACTGGCGTGTTCACTTCGGTCACCGGAGTGTCGGGCTCCGGTAAATCGACGCTTGTAAGTCAGGCACTAGTGGAACTTGTCGCGGACCACCTGGGACAAAATATCGCAACCGAGGAAGAGGAAGGCGATGGCCTGGAGCAGACGCAGGTCATCACGACGGATGGCAGGATCGTCTCGGGCATGGAGCATATTCGCCGTCTCGTCGTGGTGGACCAGAAGCCGATTGGCCGCACGCCTCGTTCGAACATGGCCACATATACGGGACTCTTCGACCACGTACGCAAGCTCTTCGCGGAGACGAAGCTGGCGCGCTCCCGCAGGTACGATGCCGGCCGTTTCTCCTTCAACGTGGCCAAAGGCCGATGCGAAACCTGTGCGGGCGAAGGCTTCGTCTGTGTCGAGCTGCTTTTTCTTCCCAGCGTCTACAGTCCCTGCCCAACCTGCCATGGCGCGCGCTTCAATGCCAAGACGCTCGAGGTGCACTATCGAGGAAAGAGTATCGCTGACGTGCTTGCGATGACTGTCGACGCCGCGGCAGCGTTCTTCGCGGAGGAGCCGCCGATCGCGCGTTCGCTTGCTGTTCTTAAGGAGGTTGGGTTGGGGTATCTTCGTCTCGGCCAATCGGCCACCGAGCTCTCCGGCGGCGAAGCACAGCGTGTCAAGCTCGCGACCGAGCTTCAGCGCCCGCAGCGCGGCGAAACACTTTACATCCTCGATGAACCTACAACCGGCCTGCATCCGTCGGATGTTGAGCGCCTGCAGCGCCAGCTTCATAACCTCGTCGCCGCAGGAAATACTGTCGTCGTTATTGAGCATGACATGCAGGTGATCACTGGCAGCGATTGGATTATTGATATCGGGCCCGGCGCTGGAGACGAGGGAGGCCGCATCATCGCGCAGGGGCCGCCAGAGCGCATCGCGCAGATACCGCAGAGCAAGACAGCACGTTATTTGGCCGCAGCTCTCGACCTGGATGCAACGGCTTTACCAAGGTTTTCAAGATCGCGTTCCGCGTGACACTGGCGCAGATAGAGTTCCGTCTCCTGATAGCGGCGGGAGAGTTCCCTGTCCATGCAAAGCGGATATGGTCCATAAGCACGGGCGAAACGGCGCAGGGTATCGGTGCAGGCCTGCTCTATGAGGTGGCGAAGCTGCAATGCGCGAATCTGCGCTGCCGTACCATCAATCGTCACCTCGATGGCAATGGATCGAAGTACGGCTATCAGCCCCCAGCACCCAAAGTTTCGTCATCAGGATGAGGGGCGATCACGATTGTAGGTTTTCGGGCAGGCTCCCAATGGAGCAAGTTGGTAAGCCGACCCCTCCATTCGCTCTCGCTGACGATAGGAATAATCATGGATTTGAATGTTAGACGCGGCTCTCGAGGCCGCGCCCAAATGCCACTTTCTCAGGTCAAGAGCGACGCGCGGCTCCCTTGCGCGGCTGTTTTTTCGAAGCGCCACTGTGCGACTCGCGCGCCTGCGACGAGTGTGCTCCGTTCACACCGTGCTTGTTTGTGCTTGGGTGCGTTTGACTCAGAGCCTCGGTAAAAACAGATGTCGTCGCCTTCTGGCCTGAATCCTGCTTGCCCCGCTCCTCCTGGCCTTCGGTTCCATTGACGTTTTCGACAGATAACCCGGAGCCGCCCTGCATCTCAGAGTCGACGAACTCAAGGCCAAAGGATGTTTGCCACGGGCCGCGCATATCAGAGTCACCTTCATCACCGTCGCCAGTCGAGGCGTTGAAATACTCATTCACGATTCCAGGCGTTGGCTTTAGAAAGCCAATTGCAAACGGAGACTTTTCCATGCTCTCGAGCGCGGCGGTGAAGGCCTTAAGATGGGTAATCTCGCGCGTCATCAGAAACTGAAGAGTGTCTATCGTGCCGGGGTCGTCGGTGTGGTCGATGAGACGTTCATATACGATTTTGGCCCGAGCTTCAGCAGCTATGTTGCTGCGGAGATCGACGTCGAGCTCCCCGGTAATCTTCAGGTAATCGGCGGTCCATGCATTGCCTTGGGAGTTGTAAAGATTGACGCCTCCTCCCCCTGCAATCGTGACCAACGGATCGGCTTCGGCCGCTTCTCGGTTTGTCTTGAGGTCTTTAAGGTGCATACGAATGAGCGCACCTACAACTTCGAGATGGCTCAGCTCTTCTGTCCCTATATCTAGGAGAAGATCTCGCCGCGCCAGATCCTCTGTGCAATTCCATCCTTGAATGGTGTATTGCATGGCCGCTGCCAGTTCACCGTTGGCTCCGCCGAATTGTTCGAGAAGGAGATTGCCGAACTTTACATCGGGGGTGCCGATGTTGACGGTATACATGAGCTTCTTGATGTGGTGATACATAGAGCCTCAGATGATTTTCGGTTTTAGGCGTGCGTAGAAGGATTGATCGAGAGTACACATGTAAGATGCGAGGCACGTAGATCTCGGCTGCACCGAGGGTCTCGACGAGCGCAGACCTCGTTGTCATCAGACCTAAAGTCATCCATCTCAACAGCCCACTCTCATTTGATCCGATATTGTCCTGCTGAGGGTGCAGATGATTGCTGTCGCTATGTCGCCGAGCGCACGAAACAACAACAAAGAAGCATCGCCCGTTCGCTTCAACACAACAGCACCCACCATCTCGGCATCTCATCCGTTGATACAGAAACTGCCTTCATTCAGCGCTTCCGCTGCATAAGGCTCCGTATACGGCTGGATCACCTCGCACTAAGTCCTTCTCAGGCGAGAGCCCGCATCCAGCCATTTCCATGAGGTGATTCATGTCTACGATGTTCACGCCGTTCAGGACGGCTGTGGCCGCCTGCGCACTTCTTCTGCTCTGCGGGACGCCGATCCTCGCCAGAGCTCAGGATCAAAGCTCCACTCCTTCCCAAACCGCTCCCGACAACTCCGCAAGAAACAAAGATCACAGCACCACCGCCGATCAGCAGTCTGCGAACAAATCAGACACCGATATCACTCGCGATATTCGCCGCTCGATCGTGTCTGATAAATCCCTCTCCACCTACGCTCACAACGTCAAGATCATCACGCAGAACGGCGCCGTGACGCTCAAGGGCCCCGTGGACTCTGACCAGGAGAAGCAGACCGTGGCCTCCAAGGCCGCCCAGGTCGTCGGTGGTCCTGACAAAGTCACCAATGAGCTCACCGTCAAGCAGTAATCACGACGTCCGATTCACGTAAATCAAATTTGTTTCAACCCCAGGAGTTCTCCCATGGCAGGCAAAAACACAGCAGCATTTGCAATCTTCCCCACTCGTGCAGCAGCAGAATCCGCCGTCGACCGCCTCATCGCGGCCGGCTTCTCCAATCAGGACGTCTCCGTCCTCATGGCCGACACGGACAGCTCGCGCGAATTCGCGACTGAGAAGAACACCAAGGCACCTGAAGGCACCGCTGCCGGCGTAGGCGTCGGCGGTGTTGTCGGCGGCACCCTCGGTCTCCTTGCCGGTATCGGCGCACTCGCCATCCCCGGCGTCGGCCCGCTCATCGCCGCGGGTCCCATCATGGGCGCACTCGCCGGTCTCGGCGTTGGCGGCGCAGTCGGCGGACTCGTCGGAGCCCTCGTCGGCCTCGGCATCCCGGAGTACGAGGCGAAACGCTACGAAGGCCGCGTAAAAGATGGCGGCATCCTCGTCTCCGTCCACTGCGACACGTCCGAAGAGGTCTCCCGCGCCAAGGACGTCCTCAAGCAGGCCGGCGGCGAAGACATCGCCTCCTCCGGCGAGAAGTCCGTCAGCACCCACACCGCCGGCACCGACAAGCGCTACACCGACACCGACCGCGTCGACACCACGAGTGACCGTGTCTACGAGCGTACCCCCGGCACACCCGTTCCCAACGAAGAGCTCCTCGCCGACCGCTCCACCCGGCGCTGAACCATCGCAATCACACATACGAAAGGCGGAGCACTTTTGCTCCGCCTTTTCGCAGGTTTTCTCTAGGCGGCTTTGTCCGCCCACGGATCGATAACGATTTTCGTGACCCTGTCCTTCTTGTCGCGCCAGACCTTGTACATCTCGGGAGCTTCATCCAGTGTGATGCGGTGCGAGATGATGTAGGTGGGATCGAGCTGGCCCTTTTCGATACGTTCCAGCAAGGGCTTCATGTAATTGTGCATGTTGGTCTGGCCCATCTTCATGGTGATCCCCTTGCCAAAGGCTGCGCCGAAGGGGACCTTATCGAGCAGGCCGCCGTACACGCCGGGGATAGAAAGTGTGCCGCCCTTTCGCACAGCCTGGATGGCCTGCCGCAGGACGCCGGAACGATCTGTTTCAAGCATGAGAGCCACTTTAACCGTGTCATAGAGGCCGTGAAGATCGCCCATGTGAGCTTCCAGACCGACGGCATCGATGCAGGCGTCCGGTCCCATACCACCGGTGAGGTTCTTGAGGGCCGTGAGGACGCTGACATCTTCCTCGGAGTAGTCGACGGTGATGGCGCCCACGGAGCGCGCGAGCTCAAGTCGCTCCGGAAGGCGATCGATAGCGATGACCCGCGCCGCGCCGAGCATGAACGCACTCGCGATCGCGAACTGGCCAACCGGACCAGCGCCCCACACGGCGACTGTGTCGCCTTCCTGAACCTGTGCGTTCTCCGCGGCCATGTATCCCGTGGGGAAGATGTCGGAAAGGAAGAGAACCTTCTCATCCGGCAGATCGCTTTCGATCTTCAACGGCCCAACATTTGAAAATGGCACCCGCACGTACTGAGCCTGGCCGCCAGCATAACCGCCCATCATGTGGGAGTATCCGAAGAGGCCTGAACCGGAATACCCGTACGCGGTTTCCATCAAGTGAGCATTGGGATTGGTGTTGTCGCAAGCGGACCAGAGCTTTTTCTTGCAGAAGAGACACTGCCCGCAGGCGATCGTGAATGGAATCACGACGCGATCGCCGCGCTTCAGGTTATCGACCGCCGACCCAACCTCTTCCACGATGCCCATGAACTCATGTCCGAGAATGTCTCCCTGTTCCATCGTCGGAATGAAGCCGTCGAACAGATGAAGATCAGATCCGCAAATGGCTGTGCGAGTGACCTTGATGATGGCATCGTGCGGATTCAGCAGTTGAGGATCGTCCACTGTCTGTGTTTCGACTTTGCCTTTTCCCATCCAACAAACAGCTTTCATCGCCCACCTCTTCCCGTTGCGTTGACGACCTTCTTTTCTTCGGAGCTTCCCGAAGGCGTTGCGATCTTCTCTCCGTAGACCGAGCGCTTCATGCCGGCGACGGTACCGCGCTCGCCGTGCGGTTGTAGCTCTGTCCGCGGGATTTCACCTGTTTCGGCCATCGCCTTGAAGTGCCTCAAGTTTTTAATAACCGATTGTTTGGGATCGCGGCCGGTGATCGCTTCCCAAGTGCGCGACAGCTTGCCAATGCGGAACTGTTCAAGCACGGTCACCATCGTTCCGCGGCCGCCAGGAGCGGGTTCGAAGATCACTTCGCCTGCGCTCTCGGGTTCACCGCTGAGCGAGCGCCATGCGATGCGCCTCTCGGGCTCGTCGGCGAGAATCTCAAAGTCCCACTCGAGAGTTTTGTCGCCCGGTTCATCGCGCATAACCCAGTGATTGGTGTTTGCCCCTGTAGCCCGCACCTCAGTGATCCGTTCATGCCACGCGGGCGCAGCTTCCACATCGCGCCACATCTCGTAGAGTTTCTTGGGATCGGCCTGAACAATGACGCTGGTACGTACCCATGTCTTCCCGTCTTTGTCTTCGGGCGGCGGAGCATAGTGTCCGTTCAGCAGGGATGCCGCGCCGCCTTCTGACGGCAGCATGTCTGCTTTGGGTTTTTCAGTAAGTGGAGCAGCCATATTTACCTCATCTACTTCACAATTTTTTTGGACCGTGCGTTTCTGCCTCGATGCTGCCTGGATTCACTTCTCGTTTAATGGCTTGGCCGTTTTGTCTGTCATGTCCAGAACTCCACATGTGTTGTTGGGCTTGCGATTTCAGTTCCCTATTTCCGAACGCGAGCATTCGGGAAGCAACATTGCGTGCGCGGCACAGTTGAGCGTTCCTCTCAGTGGGAATGATCACCATGAGCTTCGTACGTTCATCCACCGACAAACAGCAATCTCAATGAGATCTAACAACGCAACATCCGTACCGTAATTCTCGTTGAGGGCAGGTCCACGCAATCTAGCAGCGTGTTCGTGTCAATCTACGATGCGGGAAAGAAGGCTGGCGTTACTTCGCGCCGTCTGCTCGCAGGGAGTTGCCACTATCTGTGCGCGGTTACTCTGCGAAGGGTGAACCGTAATGTCGACCACGCCACATTGAATCTGGGCTTTTCGTGACATTTGAGTCCGCGCACGGAGTGCATTTTCTTTGCGAGTCTTCGTCAACGTCACCGCGATATGAATTCGAAAATTGTCAGATGCTTCGCAAGCGGGATGTTGGATGACATTTCAAACGGGTGCCAACGTCGAGGCAACCTCATTCAAGCAAGCATCCTCATAGCCCGATACAAACACGAATGCACAGCGCGTCATCAGGCGCAATAGAGTTGGAGCACTGCCTTGAGTTTCACGCTGACGGATTCGGCCCGATAGAGCGTCGACTTGCGACGCTTTGGGAGAATCCCGCTTCGTGCTGAACTGGGCGAACATGCCATCGAGACGGGACGCATCTTCGCTGGCCGCGCTGCGGTTTGGATCACAGTTGCCCTGGGCGTGATCTTCCCGGTGCTGGAGTCGTTCGAGTACCACGCCCCCTGGCTTGGTACTGGAAATAAATCGCATACGATGCCAACAAACCGCTAATTCGGGCGATCTTTCTTTGAGAAGCAGACCTCGCACGAGAATCTCAGGATCGAATAAGACCCAGTAATGACGTGGTGATTTTCTCTTTGCACAAAAAAAGCAAGGCTATGTGCGGCGGGGATGCGGAGCCCCTTGCGAGACGATCTGCGCCTGATGGACGGCTACCAGCCTCTCGGTCTTGATGGATATAACGCATTCTGGCTGGCGCAGGAGAGTCGTGGAACTCGTGTAAAGCCTGGCGCGGCGCAGGCATGTTCCGTGACAATGCTCAAAATGCCAAACTAAGCTAGGTCTGCACCAGGAGAGCGAACTGATGAAAGCACTGATGCTGTCAACGTATGAAAATCTTGAGGTCGTGAATATTCCGGAGCCCTCCTGCGCAGCCGACGAGGTGCTGATCCGTGTCGCGGCCTGCGGCATTTGCGGCAGCGATGTTCATGGGTACGACGGCAGCTCCGGGCGCCGCATCCCTCCCATTGTGATGGGACATGAGGGAGCGGGCATTATCGAGCGTGTTGGCATAGACGTGAAGGATTACAGGCCTGGCGACCGCGTGACCTTTGACTCTACTGTTTACTGCGGTCATTGCGAGTTCTGCCAGAGGGGGGAAGTCAATCTCTGCGATAACCGGCAGGTGCTCGGCGTCTCCTGCGGCGACTACCGGCGTAACGGCGCCTTCGCGGAATTGGTCGTGGTTCCGGCACGCATCCTCTACCGTCTCCCTGAAAAATTCCCTTTCGAGGAAGCCGCGATGCTGGAGGCGGTCTCCGTCGCATTGCACGGCGTGCGCGTTACGCAAGTGAAGGGAGGCGAATCGGCGTTAGTCATCGGCGCAGGCATGATCGGGCTGCTCACCGCACAGGCGGCACGCGCTGCAGGATGCAAGTCCGTGATGATTACCGATGTGGACGCAGGTCGCTTGAAGATGGCTGAGGAGGTCGGCATCGCCGACACACTGCACATGAGCGGAAATGAACTGATCCAGGAAGTGTTGCGCCGCACCGACGGCCGGGGCGCCGATGTGGTGCTGGAGGCCGTGGGTCGCGCCGAAACGGTCGTCGCGTCCATTGAGTGTGTGCGCCGCGGTGGCACAGTCACCCTTATCGGCAACATTCAACCGGAGGTACCGCTGCCACTACAACGTGTTGTAACGCGCGAGGTCCGGCTGCAGGGTTCGTGTGCTTCGGCAGGCGAATATAAGGAGGCGATCCGCCTCATGAGCAGCGGTAGTATCAAGGTACGGCCGCTCATCTCGGCGACCTCCTCGCTCGAACAGGCCTCAGACTGGTTCAGCCGCCTGCATCGTCGCGAGCCAGGTCTGCTGAAGGTGGTCATTACCCCGAACCGCACGACACAAGAAAACGCATGAGCCACAATTTCTTCGATCTCACCGGACAGGTCGCCGTCATCACTGGAGCATCGCGCGGCCTGGGTCAATACTTCTCCCGCGCGCTTGGTCGCGCCGGAGCGAAGCTCGTCATCACCAGCCGCAAAATCGGTGATTGCGACCAGTTTCTGAATGAGCTGGCGGACCACGGGATTGAGGCGAAGGCGCTCGCGCTCGACGTTCGCGAGCGGGACAGCATCACGGCGTTTGCTCCTGCAGCGGAGGCAGCGTATGGCAAGGTCGACATCCTTGTAAACAACGCCGGCTGCAATATACGGAAGCCAGCGCTTGAAGTTACATGGGAAGACTGGAACACGGTTCTCGACACAAACTTGCGCGGAGCCTTCTTTGTAGCACAGGCAGCTGCGCGTTGCATGAGCCGGCGCGGTTATGGCCGAATCATTAACATCAGTTCGGTGACCAGTGTCTTTGGCTATGCAGGCTTGGCACCCTATGGTGCGAGCCGTGGTGGTATCCGCCAACTTACGATGAGCCTGGCGGATGACTGGGGCAGACACGGCATCACAGTCAATGCGCTCGCACCCGGCTGGTTCAGGACCGACCAGAACAAAACCATGTACGAAAACGAGGGTTGGGTGGAGTACCTGAAGGAACGCATCCCGCTGAACCGGCCCGGGCGGCCCGACGATCTGGATGGCGCGATCGTGTTCCTTGCCAGCGAAGCTTCGCGGTACGTCACCGGACAGACGCTTCTGGTTGACGGCGGCATTACGGTGGGCCGAACACGCGCGGTAGTGAATCAATAGCGACCTGTTGGCCGTCAGGCCTGGCTACAAGCGTGGCTCTATGAAAATGATCTCCCGCTGAGCGCCCCGCGCACATCGATCACTTCAATGCGTCGAAGCATTGTCACGTACGCAACGATACCCACCAGGATGTATACGGTCGGAATCACGAAGGCCCACACATAGCTGTTGGTCATCTCGACAGTCCATCCCGTCAGAATGGGTGCAGCGATGGCCGATATCTGGTTGGAGAAGTTCATGATCCCACCGACTCTGCCGCTGCTTGAGTTCGGCACCAGCAAAGACGGCAGGCTCCAGAGCACCGGCGAAGCGGCGGAGAGTCCACCAATGGCAATCGTGATCGAAATCAGCGCCGCGGTGACGCTGTGCGCAAAGGCGGCTCCCGCGATGCCCAGGCCACAGCAGGTTCCAGCGATCAGCACCGTTCGTCGTACTGAATCGGCGTCGAAGCCCAGTTTGATCAGCCGATCCACCAATGCTCCGCCAATCAGCAGGCCGCAGCATGCAGCCACAAGCCAGGGCACACCGGTATACAGGAACGACTGCCGTAGGGTGATGTGTTGTGTTTGAGCCAGGTACGTAGGCAGCCACGTAAGCAGGAGGTAAAACACATAGTTGTATGCCCCTGAGCCGATCGCTGCTCCCAACACCTTGCGCTCGCGCAACAGGCGACCCAGGGGGATAGGAGGCGCAAGCATGAGTTCGAATTCACCTTGTCCGCTGCCGCGCCGGACAACCTTTCGGACAGAGAAACGGTGTGGTTCGCGATAGACCCAGGCGAACACGGCAAGATAGGCAAACGACAGAAGTGCTGTAAAACCGAAGGACCAGCGCCATCCAATCTGAAGCAGCAGCAGTCCCAGCAGAGGTACGCCGATCGCGTTCGCCAGCTTGGCCGCGCTGTCGAACATTGCGGTTGCAAACGAGCGCTCCTGCGCTGGAAACCACGCGCCCACAGCCTTTGCGCTCGCCGGAAAGGTGGGCGCTTCGCCGATTCCAAGTAACAACCGTGCCGCGAAGAACAACAACACACTCGGCGCAAGTGCGGCGGCGATCGAGGCGGTCCCCCAGATGAAGATTGAGACCAGCGAAACTTTGCGTACGCCGAAGTTGTCCAGCAGCACGCCTGTGGGCAACTGGCATGCCGCGTAGGTCCACGAATAGGCTGCGGAAAGCTGTCCGAACACCGTCGGAGTGATGTGGAAGCTGCTCACTAGGGCATCGTGCGATACCGACAGATTTATGCGGTCGAAGTAATTGACCAGCACACCCAACGCCAGCAAAAGCCCAATGATCCAGCGATAGGACTGCGGGGCTGAGTATTCCGAAGCCATAAGGGCCAGTGTAGTGGAGCGGCGATCGTGCCCGAACCCAGCTCTATTCCGGCGGTCGGCTTTTTTGCGATCTCCAGCCACCCAATAGGGTGGAATCTGTCATCGCTCGCTCGCAGCACAGGATGGCACGGGAATATGAAGCGGCCTTGTCGAGAACAACGCGATCGTAGCTACACGGCATCATGCGTGAGCAAGTAATAGACGATCGGCGTCACAAGCAAACTCAGCACCATTGAGATTACTAATCCGCCGATAACCGCGATGGCGAGTGGCTGCAGCATCTGTGATCCGGCCCCGAGGGCAAGCGCCAACGGAAGCATCCCGGTAACGGCAGCAAGTGCGGTCATCACAATCGGGCGAAGCCGGCGTTGCGCCGCCATTACCATTGCCTCGCGTCCATTGAATCCCTCAGCGCGATAACGATCGTCGGCGTCGAGCAGCAGGATGCCGTTCTTTGCAACGATGCCGATGACCATGATGAGTCCCATAAAGCTGGCGACGTTGAAAGTAGTTCCTGTGAGCAGCAGGGCGCCGACCACGCCAGCGATCGACAGCACCGACGAGGAGAGGATTGCAGCCGGCGCGGCGAAATTGCGGAACTCAGTGAGCAGCACACCGAAAACGAGCACAAGCGCCATGATGAGCACGCGCAGCAGGTCGGCGAAAGACTTTTGCTGCTCTTGATAAGTGCCACCGTAGACGACGCGAACGTTGGGCGGCAGGTGCATCGCCTGCACGCGTTGCTGCACCTGCTTCACGGCCGTTCCAAGGTCGGTCCCTTCCAGCCGCGCTGTGACAGTGGCAAGGCGCTGCAGGTTCTCCCGCAGGATCTCGTTCTGCGGTGGAAGCTGCGTAATCGTAGTCATTGAGCCAAGGGAGGCGGTGCGGCCAGAGGCAGAGTTGAAGACGGTGTTGCGGATGGTCTCGAGCGACTGGCGTGTCGCGTCGCCGAGACGTACGCGAATCGTATAGGGGCGACCGTTGCTAATGACCGGTGTGGGTGCTTCGACGCCATCAAGAATGGAGGTCGCATCTTCGGCGACTTCCTGCGGTGTGAAGCCCATGCGTGTGGCGAGTTCCGGATTGACCTCGAAGTTAGTCGCTGGACCACTGATGGTGTTATCGATTCCGTTCTCGACGTCGACAACACCATTGACCTTCTCGATCTCGGTAGCAACGCGTGGCGCGAGTTCATTGAGTAGACCCGTGTCTGGGGAAAATATCTTGATCTGAATGGGCTCGGGGGAGTTGGAGAGGTCGCCGATGTTATCCTGGAGAACCTGAGTGAACTCGACATCCAACTGCGGCTCGCTCGCTTTAATCTGTTTGCGCACATCTGCGATCACCTCATCGATCCCACGATCACGATGCTGCTTGAGCTTGACGGTGATGTCGCCGGTATTGGCCTCAGTAACTGCGGCGAGGCCCATCTGCAGGCCGGTGCGGCGGCTCGTGCTTTCTACCTCAGGCGTGTTGTGCATAATCTGCTCGACGTGGTCGAGCACCTTGCCCGTGGCGGCAAGCGAACTGCCCGCGGGCATGACGTAATCGAGGATGAAGCCGCCTTCATCCATCTCGGGCAGCAGGTCTGAGCCCAGACCGCGATAGGCGAACCATGTGCCGGCGACAAGCAGGAGACAAATGAGACCCAACCAGAGCGGGCGGCCAAGGGACCATTCGAGCGCCGTTTTGTGCCACGACATCACGCGGCCAAGGACGGGGCCGGCCTCGTGATGCGCGGCACCTGAATGGTCGACCTCGTGACGATCGACGCCTCGCGTTTTGAGCAGACTGAGCGCGAGACCTGGTGTCCAGGTGACGGCCAGTAAAAGAGAGGTGAGCAGCGCTACGGTCATGGTGACTGCAAGCGCGCGAAAGAAACTGCCGGTAACACCTGAGACAACGATGAGCGGAAGGAAAACAACAACCGGTGTGATCGTAGAGCCGATGAGCGGGCGTGAGATCTCGTGCAGTGCTTTGCGGACGGCTTCGAAGCGGTTCTCACCGGCATCGCGATGCAGAACAATATTCTCGACGACAACGATGGCGTCATCAATCACGAGGCCAATCGCGGCGGCCAAACCGCCCAGCGTCATCAGATTGAAACTCTCGCCCATAATCCAGAGCATGAGGACCGTGACCGCAACCGTGACCGGAATGACGAGGCCGGCAATGACCGATGAGCGCCAGTCACGAAGGAAAAGATAGAGAATGACGCACGCGAGAATAAGACCGATGAGAATCGCGTCCCGGACGCTCTTGATGCTCTCGCGGACGATCTCGGACTGATCGTAGTAGGGCTCGAGCTTTACCCCGGCCGGAAGCTTCGTGCGAAGCTGTGCGATCTCGGCAGCGACACCATCCGCGACCGCGACCGTATTGCTCGAGGGCTGGCGTGTAACGTTGAGCAGGACAGCCGGCTTGCCGTTGGCGGATACGTACGTGTAGACCGGCATAGGCGCCTGGATCACGTTGGCGACATCGGCGATGCGCACGGGCGCGCCGCTGGTGGCGGTCTTCACGCTAAGTTGACGCAGGCTCTCAATGTCGTGGGCCTGCGCGCCGACAAGAGCGAGCACCAGCTGATGGTTCTCCTGATAGAGGCCCGGCGAGTCGATAATGTTCTGCGCACCAACGGCGTTGGCCAGGTCCAGGATCGTCACGCCGGCCGCCTGCATCTTGGCCATGTTCGGCACGATATGGAACTCGGGAATTTGGCCACCCTGCACGACAACAGTGCTGACACCTGCGACACGATTCAGCGGCGGCTGCAGGCTATACGTCGCAATTTCCCAAAGCTCGGTTTGCGAGAGGCGGTCTGAGGTGAGGCTATATCCCAAAATGGGGAAGGTCGCGAAAGTGAGCCGGTTGGTGGTGATTTTCACGGTGGACGGAAGCGACTGTTGAACACGGCTGAGTGCAGCGTTGACGAGCTCAAGCGTGCGGAACATGTCAACGGACCAGTCAAAAAAGAGGCTGACCTCCGCCGAACCGCGGCTGGTGGTGGAACGCACTGTCACGAGGCCAGGAACGCTGTTGACTGCGTCTTCGATGGGCTTGGTGATGGTGACCTGCATCTGCTCGACGGGCATAACGCCGTTGTCGACGCCGATGACGACGCGTGGAAAATTTGTCTCAGGGAAGACGGCGATCGGGGTGCGGAAGAACGCGTAGACGCCGGCGATGGTGAGTGCGATGGCGACGAAGAAGATCGTGCGGTGCCAGCGCGCAAGCCAGAAGGAACTGGCAGCCGGCTGCTCTGCTACGGGCGGCGGTGCTGCGGTGGTCGTCATCAGTCTTTGTCTCCGTCGCCTTTACCACTCTTGTCGCCTTCATCCTTGTCGCCGACCTTTACCTTGGTCCCATCGTCAAGCCCGTAGCCACCTTCCGTGATAACCAGATCAGAGGGTGCAACCCCGTCGAGGATTTGCACCTTGTCGGGAGTACGGATGCCGATCTTCACCGAGCGCTTCTTCGCGGTGCTGTCAGAGCCGACGACGAGCACACTCGTGCCGCCATCTTCACCCGGAACGATTGCGTTTGCCGGCACCTGGACTGCGTTCGGGACAGTCGTTCCATGGAGTGTTGCGTGGACAGGCGTGCCCACCTTGTAACGTCCGTCAGGATTGGACAGATTCAGCCAGACCTCAACGGTGGTGGAGCCGGGATCAAGAGCGGGACTGATGAGCGACACGGTTGCAGACTGCGGCTCGTCGAGGCCAGGAATGCTGAGCTCGGCCTTGCTGCCTACGTGGAGTTTCTGCGCAACGGCCTGGGCGACGTGCAACTTTGCGATCAGCGAGCTTGTATCCATGATGGTGATGACCGCCGTGCCTGCGGTGGCCGTCTCTCCTGGAAAGAGTGGGCGATCGGTGACGACTCCGTTGATCGGGCTACGCAGGCTGGCATACCCGACCTGCGCCTCGGCATTCATCAGACGCCCATGCGCGGAGGTGAGCTGGCCCTGCGCGGATTGGGCGTTTGTGTGCCGGGTCGTATTCTGCACGCTTTGAAGGTGCTTCACGGCCGCCTCATATGTGTCCTGCGCCTGCACGGCGGCGGCGATCGCAGTGTCGACATCCCGGCCGGCAATGGCGCCCTGAGTTAGCAGTCGCTTTCTCTCCTCCGCAGTGCGGCTCGCCACCTCAAGGTTCGCCTTTGCCTGGTCGACATCAAGCTGGGCCTTCTGAACGTCTTCGGGAATCGTGGCCTGGGTTGCGGTGGTGTAAGCCGCCTGCGCGGAGTCAACAGCGCCACGAGAATCGAGCGCGTTGCCCTGGAGGTCGCGATCCTCGAGCGTCAGGAGAAGCTGGCCTCTCTTCACATGTGCACCACGCTGCACGTATTCGGCGCGGATGGGCGCGCTGATCTTCGATGCGAGCGCGGCTTGCGCGAGCGGCGTGAGGATGGCGTCTGCACCTATCTCTTCGGAGATGGGCCCTATAGTTGGATGTTCGGCCTGAACAGAGACGGCACTCGCACCGGCATCCTCATCTTCGTCCGTGGCGGTTTTCTTACACCCTGTAGTTATCGAGCACGCTATCAGTACAGCAGTCGCGGCCGCGGTCCATCTCCTGGTTAGAGAGCGCATGTGCATGGATCAGAGCCTTCCTGTGAGAGTTTCGAGTTGCGCGAGCGCGGTCTGATAGCGAACAGCACCGTCCGCCTGTGCATTCTCGGCAGAGATTAGAGTGTTCTGCCCATCGACGACATCGAGCACCGTGCCTTCACCGTTCACATAGCGAAGATTCGTGAGGCGCAGGCTCTCTCGAGCGTCGGTAACACTGGCATCGAGCGAAGCGAGCTGCCGCCGGGCGACTTCCGCTTCGTCGTAGTATTCCGCGAGACTGGCGAGAAGGCGCCGCTGTGCGTTCGTGAGCGTGGCCTTCGCGGCCTGACCGCGAATTTCGGCTTCCTTGATTTTGCGCACTGAGGTGAGCCAGTCCCAGACAGGGATATCCAGCGTAGCCCCCGCCGAATAACCAAGATTTAGAGCGCCGTCCGGCCCGCGCTTTGCGAACTGTGGCGCGTCGATGCCGTAGGTATAGTTCATCGACAGGTCCGGCAACAATCCTGCCTTTGCAGTGAGCGCTGCTGCTTGGCTGGCCTGTACCCCGGCGAGCGCGCTTCGGATCTCGGGATTGTTCGTCTTCGCCGCTGCTTCAATCGTCGCGCGATCGGGAAGCAGGGGCGGCGCGTCCGCGGGAGCGAGCGTATACGGCGTCGCGGGATCGGGAAAAAGCAGAACGCCAAGCTCCAGCCGAGCCTTATTCGCTGCGAGCTTTGCATCGTCCAATTCGCGCTGCCGCTGCTGCTGCGAAAGGCGTGCCTTAATGACATCGGCGTGTGCAGCTTCGCGGGCGTTCTCGCGTTTGGTCGTTACATCCACAAACCGGTCAGCCTCGTCCAGCGCGCGCTGGGCGACGGCGATCTTCTGATTGGCCGCGCCGCCGGTATAGTACAGCGCAACGACGGTCTGAACGAGTCCGCGGCGGGCTACCTCGAGCTCGGCCGCAGCCCGCGCAGCGTTCGCATCGGCCGTTTTCAATGCGGCGAATTTGCTGAGACCCACTGTTTCCGTTACGGAGCCCTGACTGAAGTACTCGTGAATGGCGTTGTTGGCAATGAAGACCGGCAAAGATTCGCTTACTCCGCCCTGGGTAGTCACGGCCTGCGTTCCGTTGGATTGGGTGAATAGATACTGATTGTGGTAAACGGCCGACGGAAGCATACCGGCGATGGCGTCCTTCCGCTCGAGTGCGGTAGCTTTGCCTTCAGCGAGGGCGGCCGCGAATGTAGGCTCGTTGGCTTCCGCCCGGCGAATTGTCTCCTCAAGCGTAAGGGCAGCGGGTTGCGGCGGCGTCGCCTGCGCCAGCAATGGAATTGAGCTCAGACAGATGCCTGCCATGCAAACTGCTGTCGAAGCAAGTCGATGAAAAGCCATGGGCATAAGAGTAAGTCCGTGACCTTAAGAGATGCTGAAACGACGCCCAGCGCCTTGGAGAAAGACTTACCGCACCCAAATTTCGGGACCTTCTCCTCTGTTTCTGTCCGCTTAAGCCAATCTTAAGGACCGATCCGTATGCTCAGACACGGCAGCCGATTCCTCCTCTGCCTGCTTCAAAGCACGAATTCACTTCAGACCAGGAGCTTCTATGCGATTTGGCGCACTCGCCCTCTTCATAACGATGTCGACGGTACTTTCTGCCCAATCTCCGTCCACGTTCAAGCTCACGCATACGTTCGTGCTCGGGGGAGAGGGTGGATGGGATTACATTGTGCCCGATCCTGCGAAACATCGGCTCTTCATTGCCCGGCAGACCCGCCTGATGGTCGTTGACGGGGACACCGGTAAGTTGCTCGGAGAAGTTCCCGAGATTGATGGTGCGCATGGAACAGCAATCGATTCAGCCAGTGGGTATGGGTTTGCCACGTCGAGCGAAGACAAATCAGTAGTGATGTTCGACGCAAAGACTTTCAAAGTCCTCAAGAGAATTCCGGCCGCGGAAGACGCGGACGCGATCGTATTCGACGAGCCTTCCGGCCGTGTGTTCAGCCTCAACGGCGACGCCAACTCGGCCACCGTGATCGACGGCGGCACCGGAAACCTGGTCAAGAACCTTCCGCTGGGAGGTAAACCCGAATATGGTGTTTCATCCGGCGACGGCAAACTCTATGCAAACATCACCGATAAGAGCGAAATCGTAGAAATCGATACCAGGAGTGCGACGGTGACGCGCCGCTGGCCGACCGCTCCGTGCGAGCATCCCGTTTCGCTCGCTATCGACAAGGCGCACCACCGGCTCTTCAGTGGATGCCGCAGCGGCGTAATGGCAATTTCGGACTATCAAGCCGGCAAGGTCGTCGCAACGGCACCCATCGGCAAGGGTGTCGACGGCGGCGGATACGATCCTCAGACAGCCGATGCGTTTGCTGCTAACAGTGACGGCACTCTGACAGTCGTTCACCAGGACGGCCCGGACAAGTATCACGTCGTCCAAACGATCTCCACACCTATCGGATCGCGCAGTTCGGCATTCGATCCTGTGAGCCATCGTCTCTTTATCGTGTCTGCGAAGTTCGGTCCTGTGCCTCCGGGCGGGCGAAGAGGACCAGTCGTACCCGGCACATTCACGCTGATGGTATTTGAAGCCCAGCCTTGAACGGACTGGTAACCGTTATCACGGCTATGCAAGGGTCTGAAACGTGTCTTGCGTCGCGTCAGCCTCAAGGATCGTCGACGCAGGCAGACTCACTGTGACAATTGCTCCACCGGCCGCATGGTTCGCAATCGAAATGCTGCCACCAATCTTGTCGCAGATCGCTTTGCAAATGGAGAGCCCCAGCCCCGTCCCGCCGCTCTTCCGGCTGCGGGACGGATCCCCGCGGTAGAAAGGTTCAAAGAGGACCAGTCCCTCGCCCTCCTGAATGCCCTCGCCATAATCTCGGATCAATAAATGCACCTGCTGTTCCTTGACTATGGAACTGATCTCGACCCTGCCATTCTCGGGACTGTGCTGCAATGCATTCAAGAGGATGTTGGAACAAAGGAGCATCGCATCCCCGCCCTCGAGAGGCACACTTACCCGAGGAAGCGACAAAATGGCGATGCTATTTGATCGCAAATCCGCAAGTGGAAGTGCCTGCTCAACTGCAACTCGTAGCGCCTCGTCGATCCGGCAAGTCTGGTTTCCCGCGGCCTCCGTCTGTTCGAGTCTGGCTAGTGTCAACATCTTCTGGACGGTGCGCTCAAGGCGGGTCAGGTCGTCTAGGCCAATTGCCAGACCGCGCTCATACTCGTCGACTGTGCGCGTCTTCATTGAAAGTAGTTGCAACGATGACTTAACAATGGCGATGTCTGTTTTCAATTCGTGCGCAGCGTCGCTTGTAAACCTCTTCTGCTGTTCGAACGCCCGATGAAGTCGGCTAATCGTCTTTTCAAGAGCGGAGGTGAGCGGGCGCAACTCCGCGAATTTGCTTGCGCTCGAGGGCGCCTCGAACTGCCAGTGAGTTGATGTGATCTCAGCAGCCGCATTTGCAAGTGTATGGATTGGAGAGAGGAGCCTTCGAACTAGCCAGACGAGCAACAGCGTTGTGATTCCAAGCAAAATCGCGGTGCAAACAGCAAAGAAACGGATCGCTTCCATCACCTCGTGCCGGACATACCCGTCTGGAAGTCCATACACGATTGTGACCCGGTGACGAATCCCGCCATTCTGATCCGGATCGATAATCTTCTCGCCCGCCAGCGTGAAAAACCTATAGGAACGACCGTTGACCGTCGCCGCCTGAAACATGCCCGGCCGAAACAGGAGTGTTGGAACGCTACCCTCAGAACTCAGAACTCTTCCGTGTTCATCCGTCACCCGTAAGACAGAGGCTTCAGGTAATCTTTTGTCGGTCCAGTCAAGTCGTACAGCGTCGTTCACGTCTTCTTGTACTGCGCCCAGCAACGCATTGGAGGTTGCCCGCAGGTTCGCATCGAACGCCGTGTACTGCACTCGCCGCTCATTGACTGCGACGGCTCCGATGAGCGCCACTCCCGCGAGGAGTTCCAAAACCAGGACGGAGAAGATCAGACGCCTGGTGATGGAGCGTTTCCCGGGTTTCATGCTTCCTCTCCACGCAATCGATATCCGCGCTGTCGCAATGTCTCGATCAAGGGCTCCGTATCCACCAGATTCATCTTTCTTCGAAGGTTGGAAACATGCGCCTCAATGACATTGGAGTGATGCTCCCATCCGTAATCGTAGAGATGTTCCAGCATCTCTTTCTTGGAAACGATCACCCTGGGACGGTGGGCAAGATATTCGAGAATCCGGAACTCTGTGGGTGAAAGCTCGATCACCTGACCGCGTCGACGAACTGTCTGCTGGATTGTGTCCACTTCGACATCAGAGACCGTCAGGATCGGCGTCGCTGCTCCCTTCGATCTGCGGATTAGAGCCTTTAGGCGGGCGATGAGCTCTCCTAGATCAAATGGCTTCGCAAGGTAGTCGTCGGCACCCTGGTTCAGCAGGCCGACGACTGAATCCTTGCCTTCCTGGGCAGTGAGGATCAGCACGGGTGTACGCAATCCTTGCGCCCGCAGATCGTGCAACACCCGCTGTCCGGTCTTTCCCGGCAACATAAGGTCAAGAATCACCGCATCGAAGACGTTCTGCTCTGCCAGATAGGATCCCGAAGGACCATCGGCCGCATGGTCCACCGCGAATCCCGCTTCCCGCAGGGCTTCCGCGATGTTCTCCGCGAGCCGATGTTCATCTTCAACCAGCAGCAGCCGCATAACCCGCCTTAAAGCAATTCTCGCAGTTTTCGATTCTCAAAGGACATTCTTCGCGAATGTCCCGCTCCGTCAGCTTCTCTTTTCAATCCCGGACAGAAAGGCCTGTTGAACCCGATTGAAGCTTCGTCCGCGTAGAACGGCGGCAACAATGGTGCGGGTGGCGCGAACGTCGCTGAGGCGTACGTAACGACACCCGGCATCTCGATCTTTCGCCATCTCCGGCACGAGTGAGATGCCGACACCGGCGGCAACCATCCCGAGGACGCTGCTGAACTGATCGCTTTCAAAGGCGATGTTCGGCGTGATGCGTGCGTGAGTGCAGGTGACAAGGCTGAGATCGCGGAAACAATGGCCGTCGCGCAACATCACAAAGCGCTCTCCGCGCAGATTCTTGAGCGAAACTGAGTCCTGGGCGGCGCGCGGATGATCTTTGGGCAAAGCTGCGAAGAGCGGTTCGCTGCGGATAGTGAAATACTCCAGGTCTTTGTGACGCAGAGGCAGCGCAAGAATCGCGAGATCGATCGAGAGATCGCGGAGACCTTCGACAAGGATCGGCGTGGTTTCTTCGACGATGCGCAGTTTCGCGTCGGGATATCTTTTCGCGAAGTCTGCTGTGTAACGAGGCATCAGGTACGGCGCAATCGTTGGAATCGCGCCCACGGCGACACTCCCGCGAACATCTTTCTTTTTATCGGCGACGCTCGATCGTGCCGCTTCCATCTGCTCGAGGATCGAGCGCGCGTGAGGTAAAAAGGCGCGGCCTGCCTCGGTGGTGCGAATGCTGCGCCCCAGGCGGTCGAACAATTTCGCGCCGAGGTCTTCCTCGAGCTTCAGGACCTGCTGGGAAAGCGAGGGTTGGGCAATCTCACAGCGCTCCGCGGCACGGCTGAAGCTGCCGGTTTCGGCAATAGCGCAGACATATCGCAGCTGGTGAAATTCCATAGGATAATCCTATACCTCGCATGGAGGTTACATATTGGAACTATCCCTCTTAAGAATGCTACATTCGGCTTGTATCGATCGATGCCTGGGTTTCATGCGAACCCATCCTTAGAACTGAGCCAACCGAAGAAAGAGAGGACGCATGGCAACCGAAGCGAAATGCCCATTTCCCCACAGCACCAGCAGTCCAGCGAGAACAAACAGTGACTGGTGGCCGAACCAGCTGAACCTGAATATCCTGCACCAGCACTCCTCGAAGTCCGATCCGATGGACGAGGATTTCAACTATGCAGAGGAGTTCAAGAGTCTCGACTATGCTTCCCTGAAGAAGGACCTTACTGCGCTGATGACCGACTCGCAGGACTGGTGGCCTGCGGACTTCGGCCACTACGGCCCGCTTTTTATTCGCATGGCATGGCACAGCGCAGGCACCTACCGGATCGGTGATGGCCGCGGAGGCGGCGGCAGAGGTCAGCAGCGCTTTGCTCCGCTGAATAGCTGGCCTGACAACGTTAATCTCGATCGAGCTCGCCGTTTGCTCTGGCCGATCAAACAAAAGTACGGCAAGAAAATTTCGTGGGCCGACCTGATGATTCTCGCCGGCAATGTCGCGCTGGAATCGATGGGCTTCAAGACCTTCGGTTTCGCCGGCGGCCGCGCCGATGTCTGGGAGCCGGACATGGATGTCAACTGGGGACTCGAAGATAAGTGGATGGGCACGGAGAAGCGATTTTCCGGCGACCGTGAACTGTCCAAGCCCTACGGCGCCACGCACATGGGCCTGATCTACGTGAATCCGGAGGGCCCGGACTTCAACCCCGATCCGGTTAAGGCTGCTAAGGACATCCGCGAAACCTTCGCGCGCATGGCGATGAATGATGAGGAAACGGTAGCTCTGATTGCGGGTGGCCATACGTTCGGCAAAACGCATGGCGCAGGTCCCGCCGCTCACGTTGGCTCTGAGCCCGAAGGTTCGCCTATCGAAGAACAGGGCCTCGGCTGGTCGAATGCCTACGAGACGCGGCATCGCCGGAGATGCGATCGGCAGCGGTCTGGAGGTGACCTGGACCACAAAGCCCACACACTGGAGCAACGACTTCTTCGAGCACCTCTTCAAGTACGACTGGGAGCTGACGAAGAGCCCCGGCGGCGGACACCAGTGGAAGCCAAAGGGTGACGCGGGTGCGGGCACCGTACCGGCTGCGCACGATGGCAATGGGTCAAAGCCTCACGCGCCGGGCATGCTGACTACCGATCTTTCGTTGCGCTTCGATCCGATCTACGAAAAAATCTCGCGTCGTTTCTACGAGAGTCCCGACGCAGTTCGCCGATGCGTTTGCCCGCGCGTGGTTCAAGCTGACGCATCGCGACATGGGACCGCGCTCGCGCTATCTCGGCCCCGAGGCTCCGAAGGAAGAGCTGATCTGGCAGGATCCTGTTCCCGCGGTGGATCACGCGTTAGTTGGCGATCAGGATGTTGCAGATCTCAAGAAGAAAATTCTTGCTTCCGGACTGACCGTCTCGCAGTTGGTCTCGACCGCCTGGGCATCGGCGTCCACCTACCGTGGCTCCGACAAGCGCGGTGGTGCGAACGGCGCTCGCATTCGCCTTGCCCCGCAAAAGGACTGGGAAGCGAATCAGCCAGCAGCAACTCACGAAGGTCCTGCAAACACTCGAAAAAATTCAGACCGACTTCAACGGAGCGCAGTCGAATGGCAAAAGAATCTCCCTCGCCGATCTCATCGTCCTCGCCGGCTGCGCAGGCGTCGAGCAGGCCGCGAAGAACGCAGGCATCAACGTAACCGTTCCGTTCTCTCCCGGCCGCACGGACGCTTCGCAGGAGCAGACCGACGTAGAATCCTTCGCCGTGCTCGAACACGGCGCCGACGGCTTCCGCTCCTACACCAGCAAGGCCAACGCCCATCACCCGGCCGAGGTCCTGCTGCTCGATAAAGCACAACTCCTCTCGCTCACTGCGCCTGAGCTCACTGTGCTCATCGGCGGCATGCGGATGCTCAATACCAACTTCGGCCAGACAAAGTACGGCGTCTTCACCAAGCGGCCCGAGGCCCTCACGAACGACTTCTTCATCAACTTGCTCGATATGGGCACGGCGTGGAAGGCGACCTCGGATGCCGAGGACGTCTTTGAAGGCCGCGACCGCAAGTCAGGAGAGGTGAAGTGGACAGCCACTCGCGCCGATCTCATCTTTGGCTCGAACGCTCAGCTCCGGGCTCTTTCTGAGGTCTATGGAAGCGAGGACGCGCACGAGAAGTTCGTGCATGATTTCGTTGGGGTCTGGAACAAGGTGATGAACCTTGATCGCTTTGACCTCGTCAACGCTCCCCAGTAGACTCTCGTTCGCTACCGCTCGACTCCGGCCTGACATCAGCCGTCAGGCCGGAGTTTGACGGCAAGTCGGCTGCCAGGCCTCCGACATGGTATTTACGAAGCGATTGCGAGAAGGCGTCCGTCGCGGCGAGATTACGTGCACGGTAAGAATCTGGACCCGTGCTCACGTTGCTGTGGGTCGCCGATACCGCATGGATGACGGCGAAATCGAAATCCTCTCGATCGAGCCGATTGGATTGCCCGACATCACTCATCAGTTAGCGCGAGCGTCCGGATTTCTCGGCGTTCTGGACCTGCTCAAAGTCGCAAAGCACGGCAAGGGGGACAACATCTACCTGATCCGGTTTCACTACATCCCATCGAAGAGATCGCGCGCATAGTTCGCTTGATCGCCTACTTGTAGCGATAGAGTCGCACCCTGTAGATCCTGCCCTCAGCCACATCAGACGCGTGAAGCCGCAACGCCTGCCCCTGGGAGTTCTCGTCCCCATTGAGTCGTCGCCGAGACGTCCACGCGCCGTTCTCAAAAAATTCTTCATCGATGCTCTCAATACCCACGATAGGCGGTCCCGGCGTGTCTGCGGAGAACGTAACCATCGCATCGCCGCTGCCAACGACGAGAAACTCATTCGCTCCTGTCTGGATAAACAACGCTCCAGCACGAGCACCTGAAGCCGAAGGCGTCCCCGCTCGTGCAACATTGGCGGTGTATGCCCCCACCGCTGTCCGAGCTGCGCGCTGTGCATCACCCTCCAGAAGCGCCGCGCTGAGTGCGCGTGTCTGCTGTCCCTTAAGAAGTAGCGGCTCCAGCCTCGACACAGTCAAGTACATCGCCCCAAGCGCTCTGCTATCGATATGCTCTGCAGGGTTCGTAATTCCCACCAGGTCAAGCGGTGAATTCCCGAGATCATCCACGCCAAATGCGGAAAACCCAATCGCCTGCTCTCGCCCCACTGCGTAGAGAACATTAGCCGCACCTGTTATCCCACCCTGAGCCTCTGGAATAAATAGGGGGTTACCAGGCCGGGAGTACTCTTCCGCCCAATGCGCAAACTCGTTGAAATAGATGTCCGGGGAGATGAAATCGAGCGACCGCGCTCCGGCACGCCACACATCCATCGAGTGCGGCAGCGGCCCTCCGCTGTTGTATTGCCCCGGCTCATAGTTCGGACGGATCAGCGCCGCGTTCGCGTACATCGGCAGCGGATACTCCGCTTTCCCCGCAGCCGCAACGCGCTCAATATAAGTCGCGTACTGCCACGCCATGAAGAGATCGTCCGTCAGAGGAGCCTTCCCGAAGACCTCCTGCCAGGTGCCTTTAGTCTTTGCACCGGCTTCTTCCCATGCCGCGCGAAACTCGGGATGGAGCGAAGTCCGATGCTTCTCCATATAGCTCATCAGCGTTTGCGGTACTTCGGAGCTGAAAGCAGCATCCGCGACTTCAGAATGATCGCGCGATTGAGGAATGACACCGACCTCATTTTCCACCTGAACCATCAGGACCGTGTGCCGCTCGTCATCGACATCGCGAAGATGATGCATCAGCTTCGCAAAGGCTCGGGCATCCGCATCGCGAACTGCTGTGCTGAAAGGAGAAAGTCGTTCAGTATCTCGCCCATCGCTTGTCTGCACTCGCGGAAAGCGTTTGAGATTCGTCTTCACCCACGCGGGCGCATAGCTCGAATAGGTGTTCTTCCACGCGCCGAACCACAGAATCACCAGCTTCAGATTGTTTGCACGAGCATCTTCGAGAAGCCCATCCACGACACCGAAGTCGAACTTCCCTTCTTCCGGCTCAATCGTCTCCCACGCCACTGGCAGGAGCACTGTGTTCATGTGCATGGCCGCCAGCCGCGGCCATTCGGACTTCATATAGGCCACGCTTGACGAGCTCGAGTTGTGCAGCTCACCCCCCAGCATCAGGAAAGGCTGGCCATCAACAATCAGCTGGGTCGCTTCCCCGCGCCGCTCAAGGTGAGGTCCGCCGCCTGTCGAAACCGATTTCGAGGTCTGCGCGCCGCACATTACGGCGGGAGCAACCGCAAGCAGACTGCGAGAGAGCAAAGTTCTCAGCCTGAAATGGACCAATCTATATCGTTTGCCAAATCTCATATCGCTCGCTCGTGGAATCATACCGGACGCCTGCAGCGGCACTCGGTACGACCTAACCCTGAAAGCGATTCTCATGCTGGCTCGGCCTCAATTGGAGACGTTCCTTCGTCGATTCGTCCCTCAAGGCCAAAGCCCGCCATGAGATGGACTAAAATGGTGGTGCCTTATAACCACAGGCCCCCGGGACACTTCCATGGATGATCGAAGCCAAACTACGCGGCTTCTGAAGGCTGTGCATGCAGGTGATCAAGCAGCAGCTGAGAAACTCCTGCCCCTCGTTTATGCAGAGCTTCATCGCGTCGCCAATGCCTATATGCGGCGCGAGAGGCCGGACCATACTCTGCAGCCGACAGCCTTGATTAACGAGGCGTATCTGCGCCTCATTCAGGAGGATGTCGACTGGAACAGCCGTGAGCATTTCATCGGCTTTGCCGCTCACGTGATGCGTCGCGTGCTTGTCGACTACGCCCGCGCCCGCAACGCCGACCATCGCGGCGGCAAAATGGAACGCGTAGAACTGCAGGATCACTTTGCAATCTCACCCGATCGCTTCGAAGAGGTCTCGCAGATCGATCAGGCGCTCGACAGGTTGGAGAAGAACAATCCGCGTCAGGCGAAGGTCGTCGAGCTGCGATACTTTGGCGGCCTTTCGATAGAACAGATCGGTGCAACGCTCGGAATCGCACCGCGTTCTGTGAAGAGGGATTGGGCACTGGCGCGTATCTGGCTGTTCGAAGAGCTCAAGCCACATGCTGGCGGGACTGCTTCACGACCCAATAATCAGTGACGAATGGTGGCCCCTTTCGCGCGTTGATCGCGCATTTCCAGGTGAGGGCAGCTATGAGGCGCCTTCAAAAAGGAGAAGCCACCATGAAAGCCTTCTGGACATTCCGCATCCTCTTTATCACTTCCGCCCTGGCCTTCGCCCCCGTTGCGTTTCCCTGCCACGCCCAGACCTCGACCCACACCATGTCCGTCAACGTGCCGTTTGGCTTCGAGATGGGCAACCAGCACTTCCAGCCCGGCACGTACTCAATCAGCACCCCACAGCAGGGCGTCGTCGAGATCCAGGGACACTCAACCGCTGTCCTGGGACTGACTCGCGGCGAACAGGGCAACAAACCCACAAAGACCGCAAAGATTGTCTTTGATCGCTACGGGGATCACTACTTTCTCCGCCAGCTCTGGTTCAACGCCGAGGAAGCCTCTTATGCTGAGTGCCCGGAGTCGACGAGCGAGAAGCAGGCGAAGAAGTCGGAGCTCGCGTCGAACTCAAAGAAGCCTTCGAATGTGGAACTCGCGATGCTGCGCATTCCGTAACAGGATCGCAACGATCACAAACGCCGTAACGATTTGGTGAGCAGGAAGACGTCCTAACCGGGCCCTCTTCCTGCTCACTTCCCTTTTGCGTGTAAATATAGGGCTCTAAAGCTCTTTCACTTGGAAATCGCACCCCCGTTGTGTAATCATGGCCCCATCACCGGGGATCTTCCGTGAGCTTCACCCGCTCCCCCTGCGTCGTGTTTCGACCATGCGCGCGGCAGACCCTGAGATCGATCCGACCAGGGATCAGAATTAAAGTTCAAACTGCGTTTCGCATTCTGCCGAGGGCTGGATGGAAGCAATGGCGGACTCTCAGAATCTCGTTGAGGATCTCTTTGAGGCAGCTCTTGCTCAGCCTCCAGAGAAGCGCAGTGCCTATCTCGACAGCGCCTGCCCTGATCTGCCCGAGGTTCGCCACCTCGTCAAGATGCTCTTGCTGGCCGACGAGCAAGCCGGCGACTTCCTCGAAGCCCCAATACTGTCCAACCCCGACTTGACGGAACGGGACCCAACCCCAACCTTTGAGCCAGGAAGCACCGTCGCCGGCCGCTTTCAGATTCACCGATTCATCGCACGCGGCGGCATGGGCGAGGTCTACGAAGCATGGGACTCCGAGCTTCGCGAGCGCGTTGCCATCAAAACTATCCGTCCGGATCTCGCCCAAAGCAGTGAAGTCATCGAGAGATTTCGTCGCGAGGTAAAGCAGGCGCGCGCAATCTCTCATCCGAACATTTGCCGCATCCACGAGCTCTTCGGCGACGTCGCACCCTCCGGAGCCAAAGTCTGGTTCCTGAGCATGGAGTTTCTCGACGGCCATACCCTCAGCGAGCACATCACCCACAACGGCCCTATCAAACCCGCATTGGCTTTCGACCTCCTCGACCAGATTGTCAGTGGACTCAGTGCCGCGCACGCGAATGGAATCATCCATCGCGACCTGAAAACCGGCAACATCATGCTCGTCAACGGCGCCCTTGGAAATCTTCGTGCCGTGATTGCGGACTTCGGTCTCGCCACCAACGTGCTTCGCCGTGAGGATGGCATCTCCCAATCCGGCGGCCAGGGAACGCCCGGCTTCATGGCGCCCGAGCAGCGAATCACTGGCGAGGTCACCAGCGTCGCCGACGAATACGCACTCGGCGTCATTCTCTGCGAGGTGCTCACAGGCTCGCGGCCAACCAGCGAAGAGGTCACCGCGACGCGCGCTCAGCTCCAGTCGCGGCTCTCCAAGACCGCCGACCCTCGCTGGGCGCGCGTCATTCTTCGTTGTCTGGAGCAGAATCCCGCGAACCGTTTTGAGAAACTCGAAGATGTTGTCATCGCACTCAAACCGGCCGGCCCCCGAAACTGGAGATGGGCTGCAGTCGCTGCAGCCTTCCTCATTCTCATCGGACTCGGCCTCTGGTACTACTTGAAACCCGTTCCCCCGCCCACATCGCTTGCTGTGCTGCCGCTCGCCAATCGCACCGGCGACTCCAGCCTCGATTACGTTGGCGCGGGCATCACGGAAGCCCTCACTGATGATCTCGCGCGCATGCGTGGCCTTCAGGTAGCGGCCGGCACTGTCGCTCGCCGCTTCCAGGGACCGCAGGTCGATCCCACCTCCGCAGGCAGACAGATGCATGTCGGCACTGTGCTGAGCGGAGCCTTCGAGAACTCCGGCGGCAAGTTGCGAGTCCCGATCGAAGTCATCGATGTAAGTACAGGCCAGCAGCTCTGGGGCAAAACCTACGAGGCCAAATCAACCGACCTGGTCGACCTTCAACATCAGATATCTACCGACGTAGCCTACCGCCTGAAGATTCACGTAGACCCCGGCACCGATGCGCGTCTCAAGCGTCAATACTCTACCAATATCGACACCTACAACGCGTATCTGAAGGGCCGCTACGAACTTGCCAAGCGGTCACCCGACGCGCTCCGTGGAGCCGTGGTCGACTTCCAACATGCCCTGAACTCCGATCCGCACTATGCTCCCGCCTACGCTGGGCTTGCCGACAGCTACAGCCTGCTCGCCTTCTATGGGCTCGAGCGGCCTAAGCCCGTTTTGCAGGAGGCCATTGACGCCGCTCAGCAGGCGCTCGATCTCGACAGCACACTCGGGGAGGCATACTCCTCCCGGGCCCTGGCTCGCAGTCTGCTTAATTTCGACTGGGACGGCGCGGAGGACGACTACAAACGCGCCATCGAATTGAACCCGAGCTATCTGCAGGCCCACACCTCCTACGGTCTGCTTCTTCTCGCGCCCCTGGGCAGACTCACAGAAGCCCGCGCACAAATGGCCTTCGCTCAAAGCGCTGACCCCAACTCGCCGTTGACAATCGTCGGGCAGGCCATGCTCGAGGAATACGCCGGCAATTACGACAAATCCATTGCAATCCTTGAACCCCGTATGCGCGAGCTCGGTCCACTGGAACCGGCCATCGAGATTCTTGCGGATGACTATATGGCCAAACACAACACGCCCAGGGCTATTGAAATCCTGAGTTCATCGCCGCTGACACCCGAATTCATCTACTCGCGGCAGATGATGCTCGCCGTTGCCTACGCGCTGGCGGGCGAAAAATCAAAGGCACAAGACATTGAGAAGGAAGTCAATCTTCATATCCGTCACGATCAAACCGTAGCTTATGGCGCCGCACGGCTTTTCGCCGCGCTGAACGAAAACGACAAAGCTTTGGACATGCTGCAGTATGCCTTCGACGAGAGACAATCGGAGCTCGTCTGGGTGAATGTTGACCCGCTGCTTACCGCACTTCGGCCCGAACCAAGGTTTCACAATCTCATCACTGAAATGAATCTTCAGTAGTTAAAAAGGACCGAGCTATGACTAAAGAAGAAATGCTTAAGAAGAGTGGACTAACAGAAGCAGAGTTCAGGGAGCTTGTACATAAGTTCAAAGGCTTTCTTAACTCACTCAACCCCGCTCAACGCGAAGCTGTCGATCGTTGGCTGCCAACTGCGGAGAAGGTCGCTGCGTCCTTCGGTCCTGCCATCACGGCAGAGCATCTGACTAAGAATCTCGGAATTGAGGGATTCTCTCCCACCGCGGCAGCCCAATCGGGAATAGGACTCGGTGCGTCTGACCCTCCGCCTCCAACCCCATAAAGCTCCATGCTCAAGGTAGACGGAATCCCCAGGTGTGTCTCTGCGGCTGAAACGGTTGCGAATATCCGCTCAGTCGCAGAGTCGCTCGGCGTTACCCGGCTTGCGGACATCACCGGCCTCGACCGGATCGGCATCCCGGTCTATTCTTCCATCGTTCCGGACTCGCGCGACATCTTGTCGGTCTACAACGGCAAGGGTCTGCGGCCCGTCGATGCAAAGGCCGGCGCCTTGATGGAAGCCATCGAACGCCAGACAGCTCTGAAGGTTCGTCTTCCGTTTATCGAGGGCAGCTATGCAGAGCTGCGGGAAAACAACTGTGTACTCGATCCGAAAACCCTGAACCAGCAGCTTGCCCGGGACTATTCTGACGACCGCACGTACGCCTGGTGCCAGGGTCTCGATATCGTCTCCGGCAAGCCATGCTACGTGCCCAGCAGGCTCGCTGGATTCATGTGGTACGACGTGCCCCACGGTTCTCCGTATCAAATCACGGATACCAACGGACTCGCCTCCGGCAACTGTCGCGAAGAGGCTATCTGTCATGCGCTCTGCGAACTCGCCGAGCGCGATGCATGGACCGAGACAGAGTTGGCAGCACACCATCTCCCCAGGCTGAGAAGACTCTTCGCCCTTGGACCTGACAGTGAAGATGGACCCGACGACTTGGAGTTGTACCCGTGCATCGAGCCGGACTCGGACGAGCTGTTCGAAAACTTCCACCAGGCGGGTCTCTTCCCCGTCGTGCGCGACATCACCTCAACGCTCGGTGTGCCCACTATCTTCGCGTCCGTAGCCGATGAGAACATCGTCGGCTATCCGATGGCCCACAGCGGCATGGGCACTCATCCCAATGCACGCACTGCCCTCCGTCGTGCGCTGACCGAACTCGCGCAGTCTCGCGCCGTCGACATCCAGGCCGTCCGCGAGGACATCGCCCCACCCGATGCCGTCGTCGAAAGCTTCTCTCTGCACATGCGCCGGATCTCGGAAGTTCAACGCCAAAGCTGGTGCCTCGCCCAGTCGAAAAATAAAAGACGCTTTTCCGACGTCCCCTCTCATACCTTCGAACACATCGATGAAGACCTTGCATTCCTCATCGAGCGCTTCACATCCTGCGGCCTCAATCAAATCATCGTGATCGACTTCACCCCGGATCAGACCAGCTATTCCGTCGTGCGCGTCATCGTTCCCGGCATTGAAAGCTGGGCGCTGAACCGCAGCCGTTTCGGACAACGTGCCGTGGACTTCTGGATACAGAATGCGTGATACCGTCGTCTTTCTAGGACCCACTCTCGCCCTCGAAGACGCGGAACGCGCGCTCGACGCCGAGTATCTGCCTCCTATCTGTCGCGGAGACCTCGACCGTCTCCCCGAGCACGTCCGCTTCGTCGGCATCATCGACGGCGAGTTCTATCAAAGCCTGTCCGTCTCACCGAAAGAAGTCGTCAAGCTCCTGCGCCGCGGTGTCACCGTCTTCGGGGCCTCCAGCATGGGAGCTCTCCGCGCCGCCGAAACCTGGAAGCTCGGCACTATAGGCGTCGGTCGAATCTTTGAGATGTTCCGCGACGGCATCCTCGACGCCGATGATGAGGTGGCGTTGGTCTACGAACGCGACACCTTCCGCAACCTGTCCACGCCGCTCGTCAACCTGCGCGCCGCCCTCGACATGGCGGCCGCTGCCGATGTCATCGACAACCAGGGAAAAGAGGACCTTCTTCTCAGAATCAAATCCCTCTACTTCCCGGAGAGGTCCCATCAAGCTCTGTACGCCATGTCTCCCCGGCTTCGCGACTACTTTGCGTGCGTCGCTCCGCCCGATATCAAGCGCGACGACGCCCTCGAAATGCTGCGTGCAATCCGCGCCCGAATCGCCAGTCCGGTCGAATCCTTATCGATCTCCTGACGGACTTCACACCGCAACCTTCCCTCCTGCGCTCACTCGCGCCTTGCCGAAGCGAGCCTGCCTCGCATTCTCATTCGTGACTCGGATGTGTCGGAAGAAAAACATGGAATGTTGTCGCCGTGTTTGCCGATCCGAAGAAGGTCCGGAAGCGTAACAGACCTTCATGCTTCTGCACGATTCCGCGGCTGATCCAAAGGCCGAGCCCTGTCCCCTTCGTGGCCTTTGTCGTAAAGAACGGCTCAAACAACCGCTTTGCATTGTCAGGCGAAATGCCTGACCCCGTATCGGAGATGAAAACTCTTACCCCGGCAGGCCGCCCGCGCCAGCCGGGCGTTTCCATCAGCTTGACCCTCATTCGACCACCCTCTGGCATCGCCTGGATTGCGTTGCTCACAAGATTCATGAAGACCTGCTTCAACTCTGACGGGAAGCCGTGCACTGTTCCCCGGCTTGAGTAATTGCGTTTCAACACAATGTTCGCAATCTGCATCGGGCGGTGTTGCAGTTCGAGCACATCATCCAGCAATTCCGAAAGCGAGACCGAAACTGCCACCTGTGACTCGCGATAGAAACTCAGTGTCTGCTTGGTGATGTGCGAGACGCGCGCCAGTTCCTGCTCCGCAATCTGGGCATAGTACCTCGCCTCATCATCCAGCGAAGAGTGGTGCCGCAGAAGGTAGAACGCGTTGGTAATCGCCTCCAGCGGATTGTTGATCTCATGCGCGACAATCCCGGCCAGCTTGCCCATCGCGGCAAGCCGCTCGTTTCTGCGCAAAGCCTCTTCGGCAATTACCTGGGCCGTGATATCTCGGCTGATCTCAAGCACTGCGCCGCTGCCGGCCTGCGCTGCCTGGCGGCTGGCGACGAGAATCTCATGACCGTCGCGATTGCGGTGCTTCAGGTTTCCTTCCCAGCGGCCGTGCGTCGCGATCGCTTCCTCAATCGCCTTGCGGTCCGCAGGACGAGTCCCAAGCACGGTCTTTTGATCCAGCCCCATCACTTCTTCGCGCTTCCAGCCGTAGAGCGCCTCCGCACCAGCGTTCCAGAAGCGAACTGCACCGTGCTTGTCGCGCACCATGATGGCTTCCGTCGCAAGCTCCAATAGCTCCGCGCGCTCGCGCAGAGCATCATCCATCTGCTTGCGTTCCGTCACGTCGAAGAAGGCGCCCACGGCACCGCGCACATTGCCGGCTTCATCAAACAGCGGCGAGGCGCTCGCCAGAAGAAAATGCGGCGATCCTTCCGGATGCGCTACCTCGAGCTCCAACATGCCGGTCGGCAGTCCTGCCTTGGCTGCCTGTTTGAGCGGAAGGTCCTCCGGAGCCAGCACCTCACCCGTCTGCACAAGCTTGAACGCCATGCGGAGCGCGGCCTCAGACGCGTTCTCTTCCAACCCGGAACCCAGCATCTCCCCAAGTGCCGTGTTGCCAGTCACGGTTTCGCAATCGCTGCCATGCGCGACGGCCACGCCTACAGGAAGCACCTGCATGATCGACTCGAGCTCGGCCACGCGCTGTTGCAGCTGCTCGTTCAACAGGCGCAGCTCCTCGCTTCTCTGCGCCACGCGCTCTTCAAGCTCCCGATTCAGAACCTGCAGCTCGCGCTTCTTGCGGTGCAGCTCCGCGAAGACACTCACCTTCGCTCGCAATACCTCCGGCACAACCGGCACGGAGATATAGTCGACCGCTCCACTCTGGTATCCGCGAATTCGATCTGGGTCCGAGAGATGCACCGCGGAGACGAAGATGATCGGCGTCTTCTGAAACCGTGGATGCTGCCGCATCATGTCTGCCAGTTCAAAGCCATCGATCTCCGGCATGCTGACATCCATCAGCACCACCGCAACATCGCCCTTCAGCAGGCAATCCAGCGCCTCCCGCCCGGAGTTGGCTTTGACCAGGCGCTCTCCCAGGTCCTGAAGAATCACCTCGTAGCTCAGCAGTTTTGACGGCTGATCATCCACCATCAGTATGGTGACTGGCTCCCGCCCATCCATGGGAAGGGCAGGCTCATCGGATTGATAGGGCGATGGCCGCATTCGTTTTCGAGACTCTACCTGTGTAGCCATGTCCTCAAGCCGGCAAGCAATTGATCTGTATTTACTGGTTTCGCCATGTATTCGGAAGCGCCCGCCTCCAGGCACTTCTCCCGGTCACCCTTCATCGCCTTCGCAGTCAGCGCGATGATTGGCAACCGCCGCAAATGATCCTTTTGGCGAATCACCTGCATCGTCTCATATCCGTCCATCTCCGGCATCATAATGTCCATCAGCACAATTGCAATATCAGGAGTGCTCTCCAGCATCGAGATCGCCTCCCTCCCCGTGCCGGCCGTCAGCACCGTCATCCCCCGGCGTTCCAGCACGCTACTCAACGCAAAGATATTGCGCACATCATCGTCCACTACGAGCACCTTACGTCCAACCAGCGCTTCGTCTGAACCGTGCAGGCGTTCCAGCATGCGCTGCTTCTCCGGCGGAAGATCTGAAACGACGCGATGCAGGAAGAGCGCCGTCTCGTCCAGCAGCCGCTCGGGCGACTCAACATCTTTTACAACGACGCTCCGTGCCAGCGTCCGCAGCCTCGCATCCTCATCGGGCGCCAGCTCCTTGCCCGTAAAGACGATGACCGGCAACTCGATCAGCGTGGGGGATTGCTGCATTCGCTCCAGCACCTGGACACCGGACATATCCGGCAGCCGAAGATCCAGAACCACGCAGTCGAACTTCTCCTGCTCAACTTTATTCAACGCGTCTTCGCCCGTATCAACGACCGTAATATCGATGTCCTCTGAGCCCAGCAACTCAGTAATGCTGAACTGCTCTGCAGGATTATCCTCGACGATCAGCAATTTCTTCCGCCGCGGACTTGAGTACTCTTTGATTCGGTTAAGCGCGGCCTCCAAACCCTCCTGCGTCGTCGGCTTGACCACGTAAGAGAAGGCGCCGCGTGACAATCCGTGGTGCCAGTCCTCATCCATCGTGAGCATCTGCACGGGAATATGCCGCGTCCTCGGATCCTGTTTCAGATGATTCAGCACCGCCCATCCCGCCATGTCGGGAAGGTAGACATCCAGCGTGATTGCGGTCGGCTGGAACTCACGCGCCAGCGACAACGCCTCGGCGCCCCGCATCGCAATCAGGACCTTGAAGCCCTTTTCGCGCGCCAGATCGCACAGAAGCTGCGCATAGTGCGGATCGTCCTCGACCACCAGCAACACGTTGTCACCGGATTCCAGGTTCGCTCGGTCATCCTCAGGCCGCTCCACGATCTGCTCCACATTCGCAACCGGAAGCTGCAATCGCGGCTGTGCACGGCCAACGGTTCCTTCCGACGGGCCAACGGCCGACGCTGCGGTTCCCACGTACGTCTGCGGAATGTAGAGCGTGAAGGTGCTTCCCTGTCCAGGAGTGCTGCGCAGTTGAATCTCGCCTCCCAGAAGGTTCGCCAGCTCACGGCTGATGGCAAGCCCGAGCCCCGTGCCGCCATACTTGCGGCTTGTCCCGGCATCTGCCTGTTGGAATGCCTCGAAGATGATGCGCTGCTTTTCCTGCGGAATGCCGATTCCGGTGTCGGAAACCTCGAACGCGATCACAGAGCCGGCAGCGTTGAGAATCGGATGGCCGTCGCTCCATCCCGAAGTCACAGCCGCGATCTTCAAACGCACGCTTCCCTTCTCGGTGAACTTGAATGCATTCGAGAGCAGATTCTTCAACACCTGCTGCAGGCGCTTCGAGTCGGTAACCAGGCTGCGCGGCAGCTCCGGCGCCGCATCGACCTCGAAGGAAACCTTGCGGTTTTCAGCCTCATGACGGAACGGCCGCGCCAGCATATCCAGCAGGCTTCCGAAGAAGACCTCCTCCGCCTCCACCGAAACGGTGCCGGATTCGATCTTCGAAAGATCGAGAATATCCGAAATGAGATTCAGCAGGTCGGTGCCCGCACCGTGAATCGTCCTCGCGTATTCCACCTGCCGCGGTGAAAGATTGCCGTCTGGATTGTCTGTGAGTTGTTGTCCGAGCACGAGAATCGAGTTCAGCGGTGTGCGCAGTTCGTGCGACATGTTCGCCAGAAACTCCGACTTGTACTTCGACGTAAGAGCAAGCTCCTTGGCCTTGTCTTCCAGCGCGCGCCTTGCCTGCTCGATCTCCTGGTTCTTGCGTTCCACCTCGGCGTTCTGTTCGGCAAGCTGTTGTGCCTTCTGCCCCAGTTGCTCGTTCGTCTGTTGCAGCTCTTTTTGCTGCGTCTGCAGTTCCGTCGCCAGCTGTTGCGATTGCTTCAGCAATCCTTCGGTCTGCATCGTCGCTTCAATGGAGTTCAGCACGATGCCGATCGATGCCGTTAGCTGCTCCAGAAACGCGAGATGCGAAGCAGTGAATTCATTCAGCGTCGCGAGCTCAATCACCGCCTTCACGCGATCCTCAAAGAGCACCGGCAATACGATCACGTTGCGCGGTACAGCCTCAAACAGCCCGGACCGGATCGGCAGCGTCTCAGCTGGCAAATCCTCAATGAGCATGCGCCGTTTCTCGCGCGCGCATTGCCCAATCAGGCCCTCCCCCATCGCCACACGTTCCAGCTGTCCATCTTCATTGCTTGCATAAGCGGAGAGCAGCACCATCATGTTGCTCTCCTCGGAATCCATTTGGTAGATGACGCCCTGTTGCGCGTTCACCAGCGGAGCGAGTTCCGACAGCAACATCCGTCCCACAGTTCCAAGATCGCGCTGCCCCTGCAGCATGCCTGTGAACCGTGCAAGATTCGTCTTCAGCCAGTCCTGTTCCTTGTTGCGGTCCGTGGTGAGGCGAAGATTATCAATCATCGTGTTGATGTTGTCCTTCAGCTCGGCCACCTCGCCGCTCGCCTCCACTTGAATCGACCGCGTCAGATCGCCCTGCGTAACCGCCGTGGCCACCTCCGCGATGGCGCGCACCTGGTTCGTCAGGTTGTCGGCCAGCAGGTTCACGTTGCCCGTGAGATCCTTCCACGTTCCGGCAGCGCCGGGTACGTTCGCCTGTCCGCCAAGCCGGCCTTCCACGCCGACCTCGCGTGCCACCGTCGTCACCTGGTCGGCAAACGTCGCCAGCGTTTCCGTCACGTTATTAATCGTCTCGGCCAGCGCCGCGACCTCGCCCTTCGCATTCACGGTTAGTTTGCGTGTCAGGTCGCCGCTCGCGATCGCGGTCACCACGCGCACAATACCGCGCACCTGCTCCGTGAGGTTTGCGGCCATGACGTTCACATTGTCCGTCAGGTCCTTCCACGTTCCGGCGACGCCCGGCACCTGTGCCTGTCCGCCAAGTTTGCCTTCCGTTCCAACCTCGCGCGCCACGCGCGTCACCTCGGCGGCGAAGGCGTTCAATTGATCCACCATCGTATTAATGGTGTTCTTCAGCTCGAGAATTTCACCCTTCACGTCTACGGTGATCTTGCGCGACAGATCGCCGCGAGCCACAGCCGTCGTCACCTCGGCAATATTTCTCACCTGGCCCGTCAAGTTGCCGGCCATCGCGTTCACCGAGTCGGTCAGATCCTTCCACGTTCCACCGACGCCCGGCACGTGCGCCTGCCCACCAAGACGCCCTTCCGATCCGACCTCACGCGCCACGCGCGTCACTTCGGCGGCAAAGGAGCGCAGCTGTTCCACCATCGTGTTCAGCGTTTCCTTTAGCTGCAGAATCTCGCCGCGCACGTCCACCGTGATCTTCTTCGACAAGTCGCCGTTCGCAATCGCGGTCGCAACCTCGGCAATATTGCGCACTTGCCCCGTCAGGTTCGAGGCCATGAAGTTCACGTTGTCCGTGAGATCCTTCCACGTGCCCGCAACACCCGGCACCTCGGCCTGTCCGCCGAGTTTGCCGTCCGTGCCGACCTCGCGGGCCACGCGCGTCACTTCGCCGGCGAACGCGTTCAGCTGATCCACCATCGTGTTGATCGTGTTCTTCAGCTCAAGAATTTCGCCCTTCACATCCACCGTGATCTTGCGCGACAAATCGCCGCGTGCCACGGCCGTCGTCACTTCGGCGATGTTTCTCACCTGGCCGGTAAGGTTGCCGGCCATCGCATTCACGGAGTCCGTCAGATCCTTCCACGTTCCACCAACACCCGGCACGTTCGCCTGTCCGCCGAGCCGGCCTTCCGATCCCACCTCGCGTGCAACACGTGTCACTTCGGCGGCGAACGAGCGCAGCTGCTCGACCATCGTATTCAGCGTCTCTTTCAGCTGCAGAATCTCGCCGCGCACGTCCACCGTGATCTTCTTCGAGAGATCGCCCGTCGCGATCGCCGTCGCAACCTCGGCAATGTTTCTCACCTGGCCCGTCAGGTTCGACGCCATGAAGTTCACGTTGTCGGTAAGGTCCTTCCACGTTCCGCCAACGCCCGGCACTTCAGCCTGGCCGCCAAGTTTTCCTTCCGTGCCGACCTCGCGCGCCACGCGCGTGACTTCGCCGGCAAACGCATTCAGCTGATCCACCATCGTGTTGATGGTGTTCTTCAGCTCGAGAATCTCGCCCTTCACGTCGACGGTAATCTTGCGCGACAAGTCCCCGCGAGCCACAGCCGTCGTCACCTCGGCGATGTTACGCACCTGCGCCGTCAAATTGCCGGCCATCGAGTTCACGTTGTCGGTGAGATCCTTCCACGTCCCGGCCACGCCCGACACCTGCGCCTGGCCACCGAGCTTGCCTTCGGTGCCCACTTCGCGAGCCACGCGCGTCACTTCGCCCGCAAACGCATTCAGCTGATCCACCATCGTGTTGATGGTGTCCTTCAGCAGCAGAATCTCGCCGCTGACGTTCACCGTAATCTTCTTCGAGAGGTCGCCGCTCGCAATCGCCGTTGAAACTTCCGCGATGTTTCTCACCTGGCCCGTAAGGTTCGAGGCCATCGAATTCACCGAGTCGGTCAGATCCTTCCACGTACCGGCAACACCCGGCACATTCGCCTGTCCGCCCAGCTTGCCTTCCGTGCCCACCTCGCGCGCCACGCGCGTCACCTCCGACGCGAACGACCGCAGCTGATCCACCATCGTATTAATGGTGTCCTTCAGCTCCAGAATTTCGCCCTTCACGTCGACGGTAATCTTGCGCGACAGATCGCCAAGCGCCACGGCCGTCGCCACCTCGGCAATATTTCTCACCTGCCCCGTCAGGTTCGACGCCATGAAGTTCACGTTGTCGGTGAGATCCTTCCACGTACCGGCCACGCCTGAGACCTGCGCCTGTCCGCCAAGCTTGCCTTCCGTTCCCACTTCACGCGCAACGCGCGTCACCTCACCGGCAAACGCGTTCAACTGATCCACCATCGTGTTGATGGTGTTCTTCAGCTCGAGAATCTCGCCCTTCACGTCGACGGTGATCTTGCGCGACAAATCGCCGCGAGCCACAGCCGTCGTCACTTCCGCGATGTTTCTCACCTGGCCCGTCAGGTTGCCGGCCATCGAGTTCACCGAGTCCGTCAAGTCCTTCCACGTTCCCGCAACACCCGGCACGTTCGCCTGGCCACCGAGCCTTCCTTCGGTGCCCACCTCGCGCGCCACGCGCGTCACCTCACCCGCAAAGCGGTTGAGCTGATCCACCATCGTGTTCAGCGTCTCTTTCAGCTCCAGAATCTCGCCCTGCACGTCCACGGTGATCTTGCGACTCAGGTCACCGTTCGCAATCGCCGTCGCAACTTCAGCAATGTTTCTCACCTGGCCCGTCAGGTTCGAGGCCATGAAGTTCACATTGTCCGTGAGATCCTTCCACGTGCCGCCGACGCCCGGCACCTGCGCCTGGCCACCCAACCGTCCTTCCGTACCCACTTCCTTCGCAACGCGCGTCACCTCGCCGGCAAACGCGTTCAGCTGATCCACCATCGTGTTGATGGTGTCTTTCAGTTCAAGAATCTCGCCCTTCACATCCACCGTGATCTTGCGCGACAAATCTCCGCGAGCCACAGCCGTCGTTACCTCGGCGATATTTCTCACCTGCGCCGTCAGGTTGCCGGCCATCGCGTTCACCGAGTCCGTCAGATCCTTCCACGTTCCCGCAACACCCGGCACCACAGCCTGTCCGCCCAGCTTGCCGTCCGTTCCCACCTCGCGTGCCACGCGCGTCACTTCCGACGCGAACGACCGCAGCTGATCCACCATCGTATTAATGGCTTCCTTCAGCTGCAGAATCTCGCCGCGCACGTCCACCGTAATCTTGCGGCTCAGATCGCCGCTCGCCACGGCCGTCGCCACCTCGGCAATATTTCTCACCTGCCCCGTCAGGTTCGAGGCCATCGAGTTCACCGAGTCCGTCAAATCCTTCCACGTACCCGCAACGCCCGGCACCTCGGCCTGCCCGCCCAGCTTGCCTTCCGTGCCCACTTCGCGCGCAACGCGTGTCACCTCACTCGTAAACACGCCCAGCTGTTGAATCATCGTGTTCACAATCTGCGCCGACCGTAAAAACTCGCCTTCCAGGGGTCGCCCATCCACATCCAGCCGCACGGTCTGCGTCAGATTGCCCTGCGCTACCGCACCAATCGCGCGCGTCACCTCCGTCGTCGGTCGCAGAAGGTCATCGACCAGCGTGTTCACCGACGTCTCCATCTCGCCCCAGGAGCCGCGAAGCTGCTGGAACCGCGAGCGCTCGCGTGTGCGTCCCTCTTTACCCACCTTCTGTCCAAGCCGCTTCAGTTCGCCCGCCATCTGTTCATTCGCCGCGACGATCTCGTTGAAGGTATCCGCCACCTTGCCTTCGACACCGGTCCACGTGTTCGGCAGCCGCGCCGTAAAGTCTCCATCGCGCATGCGCAGCAGCATCGCCAGCAAAACAGCGGAATCGAATCCGCCGCCGCCGTTCCGCTTCAACGGCGTTCCGTTCTCAACAACCGGAACAGCGGTCTTTGAATCTGTGGTGGATGGACGTCGTGCGCTGGTCTTCAATCTAGGCCTCGCGAAAGGGTTTAACTGCCTGGGCACGCAGCCGGAGTCGACAACACATCCCGTCCGTCTTTGCCCGGACGAGAGCGATCAGTTAGCGACCCCTTCGGGGAACTCTCAGGAAGGAAATCAACTCAGCGCTGCAGCCTGACGGACCGCCTTCCGTGAGTCCATACAAGCAATAGCACGTTCCGCGATGGATTGGGAGAATCGTTGATCCTCGGAATCTTCCCTTCTCTGTGCTCACAGCAGCATCTGTTGGCAACGGGATTACTTAGTTCATAGATGAGGATTCACCCCATCTATGGTTGCCCGCCATCGCCTCCCACAAAGGTGGACTTTGCCAACCCTCCCCGCCCGGGTCTATAGTGCCGTCTAAAGGTGTGAGGTCTACGACCATGCGTATCCCTGACCTTTCGGCTCTGATCACGGCGAGCGGCCCGCGGACTTCCCTTCGCGTGCGCGCCTCCCGCTCCGTCCTTCCCAGCACCAGCCGCCCCAATCTCTTCTCCGGCGACTAGCTCCCGCTCTGAAATCTCAAGCCATTTCCACCTGATTCTGCCCGGTTCACTCCGGCAGCCCCGCCATCTTTGGCGAACGCCGCCTTCTCTCCTTCAGCGGCGCTCCGCTGCCCTTCCCGGGCACACCGCTCCGCATCATCGACGCTGGACAGAAAAGAGAGAGTCCCCATGAGCACCATGGTCCTGGAACCTTCACGCACTGCCACCCCCGAAGCCCACGCCCGCTTCGGCCCGAAGATCGTCACGCCCCTCCCTGGTCCCCGTGCCCAGGAGATTGTCGGTCGCGACGAAGCCCTGCTCTCCCCCAGCTACACCCGCAGCTATCCGCTCGCCGTCAAGCGCGGCCTCGGCTGCCGCATTGAAGACGCCGATGGCAACGAGTTCCTCGACTTCACCGCCGGCATCGCCGTCAACTCCACCGGGCACTGCCACCCCGAGGTCGTCCGCGCCATCCAGGATCAGGCCGCAAACCTCATCCATATGTCCGGCACGGACTTCTACTACGACCTGATGCCGCGGTTCGCCGAACGTCTCTCCGCCGTCGCCCCCATGCCCGGCCCGCACCGCCTCTATTTCGGCAACTCCGGCGCCGAGGCCGTCGAGTGCGCGCTCAAGCTCGCCCGCTACCACACCGGACGCCAGCACATCGTTGCCTTCTTGGGCGGTTTCCACGGCCGCACTATGGGCGCACTTTCGCTCACCGCCTCCAAGGCTCAGCAGCGCCGCCGCTTCGCTCCGCTCGTGCCCGGCGTCACTCACATCCGCTACCCCAATCCCTATCGCGAAGGCGACGGCAGCCCGCGCTCCGCGCACGAGCTCGGCCTCTCCTGCGCCCGCTTCCTCGAGGACAAGCTCTTCAAAACCACCCTGCCTCCTGAGGAAGTCGCTGCCATCTTCGTCGAGGCCATCCAGGGTGAAGGCGGCTACATCGTCCCCCCCGACTCCTTCCTGCAGGAGCTCCGCACGATCTGCGATCGCCACGGCATTCTGCTCGTCGTCGACGAGATTCAGTCCGGCGCCGGCCGCACCGGCAAGTGGTGGGCCATCCAGCATTCCGGCGTCGAGCCCGACATGGTCCTCATCGCCAAAGGCATCGCCTCGGGCATGCCCATCAGCGTCTGCATGACGCGTGCCGGAATTATGGATTGGGTGCCCGGCTCGCACGGCAGCACCTTCAGCGGCAATCCCATCTGCATCGCGGCCGCCCTCGCCACCATGGACATCATCGAACGCGAAGCGATGGCCAACGCCGCTACAGTCGGCGCAGCCGCATTGGAGCGACTGAAGACCTGGCCCGCGCGGTACCGCATCGTCGGCGACGCGCGCGGCCGCGGCCTCATGCTCGCGGTCGAGACCGTCGAAGACCGTCTCTCCCGCAAGCCCGCCGGCACTCTCCGCGACCGTATCGTCGACCTCGCCTTCCACCGCGGCCTTCTACTATTAGGCTGCGGCGAAAACTCCATCCGCCTCAGCCCCCCGCTGATCGTCACCCAACCGGAAACCGACGTCGCCCTCGACATCCTCGAAGAGTGCATCGCCGAGTGCATCGCAACCGATCAGCGAAGCTCCTGACGTGGCCGGATCGCGGCATCCCCGCCACGCTGTCATCCTGAGCGAAGCGGCTCGCTGCAGGCGAGCCGCGAAGTCGAAGGACCCCGAGAATGCTCGTCACACCTCTAAGGCCCGAACTTCTTCTACCAGGAACCTGCCTTTGCTTCTAAGGAGATCGTCCTTGCTTCCAGGAGAATCGCGCTTGCCTCCAGGAGAATCGCCCGCGCCTCAACGAGATCGCCCTTGCCTCCAGGGAGAATCGCCCTCGCCTCCAGGGAGATCGTCCTTGCTTCTAGGTAACCCGACCCTTCAGGGTCGGGCTCTCCGGGCCAGAGAGAAGAAGGGGGCTTTAGCCCCCGGGGTAGCCAGAATCTCTCACAACTCCCAAATTCATCACTCGAAACTGAACGGAACACGATGCCGCCACAACCCTCAACCGAATACCGCCCAACACCCCCGCCAGAAAAATCCTGTCAAGCCCCCACCCACTCTAACTCCAACAAAACACAACGAAAACCCACCCGGAAATAATTCCACTCCACTCGCTATAATGGATATAGAGACAAAAAAGAGCCCGTCTGGATCCATCACGGCGTCCTTACGCTTCTTGCTCATTCAAACCTTTTATTTTCAATATTTTGCCCGTAAATTCTTTGTTTTGAATATTTTGAGAATCACCCCATTTGGAATCAATAATTTAGCGACAAAAGGGGGAGGCGGGTAGCCCGCCCCTTCCGCAACATCGGAGAATCAGAGAACGCCATGCCAACAACTGCCACCTCCATTCGCGACGAAGCTCTCGACATCCTGGCCCAACTCGGCGTGCCCGCCTCCGCCCACACCAACGGCTCACTCGTTGCGTGCACACCTATCACCGGCGAAGAGCTCGCCCGCATCCCCACGACCTCCCCCGAAGCCGCTGCGGCCACCCTCTCCGCCGCGCACAAAGCCTTCGAATCCTGGCGCAGCGTCCCCGCACCGAAGCGCGGAGAACTCGTCCGCCTCCTCGGCGAAGAGCTCCGCGCCAACGTCGACACCCTCGGCCGCCTCGTCACCCTCGAAGCCGGCAAGATTCTCTCCGAAGGCCTCGGCGAAGTGCAGGAGATGATCGACATCTGCACCTTCGCGGCCGGTCTCTCGCGCCAGCTCGCCGGCCTCACCATCGCCTCCGAGCGAGCCAACCATCGCATGATGGAGACCTGGCACCCGCTCGGCGTCGTCGGCATCATCTCCGCCTTCAACTTCCCCGTCGCCGTCTGGAGCTGGAACGCCGCGCTCGCCCTCGTCTGCGGCAACTCCATCGTCTGGAAGCCCTCCGAAAAAACGCCGCTCACCGCGCTCGCCACACAAGCTCTCTTCGAGCGCGCAAGACAGCGCTTCAACGAAGCGATCGGCTCGGAGCTCGCTCCGCCAAATCTATCCACCCTTCTCATCGGCGACTCCAGGCTCGGCGAACTCCTCATCGACTCTCCGCTGGTCCCGCTGGTCTCCGCCACCGGCTCGACCGCCATGGGCCGCGCCGTGGCACCGAAGTTGGCCAAACGCTTCGGCCGCTCCATCCTCGAGCTCGGCGGCAACAACGCCGCCATCATCTGTCCCTCTGCCGACCTCGACCTGACGCTGCGCGGCATTGCCTTCTCCGCCATGGGCACCGCCGGACAGCGCTGCACCACGCTCCGCCGCCTCATCGTCCACGAGTCCGTCTACGAGCAGCTCATCCCTCGCCTCAGACAGGTCTACGCCTCCGTCTCCATCGGCGACCCGCGCGAACCCGGAACACTCGTCGGCCCACTCATCGACTCCCGCGCCTTCGACGCCATGCAATCCGCTCTAAACTCCGCTCGCAGCGAAGGCGCCACCATCACTGGCGGAGAACGTATTGACGTCAATGGGTCAATGGAATCCGGATCAAAGGAACCCAGATCAAAGGAATCCTTCTACGTCCGCCCCGCGCTCGTCGAAGTCGCCCGCCAATCCGACATCGTGAAGCACGAGACCTTCGCTCCGATCCTTTACATCCTGAAGTGCAAGGACCTCGACGAAGCCATCGCGCTGCACAACGATGTCCCACAAGGTCTCTCCTCCTCCATCTTCACGCTCAACATGCGCGAAGCCGAGCGCTTCCTCGCCGCCTCTGACTGCGGCATTGCGAACGTGAATATCGGCACATCCGGCGCAGAGATCGGCGGTGCCTTCGGCGGCGAGAAGGAAACCGGCGGCGGCCGCGAGTCCGGCTCCGATGCCTGGAAGCAATACATGCGCCGCGCCACCAACACCATCAACTACGGCGCCGATCTCCCGCTCGCGCAAGGAGTCACCTTCGACATCGATTAGCGGTACTATGGCTCGGTGCCGAAACTAACGTTCGTCTTCGCTCTTGCAGTGACGGCCCTCACCGCGCCATCGCATCTCCCCGCACAGTCAGCGCAGCAGAATCTCCGCTCACTCCTCGGCCCCAATGTCTTCGTCTACTCTCCGTCGACACCGACCGCCGAGATGCAGGCGCAGATCGACAAGGTCTACGCCGAGCAGGAACACGCTGAGTTCGGCAGCAGCCGCTACGCCTTCCTCTTCCTCCCGGGCGACTACCACGTCGACATCCCCGTAGGCTTCTACACACAGGTGATCGGCCTCGGCGCAACTCCTGACGCGGTCCACATCACCGGCAACTTTCACGCTGACGCTTCCCTGCCGAAGAACAACGCGACCTGCACCTTCTGGCGCGCCGCCGAAGGCCTTGCCATCACACCTTCGACTGGCACGCTGAAATGGGCCACGTCACAAGCGGTCTCCTTCCGCCGCATGCACGTCCTCGGCAACATGGTCCTGCATCAGGACCACGGCTGGGCCTCCGGTGGCTGGATCTCCGACAGCGTCATCGACGGCAACGTGGACTCCGGCTCGCAGCAGCAATGGATCTCGCGCAACACCGAGTGGAAGAGCTGGACCGGCACCAACTGGAACATGGTCTTCGTCGGCGTCAAGAACCCGCCGCCGGGCAACTGGCCGAACCCCGCCTACACCAGGATCGACCGCACACCCATCTCGCGCGAGAAGCCATTCCTCTTCGCCGACCCGCGCGGCGACTACATGGGTGTCATCGTTCCCATGCTCGAGCACGACACAGTTGGCATCACCTGGCAGGAGCACGAGAGCTCCACTGCTCCCGTCCGCGCCGTTCCGTTCTCACACTTCTACATCGCCCATCCCGCCGACACGGCAGCGACCATCAACGCCGCACTCGCGTCCGGTAAAGATCTTCTCCTGACGCCCGGCATCTACAACCTCACCGAACCCATCCGCGTCACGCGCAAGGACACCATCGTCCTCGGCCTCGGCTACGCCACTCTGCTTCCCACCAACGGCACCGCTGCGATGACTGTGGCCGACGTCGATGGCGTCAAAATCGCCGGCCTCCTCTTTGACGCCGGCGAAAAGCAATCGCCCGTGCTCCTCGAAGTCGGCCCTCCGCACAGTCACGCCGACCACAGCGCGAACCCAACATCACTGCACGACGTCTTCTTCCGCGTCGGCGGAGCAGCCATCGGCAAGGTCATCGCGAATCTCATCATCAACAGCAATAACGTCCTCATCGACCACACCTGGATCTGGCGCGCCGATCACGGTCATGGCGTCGGCTGGACCTCCAACACCAGCGACAACGGCCTCATCGTCAACGGCAACGACGTCACCGCCTACGGCCTCTTCGTCGAGCACCACCAGCAATTCCAAGTGCTCTGGAACGGCGAGCGCGGCCGCACCTACTTCTATCAATCCGAGATTCCCTATGACCCGCCGAATCAGCCCGCGTGGCGCAGCGCCCCCGATAAAAACGGCTGGGCCTCCTACAAGGTCGCCGACACGGTTCACGATCATGAAGCCTTTGGCCTCGGCATATACAGCGTCTTCCGCCACCCTGATGTCACACTCACCCAGGCCATCGAAGTCCCCGAGCGCCCCACCGTCCGCTTCCACCACATCATCACCGTGGCGCTCGACAATCTTGGCGAGATCACCAGTGTCATCGACGGTACAGGCGGCGCAGCAACAACAACCAAACCACGGGTTACTCCAAGGGTAGAATCATTCCCCTCGACAGGATCCGCGCCCGGCAGGTAGCGAAACTACGGGCTCGCTGTCACAGGAGCCCTTACCTATGTTTCGACTCCACACAGTTCTGCTCGTTGCCCTTGTCCTTCCTTCGCTCAGCGCGCGCGCCCAGTCGCAGGCTTCATCTGATCGTCCGTGGCTGAACGCAGCGACCGCCATCGAAGACCGCATTAGCTCCCTCCTCTCCCGGATGACACTCGAGGAAAAGGTTCAGCAGATGCGCGATCACGCGCCAGCCATCGCGCGGCTCGGAGTCCCCGCCTACTTCTGGTGGAACGAGGGCAATCACGGCGTCGCCGTCTCCGGTACGGCCACGAACTTCCCGCAGGTGATCGGCATGGCCGCCACGTGGGACACGCCGCTCATTCATCACGAAGCCGAGATCATCTCCACCGAGGCCCGCGCCAAGTACAACGAAGCCATCCGCCACGATCAGCACGAACAGTTCTCCGGCCTCACCTTCTGGGCGCCCAACATCAACATCTTCCGCGACCCGCGCTGGGGCCGTGGGCAGGAGACCTACGGCGAGGACCCGTTCCTCACGGGCCGCATGGCCGTTGCGTTCGTCACCGGCATGCAGGGCACCGATCCCAACTACTTCCGCGTCGTCTCGACGCCGAAACACTTCGCTGTCCACTCCGGCCCTGAATCCACGCGCCATCAGGCCAACGTCGACGTCTCCGCGCATGACCTCGAAGACACGTACCTGCCTGCCTTCCGCGCCGCGGTCACCGAAGCCAACCCGCAATCCATCATGTGCGCGTACAACTCCATCGACGGCGCGCCCGCCTGCGCCAGCACCATGCTGCTGCATGATCATCTGCGCTCCGCATGGTCCTTCTCCGGCTACGTCGTCAGCGATTGCGCCGCTGTCGCCGACATCAATACGGGCCATCACTTCGCCTCCGACATGGCTCAAGCCGCCGCAGACGCAGTCAAAGCCGGGACCGACCTCGAGTGCGGCTTCGGCAGTGGCCAGGCCTTTCCCGCACTCGTCGAGGCGGTGCACCGCAACCTGATACCAGAAGCCGATCTCGACGTCGCACTCCACCGCCTCTTCCGCGCGCGTTTCCGTCTCGGCATGTTCGACCCGCCCTCCAGCTTCGCCTACGGCCGCATCCCTTTCTCTGAAGTCAACAGCCCTGCGCACCGCCAGCTCTCGCTTCAAGCCGCGCGCGAATCCATGGTGCTCCTCAAAAACACCAACCACATCCTTCCTCTCAGCCGCTCCCTCCACAGCTTCGCCGTCATCGGTCCCGAGGCTGAACTCATTCAGTCGCTGCAAGGCAACTACAACGGCCCTCCACCCTCGCCCGTTTATCCACTCGACGGCATTGAGAAGCGCTTCTCCTCCGCAGCTGTGCACTACGCGCAGGGCTCGACGCTGGTCGAAGGCTTTGCTATCCCCATCGAGCACACCGCACTTCATCCCTTACACGGCACTGGCAACGGCCTCACCGGCGAATACTTCGCCAGCCCCGACCTCAGCGGGTCGCCCGTCCTCACGCGCACCGACCGCCGCATCAACTTCAACTGGGACAAGGTCATCGGTGTCGTCCCCGGCCTTCCGCGCAACAACTGGTCCGTGCGCTGGACCGGAACGTTGACTCCACCTGCACCCGGAGCTTACAAGCTCGGAGTCCGGATCAACTCCTGCTATGCCTGCGAGAACAACGAAGCCTTCCATCTCTATCTCGACGACAAGCTGATTCTCCAGAACGCAGGCAAGACCGCCGAGCGGGGCGCAACCTTTGACGCTCCCGTCAACTTCGACGACAACAAGCCGCACGCCATCCGTCTGGAATACCTGCATGGCACCGGCTCAGCCGGAATCGACCTCACATGGCAGCCACCCGCCGCCGTGCTCCGCGATGAAGCCGTCGCGGCTGCGAAACAGTCCGATGTCGTGATCGCCTTCGTCGGCCTCTCGCCATCACTCGAAGGCGAACAGATGCCCGTGCATCTCGAAGGCTTCTCGGGCGGCGACCGCACCAGCATCGAGCTGCCCGCCGTGCAGCAGCAGCTTCTCGAAGCCGTCGCCGCCACCGGCAAGCCGCTCATCGTCGTGCTGCAAAACGGCAGCGCACTCGCCGTCAACTGGGCGCAGCAACACGCCGCCGCCATTCTCGAAGCCTGGTATCCCGGCGAAGCAGGCGGCACCGCGATCGCCGAGACTCTGGCCGGCGACAACAATCCTGCCGGCCGTCTGCCGCTCACCTTCTACGCCTCACTGCAACAGCTTCCGCCCTTTGAAGATTACGCAATGGAGCGCCGCACCTACCGCTACTTCACCGGCCAGCCGCTCTACAGCTTTGGCTATGGCCTCAGTTACACCAACTTCTCCTACAGCCATCTCCAAGTCCCCGCGACGGTTCACGCCGGAGACAACGTCACCGTTGAGGCCACTCTAAGAAACACCGGCAACCTCGCGGGTGATGAAGTCGGGGAGCTCTATCTCACGCAACCTCGCGGCTACCAGACACCTGTCCGCAAGCTCGTTGCTTTCCAGCGCGTTCACCTCGCCCGCGGAGCTTCAACGCATCTCTCGCTCACCATCGACCCGCGCTCCCTTAGCCAGGTCGACGAAAAAGGCCATCACATGATTCTCCCAGGCAACTACACGATTTCGCTCGGCAGCACACAGCCCGGCACAGGCGCCACCACCCTCACCGGCCACTTCACAATCACAGGTCAGCGCGAACTCGTTAAATGACCGTAAAACTCAAGTATTCGAGCGATATATATCGACATCAATACTTTGCGACAAAAGGAACGAGCGGCTCTCTCGAGCCGCTCGCTTCAACAAGTCCCCGCAATCGTTAGAACATCACGCTCGCCCCCAGCCAGATCTGCCTTGCACCGGAGTCCGGACCGAAGAAGCCTCCAGGTGAAGCCGTTCCCGTGACAATGCCGAAGGTGCTGCTCGACGGCCCTGCGCTGCACAACTGTCCGCTGCCTGTGGTTGGGTCAGCCTTCGTTGCGTCTGACGGGCACGACCCACTCGGGTTGGCGAAGTGAGGCGTATTCGTAAGACCGAAGGCGTCAGCCCGCACTCGGAAGCTCATGAATTCTTTAATTTTGAAGTCACGTACGATGCTGAGATTCGCCAGGAAATATCCCGGTCCACGAAATTCGTTGCGATTGGTGTTGCCATAGTGCGGGTTGATGGGATTGTTGCTCTTATCGAGTGGAATGTACGGGGCTGCAAACGAACTCGCAGTAAAGTATGAGCAGCTCGGGTCACCCAAGGTGCAGGCGGCTGCGCCAGTGCGTCTTGGTCTGCCCTTGGTGATGCGGAAGGTAGATACAAGATCTGCGGTTTGTATCGAACCGTTCGCATTCAGTGCACCTCCCGCAGTCACGGTAAACGGCACGCCGGACATCATGCTAAGCACCGGATTCACCAGCCATCCACCCAGGATCGCACCTGCAAATCCACTTTGCAGCCACGGCTCGCCCTTTCCGAACGGCAGCGCAACCACGCCGGCAAGTTCCACATTGTTCGTTCTATCGAAGCTGGCAAAGCCGTGGTTCTTATACCAATAGGCGGGATACGGGAAGTTCAGCGATCCTAAGTCTTCGTTATCCGCGTAGTTCAACGTCTTCGACCATGTGTAGGCCATACGGATGTTCGACCCACCTGCAAACCGCCAGACGAGCGTGCTCTGCAGCGAATCGTAACGGCTGTCCTTGAACGGATTCAGCTCGTTGATCCCCGAGCCGTAGACTTTGCCTAACCTCTGGCTCAGAATTCCGCCCGCAGTTCCTCCGCCGGGAGGTGAAGGATTTGCGTTCATATTGACAACCGGACGAATCGCATACGTCCCGACATACCCCACACTGAACGTCACGGTCTTAGCCATCTGCTGTTCCACCGTGGCGTTGTAGGAGTTGAAAAAGCCGCGATTAAACGGATTGGGAATCGTGGTAGTTCCAGCACTCGTCGGCAGCGGAATGCTTCCGGAACTCAAATCGGGCAGCGGCAGCAAGGTGATTCCCGTCGGCACGGAGTAACTACCCGAACCAAGGTTCTTCGCATTCAACCCGGTCAGGCTCGCGGCCGGAACATAGTTATTCGGACTCTGCGTTGGGTTCGTCGAATTCTGCGCTGTGTTCTGATCCAGGATCACCGCCGGATAGGCATTCCGCAGAACGTGCCAGGTGTAGGCATCGGCGCTCATGCCGTAGCCCGCGCGGAGCACGGTCGTTGGGGTGATGTTATAGGCCAGTCCAACACGCGGCAGGAACTGTCCGTGTCCCACGTCGATGCCGTCATTCTTGGGGATATTGCCATACCCGCCAATCAACACCTGGCCGGTCTGCAGATCGAAATAACGGAGCCCCTTGTCGTTATCGCTGTAGCCAAACGGGAAGTACTCCCAGCGCAGTCCGAGCGTCAGCATCAGCTTTGGTGTCACCTGGTAGTGGTCCTGCACATACCCCGCCCACTGCGACCACCGCAGTGCATTCGGGTTGAAGAGTGCTCTCGCCTTTCCGGTTCCACTCGGCAACCCGAGCAGGAAGTCCGCCCATGAATGGAACCACGTCGGTGACGTTCCCAGCTGGTCTGTCACGTAGCCATTGAACTCGAAAGCACCGCGCGGCTGCTGGAACGTCCCGCCCTGCGGCTGGAAGTGATTAATCTGCGAGTGATTCCATTCCACACCACCACGGAAACTGTGCTTCCCTCTGTTCCAGCTCACGTTCGCTCCGGTCACGTATTGCTGGTCGCGGAAGAGAAACGGGTTGGCCGGCTGCGCGTTGCCCAGGTTCGCACCTGTATTACCGCTGTTGCCCGGCGGCACCGCACCGGTTGGGAAGACGAAGCCGGGCAAACCGTAGTACAGCGACGGATCGCCGGGCGCTCCCGCGTTGTTGGTTCCGGGGATCCCAAAGTCGTTCAGACCCTTCGGCGAGCTGAGATCGAATGTCGACCCAAGACGCTGTCGGGTAAATCCGAAGTTCCAGTCGAGCAACAGCGACGATGTAAACGAGTGTGTTACACCCAGACCCACCTGCTGCACCAGCCCCGGCGCATCGCCAAGCTGTCCACCGTTCGTCGCATCACCGACCGCCGCTCCAAGCAGCGGCGGATCAAACACCAGTGTCTTCGAAAAGCTGTAGCGCCCGAAAATCGTGGTCGCCTGGCTGGCAATATAGGTAACCTTACCGTCGGCATTGTCACGGTTGAAGAGTGCCGTTGAACTGCCCGTCCAGTTATTCTGGCCATTGGAGGTTGTAAACTCCTGCCCGATCAGCGGCTGCATCAGCTTGATCATCGTCTGCGCCGCAGGGTCGATGCGGTTCGGGCAGATCACATTCAACACGCCGTTGCAGGAGACCTGCTGTTTGCCCCCGCCTTGTGCATTGCCGGTAGCCGGATCGTAGATGATTGGATTTCCCGGCAGATTTCGAAAATCTCCCGTGATCATCGCTGCTGTAGGCAGTGTTCGCGTGTCAGGTCCAGCCAATTGCCGTTGCGTTGTGCGCTCGTAGTCCGTGAAGAAGAACAGTTTGTCCCTCAGAATTGGGCCGCCGATCGCTCCGCCGAACTGGTTCTGGTTGTTGCGGTTCTTCTTCGGGAAAACTTTGGGATCTGTCTGGAAGTAGTTGCGTGCTGCAAAGTTCTGGTCCGTGTGGTACCAGTGCGCGTCTCCATGGAAATGGTTCGTGCCAGACTTCACTTGGACGTTGACCGCAGCACCACCCGCCATGCCCTGCTCTGCATTGAACGAGTTTGTCGTCACGTTGACCGTTTCGATCGCATCCGACGGCGGCACATAAGCTACGTTGGCAGGCAGCCACGGATAGGCATCCTGCGCACCGTCAATGCGTGTGTTGTTGCCTTGGTTCGAAAGCCCGTTCACGTTGGTGTTGATCGCTCGCTGCGGGTTGCCAGCCAGCGAATTGGTCTCCGCCGTCAGTCCTGCTCCCGGAACGGTACGCAGCAGTTCCTGAAAATTCCCTCCCTGCGATCCCATAATCGGCAGGCTTCCCAGATCGCGGGAGGTGATGTCTGTGTGCACATCGGCGCTATCGGTCTGCAGTAGCGGAGGTGCCGTAGTGACAGTCACTTCTGTCGCCACGTTTCCAACCTTCAATTGCGCGTCCACCGACTTGATGTCGTTCGCGCGCAGATCGACGCCGTTGGTCTCCTGCTTCGTGAAGCCGGTTGCCGCGACGGTAACCTTGTAATTTCCTGGCAGGAGCGCAGGGAACCTGTAGATGCCGGACGCATCCGTCGTCTGCGTCTTGCTGACTCCCGTCTGCACCTCGACAGCTGTGACGGTCGCGCCTGACACGGCCGCACCGCTGGCGTCCGTCACATTTCCGGTGATAACGCCGTAGAGCACCTGCGCCCCGGCCAGCGTCGCCCCGCCGACTGATAGCAGCGTCAGCACGAAAACGGCCAAACCGCGCCGCAGCCACTGCATCCGATTCCGCCCTCGTCCTGCTTCGATGACACGCATGTTCGGCTCCTCCATGAAAAGCAACTTCTGCGGCCTTTCAGGTGTTCCGACTACACACGTCTTTCCAAGCCGCTCTTTTTTATGCGTCCCGAACTATAGGACGACGAGAAAATGACTGTCAAGCGATTTTCACGCCTAGAAGGCTAGGAGTTATAAAAATTCGTCACTTTTCGGTGAATTTTGACTTTCTTGTGACTGCGTTCGCAGTCCATCCGTCCCAGCTCGACGGAGCCAATCCCGCTTCTTTCCTGCGAGCCGAAATAATTTGTGGCACCCACGCATTATGTCGGGATGCGCCTGAGTCCGCCTTGAGGCGTTTCACACTACGAAAATTTAGTCCGCTTGCGCCGCCGTTCCTACAGAGTCAGCCTCGGCACGTCCCCTCGGTCGCGAGTGCACATGCGTCCGGTGATACCCCGAGTGCCGCTGCAGTACCAAAGCCGCCGCTCCCCTCAGCCTTGCAAACTCCGGATTCAGCGTCGTCATCACCCGAGGCGGCGGCCCTGCCAGCATCTGCAGCTTCAACTCCGCTTCCACAATCGGCCCAAACCTCTGCCACGCAGATGTCAGTTCACCCGTAAACAGGATCACCTCCGGGGACAAGGCTGCCGTGATCGCATGCAACCCGCGCCCCAGGTTCTCCGCCTGGCGGCTCAACGCCTTCACCGCAGCCGGGTCATCGTCGACTGCCAGGTTCAGCAGGCGCGTCCCAGTCATCGCGGTATCTTTCTTGCCGGTCTCCTCGTTGTAATACCGCACTGCCGCGCGGGTCGAAGCAAACATCTCCCAGCAGCCTGTTCGTCCGCATCCGCACTTTGGTCCCGTCGGGTCGAGCACGACGTGCCCGAACTCACCCGCAAGCCCGCCATGCCCCGTAATCATCTGCCCGTTGCTCAGCAGAGCCGTTCCAATGCCCTCCGAGATCGCCACCAGCACCGCATTGCTGACACCGTCCAGTCTTCCCGACCAGATCTCCGCAATCAGGCAAGCGTTCGCCTCGTTTTCCATCTCCACCTTCAGCCCCAGCGCGCTTTCAATGACGCCTCCAATCTCATGCCCCGCCCAGCGCAGGTTCGGAGCCAGCACCAGCTGCTGCGTCACCGGATCGATTCGCCCAGGCATGCTCAACCCGATACCCTCAAACGTCTTCGTCGGATGCATCTCGCGCATCCGCTCCAGCGCCGCCACCAGCTCCGGCAGCGCTCGCTCCACGTTTGACGGCAGCACAATCGCCTTCTGCGACAGCAGCCGGCTGTTCATGTCCACCACGGCAATCGTCGCCTGCTCCGGCCTCACATCCACCGCGAGCATCACGATGTCCTCATTCAGCGACAGCAGCGTCGGCCTGCGTCCTCGTGGCAGCCGCTGCGTTCCGCCCTCGACCACCCAACCCTCTTCAATCAGCTCCTCGACGATTGACGAAACGGTGCTCGGATAGAGCCCCGAGGCTCTCGCCAGATCCACTCGCGCCACAGGCTGCTTCGCGCGCACCAGTTCCAGGATCACGTCACGGTTGATATCGCGCGCTACCTCGCTCGAGGCCAGCCTCACGTAGGCGAGGTCCGCCCGTCGCAGAGCGTGCGTCGTCTCATGCGCCGCAGGTTGTCTTCCCCCGTTTGTCTCCGTGTTCTTTGCCACGCTTGGCTCCTTCCCCCTTCAAATCAGCCGCGTCCCAACCAACCGAAAACTCAAAAAAAATGTGTCCCCGTGGATCTATTGGCCCGCACTTCTATTCTCGGCCCCCACTGCACCTGCATGAAAGCTCTCAGGCGGCCCCAGAAAGCTTGGCCGCAGTGATCTATCAGTTCCATGGCTCACCACAAGCCTCTCCACCACCAGCGCCGGATCCACCGCCCATATCTTCAGCGTGTGATATCCCGGCGTCGCAATTTTGAGCGGCACCGTCACTTGCCGCGCACCATCGCTAACCGCCTGCGCCCAGTCCTTATCCGAATTGTGCTCGAGCGCATCCACAATTGCCCGCGGTCCGTCATCGACGGATACCGCGAAGCGCAATCCGCGCCCCGGCACAAAGTTCATCGTGGGCGCCAGCCTCATCTGCAGCTCGAAATCTCCGGAGTCATAAAGGTACATCCTGTAGTCAAGCGATGTCTTCGATTCCATCTCGCTCGCCGCCGTCACCGGAAACACCGTCATCCCGGACTTCGTCGCCCCATACCCCGGCAGCTCCACCCAGTTCATCGCGTCCGCCGTCCGCGCCGTCGTATCTGCAGCCTCCATCGCCACATACCCGTCGCCCTCGACAAACCCCTGCGCATTCTCCCGAGTGACCGGCAGCTTCCTCGCGCGCAGCGTGTACGTCAGCGGCCGCGCATCACCCGAACTCACCGTGACCGTTCCTTCGGCCTCATCGTCCGGAACCTTACCCCAGTCCACGCTCACCACAACCTGCTGTTCCGCAGCCTCCAGCGTCCCTTCGCTCTTCGAAACGGTCAGCCACGGCGCACTCGCCTTCACCGCATAACTCACCGGCGTCTTCCCGTGATCGAACAACGTCAGCGTCCTCGTCTGCTGATTCACTGAATCCACCGTCCCCAGCGAAAACTCAAACCTTCCGCCCGCACGCATAAGTGCCGCGCCTTCCGCGCTCACACCCAGTGACCCCGTCTCGGGCACCTGTGTCCAGCTCACCGCCGGCATCACATTCACCGGCGGATCGCTCCACACCACATACCCGAGATGTGTCTGGTCCATCATGTGGTCCCACTTGCCGTTCTCGAGCTCGTGGTTGTACTCGTCGCTCAGCGCCGCGTCGCGTGCAAACATCCGCTGCACCTCGGCCGCCTCGTCATTGGCCTTGGGATTTCCCAACCGCGCATCCAGCGCATTGCGTTCGGCGGTGATGTACATCTCCGTCAGATTGGCGCACGCATCCACCGGATACTGGATCAGCTCGAAGTAGCTCGCCCGCTCGTTCTCGGGCAGCTCGGTCGCGAGCTTATCCACGCGCTTCGCGAGCGTCTCCCACTCGTCATATACGCGATCCGCCTCGTGAAAGTTCGTCAAGCTGAAGGTCGTCGGATCAATTAACTCCGGCTTCCGCCTTCCGTTGTAGCGTGTGTACTCCTCCATCGCCGACGCAATCTCGTCCGCATGCTCCGGCCCGAACTCCCGCGTCGCCCAATCCCGCGTGAACTCACCAAGGTGATCCTTATCCCACCGCTGCGGTGTCCTGCGCATAACTCAAAAAGAACTCAATCGGAAACTCCATCGGCTTCCCATCGCCGACGTTCACCACCCACAACCGGTCCGCTCCATACTCCAGCGCCAGATTCATCTGCTCCTGCACCTTCGGGATTGGATTCGTATTCAGCCACTTGTAGCTGCGCGGCCCGCCTACATAATCGAAGTGGTAGTAAATCCCCGCTCCCCCGGGCCGTTTTCTCTCCTCCGCCGTCGGCAGCCGCCGCAGATCGCCCCAGTTGTCATCGCTCCACAGCAGCGTCACGTCATCCGGAACGCGCATGCCCTTCTCGTAATAGCCCTGCACCTCCTTGTACAGAGCCCACACCTGCGGCACCTTCGTCACATCCGGGTTCACCGTTTGCTTCAAAATCTCGCGCTGGTTCGCAACGATCTTCTCCAGCAATTGAGTGTTCGCATCCGCCGACATCGGCGTGTCGTTCTCGCCGCGCATTCCCAGCGTCACCACTTGCTCATAGTTCTTGTCGCGCTCCATCCCCTTGCGCCAGAACTCGTCAATCTGCTTCTGATTCGTCGTGTAATCCCAACTCCCATTAGCCCCGTAGTTACCTCGCGTCCACTCCTTCTCCCCGCGCATCATCGGCTCTTCATGCGAGGTCCCCATCACGATCCCGTACTCATCCGCCAGCTTCGGATTCTCCGGGTCGTCCATCGCGAACGCGTTATTCCACATCGCGGGCCACAGGAAGTTCGCCTTCAACCGCAGCAGCAGCTCAAACACCTTCGTGTAGAACTCATGATTCATCCCGCCGAGCTTCTCCTTCGTCCACCCCGAGAGACACGGAGCCTCATCGTTGAAGAAGATTCCGCGATACTTCACCGCCGGCACCGGCTGCACCACTCTGCCCGGCATCACGTACAGCGCGTCCTTATGCGGCACCGGCACATCCGCCCACCAGTACCAGGGCGAAACGCCGATATGCTCGCTCAGGTCATAGATCCCGTAGATCGTCCCGCGCTTGTCGGCTCCCGCAATCACCAGCGCACGCTTTACTCCCGGCATCGGCCGCTCGACAATCGTCGTCACCGCCGACTCCCACTTGCCCGCAATCCCGCTCACATCCAGCTTTTTCGCCTTCACCAGTGCGTCGATCAGGGGACTCTTGCCAATCGTCCCAATCAGCACGACGTCCTCGCCCTTCGCCGCCGATATGTTCTTCGTCACCGGAGCCGCATGTCCCGTCACGCGACCCACGTCCGCGCTCAGGTCTCCCACGGCCCGCATGACCCCCGGCCAGTCGGCATCGCTCACCACCAGCGGCGCGGCCTTTTCGCTGGTGTAGAGAACAAACCCGCCTTGTACCGGAGTCGCACTCACGTATTGTTTCTCCCCAAGCGCCCACACGCGCGCTGCGATGAGCAACATACCCGCGACAAACCAGCCCTTGAGCCGCATCCAGTCTCCCAAACGCCTGTGTGTTATCGGTGCGTGAGAACCTTACACCCTGGCGATACTTTGTGTATCGAAAAAAATGAAAATTTGCCTACACCAAGGTAATTCCAGACCCCCGTCCTGCGACTCAACCCCGTGTGTTAACTTGCACATCAGCGCAGTTTGCCTTGGAAAGGAGCCCGCTCGATCGCACACTCCCGCCAGTCCAAAGCCACCGGCCTCCGTCTCCTTCCGCTCGTCGCGGCCATCTATTTCATGGTCTCCGGCGGCCCCTACGGCCTCGAGGACATCATCGGGATGGCCGGCTTCGGCCGGGCGCTCCTCATTCTTCTGTTCGTCCCCTTCCTCTGGAGCATGCCCACCGCCCTCATGGTCGGTGAACTCGCCTCCGCCATCCCCGACGAAGGCGGCTTCTACGTCTGGGCCCACCGCGCCCTTGGCCGTTTCTGGGCCTTCCAGGTCGCCTGGCTCTCGCTCGCCTCCAGCGTCTTCGATATGGCGATCTATCCCACGACTGTCTCGCTCTATCTCGCTACCGTTTTTCCAGAGCTGAAACACGGTCACTACGCACTCTTCCTCAAACTCGCCATCGTTCTCATCGCCACGCTCTGGAACCTGCGCGGATCGGTCGCCGTGGGTCACGGCTCCGTCGGGATGATGGCCGTCTCGCTGGCGCCCTTCGCCGTCATGTTCTGCATTGCACTCTGGCGCATCGCCCACGGCGGTCTTCACCTCGCAGCTTCGGGTCAGACGCTCACTTACGACCTCGGCGGCGCACTGTCCGTCGCCATGTGGAACTACATGGGTTGGGACAACGCCTCCACCATCGCGCAGGAGGTTGAAAACCCGCAGCGCAACTACCCCCGCGCCATGTTCATTTCGATGCTCACCATCATGTGCGTCTATACGCTGCCGCTGCTTGCCGTCTGGGCCGTCGGCATCCCCGCCGCGCGTTTCTCCACCGGCGCCTGGGCAGATGCCGCCGGCCTTCTCGGCGGTACCGCACTCGCCCTCTCTGTTGTCCTGGCCGGCTCGCTGGACGGTCTCGGCACCTTCAACGCCCTCACCCTCACGCTCACTCGATTACCGTACGCAATGGCCGAAGATGGCCTCCTCCCGCGCCTGCTCACCCTCCGCACGCGGAACGGCGTGCCGTGGGTCAGCGTCCTCGCATGCGGCATCACCTGGGCGCTCGCGCTCGGCCTCACCTTCGAGCGCCTCATCTCCATCGACCTTGTCCTCTGGGGAGCCTCGCTCATCCTCGAGTTCCTCTCCCTCATCATCCTTCGCCGTAAAGAGCCCGGCCTCCCGCGTCCCTTCCGGGTTCCCGGCAATCAGCTGGCACTCATCCTCATCGGCTGCGGCCCCATGGTCCTGCTCGGCTTCGCTCTCTTCAACGCTCGCAACGAAAAACTCGGCAGCATCAACGCGCTCCTTCTCGCGGCAATCGTCGCCATCGCCGGACCCATCCTCTACGCACTCATGACTTTCACCCGCCGCCGCACCTCAGCGCCTTAAGTCAAAAGAAAGCGTCACGCCTTCGCGTGACGCTTTCCTGATCCCTGCTTCCTTCGTTATCGAACCACGAATTCGGCGCGACACCCGCGGTCAACCCACAGGCCGCGGTTGTCATGGCCCCAGGTCTGGCCCTGGATGCACGGAGAGCCGCTGATCTGGCGGCTCAGGCGGACGTCACCGCGCGGAATATTGCACCAGTTGCGCTTGCCATCATTAGAGGAACACGTGACAGTCTGTCCCGGTCCGTACCCATTTTCATGCCTGCCGCCAAGGGTGAACTCGGCACGGCAGCCGCGATCGACCCAGAGGCCGCGCTGGTCGACGCCCCAGGTCTGACCGCGAACACACGCCGACCCGCTGATCTGGCGACTCAAATTGATGCTCTCCGGAGGAGCTCCAAAGCTGTCGCACCAGTTGCGACGGCCATCATTGGAGGAACACGTGACGATTTGGCCCTGCCCTCCGCCCGGACCCCAGTTGTCACCGCCGCCGCCACCGACGATGAACTCGGCGCGACAGCCGCGGTCAACCCACAGGCCGCGGTGATCCCATCCCCAGGTCTGTCCCTGAATGCAGGCCGACCCGCTGATCTGGCGGCTGAGGCGAACTCCCCGGCTGGTATCCGCCGCACAATAATTGCGGCGGCCATCGTTCGAGGAGCAGGTAATGGTCTGTCCACCGCGTTGCCCAAAAGAGCTGTGCGACAGACTCAAAGTGAACAAAAGGACTGCGAGAAGCGGAAGCTTTGAGCACAGTTTCATGTATGCCTCGTTCGTCAGAGAGCGTGTTGCAGACTGAAGGGCCTGATGAATCATCAGCAGAATATTTCCGTAAGTCGAATCTGTCGAATGGGATGCGAGAGAAGTGTCACACATCTCTCCGACCGATGTGAAAAATTCGCAAGTCCTTACAAAAGACAGCGGCAGCCTCTGGTGAACGCCCGCGAGCAAAAAGAAACCCCGAGCGTTCAGCCCGGGGTTCACTCTCTTCACGGTTGCGCTACTTCTTTCCCGCGCCCACCGCCTCCAGAATCTTCTTGTCCTTCTTCTCCTTCGCATCCTCAAACGACTGCGCAGCCTCGGCAATCTTCTGCCGAGCCATCGCCGCGTCGCGCCATCCCTTCACCTCGACCCGTTTCCCTTCCAGGTCCTTGTAGATCGAAAAGAAGTGAGTCATCTCTTTCAGCACGTGCGGGTACACATCCGAGTAGTTCCAGACGTCCTTGTACCGAGGATTCGCCTGTCCCACGCACAGGATCTTCTCGTCGCCCACTCCCTGGTCCGTCATCTCCAGCACGCCGATCGGCCGCACCGTCAGTACGCACCCGGGAAAGCTTGGCGTATCCACCAGCACCAGGCAGTCCAGCGGATCACCATCCGCCGCCAGCGTGCTCGGAATAAAACCATAATCCCCGGGGTAGTGCACCGGCGAGTACAGATTCCGATCCAGCCGGAACACGTGGAGCTGCTTGTCGTACTCGTACTTGTTGATTCCCTCGTAGGGAATCTCAATCACGGCATTCACCAGCTCCGGCGACTTCGGACCGACCGGCAGTTCAAGGTAGTTCGGCATAGACTGCGCTTCGCTCTCTCGCGATGAAAACCTGATCATTCGCGTAGAAATTTTTTGACTCGCTCGCTGCTCACACACGCGCTCAGCAACACCCAAAATCAGCGAGAAGCCTTCTCCCAGTCTACCCGTCCGCATGCGTTCTTCGCATTCCGGTGCGTGGAACAGCGATGTTCCGCGTGGAACATTCAGTTGTATGTCGCTAAGAAATGTGGGAAACGCCGATTTCTGTGGATAGCGAACGCAGCTTGTCCGAACATCGACCAGACCAGTGAAGAGTGAATAAGACAAAGGCCCGCAGCCGCGGCGTTCTTCACGATTCACCACTCACGATTTACTCCTGCTAGCCTCATACAGTGAGCCCCAACAGCACCTCCCGCTTCGTCCGAGCCTGCCTTCGCCAGCCCGTCGACCGCACGCCCGTCTGGTTTCTCCGCCAGGCCGGCCGCTACATGCCCGAGTACATGGCCGTGCGCAAGCACCATTCCCTCCTGGACATCTGCCGCACGCCCTCCATAGCCGCCGAGGTCACCATCACCGCCGCCGAGCGCCTTGGCGTCGACGCCGCCATCATCTTCGCCGACCTCCTGCTCCCGCTCACGCCCATGGGCCTCGACTTCGAGTTCGTCAACGGCGAAGGCCCCGTCATCCACTCACCCCTCCGCACCCTCGACCAAATCCGCGCCCTCCGCACCGACCGTACCGCCGAGCTTTCGTACGTCGCCGAAGCCATCGGCAAAGTCGCCAAGCATTTTGCTTTGAAAGGGCGGGGCTTCAGCCCCGCCGTACCGCAACCTCCGACGTTCGGGGCTTTAGCCCCTGAGGGAATAGACACCCTCGGCATCATCGGCTTCTGCGGCGCTCCCTTCACGCTCGCCAGCTACATGATCGAAGGCAGCTCCTCCCGCAATTACATCGAGACCAAAAAGCTCATGTACGCCTCCGGGATCACCGATACACCGGGTGCCCCATCTTCGCCGACAGCTTTATCGTCGGCTAAGGTGGGCTCGGCAAATGCCGCCTGGCCCATGCTGATGGATAAGCTCATCACCGTCCTCGCCGACTTCGCCGCCCAACAAGTCTCCGCCGGCGCCGACGTCATCCAGGTCTTCGACTCCTGGGCCGGCGCGCTCTCCGTCGCCGACTACCGCGCCTACGCGCTCGCGGCCACCACCGAACTCATCCGCCGCATCCAGGCCCTCGGCGTCCCCGTCATCTACTTCGGCGTCGACACCGCCTCGCTCCTGCCCACCTTCCGCGAAACCGGCGCAGATGTTGTGGGATTAGACTGGCGCATTCCGCTCGACCATGGCTGGCGCGCCGTCGGACACAGCACGGCTGTGCAGGGCAACCTCGACCCCATCACGCTATTTGCTCCCGCAGAAGTGCTCGAAGCCCGCGTCCGCGAGATCCTCTCACTCGCCGCCGGCCGCCCCGGCCACATCTTCAACCTCGGCCACGGCATCGTCCCCAACACCCCCGTCGACTCCGTCCTCCGCGTCGTCGACCTCATCAAGCGCCACAGCCACACCACACCCCGCGCCCCCCACGAAGCCACCAGCGACTGGGCCATCAGAGCTTGAACCAAGTCACCACAAGCCGATTTTGTCGGTACTTATCGATTTCTCTCTCAGATGGAAATGCCCGAACTACTGACCCGCGGACACGACCTGATCTCAAGTCTGTGGTGGTAGACTCGGCGCCATGCGCAGACTCCTGTGGGTAGTGTTATTGGCGGCGCAGGTTCGCGCCCAGAGCTCCAACAACGCGACTGAGTTGCTCGAAAAAGCGAAAGCCTTTGGAGAAAACACAAGAAGCTGGAGCGCTGAAGTCATCCAAACATCCCAGGTGCTGGGACCTGGCATGAAGCTGAAAGACGAGGTTCGCACCAAGATCTCCGCTCAGCCTTCGCTGAAGATGAGACGTGTGAACAGCGGCGGCGACCGAACGATCATGGTCTGCGATGGAACCGACTTGTTCTACTCCGGTGACGGGCACAGCTACTACAAGTATGGAGCGACGCAACAGTGCAATCTGCGACTCATAGACTTTTACGAACCGTCGCTGAAACGGCCTTCTGAGTCGCCTAACAGCCTGGCTTCCGTATCAGTCATTGGCGAAGATCACGTTCTTCTCACAGACGGAGATCGTCGTTGTGTGGTGATTCGCTCTGAGTTGAAACAAGGGCCTATACACACCGTCCGGACAATGTGTATAGATCCGGATCGACCGGTAATTCTGCGGGACATTTTTGAGACTGAGAATCAAACAAGAGGTGTAAAGACGTCTACTACAGTCACGTTTACCAGTTTCGAACTCAACCCAAATTTCTCGCCAGACACGTTCCAGATCACAATTCCGCCAGGTGCCGTCGAAGCGCAGCCTCCCAGGTGAACTCGTGCGGCCGAGTGCCTCATTCGTGACGACAGCTTCACCGTCGTCGTGGGCGGGTCACACGATCTCCCTCACACCCAAACATCATTCTTCGCCGTCCTCTCCCCACCCGAATCGCCCGTATTCACCACACCCTTCGGCTCAATCAGCATCAGCTTCACCTCACGCGCCGCGAACGGCTTATGCTCCACGCCCTTGGGCACGACGAACATCTCGCCCGGCCCAATCGTCACCGCGCCATCGCGAAAATCAATTCGCAGCTCGCCCTCGACGACGAAGAACGTCTCGTCCGTCTCCGCATGCTGATGCCACACGAAGTCACCCTGCAGCTTCACCAGCTTGAACTGGTAGTCGTTCATCTCCGCGATGACCTTCGGCAGCCACTGCTCGGTGAACAGCCCGAACTTCTCCTGCAAATTGATGGCACGTTTCTGATCGCTCGGCATGACAGGAACTCCTCGCCACCATCCTAGATGTGGAATTTCAGGAGGTTGTCATCCGATCCTGAAGGCTTTCAAGGCTTCCGGGCATCTATGGGTCGGGCCTTCAGCCCTCTGTTGTCTTTGGGGGACGCTTTCCTGGGGCTGCGGGCACGAAAGAGGTGCCCTCCGCCCCAGGCTGGTATATCTCGCGCCTTCAGCGCTTCTTCTCCAGGCCTTGCGCTGTCGCAGGCCGGTCCAGATCAATGACAATAACCTATTGAGCCACCACACCTGAAGCCGGCTCGTTTCTCGTTTCCCGCGTCTCGTATCCAGCCCGCAAGATTTTCTCGAGCGCAATCGCCACTCATCCGTCTGTCACAGTAGAAGCCACCGCAACACCCGGAAATCGAGCCACCCGTGATCGAGGAACTCAGTTTGGTCTTGCCGCGAGAGCATTTGCCCCGAAGGTGCGGACCGGAGCTTCTGCCGAACGAGCCGTTTTCCGTCGAAGAAAACGGCCTTCGCCAAGGCTTACAAGGCCACGTCATCGGGGCAAATGCTCTGTCCCGGCCCGCCGAGACGGACACCTCCCTCGCCGCGCTCGTCGAGACCTACTCCACGCTCCTCTTCCGCGTCGCCCACTCCGTCCTCCGCAACCCCACCGAGGCCGAGGACGCCGTGCAGGACACCTTCGTCCGCGTCATGGAACACAAGCGCTCCCTCCCTGACGTCCGCGACCTCCGCGTCTGGCTCGTGCGCATCACCTGGAACCTCGCGCTCGACCGCCGCCGCCGCATCCGTCCCGACCAGATGGATGAGGCGTTTGCCCACACCCTCGCCGGCCGCAACACGCCCGCCGACGTCGCCCTTCACGAGGCCCGCGAACTCGCCCGAGTCTTCCGCGAGATCGACCGCCTCCCGCGCGCCGAGCGCCAGGTGCTCCTGCTCTCGGCCATCGACGAGCTCGACACGCGCGAGCTCGCCCAGGTGCTCAACAAATCCGAGTCCGCCATCCGCGCACTCATCTTCCGAGCCCGCACGCGACTTCGAGATCGCCTCGAAGCCCAGCTCACGAAAGGAGGCAAAGCATGAACGCGAACGTCCCACGCACCGACACAATCGACAACACCATTGACCGCGCTCTCTCCGCGCTTCGCGATGCCCAGCCCCGCTCCGGTCTCGAAGGCCGCATCCTCGCCTCGCTTGAGCACCGCACCGCGACACCGCAGCCCAGGGGCTTCCACCTTTCCGCGCACGTCGCCCTGTGGACCGCGACCTCAGCTGCCGTCCTCGCCATTGCGTCGCTGATCATCCTGCATCACCACGCCGCTCCCACCGGGTTCGTCCGCTCCACATCATCCAATTCCGCCCGCCCCCAAAACGCTGTCATCCTGAGCAAAGCGCGGAGCGCGAAGTCGAAGGACCCCGACAACGCCAGTCCCGCAACGAACTCCAGACCCGTCTCCACCGCGAATTTCGCCCAAACCATCAATACTCTGTCATCTCGACCGGACCTCTCCAGCCGTCATCCTGAGCGAAGCGCGTCAGCGCGCAGTCGAAGGACCCCTGTATTTGAAAACTGCGCAGACCACCAGCACGCCGGCTGCCCCACCCTCGACGCAGACCAGCTGGGTGGGCCAACGACAACCCCCACCGACGCGCAGGCCCTCGCCGACCTCCACGCGCCCAGCCACCCCGCGCCGCCGCTGCCGCTCACCCCACAGGAGAAGCTCTTCCTGCGCATGCTTCACTACGGCAACGCCACGCAGCTTGCTGAACTGGATCCAATGGTTCGCGCGAAACAAGACGCTGCCGAGGCCGCCGACTTCAAAGCTTTCTTCCCCGACCCGCCGCCTCTTCAACAACCAACCGGAGACACCGAATGAACCGCACGCTCAAATTCTTCGCCGCTGGTGCACTCGCCATCGTCACTTTATCCGCCTCGGCCACTGCACAATCGACGAGCACCAAACCGGCGGAGACAACTTCCGCCGAGCAAAAGCCTCCCGAAGCACCGCCGAGTCCGAGCGCCGCCCGGGCTGCCGAACTCTACGAAGCCAACCGCGTCATCAAGACCTACTACCTCACCAGCGTCACCCAGCAAAATGATGCGAACGAAATTCTCATCGCCATGCGCAACATGCTTAATCCACGCGCCAGGCTTTATCTCATCGCCTCGCAGAATGCGATCCTGCTCTCCGCTCCTCCCGATCAGCAGGCGCTCGCGCAAAAAATCATCGCCGACCTTGACCGCCCGCACAGGGCTTACCGGCTCACCTTCACGCTCGCCGACTCGGAAAATGGTAAGCGCATCGGCATCCAGCACTTCGCGATTATCGTCGCTGCCGGACAGCGCACCACGCTCAAGCAGGGCAGCAAGGTCCCAGTTATGACAGGCTCATCAAATAAGGACCACCCGGAACTGACCCAGTTCCAATACCTTGACGTCGGCATGAACTTCGACGTCTCACTCTCGGACTCGCCCGGCGGCCTGCTACTCAAAGCCAAGGTCGAGGACTCCTCCGTCGGCAGCCCGAGCGAATACGGCAACACCTCGGGGCCGCTCGCTCAGGAACCCATCGTCCACCAGACCGCCCTCGAAGGAACCTCGATCGTGACCCTCGGCAAACCCCTCACCCTCGGCTCCGTCGATGTCGCCGGCAGCACCCGCCACGTCGATATTGAAGTCGTCGCCGAACCCGTCTCCTGAAGCTCGCCCACTTGACAAAACGTGCCTCCAAAAAGCCCCTGCTCGCAGGGGCTTCTTTCCTTTGCACACATCAGGTCCACCCCTAAACACCCTCGATGGAAGATTTTGCGCAAAAACAGGGGGAGGGTGTACCCCGGGTCTCCAGCGGGCGTTCCGTGCTCGCTGGGGTGGCTCACCACTTACCATAGAAATATTCATGAGTCAGTCCGCCATCCTCCTTTTCGCGCACGGCACACCCAACCGTCTCAGCGAGATGTCCGAATATCTCCAGCACGTCACCGGCGGCCGCCCCATGCCCCCGCAAGTCATCACGGAACTCCAGCACCGCTACGCTGAAATCGGTCTGAAAGAAGAGCCTTTGCCGGACGGGCCGCCGCTTACTCGCTGGACGCTTCGGCAAGCTGAGCTTCTCGAAGATGAGGCCTGCACAACCGTCTACGTCGGCATGCGCAACTGGCACCCCTTCATCGCCGACACCGTCGCGCAGATGAAGGCCGATGGCGTTACGCACGCCCGCGTCCTGTGCCTGGCTCCGCAGAACTCCCGCACCTCAACCGGCCTCTACAAGCGCGCTCTCGACGCCGCAGTCAACGGAGCCTTCCCCTACGACTTCATCGCGGGCTGGGCCGACGAACCCCTCCTCGCCGAAGCCTTCGCCGAGCGCCTCCGGCCTGTCCTGACCGAAGCAGCACCGAACACACCCGTCCTCTTCACCGCCCACTCCGTGCCCTGCCGCACGATCCGTGCCACTACCGCGGACGAAGCCACCCAGTCCTCCGGCCCCGTCCCCGCCGAGGGTATCCAGAGCTACGGCGCCGCTACAGAGGGGGATCCTTACCCCGTCGAGTGCAAACAGACTGCCGCCGCTGTTGCAAAATTGCTTGAATTGAAAGACGGCGACTGGTACTTCGCCTTTCAATCGCAGGGAGTCGCCGGAGCTCCGTGGATTGGACCAACCGTTGAAGACACGTTGAAATCTCTCGCTGAGGAAGGACGCAAAGCTGTTGTGATTCAGCCGATCGGTTTCCTCTGCGATCACGTTGAGATCCTCTACGACATTGACATCAACTTCCGTGACATCGCGAAGGGGCTCGGCATGAAGCTCTATCGCGCGGAGAGCCTCAACGACTCGCCAACACTCATCCGCGCACTCGCGCACGTATTCGCATGAAGCGCATCGCCATCATCGGCGGAGGTATCAGCGGCCTCACTGCGGCGTATGAGCTTGAGCTCGCGCGCAAACGCGGCGCCGATATCGACTGGCATCTCTATGAGGCGAGCAACCGCCTCGGCGGCATCATCGAAACGACGCGCATCGCCACGCCTGAAGGCGAGCTCGGCGAATGGATATTGGAAGGGGGTCCCGACGGTTGGGTCAGCGAAAAGCCCTGGGCCCGCGATCTCGCGATCGAACTCGGCCTTGAAGATCAGTTGATTTATTCGAACGACGCGACGCGGAAAACATACATTCTCATCAATGGAAAGTTGCAACCCATCCCCGACCGCATGCGCATGATGGTCCCCGAAGACCTGAGCGCGCTCGACAACTCAACCCTCTTCTCCGAATCAGCGAAGCAGGCCTACGCGAACGAACTCACGCGCGCCGAGGAGCTGAAAGCAAACGCTCCTGCGCACGATGAGTCTGTCGCTGAGTTCGTGCGGCGTCACTTCGGCGATGAGGTGCTCAATACGCTCGCTGCACCCTTGCTTAGTGGCGTCTTCGGCGGCGACGTGCACAAACTCTCTGTCCGCGCTGTGATGCCTCAGTTCGTCGCGATGGCACGTGAACACGGTTCTCTGATCCTGGCACTTCAGCAACGGCGAATTGAACGTGTCCGGGAACCGATCTTCACTTCTCTCCGCGGCGGTATGGCTTCTCTTGCCGACGCATTAATCGCACACCTCCCTGCAGAGCGAGTATTTCGGCCCTATACGATCGAGCATTTATGGGACGATCCTCGCTGGCAGATCATCGTCGATGACCCAACATTCGAACTAAATAAACGTCCTCGTCCTTTAGTCGCGAATCTTTACGACGAGCTTATCTTCTGCACTCCACTGGAAAAGACGCGCGAGCTGCTCGCGGCGGCGGATTATGATCTGCGCGTCGACAAACTGCTGCCTAAGCAGGCAAGCTCGGCAGTGCTCGTCGCGTTCGCTTGGCCGGAACATCTTGCGCGAGCCTTCACAATTCCGCCTGGCTTCGGCTTTCTGGTACCGCAAGGATCATCAAGCGAGCAGCAATTACTCGCGTGCACCTTCGTCGACCAGAAGTTTCCACATCGCGCTCCGGAAGGCGCAAGGGTTATACGCGCATTCTTCGGTGGGGAGAGTGCAGAGAGTCTGAACTCGCAATCGGATGAGGAGATTGCGGAGTTAGCTCTCACGCAGTTGCGGAACATTCTCGGTCCAATTCCCGAGCCGTCATTTCACACGGTTAGGCGATGGCCGCGAAGTCTGCCGCAGTACGAGGTCGGGCATTTAGAACGGATAGAGAGGCTGGAGGCGATGGTCGTGCAGCTTCCTGGCCTGCACCTGCTGGGGAATAGCTACCGCGGCGTCGGGATTCCGGACCTCATCCGCGACGCCCGAGCCACCGCCCGGGCAATCGCAAACGGCTGAATCCGAGGCCTCGCCGACCAAGAACCTCAAAAATCGTTCACAAAATCCCTGCATCCTTCTTTTTCTCCGGCGGCGCAGACCATCGACAGCGTCCAGGTTGGTTTCCCGAAGGTGTAGAGGCCACTGAAGCAGAAATACAGGGGTCTCTCCACTGCGCGAACGATGAAACTGTCCGCTCCGGTCGAGATGACAACTCTGTATCTGGATAGAAATAACTATAAGCCGGTCGCACGGGACGGGCTCCGCACGGAGCGAATATGTCAGGCGGCGAGTGCGAGACGTTCGCGCTCTTCGCGCTGCGCGTCACGCTTGCGCTTCCACCAGTTGCCGATGGCGATCTGGAAGGGGTGCTCGACCCATTTGCGCACCGCCATCGCCAGCAGAACAACGAAGACATAGCTGATCCATGGATCGATCCACGCGACGTGCAGGCGTTCGGGCAGATGGTGGTCGTGGATCAGCTGGTAGACGTTGAAGTGCAATAGGTACAGGGCGTACGTCGATGTTCCGATAGCGACGAGCGGACGCCAGGAGAAGATCGTCGCCAGCGGGCTGGGGCCGGCGAGGCCAAGGATGATCGCGCCGAAGACAGGTGTCAGCAGACCGCCATGCACAAGGATGTACGGCATCTGCTTGCCGAGGTGATAGCAGCAGAACCAGCCCACCGCGAAGCCGCTGAGGCCTACGATCATCCTTCCGCGCATACCGAGCTTTGCTTCCTCGTGAATCTTGCCGATGGTGATACCGCAGAGGAAGGTGCACAGATACGGGAGCGGCGTGTACTTGAGGAACTCGATGTAGACGCCGGTGCTGTAGCGATCGGGTGCGTGCGCGAGATGATCGGGGTTCGTCGCCAGATAGATCATGTGCGGCAGCATCCCGAACAACCAGAAGCCGAGACCCATCAGGATGAGCTTGCCGACGTTCTTCGGAAGCCTGACCTTTAGAAGCCAGGGGAACAGCAGGTAGAGAGCGACCTCGCACGAGAGCGTCCAGCTCACCGTGTTCCAGAAGGTTGCGAGACGCGGAAAGAAGCCCTGGATCAACATGGGCGTTGTGAGGACGCCCACGACGAACTGCGTGTGCGAGCGCGCCTGCCACTCAGTTGCCAGCATCGGGATCGACACGAGCAAGGTGAGCAGGTAGACCGGGTAAAGACGGCTGGCGCGCGCCATCCAGAAGTCCACCGCGTTCACACCGCCAGGCCGGTTTGCATAGTTGTAGTAAAGGATGAAACCGGAGATGACGAAGAAGAAGCTTACGAAGACGTACCCGATATCGATCAGGGGATAGAGAGTGAAGCGCGGATGCGCTGCCCAGGTGAGGCCACTGGGGGTGAAGTGGAAGAGCATGATCGTCAGCGCCAACAAGGAGCGGATGCCAGTGAGCGCCGGCAGTGCCGGTCTCCGCCTGGATGCACTTGCAGACGCTGCGACCTTCTTAGGCTTCAGCTGCAGTGTAGCTGCGTGCTCTCCAGTTGATGTCGGCGCTCTCTCGTCCAGCAATTGCATCAAGCTCGATTCCAATCTCCTCAAGTAGGACGCCTCCGGAAGCGTCCGGGTCGCGATACGAACAGCCTTTTTCGAGGCTGTTTGCGTCCGCATGATGCCTTAAGACGGGGCCCGCGACTGTCGGGACTACCGAACCTCAACGTGCGTGAATCCAAGGCCTTGCAACATCGCTGTCACCGCGACACGAGCATTCTTCGCAGCGGCGTCCAGGATCCCGTCGCTCAGCGCGGCCTGTTGCAACTCGGTCTGCGCCTTGGCGCGTGTCTGCGATTCAAGGTTGGGATCCGGGCTGACGAAGAGACCTGTGTCGCGCGCGTAGACGCGACTTTTCGTCTCATCGACGGTCGTCTGAAAGACCTGGCTGGGCGGCAATGTGAGCTGGATGCTGCGGCCATTTGCAGTCTCGGAGATTTGTACACTCTCCGGTTTCAACTGACTGAGATCCACGCCGGCGATGGTGCTTCCGTGCACGATCATCAGCAGTTTGTCGCCGACGAGTGCGTCGGGAAGGACAGGGTTCGATTCATTGCCTTCCACGATGGTGTCGAGCGAGTACTTGACCGTCTCCAGCCGGTTCAGCCGCTGAATCTTTTCGACGACGTCGGGCGCAGAGACCTCGGTGAGTGATCTTCCTGCAATCGCCGACGCGAGCCGTCCGGGCCAGCCGCTGCGTGCCCGATGAACGAAGACCCCGAGCATCGCAGCGCCGATGAGGAGGCTCAGAACGACGGCGACGAGCAGGCCGGATCCCCGCCTGCGCCCATAGCCATATTCGTACTGAGACGTCACGCCTCAACCTCGGCGCGAACCAGGTGCTCGGCGCCGCGGAAACCGCGGTTTGCATAACTCGCCTTCACGAACGAGTGAAAGAGCGGATGCGGCTCGAGTGGCTTCGATTTGAACTCGGGATGGAACTGGCAGCCGAGGAAGAAGGGATGGTCGGGAATCTCCACGATTTCGACGTACGTCTGGTCAGGAGTCGTGCCGGTGAGGCGAAGTCCGCCGCCGGTGAGCACGGGCTCGTACTCGCGGTTGAACTCGTAGCGATGACGATGACGCTCGCTGATCTCGGTGGCACCATAGGCCTTCGCGGCAATTGAGCCGGGCTGCAGAATGCACGTCCAGGCACCGAGACGCATCGTGCCGCCCATCTCCTCAACTCCGATGAGTTCGCGGAGCTTGTAGATGATGCGATGCGGAGTGGAGGGATCGAACTCGCCGGAGTTGGCCTTCGCGAGACCGCAGACATTGCGTGCGTATTCGATGCAGGCGGTCTGCATGCCGAGGCAGATGCCGAAGTACGGGATCCCTCTTCTCGCGGGCATAGCGGATGGCGTTGAGCATGCCCTCGATGCCGCGTTTGCCAAAGCCGCCGGGGACGAGAATACCGTCAAAGCCCTGGAGCTGTGACTCGTAGTTCTCGACTTCGAGACCTTCGGCTTCAATCCAGGTGACGCAGAGTTTCAGGTTCTCGGCGAGTGCGCCGTGCACGAGCGCTTCCTTGAGCGACTTATAGCTGTCCTCATACTCGACGTATTTGCCGACGATGCCGATGGAGACCTCGTCTGCGGGGTTGTAGGCGCGGTGGACAAGATCCTTCCACTTGCTGAGGTCGGCCTCCCTGGCGTCGATGCGCAGATATTTGAGCGCGAGGGCATCCACACCTTCGACCGCGAAGTTCAGGGGGACCTCGTAGATGCTCGGGACATCACGCGCGACGATGACGGCGGCCTCCTCGACGTTACAAAAGGAGGCGATCTTCGACCGCATCTCACGCGGCACGGCACGATCGGCGCGGCAAAGCAGGATGTCGGGCTGGATACCGATGGAGAGCATCTCCTTGACGGAGTGCTGAGTGGGCTTAGTTTTCAGTTCCTGTGCGGCGGCGATCCACGGGATGAGCGTGACATGCACAAAGCAAGTGTTGTCGCGGCCGAGTTCCTGACGCATCTGCCGGATCGCCTCGAGGAACGGGAGCGATTCGATGTCACCGACAGTGCCGCCGATCTCGACGATGGCGACGTCGCAGTCGGCGCCGATCTTGCGTGCGGCGGCCTTGATCTCGTTGGTGACGTGCGGGATAACCTGGACGGTCTTACCGAGGTAGTCGCCGCGCCGCTCCTTGGTGATGATCTGTTCGTAGATGCGGCCGGTGGTGAGGTTGTTGTCGCGTGTGAGCTTCGCATGAGTGAAACGCTCGTAGTGGCCGAGGTCGAGGTCGGTCTCGGCGCCGTCATCGGTAACGAAGACCTCGCCGTGCTGGAAGGGGCTCATGGTGCCGGGATCGACGTTGAGGTACGGGTCGAATTTCATGAGGTTGACGCGCAGGCCACGCGCCTCCAGCAGGCAGCCGATGGAGGCTGCCGCCAGGCCCTTGCCCAGCGAAGACACAACACCGCCCGTCACAAAGATGTACTTTGCTGACACGTTAGCAACCTCTTTGGTTGTGAGATTTGGTTGTGCCTGGTGTGCACGATCAAGTATACCGCAGCCGTCGACTGGCAATTTGCGATAGTGTTTCAACAGGTTCCCGGGCTCGGATGAATTGGTTTCCCAAGATGAGTAATGGCCTGCTGGCCGTAGAACGGCGCACCTATCTGGCGCTGCGAGCACTGGCAGATCGGCGGCTGGCCGCAAGGGCGCGGCGCGAGGGTGAGGATCCCAAGCCGGAACACCTGCTGACGGGCGAGCAGGGCGAGGATCATGCGTTTTTCCATTTGCGCTCGCTGGGCTATACGATCGTCGCGCGGCGGTGGGTTTCGGCCAGGGTCAGGGGCGATCTGGATCTTGTCGGGTGGGATGGCGACACGGTCGTTATCTTCGAAGTGAAGACCCGTACAGCGCGGGATCTGTTTCCTGCAGAGGTCGCAGTCAACCCGGCGAAGCAGCGGCAGCTTCGGAAGCTGGCTGCGGCGTGGCTGGCGCAGTTACCAGGACGACATCGCACGCGCATCCCGGTACGGTTTGACGTGGTGTCGGTCTATCTCGTCACGGAAAAGCCTGAGTTTGAGCACATCCCCAACGCGTTCCCCTTTCGCGAACCAAGGTAAGTCATCCGTTCGTGGGCAGTTCGGTGTCTATAGTAGAGAGGTAACCAAGGAGCCGTCAGCACTATGAGCCTGATGGATGCACCCCAGTATGACGAGCGCGGTGAACGCCGGAAACTCAGCCTTGTGATCGGGAGCGGCGTGGTGATTCTGCTGTTGCTGATCATCACACTTGCCGGCTACATCACAGGGCACGGATGGCTGTTCACGAACCTGGGCGCAGAGCATCGCGTGGACAAGTTCTTCAGCGCGCTCGAGGCGAAGGACTATCAGAAGGCCTACGACATCTATGAGAACGGCCATGCCGATTCCGGCTACCCGCTGACGCGATTCACGGAGGACTGGACGACGCACTCGCCTGTGAACGCACCCATTACGTCGCACAAAGTCGACATATCGAAGACTGACGGCTCTGGAGCATTTGGAACCGGGATCATCGTCGCGGTGCGCGTGAATCTACAGGACGGCATCGTGGCGGCAGGTCAAGGCGAACCGGCCAACACCAAGCCTGGACACAAGGTCTTCATGTACGTGAATCGCGCGGACGGCACGATGACCTGGCCCGCGCCGCATGTTCTGCAGTATTAGCCCTGGCGTGGTGTAGCCGGCGGATTGATTTTCCGGCTGGTGCTGAGGACCGTCATCATGGACGCAGCCGCCAGCGGTACGCAGAGACCTGCCGAGAGCGAATGCACCCATCCGGAGAGTGCACCCGTAGCGAGCGGGAGAGCAGACGAGCCGACACCCGCAAGAACGAAGACTCCGCGCGTCTCACGGCGGCGAAGGACGATTGCCAGAAGAAGCGGATAGACCGGTCCTACGCCAAGCCCCACCATCAGAGCCGCGACGACACTGGCGGCAGCGCCCGGCCATGCAATGAGGATCGCCAGGCCGACTGAGGCAAGTCCTGCGCTCACAGGCAGAATGATGCGTTCACTCAGGCGCGCAGAGGCTCGGAGCGAATAGATCAGGCGGCTGCCGAGCAGACCGGCCCAGAAGGCCGTCGCAGCGCCGATGGTGGTCTTCGCTGTTTCGCCGAGTCGTTGTGCATAGGCCGCCAGCCAACCGCCCGTAGAACTTTCAATGCCTGTCGAGCAAAAAACAAGAATCAGCAAAATAAGAGGAATCTGCGCAAACGACCAGCCACTCTCTGCAGCAGCTGGATCGCCGGATGATTCAGGTATGTCCGGGCCGAGGTTCTCAAGTGCGAGCCAAACCCAAAGCGCAAATACCGAGAAGAACGCCGCCAGGCCAAGAAGAACGTGGAGAGGCCGCAACGCATGCGCTCCGGCCTGGAGTGCCTGCCCTCCCAGCGCGAGCCATGGGCCTGCGCATGCTCCCGCAGCCCAGAGGAGGTTGAGCCGCATCATCTCGACCCTGCGCTCTTCCGGAAATCTGCGAGAGATCAAGAGACTCGTCGATGTCATCGCGATTCCAAGACCGAGGCCGTAGACGATGATGGCTCCGAAGCCCCAGTCGCGGTTCGCAAGGCCAAGCCAGACGGCACCTGCGGACGTCAGCAGCGCACCGCGCGCGATGGAGCGATGCATTCGGCCGAGTGAGAGAAGCGCACCGGTGGTTGTCGCGAGAAAAAAACAGAACAGCAGCAAACCGCCGCTCGTGTCGCCGAGGCTCCAGCGACGAAGCAGAAGCGGCAGCAGAGCGCCGGGCAGGGCCACGCCCACGCCGGTCGCGGCGAATCCCAGGTACAGTCCTATCTTCAAAACGATCCTTTGTCTTCGCGCAGCATTGAACTGTTTTCTGACATGCTACGCGAGATGGCCGCCTGCATCCGTACCCAGCGACTTGCACAACGAGTCCAGGAACGGCCGCTGAGCAGCGATGATGGCCTCGCGGGCGTCGTCAACGGAAAACCACTGGCCGCGATCGACCTCCGGAACCTCAATCATGCGCCTGGAGCGCGGCGGCCATTCGACCTCACAGCTAATGCTGCTGAGTTCGTCGGGATTGCAATCGCCCTCAAAGGCCCACGCCTCGACGAGCTTGCCGCTTAACTGGCGGATCGTACCGAGTGGAAGGAACTCTCCGTTGGGGATGAAGCTGGTCTCTTCCCGGAACTCGCGCTTCGCAGCATCGAGTGGTTCTTCGTCGTCCAAATACTGTCCTTTGGGAATTGTCCAGGCGCCCTTGTCTTTGGTCTCCCAGAAGGGGCCGCCGGGATGCGCGAGGAAGACCTCGAGACGGCGGTCGCGAACCCGGTACATCAATAATCCCGCGCTGCGTTTTGGCATCTGCTCTGAAAGCTCCGAAAGGTCTATAGCAGCTGCGGAACGATCTCCGTGGCCGTCCCCAACAGAATCTCATCGAACGCGTCCGCGTTCTGAGGCTCCTCTGGTCCTATGTACATCGTCCGGATACCACGCTGGTTCGCGATTTGTACCAAACCTGCAGCGGGGTAGACCGAACCGGATGTACCGATGACGAGCAAAACAGTTGAGCGGTCGAGTTGACGATAGATTCCCTCCAAATCCAACGGTATCTCACCGAACCAGACGATGTGCGGACGCACCGGCTCTCCGCATGTTTCGCAAGCGGGAAGCGCCGCGGCGGACTCGTAGAACTTCCGGTCAGCGAATGGCTGCGCGCAGGTCACGCAACGTGACTGAAACAATTCACCGTGCATGTGATGAAGATGACGCGAGCCACCGCGCTCATGCAGGTCGTCGACATTTTGTGTGCAGAGATAGAAGCGGTCGCCCATCTGCTCTTCGATGGAGGCCATCGCCCGATGCGCCGCGTTGGGTTGCGCACTCATCGCATCGCGGCGGCGCATGGAATAAAACCGCCACACAAGCTCCGGGTTGGCTTCCCAGGCATCGGGTGTGGCAACTTCCTCTACGCGATGGCCGTTCCAGAGACCGCCGGATCCGCGAAAGGTCGCAAGCCCGCTCTCGGCCGAGATGCCCGCGCCAGTGAGTACGAAGAGCCGTTCATGTGCACCGAAGCGCATAAGCGATTATTACCGCTTCGGGCGCACACCTGCCCGCATGAGATTGTCGAGCCTGTGTAAATGGGAAATTACTGCTCGTCTCCGAGCTTCGCGATTTGATCCGCGTCGAGCTCGTTGTGGATCTGAAGCTGATAATGCAGGGTTGCTTTGCCGAGGTCGGCACGCGCCTGCTCGATACGATCGATCTGCGCAAAAAGCGCAGGCTCGTCGAGCGTCCTGGCATGCGTCAGCTCCTTCATCCGCTGCTCTTCCTGCTGAAGGCTCTCATATCGCCTGAGCAACGTGGAGCGATTCTGCTCGAAGATCGCGTCCATATGCCGCTGCTGTTCTTCGGTCAGTTTCAACTGCTTCACGAAATGCTTGTCGTCCCACCAGCGGCTGGGTGGGCCTACCTGAAGGCCGCCATGCACTCTTGGTGTACCGCGGTTCATCGCAGTCGGAGCATTAGGATCGCGCGAGAATCCACCCATTTCGCCGGTATGCATACCACCTGGGAAGCCGCCTGGGCCTCCGCCGTGACGCTGCGCCGCTGAGTTCCGCGGCACTGCGAGCACTACCAGAAGAGCGAGCGCCAACGTCGCATGCAGAAGCAAGCGATTCGACGCCGCGAACATCTGGCTGGACGAAAGCATTTAGTTGGAAACCTCGGAGATCGCGCGACGATGCGCCGTCCGCGAAGAAGTGTTCAAAGTAGAGACCGGAACCTGTCCGCCGACCTGTTCAGTGAGCTCATTGTTGATCGAGAGCATCAAATTGTTGTCCTGCGCCAACTCATCGTCCGACGGAGCCGGGATCGCGTGCGATGGCCGCACCACCGCCGCACTCTGTTGATTGAATTGCATGTGCGCGCCCAGAGCGACACCGAACATAAGCACGCCGGCAAAAGTGGCTCCCCACCCCGGCATTGAATTCCAGTTGAGCACCCAGCGGGAGGGGACTTGAATGCGCTCCGCGCGCCCCTCCGCCCAGCGGAGACTGGCGTAGTTGAGATCTCCGACAGCAGCGCCAAGAGAAGTCAGTTCCCGCTGGCACTTTGCGCAGCTCTCCACATGAAGCCGGGTGCCCAGGTCACTGTGGTCTCCGGCAAGAATATTTGCGAACTGTTCGTCGGTCAGATGTTTAAAGTTCATCGCCGTCCTCCCATGCGCGCGCGCACAGTGCGCACAGCGCGATGCAGGTGCGTTTTTACTGTGTTGATCGGCATGCCCATGGTGGTTGCGATGTCGCCGAGGTCCATCTCTTCCTGAAAGCGAAGTACAAAGGCCGTGCGCTGATTGAGCGAAAGCGTCTGCAGAATCGAGGCCACCTCGCGAGTGCGCTCGCGAGCCAGCAACTGTTCTTCCGGCGAGCTTGCGGCGCTGGGCAACATGCCGGCGATCTCTGTAACGTCCGTGGCGGTCTTGCGCACCTGCTTCCAGAAGCGGAACTTTTGCGTGCGTTGATAGTCACGAACGAGGTTCAGCGCGATGGAGTGAAGCCAGGTCTGCACGCTGCAGTCGCCGCGGAAGTTGTGCCGGTTCGACCATGCCTTGACGAAACAATCCTGCACAATGGATGCGGCGAGGTCCTCGTCGCCGAGCGAGAACGTGACAAACCGCAACAGCCTCGCACGGTGCGCCTGGACCAGCTCTTCGATATCGTCCAGCTGGGTGAGCGCCCGCTCACGGCTGGTAAGGCGGAGAACATCCGTCGCGATAGCCATTTGCATGCAAGCGTAGACGGATTCTGGCCGCTTGGCGAGTACAGGCCAGATTTCATCGCATGGCGACAGTCACCTGGCATGCTCGACCGACCACCGTACCGACCAGGCCCCCAGGGTGCCCGGATCCGGTTGTGAACCCTCCAACCAAAGCACATCGCCAGAACGGGCCGGCGCAAATGAGTTGGAAGCGGCTGCGCAGAGATTTGCCCGCAGGCAGAGCCGTCCACCACCCCGCAGTTTCCATTCGCACTCGAATTGTCCACCGGCGTGGACAAGCCGGGTTCCGCAAGGCTCCACGCTGTCCAGAAGCGGGAGAATTCGCTCCCGGCGAATGCCCAGAATTTTCCGATACCACTCCAGCCGGGCAGCGTGCGACGGATCGCTCGACTCCTCCCAGCGCAGCTTCGCCGAGAGGAAGGTGGACTGTGCCTGAGGGTCCGGAGCGCGACGTAAGGTCGCCTCATCGATACTGCCCGCCTGGGCAAGCTGTTCGCAACGTCCCCGTCGAACGGCCTCGGCAAGCCCGCCTCCGTAGTCCGAAAAAAACGGGAACGGTGTGCTTGCGCCCCACTCTTCGCCCATGAACAGCATCGGGATCTGCGGTAACAGCAGGTAGACCGCGGCAACCGCGCGGACCGCCTCCGGCGCAGCCAGCTGGTCGATGCGCTCGCCAAAGATCCGGTTCCCGATCAGATCGTGGGTCTGAATAAATCCCACAAAGGCCGTCATAGGCACTGATCGTCTGTCGCCGGGCCCGCAGGAGGAATCTCCGCTGAAGAAGCCCTCGGTCAACGCGCGGGTTAACTCCTCGGTCTCGTGGTGACGGCTTAAATCATCAGGGTCGCAACCCCCGTTCATCGAGAGTCCGAGCATATGATCAATCGCGTGATTCCATTGTGCGGTGTACGGTGCACGAGCTCGCGGATCCCCATTCAGCAGCCACGCAATGTTGTTCTCGTTTTCAAGGATGAGATGGATGTGCCGATCGCCAGCCGCGGCATGAACACGCTCTGAGATCTCGCTCAGGATGTGGTGCGGGCTGGTGTCGATCATCGCGTGTGATGCGTCCAGGCGCAGGCCATCCACGTGGAACTCGCGCGTCCAGTAGACGGCGTTCTGCACGATAAATTCGCGCACCTCAGAGCTGTAGGGCCCATCGAAGTTCAAACCGGGTCCCCACGCCGTTCTGTGTTTTTCGCTGAAAATCTGCGGAAAATATCGTGGAATGTAGTTGCCCTCGGGTCCGAAGTGGTTGTAGACCACGTCGAGAATCACCATGATGCCGCGCGCATGCGCAGCATCGATGAACGCTTTCAGATCGTCAGGCTGACCGTAGGTCGAATTCGGCGCGTAAAGCTGCGCACCGTCATAGCCCCAACTGCGCTGGCCGGCGAACGCGCAAATGCACATCAGCTCGACAGCGGTGATTCCCAGGTCCTTCAAATGGTCCAGCCGCTCGATCGCCGAGCGAAAGGTTCCTCCCGGGGTAAACGTGCCGACGTGCAGTTCATAGAGCACTGCCTCATTCCACGGACGTCCTGACCAGCCTGTATCGTTCCACCGAAACCCATTGGGATCGGTGATCTCGCTCGGTCCATGGACGCCCTCAGGAGCATACCGCGACGCCGGGTCTGCCACTCGCGTGCCGTCCAGAAGGGCGAACCGGTAACGCGTGCGCGGTCCTGCATCTTCAACGGTCAGTTCGTACCAGCCATCGCCAATTCCGTGCATTGTCAGAGCGTCCCGAGTCTTCGATGAATCCTCGTCAATCGCCAACCGCACGCTACTTGCGCCCGGGGCGAATAGCCGGAACTTTACTCCCCCATTAGCAAGCAACTCCGGACCGAAGCGCGGCCCAGAGGAGGCTTTTGCAGAGTTTTTCCCGCTTCGGTCGGGGCTCGGTTTGTCGGTCGTACTCCCGTCAGGCATCGCTTTGCTCATTTGTGTTCGGTGGAGCGCAACAGTGCAAACACAAATATTCCTTCGAAGGCGAGACGTGCGTGCCTGTGGCGACAACCGGCGCGAGTTAATTTGGATCGCGACGCCGCGTCGAAGAAACCGCTCCCATCACGCCGGCACCTAGCAACACAATCGCAATCGCTAGAATCCAGTGCTCCGGCACGTGGGCCAAGTGCGCGACATAAGCAACCCCGGCGACCAAAATAATTGTTCCGATCAGGTACAAAGTGAAGGACATCTCATTCCTCCGGCGCATCGGCGCGATAAGCAAGGCCCTTCTCTACGATGCAAATTCAGCGGCTTACGTCGGCCGCGGATCCTTCATGAATGCGATGGAGCGTATCGTATGCCGCCGCTCGCACAACGTGAAAATAATCCGAGGCAACCAAATACAGGACACCGACACCGCTCCACCAACTTATGAGGAACGTCTGCGACTCCACACTCTCAAACGGCAGCGGGCATGCCGAAAAGACCAGCGCGAGCACGAGCAGCGCGACTTTCACAATTCCCATTACGAGATTGACCTCAACGAGCTTCGATCGCAGCGGACCGAGTCCCAACGCTGCGCGCAGGCTTGCAATGACTCCGAGGCCCCGCGACATCGCCAGCACAGGCGCAATGCGCAGAATCCAACTCACCGCGGCCCAGAGAACGAACAGCAGGAGGGTCACCGTCACGACCATGGCAAAGCCCGGAACATAGGCGGGCTCCAGGGCATGCTCCATCGGTGTCCAAACGCACTTCGTCGCGATGCCGACGAGCAGCGTGAACCACAACACAACGACTGCCGCAAACGCGTACGCACGCAGCATCGCAAGAAGGATCATCGTTCTGCGCCTTGGCTGTAGCGCAGGATTCCACCTGCGCAGTACCTTTCCCCGACCTGTTCCCGCAAAGACCGACCATGCGGCGATCCCCCCGAGCAGCGGCCACAGCACAGCCATTACATCGGTTGTTCCGCGTGCGACAAGCTGGCCCCGCGCGACGATCGGCGCAACATCATGCAGCTTGAGCGTCCAGATCACTACAGCGTCATGTGCAAAAAACCAGATCAGAACCGCAACGATCAACCCAAAGCTCCATCGCCACATGAGTTCTAATCCCGCCAGCGACGGCCGCTTCCACACTGCAGCCATCACGCCGACAAAGGACTGCGTTCCACGCACCGGTGCATTCCTGCGGCTTATGCTCGCCGCAGGCTTCACCGCATTGCCGCTCACTTCACCACCAGGTTGACGAGCTTGCCTTTGACCACAATCGTCTTCACTACAGCCTTGCCGGCGATCCGGGCCGACACTTTCTCATCGGCAAGCGCGGCGGCCTTGATCGCCTCTTCCTCTGCGCCCGCAGGGAGCTTCACCACATTCACCAATTTGCCATTCACCTGGACCGGCACTTCGATCTCACTCTCTTTCGCGAGCTCGGCGTCGGCCTTCGGCCACGGCTGGCGAAGTAAGGAATCGCGCTCGCCGATCTCGTCCCACAACTCGGTCGCCACGAACGGAGCAAACGGGGCCAGCAGAAGAATCAGTGTGCGAATTACTTCCGCGATGGTCGCTGTCGAAATCTCGCCGGAGTCCATCTTGGCCTCAGCGGCAGACATCTCGTTCACCAGGATCATGATTGCCGCGATGCAGGTGTTGAAGTGCCAGCGCCCGCTGAAGTCTTCAGTGATCTTGGCAATCGTCTGATGCAACGTCCGCAACAGCGCGGCACCGGCCGGCGTTTGCGCGGCGAATGCCTTCGCGGCGATCTCGTCGCCATGTGCTCCGCGCTCGATGCTGCGAACCGCCCGCGCGAACTTTGTCACAAGCCGATACACACGAGAAAGGAATCGGCTAATCCCAGCGACGCCTTCCTCCTGCCACTCGAGATCGCGATCCGGCGGCGCCGCGAACAGCGCATACATGCGCGTTGCATCCGCACCATACCGCGCGATCATGTCATCGGGTGAGACGACGTTGCCCTTCGACTTCGACATCTTCGCGCCGTCTTTAATGACCATGCCCTGAGTGAAGAGCCGCGTTGCGGGCTCCACATTTTTAATCATCCCGAGATCGCGCATCACCTTCGTCCAGAAGCGCGAATAGATGAGGTGAAGTATTGCGTGTTCCACACCACCGATGTACTGGTCGATCGGGAACCAGTAATTTGCCTTTGCCGAATCGAACGGCGCGCCGGCATTGTGCGCATCCGTGTAGCGGTAGAAGTACCAGCTCGAGTCGACGAAGGTGTCCATCGTGTCCGTCTCGCGACGAGCGGGCCCGCCGCACTTCGGGCACGTCGTGTTCACGAACTCCGGCACCTTTCCGAGCGGGCTTCCGCCCTGCTGCGTAATATCGACATTCTCCGGAAGCAGCACAGGCAACGCGCTCTCCGGCACCGGAACGATGCCGGCGTTGGGCTCACCAGCGTTCTGCTCACGGCATCTTTCGCAATACACCATCGGGATCGGCGTGCCCCAGTAGCGCTGGCGACTTACGCCCCAATCCTTAAGGCGGTACGTCGTTGTGCGCTTGCCAAAGCCATGCTCCTCTGCGAAGCGTCCCATCTTGTCCTGCGCCTGGAGCACCGCTTCGCCAGTCCACTCGCCTGAGTTCAAGAGCACGGCATCGTCTTCACCGACGTACGGCAGCGCGAGGTCACCAGAATCATCGCCCGCTCCGCCTGAAGTCGCCGGCGCAACGACGCGCTTGATCGGCAGCCCATACTTCGTCGCAAATTCGTAGTCGCGATCATCATGCGCCGGCACGCTCATAATCGCGCCTGTGCCGTAGTCCGCGAGGATGTAATTCGCCACCCAGATCGGCAGCGTCTCGCCGTTGAATGGATTGACGGCAAGCTTCCCGGTCGCGACGCCGTGCTTCTCGATCGCGCCGATGTCACCGGCCTCTTTTGCGGCCTTCTGTTCCGCGATCATCGTCTCAACAGCCTTCGCGAGCTTCGCATCGTCCGCCGCCCACGTCTTCACCAGCGCATGCTCCGGCGCCAGTTGAATCGAGGTCGCGCCGAAGATCGTGTCGACGCGCGTAGTGAAGACCGTGATCTTGTCCGGCGCGCCCTGCACACCGAAGTCGGCGTTCGCTCCTTCGCTTCGGCCGATCCAGTTGCGCTGCATCGTGCGCACTTTCTCCGGCCAGCCCGGCAGCTTCTCGAGCTCATCCAGAAGTTCGTCGGCATAGTTCGTAATGCGGAGGAACCACTGCTCCAGCTCGCGCTGCTCGACCAGCGTGTCTTCGTGCCGCCAGCAGTAGCCGTTCACCACCTGCTCGTTCGCCAGCACCGTGCAACACTTCGGGCACCAGTTCACCTTGCTCGATTTGCGATAGGCAAGCCCGCGCTCGTACATCTTCAGGAAGAACCACTGGTTCCAGCGGTAGTAATCCGGAAGGCAGGTCGTCACCTCGGTGCCGGCCCAGTCGTAGCTGAAGCCCATGCGCCGCATTTGCTGGCGCATCGCGGCTATGTTGCTCAAAGTCCACTGGCGCGGCGGTGTGTTGTTGTTGATCGCCGCGTTCTCGGCGGGCAAACCAAAGGCATCCCAACCCATGGGGTGCAGCACGTTATAGCCGCGCATCCACATGTAGCGCGCCAGCGCATCGCCAATGGAGTAGTTCCGCACATGGCCCATGTGCAACTTGCCGCTCGGATAGGGCAGCATCTCCAGGCAATAAAACTTTGGCTTGCCGCCCGCACGGTCCTCGGCGCGATACAGCGCCGCATCGGCGTCCCACCGCGTCTGCCACTTCGTCTCTATCTCCGCCGGGTTATACCGCTCCGCTGCAGCCCCACCAGGCTGCGTGTCTTTCGTGAACTCTGGCATAGACTTCCATTGTAAAGAACCCTCCCGCCGTTGCCGAAGGCTCTATGAATCGCGCCGGTTGTCCGATCTCGCCGCTATACTTCGATATCTCTTACAGACATACGTTCCCGGGCCGTAAGTTTCACTGAAGGAGCCTCATCCATCATGTGTGGAATCGTCGCACTCTTTTCGCGTCGCAACCCTATCACCGCATCGACTGTCGAGCAGGCCACGCGAAGCCTTTACCACCGCGGCCCTGACGGCCAGCGCCACTGGTTCTCGTCCGATCGCCGCGTCGCTCTGGGGCATGCCCGCCTCAGCATCATCGATCTCGTCACCGGCGACCAGCCCATCGCCTCTGAGGACGACTGCACCCACATCGTCGTCAACGGCGAATTCTATGACTACGAGCGCATCAGGCGCGATCTCGAGTCTTCCGGCCACCGCCTGCGCACTCGCTCTGACAGTGAGATCGCCCTCCATCTCTACGAAGATCTCGGCACGGAATGTCTGCATCATCTGCGCGGCGAGTTCGCCCTCGTCCTGTGGGATCATCGCAACCGCACACTCTTCGCTGCACGCGACCGCTTCGGCATCAAACCGCTCTTCTACGCCTTCCACAACGAAACACTCTATCTCGCCTCCGAGGTCAAGGCCCTGTTCGCGGCCGGCGTCCCCGCGCGGTGGGACGAGCCATCGATGTCGCATGCCGTGGAGATGGGCAGTTACCAGCGCCGGACTCTCTATGACGGCATCTTCCAGGTTCCGCCCGGTCACTACCTGCTCGCCACCGAACAGCACATCCAGCTCAATCAATACTGGGATTTCAACTACCCGCGCGCGGACGAAATCCGCGCGCGCTCCGATGCAGAGTACGCCGCCGAATTCCGCGATGTTCTGGAAGAGTCCGTCCGTCTCCGTCTCCGCGCCGATGTCCCCGTCGGTTGCTACTTATCCGGCGGACTCGATTCCTGCGCTGTACTTGGTCTCGCAGCGCGGCATCACCCGGAGTCTATCCACGCCTTCACTCTCACCTTCGATCGTCCCGACTACGACGAAGAGGCGCAGGCGAAGGAGATGGCCGCCAAGGTCGGCGCCGAGTTCTACCCCATCCCCATCACGCAGGACGATCTCGCCGACAACTTTGCCGCCGCTATCCTGCAGTCAGAATCCTTCTGCATTAACGCGCACGGTGTCGCAAAATTTCTTCTCAGCCGCGCCGTTCGTGACGCCGGATACAAGGTTGTTCTCACCGGTGAGGGTTCCGACGAGATTCTCGCTGGCTATCCGCACTTCCGCCGCGACATGCTGCTCTACAACCGCGAAGGCCAGGACCCCGCCGAGGTGCAGCGCATGCTCGACGATCTCGCGCGCCTCAACCTCGTCTCCCGCGGCCTCCTCCTTCCGGACGGAGAAACCCTGCCGCTTGATAGCGTCAGCGGTCCTCTTGGCTTCGTCCCCTCGTGGATCGAGACTTTCTCCGGCCGCGCGGCCAAGATGCAGCCCCTCTTCTCCGCGGACTTTCTCGAGCGCTGGGGCCACCGCCGCAGCTACCACCCCCTGCTCAACGATCTCGATGTCCGCAATCAGCTCAACGGCCGCGATGCCGTCAACCAGTCCCTCTACCTTTGGTCGAAGTCCGCCCTGCCCAACTACATCCTCTGCATGCTCGGCGACCGCATGGAGATGGCCCACTCCATCGAAGGCCGGGTTCCTTTTCTCGATCACCACGTCGTCGAGACCGTCTGCTCCCTGCCCGTCAGCCAGAAGATTCACGGTACGACGGAGAAGTTTGTCCTGCGCGAAGCCGTTCGCGACGTCATCACCGACACCATCTACCGCCGCCAGAAACATCCATTCCTCAGCCCACCCGCGACGCTCAACCGCAAGGGCAAGCTCAGCACACTCGTTGAGGACACGCTGCGCGGCTCGACACTCGCCTCCATTCCCTTCTTCGATCAGAAGAAGGTCATCGGCCTCCTCGACAGCATCGACACCATGGACGAAGGAGCTCGCGTCGCCAACGACCAGGTTCTTATGCTTCTGCTTAGCGCCTGTGTGCTGCATCAGGGCTTCCATCTGTCCGCATAATCGTCACGCAAAACAAAGCGGCCCGGAGTTGAACTCCGAGCCGCCCAAGCGATTACGTGCCTTTAGTGAATCGTGAGGCTTACGGTCGTCGTTGCAGAGCTGCCCCCGCCCGACGCCTTCACCGTAAGTGTCTTCGTTGTTCTTGCCGCGTTCCTTCCAACGGTGATTTTCATTGTTGTTGTTCCGGCTGCCGATAAAGAGCTCGGCGAGAAGCTCACCGTCTGCGCGCCGCCCTGGCCAGACGCCGAGAACGTCACTGCTCCCGTCGTAGTGCCCGTCAGCGTGATCGTCACGCTTCCCGATGATCCGCGCGACACGGTCAGCGAGCTCGGCGAGGCCGAGATCGTATAACTCGATTTCGGCGCGCTCACCGTCAGGTTCACGCTGGTCGAGTGCGACAGGCTTCCGCTCGTTCCCGTAATCGTGATCGAGTACGTTCCCGGTGTCGTTCCGGCAGCTACCGTAAAGGTCGCGGTCGAGGTCTGCGATCCGCTGATTGATGTCGGATTGAACCCCACGGTAACGCCGCTAGGCAGGTTCGAGGCAGACAGCGACACCGCCGACGAGAAGCCACCGAGCGCCGAGATGGAGATCGTTGAGTTGCCGTTGCTGCCCTGATTGACCGTCAGCGCTCCCGGGTTTGCTGCAATTGTGAAATCAGGAGTCTGCGTCTGCGTTCCCGCGAGCGCGTTGATGAGCGCAGGGGTCGGGCTGCCCCAGCCGGTTACCAGGTCATAGCCCGTCACCGCCGAGTAGCTTCCCGAAGTCCCACTCGTAACGTCGTGGAAATTCGTGCTGTACGAGGAACCGACGTTCTGCTGATAGAGGGTTGGATTGATAAAGCCAGCCGGCCCCTGTCCATTCGCCGCTGCCTGTTGATTCGCCAGCGCGACATAACCGGCCCACATCGGCGCAGCAAAGCTCGTTCCGCCATATTCGTTTGCGAGACAGGCCTGCTGATCCGCGCAGGTGTAGAAGGTAAAGTCTGAATTCGCCGAAACATCCGGCCCGTTGCGCAGAGTTGTCGACCCGCGGTTGCTTAAATTAATGACGCCCGCAATCTGCTGCCATGACGGAATCGCGATGCTGTCCGGCGAGATGCCGCCGCCAGAGTCCACCCAGGCTGTCTCCGACTGCCACGGCCCGGCGGCGCTCGAAGTCACGAGGTCCGTTCCACCGACCGTGATGACGTAGGCGTTGTCTCCAGGCCACGCCTCGCTTCTTCCCGTCGCGTGCCATGTTGAATTGTCGCCGGACGCCGTAAAGAACGACTGTCCCTGGGCCGCCATCTTCTGAAAGTACGGATTCAGCGTGCTCGGATCGGCGGGCGTCCATCCCCACGAACAACCGATCGTCGTCGGCAACGGGCTGTGCGTCGTCATCGCGCTGATGATCGCGGTGTCCGTCGAGCCGATGTACATCGTAAGGTTCGCGAGCCCTGGCGCCATGCCCAGCGCCTGCGTCATGTCCAGGTTCTGCTCCGTGTCATCGCAGCCCGGATACGTGCAGCTCGTGCTCGTACCGTCGACTGACAGCAGCGTGACATTGCCTGGGTAGGTCTGCCCCACGTTCTTGTAGTACGCCTGCAGGTCAGCGAGATTCGTTCCTACATACTCCAGCAAACCGAGGTTCTGGCCGGCCCCCGTCAGGCTTCCGCTGCCGTAGTACGCCGCGCGCATATCGCTGCCGAGGAATGATGCGGAAGGTCCGCTGCCCGTCGTCGCATGCGAAACGACCTTATTCGCATCGACTCCCATGGCCGCCGCGTAGGCTGACTTTGAAACCACCAGTGGATGCGGGGTCGAATAGTTATCTAACCCCGACACGTGCCACAGACGAAACGCCAGGTCCGTCGATGGCTCCTGGTCCGGTGAGAAGAAGTTGCGGTTCTCCTTCGGATGCTTATAGGTCTGCATCCTCACATGGAAGGCGGCCTCCACAGCCGCTACACTTCCGCGCACCTGCACGTCCATGCCGTCGCGGCTGCCGCCCGTCACCGTCAAGCCATTCGATCGGGCCAGTTGCAGCACCGCGTCATAGTCCGCCTCGGTCGGCCCGAAGCGTGCCGTGAACTCCTGCGGCGTCAGGAAGTGCCTGTAGTTCGCGCTCGACGGGTCAGAGACGTCGGCCACAAACTGATCGAGCCCTGCCTGGTCGCGCACAGGGAGAACAATGTCCAGGTTCATCATCTGGTTCTGCGGAAGTCGCCCATTCGACTGCGCCTGTCCGTTGCGAACGAGATCACGCACGTGATGCGTCATCATCGACTGAGCCTGGGACGCGACAACCGCCGCGCCAAGCACTGCTAGCGTAAACACACTGCGACCGATTTTGTGCACAGAGATACTCCTTTGCGGGAAGCCCGTCGATTCGCTTGAGCTGAAATCTCGGGTCATTCTCCCTTCGCGCCATCGCGCTGTCAATCAGAACGAGGGCCCCTGAACCAAGTGCGGAAGAACTGGCTTCCCTTCTACCACTTCAGCCTCCGTCAGCCAGATAACGAAAGGCTCCATCGCCTCACGAATCGGTACTTGTTCACCGCAAAGCCGCCGCCTGCCGCTCGGTCGTCGCAGCGCTCTGCCCGCTCTTGAATTCGGTCCACGGCCCTGCTTTCATGTCGTGCAGGATCGGCTTCTCCCAATCAAACTCCGGATGAGCCGCAAAGAACGGCGCCGCGATAAAGTCCTCGCCACACGGATGCCCGGCCCGGCCGATGAAGGTCATCTTCGCCGCCATCTCAGAGTCCGCCACCTTGCCGGTCACCGCTCCACTGGGTGCAAACGGCGGATTTCCCCACACCGGCTCGCCAATCGGGCTCGTCTCTTCATGCCCGCACAGGCTCCGCTGGTCCGCGTCGTCTTTCTTCTCGAAGCTGTCCCAGTGGTCGCTCAGATAAGCCTGCGCCAACGCGGTATCGAGTTGCCCATAGTGCTTCTTCATGAACGCCTCGGCCGTCACATGCCGTGCATTCATGCTGCTCGACATATTCTTCGCATCGAACCCCGGCGTGTCATCGCGAATCACCATCGGGTCCGCCGAAAAATTCGACGACACAAAGTAGCCGTCCTTCTTCCTTGCCAGCGGCGTGTGATGCAGCCCCAGTTCGAGATACGCAATCTCTCCCGTCTTCCGGTCACCGACGAGCCACGAATTCGCGTACCCGCCGTTGTTGCCCTTGCGCATAATCGCCGCATACTCATCGATCGATGTCGCATACTGCATCGCCTTGCGCGACCGCACAAACTCAGGGATCCCGTTCTCATCGAACCCCTTGGCCATGGACAGCGTCGTCTCGGTGATCATCAGCCCTGCGGCATTCATCCCGAAATCGTCCTGGCTGGTGATCACCCCAAACGTCCCATCCATCAGGATGCGAAGCCCCTTCTCCGGCACGATGTCGTACACCACCGCCCAGCGCTCACCCTCTGCATAGGGAGACCAGTCACTATGCGCAATCACGATCCTGCCATCCTTCGTCGCGCTCCCCGTTGCGATAAACGCAGAGCACTTGCCTGGAGCTCTTGCCTCCGGCGCACTCGGCTTGCCCTTCGCCTCATTCACCTTCGGCAAGTAGTAGCCGGAGATCTCCTCCTCGCCATTCAGGCCCATGATGTCCCAGAGGTCTACTTTTGAGCCCCGCGCTTGCATTCCGTCCACGATGCCCTGTAACTCTGCCCGGTACTCCGGCTCGACCTTCGGCCACAGCACATTCTTCCCCGCCTCGCGAAAAAACTGCCAGTTGCTGCCGTACAGGTGCTCGGCTTCGGCACGGTATACGTTCAGGTTGTCCTCGATCTCATCCTTCAGCAGATATCCATGCTGAAATCCCACCTCGTGTGGCGTTCCCTCCAGATGCACATACGTCCAACCACCCTGCTTGAACGTGTAGGCGCCCTTCAATTCCGCCGGCCGGACGCCGCCCTGGGCGTGCGCTGACTGCGACCCCGCTATCACTCCGCAAACCGTCACAACGCCAAAACGATTCGGCCAACGCGCATGACACACTCCCGGAAGATGGATTCGAAACGCCTGTGATTCGTCGTCAAGAGTAGTGGCAGTCTATACCGCTCTCACGCCTGTTCACCGCAGATCGCGCGCACAAAACACAACTCCCGGAGCTCTCGCCCCGGGAGTTGGCCTTATCTCTGCACTCTTCTTAGGAACTGTGGCCACAACAATCTGCCCCACTCCGCCGGGCGCGGCGCCCAAGTTTGAGATGTACAGCTTGCCGCCTGGCCCAAATGTCATCGCGGTTGGCAGTGACAGTCCGGTCACGACGTCTGTCAGAGAGCCATCACGATTCATGCGTGTCACTTTGCCGGAGTTTGGTCCCGGATAGCCATATTCGGGTGTCCAGGCGAAAGCTGAAGCACATAGAGCAAGCCGTTCGGGCCGATCTCCAGCCCGCGATCGTCGCAAATCCCGCCTTGGAGGACGAGATGTAAAATGGTCCCGGCACACTCAATCCAGGCGCCGCGACGTTGGGCAGCCAAAATTCGACAGCGTCATGACGCGCGATCCATTCGGCTCAATCGGAAACAGATTCAGATTGCCGAGCAGGAACGTGCCGTTGTTGTAGGCCACCGACGTAGGAACAATATGCCCCTGCGAAGCCGATACATCGATCTCCCGGAAGATATTGCCGCTATAGGGGTCCACCCGAAGCATTTGGCCTGAATTCGGCTCGACCACATGCAGTGCTCCCTGCGCGGGATCATCGAATACGGCGTTCCGTCCGGCTCAAAATCGTCCGCGTTCGGGTACTGCACCGGCTTGGCCATCATGAACGCGCTGATATCCGCAACGTAGTGCCAGTTTCCGGTGAACCTGTTCACTGCCGTAACACCATCCGGCAAGGCTCGGGTTGCCGTGCGAACATCCGCCGCCGGCCTGCAGCGCATAGAGGGTCCCATTGAAGAATTGGATATCGGCAGGTCCCTCGATGAATCCCAGCCCGTTCTTGGCGGACGGGAACCCCATCGCCACGGTCGTCCGCGTCCAATTCCTATCGAACTTCGAAATCCTGCCGTCAGCCCACCAGTGTATGGGCCTACCGGCGACGGTACCTGCATGCAACCTGTAGTGGCGTTCGTCCCTCCCAGTCCCGCCTCAGCCACGTATAAATCGCCGTCCGGCCCAAATCGCAGCCCACGCGGGCCCTCAAGACCGCTTGCAACTACGGTTGCATTAGGGGACAGTTGCGCGTAAGAGGCCTGCGGCGATAGGCTTACTGCCATTCCAACGACAGGCAGCAGAATGCGCTTGATCGAGATGAGCATAAAAAGACTCCTCGGTTAAATAGGTCAGCATATTGAAGGCTGAACCCCAATACACTGGACCCACCCCCTCGAACTGGCAAGCTCCGGCCCGTAAGTTACGTCGGCCACCTTCAGATTCATCAATTTGGAAGGCCACGAATACCCCGTGCCAGGACCATCTCCCAGCATGCAACCTCATCTGGTTCGCTCATCTTCCGCGCGGAAAGCCTTGAGACGCCGTCTGTTCCCTCCCCTCCCGGATGGCAGCCCCGTCAAAGCTCAGCTTGAGCGCATCGTTGCCTCTCGCGCATTCGACGGCGCGCACCGCAGCCAGCTCTTTCTCCGCTACGTCATCGAGCACTCCATCGTCCACCCCGCCGATTCGCTCAAGGAATACAGCATCGCCCTGGACGTCTTCGATCGCGACGCCTCCTACGACCCTGCCGTCGATGCCACCGTGCGCGTCGAAGCCGGCCGCCTTCGCTCCCGCCTGCTCGAGTACTACACCGGCGAAGGTCAAGCCGATCCTTTACTCATCGAAGTTCCCAGGGGCGGCTACCGCGCTGTCATCCGTCCTCGCCGTCCTGGCGTCGATCCTCTTCCGCTACGTCCCGCGCTCGTTGCCGCGAAGCCCGCTCGCTCTGCCGCTCCCCGTCTTCGTCACCTCTGGGCCGTTCCGGTAGCCTTCATCCTCGGAGCCCTGCTCGGCTACCGCGCCTCTCACTGAATCCATTCCGGCCTGCGCGCGCCAACCTGCCTCGATTGCCGTATCGTCGCAGCTTCCTTACACATCTTTGTCATTTTTCTGCGTCTAAGTTCCGTGATGTACTGCATGACGACAGAACTATAGGCAAACCCTCCTCTATGTCCCTTCCATCGACGAAGCTTCTCTCCCTGGCAGCCTCCGCGCTGCTCACCTCCTCTTTCGCGCTGACCGCGCAGACCGTGCACGTCCTCAACAGTGCAACGCACCAGCCGGCGCTCGACCCCACCGTCACCGTCAACGGCAAGGTGCTCACCGCAAAGAACGGTGAGTACAACCTTCCTGCCGGCACGCAATCTGTTATGGCCCGAGCCCCCGGTTATCGCGCTGTCACCGTTCCAGCCGCGGACATTCACAACAACTCCATCGAGCTGCATCCCTTCGCCGTCCACGCGCTCTACCTCTCCGAGTACGGCATCTCCTCGTCCATCATTCGCAACTCGGCCTTTGAAATCATCCGTCGCGGCGGCGCGAACGCCATCGTCGTCAACATCAAGAGCGACCACGGCCAGCTCGTCTATCCCAGCGCCATCCCGCTCGCGAAGGAGATCGGCGCACGCAACGTCACGACCATCCACTCGCTCCCTGACCTCGTAAACAGCGCGCACGCGCAGGGCATCTACATCATCGCCCGCATCGTCACCTTCAAGGACACGCCGCTCGCCACCTCAAAGCCCGAGCTCGCCATTCATCTCGCCAATGGCTCGCTCTTCAAAGACCGCGAAGGCCTCTCCTGGACCGACCCCTTCAAGCCCGAGGTCCGCGCCTACAACATCGCCATCGCGACCGAGGCCGCCAAAGCCGGCTTCGACGAAGTCCAGTTCGACTACGTCCGCTTCCCCGACTCCACCACCAAGCTCATCGTCAGCGGCCCCACCGACGAGCAACACCGCATCGAGGCCATCTCCAGCTTCCTCGGCGAAGCTCACGCCGCGCTCGTTCCCTACAACGTCTTTCTCTCCGCCGACATCTTCGGCTACACGTTCTGGAACACCAACGACACCGGCATCGGCCAGCAGCTTAATCATCTCGTCGACAAGGTCGACTACATCTGCCCGATGCTTTACCCCTCCGGCTTCGCGCACGGCATCCCCGGCCACGCTAAACCGCTCGCCACCACTGACGACATCCACTCAACCATCAAGCTGACCCTCGACAGAGGCATCGCGCGCACGGACATCAACCCGCTCAAGCTCCGGCCGTGGCTTCAAGCCTTCCGCGACTACGCTTTCGGCGGCGTCGTCTTCGGCCCTGAGCAGGTAGCTACCCAGATCTCCGCCGCCGATGCCGACCACACCGACGGCTGGCAGCTCTGGAACCCCCGCAACAGCTACACGAGCATAGGCTTGGTGCACGAAACGACCGCGCCCGCCACCCCAGGCGAAGGCTCCTCTTCCGGCGCCGGACGCGGCTCGAAATAAAGCTCCCGCCAAGCCTCAACTAGCGCGCGAGTGCTGCACCCGGTGCGGCAGATGTCCTCGCATTCTGCGGCAGCTGCGTCTTGATCCAACGCTCCACGCGCTCCTGCAACAAATCCAGCGGCATCGCTCCACCGTTCAGAACTTCGTCATGGAATGCCTTGATATCAAACTGATTTCCCAGCTGCGCCTTCGCCTCGGTGCGCAGCTTCCGAATCGTCAGCTGCCCCATTTTGTACGCCAGCGCCTGCCCCGGCCAGGCAATGTAGCGATCCGTTTCTGTCTGCGCCAGTGCATCGTTAACATCGTTCGCGTGCATGTAGTCGATCACCTGCTGACGCGTCCATCCCTGGTCATGAATGCCCGTGTCGACCACCAGCCGCACCGCGCGAAACAACTCCGAGTTCAGCCGGCCGTAGTCTGACACCGGGTCCTGATAGAACCCAATCTCCTTGCCCAGTTCCTCCGCATAGAGTGCCCACCCCTCGGTATAAGCCGAATACCCTCCACGCAGCCGGAACTTCGGCAGCCCCTTCAACTGCTGCGCCACGCTGATCTGCATGTGATGTCCCGGCACGCCCTCGTGATACGCCACCGCCTCATCCAGCACCAGCGTCCGCGACGTCGGATCCGCCACCGCAACCACAACACGTCCAGCGCGCTTTCCATCCGGCGTCCCCGCAACATAGTGCGTCGCCTCCGCCTTCGCAAACCCGGGAATCGGCTCCACGGTCACCGACGACTTCGGCAGCAGACCAAACAGCTCCGGCAGCTTCGGCTCCATCTGGTGGATGTACTTCGCAAAGTCATCGACGATCTGCTGCTCGCTGGTCGGCTTCCATTTCGGATCGGCATTCACTGCCGCACGAAAGCTTGCCAGGTCCTTATATCCCTGCTTGTGCGCAAGCTCTGTCATCTCTGCGGTGATGCGCTTTACCTCGTCCAAACCAAGCTGGTGAACCTCCGCCGGGGTAATGTTGACCGTCGTCATCATCTTCACGGCCTCGGCGTAGCGCACCTTGCCATCCGGCAGGCTCTCAATCGAGAGCGCGGGACGCCCCTTCGGCGCATAGTCATCGCGCAGAAACGCCGCAAACTTCCGATACGCCGGCAGCACATCCTCGTTCACCGCCTTGGTCATCTCTGCTGTGAGCTTCTGCTTGTCCGCGTCCGAGAAGCTCGCCGGAAACTTCTTCAGCGGCAGCAGAAACGGGTCCGCCGCGACAATCCCCTCGCACTGCCCCGGCAGCAACGCCGTGATCAGCTTCGGCGGCATCAGGCCATCCTTCTCACCCTGCCGCAACACCTCCGTCGTCTGTTCCAGCGCGCGCGGAATCTGGTGCAGCCTCGCAATGTAGTCCTCGTAATGCTGCACCGAGTCCAGCGGCACACTCAGCGCCAGGTCCGCCAGCGAGGTATGAATTCCATTCTGCTGATTGATCGACATCTCATAGTTCTTCAGGCTGTAGTTCACGTCGCCCTGCTTCAGTTGCCGCTCCATCAGCTCATGGCTCAGCAAATCCTGGTCGCTCATTCCCTCGGTAGAAATCTTCTCCAGCCGCGCCAGAAACTCATCAGCCTGCGCGTGCTCATCTGCAATCGCTTTCAGCGAGTGCTGCGCCAGCAGGTTGTTGTAGCGATAGTCACCCAGCGAAGTCGCCCGCTCCGGCGCGTTCTTCAACCCTGCTTGGTAGTACTCCTCAAACAGCGCATTCTGCTGCGACACCCGGTCGGCTATGGAAGGAACCTGCGCCAGGACATAGGGACACACCAGAGCCAGAGACACACCAAAGAACAGATTTCGCATACGCCAGAGCCTAGCAGGCCGCCTTCCACAGCCAAAATGAATCGCCGCAAGCTCAAGAAAACGCGCCCTTGCCCCGCATCTAACACATCGGCTGCGCAAAGCCCCTCGCGTAAAATGGGCGGAGCTTACATCCTCTGGGGAGCCGTAACCCTGACACATCACCTCCACGCTCTGGCACTCTTCCTGGCCGATCAGCACAGCCTCTCGCACTATTGGCGTACCCACTACGCCGACCGCACCTTCCGCGGCGACTATCGCTGGAACACCTTCGACGTCTGCCTCCTCGTTCCCTACTTCATCGTGATGGTCATCCTTGCCTTCTACGGCATCCATCGCTATCAACTCGTCTGGCTCTACTACCGCAACAAGCGTAAGGCCGCGCACTCCAACGAGCCACCCGCGCACTTCCCCCACGACCAGCTCCCCTTCGTCACCGTTCAACTCCCCATCTACAACGAGCAGTTCGTCATCGACCGCCTCATCGACGCCTGCTGCCGCATCGACTATCCGCGCGATCGCTTCGAGATCCAGCTCCTCGACGACTCCACCGACGAGACCACCCTCGTCGCCGCGTCCATCGTCCAGCGCTACGCCGCGGGCACCGAGGGCCTCCCTCCGCAACCCATCGTTTATCTTCACCGCACCAACCGCCACGGCTACAAGGCCGGGGCGCTCGAAGAAGGCCTCAAAACTGCGAAGGGTGAACTCGTCGCCATCTTCGACGCCGACTTCGTTCCCCCGCCCGACTGGCTCCGCCGCGTCGTCGACCAGTTCACTGATCCCGGCATCGGCATGGTGCAGACCCGCTGGACCCACCTCAACCGCAGCTACAGCTTCCTCACGCAGGTCGAAGCCATCCTCCTCGACGGCCATTTCGTCCTCGAGCACGGTGGCCGCTCCCGCGCCGGCGTCTACTTCAACTTCAACGGCACCGCCGGCATGTGGCGTCGCGCCGCCATCGACGAAGCCGGGGGCTGGCAGCATGACACCCTCACCGAAGACACCGATCTCTCCTACCGCGCGCAACTCAAAGGCTGGAAGTTCAAATACCTGCAGGATGTCGAGTGCCCCGCCGAGCTTCCCATTGAGATGACCGCCTTCAAGACCCAGCAGGCACGCTGGGCCAAGGGACTCATCCAGACCAGCAAGAAGATTCTGCCCTCCGTCCTCAAGTCGGACGCGCCCTTCCACACCAAGCTCGAGGCCTGGTACCACCTCACCGCCAACATCAGCTACCCGCTGATGATCGTGCTCTCCACGCTGCTGATGCCGGCGATGATCATCCGCTCCTACCAGGGCTGGGTCGAAATGATGCTCATCGACTTCCCGCTCTTCATGGCATCCACGATGTCCATCTCCAGCTTCTATCTCGTCAGCCAGAAGGAGCTCTTCCCGCGCACCTGGTACAAAACCTTTCTCTACCTGCCGTTTCTCATGTCCCTCGGCATCGGCCTCACCATTACCAACACCAAAGCCGTCCTCGAAGCCCTCTTCGGCATCAAGTCCGCCTTCGCGCGCACGCCCAAGTACCGCGTCATGAAAAAGGGCGAGAAGCACCAGGCCAGGAAGTACCGCAAGCGTCTCGGCATCATCCCCTGGATCGAGATCCTCATCGGCTGCTACTTCACTGCTACTGTCTGGTACGCCGTCAGCACCGAGAACTACTTCACCGTGCCGTTCCTTCTGCTCTTTGTCATCGGCTACTGGTACACCGGCCTTCTAAGCCTCTTCCAGGGCCTCTTCGAACGTCGCAGCCCGCGCGGAGACGCCATGCATGAAAAGCCGTACCCCGTCGGGGTGTGAAAATGGAGAATCTGACCAGCCCATATGCGGAAGACGGCAGACAGTTCTCATTGATCGTGGTCGAGCGCTTTGAGGAGATTCCGGCGAGGTTGCAGATGACTTCATCGTGTTTCGCGCTTCTCGCTGCGATGGATTTCACTGGCGACTCACCGGACATGCGCGATGCGATCGAACGTCTGATCGATAACGGACTTGTCTTCTTTTCTTCATGGGGCACTGGCTGTGAGGCGCTGCATGATCTCGTTGACAGAGTTGATATGGACAGCGGACACTTCGACCCAAATGCCTCCTTCGATGACGTGCTGATGACCGTATGGAACAGCAAGCGGACATTGGAAGAGACGATGTGGGATTTCGCCAATGCTCCATGCATTGCGGGACGGTACGTCGATGATTGCAAGAGATTCTTCATCGCCACAGAATCTCGATATGCAGAGCGCGTAAGGAACGGATGGACGCTGGCGACCCTGGCCAAATAAGTAAAAGGCCCGCCGAAGCGGGCCTTTTCTATTTCACTCACACAGCCTCAGAACCGGATACCAAACTTCACCGGAATATAGTCGGTGTGCTGGCTATTCTGCGGGAAGAAGTTCGGCTCACTCGCGTTGGCAGGAGTAACGGTGTCGATCGTCACGCCTGGCCGGTAGGAGTTGAACAGGTGTACATAGCGAACCTCTGCATACAGCCGCTGGCTCGAGAACTTCGAGAACTTGTACGTGATCCCGATGCCCCCGTTCACGCCTAACGCATTCGACGTGTAGTGATCAATCACCTGGTTAGCCGTATACGAATAGCATCCGTAGAACGGATCGCAGTAGGTACCAATCGCCGGCACCGTGAAGTTCGTCACCTTGTGGTAGTAGCCAGCGCCACCCGTTACGTAAACGCCCATCCCCTCACCGCTGTGGACGTTAAAAATCGGCTGCAGCGAAAACGACCAGATATGGTTGTTGCCGTCAAGCCCGGAGATCGGCGACACCGGGTTCTGCGGATTCTGCCGGTTGTAAAGCAAAATCGTGTAATTGTAGAGAGCCTGCTGATCGTTCAGCGTGCCGCCCGTCAGCCCGAAATGGTCATAATTGAACTCGACGTTCGCCCCGAAGTGCGCATTCCACATCCGGCCGCCGCCGCCGCCGAACGACCAGCTGATCGTCCCATAGTTGAACTGGTCGCCAATCGGAGTCCCGAAACCACCCCCCACAAAGAAGTCCCACTTCGGCGAGCCGTCGGCATTTGTGTTCGAGCCGTGGTACTTCGGCCGCCCATATCGCTGCTGCCCGCCACCATACTGCGCGTTGAAAAAGTGGAAAGGGCTTCCTGTATTCGCTGCCATCTGGGTGTTGGGGGCATCCGAATCATTCAGTCCGGAGCTGCTCAAACTGCTGGAGTACACCTCATCCGACGGTTTAGTCTGCCCCTCGGTCGTCATCTGCAGAGGGAAGGTCGGCTCCTGGGCAGAAACAGTCTGTGCCGTGGAGGCACCGTTCGCTCCCGTTGTCTGCGCGTGCAATAAAAATCCGCCCGTTGTCATCAGTGCCACAGTGGCCAAAGTTCGGCCGCCAAACGAAATCCATCGAGAATGGGTCCTGGACATGCTTCTCTACTCCTTCAACTGGTGAAACCCTTTAGCGTCTTCCAACACGGTATCAGGGCACATGTTGTGATTTGTCACCTCCGAAACCGCTATTTACATCGTAGGACGTGAAAAGAATCCCTCTGGATGCAGCCTTACGATTCTTCGCCCCCAGGATGTTCCACCCACGGCTACTTACCCGTGGTCGGCATGCATTTCACCGCAACTGCCATGCCGGAATCTCGTCTAACTACCAAAGTCCGGGTCTATCTCCGCACGCGCCCCGCATCGTCATCTCAGGACGGTTCTTCCTTGTTTCGTTTCTTCCTTCGCTTTACGCCCCTCCTGCTCGCACCGCTCGGCCTCGCTCTCGCACCCCCTTCTTTAGCGCAGCTGCCTGACGCGCCCTCCGCGCTCTTCGCCACCGCTCTGCCTCACAACTTCCCCACATCCTCCGCGGGCGACAGCCACTTCATCACGTCACCCGAGCCCTATAGCTCCAGCGTCACCGACGCCTCCCTCGAGGCCGCTCCCGGCCTCGCGCCCTACGAAGATCTACAAACCAACGCCCAGACGAACAGTGCTCCCTCCACCGCAACTCCCTCCGACAAGCCACAGAAGAAGATCATCACCGACACCGGAACGCAGCCTCACCGCATCCTCGGCCTCATGCCCAACTACCGCAGCGTCTCCGCCGGCGAGATTCCCCCGCCGCCCGGCTTCAAACAGAGCTTCAAGATCGCCACCCACCAGGCGTTCGACTACTCGACCTTCGTCTTTCTTGGCCTCACCACCGCCACCGCCTACGGGCAGGGTTCTCACCCGTCGCTCGACACCTACAACGGCGGCGACGCCGTCTTCTGGGCCTACCTCTGGCGCGGCTTCCTCGATAAGACCGACGGCACCTATCAGTCCGCCTGGATTCTCCCCACACTGCTCCACGAAGACACCCGCTACTACGCCATGGGCCACGGCTCCAAGTGGAAACGCCTCGGCTATGCGATGTCCCGCGTCGCCGTCGCTCGCACCTACGAGGGCCACGCCACATCCAACCTCGCTGGTCTCGGCGGCAAAGCAGGCGCCCAGGCCGTCTCCACCACGTACTACCCGCCCGGATCAGAATCCTTCGGCGTGCTCGCCACCAAGTTCTCCTACGCCTGCGCGCGTGACATGGGCTTCACCGTCTTCCGCGAGTTCTACCCCGACATCGCCATCCACATCCTCCACCGCAACCCCTAGTCAACTCCGCACATCTCGGGTGCCCCACCCTCGACGCGTAGCGGCAGGGTGGGGTATCGCGCGTAGACGCGCGAGAAATCATTCCCGCGCGGCCCCCTCCGTGCGCAGCTCTATCGCGGACTGTGGGCTCGCACACCTCGTAAACTAACAAGGATGTCCATCGCCGCCAACCTCGAGCGCATCCGCAACGAGATCGCCGACGCCTGCGCCCGCGCCCACCGCGGCCCCGCCACCGTCGCCCTCATGGCCGTCAGCAAAATGCACCCCGCCGAAGCCATCCTCGAAGCCCACGCCGCCGGCCAGCGCCTCTTCGGCGAGAACCGCGTGCAGGAGTTCGCCGCCAAACTCCCTATCCTCACCCACCATCTCTCGTCTGACGCCTCTTCGCCTGCTACTCCCTATTCCCTACTCCCTACTCCCTGTTTTCACCTCATTGGCCCGCTGCAGAACAACAAAACCACCAAGGCCGCCGAGCTCTTCCACGCCGTCGACACGCTCGACAACTTCAAAACCGCCGAGCGCCTCGACCGCGCCGCCGCCGCCCTCAACAAAACGATCCCTGTCCTCATCGAGGTCAAGCTCTCGCCCGAAGACACCAAGCACGGCCTCGCCCCCGAAGACCTCCCAGCACTCCTCGACCAACTGGCTCCGCTCGACCACCTCATCGTTCGCGGTCTCATGACCGTCCCGCCCTGGAGCGACGACACGCCCGAAGGCGCCGAAACCGCACGCCCCTACTTCGCCCACCTCCGCCGCCTCCGCGACGAACTCCAGCCCACCCACCCCACACTCACCGAGCTCTCCATGGGCATGACCAACGACTTCCGCGTCGCCATCGAAGAGGGCTCCACCACCGTCCGCATCGGCACCGCCATCTTTGGCAAGCGCGTCTACCCATGAAATCAACCATCCTGAGATCCCTCTCGTTCGCCGTGTTGACAGCATTCATCTACTGGCTACTTTGGAACCCTTTCCACAAGAGCTATCACCGGCCAATGCGTATAGATGACTTCCTCATCTGCGTGGCCATACAAACCTGCGTTCCATTGCTTGCATGGATCGCATTAGCGGCGCTGCACAGCTCCCGAGGTACGCAGGTAGTTGTCACACTCTTTTGGACATGGACTGCCACGGCCGCATTGATCCTTTGCGCTGACAGATTTCACAACTCAGCCGTTTACCAACAGCCTCGCCCGTGGGACTACCTGTTTTCAGAGGGCGGAATCATTGCCTATCTGGGGCTGTTAGTTCCAATCCTCGGTCTCGTCGCTGCGGGTCTCACCTTTCTTCCACGCCGGAACCAGTCATGATCCTTCGCCCCACCGACGGCGGCTGCATCCTCTCCGTCCGCGTTCACCCCGGCGCAAAACGCAACGCCATCACCGGCACTCACGCCGAGACGCTCAAGATCTCCCTCACCACCCCACCCACCGACGGCCGCGCCAACGCCGCTTTGATCGCCTTCCTCGCCGAACGCCTGAACATCCCTCGCCCCAGCATCGAGCTCATCTCCGGCGCAACCAGCCGCTCCAAAACCCTCCGCCTCACCGGCATCACTGCCGCCGAAGCCGAAGCGCGTCTGCTCACCGACCTCGCCTGAGCTGAGATGCCCTCCACCCAATCGTAGCCAATTCGAGGTACACCACAAAACTTTACGCCTGAGCCTCTCAGCGCCTCTTAACTGAAACGGCTTTAGCCCCTGGGGTATTCCTTTCGAGATTCACCGACCCGCTTAATCACGAGCGCGATCCCCACCAGCACCGCCGCCAGCCCACCGCCAAAAAGCCCCGCCATCCATGACGCCAGCCGCACCTCGGCAAACGGCGTATCACCATCCGCGAGTTCATGCGCCATCACCGCATGAGAGATCGTGAACGCCATCACGACGAACACCGCCAGCACGATCACCGCACGCCACGCCACTCGCATACTTCAGTCTACTTGCCGGTCACCTTCGCGCTCGGAGCCACCGTAATCGCCTCGCCCTGCGCCGCCTTCACCGTCACCCCGTCGAACGTCACGTCCGCATAGGCAATCCGCATCCCGGTCTCGGCCTGGATATGCACATTGCGCAGCGTGATGTCCTTCACCGGAGCCTCCGGCAGCCCCACAATCACCCCCGCCGTCTTCGACCCCGTCGCCTTCACATTCTCGATCTTGATGTTGTGAAACAACGGCGTCAGCCGCGTCATCGGAGCCGCCGCCACCTCGCCCTCCGGAAACACCTTCGGGTAGTACTCGCTGATCAGAATCGCCGTCTTCACGTCCACCATGTCGATGTCCTTGAAGCTGATGTTCGAAACGTCCGCCCCGCGATCGCGATTCGCCTTGATGCGAATCCCCTGGTCCGTTCCCTTGAAGTGAATCCGCTCCGCGTGAATATTCTGCGCACCGCCCGCAACCTCGCTGCCAATCGACAGCCCGTGCCCGTTCTCGAACGTGCAGTCTGTAATCGTAATGTTCTTCGAAGGCGCATCCGGCCCGGGCGAGTTGATCGCGCCCGACTTGATCGCGATATTGTCATCTCCCACACTCGAAAACACGTGGTCGATCACAATGTTCGAGCTCGAGAACGGATCGATCGCATCCGTGTTCGGCGAGTGCGGGGCGAGGATCCGGATATTCCGGAACGTCAGGTCATCCGCGTAATAAGGCACAATCTGCCAGAAGCCCGCATTCTGCACCGTGATGTCTTCCATGCGCACGTGCCTGGTATGGTCGAACACTACCCCCATCGGCCGCGGATGATCATTGCCCAGCACACCCGCATCCTTCACCCCGCGCACATACTCCCACCAGATGTGCCCATTGCCATCAATCGTGCCGCCGCCCGTGATCGTCACGTGCTCCGCATTCGGCGCGCTCACAAACGCCTGCACCGTGTCATGCCGCGCAAAGGTCGCCTTCGGAAAATCCTCGCGGTCCGGCGACCCCAGCAGCGTCGCGCCCTTCTCCACATCCAGCGTGATGTTCGACTTCAGCACGATCGGGCCGCTCACAAACGTCCCGCCGCTCAGCTTCACCGTGCCACCGGACTTCACTGCCGCGCACGCATCGATCGCCTTCTGAATCGCCGCCGTATCCTTCGTCGTGCCGTCGCCCTTGGCTCCGTACGCGCGCACATCGCACACCTTCGCCGCATGCGCCACGCTCAATCCCATCGCCACAACACACACCCCAGCCAGCAACCGCATCCTCACGCCTCCAAAAACCTGTCTGACAGCCCACAAAGAATACACGAGCCTGCAATGTCCTGGCCCACTAGGCGATGTTGAATACAGGGCAAGTCTTGAAAGGGCACGGCTTCAGCCGTGCCGCAACGGGACGCATCAAAAAGGGGCTTCAGCCCCTGAGGGAATGTTGATGTCAAACGAACACCACTTCTTCGACAACAATTACTTGCTCGTCCGCACCACCGGCAGACTGATATAGCTCGCCGCCCCCGGCTCATGCCACACCTTCTGCGTCGCCTTCTCGTAGTCGCCCGGCTTCGCGTCAAAGATGTTCGGCACAAACTTCTGCGGATTGCGGTCGTACAGCGGGAACGCCGAAGACTGCACCTGCACCATCAGCCGATGCCCGGGGAGAATCGTGCGCTCCACCAGCGGCAGCGCAAACTTGTACTCCAGCGGCTTGTTCGGCTCGAGCGCACTCGGATGTTCGAAGCTCGTACGGTAACGCCCGCGGAAAATATCGATGCCGATCGGCAGCTCATACCCGCTCATATCCGTCGGCGTTCCAAGCACTCCCGGAAACACGCCTCCGTTATCCCCCGCCTTTACAAACGAATCCGGATACACATCGATCAGTTTCACTACCCAATCCGAATCCGTCCCGCTCGTCGACGCCATCAGGTGCACAATCGGCTCACCCGACAACTTCATCGGCTGCTTCAGCGGCTCCGACACATACGTCAGCACATCCGGCCTTCCGTCCACGAACCGCTGATCCGTCACCAGCCACGTCCGCCACCCCGTACCGTCAGCCTCATCCACCGGCCGCGGCCTGTACGGCACAGGATTCGCCGGATCCGAAACATACTCATCAAATCTCGTCTTCTCATCCTTCTTCGGCGTCTCAAACGACAACCCGCCACCCGCCGTCAGGTACAGCGGTTGCGTCTTCACCTCGCACCCTTGCTCGCAGCTCACCGGAAACGCCTGCAGCCTGTCCCACCGATCCATTCCCGCGTCAAACATCAACACTGGCGCGATCTCCGCCTTCGCAGACCCCGGCTTCAGATACTGATTGAAGAACGGAACCAGCACATCCTCGCGAAAATACTCCGACGTATCGATCGCCCATTCAAACGGCCCCATCCCACGCCCCTGCCGGTTGATCTGGCTATGAAACCACGGCCCCATCACCAGGTAGTTCATCGTGTTCGTCGAGTCCTTCGGCTCCCACGCGCGATACGCATGGTTCCCGCCGTACATATCTTCCTGGTCCCACTCGCCCTGCTCCCACAGCGTCGGAACCGTCAGCGGCGTCTTCGCAATCAACTTGTCCAAAGCCTGCGACTGCCAATATCCGTCATACGCCGGATGCTCCTCCATCACATGCCAGAAAGGCAGCTGATCCATCCCGCCGGCGCGCGCGAAATCACCCGCAGACCCCGCCTCCAGATAGTTCGTGTAGTCGTCTTTATGCGCACGATCGATATGTGCTCCCAGCCCGCGCACCGCCGTCTGCTCTGCAATGTAGTCGATGTTCGGCTGACGAAACGCTCCATAGTGGAACCAGTCGTCCCCCATCCACCCATCCACCATCGGGCTCTCCGGCGCGGTCACCTTCAGCGCGGGATGCGGATGCAGCAGCGCCATCACCACCGTGAAGCCCTCATAGCTCGACCCGATCATCCCCACGCGCCCATTCGACTCCGGCACATTCTTCACCAGCCAGTCGATCGTGTCGTACGCATCCGTCGTGTCATCCGCTCCACTCGGGTTGTAACCCGAGTCCACCGGCGGCGGCGTCATCAGATACACACCCTCCGAACCATACTTCCCGCGCACATCCTGGTACACGCGGAGGTAGCCGTTCTTCACAAAATCCTCATCGCTCAGCGGCAGCAGCTCCGTCATTTTCGCCGCGTCCTTCGTGCGCTCGGCTCTCGCCGCCGCGTTATACGGCGTCCGCGTCAGCACCATCGGCGCATCGCGCGCTCCCTTCGGAATCACGATCACCGTATACAGCTTCACGCCGTCGCGCATCGGAATCATCTCCACGCGCTTGATGTAGTCCTTCTCCACCTCCGGCGCCTTGAATCCCGGCGCCAGATCATCCTTCGGCAATTGCTGTTGCTGTGCGAAGCAAAAAGAGGTCGTCGCCAGCATGACGCTGGCCAGAAAGACCGGGCAGATTCTCTTCATGATGTCCTTCAACGTTCGCGGATGGGCGGCTCAGTCGCGCCCGCCCAGAGTATCACCGCGCGGTTCACGATACGGGATAGCCACAACGGGAGCGGTCTCGCTCGCAGTCATACTCGCGTCTCGCTCCCCATCCAGCAGATCATCGCCTCGGAGGCATGCTCACTGACATCACTGTACCGTCGGCCAGGTCCCATCCATCTGATACACATTGATCCGCTGCGCGATCGCCACCGTATCCTTGCCAAGATCCTTCTGATACACCACGCCGCTCTGCGTCACGACAAACGTCATCACTCCGCTGTTGCGGTACTCCGCCGGATACGCCAGCAGAGCATATCCACCCGGGTTCTCGATCATCTTGTAGATATAGCCGTGATACGGCGCACCCTTCCCTGCGCTATATCCTTCGCTGCTCGCCTCCGCCAGCAGAGGCCCCGCCGGGCTCTGCGGCTGATCTGCCTTCGTCTCCCAGTACAGCCCGTCCTGCTTTCCGGACGTGCTCACCACACGCGCCGCGTAGGTCCCCGCCGGTTTCCCGTCGTGGCTGCTCGCTGCGTAATCGCGCTGCGCATCCACCACGCCTCTGCACACACCGATCGCCGACAACTCGTTGTTCCCAATGCGGCGGTAAAGAATCTCCTCTTTGCCTGCCGCCCCATCGAAGTACCACTTGCCTCCGTTGTTCACCAGCGGAATCGGCAGCGGATAATCACTCGCTCCGACGAGAAGCGTGAAGTTGTGCCCCCCTGCACCCACCAGCGAGTGCTTCGCGTTGTACGCCGCTACAAAGTGGTCTCGCGCCGCGTTATCTGCCACCGGGTCGCCGGAGTAGACAATCGCTCCGCCTCCCGCGCCCAGAATCGCCGCAAGGTCCGCGCTGTTGTCTGAGCTGATCGCCTGCACAAACGCACTCAGCGCATCCTTCGACGACGCAAACGTCTTCTGTCCCGCAGTCTGCGCGCACAATCCGGCTACGCCGCTCATCGCGGCAACCAGCAACACCATCGTTCGAACTTCGGCGCGATGCATCGTAGCGTTCATCACCTTGTCTCCTCTCGAAGCAGCTGCCACTGACCCGGCAGATCCATTCGCTCTCTCAAAACCGTCGCAGCGGGTCAACGCCGTTTGCCACCCCCACTAGGCGCACTCCGGCCGCCACCGCCTCCGCCTCCGCCGCCACCACCGCTCGGCGCAGGCCGGCCTCCTCCACCACCACCGCCACCCTGCGGAGGCCGGCTGGCTCCACCACCCTGCGCACTTCGGTTGCCACCCCCGCCACTCGGCGCATTCATGCTTTCGCGACCGCGGCTGCTGTCCTGAGTCGCCGCCCTCCCGTTCGCATTCGCGCCACCCAGCGCTCCTTGATTCGCTCCGCGGTTCTGCGCCTCCATCGTATTTGCCCGAGCGGCATTGTTCCCGGCAGAGTTATTGCCATAACCGCGATCCGCGCCGCCACCCGGCCTCGCATCCGCGCCATTATTCCCAGGACCATTGCGGCCGTTGTTGACCCCGCGGTCGTTCGCACGATTGTCGTTGTTAACTCCGCGATCGTTCGCACGATTGTCGTTATTAACTCCGCGGTCGTTCGCACGATTGTTGTTGTTGTTAACTCCGCGGTCGTTTCCGCGATTGTTGTTGTCTATCCCGCGATCATTATTCCCGCGGCCGTTATTGTTCCTCGCGAGATCGTTGTTATTCCGCCCAACATCGTTATTGTTTCTTCCGCGATCGTTATTCGGATTCACGCGCGCCATTGAGGCGCCGTTGTTCCTGCCCGCGTCATTGCGCGCGCCCAGGTACCCGGAGTTCCCGCCCCCCGGCCGATTGTTATTCGCTAAGCCGTTGGTCCCCGCGCGATTGGCGCCGTTATACCGACCGTAGTAATTGCCATTATTCACGCGAACGTTGACGTTCTTGTTGTAATTACTCCATCGATAATTGCTCGGCGGAGCATACGCTCCCGCGGGCCGATACCCCGCATAACGTGGAGCAGCATACGGCGGCGGATAGTATGGTCGCCCGCCGTAGTACATTCCTCCGCCACCCCACCCCGGATACGGATAGTAGTCGTCGTTGTGGAACGCCGAGCCCACCGCCATACCCACTCCAAACGAGAGCAGCGCGCCCATCACCGCTCCTCCCGTGCTCACACCGGACTTTTCCTGCTGCTGCTGCTCAACCACCACGGTCTGATTCACCTGGTTTGTCTGCGTCGTTTGGGTCGTCTGTGTCGTCTGAGCCGGCGCAGCCGTTTGAGCCGGCGCAGCCGTTTGGGCCGTCTGCGCAGGCGCTGGCTGCGTGTACACCGCCTCCGGGTTGTACTGCGGCACGTAGATCACCTGCGGATCGGCCGGCTTGATCTCCACGACCTGCTTGCCATTGTCGGTCGCCGTTTCCACCTTCATCTGCGGGCTCGATTTCAGATTCCCCGTCTGCTCCGCCTGCAACCGCCTGGTCTGAATCGCACTCAGCACGCCCTGCTGATTACTCTTGACCGCTTCCCCTGAGATCCTTCGTCCAGTCCATCTGCTGGCACATGTTGTCGACGACCTGCGGAAACGCCGCCAAGTACTGCGCGCTCGTGCTGAACCCGGCCGCCTTCGCCTGCGCCGGAGCGTCCGCAGCCTTGATGCTCTGATTCATGATCAGCCAGTTGCCGAGATCCAGCACCTCCTGCGGATTGGTCGCCACAATCAGCAACTGCCCCAGCAGCTTGTCCGGATACAGCGCAATCGGCGCCACGAGATCCTCAAGGTTCGTCGCGGCCGCTGGCGGCTGCCCCTCAGTCGCAGCGGCTGGCGCCGGAGCCGCCTCCTCCTTGTTCTTACAACCCACGCCCCACAGCATCACCGCAAACAACAGTGCGCCAAAGCCGAGAGTCGAACCGAAAGCAAGACGCCCTGCCGGACCATGGCCGGAATAACCACCGCGCAGCCTCATAAGCCCTCCTCACGAGACAGCCACACCTCTCCGTCTCTGGAGCACTAATCAGAATTCAGGGTGAGTATCCTGCGTCACTCGCACTTAAGACAGGGTGATGCCTACCGAACGCAAGGCGACCGTCGCGCAGCGACGATTCCCGCCACGCACGCTCAAAGCCCCAGCGCGCTACATTTCCGTATTAGCGCTGCATCTCCGTATTAGTAGTAACCCAACTCCTTCAAGGCCTCGCCCGCCCCCGCAAGATTTGTCAGTTTCATCTCCGCATACTTGCGCGACAGAACCACGCCCGGCGCCCCTGCACGAAACGCCGCAAGCGTCGCCGCCTTCACATCGGCAGGTTGTGTCCTCTTCTCCTGAAGACCCGTCGGTATATCGATGTCGATGCCCGGATAGATCGGAATGGCGCCTTCCACATCGGCCATCGCGCGTTTCGTCTCCACACCCACAGACTCCCCCGAGAGCCCCGCCGTCGGCAGTTTGTCCAGCGTCGGTTCGTTCTGCAGACCAAAGAACTCGTAGTGCATCGCCAGCACCTGCTCCGGTGTCATATCGCGAAAGATGGTGGACTGCACGTTCTTGATATACCGCGCCAGCCGCGGCCCTGCGCAGTTGTTATAGGGACACGGCTTCAGATAATCCGCAATATGAACCAGCCGCGAGTAGCTCGTGTCCGCCGCATAGAACGGGCTCATCGTCACCAGGTGCATGATGTGCCATCCCACCTGCAGCCGCGGATTGATCGCCTTCGCCGTGCCGTAGATCAATCCATACATCTGCTCCTGGCTCGTGTACCAGAAGCGCTCCCACGCCAGGATCTCGGGATACTCAACAAACAGCCGCCACAGGCCGATGAAACTTCCGTCCGCGGTGCGCGGCCCGCTTGTCGTCCGGCTCACCCAATGATCCAGTGCAATATATCCCTCGCGCGCCCGCCGGCCATCGATCCCAGCGTCCTTGGCCTTCGCAATGCAGTAATCGCAGAAACAGCAGATCGATCGCCGCGGCCCGATCGAGCCAAAGTGCGCGCCCAGCGTCTCATTCAGCGGCCCCTGCCGCTCCGACTCCCACATCAGCCCGTCGAGGTCATTACTCGTCACCCAGTCCGACACCATCGACGTCAGCAGGGCCCTCGCATTCGGATTGTTGAAGCACGTATCGCGTCCCAGCCTCCCATAGACGTCCACCTCGCACACCTTCTCGAAGTTCGGCGTCAGGCGCGGATTGTAGGCCTCTTCAAACAGCGCATAGGTCTGCATTCCCTTGGCCTTCGCCTTCGGAATCACATCCGCGAGAATGTCGAACTCCCCCAGCTCCGGTGCGCGAATATCCTTGACCACCGAATCTGCATAGAACTCCGGATGAACCTTCGCATAGCTTCCGCCGTGCACGCGGTCGTACTCCTGCACGCCATGATCCGGCAGCGGCTCGCTGCGCACCTGCCGCCCCGCCAGTCCAGTGCCGTACGTGAACACGGTAGCCATCACCACGTTCACGCCGCCCTTCTCGCGCAACGTATCCAGGCACTGATCGACGCCTTCGTCTACAAACGACCGCCCGCCGATTTGAATCGCCACAAACTTCTTTCCTGGCGGAGGAAACGGCGCCACCTCTCGCCCCCGCTGCTGCGGCGCAGGCGCGGCATTGCTCTCAGGCCTCTTGGCCGTCTGAGCGAGAAGCCCTTCTCCCGCAAACGCTGCTACCGGGGTTGCTGTTAGGCCCTTCAAAAACCGTCGGCGCGAGCCGTCCTTAAAATTCGGCGCTGATTCGCTCACGAATCCTCCTGAAATGAAATCGCTCCATCATAAAATGACAAATCCAAAATTGTATACATCAAGTAATCCCCTCAACCCTGTGCAAAACATCTTGATGGGATCGAAACTTACACAATTGAAATAATTCCCCTATTGACCAGACAAAGCAGGCCGTCCTAGCATTCGGCTGCACCTCAAACCGGCAGGCATCGGCCGCCGGATTTCCTCACCAGAAGATGGAGGCCATTTCGCTGTGAAACAACTCCTGCTGTCCGCAACAGCGCTCGTCCTGTTGCTCGCCATTTCCCCCGCCAAGGCTCAAATCACCATCGACAACAGCAGCTCATCCAACTGGAAGATCAGCAACGGAGTCGTCACCGTCGACTGGCTGCCCAACGACGGACGCATCTTCAGCATCCACTGGAATGCGTTCCCCAATCAGGAGCTCATCGACACAACCAACCGCGACCACAACGGCCCCAAGGGCTTCTACATGGACAACGCAGGCACCATCAGCGCCGGCACTGCGACGAACGGCTACTATCTCGACCCCAACGGCAAATACATCGACTGGTGGAACACCATCGCGTCCAACTCCACCAACGCCTTCACGTGGTCGCGCCACAACATCCTTTTCCTCAACGATCCCGGAATCCACACCTACTTCACTCTCGACCACAGCGCCACCGACATCACGGGAAGCGTCGGCCAGGTCCAATGGGTCTTCCGCGGCAACCTGAATCAGTTCGTCAACACCTACTCGGTGAACTCAGGCCTCGGCAATCTCGGAGCCACCACGGTCCCGATGCCGAACGCAGTCCTCTTCGGCGGTCTTCCCTCCGGAACCAACGTCCAGGACGCCACCAGCGATCTCCACGGCCAACAACTTCCGCAGGGCTTCCGCCGCGAGTTCTACACCAAGTACGACTACTCGAGTTACGAATACCTGCACCGGGCTGAAGGTGTTTACGGCCCCGATTTCGCTGCATGGATGGTGGTCCCCAGTTCGGAGTCTCTCACCGGCGGTCCGACAAAGCAGGACCTCATCTTCACCGGCAATCTCCTGATCATGGAGGCCTACTCCAACCACCTCGACAACCAGATGAACTTCACTGTGCCCAAAGGCTCGGTGATGCACCGCCTCTACGGCCCGTTCTACCTGCACTTCAACACCTACAGCGGCACCAACCATACTGCAGCCTCGCTCTATCAGGAAGCGCTCGCTGCATCACAGCAATTGCAGCCCTCCTACGATACCGAGATTCAATTGCTGAACAGTGGTTACGTCCCATCCACCGCGCGTGGCCAGGTGCAGGCGAAGGTCGCGGGCACCAAGGGCCTTGATCTGAACCAGGCGTGGGCGGTCCTGAGCGACAACACAACCAACCTGCAGTACTCGCACGCCGGCAACGAGTACTGGATGAATATCAATCCCGCCGGCATCGCCAACTTCAACAACGTCGCTCCCGGCACCTACCGGCTTTCGGTCTATAACTTAGGGCAATGGGGCGAACTGCGACAGGACAACGTCACCGTCAGCGCGAATAAGTTGACGAAGGTCTCTCCAACCCTGCTACCAGAAAACTTTGGGACGCAGCCTGCGATCTGGACCATCGGCAACGCAGACCGCTCCTCTCACGAGTTCCTCCACGGCACCATCACGAATCCCATCGATCTCGATCCCAACTACTCGGATCAGTACACCGACCGTCTCGGCACCTCTGTTCAAGACGACCGCGAGTTCTGGGGCAACTGGAACTACTGGGCCGATTTCGCAAGTAGCCCGATACCGGGCGCAGTGGACTACTATGCCACTGCTGTCGGCTCCACGCCCGCCACCAACGACCTCACCAAATGGAATTACAACCAGTGGCAGATCTTCCATCCCGGCCTGTATGACGCAGCCAATAACTCAACCGACGGCTACGACGCTCTCTGCCCGTCCTACGTTGGAGGCGGCGGCACGGCTTGCAGAACGGCACACACTCCCGACTGGCAGATCCACTTCACCACGACCGCCGACCAGCAGCAGCAAGGTCAGTTCGTCACTCTATCCATGGGCATCGCTGCAACCGAAGCCAGCATGACCATCAACTTGAACGGCCATCCTCTCGTCTGGCATGGCTTCAACGTGAAGAACGCTGACGCCGCCGTTCGCAGCGGCTTCTCCGGCACCTATCAATGGGTCGTCCTTCAGTGGGACACCAGCCAGCTCTACCCAGCGGGCCAGGACAATGTCATCACCTTCAACGTGAATCGCACGCAGGGCGTGATGTACGACGCGCTCCGTATGGAAATCACCAACAACTCCGCCGACCACACAGCCACCGGCTGGAACGACTATGAGTTCCTCTACGGCAGCACTGATGAGCCGGCGAACGACGCAGTAGCCAACCAGTAATTCCGCCTTCCACTTTGCCCCAGCCTTGCACTCCTCGCCTGGCTGGGGCTTTCTCTTGCGCGCTCATCCCCAAAAACTTGTTTCACTATACTGGGCATGTCGAATGGTTCGATTCCCGCTGAAATCCGCGATCCTCTCATCACTTGCATTTCTTGGAATTTCGCCTGCGTTCTGTGCTCAGCGGCCGGGCACGCCCTCGCTCGACGACCTTCTGCAGCGGCTGGAAGCGAATCTGCATCACTTCGACACCAGCGTTCCAAGCTTCTTCTGCGACGAGCAAGTCGTCTCGCGGATGGCCTCCGACCGAGGCGATCGCAACACGGTCACCGACTCCATCTTTCGGCTCAAGCGCACTCCCAATCCCGACCACACAACAACTCTCGTTGAGTCGCGCGATATCAAGACCGTCGATGGCAAACCTGCGGCTTCGCAGGATATCGAAGGCCCGTCAGTCTTGCACGGTGCGTTCGAGGGCGGCCTCGACGTCGTTTCCCCCAATCAGAAATCCTGCATGCGCTACACATTGCAGCCGATCGACAGCAAGCACCCCAACGAGCCCTATACCATCCGTTTCGCTACAGCGCTCAAACACGAGAACACCGCCGCCTGCCTTCTCCAGGAAAAAAGCACTGGCAGTGTCCTCATCGATCCCGCATCGATGCAGATCACGCACCTTGAAATCACCACGCCGCGTCACACCATCATTCCGGCGGCAGGCTATGCATCGCCCGTAATTGGCAGGCGTGTTCTCACGGTCGACTACGCGCCTGTTGTGCTCGACAACGAAACCTTCTGGATGCCCTCTTCCATCACAATGCAGGCAACCGGCGATCAAGGGACATTCCGCGTAACCACCTGGTCTTACCGCGCCACGTACGGCAACTATCACCGGTTGGAAGTCAAATCGCGCATCCTCCCCGGCGGAGCCGCACCGGTGCATTAGCTCCCCACAAACAACAAGGCGATAGTGCGAGCCATCGCACTATCGCCTGATGTAACCGTTACAAAAAGCTGCTTAGGAACCCGATCCGGTCGTCGCGGTGGCCACAGAGGCTCCGTTCGCTCCGTTCGCTCCGCTCGTGATTCCGCGGTTCACAACGATCGTCACGACCACGCGCCGGTTCTGCGCTTGTCCGCTACGACTGTGGTTGTCGGCAACCTGCTCCGTGGTTCCCATCGCCGCCGGTGCCAGGATCCGTGTCAGAGGAACGCCCGCCTGCTGGATGACCGTCAGCACGTTGTCAGCACGCTCGCTGCTCAAACGCTGGTTCAGCGAGGCCGAGCCAACCTTCGATGCATAGCCCTGCACTTCGATCATCGCGCCCGGAGTATCCGCGGCCTGCTTCACGAAGTCGACCAGTTCATCCTTGTACTTCTTCGTGACCGCCGACCGTCCGTTCGCAAACTGAACGGTGTAGCTGCCCTTGGTGTCGTACTGATCCAGCGTGCCGATACGGGTGTTCGTCTGCCCGATGGCCTGCTTGTTCTCTCCCGTGGCCTGAACATTCGCCGCAAGTCCCTGCTTCGTTGAGTCGATGTCCGTACGCGCCGATGCCAGGTCCGTCTGACCCTGCTCGATGTCCCGGCGATCGCTCATCAGCTGATCCTGCTGCTTCGCAACCTTCTCGTTCGTCGGGTTCAGGCCGGCATCAATCTGCTGTGCCGTCTCATAAGAACTCTTTGAGAACGTAACCTTCTTCGCGACAAGCTGGTGATCGGGATCGAAGGAACCCTCAACCTTCACCTGCATGCCGGGAACCAGTTGCGTAATCGCGAGGTCCTTCCTGCCGAGACCCAGAAATCCACCCTTCTCCGTCGCCTTGGTGCTGTCCGAGAGAAGAACGGTTTGCCTGGGGCTATCCGCTGTCTTCACTGCCATCTTCGAGCCGTCTCTTCCGATGACCAGCCCTTGAATCGTCGTTTGCTGTGCGCTCGCTTTGGCCGCGTCCTGAGCATTTGCGGTCATACTGATCGGTGCGCACATTGCTAAACACATTGCCAGACCACAGGTAGTTGTGAGTCGCTGCTGGATGTTCATGAATCACTCCCTTTTCGTTAGGTGACCGGTCAGCGGCCTCCGGAAAATCCGCTTATCGCGACCGTCTGCACCGCCGCAAGGCCCGGAACATCGACTCGCAGCGGACGCTTCAGTCCTTGGACGAACGAGAGTCAAAAAGGGGGGCAAAAGATAAGCACCAAAAACGTATGTATTGATATGACAAAAGAAGGGGTACCGCCTAATGTCCGGCAGCCAACAGAATTTCGCGCATCCGCATCAAAGCCGGGCTTCTCGCCTCACTGCCCGAATATTTTTATCTATAGATAGTAGAAATTCGCAGACGGCATTCGACGTGTAGATAGGACAGCCATTTGGCTGCAAGGATGAGGAGAGAATCGAATGCGCTTCATGATGATCGTAATCCCCAGGGGCTATGAAACCGCAGCGCCGGACGCAGCCCCCAGCCCCGAGGCCGTGTCCAGAATGATGGACTACAACAAGAGCTTGCAGAAAGCCGGCGTACTGCTCGCGCTCGACGGCCTCCTTCCGCCTTCCACCGCCTCACGCATCTCCTTCGCAGACGGTAAAGCCGCCGTCACTGACGGTCCTTTCGCCGAATCCAAAGAGGCCATCGGTGGCTACTGGATCATTCAGGTCCGCTCCCGCGAAGAGGCCATCGAATGGGCCCGCCGCGCCCCGATGTCCGGCAACGAGATCATCGAAGTCCGCCAGATCCAGGAAATGAGCGACTTCCCCGCCGACGTGCAGAAAGCAGCGGCAGGATTTGAAGATCTTCCCAGCACCAGCGCAGCCCGCCGATGAGCGACACTCACAAAACGATTGAGGCCGTGTGGAAGATCGAGTCCACACGCCTCATCGCCGGCATCGCACGCGTCACCCGCGACATCGGCATCGCCGAAGAACTCGCCCAGGAAGCATTCATCACCGCCCTCGAGCAGTGGCCCGAAGACGGCATCCCCGAAAAACCCGCGGCCTGGCTCATGACCGCGGCCAAGCGCCGCGCCATCGACCACCTGCGTCGCGGCCGCATGCTCGAACAAAAGCACGGAGAAGTTGCGCGCGAGCTCGAAGACCAGCAGCAACGCCTCGGCGAAGCCATGGACCGCGCTCTCGATCAGGTCATCGACGACGACGTCCTGCGCCTCATCTTCACCGCCTGTCATCCCGTCCTCGCCGTGGAAGGCCGCATCGCGCTCACGCTGCGACTCATCTGCGGCCTCACCACCACAGAGATCGCGCGCGCCTTTCTCGTGCCCGAAAAAACTCTCGGCCAGCGAATCTTTCGCGCCAAGAAAACCCTCACCGAAGCCCGCGTTCCCTTCGAAACGCCGCGCGGAGACGACCTGCTCCGCAGAACGGAGTCCGTACTCTCCGTCGTCTACCTCATCTTCAACGAGGGCTACACCGCCACCTCCGGAGACGAGTGGATGCGCGCCTCCCTCTGCGACGAAGCGCTGCGCCTCGGACGCATCCTCGCTCAACTTCTTCCCGCTGAGTCCGAGGTCCACGGCCTCCTCGCGCTGATGGAGCTGCAGTCCTCGCGCACCGCAGCGCGCACAGGAAGAAACGGAGAAGCCGTTCTGTTGCTCGAACAGGATCGCTCTCTCTGGGACTACGCGCAGATCCAGCGAGGAATGACCGCGCTCGAACACGCGCTGCAACTCGGCGGCGGCGCCGGCAACTACGCGCTGCAGGCCGCCATCGCCGCTTGCCACGCGCGCGCCCGCGCAGCCGGACAAACTGACTGGGAGCGCATCGTCCTGCTCTACGACGCTCTGTTTCAGATCGGCCCTTCGCCCATCGTCGCGCTCAACCGCGCCGTCGCTGTCAGTTTTGCGCAAGGCCCGGCCGCTGGTCTCGATGCGCTCGACAGTCTCGCGAACGAATCCGCCCTCGCCGGCTACCACCTGCTACCCAGCGTCCGCGGAGACCTCCTGACAAAACTCGGCCGCTTCACCGAGGCTCGCCGCGAGTTCGAACGCGCCATCGCCATGACCCGGAACAAACGCGAACAGGAACTGCTGAAGAAAAAATTAGACCGCCTGCCAAACACTGAGCAGCAGGCTTAGTCGCGTCTCAGTCCTGGGCTTCCGGCGCCGCCAGAAACCGTTCGAAGCGCTGCACAAACTCGGCCACATGAGACCCATCCGCCAATCCATGATGCACATGGACCGACACCGGCATCGTGTGCCTGCCCTCTGTTTCCGTGATCTTTCCAAACGTAATCTTCGGCGCAGAGTCCCGCGCGTTGAAGTCCCTCGCATGCGAAATCGACGTGAAATCGAACCACGGCAGCACCGAGTAGCGAATGATGTTCTGTCCCCCATACCGCTCGAGGTCGCTCCGATTCTTCACTCGCTCTAACTCAATCGAAGCCTCACGCACAAAATCCGTCAGCTTCGGCCCATACGCATAATGAGCAAATCCGATCGTCCCATTCGGCCGTCCCACCGCGCTCCCGCCGTGGATCGTCTCGTATACCCACACGGCTCCGTCCACAACACGCAGCCTGAAACTCTCCGTCTTATTCGCCGCCAGCAACGACCGATGCAGCAGCGAAAGAAATATCGAGAACCCATATCTCTTCGCGTACTGAAATGTCTCCGTGCAATCCACGCGCACGCACACACCGTGATAGGGCTCGCTGTACCCATTGAACAGCTCAAACAGCGGCCGCCGCTCCCACGTATCGAAATCGATGCGAACGCCTTTTGTGCTGAACGATTCCATAGCTTCAGCATAAACACATCATGACGACGCTCTAGCTCACCCCGCGCTCAACGCCCGCAGCGCCATCACATTCCGCATCTCATCGCCCGGCTCATCCACCGGAGTCTCCGCAATAAACGCCGCATGCGCAAACCGCTCATCATGCAGCAACCTGCGAAATGTTGTCGGCCCAATCGTCCCCTCGCCGACATGCTCATGCCTATCCAGCTTCGACCCGGCCGGCGCCTTCGCATCGTTGCAATGCCACACTCGCACCGTCTCAAAGCCCACAGTCTCGCCGATCAGCTTCGTCGTCTCGGCCCATCCTTCGGCCGTCACAATGTCATAACCCTTCACATGCAGATGGCACGTGTCTAAACACACGCCCACCGGAGCGCACGCGCGCAGCCGCTCCACCAGCTCTGCCACCTGCTCCAGCGTTCCGCCCAGCGAAAACTCCGCGCCCGCCGTGTTCTCAATCAGCACCTTGAAGTTGTGGTCACGCCACGGCAGCCCATCCGTCGCGCGCTCAATCCCCTGCACTGCCAGCCGCAAACCCTCCTCGCGCGTCAGCCCGTTCCACGACCCCGGATGCAGCACCAGGTACTCCGCGCCCCACGCCAGCGCCCGCTCCACCTCGCCACGAAACGCGCTCACGGAATTCGCGCGCACGCTCTCCACCTGGCTGCACAAATTAATCAGGTAGCTCGCGTGAATCACAATCGGATTCACATCATGTTTCGCGCGCGCCTCGCGCATCTTCAACGCCTCTTCCGGCTTCACCGGGCTCGTCTTCCACGTCCGCGGGCTCGAGCTGAAAAACTGAAACGTGTTCGCCCCTGCATCCACCGCGCGCTGCACCGCGGTCCAGCATCCCCCGCTGACACCTACGTGCACGCCAATTCTCTTCTTCGCCATCTCCCCAGCCTACCGCAGCCTCTGCTTTCACTCGCCACTCCAAAACTCACATCTCGAAACTGAACCAGACCCGCCTTTGCTGTTGCTTTTCTTTCTGCCATTCCGACGCGTCCCCGGCAATTGCTCGCTGGGACGGGTAACGCCTTGACCTGCTTTCACTCGCCACTCGAAAACTCGCATCTCGAAACTGAACCAGACCCGCCTTTTTTCTTTCTGCCATTCCGACGCGTACGGGATCCCCGGCGAGCTCGCTTCGCTGGGTGAGAAGCCAGAGAATCTGCTTTTTCAGTACGCTGAATGCTGCTAGTCAAACGAGGAACCCATGCCCGCACCGCAGAACTACAAGAACCACATCCGCCTGCATCCGCCCTATCACTTCTTTGCGGTCTTCGTCTTCTTCATCAACATCATCGTTGCCATCGTCGTGCTCATCCGCCGCTGGCCTCATCACCTCGCGATGCACCTCTGGATTGTGGTCATGGCCTTCGCTCTGTTCGTGCTCGTCACCATCGCACGAACCTACCCGCTCCGTGTGCAGGACCGCGTCATCCGTCTCGAAGAAAATCTCCGCTACCAGCGCCTGCTCCCCCCCGATCTCTTGGCCGCGGCACAATCGCTCACTCTCGGCCAGATCGTCGCGCTGCGCTTCGCCTCCGACGCCGAACTCCCCACCCTCGTCCAGCGCGCACTCACCGAAAACCTCAAACCCAAAGCCATCAAGCAATCCATCACCCACTGGCGCGCCGACAACCTCCGCGTCTGACTCATACGCCGTCATCTCGACCGGAGTTCTTCCCACCGCGTGCCTTCCTTGTCATCTCGACCGGAGCTCTTCGCAACGCGAAGAGCGTAGTGGAGAGACCCCTGTATTTCCCCAGCTGGATCACCCAAAAATCTTGTCAAGCCCCTGGAAACGTGGAAATCCCCGCATCCGCAAGAAAGCACAGCAAAATCTGCGTGCAAAACTCACGACATATTAATTAGGGTCAATTTCGTAAACTGGATATAGAGATGAAAGCCAGCTGGCTTATGCGCAATTCGGGGCGCAGGACAGCCCGAATCGCCTCGATCATTCCAGAGGCGGAACCCATTGATTCCAGAGATTTTACGGCAAAGTACAATAGAATCAAGACTTTGAGATCATAGTCCAGCGCTAAGTCCAATATTCTGAAGACTTTGCGCAAAAAGCGAGGGAGGGGTACCTCCCCGAACAGTCCCTGAAAAATCAAGATTGGCTCTTAGTAGACGTCGCGCTGATACCGCTTCTGCTTCTTCATCGCAGCCAGGTACTCAGCTGCATTCTCAAGCGTTCCGTTCGATCCCTTCGCGATCACATCCAGCAGCGAGTTCTCCACGTCCTTCGCCATGCGGCTCGCATCGCCGCAAACGTAGAAGTATGCTCCGCGCTCCAGCCAGTCGTAAAGGTCCGTGGCGTTCTCCTGCATCCGGTCCTGCACATACACCTTCTTCGACGTGTCGCGGCTGAACGCCGTGTGCAATTTCGTCAGCACGCCCTCACGCTGCATCTGCGCAAACTGCTGTTCGTACAGGTAGTCCGAGATTCGCCGCTGCTCCCCGAAGAACAGCCACATCGGTCCCTTCTGCCCCAGCACTTGCCGGTGCTCCAGGAACGCCCGGAACGGCGCAATCCCCGTTCCCGGCCCGATCATGATCACCGGCGCATCCGTATTCTCCGGCAGACGGAACGCATTGTTCTCGTGCAGAAAAATCGGAATCGTGCCGCCCTCCGGCGCCCGCTCGCCCAGGTGCCCGGAGCACACGCCCTGCCGCTCCGCGCCATGCGCCTTGAACCGGATCACACGCACCGTCGTATGCACCTCGTTCGGATGCGCAGCCTGCGCCGAAGCAATCGAATACATCCGCGGAGTCAGCCGCTGCAGGATGTTGAAAAGCTGCTGCGGCTCCTTGATGATGCCCGGAAACTCCTTCACCAGGTCCACGAACTCGCGGCCCCAGATGTACTCCTCGGCAACCGCCTTGTTCTCCGTGCCTAGCAGCCTCTTCAGCGTCGGCGGAACGTTCTCGCCGCACAGCTTCGCAAACTGGTTCACGCTGCCGCGCGCCAGCTTCCCGATACCGAGCCGCGTCGTCAGCGCCTCGTGCAGCGAGATCTCTACCTTGTAGTGGTCCAGCACGCGCTCCGTGCCGTTGAAACCCAGCGCGGCCAGGTTCTCCTCCACCTGGCTCTCGCGGTTCGTCGGAATAATGCCGACCGCGTCGCCAGGCGTATACGTCATGCCCTCGTCGAGTTCCAGCTCGACGTGAATCGTCTCTTTTTCGCTCTCAGGTCCGGTCAGCCGCTGGTTCGTGATAACCCGCGAGATGTACGGCTGATTCCGGGTGTACTTGGTGGTGTGGGCCTTGGCAGGAGCCTCAGGTGCTGCAACTGTCGTTTCAGTCATCTTCCTTCCATTGTACGAAATTTCGAGCGAGAACCCTCATTTCGCCGCGGAGCATAATCACTCTCAGGCGCATGCGCCTGAATCCAAAACGTGTAGCAACTGAAGTCTTGATCGACGCTCTCCAATCAGACACAATGGACCGCCCCTCCAATCCGGTGCGTTGGCTCTTCGCTTCCGAGCAGGGACCGCGCACTGTCATGCTGGCGCGCTGGCTCTGGCTGCGAGCTCTCGCATTCATTTACTTCTCAGCGTTCTTCTCGCTGCTCTTCCAGGTGAAAGGACTCATCGGCGAACACGGCATCCTTCCCGCCGGCGAAACGCTCACCGCCATCGCGCAGGCAGCAGGCCACAACCGCTTCTGGATCGCGCCTTCGCTCTTCTGGATCTCGGCCAGCACGCACTTCATCGTCGCGGTAATGTGGATCGGTCTCCTCGCATCCATCGCAGTCTTCTTCAATCTCTGGCCGCGAGCGAGCCTGCTTATCTGCTGGCTCTGCTTCCTCGCGTTCGTCAGCGCAGCAGGTGACTTTTCGTCCTACCAGTCGGACGGCATGCTGCTCGAAGCAGGCTTCATCTCCATGTTCTTCGCGCCGCCGGGCTTTCGTCCCGGCCTCGGCGTCGAGCATCCGCCCATCCGCCTCAGCCTCTGGCTGCTGCAGTGGGAATGGTTCCGCATTTACTTCGAGTCAGGTCTGGTGAAGTGGCTCAGCGGCGACATCCAGTGGCGCCAACTCACCGCGATGGACGAGTACTACCAGAACAGCCCGCTGCCTTCGTGGGTCGGCTGGTACGTGCAGCATCTGCCGCACAGCTTCCAGAAGGCCACCGCCGCGGGAACTCTGATCCTCGAGTTCTTCGTCGTCCTGCTCTTCTTCTTTCCGAGAAAGTGGACCCTCGGACGAGCCGTGCGCGTCGCACTTTTCGTCATCGTCACGCTGTGGGAGATCCCGGTGATCCTCACCGGCAACTACGCGTTCCTCAACTACATCGTGCTTTCGCTCGCCATCCTGCTGCTCGACGACCGCACGCTTGCAAGCTGGATTCCAGCACGCTACCGCAACAAGCTCGCGCTTCCGCAATCCGACGACGTCGCGCCCGCAATCAAGCCTGAATCCAGCACCAGGCGCGCATTCCATGCGCTGAAGCTCACCATCAGCACGCTGCTGCTCGCGCTCATTGCCTATGACACGAGCTTCGAGCTGCTCAACATTGTCATGCCGGGATTGCCGCTGCCCTCCGCGCCGGTCGCAATCCTCGAACCCTTCCGCATCGCCAACCAGTACGGCCTTTTCGCCATCATGACGACCGGCCGATACGAGATCGAGTTCCAAGGCTCCAATGACGGCCAGAACTGGACCGCCTATCCCTTCCAGTACAAACCGCAAGCCCTGAACGAACGGCCCCGCGTCTATGCGCCGTACCAGCCGCGCTTTGACTGGAACCTCTGGTTTGCGTCACTCGGCAGCTGGCAGCAGTACGAAATCGTTCCGCTGACCGAGGAGCGGCTGCTGGACAACGACGCCGACGTGCTCACGCTCTTTCGCGGCAACCCGTTCGCGCAGGCGCCGCCGAAATACGTCCGCGCCGTCCTCTGGCAGTACTGGTTCACAACGATGGACGAGAAGCGCGCGACCGGCAACTGGTGGAAGCGCCAGTTGATGGGCCTGTACGCGCCGGTTGTGACGAAGATGTCCGGCGGGCACTACGGCGTTGTGCAAGCGCCGGGGCCGCTGCCGCCCCACAGTTGAGGCGCACGATAGACTGACTTCGTGGACACGCACGGATCGTCAACCATCGTCATTCTGGACTTCGGATCGCAATACACACAGCTCATCGCTCGCAGAATTCGCGAGCTGGATGTGTTTTCCGTGGTGCTTCCCTGCACCGCGCCGCTGGAGCGCGTGTTGGAACTGAAGCCCAAGGGCATCATCCTTTCGGGCGGACCTTCGAGCGTGTACGACGAGTCTGCGCCGAAGGCCGACGCGAAGGTGCTGGCGACGGGCCTGCCGACGCTCGGTATCTGCTACGGCCTGCAGTTCATGATGCATCACCTCGGCGGGCGTGTGGTCCCTGGAAAGGCGCACGAGTACGGGCACGCCGAGGTTGAGGTCATCGCCGAGACGCCGTTGTTTCATGGCCTGCCGCAGATGCTCGAAGTCTGGATGTCGCACGGCGATCACGCCGAGACGATGGCTCCCGGCTTTCACATCGTTGCGAAGACGCCCAACGCTGTGGCGGCCGTTGCGAATGAGCAGAAGAAGATGTGGGGCGTGCAGTTTCACCCTGAGGTCGCGCACACGCGCCAGGGAATCGAACTGCTGCGCAACTTCGTCGTCGACATCTGCGGAGCCAAACAGGACTGGACGCCCGCGCACTTCATCGAGACGACCGTCGCGAGCATTCGCGTGCAGGTCGGCGAGACAGGACACGCGATCTGCGGCCTCAGTGGCGGCGTCGATTCGAGTGTCGCTGCAGTGCTCGTCGCAAAGGCGATCGGCGACCGCCTCACGTGCATCTTCGTCAACAACGGCGTTCTTCGGAAGAACGAGTTTGAGCAGGTGCAACGAACGATGCGCGAGCAGCTTGGACTCAACGTCGTCGCCGTCGATTCGAGCGACCGCTTCCTCGCGAAACTCGCCGGCATGACCGACCCCGAGAAAAAACGCAAAGCCATCGGCAACGAATTCATCGCGGTCTTCGACGACGAGGCACGCAAGATTTTCGAAGCCGAGAAGTCGGCGGGCGAAGAAGTCGCGTGGCTCGTGCAGGGTACGCTGTATCCGGATGTGATCGAATCAGCCAGTGTTCATGGGCCTTCGCACGTGATCAAGAGCCACCACAACGTCGGCGGTCTGCCCGCGGACATGAAGTTGAAGCTGATTGAACCGCTGCGCGATCTCTTCAAGGATGAAGTTCGCCGCATCGGCAAAGACCTCGGCATGCCCGCCGAGATTCTCGAGCGCCAGCCGTTCCCCGGTCCTGGCCTCGCGGTGCGCATCCTCGGCGAGGTCACACCAGAGCGCGTCGCGCTGCTGCAGGAGGCCGACGCTATCTGCACTGAAGAAATCCAGCGCGCAGGGCTCACGACGAAGTTGTGGCAGTCGTTCGCCGTGCTTCTGCCGGTGAAATCGGTCGGCGTGATGGGCGACCAGCGGACCTACGCATCCACGTGCGCGATCCGCGCCGTCGAGAGCGAGGACGGCATGACCGCCGATTGGGCGGCGCTGCCTTATGACGTGTTGCGCACCATCTCCAGCCGCATCATCAGCGAGGTGCGCGGCATCAACCGCGTCGTCTACGACATCACGTCGAAGCCGCCCGGAACCATCGAGTGGGAGTAAGTCGCTAGTTGAGGAACACTAATTGAGGAACATCGTCCGGTAGAGCGTGTCGCGCTGGACCGGACGGAAGCCAGCGTCGCGAATGATGCGCCGCAGTTCCTCTTCCGTCGTGCAGTTCGAGGTTCCCGCAGCGCGGACGACGTTCTCTTCGAGCATCACCGAGCCGACGTCGTTGCCCCCGAAGCGCAGCCCCATCTGCAGCACCTTCAGGCCCTGCGTCACCCAGCTCGCCTGCACGTTGTCAATGTTGTCGAGATACATGCGCGAGATGGCGAGCGTCTTCAGGTACTCCACAGAGGTCGCCTCGTCCCATCCGCGGCCGCCGAGCGCGGTGTTGTTCGGCTGGAAGCTCCAGGGGATGAATGCCGTGAATCCACCGGTCTCCTCCTGCAGCTTGCGGACGACCTCGAAGTGATTCACGCGCTGGTCCATCGTCTCGCCGACGCCAAACATCATCGTCGCTGTCGTGCGCATGCCGAGCTCATGCGCCGTGCGATGCACGCTCACCCAGTCCTGGGTGCGGCACTTGAGCCGCGCGATGCGATGACGCACCTCGTCGTCCAGAATCTCCGCGCCCCCGCCGGGGATGGAATCGAGCCCGGCATCTCGCAGCCGCGAGATCGTGGTGCGCAGGTCGAGCTCGGAGTACTCGGCGATGGCGAGCACCTCGCTCGCGCTCAGGCAGTGCAGCCAGATCTGCGGGAAGCGCTGCTTGATGCCGGTGAACAGCCGCTCGAACCAGTCGATTTTCAGATCCGGGTGGATGCCGCCCTGCATCAGCACGCCGGTGCCGCCCATTTCCACCGTCTCGCGAATCTTCTCGTAGATTGTGTCGAAGTCGAGAATGTAGCCCTCGGCTGCGAGCTTGCCCTTGAGCGGCCGATAGAACGCGCAGAAGGTGCAGTATTCCGTGCAGAAGTTTGTGTAATTGATATTGCGGTCGATGATGTAGCTGACGACGCCGTCCGGGTGCAGCCTGCGGCGCACCGCATCCGCTTCCATGCCGATGCCGATGAGATCGTCCGACGCGAAGCAATCAAGCGCCTGCTGGCGAGTAATGCCCATGCGTTTAGTTTACGCCTGCGAGCCCGCGGGCCAAGGATCAGGCTGTGACCAGCGAGCCCAGCTTTTCGCCCTGCACAACACGCACGATGTTCCCCATCTCGCGCATCGAGAAGATGATCATCGGCAGGTTGTTGTCCTTGCAGAGCGACACAGCGGTCGTGTCCATCACGCGCAGGCCCAGCTTGATGATCTCCATGTAGGTGATCGTTTCGAACTTGGTTGCGTCGGCCACCTTCTTCGGGTCCGCGGTATAGATGCCTTCGACGCTGGTTGCCTTCAGGAGCACCTCGGCGCCGATCTCCATCGCACGCAGCGCTGCCGCAGTGTCCGTCGAGAAATATGGATTCCCGGTGCCGCCCGCGAAGATGACGACCCGGCCCTTCTCGAGGTGGCGAATTGCGCGCCGGCGAATGTAGGGCTCGGCGACCTCGTGCATCTCGATCGCGCTCATCACGCGCGCGTACAGACCGGTCTTCTCGATCGCATCCTGCATCGCAATCGCATTGATCACCGTCGAGAGCATGCCCATGTGGTCGGCAGCGACGCGGTCCATGTGGATGGCCTGCTCGGAGACGCCACGAAAGAAGTTGCCGCCGCCGACGACAATGGCGATCTGGCATCCCGTGCGCGCGACCTGCGCGATCTCAGCGGCGATCTCGTGGATAAAAACGGCGTCGACGCCGAACCCCCGGCCAGCGGCCAGAGCTTCGCCCGAGATCTTGAGGAGCACGCGCTTGTACATAACTAGTGAAAGTGTACTAGGGATGTGGTGCAGACGCGGACCCAGCCGGGATCGGCGGTTCGGCAACTCCAGGCCCCGGCATCGTCTTGCAGGATCGGGTCTGGCCCGGTCGCCGCCGGCCGATAGACCTGATCGATGAGAAGGAAACCGACCTCCGAAAGCAGATGCCTGCGCTGGGCAGGATTTTCCTGGAGCTTCTGGCGCAGAATCGACGGAAACTCGAGCTCGGCCGGCCAAAGCTCTTTGCCTGGAAACTTGTCCGTTCCGCCGAGAGGAATAATCTCGAGATCCAGCCAGGGCGTGTTTGCCAGCACGGTGTTGTCGTGCCTCAAAACATCGGCTGCTGCCCAGAGAAATGGATTGAAGCTGAGACCTGGCGGAGCTTCCATCGGGCGCTCGTCTTCGAGCACCAGCCCCACACTACCGGGGAGAGCGGCGATTTGATTCGGCGATCGATCGACCGCCGCGATCGCGTCTGCAACCGGCCGCAGCTTGGCGTCGGCAAGCGGCAGAATAATCATCTGCGCTACGACGACAAAGCTCAGCATTGCGATGCGCAGACGTTTACCCGGGAGGGTGCTGCCGCTCGCCGCAAACAGCGGCAGCACCCAAACGATAAGCAGCAACCGTTCCGCAAAGAAGTGTGACCCATTCAGATCATGCGGTATTAATGGCATCAGAACGATTGCTGCGATCACCAGCACGAGCGTTGTATCGGCTGCCCCCCACGTGCCGTTGCGCCGGTTGCGCACGAATTGCCGAATCGCAAGAACAAGTGGAACTGCAATCGCGAACAGCAATATCACGCGATAGGTACGCAGCGCCAACCCCGGTCCGAGCAGGAACGCGACTCCCTTCTCAGACGCGTAGTTCAGCAGATCATGGGAAACGCGCAGAGCAAAAGAGCCGGGCTCCTGCCCGACTACAGTCTGTTGCAGTGGCCGGCTAGCGGTGAAGAGCTTCACATAGCCGAGCGTGCAGGCAGCGGCAATCCATGTGATGAGGTCGCCGGTAAGGTGCGGCGTGATCGGCAAGGCCCGGCGATTGGCAATCAAGCGAAGGACGATCTCCAGACCGGCCACACCGAGCACGGCAAGCAGCGGCACCGGGTGTGTGAACATCACAAGCACCGCGAGCAGCACGAAAGCTGCACGCGACAGAATGCCGGCACGCCCCGCGAACCGCATCCAGAGCCCGATCGCCCAGAACGCAAACGAGAGCGCAAGGCAGAAGTTCACAAACCCCATGCCTAACGGCCAATTCAGCAAAACCAATGTTGCGAACAGAGTCATGGTGTCTGCCGCCGGTCCGAGCGCTCGCGCAACATAGCGAAACCCGAACACGAATGAGACGACGTACACGCACACGATGAGCCGGTCCGCCATCAACAGAGAGACCCCATGCGAAAGACCGAGCAAGGCGTAGTAATAGAGTGCGTACGGCGGCAGCAGGTGTTTCACTCGATAGAAATCGGAGTACGGCGTCGGACGATGCGCAAAGAGCGCCCGCAATACGTGCGTGTAGTAGAGATGAATTGGGCCGTCCTGCGTGGGAAACGCGGGCAGCGATAGCAACCAAATGACATAGGCGAAAACCACGACAATGGTCGCCACAAGCTCAGGCGAAAACCGACGAGCGGTCGGCACGGCCGAAGAGTTCGTCATCCGTCCTTGCCTGTCGCCGCGCGTCGAATCTCATGCTGGATGAACAGCGGCCTCTGTTTGGACTCGGTATAGATTCGACCGATGTACTCGCCCAAAATGCCCAGGCACAGCATCTGCACGCCGGCCATGAACAGCATCCCGACGAAACTGATGGCCCAGCCGCGCACCCACGAGTGCGTCAACAGCCGCACCCAGAGTGTGTAGACAATTCCCAGGAACGCCGCGCCTGCCGATAGAAATCCCAGTGCAGTGACCAGCCGCAGCGGCACCACCGAGAAGCTGACGATCCCATCCAGCGCCAATCCAAGCATCTTGCGCAGCGGATATTTCGTCTCGCCAGCAAACCGCGGCGAGCGCTGATACGGCAATCCAACCTGTGAGAAACCGATCCAGCTCCACATCCCGCGCAGCAGACGATGCCGCTCCGGCATCTGCAGAAACACGTCCACCACGACACGATCGATCAGCCGGAAGTCGCCCGTGTCCACAGGAATCTCCACATCCGACAGCGAATTGATGAGCCGATAGAACGCCTTCGCGGTCCAGAGTTTGAAAGGGGTCTCACCATCCCGCGTCTGCCGAATGCCGTACACGACCTTATACCCAGATCGCCAGAGCGCGACCATCTCGGGAATCAGTTCCGGCGGATCCTGCAGATCGGCGTCGATGATCACAACGGCATGGCCGAGCGACGCGCTTAGCCCGGCAGTTACAGCCGGCTGATGGCCGAAGTTTCGGGAAAGCCGGACAACGACAACATGCGCATCGCGCGCATAAATCTCTTCCAGCAATTCCGCCGTCTTGTCGCGGGAGCCATCGTCCACATAGACGATTTCGTAGCTTTCCTTCAGCGCGCTCAGGACCTCAGTCAGCTTCGCGTGACACGCATGGATGCTCTCCTGCTCGTTGTAACAGGGAACGACGACGCTGAGTGTGGGAGCAGGCATGCCTGGGCTAAGAGTATCGCAGGAACTGCATCGGTTAGGGCGTGGGTTTTGAGCTCGACGTGTCCGCCGCATCTTTGGCGGAGCCAGTCAACGTGAGCTTGTAAAGGTAGAAGTTCTCGGCGATCTCCTCTGCCTCCTTGAAGCTCGCCAGCGGTTCAATTTGAAAGCCCTCTGCTTTCAGGCCTTCCTCTTCATCCTGCTTCATCGGATATGCGCGCACAAACAGAAGCGGCACATCGTGGTAAAAGTGTGCGGCTTGCAGCAGACGCCGCGGCGCATCCGCCTTGGTGAAGTTATCCCGCCTGGACGAAAACAACATGTAGCTGTCCACACAGGAGCACTCGATCTGATAGACAGGCCGGTTCAGATATTCGGCGACGCCAATTACGCTCGTGTCCTCTTCGCCCACCAGCGGCATGTTCTCCAGGTGGTTTTGCACGATCCAATCCGCCGCGGCCTTGTCATAAGAGAACGGATGTTTCCACGATCCGATAACGGCCCACACACTGGACAACACCGAGATCGCCAGAAGACTGTAGATCGAAATCGGCAGCAGGGCAGCAGGATTCTCGGCGCGAACGATCCAGACTGCGGCGAGGAAGGCAAGAAACACAATACCGAAATGGCGCTCACCGCCGGGATAGATAAAATGCCGAAAGGCCGTGCCGGCCAGGATGGTGAACCCGAGCAGCAGAAGAATGCCTCGATGGTTTCGAAAGCTGAGATACAGAATGCCGACGATGATCAGCATGGCCACCGTGTAGGCGAGCAAGTAAAGGTACCGGTCAGTATGAAGGTCCGGATCCCAGAAGAAGTGGCTGCGAGGGCTCTTCACCGGCACAAACGGGAGAATTATGTAGTGCAGAAACGCGTCATACAGATGCGACATGCTCTTCGCATCCTTGAAGGGCCTTCCTGTCGTCCTCCAACTGACGTCGGGTGCCGGCCTGGCCGACCACACCGCAAACAGCGTAATCACACCGTAAACCGCCACTGCGTAGATCGCCCTCTTGCGGGAGAAGAAGGGCGATGTGTGGCGCCGGAGAAACGCCGTATATGCATACTCGAGCAGAAGCGCAAACGAGAGAACAATGCCAAGCGTGTCTGCACTCGCGATCAGTCCCAGGAACACCGCGCTCAGCACAGGCTCATCCGGACGTGTGGTCCTTCGCCAGAGGTACAGAACGAAGGCCAGCAACATCACGCCATACATGCGTGATATCACGGTGTATTCAAAGACAAAGAAGTAGCCGGCGAGTACGAGTGCCTTCTCCCAACTCCGGAACGGAGAGCGCAGCGCAACGAACAAAATAATCGCCGTGCTCACAATTCCCTGCACGAACTTGAGGACCAGGACGGACTGCGTAAACCGCGACGGAATCCAGAGAATCAGATACCAGAGCCAGGGATGGCCCTCGCGGTGGATGTGCCAGAAGAGCGAAGAAATCGAGGGGCTTGCCCAGGTAATTGCGAGCGCATTCAGTTCATCGCGCCACATCACGTGGTGCGCGAGCTGAATATAGAGAAGAGCGAGAAATGGGAGCGCCAGCAGAATATCTCGCGCGGAATATGCGCGTCCCTGCCGCGGTCTCTCTGGCCGCGTGTATGCGTCAGCGCTCGGTACCATTCACCAGAATGGTAGCAGCACCGCTTCCTTACTACGCTGGCCTCAGAAAGTCTGTTCGCACGCGCCGATCTCCTGCCTTCGGAAAGTGAACCAGCGCAACGGTTCCGAGCAGATCACGGACCCTTCCCAACCCGAAGCTCTTATGGCGCACACGGTCGCCTGCGGCAAAAGTTGGCTCCTCGGCCTGTGGCAGAGTCTCCGGCGCCGTCGTACGAATCTCTCCATGCATCGTCTCGAGGATGGTGATTTTATCTTCCGCATGCGCCGGCTGAGGATCTACGGCCGCCGCGGCCTTTCTGCGAGAGCGCTTTGGCTTCGCCTCGGTGAGGTCCGCGTCGGCATTCAGGCCACGAGCGCAGTTGTCGCAGCGGGTGCAGGCCGAACCCGGATCCTCGCCGAAGTAAACTCTCAGGATTTGCGTTCGGCATGTCACCGCTTGCGCGTAATGCATCATGTCGGCAAGGCGTTCTTTATCGCGCCCCGCGCGTTCTTTGTAGTCTCCGAGCAGGAAATCAATCTCGGCATCGGAGACCGCCTCGGTTCGGCGCAACGTGTACCCATTGCGTCCGCGGCGCACGACCCCGGCCTCCCGCAGGAGATAAAGAATCACCTGGGTGCGCCGGCGGCCCGTCTGTGAGAATTCAGCGATCGTCGCAAGCGACAGCGGCGAAACGCTGAGCGCGTTCAAAACCGCGCTCACCTCCTCAGCTTTCGGGTAGCGCCCGCGCAGAAAGAAATTCTGGATGCGTCTGTCTTCGAGCCGATACAGCAGAATCGCGCGAGACGGCAGGCTGTCTCGTCCTGCGCGGCCGGCCTCCTGCGTGTACGTCTCCAGGGAATCAGGAAACTCAAAGTGATAAACGAAACGGATGTCCGGCTTGTCGATACCGAGCCCGAAAGCCTTCGTCGCAATCATCACCTTGTGTTCGCCGCGCATGAATTCGGCCTGGATGCGCTCGCGTTCGCGCGCCGGAAGACGTCCGTGATATCGGCCAACGGCTACCCCATGCTCCTTCAGCCAATCGTGCAACTCATTGGCTGAACGGATGCTCGCGGTATAGATGATGCCGCTGCCGTTCTCCTGTTCGAGCAGCGCGCCCACCCGCGCGAGTTTCGCATCAAGGTTCACCGTCGGATGCACCGTGAGGAACAGATTCGTTCTCTCGGAGCCCGTATTAACAACAACCGCATCCTTCGCGTTCAGCCGATCGAGAATCTCTTCCGCAACCTGTTCCGTTGCCGTCGCTGTCAGCGCCAGCACGGGAGGATTTCCCAGCGCCTCGCGGGCGTAGCCGAGCCCTAAATAGGCAGGCCGGAAATCATGGCCCCATTGAGAGATGCAGTGCGCCTCGTCAACGACAAATAGCGAGACGCCACCGGCAGCCTTGAGCGAATCGATGAATTCGCGATTCTCCAATCGCTCCGGGGTGACGTAAATGAGTTGCGAGGCAGCCTCGCCAATGGCCTCCGTCGCTGCTTGAGCCTCGGTCCCTGAGAGTGTGGAGTCAATCTTCTCCACGCTGATTCCGGCCTCTTCTGCCTTCTCCTGCTGATCCTGCATCAGGGCGATCAGCGGCGAGACGACGACGACCGGCCGCGGAAGGAACAGCGCCGGCAGCTGGTACGTGAGCGACTTGCCCGCACCGGTCGGCAGGATGCCGAGCACATTGCGCCCGCGGAAGACTGCCTCGAGAATCTCGCGCTGACCTGCGCGAAACCCGCGGATGTTGAAGCGCGTACGTGCCTCGCGCATGATCGACGGCCACGGAATCGTGACTCGCTGTCGCTCCCGTGACGTTTTGGACGGTTTCGTTCGAGGGGATGCGGCCGCTGCCATTCGGGCGTTGCTCTCCAGCCTGAGTTGGATGCAGAGACGTGGCTTGGGAACTTTGTGCCGGAGGACGTACGATGAGAGCCAGTCTCAACAGGTAGACGTGCGCTCTGGCGCACGAAAGGATAAATCGATGCAGAGCCGAATTGTTGGAACAACCATGCCAGTGCTGGAGGTGCTGCTGCAGCCGGGCGAGAGCGTGATCTCGGAGGCCGGTGAGCTGAGCTGGATGACTCAAACCATCAGCATGACCACCCACACCCAGATGATGGGTGGCGGAGGGCTCTTCGGAGCCGTCAAGCGTGTCATGGGGGGCGGCAGTCTTTTCATGACCGAATACACCGCACAGGGCTACCAGGGTGAGGTCGGCTTCGCGACGAAGGTTCCCGGACACATCCTTCCCGTCGAGGTCGGCCCCGGGCACGAGTACCTCATTCATCGTCATGGCTTCCTCTGCGCCACACCGCAGGTTCAACTCGGCGTCGGCTTCCAGCAGTCACTCGGCGCGGGCATGTTCGGGGGCGACGGATTTCTGCTGCAAAAGCTGAATGGCTACGGAACGGCATGGCTCGAATTGAGCGGTGAGGTTGTCGTGCGTGATCTGCAGCCCGGTGAGACTCTGCGCGTGCATCCGGGTCATGTCGGCGCGTTCCAAGGAGGCGTCGGATTCAATATCACGCGAATTCAGGGCATTCGAAACATGTTCTTCGGCGGGGACGGCATCTTTCTGGCCGCGCTCACGGGACCGGGCCGCGTGTGGTTGCAGACGCTTCCGCTGGTGAACCTTGCGCACGCCCTCGAGCCGTATCTGCCGCACAATCGCACGGAAACGGTACGCGATGTGGGCGCTGGAGCGGTACTTGGCGGCATCGTCGGATCGATGTTCGAGAACCGCTAAAGCGCACGAATTGAAATAATCGGGGGGCGACGCGAAATTCCTGATGGTCGCCCTCCCACTTCTGTGGTAGAAGGGCTGCATTCGAAAATCGGTGGATTCCAGGAGCGGCTCTGCGGCAGGAGGCCGTCTCTGCGTTTGCATCGAGAACCACGACCCCAGCCAGCAAACTGGCCGGGGACCCCGAGGAGGCAGCATGGACGAGCAACCGATGCAACAGGGCCCACCGCCATCAACCGGAACAGGCTGGCAACAGACTCCACCGCCACCGCCAAACTATCAAGCCGCGGCCACTCCTGCCGAAGGGTTGAGTGATACGGCTGCGGGTGCGTTGGCTTATATCACGATCATCCCGGCAATCATCTTCCTCGTCCTGGCTCCGTACAACACGAAGCCGTTTATACGGTTCCACGCGTTCCAGTGCATTGGGCTCTCGATCTGCTGGTTCTGCCTGGGGTTGGTGTGGGTTGTCCCAATTCTCGGCTGGATCGTTGGCGCGGTCGGATTCCTGGTGCTGCTCGTGTGCTGGATTCTGAGCATCGTGAAGGCCTCGCAAGGAAGCGCATTCAAGCTGCCGGTGATTAGCGAGTTCGCGGCGAAGCAGTCCGGCTACCAGCCTTGAGCCTAGGGTAACCCCCTTGCCGATGGTGTTTTGCAAGTGCGCGTGTGGCAGTGGGCACGTGCGGTGTAGAGTTTGCATTTCTTGAGGGATACGAAATGAACGACGAGACACAGACACCGGGTGCCGGGCCTGAGAATACGGGACAAGAGAGCAGCATGGGCGGAGCGAGCGATTGGAGCACAGTGCCACCGGTGCAACCACCCGCTCCCCCTGCACAACCACCAAGTCCTCCAGTGCAATCACTGGAACCGTTGCCGCCGGCGCCACTGCCGCCGGCGAATCCACCTGCAGCGAGTGCGGGCGGCTACCAGCCGGTGTATGGGTCGCAACCGCAGACTCCTCCGCCTCCGGCGGGGGGTGGATATACGAGTGCTCCGGGCGGGGCGTATCCGCCGCCGCCGCAAGGACCGCCTCCGGGATATGCGGGTGGGCCTGGGCCGCAGTATCCTCCTCCTCCTCCGCCGCCGGCCGCAGGTCAGGGACTCACCAGCAATGCAGCGGCGGCGATCTCGTATATCACCTTCATCCCTGCAGTTCTGTTCCTGGTGATGGAGCCTTACAACCGTGACCGGTTCGTGCGCTTCCATGCGTGGCAGTGCATCGCGCTGACGATTGTAGCTGTCGGCATCGGCATCATCTTCTCCGTGCTCGGCATGATGGGATTCCACATCCTGTGGTGGATGTTCATGCTGGTCCGGCTGGCGATTCGGCTGGTCCTGTTTGTGTTCTGGCTGATTGCGCTGATCAAGGCGAGCCAGGGACAGTGGTACAAGATTCCGATCGTTGGCGACCTGGCGGCGAGCTTCGCCGGGGGTCAGCAATAAGAGATTTTTCTGTGAGCGGGGAGGAGACCCTCTCCCCCGTCACTTTTGCGCAAAATATTCAGAAGATTGGACTTAAGCTTGGACCTAAGTGTGCCTTCAGGACGAAGGCGCTCTTAGGGGAGGGGTTCCGGAAAACCTGATTTGTCAAGCCGGTGAGATATCGACGGCCACTTGAGGCCCGCGAAGGTTTGGGCTTTCAGTTTCCAGTTCTCAGTTTTCAGTTGCGAGTTAAAGCCTTAGACTGGCGCGCATGAGACTTGTGACGGCTGTAGCGAATGTAGCGGTTGGAGTTGCGCTGGCAGTGTCGAGCAGCGCGGCAATGGCGCAGGATTGGGCGAAGGCAAACCTGGCGAAGAGCCCACGACACGGCGAGTTCGTAACGATCAGCGGAGCGAATGGGCGGCCGTTGCAGCTGTGGGTGGTGTATCCGGAGGTGAAGAACAAGGCTCCGGTGGTGGTGATGATTCACGAGATCTTCGGCATGAGCGACTGGGCTCGCGAGATGGCGGATGAGCTTGCTGGTGCAGGCTACATTGTTGTCGAGCCGGATCTGCTCAGCGGGTTCGGGCCGCCGAAGATGAGCACGGAGTTACGGCGGACTTCTCCGCACGTGGTCCTCGCGGCCTATGAGCCACAGAACCAGCCGCCTCAGCAGATGCATATGGATCATCCAGGATTGGCGGATGCGCAAACCGCGGGTGCGCCGTATGTCCCGGCGAGTCCGGGGGGGACGAGTGCGTTTCCGCCGGACCAGGTGACGCGCGCAGTTTCTTCGCTGCCGGATATGCAGGTGCTGGCCGATCTGGATGCAGCGGCGGACTACGGGAAGAAGCTGGCCGCGGCGAATGGGAAGGTGTTTGTGGCGGGATTCTGCTGGGGCGGAGGGAAGACGTTTCTGTTTGCGACGCACCGGAAGGATCTGAGCGGAGCGTTTGTGTTCTATGGGCCGCCTCCTTCCGCCGACTTGATGAAGAACATTACGGCGCCGGTGTATGGGTTCTATGCGGGCAACGATGCGCGCATTACAGCAACGGTTCCGAAGACGCAGGACACGATGAAGGGCCTGGGCAAGACGTATGAGCCGGTGACCTATGACGGCGCGGGGCATGGGTTCATGCGTGCGGGCGAGGCTCCGGATGCGAATGCGGCGAACTCGGCGGCGCGGCAGGCGGGGTTCAAGAGACTGGTGGAGTTGATGGGTGGAGTGCGATGAAGCAATGAATAGTGATTATTGGCGACCAGTGTTGAGTGGCCCGCTGGGTCAGGCGCTGACGGTGCGGAGGCGTTTGGTGAAGCGAGCGTGGGGAGTGGAGGCATTGACGTAGCGCGGCCACTCGATGGTGAAGGTGGCGCCCTTGTTGGGTTCGGAGTGAACGTGGATTTTGCCGCCGTGCTTGTCGACGATGTGCTTCACAGTCCAGAGACCCATGCCGTTGCCCTGTGAGCCCTTGGTGGTCTGGCCGAATTGGAAGATGGTGGGCAGAACTTCGGGCGGGATGCCGGAGCCTTCGTCGGTAACGGTGACCTGGACGTGCTCGGCCTGCCCGGCGAGGGTGAGAGTCACATGGGAGCCGCCGCGCGGCGAGGCCTCGCAGGCGTTGCGGACGAGGTTGAGGAGGACCTGGCGGACTTCGCCGGAGAGGGCTTCGATGACAACTTCGCCGGAAACGCGAACGTTGAGGCTGATCTCGCGGCGGCGGAGAACGGGGTCAAGAAGGAAGCGGACGCTTTCAGCGGCGGCGCGGAGGTCGACGCTTTCGGGTGTGCTGGTCTGGCGGAAGAAGGCAAGTGTCGAGCGCGAGATGGTGAGGACGCGGTCAGCCTCTTCAGAGGCCATGCGCGTGAGGCGAACGAGTTCGGGCGTAGCGGATTCGGACTGGCGGATCAGGTAGAGGATGTTCTGGATGGACTCGAGGGGATTGCCGATCTCGTGCGTGACGACGGCGGACATGCGGCTCCAGTCTTCGAGCTTCTGTGCGGCCATGAGGCTTTCCTGCAGGTGAGCCTTTTCGTCTTCGGTGCGGGCGAGGCGGTCGGCGTAGTCGTTGATACCGAAGCTGATGGTTTTGAGGCGGCGGATGAGCTGGAGCGCGACGTAGGCGGAGAGGGCAGCGGTGAGGATGTTGGCCCAGGCGTCGATCCAGAATGCGGGGGTCCAGGTAGTGACGACTTCCATGAAATGCGTGGAGCCGCAGGCAACGATGAAGAGAGCAAAGCCGGTGAGGAAGTAGACCCAGTCGCGCGCAATGATGATGCGGGTGCGGCGCGCGAGTGTGAGCAGCGTGATGCAGATGGTTGTATAGCTGAGGAAGGTGATGGCGTTGGAGATCACCATGGTCCAGATGAGGTGCTGATCGGCACGCCAACACACGGCATGCGGCATCAGCGAACTTGCTGACATTCGGTTCCTCCGAAAAAGCTTTCTGGGCCCTTGCGAAAAATGATAGGGGTAAAACGACACAAACGCAGCAGCCGTTAGTGACTGAGGAGTGACGCGAAGGTCGCAGAAGACAATAACTTAGGAGGTTCCGGGGCGTTTTGCGATGCGTACCCCAAGGGGCTAAAGCCCCGTTCCCTTTCAGTGACGGAGAGACCCGAGGCTAAAGCCTCGGGGTACCTAGAAGCCGGGGCGCTTGTGTTGGCGGGCGGTACCTAGAAGCCGAGGCGCTTGCGCATGACGCGGACGGCGTCGCGGCTGGAGTCGATGAGGAGGAAGCGGCGGCCGAGGTTGACGGCGGCCTGGCCTGTGGTCCCGCTGCCGGCGAAGAAGTCGAGGACGAGATCGCCGGGGTTGGAGTGCACGCGGACGATGCGCTCGAGGAGCTTGAGGGGCTTTTGCGTGGGGTAGCCGGTTTTCTCGCGGGAGTTGGTGGGGACGACGGTGATCCACCAGACGTCGGTGGGGATCTTGCCGCGTGCGGCCTTCTCCGGGCCGACGAGATCGGGCGCCATGTAGGGGACGCGGTCGATGGCGTCGTAATTGAAGGTGTAATCGGAGGCGGAACGCGAGTACCAGAGGAGGTTGTCGTGCTTGGCGGGCCAGCGGTCGCGGGGCTTACCGCCGTAGTCGTAGGCCCAGATGATCTCGTTGCGGAAGCAGTCGCGACCGAAGATTCTGGTCGAGCATGACCTTGGCGTAGTGGGCTTCGCGTGGATCGAGGTGGAGAAACAGCGAACCGGTGGGCGCGAGGAGGCGATGGGCTTCAAGGAGGCGCGGGCGGAGGAAGGCGAGGTAGTCGTCGAAGGTGTCGGCGTAGGTGGGCGAGGCGACCGTGGTGGTCTCGTAGCGCGCACCGCCGAAGCCGTTGCGGGTACCGGTTGGGCTGTCTGCGGAGGTTCGCCGGGCGGTGATGCGTGTGCGCTTCTGGGTGAGGCCGGTGTTGAAGGGCGGGTCGATGTAGATGAGGTGGACGGAGGCGGAGGGCAAACGTTGGAGGATGGCGAGGTTGTCGCCGAGGTGGATCTTGCCGCCTGAGGTGGCTGAACTTAATGCGGGACCGGAGCGCGGCATGATGCGAGTGTAGCGCGGAGGCTTGTGGGCGGCGGGACGCCCACCCACAACTTGATGCGGCCTAGAAGTGATGAGAGAGGCCGGCAACGACGGTGTAGTCGGCGAAGAAGGCGTCGCCGTTGGTGGTGTTGTAGTGGATTTCGGGGACGCTGGGCGGCCGGTTGCGATAGAGAGCCCAGGGACCGTTTACGGAGAGCGTGGTCTGGCGGAAGTTGTACATCAGACCGGGGTCGAGCGAGAAGATGAAGCCAGGGCGGCGGAAGCCGTTGGAGTTGCCAAGCAGGTCGCGTACGGGAACGCCTTCGCCGCGAACGCCGAGCGAGAGCGCGAGGCCGCGGACTTTGGAAACATACTGCGAGACGCCTGCGCGGTAGAGGTACTGGTCGGTAACGGACATGAGGCTCTGTCCGGGCTGCGAACGGAAGGTCCTAACGTCGCTGGTGTCCTCAGGGTTGAAGAGATAGGTGGCCTGACCGTACAGGGAGGCGGTGGACCAGAGGCGCTTGTAGCCCTGCGTGCCGAGAGTGAAGCCCCAGCCGCCGTCGCCGGGTTGCATGGATTGATCGGCGGTGGCCTTGATGGGTTTGCCGGCCAGCAACCCGGTACCGGTGGCATCGTTGATCCCGGTGGGAATCTTGAGCTGCGTGACGATCGCGAGGTTGCCGCCATTCTCAGTGGGTGGCCGGAGATCCAAGCCTCGGTGCCGAGGAGCATGTCACCGAGCCCGCTGACCTGATAAATGCCTGTGGGTGGGTAGACCTGATTGCGGGTGCCGTCGAAGACGGGAACATCGGCGATAAGGCTCCAGCGCGGCGAGAGAAGGTACTCGATTCCGATATCGAAGATGTTCTGGTGATTGCGGACGGCGTTGGCGCGGGGAATTTCCTTGTCGCCCTGGAAGTACTTGTTGGAGTTGAAGACGCGGTAGCCGAGGTTGAGGGTGAGGTTGTGTATAGACCACAAGGAGCTCGGACGGCCGCCGTCGCTGGTAACAAGCTCACTAATGACGCGCTGATTGGAGTGGGCGGCAACGCAGCCTTGAGCGAGGGCGCGGCCCGTTCCGAGCAGAACGCAGGAAGAAGCAAAGAGAGCAAGGCGAAACTTCGAGGAATTCATAGGGACTCCACGATGGGGCGTCAACCGCTGCGCCGCGATCTGAATGCTGATTGCTTGCGTGTTCCACGCTACGAGAGAGCCGGCACCTTGTCATCGGCCGTAAGGTGGAGAAAAAGCTCGAACTGAGAGTGGAGCTCGATGGCGCGTGAGGCGCCAAGAGAGAGGCCGCAACGGAAGGGTCCCCTCGAAAATCTGGGCGTCTGCTTTTCGGCGCGCCCGGTCATATCTTCTTGACTTTCTATGTCATTCGAGATGAGATTGGGACCCTTGGAAATTTGCAGAGCTGTCTGTCGACAGTCGGACGACTGTGGGCCCCTGGGTGGGAAACCGTGGGTTGGGCTCAAGCAAGAGAATTTGAGTACACAGAGGTTCTTATGAAAACCAGACTGTATTGCGTGTGCGCTGCGCTGGCGCTGGCGGCGATTCCCTGTTTGGCGGCGGGATCGTCATGGGATGGAACGTGGAAGATGAACGTCGCAAAGAGCAAGTTCACCGGCGACACGTTCTCCGTGGAGGCGAAGGGCAACATGATGCGCTTCTCCAATGGGACGGTCGCCTACGACTTTGCATGCGACGGGAAGGCGTACGCGATGATGGCGGATCGCACGGTCACCTGTTCCGGTTCGCCGGCCGCGGGTTATGACTTCACGACGAAGGCGGGAGACAATGTCCTGTCGAAGTCGCACCGAACACTTTCGTCCGATGGGACGATGCTGACCATCCACGGCACGGAGATGCGCGCGGACGGCACGAAGCCGGAATATACGGATGTATACAAGCGCCAGTCAGGAACGAGCGGACTGCTGGGTAAGTGGATGAATGTGAAGTCGCAGGGCGCAGCGGACACGATGGTCATTCAGACGAAGGGCGACTGGATCAGGATCTCTTCGCCCGAATACAAGAATTCGGTCGAAGGCAAGATGGACGGCAGCGCGTTGCCTATGACGGGCGCCAATATCCCGCCGGGAGTGACGCAGACGATCAAGCCAGAGGGCGCGAACAGGCTGCATTACGCGGTGCAATACCAGGGCAAGGTGTTGACGGAGGGGACGCAGACACTGAGCGCCGACGGAAAAACTCTGGTCGATGAGGAGTGGTCGCCTGGAAAGATGAGTGAAAAGATCACGGCTGTTTACGAGCGGCAGTAAGGGTTGAGACCGGAGAGCAGTCGCAAGGTCTCCTTGGGAGGCAAGGGCTGCGATGCACCGTGGCCCTTGCCACTTTTGTCAGGAGGGCAAAAACGCCCTCGGCCGGCCGTTTCAGTTCAACAACTCTGAACGTCGCAGATTTTCTTTCAGGCGGAGCCATTCTTTGGCTGTAGCATGAAGAATACTTTTTTGTGTTTTTAAGCCGGTGCCGAAGGACTCCTTCTGCACCCGCGAACCTTTGAATCTTGCGACGTAAAGGAGAAGTGGATGAGGTTGACGTGTCAGCTGGGTGTTGCAGGGCTGGGATTGGCGATGGCATTGAGCGCCGCGGGGCAGGCGCCCGCGGCGGAGCAGAATCCGGGAATGACAACGCCTGGAGCGCAGCAGCCGCAAAGGGGTCAGCAGCGGTCGACACAAGCGCGACAGCAGCCGAGAGAGCAGGAGAGCGCGAACGAGTCAGGAGCGAGGCGTGAGAATGCACCGCCGCCGTCGCCGCCAAAAGAGGAGACCGTGGTGACGCACCACACGGCGAAGATTGGCGGGCAGGTGATCAACTACACGGCAACAGCGGGGACGCTGGTGATCAAGGACGACAAAGGAACGCCGAAGGCGACGTTCTTTTATGTGGCCTATACCAAGGACGGGGTCGATCCGGTATCGCGGCCGGTTTCGTTTGTGTACAACGGTGGTCCGGGGTCGGCGTCGCTATTTACGCATATGGGTTTCGGTCCGCGGCGCGTGGTGCTGACGCCGGATGGGCAAGGCATGCCGGCTCCGTATCGCACCGTGGACAACGAGGACTCGTTTTTGGATGCGAGCGATCTGGTCTTTGTTGATGCGGTCTCGACGGGCTACAGCAGGCCGGTCGCGGGACAGACGCCGTCGCAGTTTTACGGGATCATCGAGGACGCGAACTACTTTGCGGACTTTATCTATCAGTATCTGAACCGCGCGGAGCGGTGGGCTTCGCCGAAGTTCCTGATTGGCGAGAGCTATGGCACGACGCGCTCGGCGGAGTTGTCAGGTGTGTTGCAGGAGCGGCACCAAATCTATCTGAATGGCATTGTGCTGGTGTCGTCGGTCGCATTTACGGATGTGAGCGGCGATGACCGCAACGCGTACTTTCTGCCGACGATGACGGCGACCGCCTGGTATCACCACCTGCTGCCCCCGGATTTGCAAAATCTATCGATCGAAGAAGTGACGAAGCGCTCGCGAGAGTTTGCGCATGGCGAATATACGCAGACGCTGGTGAAGGGCGACCTCGCGACGCCGGAAGAGAAGCAAAAGACGATTGCCGATATGGCGAGCTTCACGGGGTTGAAGCCGAAGTACATCGAGGAAGCCAATCTGCGGGTTTCGCCGTTCCGGTACTTCAAGGAGCTGGAGCGCGATCAGCGCAAGACGATTGGAAGACTGGATGGGCGCTTTGAGGGATACGACGTGGATGCTGCCGGCGAGCGCGTGGAGTATGACACGAGCGAGGCTTCTTATCTAGGCACGTATTCGGCGACGTTCCATGATTATGTGCGGCGCGAGTTGAATTGGAAGGACGACGGATACTACACGATTACGGCGAATGTGCGGCCGTGGGACCAGACCGGCAACACTCAGGTGGCCGAGGTTCTGCGGTCGGCAATCACGTCGCAACGGCACCTGAAGGTGCTGGTGGTTTGTGGCTACTACGACTTCGCAACGCCGTTCAACGGGATCGAGTACACGGTGGACCACATGCACCTGGAGCCGCCGTTCCGGAAGAATATTTCGTTTGCGTATTATGAGGCGGGGCACATGTTGTACATCGACCAGAAGGCGCACGACAAGCTGCATAAGGATGTCGATGCGTTTATCGAGTCGAGCTATCAGCGGTGAAAGTGAAAAGCCCGGACGTTTGGCCGGGCGTTTTCTTGTGGGTTATGTTGCGAGAAGTTCAATCCTTGTAGGGATCGAACTCGTTGGCCCCTGCCATCGCTACGCCAAGCGGCGTGAGCGTGTGCAGGATGCGGATGGTGTCGCCGTGGGCTGCGAGCACCTCGGGGAGACGCTTGTAGCAGTGCGGCGACTCGTCGAGGCCTCCGCCGCGGAGGACGACGTTGGAGCGCTGCAGCCAGTCGTGCATCATCTCCGGCTTGACCAGGCCTTCGCGCTTGCACGACGCCGGTCTTGCGGTCGTAGACACCCGTCGCCTGCTTGCGGCCCATCACGCGGCCTGCACCGTGGACGGTGGAGTACAGCGATGCCTTCTGCTGCTCTGCGACTGCTCGCCCTTCGTCGGTCGTGACGTCGGGAGCGATGCCTTCGAGGATGACCGACTGCTCGCCCATGGTTCCGCCGACGAAGCCGCGCTGGCCGGGAAAGGCCGGCGTGGCTCCCTTGCGGCAGACCCAGAGCTGCTTGCCGTCGTGCTCTTCCAGCCACGCGAAGTTGTGGTGGTTGTGCACCTCCTCCTCGATGGTCGCGCCGAGCAGACGGGCGACACGGTCGCAGACCCAGTCGCGGCCGGCGTAGGCATAGGTTCCGCCGAGCTGCATGGCGTCGATGTACTGCGCACCAAGGTCGGAGGTTACGTCGAAGAAGACGGGATCGACCATCATGCCGTCCTTCGCTCCTGCGGCCTTGAGGAACCACGTCGCAATGCCGTGACCGAGTCCACGCGAGCCGAAGTGGACGCCGACCCAGACGCGGTCCTGCTCGTCGACGAAGAGATCGACGTAGTGGTTGCCGCTGACCGATGGTGCCGAGTTGCGCGTTCGCCTTGTGACGCAGAGGCTTCGCGGCCTCGGTGTCCCAGCCGGGATGGGTGTCGGTGACGAACGGCGAGTCGTAGTTGCGCTCGGAGTTTTTCCGTCCGACTCCGAAGCTGAGCGTGTGCCAGATGTCGTCCATCAGGCGATGGATGTTGGCGCGAAGCTCGCTGCCCGGCATGTCGAGACGCACGGCCTTGTTGCCGCAGGCGATGTCGAAGCCGACGGCGGTGGGGCGTGATGCGGGACTCGGAGGCGATGACGCCGCCGATAGGCACGCCGTAGCCGAGATGGCCGTCGGCCATCAGCGCGAAGTGATCGGCGTGCGGGCGCATATGCGGGCCTGTTCGAGTGTGTTGGCTTCGTGTGTCTCCGAAGACGGGGATGTTGTCGATGTATTGCATTGTGTTGTGTTCCTTTCTGGCCGGCGGCTGGTTGTAGCCGTAGACGACCGGGTTGGGTTGCGTCATCAGCGCTCCTCGCTTCAAAGCAAAAAAAAAGCCCGGGCTGTCGCCCGGGCTCGGTGTCACGTGGGAGACGAGGCGCTATGCCTGCGGCTCCTCCGCGTGGAAACCTTCGCAGAGGCGATGGTGTAATTGGGTTCGCCGATCTTGAAGCGGGCGAAGCGGCGGACGGTGATGTTCTCGCCGAGCTTGGCGATCTTCTGCGCGATGAGCTGCTGGATGGTCAGCGACTGCTCCTTGATGAAGGGCTGCTCGAGCAGGCAGACCTCCTCGTAGAACTTGGACATCTTGCCCTCGAGCATCTTCTCGATGATGTTCGCCGGCTTGCCGGTTGCGGCGGCCTGCGCGCGGTAGATGTCCTTCTCGCGGTCGATGTCGGCGGGCGTCACCTCGTCGCGGCCGACGTAACGCGGGTCGACGGCGGCGATGTGCATGGCGATGTCCTTGAGGAGCTCCTGGAAGTCCTCGGTGCGGGCGACGAAGTCGGACTCGCAGTTGAGCTCGAGCAGAACGCCGATCTTGCCGCCGGCGTGGATGTAGGTGCCGACCGCGCCCTCGTTGGTGGTGCGCGTGGCCTTCTTGGCGGCCGACGCCATGCCGCGCTTGCGGAGGACGACGAAGGCCTCCTCCATGTCACCCTTGGCCTCCTGCAGGGCCTTCAGGCAGTCGCCCATGGGGGCGCCGGACTTCTCGCGGAGTTCCTTGACGAGCTTGGCGTCGATCTTGACAGCTTCGGTGGTGGACATAGTTCTTCCTTCCAGTGAAAGCAGTGATTAAGGGCATCGGGATAAAGCTCGATGCAGAAAGAGCGTGGCGCTTAGCGGCCACGCTCTCTCGAAGAGTGTTGCGTGGACCTTAGGCGGAGTGACCTGCTCGATTGCGGCAGGCGTGGGCTCCTCGGTCTCAGCGGCCGGGGCCTTGCGGATGCCGCCGCCGAGAGCTGCGTTGAGGTCGATGGTCTCGTCCTCGTCCTCGGTGTCCTCGACGGAGTCGGCCGCTGCGCCGGCAGAGTCCTGGATCTCGTTGCGGGCAACATCGTCCTCGTCCTCGCCGAGGAAGTGCGTCTCGGTTCCGGCCGGGGTGACGTCGGCGTACTCCTGCGAGAGGGCCTTGTCGCCGATGAGCTGCGCTCCCTCGTAGGCCGAGTCGGCGATCTTCGTAGTGAAGAGGCGGATGGCGCGAAGCGCGTCATCGTTGCCGGGGATCACGTAGTCGACCACGGTGGGATCGCAGTTGGTGTCAACGACGGCGACGACCGGGATGCCGAGCTTGCGGGCCTCGGAGACGGCGATGGCTTCGTTGTTCGAGTCGACGACGAAGATCGCGTCGGGGAGGCGGCGCATGTTCTTGATGCCGGAGAGATTGGTCGAGAGCGACTTGCGCTCGCGCTCGAGCTTGATGACTTCCTTCTTGGTCAGCAGCTCGTAGCGGCCGTCGGTCGACATGTCGTCGAGCTCCTGCAGGCGCTTGACCGACTTCTGGACCGTGACCCAGTTGGTGAGCAGACCGCCCAGCCAGCGCGAGTTGATGTACGGCATGCCCGCGCGGTTGGCCTCTTCGGCGACGGCATCCTGCGCCTGGCGCTTGGTGCCGACGAAGAGGATCAGCTTGCCGCGCAGAGGTGAGGTCGGTGACGAACTTGGACGCCTCTTTGAACATCTTGAGGGTCTTCTGCAGGTCGATGATGTAAATGCCGTTGCGCTCGCCGAAGATGTATTCCTTCATCTTCGGGTTCCAGCGCTTGGTCTGGTGCCCGAAGTGAACGCCAGCTTCGAGCAGTTCTTTCATCGTGATGCTTGCCATAACATCTCCTATCTGGGCATCGCTGTCTGTGGGTCCGGCCGGCGGCCTAGGCGACAGACGATTGATCCCGTTGGGCTGGGAGATTGGGTTCCGTGCCGCCGGCGAGCGTGCCGACGGGTGAAGCGGGGGTACTTCGAGATGCGAGAAACAAGATGCGAGAAACGAATTTGAAACCTCGTGTCTCGCTTCTCGTATCTCGCATCTGCAAGCGACTAGCGCTTGCTGAACTGGAAGCGAGCGCGAGCGCCCTTCTGGCCGTACTTCTTGCGCTCCTTGCCGCGGGCATCACGGGTGACCATGCCGCCGGCCTTGAGCGTCTTGCGCAGTTCGACGTTGAACTCCATGAGCGCGCGGGCAATGCCGAGCTTGACCGCATCGGCCTGGCCGTTGATGCCGCCACCCTTGACCGTGGTCAGGATGTCGAAGGTCTCGTTGATGTCGGCGATGCCGAGCGGCTGCTTGGCGGCGGCGCGCTGCGCGGGAGTAACGAAGTACTCCTCGAACTCCTTGCCGTTGACGGTGAACTTGCCCGAGCCGGGGCGGAGGAAAACACGAGCGATTGCGCTCTTGCGCCGGCCGGTTCCGTAGTACTGGATCAAATCTGCCATTCGAATCCTCTTAGGTGTTGCTCCGGGGCTAAAGCCCCTTAAATTCGGTTCCGGCTGAAGCGTCTGGGCTGAAGCCGCAGACCTACCGCTCAATCGGCTTAGGCGCTGAGCGCGGCGGGCTGCTGGGCGTGGTGCGGGTGATCGGCACCCTTGTAGACCTTCAGCTTGGTCGCCATCTGGCGGCCCAGCTTGGACTTGGGCAGCATGCCCTTGATGGCCTGCTCGACGATCTTTTCGGGACGGCGGGCGAGCAGCTTGATGAAGCTCTCTTCACGCAGGCCGCCGGGGAAACCGGTGTAGCGGCGATACAGCTTCTGGCTCGCCTTCATGCCGGTGAGCTGAATCTTTTCGGCGTTGATGACGATGACGTGGTCGCCCATATCGATGTAGGGCGTGTAGAGCGGGTTGTTCTTGCCCGTAAGGACATTGGCGGCGCGCGATGCGAGACGGCCCAGCGTCTGGCCGCTGGCGTCCAGGACAAACCACTTGCGCTGGATGTCTTTGCCGCTGGGAATCGTCGTTGTCTGATTCAGATTCACGTGTTACTCCTTACTTCTGCCGTCTTCGTGGCCGGCGTGAAGCGCGAAGATATTGTGCCTGCGTTGGGCGGACCCCACTCGGGCGACAAGCCGCGCGCAGCACGATTGCTGCGACGACTGCCCTGGGAGGGGGCCGGAGTTGCCTAAAGGCGCACGAAGCCCGATGGTGCAATGGCCGGGGAGCGGGGATTCTGAAATCTGGCCGAACATCAAGCCCGGAAAGAACCGGACTTAGCGGGGGCGGCCACGAGAACCTCGCCTCAATGTCCTGTGCCGGGCGCCTAAGGCACCGCCCAAACAGGGCGCACCAAGGTCTCCCGCGCAGGACTGCGCGAGATCTCAGAATAACTGACCCCTGATGGGAAGTCAACGATTTGTGAGGGGTTCCGGTGCCCTGTCCGCCTGGGATTCAATGCCGAAGAATGTGCACGATTGCAGCAATAAAGAGAACCAGAATGCCTGCGATCGTCAGGAAGAGCGCCGAACCGATGAACAGGGCGGCAATGCGCTTGCGCTCGGGTGTGGGCGGAGTGATGCCGAAGGTCATGATGAAGGCTTCGGCAATGGATTCAAGCAATTTCATGGAGTCGCCGATCCTATTTTAGGCGGGCGGGCGCTTTTAGGCGGGCGGCGGAGCCCTCTCGTGCGGGGAACCTGAGGCTTGCCCGGAGATTCAAACGGTACAAAGGTAACGCTGCCGATGGGTAGCACGCATGGCGCTAGGTTGGGAGTGCCTCTGAGGGTTCAGGCAACGGAGACTATAGCCGAAAGCAACGAAAAGAGTTAGGCGAAGAATCTGGTTCGGGCTGGGGTGAGGTGAAGATGCGTCGATTTTGTGTAGCGGTGGTGGGGTCTCTGTTTCTGGTAGGTGCGGCAGCAGCAATGGGCGCCGACATGCAGACCAACGGGCAGGCGGTTGCCGAACGCCTGATCGGCAAGCAACTGTTTCTGCGCGGCTTCTGGGCGGGCGAGAATCTGAAGTTCAGTCCGCAGGGAAAGATTGAGTCCTCCGCGGCGACAGTTCCGTTCACAGAGTCAGGGATCGACGTGCGGTCCGTGAGGGTGAATGGGAATTCGCTGTTAATCGAGGGCCAGCGGATGGCGCTGGAATTTCTACCCAACGACGAGATTCGGCGGGTTCCGGCGAAGACCGAGCTTGATCCAGGCACAATCTCTATGGAGATCCAGGGCGACGGCAACGGCAATTTCGATAAGGCGATCGATGCGGTGTTCGCGAAGGACCTTGCCACATTGGCGCCTTCCCTTCCCACGTATTGGCAGGCGTATGCGATGACTCACTTCCTGCAGAGGAAGGAAAGCGCGGCGAGACTGGAGAATGAGAGCTATATCAAAGAGAGCTCGGCGTCGGTTGAATTCTCGCCGACTGAGAAGAGCGCACTGCATGTCGGTGGCTCAATCAAACCTCCAACCCTGCTGCGCACCTATAACCCAACCTTTACGGACCTGGCGAACGCGCAGAAATTTACGGGAAACGTGAAGCTCTATCTGTGGTTCGACTCGGACGGGAAAGTGTCGCACGTGAGTGTGGCGAGGCCTGCGGGACTCGGATTGGATGAGGCTGCAATTGCAGCAGTGCAGCAGTATCGATTTCAACCAGCCACACAAAACGGCAGCGCAGTGACGGTGGACCTGTACCTGGACGTGAGCTTCAAGACGCTGCAGTCTACTCTCTGGTGAGTTGGGGAACTGTACCGACGGTGACCAGGGTGGGAGTGAGCATCATGTCGATGCTCTCGATGAGCAGCCAGGCGTAACCGGCGACGAGAAGAATCTGAGTAATCAGAAAGACCCATGCCATGGACTGACGCTGCATCAGCGCTTGATGGAGTGGACCGGCGAGGAACTGGCTGAAGACCGTAGCCCAGATACTGTGGGTGGTGACGGCGACCACGTTGAAGACGGCGAACAGAGCGAGTCGAAGACGGCGGTGGCCGCCCTGGCCAAAGAGCAGGCCTAGCGGGAACAGCGTCAGGACAATGTAGTTCGGCCACGACTTTCGCGAAAAGAACAGCAGCGCCAGATTGAGCGCGACGCAGCCGAAGGTGATAGCACAGAGAGTGACTTCGCGGCTGGGCCGCCGGAAGCCCACGCGAGCGAGCAGCGCGAGGATGATGAGGAGCGCGATGCCAAAGGTGAGGTCCTCAGTGATGCTTGGCGGCGTGTGATTGACGATTGCCTCGATGACGTAGGGGAGATCGCTGGCGGTACGCGAGCCGTGCTCCAGGCGAAATGGGAACAGGATAGGCACGCCGCGCAGACTGAAGTATCCGTAACCAACGATAAGCACCGTGGCGAATCCGGCGAGCCAGCGCAGACGGCGCGCTGCAACGAGGAAGAACGCGGGAGCGAATAGAAGTGGAAGAAATTTAATGACGACAGCACCGGCGGCGAGCACCGCGCCGGAGAGTACAGCGCGGAAGCGGGCGAGTAACAAGAGCGAAAGGCCGAGAAGAACCTCGAGTACGGCGTTGTCCTGGCCGTCGATCGTGACGAATTGCACACCGATCGCGCTGGCGAGGTAGAGAACGGCGGCTATGCGTACAGTCTCCTCAGACAGAAAGTGTCGAGAGGCACGCAGCCAGACGGGAAGTACGAGGCAGTCCGCAACAGCGGCGAAGAGGATGATGACGAGAGGAGAGTTCCAGAGGAGAAGAAGACCCGCGTCGAGTGTAGCGTGCAGCGGGGCGTAGCTGGTCGAGTAGCCAAGGTACGGGAGTGCTCCATGGAGGGCGGCTCGTGCGGGTTCGACGTAGAAGGTGGGGACGTCGCCGCGCACACTAAGGTGCAGGATGAAGTAGACGAGGATATAAAGACCGAGACGGCTGGCGATGAAGGCCAGGTTCACGGCGCGATCAAAGGTCTTTTGCGTGCTTCGGTGGATCCAGCGGCTGGAGCCCAGAATGTAGCTTGCTGCTGCGAAGAGGCCGCCGAGTGCGGTGCGCGCCTCAAGGCTCTGAATTCCCGTCAAACTACACCGTCCGGCCTGAAAGTCTCTGCATGAGGCGAGTATACGGAAGGCGTCCGGCTGTTAGATGAGAGCGCCGTGACTTGTGTGGTGCCTCAGGATCTTGCGGATGCGGAGAATGCCGTTGGTATTGATTGTCAGTGCTGGAGCTGGGTTGTTGCAGGCTGCTGGCCAATCTTCGTTTGGAGTGGTTTGGGAATGCGGCGACGGTGCGGGTGAAGCGGGGCCGTCGGCGCCTTGGGATCGAGACGATAGACGATAAGCAGGTTGCGGTCGGGATCGTCGAGTGCGGGGAAAGCGGCAACGCGCACGGGTCGATAGAGCGGCGTGATGGCATCGGCCTTGTCGTCGTCGAGCTCGTTCCAGGCGATGTACCAGCCGGGGTGGTACTTGGCGACACGCCGATCGAGATCGAGGGTGCCAAAGTCGTCGTCGATGGAGGGCAGGCCGGTCATAAGGGTGAGGTCGGAGCCGGAGATGGAGAGGATAAGGTGCGAGTGCGTCGGGTCGGAGTCGACGATGCGCTTGATGGCCTGTGCAGCCGCCTCGAACTCGTAGGTGGGGTTGCGGACGAAATCGAGCTGAAGGACCGCGTCGGGAATGACGATAGCGAGTATGAGGGCGGCGACAAGCGTTGAGGCGATAGCTGTTTCGAGGCGGCCGCGCGCGTGCCGAAATTCGTCAAAACCGAGTGCGACGCACGCTGTAATTGGGATTGCGATGACAAGGTAATAACGCGGCTGCAGATTGTTGTGGTAGACGAGGAAGGCGAAGAAGCCGCCGATCCAGAGCAAGAGCGCCGGAAAAAGCGGCTGCGTGAAAAGCCGGGGACGCCAGAAGAGCGCAAGCGCGAGTACGACGAAGAATGCTGGATAGATGACGTAGCCCATCCATTTGCCGTCGCCGATAGCGTTGAGGACGACGGTAGCGAGGGGTTGAAGCTCGACCCCGGTGTAAGCGTTGGCGGAGAAGAGGTAGCGATAATCCTCAAGATAGTGGGGATGGACGAAGCCGAAGAAGTAGACGAGCCAGAGCGCGAAGCCGAGAGCGGCGGGTGGGATCGCCAGGCGGAAGAAGCGGCGAATCTTGTAATCGGAACGCGCCCACACCATGTAGAAGACCGCCGGCATGAGGCAGACGCCTGTGGTCTTGGTGAGGACCATGCCGGGGATAAGAATGGCTAACGAAAGTGTCAGCGCGAGCGCTCGGAGGGTGACGCGTGCAGGGGATGCCCGCAGAGACTTGAGACGTAGCGGTTCAAGATGCGAGGCAACGATGAGCGCAAGTGCAGTGAGCGCGATGAGCAGCGGCTCGAGAATTGCCATGCGCTCGAAGACATAGATATAGGGATTGAGGCAGAGAAACAGAACGCAGAGCGGGCCGGCGAGCGGTGTGGATTGGGGAAGCAGGGAGCGGGTGGCGCGCTGTAACAGAATGTAAAACGCGACGAGCGTAAGTCCGAAAACACATAGCGTGAGCGCCCGCGCGGCGACAGGCGAGACGCCTGTGAATTTGAAAACGAGGAGTTCGAGCGCGGGCCAGACGGGAAGCGCGACCGCTGGGTTGAAGTCGCCGCTCCAGTACCAGTGGCCGGTGAGGTAATGGCGGATTGCGGCGTCGCCGTACCAGCCTTCGTCGGTGTACTTTGCCCAATCCATCCAGGGCGCGTTGTTGGGGAAGTCTGCGTTGAGATGGAGGAAATGGAGCGCAAAGAAGACCGCCGCCACGGCGAGCAGAAGCAGGCCGGGCAGGTGTCGAACCAAGGCGTCTTTTTGATGTCGACTGCCCGGCATCGACTCCAATCTAACCGAGAGACGAGCGCTGGAGGCGTTGGGTTGACTCAATGGACTACGGAGGTGAAACTACTCGTACGAAAGAGCGTCGATGGGGTCTTTGCGCGCGGCCTTGAGCGCGGGGTAGAGTGCGCCGAAGAGTGCACCGAAGAGTGCAATGATGACCGCGCTGAAGACCCAGCCAGGGGTGAGCTCGAAGCTGAGCGTGGGGAAGCGCGCATGCAGCACCGTGCGCAGAAGATAGGTTGCGCCGACACCGAGAAGGACGCCGACGATGGCGAGCAATCCGCTTTCTCGAAGAACCACGGCAACGATGGCGCCACGGCCCGCTCCCATGGATTTGAGAATGCCGATTTCGCGCGTACGCTCCATGACGGCTGTGTACATGGATTGGAAGATGACGAGAAACCCAATAACGACAGCGATTCCGATAACTACCCGAAGAGCGATATTGAAGCCGGGCATACGCTCGGGGGTGAGCTGTGAGATGAGTTCCTCGGTCGTCTGGACGCTCCAGTTCTCAAGGCCTGGCGTGGCAAGGATCTCGTTGCGGACCGCGTCCTGGTACTGAGGCGGGGTTTCGGTACGAACATAGAAGACGGAAGCCTTCCCGGGGTTGCCGTCGATGGCGTCCATGGTGGTGAGGGGTATGAACTTGCGGGCTCCTTTACCGTGCTCCACTATGCCGCAGATACGAAAGTTGTGATTCAAGGCTTTGATGGTATCGCCAATGTGAAGCCCCTTGCCGGAGGCAGCCTGAAGGTCGTCGACGATCATGTCGTACGGTTGCTGGAAGGGTGTACCCGCCTTAAAGACGAACGGACGAAGAGCGTCGTAGCTCTGATAGTCGATGCCGTAGATGTTTTCGACAGCGCCAGCCGTGTTGATCTTGATATTGACGGGAGAAACGGCCTCGACATGAGGAAGCTTGCCCAGCACATTGCCAACGCGAACATCAGCGGCGGCAGCACTAGTAGAAATGATCGCGCTGGAGGCGCCCGGACGGACGATCATGTCGCCACCGACGCCGGCCTGCTGATTCCGGCTCGCGTCGAGCATGCCAAACATGATGGCGGCGATCGAGAGGATCATGATGACCTCGATGGCGACTGCAAAAGCGCTGATGATAGAGCGCAGAGGACGATGTACGAGATTACCGAGGATGAGTTTATTCATGACCGCAGTCGAGGCGAAGAGCCCCAGGAAAAGTGTACGCGAGCGAGAGGGAAGCCGGTCTCAGGCAGGTGGAAGAGCCGGCACGAGCGGACCTTGAGCTTCAGGGTTGGATTGACCCCCGAATAGAGCACCAAGAATCGGCGCGATCTGAGTGGAGAAAAGAGCTGCTGCAATTACGCTGGCATTGCCCAGCCAAACGAAGTTGATGGCCCCCCCGATACCCAATTCCGGAGCAACGTGGCCGAATATAAGAACGAGAAGGAGGCCCCAAGGATACATCCGGAGGTCGCCGGAGATGAAGTCGGAGGTGAAAAAGAGGAGTCCCCACAGCAACGGGCCGAGAACCAGGAGTCCAAACCAACCCTCCCAGTGAAAAAGCTCCGAGGCGGGACTGAACGATATGCCGGTACTGAAGTCATTGGCCGCGAGGAGACCGCCGATTTCGTGGGCATAGAAATTGCCAGAGACCGGCGTCACTTTGTTAGGGAGAATGAAATGGGGAACCCAGTTCTCCATGTTGTCGAGGACCGGTTCGAACCCCATGTAATGTCCTCGCTCCGAATAGGCAATGAGGCCGCTGTCGATCGGCAGCATGGTCAGGCGATCGAACAGACCCTGATTGCTGTCGAAGTAGCCGTTCCTCATAATCAGAGGATCAGACCGGTCGACTACTGAACTGTTCATGTAATCGCTATGCAGTTTGAAGGGATGGCTCATCAAATCAATGGCGTACCCGATGCGCTGGTTGGTGTTGTAGTTCTCGGGCACAGTGCCTCGAGCGATTTCGGATAGAGGCGTCAAGACGGTGAATGCAATAAAGCCAAAGCCGGCCAGCACGACTACGTGACGGAGCTTCAGCCGGTAGCGCGCAGCGCAGGCGGGAATCAGCCAGCAGACAATCGGCGAGAACAGGCCCTGCTTGGAATAAGTAGCCAGTCCGCCGTAAACGAACAGGAAGATCATAGCCGCGACGCTGAGCAGATTGAGGCTATGACGCCCTTGTGTTCGACGGATCGTATGCAGAATGCTCAGAATAATGCCCAAGGGAAAGCTGAGGTTGAGCCGATAGATGATGCTGATAAGGCTGCCGCCTCCCGCTGGGAGAATTGCGCCGATAGGAATCAGCAAAACTGCGAATGCCATGCATCCAAGGCTCGCCTGCCCGAGATCGATTGATTCGGAGTGCAAGAGACCACCAATACCCTTGCTGTTGCGAACCATGGGACGCGTGATCACTACGGCAAGCAACATTGCAAGAACGCAGGCGTCATAAGCCGCCATCGTCGCGTCGGGCATCTCGAGATTTGTGTGGGCGGGCTCGCCGAGCAGTGCCTTCCAAATGAGTCCAACAAGGCCAACCAGAGTGACAAACCAAAAAATATAGGCGCCGGACGGGCGCGTGAACCCACCGGCGAGGTTGAAGCCCAACGTACCGATAATAATGAAGGCAAACGCGAGGACGCTGAAGAGTAATTCGGTGTGCTCCATCTGCTGGACAAAAAACAATCCAACAGCAAAGAGAAACGCCTTCGACATCGGGATATGTGTTGGGAATGGAAGGCGCACGCCGTCCTTAGTGTACGGAACGGGAAATTAGCTGTAAATGCGCGCGCCGTGCTGTTGCTAAACTTGGGGGACTGCGTCGTCCAAGAGAGATAGCGCAGACAGCGAGGCCACGGCTGCGGACGCGGGAAATATCGGGAGGAGTCGGTATCACTCTCGTTGCGACGACGCTGCGCCTATGGTTCGCGCGCCAGGTGACGTTCTGCGGGACTCCCGATTCCTGCTACGCCTTTGGACTTGCCCAGGACATCGCGAAGTATCACGCGTTTCGGGTGCCGTTTCTGTTTGATCTGCAATCGAGTCATCTGCAGGTTCCAAACACTGGACTCGAGTACTGGCGCCCCGGTACCTCATTGGTGCTTTTACTGCTGAAACCATTCGGCGGAGTCACACTACATGGCGCACTGGTGATGACAATGCTCGCCGGGATCGTCTGGGCGCTGGCCGCATGGTTTGTCGCGATGCGCACGACGGGCAATAAAAAGATCGCTTTGGCCAGCTATACCCTGTGTCTTCTGCTCCCGCCTGCATGGGAAGGATCGCTCACACCTGACCCCACGCTGTTCTATGCCGCAGCGATTGCATGGTTCCTGGCGCTGTTCACGGTCGAGCGCCAGGGTATCGTCCGGGATGTGATTGCGCTGGTATGCGTCAGCGCAGCCTACATGATTCGAAATGACGCCGGATTGCTCCTGATGATTCCGCTGGTGGTTGTTTCCGTGCTGCGAGTGAGAACTGCCGACGCCGCACGGAGGCGCGGTGAGCCCACTCCAGCGGGAAGTTCGGCGGCGTACGCCGTCGCGATGCTGATCGGATTTGGGTTCGCCCTTGTGCCGATGCACCTGCTGTATCGGCACGTGCTGGGAACTGTTTTTCCCAAAGCCGCGGGTCAGGCCTTGTACCTGAATGACCTGAGCGATTTCAGCAACTACGGCGCCCCGGTAAGCATGCAAACTATGCTTTCGCACGGCCTGAAACACCTGGTGGCGATGCGGGCCAGCGCAACAGCAACCATCCTCTACAGGGTGCTCGCGCTATTGCTGGGTTACGCGGCATTGGTGTTTCTTCCAACCTTGGCGGTGAGGCGCGAAGGCCACAAGAACGGCGAGGTTCGGCTGCCTGAAATGGCTGGGCCAGTCGCTTTCGCCGCAGTGGTTCTCGTGATCTATTGCCTGGTGCTGCCGGCAGTGGGCGTGTTTTCGGCCTTACGAAGTTCGACGGCTCTTCTTCCTGTGGTTTCCGTTGTCGTGATCGTGGCAATTCTGAGGTTGGCAAGGACGCGGCAGTTGGCCATGGCTCTGACCACGACTGTAATCGCGATTTATCTGGTCAGCGGGGTGATGGATAACCGGCGGTCCATCGATGCGATGAATCGGATTGGCGATATCGACCGGGCCCAGGCCGCTGCCCTGGAGGCCATGGGAGCAAAGCCGAACGGGCCGACCCTTGTGATGACACCGGATCCTGTTCAGTTTTCAGTCACTACCGGCTACCCAGCAATCCCCATGCCGGCTAATGGGTTAGATGCTATAACTAACGAGGCATTGGACTTACACGCAAGTCATGCAATTCTGGACAGCGAACATCTACCCGGGAGTCTCACCGTGGTAACCGCAAGGCTTCATCCGGTGCAAATAAAGACTATTCCCGGGCAGACGGTTCTGCTGTTCGAGCTTCCGCAGGAGCTCAAACAACGGTAGTCCCAGGGTCTCGCACAAATTGGCCATCGCTTCGCAGCGGGCTCGAAATAGCGGAGATGCACGTGGGGTTCGGAAGGGATCTTCAACAGCAACGGGTCAAGCGCGGCGTGGAGCTGGAAGCAATCGCTGCGAGTACGCGGGTTTCGATTCGCTACCTGCGGGCGCTTGAGGATGAGCGGAGCTCTGACCTGCCGGGCGGCGTCTTCAACAAGGGCGTCCTGCGCAGCTACTGCCAGTTTGTGGGGCTGGAGGAGCGGGAGTGGATAGACCGCTTCGCCGCAAGCGAACTGAATGCAAGTACCGAGCCTGACTGGGCGGCGTTCGCTGAGAATGTGCGGCAACATAAACTGAGCCAGTCGAAACCACAGCAGCGACGTTGGTTTGGCGTAATTCTGATGGTGTTGGGTTTGGTGGCGCTGGCCTGGGTGGCGTGGCACTTTACGGTTCGACCGCGACTGATTGCACAGCCGAAGGTGGCTCCCGCGACGAGCAACCGGCTGTCGCAAGCGCCAGTTCCGTTCAGTTACGACTCTGTCTGATACCAGCGGTAGCCGTGTTTTTGCTCGAAATCGGCTTCGCGGAGGCGGCCCACGACCTGCTCTCGCCGCAGGCTGCCGACGCCTGCTGTAACTAAATCAATGAGAGCGATCGGTGCGACGTAGCTCGCCGCAAAGGACAGACTGTTGATCGGAACGATCACCAGCTCGTCGGAAAAGCGTGCGAGCGGTGAGAGCGGCGAATCACTCACCCCAATACAGTAGGAGCCGTTTTCTTTAGCCCGCTGCACACCCTCGATGGTCATGCGAAGTCCACGGCGAAAACTAATCCCGATAGCAACGTCCTTGTTCCCAGTGGAACGGGCGAGGTGAGTGGCGCGGCCTGGGGTGGTAGCGGCAACGACCGGAAGGCCTGCAATCGTCAGGTGGTACTCCATATATTCGACCAGGGGCGCAGCCATGTCGCCGCCGAGAAGAAGGACCCGATCGGCTTGATCGATACGGTACGCGATGTTTTGAATCTGGTGGAGATCGACCCGTTCCAGAACAAAGTCGATGTTTTGCTGAATCTGGCGGCGTGAACCACGAAGAATTTTGGAGGTCTCCGTAGTGCCGCCCGCCTGCATGCTGTCGAGAATGGTGGCGCTCGACACTGACAGGTAGTGCAGATAATGCTGAAAATCCTTGTGGGTTTCAAAGCCCAGGGCGCGAACGATCCGGACGACGGTAGCTGGACCGGTCGCAAGCCGGCGGGCCATGTCACGGACGTTGAGCAGAACGAACTCGCGAGGAGTTTCGAGCACGGGCCGGATGATTTCGCGACGGGCCTCGCTCAGCTCTTGTAGCTGCAGAGCCATGCTGGTCGGAAAGTGCGGGTGTTTGGCTTCTTTTTTTATCGCCATACGGTGTATTCCTCGCGAGTACGGATGATCCCTGCAAATTCCGGCCGGCGTACTTCGCGGGGGTACCGCCGATTGGTGGACGGCGGGGGGTAAACTCGGTAATTCCCAATGAAGCTGGCCTTGGGTTCACAAGGTATACCATTTTGTGAAACATTTGTACCGCTCTGTAAAGGGCGGACGGACTGCGGCCCAGGCGGTGCTTGAAAAGCCTCCCCAGCCCGATCCTGCCGGCATCACAATGAGGTTCGCTGAAACGAGTGGAAACCGCGCAGATTACAAGGAAAATAATAGAAATGATGTGGCCTGTCACATTTCGGAGTGCAGGCAGACAGAATGCGCTTGACACCGTGGGGGTGTCAGCTTAATGTCGGCTTGAATTCTGAAAAATTTACATCGCGTGAAACAAATGCTCCGGCTGGGTTTCTTCAAACACGCTCGCGGGCCTTATCAACGGGTTTTAGTGAAGTCCCCTTGGCCTATGGCTTTGGGTTTTTCTTTTTTCTGAGCCCTTGTGGCACTGAAAGTTGCCCGGGATGAGCAGGACCCGAGGCGCACCTTGTGACGGCAGTTCAGAAGTTTTTGGAGGCAACAAATGACTCAATACTTACGAAAGATAAAAGCGGTTCTCTGTATGGCTTTTGTGGGCACGATGCTTGTGGCTACAGCAGGAGCGCAGGAGACGAGCGGAAGCATCAGCGGAACCGTCATGGACCCAAGCGGTGCCATTATTAGCGGGGCAACTGTCGTTCTGCTGGATACAGACCGCAATGTGGTGGTCCGGAAAGTCACAACGAACTCCGCGGGATACTACACAGCGCCATCTTTGCCATTGGGCAACTACAAACTCACGATCTCTGATTCAGGGTTCGGGGATCAGAACATTACTGGCGTTACTCTGCACGCGAATGACACGCTGACGCTGAACGGCCAGTTGAAGCCAGGGGCAGCAGAGACAGTCGAGGTATCTGCAGAACAGACAGCGATCAACTTGCAGAGCGCGACGCAAGGCACAGTGATCGATGGTGTGCAGGTGCGCGAGCTTGCGCTTTCGACACGCAACTATGAGGCGCTCGTCGGGCTGCAGCCTGGTGTCGCCTATACGGGCGGCGACCAGATTTATATCGGCAACTCGAACCCGGTGGGTTCGACGAACGTTGTGAACTTCTCAGTCAACGGAGCCCGCACGAGCGGAAATGCGTGGACGGTGGACGGCTCCGACAACGTGGATCGCGGCTCGAATTTCACACTGCTCACCTATCCGTCGGTGGATGCCATCGCCGAGTTCAAGACGCTGCGTGGCACCTACAGCGCCGAATACGGCCGCAGCGCCAGCGGGCAGGTGAATGTCATCACGAAGAGCGGAACGAGTGCCTTCCATGGAAGCGCGTACGAATTCGTGCGCAACGACCTCTTCAACGCTAACTCTGTGCTGAACAAGCTGACCACGACGCCCTCCGGCGCCGCCAAGTCGACCAGTGCGCGCAGCAAGCTGCGCTACAACGACTTCGGCTACACGATCGGCGGTCCGGTATGGATTCCGAAGGTTTATGACGGACGCAAGCATGGGACGTTCTTCTTCTTCTCGCAGGAACTTCGCCGCGTGATTCTGTACAACCCCATCACGCTGGCAGGCGTTCCTTCAACGGCTGAGCGGCAAGGCCACTTCACAAACCCGGTCTGCACGTTCGCCACAACCTCTTCGGCCGGTGCCTGCACCGGTGGCGGCACAACCACCGTAGCCATCACCAGTCCGCTGGCGCAAGGCTACCTTAAGGACATCTACGCCGGAGTCGGCGAACCAGATGCAACCGGAACGCTGGTGCTGGCGCCGCAGCGAAGCCTATACGACGGAAACCAGCAGATCGTTCGCATTGACCAGAACTTCGGAACGAAGATGACGGTGTTTTTCCGTCTTATCAATGATTCGATTCCGACGGTCGAGCCAGGTGGTCTATTCCAGGGCAGCGGCTATCCGGGGGTGAATACCACGTCAACCAATGCGCCGGGACGCATCTACCTGGGGCACGTCACGTATGTGTTCTCTCCGACTCTGCTGGTTGAGGGCGGCTATGCCTACTCGCATGGTGCTCTGCTGAGCGATCCGATCGGCACCATGCTGAACGCGAACTCGCCGGACATCAAGCCAACCTTGCTGTACACATCCACTCTGCCGCGCGTCCCGACCCTGACCTTCTCGGGCGGCACCAGCCTGGTGACCTACGGTCCCTATCGCGATTACAACCGCAATCACAACATCTTTGGCCATGTGACAAAGGTCATTGGCAATCACTCGCTCTCGTTCGGTGTCGACTATAACCACTACAACAAGCAGGAGAATAATGCCGGGGCCAACGCGGGCAGCTTCGCTTTCAGCAATGGCAATCTTCCTTCCGGATCCAAGGCACAGCCGTATCAGCAGGCATTTGCCAACTTCCTCACGGGATTCACAACCACCTTCTCGCAGGCCTCAGTCGATGTCACACCGAGCATCATCGCCAAACAGTTCGAGTTTTACGTGCAGGATGACTGGAAGGTCACGCCGCGTTTGACGCTCAATATGGGTGTGCGCTACTCGCATTTCGGCCAGCCGATTGACTCAAACCACCAGCTGACGACCTTCGATCCATCCCTGTACAACGCGGCAAACGCACCGACGATCGCCACGGACGGTCTGGTGTGCGTCGTAGGCGCTCCATGCAAGGGCGTGAAACCAAACGGCACCGTCACTTATGCTCAGGCAATCACCAATGGCATCAGCGTGAATGGAAAGCTGGTTGGCACGCAGGCGAACGGAACCACCGTACAGGGCACCAACTCGCCCTATGGCGACAAGGTGGGCAAGGCCGACAGCCTGAACTTCGCGCCTCGCGTCGGCTTCGCGCTGGATGTCTTCGGAAATGGCAAGGCATCGCTGCGCGGCGGCTACGGTATGGCGTATGACTCCTCTCTCTTTGGGACTTACGAGCAGAACATCTTCCAGAATCCGCCGTTCGTTCTGACGCCGTCGGTCTCAAATACGAGCTTCGACAATCCTGGAATTGTCGCGGCAAACGTCAACTACGCGGCGCAACTGATTCGCGCCACTTCTCCGCACTTCCATACGCCCTACGATCAGCAGTATTCGCTCAGCTTCCAGGATCAGCTGCCATTCGGCATTTTCTCGGAGCTGGCGTACGTCGGCAGCACCCAGGTGCATCTGATTGGGCTCGTGGATATCAACCAGGCTCCTGCAGGCGCGTTCGCAGCGGCCAATCCGGGGGTCGCAGTGACCGCCAGCAACACCCCGGTGGTAAACCAGTACCGTCCGTACAAGGGCTTCCAGGCGCTCAACTCCGTAAACCCAATCTTCTCCGGCAACTACAACTCTCTGCAGATTTCGTTGAAGCGGAACTTCTCGCATGGATCGCAGCTCGGGACAAACTACACCTACTCCAAGGCGTTGACGAACGCCAATGCCGACCGATCGGGTGCACCGCAGATCTCTTCCAACCCCAGCGCAGAGTATGGGCGGGCCGCAGCCGACCGCCGGAATATGTTCAACATGAACGGGGTTTGGGTGCTGCCATTCTTTTATGAGCAGCACGGGGTAACAGGGCACCTGCTGGGCGGATGGGAAGTCTCGGGCCTTGCATTCGTCAATAGCGGTTTGCCGCTGAATGCAACGACCTCGGGCCTTGATCCTGCCGGCGTAGGTTTCCTGGGATCGAGTGCCGCGGGTGGCCGTCCGGACCAGGTCGCCAACCCGAACGCCGACAACCCGGGCTACAAGATTCACACCCGCCAGCACTGGTTCAACGTGAATGCCTTCACGGCAGTTCCCGCTGGTCAGCTCCGCGGCGGCAACGCGCAACGAAACATTATCGAAGGCCCCGGTTGGTGGCGCGCCGACCTGGGACTCTTCAAGAACGTGAACTTTACCGAGCGGTTTCACCTGCAGCTTCGTGGCGAGGCATATAACGTGTTCAACCACACCAATCCTGACACCGTCACTTCAGGGAGCATCGTGAACGGATATAACCCCGTTACGAATGTGACCAGCTATAGTTCGACAGCCGGAAACATCACGAACTATCGTGACAAGCGCATTCTGCAACTTGGAGCGAAGCTGGTCTTCTAACCCTGAAACGATTACAACCGAACGGCGTCCGCTGCAGCGGACGCCGTTTTCGTTGGCTTCAAAAGGTCTGTTTCCAATCGGGTGGACTCTGACGCCATTTAGCAGAGGATTTGCGCAGATAGCTGCATCGGATGCCATGGATGGCGGTCTGCGGAGTAGAATAAAGAGGTTCCGCAAACCCGATACCCATCGGCTGTGGAGCGACCGGAGTCAGCCAAGTCTGCCTGCCTCGGCGAGGCGGAGCGTGTGCGGCGGATGAAACCGGTCGTCGGGCGTTTCGTGCAGGGGTTGCAAGAACGGCATGAAGCGGGTCCGGCTATCTCATTCAGGAGCCTTTCGCTTTGGCGAATACAACCGATCGTTTTCTCTTCACCTCGGAGTCCGTGACCGAAGGTCATCCGGACAAGATTGCCGATCAGATCTCGGACGCGATTCTCGATGCCTGCCTTGAGCAGGATCCGCTGAGCCGCGTGGCGTGCGAGACACTGACCTGCACCGGACTCGTCGTCGTTGCCGGCGAGATTACTACCCAGGCCTACGTGGACTTCCAGACGCTGGTGCGCGAAACCGTTCGCGGGATCGGCTATGACGATGCTCTCAAGGGCTTCGACTGCAATACCTGCGGCGTGATCTCGACGATCAACCGCCAGAGCCCCGACATCGCGCAGGGCGTGGACACTGGCGGCGCCGGCGACCAGGGCATGATGTTCGGCTACGCCACGAACGAGACGCCGGAGCTGATGCCGGCACCGATTTCGCTGGCGCACCGCCTCGCCGAGAAGCTGACCGAAGTTCGCAAGAACGGCAAGATGCCGTACCTGCGCCCCGACGGCAAGAGCCAGGTGACGGTGGAGTATGACTCGAACTACCGTCCCATACGCGTGGATGCAGTGGTCATCTCAACGCAGCACGCTGAGAACGTGACCAACGAACAGCTTCGTAAGGAGATTCTCGAGCAGGTGATCAAAACTGTGATCCCGGCCGAACTGCTTGACGCGAAGACGAAGTATCACATCAATCCGACGGGCCGCTTCGTCATCGGCGGACCAATGGGCGACACAGGACTGACCGGCCGCAAAATTATCGTCGATACGTACGGCGGCATGGGCCGGCACGGCGGTGGCGCGTTCTCGGGCAAAGATCCAACAAAGGTCGACCGCTCGGCAGCGTACATGGCACGGTATGTGGCGAAGAACATTGTTGCTGCCGGACTGGCAGAGCGCTGCGAAGTACAGCTTGCCTACGCGATTGGTGTTGCGGAGCCCGTAAGCGTCCGCATCGACGCCTTTGGCACCGGCACCGTAAGCGAGCAGCGGCTGGTTGAGCTGGTTCGCGAGAACTTCTCCCTCACGCCGAAGGGCATCATCGAGAGCCTGAACCTGCGCCGCCCGATCTTCAAGAAGACGGCAGCCTATGGTCACTTCGGACGCTCAGGTGAGAGCTTCACGTGGGAAGCAACGGACAAGGCTGCGGCTCTGAAGAGCGGCGCTGCTGCGGAGCTGGTTGCGAAGTAAGAAGTTCAACTTACTCGGCAAGGGGAGCCAAAATGGCTCCCCTTCTGCTTTGCTCGTACCGTTCGGCACGGAATCCTTTAACGCAGAGCCGAGCGCTAGAACGTAAACGTCGAATGGAGCAGCAACGTGCGATTCGCCGCCGTAAGGGTGCTGAAATCCGTCGCGACCGAGAGTGAACGGCCGAAGAGTGGCGACGAGAGCACACCGACCGGAATTCCAGGGTTTACGTGGTTGAAGAGGTTCTGCGCCTCAACAGAAAAACTCAATATCCACGGCCTTTCCGTATGCGGAATGGATCCGGTACCGGCAGCCTGTCCAGGTTGAGGAGCAGCCGTCATTCCATGACGTGGGCCGATGTGAAAAGCCTTGCTCGCCTGTAGATCCACCCACAGAAGTGCCGGCCCGTGGCCATCGTTGTACGGAATGATCGTCTGCGATGAAGTAGGACTCGCGTCGAAGTTACCGAACGCTGTGCGCACGACGGATGGACGCGAGAGATCGGTCGCGAACGCCGGACGGTCGTTGTAGATGGTGTCACCGTTGAGATCGGTACCAGTAGTGATGTTGAAGGGTCGCCCCGTGCGGGCAGAGATGAACGGTTGCACAGTAAGTCCGTAGGGCAGATTTACAGCTGCGCCTGTATAAAAACTCTGCGCCGTATCCGAATCATCGCGACCGTAGTCCTGCCGAATGTCATACGGGTTTGATGCGAACCATGAGGTCCCGTTTGCGTCGCTGTGATCACGCTGCGCGACGTAAAAAGCAAATAGAAATAGACGCCGCGTGGGATTCAGGTTCAGGTTCGTGAAGAACATTTGCGCGCGTCCCGTACCTTCGGCGGTGTACTGGTAGATATTCTGTGTGCCACCAAACGGCCGCACACCACGTGTGGGGTCGCTCGGGTCGTACGTTCCAGGCAGCGGCGCATTGGCGTTCAGCAGCAAATACTGACGCCGCCCATCCGCCTCCAGATAGTTCACCGCGATGTTTCCGATGTGACCGATGATCCGCTCAATGGCGATGCTGCTGACGAGCGTGTGCGACGTTTTCAACCGCGGATCCACGCGATAGATCGTCGGTTGTGTCTCTGTAAGAAACGATAGGGGAGGCGGCATCGTCGGATAGGCCGCATATAAGGAGGTCGGGTTCAGCACCAGGTATGCAGTCTGATTGATACCGTTCTGACGAACTGATGGGAGCAGATCAGAGGCCGTGAGCCTCTGATAGAAGAGGCCTGCACCGCCACGCAGCGTCAGGATCGGAACCTTCGCCGTTTTAGGACCAATCGCCCACGCGAAGCCGACGCGGGGCGCGGGATCGTTGTGATCCGGTATCGCGGATTGGGTCTCATAGCGAAGGCCGTAGTCCAGCGTGAAGCTCCGCGAGATCTTCCAGTTGTCTTCGGCGTAGAGGCCTACATCTGCTGTGCTGACGACTGCGCTCGACTGCCCTGCGGTGAGACTGAACTGCGTCGGTGCCTTTGTCTCGTATGCCGTGACGTCCGGGAAAATATATTGGCCGTTATAGCCAGCGCGCGAGTCATTGCTGATCCGGAAGAACCGATGGCGGAGGCCCGCGCGGATGAAGTGACTTCCGCGATCAATGGACAGGTCGTCCTGCAATTCATATTGGTCCTGACTATCGTGCAGCATCCCACTGGGCGACCCGCCGCCGGAAAACGCGCCCTGGACGATGATTGTGGTCAGCGGGCTATTGGGGTCCTGCATCGTCCGCGCGCGGACGTATTGGAAACGCAGGTCATTGACAATCTTCGGGTTAAAAATTTCATTGTCATCAACCTGCAGAGTCTGTGTGAGCGCGTTGTTGAGATAGCCCTGTTCGGGCAGCACAAGGAGGCCAACACCGGCATTCGTCTGGTCTAGTCGATGAATCTCATAGCGCCCATTCATCTGGTTGGCTGCGCTGAACTTGTGATCGAGCCGCAAGGTGTAATCATCTTCGCGTTGCGGATTCGGCACAGCCTCGGAAATCGTCACCGCGTTCACGATGGCGTTGTTTTGCAGGTCGCTGGTATTTCCCGCGAGGAAATACGACGTGTTCCTGCCGATCGGCCCGCTCACGTTGCCGCGAAATAGCAGTTGATAGTAAGGCGGCTGTGCCTGGGTATAGGGGTTACCGGAGTTGAGCGTGCTTCCCGTTCCACCAACATCGAACATGCCATGAAGCCGGTTGCCGCCAGCCTGTGTCTCGATCTCAACGCGGCCAAAGCCCGGACGATCATAAACAGTTGAATAAGGATCACTATTGATATGAATTGCGCGGATGGCGGACTTCGGCGGGACCTGCCCGTTGCTGAAACCATCGACGTAAAACTGCGGTGCGGCGATTCCAGCTCCGCCGCCCGCCATCGCAAGAAGTTGTTGACGCAGTGTCTGCGGGTCGTCAGAAAGAATCTCGAGCTGATTGCCTGAAAGACTGAGCGAACTCTTACTGTCGGTGTTCCCTGCCACCGGATCGACGCTGATCACCTCCACAGCGGCGTCGATCGCCAGGCGAAAGTTCAGATTCCCGTGCTCACCCGCATCAACCGTTGTGTCCCGGCTCAGGGAGCGAAACCCCGTTGCGTGGACCGTGACTTTGTACTCTCCGCCCGGAAGCGTGACGGTAAAACTGCCCGTGCCACTCGTGGTGGTGTCACGGTCTAAGTTGTTGCTATGAATATGAATGGATGCGCGAGGAATTCGTGCGCCTGAAGGATCACTGACGGTGCCCGAAAGGATGGCCGGCGCGTCAGATCGTGGTGCATCCAATGGCGCAGCAGCAAGGACGGAACCCGAAACCAAAAACAAGCTCAAACAACATCGCCAAAGCGGCATCTATCGACCGTACCGAAGGTTAGCTACACGGGGGACATCTCAACGTGGCCGCGCCGCTCCGGTAAGAGTAAAGCAACATATGAAAAAGGGGTACACAAAAGTAGCAGATGCCGTGAAACGATACATTCATTCGGCTTCAATGCGCCAACCTATTGATTCGCCTTGGAGGATCTTTCGTTTTGGGCGCACGAAACGGAGTGTCCACCAAAACACTTAGCATGAATATTGGTGACATGGCGACGATGACTGTGTTCCCGGAAGCAACGATGCAAAGACCTGCCGTATTCGATTTCGAAGCCGCGTGGCAGCAAGTACTGGAGCGGGATGCCAGTGCCGACGGGCGATTCGTTTACGGCGTGCGATCGACTGGAATCTATTGCCGGCCGGGCTGTCCGAGCCGGCGACCCGCTCGAAACAACGTTCGCTTCTTTGCAAACTGCAACGAGGCAGAGGCCGCCGGCTTTCGCGCCTGTTTGCGCTGTGAGCCAACGCGGCCGGGCGCGCGCACCGATCCACACGTCGGGGCTGTCCAACGCGCAGCGCAAATTTTGCGCGAAGGGGCCGGGGAGATGATTTCGCTGGACGCATTGGCGCAATCCGTCGGTCTGAGTCGATTCTCGTTGCTCCGGGGGTTCCAGCGGGTGCTCGGGGTCACACCGTCTCAGTTCGTTCGGGCGCAGCGCCGGGAGCGTTTTCGTGCAGAGATTCACAAGCCTTCGGCGTCAGTGACCGACGCGGTCTACGCAGCAGGGTTCGGCTCTTCGAGTCGGCTATATGAGAAAGCCGCCAGCGCACTCGGGATGCTGCCTTCGGTGATGAAGGGCCATGGCGCGGGTGAGACGATCCGTTGGGCGATGGCGGAGTCCCCGCTCGGACCGATGCTCGTGGCCGCCACAGAGCGTGGGCTTTGCTCTGTCCTCTTCGCAGAGTCTGACGGTGACGCGGAAACTGAATTGAAGGCGCGCCTTGGCAAAGCAACTCTCCGACGCGATGACGTCGGATTGGGCGAAGTGGTTCGAGCCGTGTTGTCGCAGATGACAGAGAGCCCCACCGCCGCTTCCCTTCCCTTTGATGTGCGCGCCACCTCCTTTCAACATCGCGTGTGGGAGGCTCTGCGGGAGATTCCGCGCGGGGAGACGCGGACCTACTCGCAGATTGCCCAGTCGATCGGTGCCCCAAAGGCTGTGCGCGCGGTCGGTTCCGCGTGTGGAGCGAACCCGCTCGCGGTTCTAGTGCCCTGTCATCGCGCAGTTGGTGCAGACGGCCGGTTGACCGGCTATCGCTGGGGCCTGGAGCGAAAACGGAAACTGCTGGAAATTGAACGTTCCCAACCTCAGGACGCCAACCACTGATTCCAGAAGACTTGAGACAGTTACTCTTCCCAAAGCTTGGAACCGGCTTCCACTGATCCTCGTAGAATTAAGGCAGGTCGCTGTGTGCGTCCAAGAAGGTCACCTGCCATGAAACTGCGCTCTGTCTTGTTTGTTCTGTTGATTCTCTGTGGTTTCTACCTGCTGTCCACACATTTCTTTCCGATCGGTACGATTGCCGGCCTGATGCACGGTTCTCAGGAACCGTCGGCCGGTGCAACGACCTCGACCCTGGACGGTCCGAAGGGAACCTTTAAGCTCACCGAAGCAGAGGCATCACCTTCGCTCGGCTCGGAAGAGGAACAGAACATCGCGGTTTACAAGAAAGCAATCCCGTCGGTTGTGAACATCACATCGACGCAGGTAGCTTACGACTTCTTCTATCAGCCAGTCCCGGAGCAGGGCCAGGGATCGGGCTTCATCATCGACAAGCAGGGACACATCCTCACGAATAACCACGTCGTTGAAGGTGCACAGTCGGTCGAGGTCACCCTTTCCAGCAAGAAGAAGTATCACGCGACGGTGCTGGGCAAAGATAAAGCGCACGACATTGCACTGCTGCAAATTGCCAATGCACCTGACCTTCAGCCCGCAACGCTGGCCGATTCATCCCATCTGTTGGTCGGACAGCAGGTCTACGCCATCGGCAACCCATTCGGTTTTCAGGGCACGATGACCCGCGGCATTATCTCCGCGCTACGGTCCGTGCAACTGCCCTCGGGAATGAAGATTGACAACGCGATTCAAACCGATGCGTCCGTAAATCCTGGCAATTCGGGCGGCCCGTTATTGAATTCACACGGTGAAGTCATTGGAATCACGACGATGATCGCGGGCAATCCCAACGGTGGCGCTGAACAGTCAGCCGGGATCGGCTTCGCAATTCCTATCTCAACGGCAAAGGCGATGCTCGACGATTTCGCGCGCTACGGTCGCGTGCGTCGCCCCTCACTTGATGCGGTCACACTTGAGATCAGCCCCGACCTCGCCCAGCAGATCGGCCTGCCCGCAGATTACGGTGTGCTCATCGAACGCGTCCTTCCGAATGGCGCGGCGGAACATGCCGGACTACGTGGCGGCTCGCAGCATGCTTATCTAGGCTTCACGCCAATCGTGTTGGGTGGCGATCTGATCGTTCAGATTGATGGACAGAACGTTACAAGTAAACGGGACCTCTCGAACGTGGTGAACCAGCACCATGCGGGAGACACGATTACCGTGACTGTCTTCCGCGGCCAGCGGCGCATGAACATGAAGCTAACGCTCTCCGACGCGACGCAGCAGCCCGCACAGGGCGAATCGGCATAGCGTTCCTCTCATCGTCAACACAAAGAGAATGGCCCGGATTGCTCCGGGCCATTCTCATGCTTACCTTACTGATTAGAAGAACAGCTTGGCGATGAACTGCATCTGGCGTGGACCGTAGAGTGCATTGTTCGTACCATTTGTCACACCGAAAACGTTCAACGGGTTGGTGGTGACGAACGGCGAGATGCAGCCCTGAAGCGCAGAACCCGATGGAACTGTGCTCGCATTGCACTTCACCCCACCGACGGTCGCGCCCGCATTGATGAATTGCGAGTGCGTTGTGTTCACCGAGGTGATGATCTGGTGGTTGAGCAGATTGAAAGCTTCCGCCGTAAGCTGGAGGCGAATGTTCTCATGAATTGGGATGTCACGCGCCACGCGGAAATCGATGTCGTTGAAACCTGGAGCGTAGATGCTGTTGCGGCCGATCTGCGGCGGCCGGCCGGTTGTGGGTGCACCAGAGCTCGAACTCATCGCGCCGCCGTAGATGTTACCGTCTGCGCCATAGCTCGTGAGGGTGCCGGAGTAAACGGTGCCGCTCATGAACAGGGAGATCGGCTGGCCACCAGAGGCAATCAAGGAACCGGCAAACGTGAAGCCATCCACTGTGTACTTGGCGACCTTGTTCGTCTCGAGCACGTGGGGCGTGTAGACGAGGCTGCCGGTGAAGCGATTCCGGATATCGATGTCCGAGGGTCCGTTATCGCCGCGGATGTTGTTGGGATTCAGCGGAACATCGCCGCCATAGAAGGTGCCAAACGCACCCTGCACCTGGCCGGTATCGGTTGCGCGTGCCCACGTGTAGTTCGCGAGGACCTCGATTCCGTTTGCAAACGGACGGCGCCCCGTCACAGCCAGCGAGTTGTACCAGGTGTTTGCAGCGCTGAAGCCGGTGTTGATTGAGGTAATCGCGGAGCTCCGGCGATCCGACTGCAGATACACCGGCACCGTGAGCTGCTTGATGACGTTGCCGCTCGTATCAACTACGTTGTAACTGCGCGTCCCATGCGGAGTCTGGCCGACGAGATTCGAATCCAGGAAGACCGGCAGCCGCATGGCACGCGTTGCCACATAGCCAACTGACAGCGACATGTGACCCGGGAGCGCCTGCTCCACGCTCAGGTTGGCCTCGTGCGCCAGCGGCGGAACGAAGTTCGGATCGAGACCGTGGAAGCTCTGCGTGCCAAGGTTCGATGGGCCGTTGACAGCTGGCGCCGTGCCGCCGCTCGGGAAGAGCGATGCAGATAACGGAGGGCCGGTGACTGGGAAAGGAACGAACGGATACCGCAGGCTATTGGCAGCACTGGGAACCGTCGGGCAGCGCGACCCCGAAGTACCGACGCTGGACTGGCATCCCGTGTAGTTGTAGTTCACCTGCACTACACCATTCTCCACGCGCATCGCGTAGTAGGTGCTGCCCTGGTTCAGCGCGGAGAATATACCGTAGCCACCCCGGATCACTGTACCCGTCATTGGTTGCCAGCTGAAACCTACGCGCGGCTGTACGCGGTCCAGAACGTTCTTGATCGTCTGGCTGTAGTAGGTCGAGAGCGGTGCGAAGTTATTGTTGACAAGGCCAGGTGCAGGCGTCAGCTGAATGTCATAGCGAACTCCGGCATTCAGAGTGAACTTCGGCGTCAGCCTCCAGCTGTCCTCAGCAAAGACGTCGTACATCTTCATCCAGAAGTCGTCCTTGCCCTGCGTACCGGCAGCGGTGTTCACCTTGTCGATGGTCTGCACGAAGGTGTTGTAGTGATAGCCGGCGTACGGATCGGTATCACCGGCCTGTCCGGCAAACGCGTCTTGGATCCAGTCCTGGAAGTTGAGCGTTGTATTCGCATCACCGTAGCCGTAGATACCGCCGCCCTGGAAGAGGTTAATCATCACCTCGTGGATGATGTTCACGTCGCCGCCGAACTTAAAGGTGTGATGTCCCTTCACCGTCGAGAAGACATCCGTGAACTGAATGCGGTGCTCATCGGGCTCAGCCACGCGAGGAAGCGCGTTGGGCATGCCGAAGGTCACGACTCCCGTAGCCACGCTCGGGCCGGCAGCGTTGGCACCTGCCGTCTCAAGGTCGCGACCGTACTGGAAGTGAACCTGGTTGACTGAGGCCTTGCCAATCTGAGACGTCAGGCCAGCCACGAGAAAGCGCTCGTGATAGCTGGTCGGTCCGTTCGTCGAAGGCGAGCTGTTCGTGAACGTCGGCGCGCCGCTATAGCCATAGGTCGAGTCAAAGTTCACGAAGTTGTAATCGACAAACGCGTCATTGCGGCCGTTGATGTGCCAGTCGAGACGCGGGAAGAAGAGATTCTGCTTGGCGTAGCGCGATGGCGGCACGCTCCCTGCGGCGACATTTGAAACGCTCAACAAAAAGTTGATTCCTGATAGACACTGCGCTGCAGTGATGCCCGTAGTTCCGCTGTAGCCGACCGTCCCAACTACGGGACACTGGTTCGGCGTGACCGTTGTCGAGGCGTTATAGGCACCGGACGGCGTAGTCGAGATCGAATTCGTGTTTGAGTACAGCACGCGACCCACGCGACGGAAGCCGTCATAGGTGAAGAAGAAGAAGAGCCGATCATGGAAGATCGGTCCGCCAACCGAACCACCGAACTGATGCTGTTGATGAATCGGCTGGGTCAGCAGAAACGGCGTCGCTCCATTGTGCAGCGCCTGGAACTTGCTGTATGGGTCCAACGCGTTCAGGTCCGGATAGCGCAGGTAGTAGAAGGCGTCGCCGTGAAACTTGTTGGTGCCGCTCCGGGTAATGGCGTTCACCTGGCCGCCGGCAGCCTGTCCGAACTCCACCGAGTAGTTTGAGGCCTGCGCCTGGAATTCCTTGATCGAATCGATCGAGTAGACATATGGCGCGCCCGAGGAACGGCCGCGAGCCTCGGAGAAAAGCATCTGGTTGTTGTTCGAGCCGTCCACGTAGTTCTGGTTGTAAAGACCACTGATGCCGTGGAAGCTCACGAGGCCGGTGCCGCCGTCCTGCGTCACGTTCGGCGTGTTCAGTACAAAGGCGCTCCAGTTGCGCGATGCGATCGGCAGATTGGAGATCAGCTTCTCATCGATCGTCTGCGAAACCTCTGTCTTATTGGGATCGAGGATCGGAACTGACGCCGTAACCTCCACTGCGGAACTAACCGACGCAGCCGGAAGCGCAGAGTCTACGGTAAGAACCTGTCCTACGGTAAGTGTCAGGTTCTTGTGATCGATCTTCCCGAACGATGGTGCGCTGGCCACGACCTCATAGTGACCCGGCTGCAGGAAGTTCGCTGCATAAAGACCATCCCCGTTGGTGGTCAGCGTGCGCGAGACTGCCGTGTCTGCATTCGTGATTACAACTGTGGCATTAGGAACAGCCGCACCGGAGGGGTCCGTGACAGTTCCCACGATATTTCCGTTTCCTGATGTTTGAGCAACCACTGGCAGAGTGAAGCAAAGTGAAAACACGAAGGCCGTAACGGCCACGCTGAGTGCCTTACATAAAGTCCGATACATAAAAGCAAGCTCCTGTTTGCGTTGTACAACGTGGCGAGGCCGAAAGGTTGGCTCGCATCCGCGAAGGGGTGAGGAGGGACCCCTTTGTGTTCGCGCTACAAAAAACTCAGGTTGCAAGAATCAACCTTAGGATCACCGACCGTTTCAATATCTGTCAAGATAAACAGCCTGTTAGGAGCCTCTTAGGGGACGGCTCCGGTTGTCATGAAAACCATGGAATCAGGTCCAGCACTAGTGAAGTGTCTCTGGAATGACCGCATACTGAAGTAACAATTCAAAAGGGACGATCTCCAGCGTTGCCTCATGGGTCGCCTCAAGAACCACTGGACACGCGGCTCCGACACGCTGCACTTGCAGCCATCTGGCCGCGCAAACACACCAGCGGTCGCCCGGTTTCAGCCCCGGAAAACCGAACTGCGGCATCGGCGTCGAAAGATCATTCCCCACTTGCGCCGAAACCCTTAGAAACTCTTCGGTAACCACACAGCATACGGTATGCACGCCCAGATCTTCCGGTCCGGTCTTACAGCATCCGTCTCGGAAGAAGCCCGTCATCGGCTCACAACCACATGTCTCCAGAGGCTGCCCCAAAACATTCTTCTGGATGGAACCGCGTGCTACTTCCATGACTGGATTCTAAACCGAGCGCAGGTCCTGTCTCGCCCCCGCTAATTAACCAGCGCCGCAGACTCGGATGGCACACGCGACTGACGCAGCACAGGAAGCTGAAGCCGCACCGTCGTTCCGCGATGACGGCCACCTGTACAGCTGCGAAGTTGCAGCCGTCCTCCCTGCTCCTCCAGGATACCGCGCGTCACCCAAAGCCCTAACCCTGTCCCGCGTTCGCCCTTCGTCGTGAAAAACGGCTCGAAGACTGAACGCATATGTGCGCGATCGATTCCGTGGCCGGTGTCCGAAATGAGAATGACAGCGTTCGCTCCCTCTATGCGCGCCCGGACGGACAGTCGGCCGCCGTTGTTCTCCATTGACTCGATAGCATTGCCTACAAGATTTGCAAAGACCTGGCGCAGCGCAGGATCATAGTTCGCATCGCGCACCTCGTCGTCGATGCGGGTGCAAATCTCGATGCGCTGCTGCGTCGCGCGCGAACTGAAGAGCTGTACCACCTCGTCGAGCATCGTGTACAGGTCGAGCGTGCGTCCGGGCACCTTGCGATAAAAGCTCAACGTTGAACGCGTAATATGTCCCACGCGCTCCAGCTCTCGTGCCGCCACGGCAGCCAGCTCACGCGCCTGAGGCGAGAGATCATGCGTCTGCAGGAGGTAAACAATATTTGTCAGCGCCTCGAGCGGATTGTTGATCTCATGCGCCAGCGTATTCGCCATGCGTCCTGCAGCGGCCAGGCGCTCCGAATTGATTAAACGCGTCATCAGCTCGGTGGTCTCACGTTCCGCTGCCTTGCGCGCTGCGATATCCTCAACCACCCACAAAAGGCTCGGCGCTGTCGAGTCATCATGTCGCAACATCGAAATCGTAAGTTGCGCCGGAAAAGTCGTCCCGTCAAACCGCATCAGCTCGTGCTCAACGCGATGACCGCTCTGCTCGCCGGCAACCAGCGCAGCGATCTCCGCCGACTCCAGCTCACGCACTGACGGCAGCAGAAAGTCAGTAAGTGAAAGCGATAGAAGCTGGTCCAACGGAACGCCCAGCATCTCTGCTAACCGCTGATTCGCCAACTGAAACCGGCCGCTTGTGGTCGTGTGGGCCATACCCACCGCCGCCTGGTTGAATGTCGCAGAAAAACGTTGCTGCACCAGCCGCAGCTCTTCCTCGGTGCGAATACGCTGGCGGCGCCGCTCCGCGTCTGCGAGCTCGCGCTCAATCGCCGGCAGCAGGCGATCAAGGTGCCCCTTCAACACATAGTCGTGCGCACCTGCGCGCATTGCATTGACCGCAGAAACCTCATCGATCGTTCCCGACACGATGATGAATGGAATTTCGACGCCCACCTTCTGAATGATTGCCAGCGCATCCCGCGCGCCAAAACTCGGCAGCGTGTAATCTGCCAGCACAAGATCGATCGAGTTCGGCTCAGTCAGTGCCTCGCGGAGTTCCTCTGCCGTCTGTATACGGCGAGCCTGGACGGCATACCCCGCACGCGTAAGAAAACGCTCCAGTAATAAAGCATCGGCCTCATAGTCTTCTATGAGGAGCGCTCGGAGCGGCATCCGCGTCGCGTTTACTGAGGAGGTGGACATTGATTGAGCAGCAGCCAATACATGCCGAGCTGACGCGTCGCCTCGGCGAAGTCTGTAAAGTTCACCGGCTTGCGGATGTAGCTATTCACACCCAACCGATAGCTGGAAACGATATCTCTCTCTTCATCAGACGACGTAAGAATAACCACCGGTAGCAAGGCTGTTTTGTCGGCTGCCCGAATGTTGCGCAAAACTTCCAGTCCGTCCACCTTTGGTAACTTCAGATCCAGCAGCACAAGCTGCGGCATCGGCTTGTCACCGCTGGAGGCTACCTTGAGGTACTCCAGGGCCTCAGCGCCGTCGTGGGCCACCTGAATCTCATTCGCCACATTGGCCTTGCGCAGCGCACGAATCGCCAAAGCTTCATGGTCCGGATCGTCTTCGACAAGAAGAATCATGCTCACTCTCAGTCTCACCTTCTGGTTGGAACGGCCCGCACCCGACCGGGAGCTCAGGCCGTCAGCGTGAAGAAGATCGTGGCTCCCTTGCCGGGCTCTCCTTCGGCCCAGATGGAACCGTGATGACGACGGATGATTCGAGAAACGGTCGCTAGCCCGATGCCGGACCCCTTAAAATCCCGCTCGCCGTGCAGTCGTTGAAAAGCAGTGAAGAGACGGTCGACATACGCCATGTCAAATCCCGCTCCATTGTCACGAAGGAAGTATACGGTCTTGCCATTTTGCGGGCTACTGCCGAATGTGACCCTTGCGTCCGGTGTCCGCGCCGTAAACTTCCAAGCGTTTCCGATCAGATTCTCAAATGCGACGCGCATCAGGCGAGGATCAACCTCTGCCATCACGCCCGTTTGCGCAATCCAGTTAACCTTCCTTTGCGGATCTCCCGCCTGAATCTCACGAAATACAAGCGACGCCAGTTGCGACAGATCCACCAGCTCCCGCTGCAAATCCGAGCGCGTCACCCGCGAGAGCTGTAGCAGCGAATCGATGAGTGTGCCCATCCTCTGTACGCCGTTACGCACCCGCGAGATGTAGTCCTTACCTTGCTCGTCGAGCTTCTCCCCGAAGTCCTCCTCGAGCGCCAGGGAAAATCCATCGATTGTGCGCAATGGCGCCCGCAGATCATGCGACACCGAGTAGCTGAATGCTTCCAGCTCCTCGTTCGAAGCCTCAAGTTCGCGAGTTCTTTGCTCGACGCGGCTCTCGAGCTCTTCGTTCGCTCCCGTTAGTTGTTGGTTGAGAACAGCGATCTCCTCACGATCTCGCCCGGCACGAATGAGTAACTCGAAGGCCGCAACCAGCAGAAGAAAGTCCAAAACAAAGGCCAGTGTGAAGCTCCCCCACACCCACCGCCGCGCCGAAGTGGCATCCGCCGTTCGCGCCGCAAGGAGGTCCTGCTCCTCGGCTTCGATGTCATGAATCGTCAACTGCACGCTGTCCATGCGATCCGGTGTGTCCTGTAGCACCGGCCTCAGAAGTGCCGGGTCAAGGGCGCCCTGCGGCTGCACCCTTCGAACCGCAAGTTCCGCATCCAGCGCCGACAGCTTCGCATTGATGCGGGTATGAAGCATGGCGATGCGCACTTGCTGTGAGGTGTTATCGCCGGTCAGTCGCTGAAGGTTTGCCACGCTCCCGTGAATCTCGTGAACGGCCGTTGTGTACCGCGTCTCGTACCCTTCATTCGCCGTCAGAATGTACCCTCGGGCAGCACTTTCCGCGGTACGCACCTGCGCAACCAGTGATTCCGTCTGCGAAATCACCTGCAGCGTATGTGCCTCCCAGAACTGAGCATCGATCAGCGTGTGCAGGGCGCGCGCAGCAAACCACGTGTTTAGCAACACAATGGCAATCGCGCCCACCAGCGCCAGACGGTACCAGGATGTCTTTCCCATCGTTCCAGTGAAGGCGGATGCTCAGAGAGTGCTGCGGGTTGTGCTTACAGAGCTAGGTTACCAACCGGCACCGGCGCTGGCACATCCAGGAGTTTTTCGCCTGGGCGGTCCTCGAAAATCGCCGGCCGCTTGAGCCCCATACGCTTTAGACGAAAATCCATTGCGGTTCCCAGGACGCCGAAACCGTACTGCACGCTGCGGCGGAAGTTGATGGAAGATGCCTCTTCGAAGTACTTCGTCGGGCACGAAATCTCGCCTACACGAAACCCAAAATAGAAGGCCTGCGCGACCATCTCGTTGTCGAAAACAAAATCTTCCGAACAGCTCAGCAGCGGAAGCCGCTCCAGAACCTCGCGACTCCATGCCCGATAGCCCGTGTGATATTCGGACAGCTTCTCATGAATCAAAATGTTCTCAAGGAGCGTCAGCACCCGGTTCGATACATATTTGTATTTCGGCATGCCTCCCTTCAGCGCCCCACGACCCAGAATGCGCGAAGCCATCACCGCGTCATACTCGTCGTACGCGATCATCGAAACCATGGCGGTAATCAGCAGGGGCGTGTATTGGTAGTCGGGATGAACCATCACAACGATATCGGCGCCCTCGTGCAGCGCCGAGGCGTAGCAGGTTTTCTGGTTGCCGCCGTAACCGCGATTCTTGTCATGACGCAGCGTAATGAGGCCAAGCTGCTGCGCAATGCGAACGGTTTCATCCTTGCTGCAGTCGTCGGTCAGAATGATCGTGTCGACCACTTCGCGAGGAATCTCCCGAACGGTCTTCTCCAGCGTCTTAGCCGCGTTGTAGGCAGGCAGAACGACCGCCACCCTCTTTCCGTTTAGCATGATCAATCCCTTTGGATACACTTGCCAGTGCAGGATGTGTTGCACCTGGTCAACCCGAATGAAGCTGTGTTTTACAGTCTATAAAAATACATGTCTTCTGCAATCATCTTGAGACTCAAATACCGCAAATCAACGATCCGCGGTTGGCAACTCGCCGTCATCTATTATCGGCTCAATTTATTGACCAACCGCAGTGGCCATTTGCTGGCCGAGCCGGACGCTCTCTGCAATGCCACGATCTTCCGGATAGTAATAGCAGGTATCGGCAACCTGCAGCCCCTTAATCGGCGTCTGCACTGGCGGTATCTTCTCCCCGAATCCCGGTTCGCAGACGGGCTGCCCATAGCGGAGACGGGCAACCTTGGTCGCCAGGATGTCTGCGGTCGTCAAAGCCGCGTTGCCGCGTTGCAGGCAGTGGAACGCTTCATCGATCAGCTTCTCCTCAGACCAGGAAAACTTGGGACGCGTCACAGGCATGTAGTACGGAACGTAAACGATGCTGTCACCTCCAACATTGCGCAGGTTGGAGAGCTCGATAAAACCGGGAATCTCAACTCCGGGCTCCGAAACATTCACCCAGAAATGCGGAGTTACAGGCTGCCTCAGCTTGAAGATGACGCATATTACGCCGATGTTGTGAATCGAATCATAGCGCTTCTTCCAATCGTCAGGCAGAGTTGGAATAAGCGCGGAAACGTAGGGAGTCGGTGAGGTGCAGATCACGGCATCCGCGGGATGGAAGGTTTTTGTTGTACGCACGCCGGTCACCCGGCCCGCTTCACTCGTGATCTCTGCCGCTGGTTCTCCTAAATGAACGCGCCCACCGTGCTTCTGAATGGCTTCCATCAGCGCATTCACGAGGGTGATTGAACCGCCGTCGATATAGCCGAGCACCTCCTGCATCATGCTTTTCCGCGATCTGCCGATTCGACGAATGCGAGTCCAGATCCACAATGCTGAGACATTATCGGCGTACTCGTAGAATTTGTAATCGAACAAAGGCCGCCACAGCCGCTCGTAAACTCCCTTGCCGCACCACCGCATGATCCAGGTCTTTGCGTTCTCGTGCTCGATCGCCGGCCATCGGTTGCGGCGCACCGAAACGAGAGCGAACAGCCCGTAGCGCATCTTCTGCCAGAGAGAGAGATGCGGGAAACGCAGCAATGCGAGGGGATCGCCCCAGCGATGCAGCTTTCCACCCGTGATGACGCCCATCGTAGTGGGGCGCCATTGCATCGCAGAGCCGATACCGAGCTCGTCCATCAATTCAAAGGTCGGATAGTCGGTCTTGGCGGCGAAGTGGTAAAAGCGCTCAATAGAGACCCCGTCGAAATCGAAGTGACCGGCCATGCCACCCGGTTCGGGAGCGGCCTCGATCAGGTCCACCTCGTGTCCATTCTTTGCCGCCCGGTAGGCTGCGGCCAGGCCCATTGCACCGGCTCCAACAACAACGACTTTAGCCATTCCTGGCGTTCCTCAGAGTCCGGCGAGACCTTATCCGGCGGGATACAAAGACAGATGCTGAACGATGCCTTATGCGGCTGAGTCTACCGGAATCCGCATGAGCTTCCAAACAGACTGGGCCTAACCTGTAGCAAGCGCGAGCTGTTGCTCGTATTCCTCGTATGGGCCCTTGTGGTCGGTAATGTGGAAATCGTCGGGGCCGCCCTCGAAGTGCCAGATGCGCGTGCCAACCTCTTCGATGAGGTCCTGGTCGTGGGTAACGAGGAAGACGGTGCCCTCATACTTCTGGAGTGCCGTGTTGAGCGCCATAATGCTCTCAAGATCAAGGTGGTTCGTCGGTTCGTCGAGCACGAGGATATTCGGCTTCTGCAGCATCAGCTTGCAGAAGAGAAGGCGCGCAGCCTCACCGCCGGAGAGAGCCTCGGTTTTCTTGAGACCCTCCTCACCGCGGAACAACATCTGTCCGAGCAGTCCGCGGATGTCTTCCTTCGCCGCCTTGGGATCAAAGCTGTGCAGCCACTCAGCGGTAGTCGTGCCCTTGGGAATGGTTGCGCTGTGGTCCTGCGCAAAATAGCCGATCTGGGCCTCGTGTCCCCACTTGACCTCACCGGAATCGATATCGTTCTTGTCCGCTTGCTCAACGTCGGAGTTGGCAAGCAGCGCCTTGAGCATTGTGGACTTGCCCTGGCCGTTGCGGCCGACGAGCACAACCTTGTCGCCGCGCAAAACGGAAGCCGAGAAGTTGCGGATGACGTGCTCGGAGGAGCCGTCAGGCTGCGTATAGCTCTTGTTGACATGCTCGAACTCCAGCACATGCTTGCCGCTGGGACGAATCATGTCGAAGCGGATGAACGGACGCTGAATGTTGGAGCGCGCAAGTTCGGTCGTCTGCAGGCGCTCGACCTCCTTCTTGCGCGAGTTCACCTGCGAGCTGCGCGTACCGGCCGAGAAGCGCGCGATGAACTCGTTAAGCTGCGCGATCTTCTTCTCACGCTGCTCATTCTGGCCTTCGATGCGGCTGCGGATCTGCGTCTTCTGCATGACCATCTCGTCGTAGCCGCCGGTGTACGTGATGATCGTCTCGTAGTCGATGTCGGCGATGTGCGTGCAGACCGAGTTCAGAAAGTGGCGGTCGTGCGAGATCGTGATGACCGTGCCGTTGTAGCGGTTGAGAAAGTTCTCCAGCCAGTGAATCGAGTCGAGATCGAGGTAGTTGGTGGGCTCGTCGAGGAAGAGAGCGTCGGGGTTTCCGAACAGAGCCTGCGCGAGCAGCACGCGAACCTTCTGGCCGCCCTGGAGCTCGGACATCTGGCGAGTGTGGAGTTCGTCAGGAATGTCTAACCCCTGTAAGAGAATTGCCGCGTTGGATTCGGCTTCGTAGCCGTCCTCTTCGCCGACGATTCCCTCGAGCTCGCCGAGGCGAATGCCGTCCTCATCGGTCATCTCGGGCTTGGAGTAAATGACCTCGCGCTCCTCGAGCGCCGCCCAGAGACCCTTGTTGCCCATGATGACGGTGTCGATGACGCGGAAGGCGTCGAACTCATACTGGTTCTGTTTAAGGACGCCAAACTTTTTCGGGCGAACAACGACACCCTTCTGGGCGTCCAGCTCGCCGGTGAGCACCTTCATGAAGGTGGACTTGCCCGACCCGTTCGGGCCCGTGAGGCCGTAGCGGCGGTCGCCGTGAAAGGTGACAGAGACGTCCTCGAAGAGCAGCTTCGAGCCGTAGCGCATGGTGACATTAGAGACAGAGATCATCACTTATATTTTCGCATGTTTCAGGAGCAAGCGTGGGACAACCCCCCTCCCCCCATATATTGCGCAAATTCTAGACAACATAAGACTTAGAGGTGGACCTTTTAAGTGACGCATTGACGCGCTCTTGAAAGAGATGCCCTTGCTGAGGGTGCGGTTTGTCAAGTCCGGGCGACTTGTTTTGGAAGGCCGAATTCTTTTTTTGAGCCGAGTGCTTGACAGGAACGGACAGCAGATGTATTTAACCTACAGGTTATATAACCTACTGGTTACATAAACGAAAATGAGCGACGCAATCAGCAATACGTTTTCGGCACTCGCCGACCCGACGCGGCGGGCGATCCTGGCACGTCTGGCGTTGGGTGAGACCTCGGTGACGGAGCTGGCAGAGCCGTTCGAAATGAGCATGCCGGCCGTTTCGAAGCATCTGCGGGTGCTCGAGAATGCTGGCCTTGTGGAGCGGAGCCGGCATGCGCAGTACCGGCCGGTGAGGCTGCGGGCCGAACCCCTGAGGCAGGCGTGGGGATGGATTGAAGAGTACCGGCAGTTCTGGGAAGAGAGCTTCAACCGGCTGGACGCCTACCTTAAGCGACTGCAGGCGGAGGAGGCGAAGGGCGCAAAGAAACGGGCTCCGGCGAAGAATTCAAAGGAGAGACGAAATGGTCACAAGCTTAACTAATTTGACCGGCTGGATTGCCCGTCTCCTTCTCGCGGCGACGGCGCTCTGCTTCAACGGACCGCGCCTGCTTGTGCCGGACGGGCCGACGCAAGGGATGGCAGCGGAACAAACGAATACCCAACCTGAAGAAGGCGGCAAGCGGGAATTTCAAGCAACCGTAACAGTGGGTCAGGGAAAGAAACAGGTGACGCTGCGGCTGGAGATTGGTCGCGCAGGAGAGCGCGGCCAGAACGAGGCACTGTAGGGCGGTCTAAAGCGAGAACGCGAAACAACGGAACGAAAGGGACGAAGTATGCACGCAAACAAAACTAGCGTTGTGGAGAATCTATCGAATGAGCTCGAGATCGTTCTGACTCGCGTGTTCGATGCTCCGCGAGAGATGGTATTCGACGCCTGCGCCGATCCGCAGCAGGTAGTGCAGTGGTGGGGGCCGAACGGCTTTACGACCACGATCGAGGAGATGGACGTGCGCGTGGGAGGGCGATGGATCCACACAATGCATGGGCCCGACGGCACGGACTACCCGAACTTCGGTGTCTTCACCGAGGTGAACCGGCCGGAGATTCTGGCGCACCGGCACGGAGGCGGACGCAAGGGCGACGCACCCAATGTGAATTTTGAATCGATCTGGACGTTTGAAGAGCTTCCCGGGAACCGCACTCGGGTGACGTTGCGTAATGTCTTTGCATCGGTTGAAGCGCGCGATTTCGTCATCCGGAACTATCACGCAGTTGAGGGCGGCAAGCAGACGATGGAACGCCTCGCAGAGTTTGTTGCAGAGAAGGGAGTGGCGGCATGAGCACACTGGCGATGGAACCGAAGACAGGATATGAGCTGAATATTACGCGGACGTTCGATGCGCCGCGCGAGCTGGTTTGGAAGGCATGGACCGATCCGAAGATGGCGAAGGAATGGATGGGACCGCGCGGATTTACGACGACGGAGTTTACGACGTCGAACGAGCCCGGTGCGCCCTGGCACCTGACGATGGAGGGTCTGCGGCCAGGAAGCGAGCAGATAGTGACGCTCGGGCAGGGCGGAAGGATTCTCGAGGCAAAGCCGCCGGAGCTGCTGAAGTACACCTTCGGCTGGGACAGCCGGGCGAGTGTAGGGCTGGGCGATGGCCCCAGGGAGAACGTCATTACGATCCGGTTTGAAGAGCAGGGAGGAAAGACGGTCATGCACTTTCATCAGGCTCCGTTTGCGACCGAGAGCGAACGCGATGGACACAATGGCGGATGGAACTCGGCGTTCGATTCCTTTGCGGAGTTCATCCTGCAGGTACAGCCGGAGCGGAACCTTGAGGAGGTACCGAGCGAGCTGCACCTGCGTCGATTCTTCGCGGCACCGCGGCAGCTCGTCTTCGACGCGTGGACGAAGCCGGAGATGGTGAAGGAGTGGTGGGGGCCGAAGGGCTTCACCATTCCGAAGTGCGAGATGGATGCACGGCAGGGCGGCGAGTTCCTCATCCAGATGAAGGCGCCGGATGGGACGCTGTGCGCGATCAAGGGACGGTACGTGGAGTTCTATCCGCCGTACCGATTCCACTACATCGGGATGCCGCTGGATAAAGACGGCAATCCGATGTGTGAGACATGGACGTCGGTGTACTTCGAAGAGAAGAACGGGGGCACCGAGGTGGTTCTGGACGGACACTACACCAGGCCCCCGGCAAATCCGGCGCTGTCGCTGAAGGGCGCGAGCGTGGGCTGGAACCAGATGTTGGACAAGCTGGGAGAGTTCGTCGGAAGCAGAAGGATGCGATGAGGATTGCAGCCTGCTCAAGCTCGAGTTCGACGCAGAGATAGCGAAGACGCGCAGGTACAGCAGATGGGCCATGGCAGCCTGCGTGGCCGGGACCAAAGCACTGACATAACCCAAAAGGAGAGATGTGATGAAGACAAACGTGCACCTCGGTTTCCAAGGGAACTGCGATCAGGCCTTCAGCTTCTACGAGAAGGTTTTCGGAACCAGGCGACAGAGGACGATGAAGTATTCAGACGCGCCGGCAGGAACGCCGGTTCCCCCTGGCGCAAAAGACCTGGTGATGCACACAGCGATGCCGGTGGGAAGCATCATCCTGATGGGAGCCGATGCCCCTCCGGGCATGGGCAAGCCAATGGGTGGCTTCGAAATCTCGATCGAAGACCCGGACCAGGCAACGCTGAAGCGGTTGTTCGATGCCCTGAGCGACGGTGGAAGTGTGTTCATGCCGTTGCAGAAGACCTTCTGGTCTCCGCTGTTCGGCATGTGTACCGATAAGTTCGGGGTGGGCTGGATGGTAGGCGCGCCGAGCGATCTGCCGCAGGCGTAACGCTTAGCCGCGGCTGGGCTCCGCTATGGGAGCTCAGCCGCAGACGGCGTCGTGGTCAGGACGGCGACGATCGCGAATATCCGCAACAAGATAGTTTGCAGCGACGAGGCCGAGGGGAAGAAGTGTAAGGACGATGTTCATGGTCTTCTCCTGGAGTTTGGTTGAGGGGCCCGTCCATACACGGTTATCAGCCGTGTATGGATGAGACCAGATTCAGTCGTGAAAGTTTCTAAAACTTTCGTGAAAAGTTGTTCAACGCAGACCGCCGCCAGCCTGGAGCAGCGAGCCGGTGACCCAGCGCGCGTCGTCGGAGGCGATGAAGGTGACGACGTCTGCGATATCGTCAGGCTTGCCGGAGCGCCCCAGCGGAGTGTCGGCTACGGCATTGGACTCGAAGTCCGAGCCTGCGATTCCCGCGCTCTGTGTGCCTTCGGTGATCGTGAGGCCGGGGTTTACTGCGTTGACGCGAATCTTCTTCGGCCCGAGTTCCTTGGCGAGAACGCGGGTGATGGCGTCGACTGCACCCTTGGTTCCGGTGTAGATCGCCGAGTTCGGCGGCGTGAGCTCGCTAACCACCGAGCCGATGTTGATGACGCTTCCGCCTTCCGCGGGAAAGAGTTTTACAGCGGCCTTGGTAGTGAGCAGAAGGCCGGTAACGTTGGTGGAGTAAATGCGGTTGATCTCCTCTTCAGTGATCTCCTCAAGAGGAGAAAAAGCGTAGACACCGGCGTTATTGACCAGGATGTCTACCTTGCCGAAGGCCTTCTTGGTCTCAGCAAAGAGCTTTTCGATATCGCTGGATTTGGCGACGCTGGCTCCGACGGCGACGGCCTTGCCGCCAGCCTTGTTGATCTCTGCAACGGTCTTGTCTGCGCCAGACTTATCTGATGCGTAATTGACCACGACAGATGCACCTTCAGCGCCGAGAGCTTTCGCGATTCCCGCCCCAATTCCCTTGCTGGCCCCTGTAACGACCGCTACCTTTCCTGTGAGCTTTGCCATGACCTTCTCCTTCAAATCTCTGATTTTCTTCGTTCGACCTGCGTCGAATTGTTCGACGTATATCGAAATGGATGAGGGAGCGGAGAGGAAGGATTCAGAACCGTTCGATATTTATCGAACTGTTACGAACGGAGGACGACTTATATCTTGCCGAGTTGGGCGAGGTAGGCGTTCCAGATGTCGCGCTGAAGGGTCAGCGAGGCACAGCGGCCTTCGCGCTGCACGTCGATCAGACCGGCGTCCGCCAATTCCTTCAGGTGGTGCGAGATGGTGGCGGGGCTAAGGACCTTCTGCTCGTCGAGCGAACCGCAGGGAGTGCAGTCGTGTTGGGCGATCTGTTGCAGGATGGCGAAGCGGCGGGGATCGGCGAGGGCGCGGGCGATGGCCTGCATCTGGTCGTCCGAAAGATGTTTTCGCGCTTTCGTCATGATTAGTTAGATGATAATCGAACGATTTTGGTTCACCGCGCTAATTCTGAGGCTTGTGAGAGGCGGGCACCTGTGCGGGTTGCTCGCTGTGAATGGTGACCTCGTAGTTGCGGCCGAGCCAGCGGTTGGTGCCCGGCCAGAACAGGGTGAAGAGGATGGAACCGGTCTGTCCCGGGGCGGCGACGATATCGGCGAAGCAACCGAAGGAGTCGACAGAGTGGGAGTCGGTTTTGTTGGTAGTGACCCAGTTGTCGGCGGTCCAGATGACCTGAAAATGTGCGGGGTCCACGATGCGGAGGGTGCCACCGCACACCATGGCAGAGATGGGGCGCGTGGTGCGGAAGATCTCCATGCGGCTCTGGAAGGTGCGCTGGTCTTTGGGAACCGCGTAGCGCTCTTCGACGACGGAGATGCGGTCGAAGATGCGGCCGTCGACGACCGAGTGGAGGAGCTTGAGGTACTCGGCGTGCGCCCAGCATAGCGGCTGAGCGGATCCGGCGGACCGCCCGAAGTAGAGGCCCTCGGAGGGCATGTCGGCGTAGTCCCAGACCTGCTCCGGGAGCATCCCGCCGATGGATGAGAATTTTTCGATGGCGTTGACGAGGGGCTTGATGTCGTTGCCGGCCGCGAGTTCAAAGTGAGCCCGCTCGCCGGCCAGCAGAGGCCACGCGCGGCCCTGGCCGTACCCGATGTAGGGGCCACCGTCTTTGCGCTGACCGTAGCCGTCATGGTTGTAGCGGCGCCAGCAGGGACCATACGGTGTGTCGATCTTGAGAACGTGGTCGACGACCTTGAGGGAGTCGATGATGAGCGGGTCGTCGGCACGGCGGACCCCATAACGGACAAGCTCGAGGAAGCCGCCGTCGATGACCTCGCGTGCCTCGAAAGCGTAGCGCTCACCGGGCGCGCGGTTGGCGATGTGGATCTCCCCGGGAGGTATGGCGGGGTTGTGGAAGGGCTCGCCTTCGGCCGGCGGGCGAATCCGCATGTAGTGGTAGGGGACCTCGGGGAGCAGAACGCCGGCGGTCGTAGTGGTCCACTCGTCGAGGTGAGCTTCGATCCAGTCGGCATAGTCGCCGAGGAACGATGCCAGTTCAGGAAATTTCTCGCGCGCGACATCCGCAGCGCAAACCAGCGAGGAGATGACGACGGCAAGCGTGGACGGCGAGTACCCGGCGTTCTCTTCCCATCGCTCCTGCTGCGTCACGGGCGCGTAGCGGACGAGGAAGCTGGCGGCGCGCGTGACGAAGGGGACGATGTCAAAGCCGCCGAGCGCGTCGAGCTTCCAGAGGCGCCAGGCCAGAATGATGGGGAAAGCGACCTCGTCAAGCTGGATGCCGGACCAGTAAGGTGTGCCGTCGATCCAGAAGTTTTGCGCAAAGCCGCCGTCCGGATGCTGCGTGCAGGCGAGATAGACCAGGGCGCGCAGAGCCGTTTCCGTGCGGCCGCAGGCGAGCAGCGCGGTCGCGGACTGGATCATGTCGCGCGTCCAGACCAGGTGGTAGCCGCCGAGATCGTCGTCGGATTTGGAATTGCCCCACGGAATAGAGGCCGAGGCGATGAAGGCGCCGGAGTAGAGCTTGTCTTCATGCGCCAGGATGACGTTGTGCGAGATGCGCATCAGACGGCCGCTATCGGTGGAGGCTCCGGCGAGGCGTTCAGGGCTCGCGGCACGGTGCCACTGCTCGATGAAACGCTTGCGATGGACCTCAAAGGGCGTCGAGAGGCTTTGCATCATCCCGGCGACAGCGGAATGATGGCCGGCGCCGAGGGCGATGGCGATGGTGAATTCTCGAGTGCAGGCGACGTCGATCTCGCCCATGAGCGCCAGGTTGCCGTCGAGTGCCTCCCCGAAGTTCCAGGTCATACGCTGGTGCTCGCAGAGGTCCTGATAGCCGTCCGAAGAGCCGACGTAGCCGCAGCTGGTCCGGCTGAAGCCGCAGTTGGAGCCGAAGGCGAGCGAGATGCCATTCTTCCAGGCGAGGATGGCACGACGGCCCGCAATGTCGACCGCGCGGGCAGAGTTGCCCGCACCTCCGCCGTCGAGATGCGGGGCAAGCAGGGCATAGCATTTCAGCTTGGAGAGGAGTTCTTCGTCGCCTTCAATCTTCACGTGCATGAGAACGACAGGATGGTGGGGGTCGGTAACGAACTCCTTGGTGACGGTGTAACGCCCGCCAAGATCGTTGGCTACAACGCGGACGGCGAGAGCATCAGGATCGACGTAGTGGAAGTCATACTCAAAGTCGCGCTTCTCTTCATGGAAGAAGGTCTTCTCGTCGGTGAAGAGAAGTTCCATATCGCGAGTTTGCGGGCGGTCGATGGTGGGGTAGTAGATCTCGTTGAGTGTGCCGTGGGAGGCCGTGAACCAGATATGGCTGGAGGCAGCGTAAGCCGTCGAGACCGTGTCCTTCTTGCTCGACGTCCAGCGCGGCTCCATTCCAGGAGCACCGAAAGCGGGACCATTGTCCTCCAGCCAGCGATAGTTTTCGTTAAGAACACTCATCGAGACTTATGAGACCACAGACGGTGCGTGCCGTTGGATGGCGAGCCCTAGTCACTCGCTGGAGGCCAGTTGCGGTGGGAAGAATGGCGGCGTAGCTGGCGTCAAGCGCGGGACCCGCGTTGCATTGGTCGCGGTTCCGCGTGCATTCGGGAGATTCAGGCACTCAGCCCATATGTGCCTACACTCAGGAGTTCACTTTGGGAACCCCGCGGAGATTTTCGTATTCTTTTCGCGAATTGCACAGGGAGATGGACGCTATAAAGGCTTATGGCGCTTTCAGTTCTCGAATTATGCGCGGGTGCCGGTGGGCAGGCTCTTGGGTTCGAGCAGGCAGGATATTCCCACGCGGCATTGGTTGAGATAGACCGAGACGCGTGCCGAACGCTTCGGTATAACCGGCCGAGTTGGGATATCCGGCAAGAAGACCTGAATCATTTCGACGCAAGGCCCTTTCGCGGAGTTGATGTAATTGCAGCCGGACTGCCTTGTCCGCCGTTTTCAAAGGCAGGAAAGCAGCTAGGTAGTGCCGATGAAAGGAATCTCTTTCCAGCAGCACTCAGGATCGTCAAAGAAGTCCAACCGCGTGCGGTGGTCATAGAGAATGTACGCGGAATCCTAGATGCGGTCTTTGAGGATTACCGGCAGTACATTGCAAATAGCCTTCCCGGATACTGGACCGATTGGCAATCTATTAAATGCGCGTGATTTTGGTGTTCCTCAGTTGAGACCAAGGGTCAACTTCATAGCTATCCGCAAGGGCTTGGAACGGGGATTTCGGTGGCCCGACGGTGCGGGCCTAAAGGCGCCGACAGTAGGCGAGGCGCTCTTCGATTTGATGAGCGCGCAGGGTTGGAGGGGAGCCGCCGCATGGCGGGATCAAGCAAGCGAGATTGCACCTACCCTTGTGGGGGGAAGCAAGAAACACGGAGGTCCCGATCTGGGACCGACCCGTGCTCGCCGCGCATGGGCCGTGCTGGGCGTCAACGGCAGTACTCTCGCAGAATCGGCACCCGAAGAGGAGTTTGAGGGAATGCCCCGTCTTACCGTTCGAATGGCTGCGCGTATTCAGGGCTTCCCGGATAGTTGGGAATTTGTGGGTGCGAAGACTACTGCTTATCGACAGGTCGGGAACGCATTTCCGCCGCCCGTCGCTCGAGCGGTTGCTGAATCGGTTGCCAAGTGTCTCAAGGCAAAGGTTCAGCTAAGGTTTGCGAGCTAGTTGATGGAGACGGGAGTTCTCCTGCGCTGATCAACAGTAGCTCTTCATTCCCGTTCTGCGGCTGTATCGAGATGTATTCATCAGATGCACAGCGCGGAAGACGGAGGGCACTGATCAGGTCATGGTGCTTTTTTCCCGAAAGCAATGCGATTCGTTCCAGAGCAAGAACATCGCGAGCGCCGCCGTTCTTGCGAATTCGCTTCATGTAGTCCTTCTGCTGTGCCAGCGATTCGATGATTGAGCGGGAGATTGACTGTCGCTGATGAAGTCGGAACAGTGCCGCGACTCTTTCAGTTCCTTCACGGGAACCGGTTATCGCCTTCCGTATTGGCGGAGCTAACTGTTGCCAGAAATTTGGCGGATACGGGAAATCCTTCAATATCCAATGAGCGGCCCGCAAGTCCTCTTTCTTAATTGTTGTTTTCTGATCTCTATTTCGGCCCAAGTTGAGGATGTCCTCGTGTATTACGATCACGCCAAACTGGCATAGAGCAGTCTGCTCGTTAGCACCTATCAAGATGCAAGGATGGCCTAAGGCTTCGTTCGGAATTGTCCATGTAACTCGGATAGTGTTTTTGACGTCGACCTCTATCCCATCAATGTTGAGGTCGAGGATTTGTCCTCTTTCCAATCGCAAGTGATTACGGAGCAATATCTCGACCTTCGTCCCGATGTAAGTCTTTTCTGTTTTCTCGAGTTCTGCCACTGTGTAACGGCGGGATCTGGGCGCGTCGATCACCTCGTCAATTGCCTGCCGTAGTAAACGAGGTATATCGCGTCTGAACTTCTCGAAGCCGCCCGCATGTCTGATGATGGCAGAGTGGAGAAAGCGAAGTATTTCGTAATCTCTATGAGTCTCGCCGACGAGGAAATTCTCGAATTCATTGTTTGAGGCATCCACGATCGCGCGGTTGTTTCCGTTCATTTACCCTCATATCGCCATGGACAAGCTCACACCCGCAATGCGGTCAAAAAATATGAGCCGCATACGCAGCAAGAATTCCACACCCGAGCGCATCGTGCGCAGCCTTGTTCATAGTATGGGTTACCGTTTCAGGTTGCACGCGAGGTATCTGCCCGGGCAACCGGACCTCGTATTTCCTAGCCGCAAGTGCGTGATTTTTGTACACGGCTGTTTTTGGCATCAGCATGAAGGCTGCCGCGAGGGCCGAATTCCATCGAGCCGGATCGAGTACTGGACGCCGAAACTGGCCGGCAATGTATCGCGGGATCAGAAGCGAATCCGGGAATTGAAGAAGTTGGGCTGGAGGGTTCTGGTGATTTGGGAGTGCCAGGTTCAGCATCCACGACTAAAGTCGAGAATCCGCAGATTTCTCGACATTCCAGGCTAGGATCTGCTGGCGATCTGGTTGATGTCGTCTTGGCTGGCTTGATTTCGAACGACCCCCCGCTCGGGGCGCTGACCGAGCACCGGGGCCTCGGCGCGTACGGGCGACAGGAAAAAAGCCGCCGTCAGGCTGCTTGTCAGACGTGGAGCAACTCACCTGCGTCGAGAAGATGACCTTGGGATTGAGCTTGTTGCCGACCTCCCTGAACAGATTATCAAGCGGTGTGTAGAAGGAGGTTTCGGGCGTTGTTGCGCCAGTGGAACGCCTGCGGCGCATCTCCGCGATGTACTTGTGAATGATGTTCTCTGAATTGTTCGGCACGCGTATCAGATAATCGCACATCCGCCCGCGGCCGCGAGGTGTTCTTCATGGTGCGTGAGCCCGGTGGGCAGTCGCTTGAAGCGAACTTCTTTGCAAATGCCCTCCATCGCCCGATTCGACCGAATATCGCGCAGGCGCAACCCGTTCTCCACAGAAAACGACGTTTCCCACATTTCTTAGTGACATACAAATTAACGTTCCACGTGAAACACCGCTGTTCCACACACCGGCAGCCGTTCGGCGCCGTCAGAGTTGCCGCCAGTGCCCTGAAACCATAAGGCTGAGCTAGCATCAAGGATGCTGAGTCGCACGGGGCTTCCGTGCTGCACCTCGTAGAAGCGGAGATGTGATTCCGCCGTTATCGCAACCTGCCGTTACGCAACTTAAGGAGAATTGTTATGGCATTCGAACTCCCTCCCCTGCCGTATGACTACGCCGCACTCGAGCCGACAATCGACGAGGCGACCATGAAGCTGCACCATGACAAGCACCACCAGGCGTATGTGACGAACCTGAATGGCGCAGTGGAAAAGCATCCGGAACTGGGCAAGAAGACTCCGGAAGAGTTGATCAGCAATCTGGACAGTGTTCCCGAAGACGTCCGCACCGTTGTACGCAACAACGGCGGCGGACACGTGAATCACACCATGTTCTGGCAGATTATGGCGCCGAAAGGCGGCGGCAACCCGACTGGAAACATCGCAACTCAGATCCAGACGGACTTCGGCGGGTTTGAAGACTTCAAGAAAGCATTCAATGACGCCACAGCGAAGCAATTCGGCTCAGGCTGGGGATGGCTCGTGTGGAAAGGCGGCAAACTTGCCGTGACGACCACGCCGAACCAGGACAATCCGCTGTCGCAAGGGCTGTATCCCATTCTGGGCAATGACGTGTGGGAGCATGCCTACTACCTGAAGTACAACAACCGCCGCCCGGATTACCTGGCCGCATGGTGGAACGTTGTGAACTGGGCCGAGGTGAATAAGCGCTTCGATCAGGCAAAGAAATGAGCTATTGAACTTTGCAACAGGAGGGCCGCTTCGATAAAACGAAGCGGCTTTCGTTTTCGGGCCATGGGTGCACGAGTCTCGATGAGAGGTTGAAACGTCTCAACGAGTATCGGAACGAAGCCCACCTGAGGCGCATATGTGGATCGTACGGCTGGCGCTGCGCCGCCCCTATACGTTCGTTGTGCTGTCGTTGCTTATCGCGGTGCTTGGCATCGGGGCAGCGATTGAGACGCCGAAGGACATCTTTCCGTACATCAATATTCCTGTCGTCACTGTGGTGTGGAACTATGCCGGCCTGACGCCGACGGAGATGGCCGGCCGCATTGTCACGATCTCCGAACGCGCGCTGACCACGACCGTCAACGACATCGAGCACACAGAGAGTCAGAGCTACCAGGGCGTCGCCGTCATCAAGGTGTACTTTCAGCCGGGAGTGCAGATTGCCGCTGCAGAGGCGCAGGTTACCGCGGTGATGCAGACCATCCTGAAGATTGTGCCGCCGGGAACGACGCCGCCGTTCATGATCAAGTACGACGCGTCGTCGGTTCCCATTGTGCAATTGAGCGTCGGCGGGGCGGGATTGAGTGAAGCTGACCTTTCTGACGAGAGCTTGAACTTTGTGCGGCCGCTGCTGGCGACGGTGCAGGGGGCGAGCATCCCGTCACCGTATGGCGGAAAGTATCGCCAGGTGATGATCGATATCGATCCGAATCTGATGTATGCGCATCATCTGTCGGCGGCAGATATTTCGGCGGCCATGGGCCAGCAGAATCTGATTCTACCGGCGGGAACGGCGCGCATCGGCGATCGGGAGTTTGTGGTGAAGACGAACTCGAGTCCGGATACGATCGCAGCACTGAACGATCTGCCCGTGCGGGCGGCAAATGGGGCGGTGGTGTACATCAAGGACGTGGCCCAGGTGCACATCGGCCACGCGGTGCAGACGAACATCGTTCGCGAGAACGGCAAGCGGTCGGCGCTGCTGGCCGTGCTAAAGAACGGCAACACGTCAACGATCGACATTGTGTCGAACATTAAAAAGAATCTGCCGCGGATTGAAGCAGAACTGGCGCCGTTGAAGATTACGCCGCTGTTCGATCAGTCGATCTTTGTGCGCACAAGCATCGATGAAGTCGCGCGCGAGGCGATCATTGCCGCTGGGCTCACCGCGCTGATGATTCTGTTGTTCCTGGGATCGTGGCGATCAACGTTGATTGTTTGCATTTCAATTCCGCTGTCCATTGCGGCTTCACTAGTAGTCCTGAGCGCGATTGGGCAGACGATCAATGTGATGACACTGGGTGGAATGGCATTGGCAGTCGGCATCCTGGTGGACGATGCGACCGTGGAGATCGAAAATACGCACCGCAACATGGGCCTGAAGAAGCCGTTGACTCGAGCGATCCTGGACTCCGCGCAACAGGTGGCAGCACCCGCCTTCGTGTCGACCCTTTCGATCTGCATTGTGTTTGTGCCCGTGGTGCTGCTGACCGGAGCAGCAAAATTCCTCTTCACTCCGCTGGCGATGGCAGTCGTCTTTGCGATGCTGGCGAGCTACTTTCTTTCGCGCACGCTGGTGCCGACGATGATGCACTTTCTCCTGAAGAAGGAACTCGCACTCTATCAGGATCCGAGGGAAAGCGACCGGGAGTCCAGGAGGAACTTCGTTTGGCGCTGGCACATCATGTTCGAGCACAAGTTTGAAAGGCTGCAGCACTACTACAAGCAACTGCTGGAGTGGTGCGTGGATCACGCTCGCGTCACACTGTTGCTGTTCGTAATGTTGCTGGTGGTTTCCGTGCCTTTGACGTACTTTATCGGGCGCGACTTTTTCCCGTATGTCGATTCAGGCCAGATGCGACTCGAGGTTGAACCACCTCAAGGCATGCGCAGTGAAGACGCGGAGCAATATTTTGCAAAGGTCGACGCGGAGATTCGGCGCGTGCTGCCGGCCGGCCGCCTCAATATGCTTCTTGACAATATCGGCCTCCCGAACAGCGGCGTTAATCTGGCCTATGCAAGCTCACCACCCATCTCAAACGCCGATGGTGAGATTCTGATTTCACTGAATCCAGGCCCGAAGCAGACCGAGGAGTACATGCGGATGTTGCGCGATGATCTGCGAAAGACGTTTCCGGATGGAACCTTCTTCTTCGCACCGGCGAACATCACAAATCAGATCCTGGACTTTGGGTTACCTGCGCCGATCGATCTGCAGGTTATCGGGCATGGCAAGGACAACTATGCCCTCGCGTCGAAGTTGGAGAAGGAGGTCGCTGCAATTCCGGGTGCCGTGGATGTGCACCTGCATCAGCAGGTGGCGTATCCGACGATAGACGTGACTGTGGACCGCTGGAAGGCGAGGCAGATTGGCCTGACGCAGCAGGACGTAGCACAGTCCACGCTTATTTCGCTGTCGGGTACGTCGCAGGTTGCGCCAAACCAGTGGCTGAGCCCGCAGAACGGTGTGAACTACAACGTTGTGGTGCAGACGCCGCAGTATCGAATCTCGTCGCTGCCGGATCTCTCGCGGACGCCGGTGACAACGCCACAGGGAAACGCCGCGCAGATTCTAGGCAATATCGCGACGTTTCGGCGCGATCAATCGCCGATCATCGTGAATCACTACGACATCGAGCCCGTGTACGACGTGTATGCGAATGTCGATCAGCGCGATCTTGGAAGCGTTGCGCACGAAATCGAAAAGATCATCGCGAGCCAGAAAGTTTCAAAAGCAACGCAGATTGAAATTCGCGGGCAGGTGCAGACGATGAATGATTCGTTCGCGCGGCTTGGGCTCGGAATCATCTTCGCAATTGGCCTGGTGTATTTGCTGATGGCAGTGAACTTCCAGAGCTGGCTCGATCCGCTGATCATCCTGATGGCGATTCCCTGCGCATTCTGCGGCATTTTGTGGACGCTGTTTTTAACGCAAACAACGTTCAATGTGCCGAGTTTGATGGGTGCGATCATGACGATCGGCGTGGCGACCGCGAACTCGATTCTGATGGTGGTGTTCGCGAATGACGAGCGCTTAGCGGGAAGGCACCGACGCGAGGCGGCACTGAATGCCGGCCATACGCGACTGCGGCCCGTGCTGATGACGGCGCTGGCGATGATCATCGGCATGTTCCCAATGGCGCTTGCGCTGGGTGAAGGTGGGGAGCAGAACGCGCCGTTGGGTCGTGCGGTGATCGGCGGACTGATCTTTGCGACGATAGGGACTCTGTTCCTTGTGCCGACGATCTATTCCCTCCTGAAGAAACATCCTCCGATTGACTACACGAAGGAGATCGAGGAGGAGTATCACGAAGGCGAAGATCACAGGAAGCAGACATCCCACGGCAACATACAGGAGCAGCCCGCGTAGATGGCCGACGAGATGGACGACCGGAAGAGTCGATACGAGCTGGGACATAAATTTGCCGAGCCGGAGTATGCAGAGCGGCAGCAGCTTGCGCGATCGTTTGAAGATCCGAACGCGCTGGACGATGCTCGGCTTGGAAAGAGCTTCGAGGAGACAAACTCCAGCCGCAGGCGGAAGAAGGCGCCGCGCCCGCAGCCGCCGGTCGACCGGCGAAAGATTGCACTCTTTCTGATTGCGTTTCTGCTGTTGTTTTTGATCGTTGTAATTGCAGGTTGGTTACCGCGTCACAAACGCGAAAGGGCGATTGAGCAGCGCGCCCGGCAACAGCAGAACGCAAAGCCGGTTGTCGATGTGGAAAAGGTTGATTCCGCGCAGGATCAACAAGGACTGGTACTGCCGGGAACGACCATCCCGCTCACGGAAGCCTATGTGTATGCGCGCGCGAGCGGATATTTGACGAAGCGACTCGTTGATATTGGCGATCGCGTGCGAAAGGATCAACTGCTTGCAGTGGTCGACGCGCCGGATCTTGATCAGCAAGTGGCACAGGCGAAGCAGCAACTGATGCAGGCAGAACGGCAGTTGGATCAGCAGAAGTCCCAACTGACATTGGCGACGGTGACCGTTCAGCGCTATCGCGTGCTGGTGGCAAAGGGTGTGTTCTCGCGGCAGGACGGCGACCAGCAGGAGGCGAACTACGCTTCACAGGCAGCCAATGTTCAAGCCGCGCAGCGCAATGTGGATGCATACCGCGCGAACCTTGGACGGGTAGAAGCGCTGCAGAGTTACGAGTCGGTGCGCGCGCCATTCGATGGCGTGATCACGCAACGGAATGTGGATGTAGGTGCGCTGATCGCAGCTTCTGGAATGACTTCCGGGGCACAAAGCGCGCCGGCCCCGCAAGGACAGACCTCGACTTCTGGAGGATCGCAGCAGGCAGGTCAGGTGAACACGGGAGGAAGTTCGGGGGCAACGAGCACAGCCGCAACGTCCGCGCAGTCGCCGGGACAGGGTGGTCCTCTTTTTGGTCTTGCGCAGACGCAGCGCCTGCGGATTCTGGTGTCGGTGCCCGAAGGATTTCTCAGGACGATTCACGTAGGTGGGCATGCACAGCTCGCATTTCAAGAGTACCCAGGCGTGGACTTCAGCGGAGAGGTCACGCGCACGGCCAACTCGGTGGACCCGAATACGCGCACGATGCTGACGGAGGTCCAGGTGGACAACCGCAACAAGAAACTTGTGCCTGGAATGTATGTGATCGTGACGTTCCCGGCAGCACCGGGCGCAGCAGCGCCGCTGCTGGTGACCGGAGACGCTGTCGTCATTCGCCATGATCAGCCAACGATTGCGAAGGTTGTGAACGGAAAAGTTCACCTGCAGCCGGTGACCATTGGACGCGATCTCGGCGGCGTCGTGGAAATTCTGACTGGCCTGCAGGAGGGCGACATCATCGTCACAAACGTGACTGATGATGTTGTCGAAGGCGCAGAGGTGCAGTTGCACTTCACGAAGACTCCGGGCCAGGAAGATGAGCAACAACAGCAACCGAACGATTCGTCTGAGAATCAGCAAAAGCGCGGCCAGGGCGAGAACAAGTCGTGACAGGCAATCGAAGAGACGCGGGCCGGATCTTGCAATGCGGAGCGTTGCTGTTGCCTTGTGCGGCAATCGCAATGCGAGCACAAACGCCGCAGAGTCCGCCCGAAGCGCCGGCGCCACAGATCGCCGCGACGACCAACAGCACCGTGCGGCCCGAACGCGAGGAAGCGCATGGGCTCACGCCAAACTTTCTTGGCTTGCTCGGACCGTACAAGACCCCAACCGTGCCGCCGCTCTTTGATGGCAGCGAGACGCGGCTGCAGTCATTGATACGAGATGGAAAGCTTTATCTCACATTGCAGGACGCGATCCGGCTTGCCCTCGAGAACAACCTGGATGTCGAAATGGAGCGTTACGACCTTGTGCTGGCGCAGACCGACGAGGTGCGGGCCAGGGGCGGCGGTAATTTGCGGGGCATCGATTACACAGTTGCCGAGCCTCCGAACGGTGTAGGCGGACCGGGATCGCCGCTGCTTGCTGCGGCGACGACGAATACGAATCCCGTCGCGCCGACCGTAACGGATCTCACCAGCCTCAACTCCACAGCCCAGGCGACGCAGTCGTTCTCTCAGCTCGGCGCCGGTTTTCAATATTCGACTGGACCGAACATTCCGCTGTTCGATCCTCAGTTGCTCGCTATGGCGGGCTGGCTTCGCCGCTCTGACACGGTGAATCTGACGAGCGCAACCGGGCCGACGACAGGCAGCGGAGGCGGAACGACCGTAGTGGGACCGCCGTTGGATTACACGGCACTGAATGTCGGCTACCTGCAAGGTTTTTCAACCGGCGCGCAACTTGAGGCGATCGTCAACAACGACTCCGAAGTGCTCTACGGATCAACCTCAAAATACGATCCGTTCTACGCACCAAGCAGCTCCGTGACTTTAATACAGCCGCTGCTGCGCGGACGTGGGCGCAACGTAAATTTGCGTTACCTGCGAATTGCGCAAACGAACCAGAAGATTTCGCGGCTGCTGTTTGAACAGCAGGCGCTGGACACAATCTATGGTGTATCGCGGTTGTACTTCGATCTTGTTTCACTCGGCGAGAACGTACTCGTGCAACAGGAAAGTCTTCGGGCGGCGACGAAGCTACGACAGGACGATGAAAACCAGGTGCAGTTCGGAACACTCGCACCGATTGAACTAACGCGCGCACAAGCGCTCGAGAGCTCAAGCCGGTTCGCGCTGATTCAGGCACAAGGACTCTACAAGCAGGAAGAGATCATTCTGAAGAACCAGTTGCTGCGCACAGCATCGCCTGTTTTCACCGCCCAGTTTGATGAGATTATTCCTACGGACCGCATCGTTGTTCCGGACCATCCTGGCGAAATGAATGTAGAGGATATGGTCCGCGAAGGGCTCGCGAGACGGCCGGATCTCGCGCAGGCAAAGCTGCAACTGGAAGCTGGAAAGATCAGCGCTGCCGCCAGCCGCAATGCGACGCTACCGCAGTTGAATCTTTACGGAAACGTGGAGGTGAGGGGCACCACAGAGCAGGCGTTCGAGACGCCAGGCTCGCCCGGCACCGGGCAGCCGGCCCCGCCGCCTGCGCTGGCTGCGGGCGGATTGCGGACTTCGACGATCTACGAGGCAGGTGTGCAGTTGACGCTGCCACTGCGCAATCGGGTTGCAGCGAGCGATGCAGCGCGCGACATCGTGCAGCTCCGCCAGATCGAAGGCCGCACGGAGAAGTTGTCGCAACAGATTCGCGAGCAGATTGAGACGGCGATAGTCGCCTTGCAAACGGCACAGGCCGCCTATGTGTCTGCGACGGCGAGCCGGCAGTATCAATCTCAGTTGCTGGATGCCGAGCGCGACAAGCTGAGCGTGGGCCAGTCAACTGAATTGGCGGTGCTGCAGGACGAGGCCTATCTTGCCCAGGCAAGATCGACCGAAATTGCTGCGCGGTCTAATTGGAAGAAGGCGCAGATTGAGCTCGACCATAACCTTGGCGATCTGCTCGAGAAGAATCACGTCGTGCTGGACGATGCGATTCGCGGAACGCTGCCGCAGTAATCGCTACAGGTTTAGCTTCTTGAAGACGCGCTCCGGAATTGCGCGGATGACGGACATGATGAGCCGCCACTGGCCGGGAACATAAACGATGTCCTGACCACGATCGATGGCTTTCACAATCGTTGCAGCGACTTTGTTGACGTCGGCAAAACGCTCCTGCCCCTTCATGCCATCCGTCATCGAAGTCTTTACCGGACCGGGCTTGATAGTCATCACATGCACGCCTTCGCGGTCGATTCGGTTGCGCAGGCCATCCACGAATGCCGTCAAGCCAGCTTTGGAGCTGCCATAGACGTAGTTCGATTTGCGGCCGCGCTCGCCGGCAACCGAGCTGAGAACAGCAATCGTTCCGGAGTGGCGCTGTGCACAATAATTCGCCAGCCAGGTAAGCAGACTGACCGGGGCCGTGTAGTTCGTGTGAACAATGTGCGCGGCGTCATGAAAGTTCCGCTCGGCCTTTGATTGATCTCCGAGAACGCCCAACGCGAGATAGGCGATGTCCAGACCGCCCAGCGAGTTGATGGCGTGGGCAAGCAGGTCGGCATGCTGCTCGGTTCTGTCGAGATCGACGACTGCCGAGTCAACATACGCGGCACCGCGCGTGCGAGCATCGGCCACAACCGCTGCGAGACGATTGGTGTTGCGCCCGACGAGGAAGAGATGGTCCCCACGCTTCGCCCAGAGGCGAATGCAAGCCTCTGCAATGCCGGATGTTGCACCAAGAATGAGGATGCGGCGCGGCTCGGACCGCGAGGTTTGTGCGGCGCGATGGTTAGGAATTGACGCATCGGGCGAGGGAGTTGTGCTCATCGCATGAACCCCTGTCCGCCGACGACACGCTCCCAGAAACTGGAAGTAAGCGCTGGATCCTTGTAGCGCGCAAAGCGCTGCCACTGCGGATAAAAGGCCTGGTATTGCATTGCGGTCATGCGTGCATCCTTGGCTGGGTAGAGCCGGCCGCCAAATTCGTACGTCATCTCAGCGAGGCGGTCGAAGAGTGCAAAGCTCTTCTCTGGCTTGATCGGAAAGTCGAGGGCAAGCGTGATACCTGGCTTCGGGAAGCTCATCATGCCCGGTGAGGGAACGTCGCCAAAGGCCTTGAGCACCGCGAGGAAACTCGCGAGTCCAGACTTCGCGACCGCATGCAGGATCGCGATCGTGCCTTCGCGTGCGTGCTCCCACGGGATCACGTACTGGAACTGCAGCAGGCCGCGCTTGCCGTACATCTTGTTCCACTTGAGTACGGCATCCAGCGGATAGAAGAACGGCTCGTAGTCCTGCAGCGCAGAAACTCGCTCTTTCATCTGCTTGTGGAAGAAGACGCTATTGAAGGTGCCCACGCTTGCGCCATTCAGCACCCAACCGGGCAGTTCAATGGGAAAAACCAGTTTCGGTTCAGGCGATGTCTTCAACTCATTCGGAACCTTCGAGTGATCGCCCTGCATGAAGACGCCACGCGCAAAATTTTTGCCGGTGGATGTGACGTCGATCCAACTGACCGTGTATTCAATGTTCTGCGACTGGGTTGTGAGATCGAGGAATTCATCGATGCCGTGGAATTGAATTCCCTGGTAGTCGATCTTGCGGCTGACGATGGGCTTGAGACGAAGCTGCGCCCACGTGATCATACCGGTGAGGCCGAGGCCGCCGATCGTCGCCGAATACATCTCCGGATTCTCGGTCGGTGAACAGCGCAGTCGAGTGCCGTCGGAACGAACGAGTTCGAACTGCGGGACGTGGCAGCCGAAGGTGCCGGCGACATGATGGTTCTTGCCATGGATGTCGTTCGCAATCGCACCGCCGAGCGTCACGTACTTCGTGCCCGGCGTAACCGGCAGAAAGAATCCACGCGGCACGGCGAAATCGAGGATCTGTGCAAGCGTGATGCCCGCTTCCGCTGTGAGCACACCCGTGTCCGGATTGAAGCCAAGGAGGCGATTCATACCGGTTGTCTTGACCAGCGTGCCGTCTTTCAGCAGGCAGACGTCACCATAGCTTCGTCCCATGCCCACGGGCAGCGCGCCATGATGTACGCCGTCGATCACACGCGGAAATTGGTCCTGCCAGTGAACGGAACGCACGTCCGCGTCATAGACCGGGTAGCGCCCCCAGGACTCGAAGGGCGGCTTCACTGGCGGGGTGTCAGGTGCAGCGGTGGTTGTGGGGGTCTCGACCGCGGGGGGCATGCCTTTAGGATAGCGGATGCCCTTGTGGGTGCCGTTTGCACCAAAGGTGTCAGCCGAAGCGCTGGTACTTCTTCCAGAATTCTGGCCATGGAAGGCGCGGTGGACCGCAGAGAAAGATGTCCGGATGGTACTTGCTCTCTTCGTTATTCAAGTGCGGAGGGTATGGGACTTGGACGGCAGGACGGCAGCCGGTGAACTCGTCGTTGGCGTCCTTCAGGCCGAGCCCGGTGACGATGAGCGTGCTGGGCTGGGGAGTAGGGTAGCCGCGCAGCCATGCGGAATTCGTGAGGCTGATAGGCGTGGGCAACCCATAGCTGCGCCCCAGAATCTCCACAGCACCCTGTTCACCGTAGTTGGCCGTAACAATGCCAAAACTTCCGCGTTGTGCCGGTGGAAGTGTGTCACGGACCTGTGCAACGGACCGGACGAAAATGTCCCAGCCTTGCTCTTCGCGAAGATCCTCACTCTGGGCCAGGGCAAAAGCCTTCAGCGGTCCGCTGGATGCAATCGGAACAAGCACGCACGTGGCAAATGCTCCGAACGCCAGAATACCGGTCCACAGAATGATAACGATGCTCCGGCGAAACGCCGGACGCAGACCAGAAGCCCACCGCATGACGATCACTGCGCCCAAAGCGATCATTACCGGATACAACGCGCCCGTGTAATAGCCGCGGCCCCTGGTGACAGCAAAGGAAAGAACCGCGAGGACAAACGCGATGCTCAGCGCCCGATATCGCACGCTGCGCCACGCGGCGATAATTCCCACGATGGTGAGCGGAAGAGCGAACGCGTTCTCGCTGAGAAACGCCTGAAAAATCCAGAACTCTCTCGCGCTGCCACGGCCAATACGCATATCGCGTGCATGGATGTGTTCCAGGAAATGCAGCGAGATGAAATCGTGGCGCACCTGCCAGAGAAAGTTCGGCAGCACCATCAGCACTGTCAGTCCGCAGCCGAGAACAAACCAACGGCTCGCGAGATGACGACGTGCCGGCGTGAGCAGGAATCCTGCCAGAAGCGCTGCAAGGAAGAAGACCACCGTGTACTTGGTCATAATGCCCAGCCCTGTGAACGCGGCAATCCAGAGCCACCAGCGCTCCTCTTCACTCTCGAGCAGGCGAACGACGCCGTACGTCACGAATACCCAGGCAAATTGCTCAAAGGTTGTGTACTGAAACTCCGTACCTTCGAAGATCGTGATCGGTGCGAGTGCGACGGCGAGTGCGGCCGTGGCTTGCGTGAGGCGATTGCCGCCGAGGCATCGAGCCATGAGCCCGGCCGCAAGGATGATGCCGGCTTGCGCGAGAACTGAAAAGAGGCGCAGGCCATCAGGCGAGAACCCGAAGAGTGACATCGAGATTCGCTCGACAAAAGGCGTGAGCGGCGGATAGGCAACGAAACCCCAATCCAGATGCAGCGCGTCAGAGAGGAACTGCAACTCGTCCCGGTGAAATCCATATCGCATGTTGGTGAGCAGGTGCAGCAGCACGAGGCTCGCCGCGATTGCGAAGACGGGAACAAGACCTCGACCTCTCGCGGAGTGTTCCGTGGGTTCGGCCATAGAATTGTTTGCGGAGTCAGTCTTCGACATACGTATCTCAGCAGACCATCTAATCTTTCAAGCCTGTACGACATCGATTCGGGAGCGGTTCCCAGGTTGGGCTACCTGAAGGAATCCTACATAGGGGAGGCGATGAGCGATAGCAACAATGCAAATCCGCGTGAAATTTGCCAGGGCCGAATCGCCGCGCGACAGGCGGAGGCCGCGAAATATCAGCGGCAACACGTGTTGCTCGGTTATGCTCGGCTCGCGCTGGTGCTTGCGGGCATTGTGGTCGCCTGGTTCTCGTTTCTCCAGCCTCTGATTTCGCGCTGGTGGCTGTTGGGCCTCTTTGCCGTGTTTGTGATTGTGGCGCGGAGGCACTCCGCCGTGTTGCAGCGGAAGGCCGAAGCGCTGCGTGCAATCGCTTTTTTCGAGCGCGGAATCGCCAGGATCGACGATCGCTGGACAGAACTTCCCGCGCGCTCTGCGCAGGTGAATGCCACAGGAAGTTTGTTCGCAGAAGACCTCGATCTGTTCCGGCGAAACGGACTCTTCGAGCTGTTGAACACCGCCAGAACGTCCGCTGGTGATGACACGCTGGCCTCCTGGCTGCTGGAGCCGGCTGTACGTGACATGATCCTTGCACGCCAGGCAGCTGTTGCCGAACTGCGCGGAATGACAGAGTTGCGCGAGCATCTTGCAGCTTGCGGTGGCGCAGACTTTGAAGATTTGGATGTTGGCGGCCTCGCTCGGTGGGCATCGACCACAGACCCAAAAATTTCTGAAATGTGGCGATGGATCTCTCCTTTGCTGGTTGCTCTTACTGTTGCGGCGGCGACGTGGTTCCTTGCGACCAATCGAGGGTGGCTGCTCTTTCTGGTGGTCCTCGTCGATGCAACGATCACCTTCGCACTGTTGAAGAGAACCGAGACGTTCTTCATCAGCGCGGAACGGGCAGGCGACGGCCTGAAGCTGGCCTCAGTTCTGATTGAGCGATGGGAACAGGAGAAGTTCTCATCGCCTTTACTCAAGGAACTGCACCTGGCGCTCCATCGGGACGGCAGCGCGTCACGCGCCCTGGCACGATTGGCGTTGCTCACGCGGATGATGGAGCATCGCGCCAACCTCATGGTGCGAATTCTCAACGCTCCCTTGCTCTATTCAGTACAGCTTGCTGTTGCGGCACAGTCCTGGAGGCGCAGGTATGGCGCATCGCTGGAACGTTGGCTCACTTCGCTGCGCCAGCTGGAGGCGTTGCAATCGCTGGCAACCTACAGCTTCGAGCATCCGAATGATCCCTTTCCGGATCTCGCGGACGGTCAACCATGCTTTGAAGCAACTGCCCTCGGGCATCCCCTGATTCCTGAAACAAAGTGCGTCCGCAACGATGTTTCGCTCGGAGCTGACACTCGCCTGCTCCTGGTGAGCGGATCGAACATGTCAGGCAAGAGCACTCTGTTGCGCGCGGTGGGTATCAACGCGGTGCTGGCGATGGCAGGAGCTCCTGTACGTGCCGGCAGGCTGCGCATGACCCCGCTGCATGTGGGTGCAAGCATCCAGGTGAATGACTCACTGCAGGAAGGAAGGTCGCGGTTCTACTCAGAGATTCTGCGGTTGCGCAGCATCTGCGCACTCGCAGAGGAGCAACCACCGGTCTTGTTTTTGCTCGATGAACTGCTCGACGGTACCAATTCAAGCGACCGGCTGACGGGTGCGGAAGGAATCGCACACGCGCTGCTGGCGGCGGGGGCCATTGGCCTCATCAGCACTCACGATCTCGCACTCACGAGCATCGGAAACGGTGCCCACGCGCTTCGCAATATGCATTTCGAGGAGCGTGTGGAGAACGGCGAGATGCACTTCGACTTCAGGTTACGCGACGGCGTGGTGACTACGAGAAACGGTGTAGCACTCATGAGAATGGTCGGCCTGAAAGTCTAGCGGCACAGCGCATCGAGTTCCCTGGACCTGTCGGTCATGTCAGATGTATCAATGTTGCGCGATTGCGCGACCATCTCATTGAAGGTATTGCCACCGGGCGAGGTCACCTTTGGATCGAAGCTATAGATCGGATCGGCCATCGCCTGTTGAAGCGTTACGAAACTGAAGCCGCGAGAGCGGAAGAGACCGATGAGTTCCGGCAGCATATGCGCGTCAAATGCTCCGGTATGCAAAAGCAGAACATACGGAACATCGCGGTGGTAGACAGCCTGCGCAATCTGGCGGTACACACGAATGGACTCATCGGCCGCATTGAGATAGCTGTCGTGCAGTGACTGAATAGCCGCGCTGTCATGCTTCGCGGCGCACCTGGCGTACGGTTCATTCCAGCTGTAGTCCTGGAAGTCCATCGAAACCTCTGCGATGCGATAGCCGTGTTGAAAGAGCCACGCGCGAAGCTGCTCGCGTTTCTCGATCGTGTTGCCTTCTTCGAGATACGGAAAGCGGAACCAGTGCCAGTCGCTATCGGGCGAAACTCTGCGGAGCAGTGCCTCGTTGCGCTGGATATTAGCCTCGTATTTCGCGACCGTAACCTTGTCGAATTCCGGGTGTGACCATGTATGGTTGCCCAGCGGATTGCCCGCATTTCGCCACGCCTGCAGGATGTGAATCTGGTACGGATACTGTGCCGTGCGAAATCCATTCACAAAGCCGTAGACCGGCGGCATGTCTTCGCGTCTCAGCGTCGCGAGAATCGACTTCACAACCGCTGGCCGCGCCAGGCCCGGAGGCAGAGGGCCATGCGCAGGCAGGTCGTCGAAGGTGAAGGCGATCTGCAGAGGCGGTTTCGCCGCCGTATCGCCCTGCGCGAAGGAGGCGCCCACGCCGGGAACAAAACATGTGGCCATCAAAAAGAGGCCAACGCAATGTGAAATTCGAAGACGCAACGTCAATGTGTATCCAGGCCACATGGCTGATCACTCTTCATCGTCGCCGATTGGCATGCCCGGCGGAGTTTCGACCGGCTTCGACGGAACGAACTTCTGCGGATCGCGCTCAAATTCCTGAATGCGTTCGACCATAGCCGCGCGATGAATCGCCTCTGCGGTGTCTTCAGGCGCAGCTGCGGTTGTCCACTGTTTCAGAAGATCGTTGATGTGCCAGCGCGCGATGGCACGCGCCTGCGTTGCCGCCTGCTCGTTCACCGCGAGCGCAAACATTGCCTCCAGGCCCCGAAACTCCACCGCGCGCTCGACCTCGGACGACATGCTGTGACCGGCTTCGGGACGCTCCGCCGTGGTCTTCGATATCGCCTCGAGTACGCCTCGGAGTGACGGCGACTGCGGCACACGCATGTGATATTCGATCAGGCGGCTGGCGCGTTCCGGATTGCAAAGCAGCGCCAGCGTAAAGTCCGCGGAAGACTCAGCGGCACCGATGGGATCGAACGTAAGGCCGGTGTGCGCAGGGAAGGACTCCTGCGTGCGTGGAAGACCCGGCGGCCGCGGCGGGAACAACTTGAGCAGCGGCTCCGGTAGTGTCAGAGTTTCAGGCGCGAGCGTCTTCAGCACCTCGTCCAGTGCCTTCTTCTGGTCTGCAGGATCGACGATCTGTGGCAGCATCTGTTCATCGCCACGGACGTTGTACCGGTAGTCGAGCCCGCCAATCTCCTTCGCTGCAGCCTCGGTCTGATAGCGATGGAAGAGATACAACGGAACCAGCATGTCCTCCAGCTGCGCCAGGTCGGCCCCAGGCTTGATTGCATCTTCGCCGAATCGCGCGAGCGCAGCGGAGCGTATCTCGAGCACGCGGTCGAGCTCGGCCGCAGGATCGGTACCGTTGTCCCACAGATGCGCGTGCGGATGCGCCGAACCGAGCGGACGCGCATCTTCGTCGGTGATAAAGACAAGGCCAGTCTTCTCGGAAGCAGTCAGAATTTTGTCGAGCGCAGCGGAGTCCTCCATCGGCTTTCCATCGCGATCGAATTCGCGATATCCATAGTCGATCGCCACCTTGTCCCACGTTCCAATGCCCGCGGGATACGATTCGCTGAGATTCGGCACACCATCCGTCAAAGTGACGTACGGATGCGGGTAGTCCATCACTGACATTGTCTGCGTGGGCGGATGCGGAAAGCTCGACGCAGCGAAGTTATGTGCGAGGCCGAGCGTGTGCCCTGTCTCATGCGCGGCAAGCTGGCGGATGCGTCCAAGCACCGTCTGCAGTGCAGCGTCATTCGCCGCATCCTGCTTCGTCTTGCCCGAGGCATACGGCGCAAGCAACGCCTCGGCGATGAGGTAATCCTGGCGTCCGCGCAAGCTGCCGAGCGTCACGTTGCCCTTGATGATCTCGCCGGTGCGCGGGTCTGCGATCGCCGCGCCGTAACTCCAGCCGCGTGTGTAACGATGCACCCACTGGATGATGTTGTAGCGAACATCCATCGGGTCGGCGCCCTCGGGCAGCAGGTCTACGCGGAACGTTCCAGCGGCCCAGCCGGCAGCCTGAAACGCAGCGTCCCACCAGCGTGCGCCCTGCAGCAATGCAGTGCGGACCGGTTCCGGGGCGCCGCGGTCGACATAGTACTGGATGGGCGCAACCGCCTCGCAGGCGTGCGCGCACTTCGGATCGCGCTTGATCAGCCGGTGACGAAGAATGAAGTCCTGGTCGAGCCGCTCGCCGAGCGCGACATTCATGTCCCGGTACGTCGTCGGGAAGTAGCCGGCGCGTGGAGAAAAACGGCGTGGAGTGAAGCCAGGCGGCGGCAACGCGAGAAACGACTGATGTTCGCGCACAGTCATCGCGCTGGGGTCCGGCGTGACATCGCGGACGAAGTGGCCCTGTGGCTCGCCTTCGAGCGCGAATGTCAACTCCGCCTCCACCTCGGTGTTCTTAGGAAACGCCTTCGTGTGGTCGAGCGCGATCGTCGATCGATTCGCGTCCACCTTGTAGCTTCCCTGCTTGGTTCGCGCCAGTGTCTGTGCCACATGGTGGACATCGCGCAGAAAGAAATCGGTGGCATCCACCAGCACAGCGCCATCGGGGCCTTCCGCTTCGACTTTGAAGCCGCCGAGCACAGATTCAGGAAAGGATTGCACCACCGCCAGCTGCTCTGCCGTGTCAGTGGAACTTGTGCGAAACGCCGAGTTCGGCTCAACAAGCAGGAGCTTCGGGCCGGTGCGCTCGAAATGCACAACGTGGCCTTCGGAGGTCTGACCGCGATCCAGGCCAAGGTCGTTCGATCCGGTGCCGTAGGGCAGCGAGTCCGTGTAGAGCAGGTCCTGCGAGCGCGTGTGCGCGGCATCGGCGTTGAGCGGGATCTCGAGGTACAACTTGCCTGCCTTCGCGTCCCAATCGAGCGGCAGCAGGCCGGGCATATGCTGCATGGAGGCGGTGCGTGCAGCGATTGTTGGAGCGGGCTTCTCACTGGAGCTGTTGGACGACTTGTCGGTCTGGCCGGAAAGCGTGCACGCGAAGAGCATGGCAGGAGCCAGCAAAATAGCTGGGGGACGCATGTTTCCTTGTACCATGCAACCTGCACCATGCAACGCTGAGTTTTGCAATGCGCGTGCGGGAGAGAACGAGTGCTCGAGAACTTTCGACTGCGCGTGTTTCGCGAGGTGGCCCACCAGGCGAGCTTCCGCCGCGCCGCCGAAGTGCTGTACATTACGCAACCCGCGGTGACGCAGCAGATCAAGGCGCTCGAGGAGGAGCTCGGTTCCCGGCTGTTCGACCGTAGCGGCGGCAAGGTTCGCCTGACCGCTGCGGGTGAGGTGTTGCTGCGCCATGCAGGCGAGGCGGAGATGACGCTGAATCGCGCCCTCGAGGAGATTGGCTCGCTCGAGGGCGAAGTGCGCGGCGCGCTGCGGATTGCCGCCTCGACCACCATCGCGCAGTATGTCCTGCCAAGGCTGCTTGCAGAGTTCGCACGGCAATACCAGGGTGTCAGGTTGGAACTCGAGAGTGCGAACACGCAACATGTGGTGGAGGCAGTTGCGAACGGCGACGCGCCGATTGGCCTGATCGAGGGTCCACCTCATCGGCAAGAGCTCGTAGTGGAACGATGGCTGGAGGACGAACTTGTGCTTGTCGCTCCCGCGGGTCACGAGTGGGCGGGAGAAGAGATTGCGCTGAGCACGCTCGGCGCGGCGAAGTTGCTGGTGAGAGAACGGGGTTCCGGTACGCGTGAGGTCATCGAACAGGCGTTGAAACGAGTCGATGCACCGATTCAGGAGATGCAGATTGCTATGGAACTCGGGTCGACAGAGGCGCTGCTGGCCTGTGTCGAAGCCGGGCTGGGTGTTGGATTCGCCTCGCGGTTTGCGCTCGAGCGGCAGCGTGCGCTTGGGACGCTGACGGTTGTGAAGGTTAAGGGATTGCGTATCGCGCGCGAGTTCAGCATGGTGCATGCGCGCGGGCCGAAGACCAACAGCGTTGCTGAAGTCTTCGCAGCACACCTTGCGGCGTTTGCGAAGGCCGTCGAAACACGCCGGGCGAGCCGGCGGGCTGATAAGAAGAGCTAATCGGGCAGCGGAATTACTGCTTGGACTTGCGGCCTCGTGGGATCCGACACTGGATATCGGAGCCTCATGAATCGGACTGCGCTGTTCTTTGTTGGGATCATCCTGGCTGCCGTTGGAATCCTTTCACCTCCGATGGCGCTGGTTGCGGGCCTGATCTTTGGGATGACGATTGTGCATCCGCTGCCTCGCGAGAGCCAGACGGTTGCAAAGTTCCTCCTGCAGGCATCGGTGGTGTTTCTCGGCTTCGGGATGAACCTCGGCGAAGTCGTTCATGTCGGCCGCGAAGGATTTGTCTTCACCGCCATTGGGATTGCATTCGCGCTGACGCTCGGCCTGGGGCTGGGAAAGCTGATGCGCGTCAGTCAGAAGGCCTCTCTGCTCATCACCTGCGGAACAGCGATCTGCGGTGGAAGCGCGATCGCGGCAGTGGCTCCGGTTGCGGACGTGGGCGAAGAGGACATGGCGGTCGCGTTAGGAACCGTGTTTACGCTGAATGCCGTTGCGTTACTGCTCTTCCCTTTCATTGGCTGGCATCTGCATCTGTCGCAGACACAGTTTGGTCTGTGGTCTGCGCTGGCGATTCATGACACGAGCTCGGTCGTTGGTGCGGCCGCGCGCTACGGACAACAGGCACTCGCGGTCGGTACGACTGTGAAGCTGGCACGCGCTCTGTGGATCATCCCCGTCGCGCTGGTGGTAGCCATGGTCTTCTCGCGCCGCGGCGGGGAGAAGGCAAAGATCACCATCCCGTGGTTCATCGGGTTGTTTGTGCTGGCGGCAGTCGCAAGATCCTATGTTCCTCTCAGCGTCGCGACGTTCACCCGGATGAGCGCACTCGGCAAGAGCGGCCTGACGGTTGTCCTCTTCCTCATCGGAACAGGGCTCTCGCGGCAGACGATTCGCCGCGTTGGTGTGCGTCCGATGGTTCAGGGCATTGCCCTGTGGGTTGTTATCGCGACAGTGTCGCTGCTGGCGATTCGAGCGGGCTGGATCAGACTCTAGCCATCCTCCCAAAGATCGTCGGATCAGGTTATCTCGCGACCGAAGGGAACCACGGACGCCAGGGCTGCGTACTCTCCGGGAAGCCTGTACTCGAGAGGAGCCTTTATGCGCCCCATGGTTGTCGTCTGCTTCGCTTCCCTGCTGATCGTTCCTTCCGCCTTCGCGCAGTCCTTTACGACCGCGCCGTGCAGTAACAATGCGGATGGGAGCGAGCATCGCTCGTCGGGCTCAGGGGAGCGCGCCTGCGAGAGCCGCCGTACTACCCTGCCGCTTGCTGCCCAACTGAGTGTGGCGGGCACGAACGGCGGCATCGAGGTGGTCGGTGAAGACCGCAGCGATATCGCGCTGGAAGCGGAGGTGAGCGCGCAGGCGCCATCACGCGAGGAAGCGGAACGGTTGGTGCACGATGTGCGCGTTGAGACCGCGGGGACGATCCACGCGGAGGGACCGAAGACCGGCAACTGGGCGGTGAGCTTCAAGCTGCGCGTGCCGCGGCATCTGACCGCAGACCTGCAGACCAGGAATGGCGGCATCACCCTCGCCAACCTGGACGGCACCGTACGCGCCGAGACGACGAACGGCGGCATCTCGCTGACCGGCATGGGCGGCGATGTCCATGCAACCACGACGAATGGGGGCCTCCATATCTCGCTGGCGGGCGATAGCTGGCATGGCGCGGGGCTGGTGGCGAAGTCGACCAACGGCGGGGTCCATATGACGATGCCGGCGAACTACTCGGCGCACCTGATTGCGGGAACTGTGAACGGCGGCACGCACGTTGGGCTGCCGATGACGGCGAATGCGATCAACTCGCGGCGCCACATCGATGGACAGATCGGCCAGGGCGGGCCGACCGTGCAGGTGGAGACGGTCAACGGCGGCGTGTCGATCGATTAGCACTGTTGCCTGCTGTTCGGGCGGGACGTAGAAAGGGCGTGGCCGAAGCCACGCCCTTTCTGATATTGCGGAGAGATGCTTGCTTACGCAGCCTTCTTCGTCTGCGCGAGAGCGGCCTTGGCCTGCTCGGCCAGAGCGGCGAAGCCGGCGGCGTCGTTGGCGGCGATGTCGGCGAGGATCTTGCGATCGAGGCCGATACCGGCCTTCTTGAGGCCGTTGATGAAGGTCGAGTAGCTCATGCCGTTCAGCTTGGCCGCGGCGCCGATGCGCACGATCCAGAGCGAGCGGAACTGCCGCTTCTTCTGCTTGCGGCCGATGTAGGCGAACTTGAGACCGCGCTCGACGGCTTCCTGCGCTGCCTGGTAGAGCTTGGATTTTGTGAGGAAGTAGCCGCTTGCGCGCTTGAGAATCTTTTTGCGGCGGTCGTTGCGCTTGGTACTGCGTTTTACACGAGGCATCGTGTGCTCCTTTTTTTTCAAAACCCAGTTTTGCTGGATTTCTTTATGCGTCGTTCCAGCGGCTGGAGGTAAGGTGTACCTCTTCACTCGCTTGCTGCTTCGAATCTGGTGTCGATTCGCTTTACGCTTGATCGAGGGGCCTCGACGCTTTAGTGGCCCTTTGAGGTTGTGAAAACCTGCGTCTCGATTCGAATCACTTGCTGCTCGTTACGCTTTACGCGTAAGGGAGCATGCGGGCGACCTTCGGGGTGTCGGCCTTGCTCACCAGGACGATACGGCCAAGCTTTGCCTTGGTCTTCTGGTCCTTGGAGGTGAGGATGTGGCGCATCTTCGACTGACCGCGCTTGAACTTGCCGCTCGCAGTCTTCTTGAAGCGCTTGGCCGCGCCGGAGTGGGTCTTTAACTTAGGCATGGGGTGTTCCTGTGCGTGAACTACTAGATAACAGCAGGGATCAGTATAGCAGAGCCGGCTGGGAGCTCCCCCTCCCCCTGTTTTTGCGCAAAATCTTCAAAGGATTGGGGTTAGCGGCGGACCTTGATTGTAAATTCCTGATTCTAAAGGGGAATGCAAAAGGCCGCGCGATGCGCAGCCTCGTCTGTTTTACCCTACTTCTTCTATTATATCGGATCGGGCGTAATTAACCGGACGCGATTTTCGCTTTGTTTTCTTGGATATGCGGGGATTGGGGCTTGACAAGTGATTTTGTGGGTGTTTTTCGGGATAATTTTTGTATGTGCAGGGGAATAAAGGGGTTGGGTGATCCTAAATACGGAGATCCTTCGGCTACGCCTCAGGATGACGGCGTCGAAGGGGTGGGGAAACGAAGAGGGTCGGCGGGCAGAAATACGGAGGTCCTTCGGCTACGCCTCAGGATGACGGCATCAGGGAGGTGGGGGGAATAAAGGGGGTCGGCGGGAAGAAATACGGAGATCCTTCGGCTACGCCTCAGGATGACGGCGTCGAAGGGGTGGGGGATGGAGTGGGGCGGCGGGGCGGAATACGGAGATCCTTCGGCTACGCCTCAGGATGACGGCGTCGAATGGGTGGGGGGATGGAGGGGTTCAGCGGGGCGAAATACGGAGATCCTTCGGCTACGCCTCAGGATGACGGCGTCAAAAAAGATTGCGGTGGGTGGGTTAGTCGATGCGGACGAGGTAGGGGGCGGCGGTGGGGTCGGGGTTGCCGATCCAGTCCTGGATGGCGAGGGCGTCGGCGCGTGCGTGGTCGACGGGATCGATGCGCACCCAGAAGCCGGTGGGGCCCTGGAACTCGGCGACTTTGGCGCCGCGATAGCGGTCGAGGAGAGCGGACTTCAGGTCGCGGGCGTCGTGCTCTTTGGTGAAGGGTCCGGTCTGAACGCACCAGCGGCCGGGCGGGTCGGGGGAGGTATGGGCGAAGGCTTCTACGCGGACGCGCCCAAGACCGGCGCGGTAGAGGCCGATGGCCTTGGCGGCGCCGACGGAGAGATCGAGAATGCGGCCTTTGGCGAAGGGGCCACGATCGGTGATGCGGACATAGGCCTGTTGGCCGGTGGCGAGATTCGTGACGCGGACGGTGGAGCCCAGGGGAAGGGTGCGGTGGGCGGCGGTCAGGCCGTCCTGGTCGTAGACGGTGCCGTCGGCGGCATTGCGGTGGTTGTAGTTGGGGCCGTACCAGCTGGCGATTCCGGTCTCGGTGTAGATGGGCGGGCCGCTGGTGTTGTCGTAGGCGGGGCCGGTGGGGCGAGGCGCGGGGTGACGGTGGCTGGCTGAGTGGATGTTCGCCGGGAGATGGGGGGTGGGGCCTGGTGGGCGACTTGTGGCGGCTTGTGATGGCAGCCGGCAAGGGGGAGGATTGCGATGGCCAGGAGAAGTTTGGGAAAGCTTGCTCCAGAGGTTTTCTGACTGAGACCTGAGGATGAGGGGTACCGGGAAGCAAAGACAAATACAGGGGTCTCTCCGCTGCGGCGCTGCGCGCCTTCGGTCGAGATGACGTGGTTGGTGGCGGGCTGGACATTTTCTCGCTTGCTACCGCAAGCGATACCCCACCCTTTCACGATGGAACCGTGAAAGGGTGGGCCACCCGGAGTCTCGTGATCCCGGGCCATCAGGAGCCGCTCGGCGGGTTCGGGCCTTTGTCGTTGCGGGCGTCGTCCATGCCGTCGGCGAGCTTCTGGAGGCGTGTGGCAGCGGCGCGCAGGGCCGTGGAACTGTTACGGCGAACTTCGGGGACGACCTCTGCGTCGAGATAGTTCACGAAGCGGCGGAGTTCTTCCTCGGCGCGTTTGGCGGCCTCCTGGAGCCGCTGGTCGAAGGGCCTTTGATTGGGCGGTGGCGGGTTCGGAGCGGGACTCATGGGTGCAGCCTCCAGGCGTGGCCAACCACCACCCCCGGCGGGTAAAGAACACCCGGCGGGGACCCGGTGAGGGCCACCCCTCGATGGTTGATGCGGCGGGACGCAATGGTCAATATGACCGGGGCCCGATTGTTCCGTACTGGTAAACCCTATCCGTGACAAAATGATGCGAGAAGCAGGGTCCCGGAAGTGGTGGAAGGACAACCGTTGAAACGCCGCAGGCGTCTTTCTACGGACGGCCTCTCGTCGAGTTCAGCCGCAGCCAGGTTTCTCAGGGCGGGCCGCAAGGGGCACGATGCACGGTATTCGAGCTTGTTGTAGTTGGGATTTTTCACGCCGGTTTGGCGCTACATCTTTTGGCCAGTTCGCAGCTCTCTCTCTTGCGCTGCTCTTCGGGGCGAGCGCCGCTGGCGTGGCGCAGACTACCGCATCGCCGGGCGATGTTTCAGTGACAACGGTCTTCCCTTCCAGCGAGATCGCAGAGCTGCAGCCACTGCTCGTCGCGAACGTTTCGACGAGTGAGTCGTTGCCGGATGCTCCCGAGCCTCAGAAGACCGACCAACAAACTCAGGACGGAAAACCGCTGGTGACGGCCGCCGGCACAACGACGACCGTTCCTTCGACGACCAATCTGCCGATGGCGCCGATGTATTCGAGGGTCATTCCGGCAGGGATGGCGACGGCGCAGATTCACAAGTGGGACAAGGTCGAGCTGGCGTCGCGCAATCTGTATTCGTTGACCAGCTTTGCCAGCATTATGTTCTCGGCGGGATGGAGCCACCTAACCAACGGCCAGCCGAACTATGGAGTCAACAGTGAAGCGTTCGGCCAGCGAGTGGGAGCAGCGGCGATTCGCGACAGCACGCAGGCGTTTTTGTCGAACGGCCCGTTCGCGGTGTGGTTTCATGACGACCCGCGTTACTTTGCGCTGGGGCGGGGGCATAGTCTCGCCAAACGAACATGGTATTCCGTGACAAGGTCGATTATCACGCGTGACAGCAGTGACGGCCATGCAGTCTTCAATTCGTCGCTGATTCTGGGACAGGCGGCGGGAACGGCGCTGAATAACCTGTACTACCCGGAGAGCAATCGAAACTTTCATGACAACCTGGCAAGCTTCGGCGGATCGATGGGGGGAGCGGCGCTGAGCTTTGCTTTGGACGAGTTTACGAGCGATGTGCTGAGAATCATTCGCCTGCGCCAGCTAGAAAGATACACGCACTAGCGAAGCCGGGAAGCGCTTTGACCCGTCCATGAAAGAGGCACCCGTAACGGAGTAGATCGACAGGACCGATGCGGGCAGGTTTGTATCTTGATGCGCACAAGTTCACGCGCGGGACTGGGGGCAAAGCTGAGACGCGACCCAAGACGATGCGTGCTATCCCAACGAGGCACGCTCGTTGGGGACCCCGGGGCGGTGCGGAGCTGCGGGCGGTGGTGGGTGATGGCTATCGCGCTGGTGGGACTGGGCGCGGCGAGCCAGGCGCAGAATGCCACGGGAGCGCAGAGGGATCTGCCTGACGCACCGAGCGCGCTGATGAGCCAGAGCGGAGTGGCCGACGGCCAGCCGCAGGTATCTTCTTCCGATGCGGATGGGAAGGTTACAGATGGGCTGGTTGCAGTGACTCCGGCGCGTCCGTGCAAGGACTCGGATTACGCGATGGACAAGATGCCGCTGCAGGGTCCGCCGCCGTGCATGCCGGAGGATCCGATTTCGCCGTTTGTGACGTCGGTGCATGTTGAGCCGCTGAGCTCCACGCAGAAGGGCGTGCTGGCGATGCGGGATGTTCTGGACCCGTTCAACTTCATCACGATTGCAGGGTACTCGGCGATTGCCGTGGCGGTAGATCCGGATTCGGCTTATGGACCGGGCATCAAAGGTTTCGCAAAACTGTCAGCGTATGGGCTGGCGGCCGATGTGCAGGGCGAGTTCTTCCAGACATTTTTGATTCCCTCGCTGGTTCACCAGGACCCGCGCTATCACCGGATGCCGACCGCGAGCTTCAAGCGGCGACTGTGGCATGCGATCGAGCATACGTATGTTTCTCAACATGACGACGGGACAAAGATGCTGAACTACGCGACGCTGCTGACGTATCCGATCAGCGCGGAGCTCTCCAATCTTTATGTGCCGGGGATCGAGACGGATGGGCCGTCGACGGTGAAGCGCGTGGCGATTGGCATGGCGACGGATCCGGCGGGGGCGATCGTGGCGGAGTTTCTGCCGGATGTGGCGAGACGCATTCACATCCGCATCGTGTTTGCGCAGCAGATTCTGAACCAGGTGATGGCCGGCGCACCGAGCGTGCAGTGATGCAGCAAGGCCGGGCTGTGAGGCCCGGCCTTCGGTGTTTCTGCGAGTGAGTGAGAGTTAGAAGGTCGTCGCGACCGTGAAGCGGAAGGTCTTACGCGGTTCGCGGAGGACGTAGTCGGCGCCATAGAACTGGACAGCTTCCTGATAGCTGAAGGCTGCAGCGCCGGGTGCGCTCTGGAAGGGGAAGAGGTTCCTGAAGCTGCCGCAGGTGGGCTGATTCTGCGGGCAGGTATTGGGCAGCGCGAACTCCTGCGGGAGCGTCTTGTAGAGACGCAGCGGGTTGTACGCGTAGAAGATGCGGAACGGAGCGTTGACGATGGGCAGGACGAACGAGAGCTCCACACCGTTGGACATGCGCGGAACGTAGTTGGTTCCGGGCACGGTCTTGAGGTAGAGCGGGAAGTTGACCTGCGTGCCGCCGATGCAGTTGCCGTTGATGAGCTGCGGGCAGCCGTAGAGCGGAGCGTTCAACGCGGAGATACCGAGCACGCTCTGACGCAGCTGGGCGGGCTGCGAGTTGAAGGTCATGCCGAAGTCGGTAAAGAAGTCGAAGCTGACCTGGGCGACGATCGGGATGCGGTACTCGACGTTGGCGGTGAAGTTGGTGTCGCCGCCGATGGAAGCCAGGCGATAGACGGGCAGCGGGACGGTCACGTTGGTGCCGAGCGTGGGATTGCTGGGGTCGCGCGGGACGAGCGAGCCGTCGGGGTTGGTGAGGTTGAGCTCGACGCGCGTGGGGATGAAGGTATAGGGCGACGCGGAACGGATGTCGAAGCCGCGAATGTCGTTCTCGCCACCGCCGTAGACACGGGCGAAGGGCGGAGCGACCTCTCCGCCAAAGCCGGTGACGGAGTTGAAGAGCACGCGATAGCCGAGGACGTTGCGGCCTTCCGGGTTGACCCGGAGGCCCTTCATCGGGAAGAACTGGCGCCACGCGATGTTGGGAGCGAAGTACTTGGTGTTGCCGCCGACACCGGCAAACTGGAAGGCGACGTTGAGATCCTTGCCGCGATGCGGACCGACAGCGCGGTCCAGCGTGGAGAAGCTGAAGCTCGGCGTGAGCTGGGAGGTAATGATGCCGTTGAGCTGATTCTGACCGGCGATGCCGGCGCGGAAGGCCAGGGTCTCAAAGACGTTGCGCGTGTTGTCGTTGAAGGTGGTGATGGCCGAGCGCGAGAGGCCGTAGGTGAGGCCGACGCGGGCGACACCCGACATGCGGAAGAGCTTGCGCAGCGCCGTCGAGGTGGAGATGGTGACGCCCTCGGTCGACTGGTTGTAGTTGGTCAGCAGCGAGTTCTGCGCGTTGGTGAGGTTCGCGCTGGCGCCGTTGGTGATGGCGTAGCTCTTGGCCGGGTTGTAGTCGAACTTGGAGTTGAAGACCTGGATGCCGAGGGAGACCGGTTTGTTGCGCAGGTAGGGCTCGGTGAAGCCGAAGCTGAGGTTGCGCGAGAGGTCGCCGATGTTGGCGTTGACGGAGAGCGTTTCGCCGAGGCCCAGGAAGTTGTTGGTCTCATAGTTGAGGCCGATGAAGGAGCCGGACAGGCCGCTGATGCCGCCGTTGAGGCCGATGGAATTCTTGCCCTTCTCCTTCAGCTTGATGAGGAGCTCCACGGTGCCGGCGTCAGAGTTCTGGTGCGACTCGACGTCCTGGTCGGACTTGAGGGTGTCGAAGTAGTTGAGCTGGTTCAGGCGGAGGAGGGAGAGGTCGACGAGCTGCGAGTTGTAGACCTGGCCCTCTTCCATCAGGAGTTCGCGGCGGATGACCTTGTCGCGCGTGAGCGTGTTGCCGGTGAACTCGATGCGCGAGATGTAGAACTGCTTGCCTTCGTCGCAGTCGATATTGAGGTAGATGAGTGTGCTTGGCTTCTCGAAGCTGCGGGCGTGGGGGTGCCGACGAAGTTGATGAAGCCCTGCGAGCCGTACGCCTTACGCAGAGCCTCGAGGCCCTTGTAGAAGAGCTTGCCGTTGAACCAGTCGCCGTCCTTGATGGGGAACTGTGCGCGGAGTGCGGCGGCGTTGGGGATGGCCTTGTTATTGGTAAAGGTGATGCCGCCGAGGCGATAGCGCTGGCCCTCTTCGACGGGAATCAGGATGTCGGCGCGCTTGCCCTTGGAGGGACGCAGAGTAAACGGGTTGATGCCGCCGGCGTTGCGGACGTTCGTCTGGGGCTCACCGGTGTTGGCCTTGGCATAGCCGTGCTCGCGGTAATCCTGGCGGACGAGGTCGGCGTCCTGATCGAGCTTGGAGGCGTCGAAGGTGCGCGGGAAGATGTTCTCGAGGAAGATCGAGTGCGGGATGCCGATCGGTTTCGAGAAGTGCATCGCCGAGCGGAGCTCGCGGGAGCTGATCGCGGTGTTGCCGGTGAAGGCGATCTTGCCGACCTTGACCGTCGGGCCTTCCTTGATGTGGAAGGTCAGTTCGACCGAGGCGGGCGGAATCGTCTTCACCTCGGTGCGGATGGTGGCGTACTGGTGGCCGTGCTCGCCGAGCATCTCCTTGATGACGACCTCAGCCCGCTTGAGCTTGGTGGGATCGTACTGGCTCTCGACGGAGAGCTGCACATGCTCCTTCTTGAAGCGATCCAGCACGTCGGACCATGTGACGGAGTTGAGGCCTGTGGTGTTGATGGCGCGGATGGTGGGTTTCTCGCGCACGTAGACCAGAAGCTGAACGCATTTGGGGTCATCGACGCGCTCAATACGGACATCGTCGAAGTAGCCGGTGTTCCAGAGGGAGTTGAAGGTCTGCTCAACGGCGGCGGGATCATAGACGTCGCCGGGCTGAAGGTAGGTGCGCGCGAGCACCGACTCCTTGGGAATGCGGCGGTTGCCGACGACCTGCACGGGGCAGAGAATCTGCGGCGTGGAGGGACCCGCGGTGAACTGCGGCTGCGCAGCGACCTGCGCGCGGGCAGCGGCGGGAATGAGGCTCGACAAGAGGAGCAAGGGGAGCAGGACCCGGGAGCTCAGCGAGCGGATTATCCCTGTCGGCGAACTGACCGGGGACCCCGTGCGGATCACCCCCGTCGGCGAACTGACCGGGGAAACCGTGCGGGAACCAAAGCGGCTCGAGCGCATGCGCACAGGCTGGGACGTACACTTCAGGGAGCTTGCGCTCACTCGCATTCCGGTAAAAATAACCACACCCTCACAGCACTTTTAAGCTCTTGAACATTTTTCCTGATACTGCGACCCAGGGCAAACCCGGCCGCCGTTTTCATGGTGGGAAAACGGCACAAACGATTCCGGTTCCGGGTGACACCTTCAGGAAAAATCTTCCATCCTGCACGCTCTCGGCGGGAGATTTGATTATAGGCGACATATCGCGCCTAGAGCCAACGGAGCGCCCAATTCGTGGCGGATCGCTGGGAGTAAAGATTCTCTGAGGGGGCGAAGCTCGCATCAGCGCAGGCTGTATGGCTGCGTGATCCCGACCAGATTTGCCTGCGCGAGAAAAGCCTTGAGTGTTGATGCGAGTTGCGGTTCGATAACCGACGCGGGAGAGAGGGCATCGAGCGATTCGACCTTGAGCAGGACCGGGACGGGGCGCGTGCGATCGGCAGACATGGGCAGATCTCGATGGGGGCGGGCGTAGACCAGCGTGACATGCTCGGAGGTCTCGGAGTACTGGCGGCAGACGCCCGCGTCGCAGACGGTGGAGGCCTCGAGGCGCTGCGTGACTCCGTTGTTGTAGGCGGCTGAGGTGAGGTCGATCTCGCCGCCGGGTGAGGCCGCCGCAATCTGGCCGTGCCAGGTGGGATCTTCACCCCGCGCGATGTGGCAGACCTCGGCGTCGTGGATTCCGAGCTGCGGAGAGATGCCGAGGGCGATGTGCGGGGACGGCGCAACGCCGGGCGATGGAGCGGGTGCGGCGTACTCGCCCCAGATGTAAACGACTGTGCCTTCGATGGTGGTGTCGGTCCAGGTACGGACGAGCGTGTAGTCGCCGATGCGCTGGGGAAGCCCGGCGGGCGTGGGCCGGGTGGCCCGATAGGCGGCGTCGGCGCGAAGAGCGTGAACGGCCTCGGCACCGAAGATGGCGGCGAGCGCGAGGACGGCGGCGATGCGGGTGAGATAGGGCCTGGCCGGACGCGACAGCGGGGGAGCAGCCGGCGAATCGGGGTAGACGTCCTGCGGGTCGCGGCGGAGACGCTCGGCTACCGCGAAGAAGAGGACGAGCGCGAGAACGAAGAGGCAGCCGCCGATCACGAGATCCGCCTGGCGGGCGTGGTTCTGCCACCATTCGTGACCGAGCGCGATCTTGTAGTAGACGACCAGCAGACAGAGTCGCAGGAAGTTGAAGAGATAGCCGAGCAGCACGGCGCCGGCGACGACGGGAGCGAAGACGAACCAGCGGAAGCGATAGAGATAAGCCACAACGATCGCCGCGAGGCCGAGCGTGATGCTGCCGCGAATCCCGTTGCAGCCGGGCGCGATGAACATGCCGAACTCGGGCGTGAACATGAGGCGGAGCTTGTCCTGGGTGAGTTGCTGGCCGAGCGCGTGCGCGAACGCGCGGGCGACGGAGGCAGCGGCGTGCTGGAGCGGAAGGTCGATGAAGCGGCTGAAGGTTTGCGGCACCGGGATGACGGCCCACATGAGCAGCACGGGGAACCATGCCGCGCGCAACAGGCGCGTGCCTCCCAGCAGCAGCACGATTCCCGCGGCGTAGACGACGGCGACCAGCGGCAGCGGTGGAATCTGCAGCAGCCAATCCTTGTTGATGGTGACGATGAAGAGGGTCTGATCGCGCAGGAACATCAGTGCGGCGGAGATGGCGAGAACCGCAAAGCCCCACCAACTGCCGTCGGTTTCCCAGCCGAGGCGGCGCCACTCGCGGAGGATGAGAGCAGCGCAGATGAAGGGGACGACCATTCCCATGGATTTAAGGTCGTCGGTGCGCCAGATGAGCCACAGCATCCGGACGGAGCTGAAGATGGTGAGCAGGCCGGCCGCGGCGGCAAGGCATGCCAGCGCCGCCACGGTGCCAGGCTGCAGAGTTTTGGAGGTCAGAGGATCGCACGCCGGCCGTCAGACAAAGGTATCTCAGCCCAGAGTACAGGAGTAGACACTCCGGCCAAAGAGGGCGAGACCCTGCTTATACTTCTGGAATTACTTCTGCTTCGGAGCGCGGCGAGCGCGCAGTTTCGTGCGTAGCGAGGAGACAGCAAAAACACTGCCGGCGAGTCCAGCCAGCACAAGTGTCGGATTCTCTGGCGAGTCCTCGCAGCCGCTCTGCGCACGGGCTGGCAGAGCAACAATCAGAGGAATCGCAAGCGCAACAGACAGGATGGCTTTCTTCATCGTCGATCCTTGTTTTGCCTCGGACCTAGGCCCGTGACATCGAGTCATTCGTTTGGGGGGGCTTGCGATGCACGACAGCCCTGCGCTCAGGGCAGGCATCATCTGCTGCCTGATTACGTGATGTCAGAATATCGGTCAGGGATGGCCAGCGTCAATTCTGTTTTCCCCACGAAGGTATCGTTTTGAGCTACACCAAAGGTCGTAGGGAAGTGATTTCAGGGGAGTTGAATGGTAGCGCCGGACGGCAACCGAAAACGCGTTTAGAATCGCCTGTGAACGGCAGGAGGCCGGAGGAACGATGGCAACAGGTATGGCTGGAATCGAAGCTCTGAAGGGGCTTTCCGCAGGGCTGAAGACGCGCATGGACAAGGCTGTGGAGGATTTTCGTAACAACCTTGTCAGCGTGCGGACCGGACGTGCCTCTGTCCACATGCTGGACCAGGTGCGGGTGGACTACTACGGTCAGGAGGTCCCGCTGTCGCAGGTGGCCCAGCTGAAGACGCCCGAGGCGCAGCTGATCGTGGTCGAGCCATGGGAGCAGACGATGGTGTCTCCGATCGAGAAGGCGATTCGCACCGCCGGCCTGGGATTCAACCCCATGCACGATGGGAAGATTATCCGGGTACCGATTCCGCCGATGAATGAAGAGCGGCGGAAGGAAACGGTCAAACACCTCGCGATCGTGCTCGAGGAGCACAGGACCTCGATTCGCAACATCCGCCGTGACGGCAATGAGACGGTGAAGAAGGCCTCGAAGGAGAAGCAGATCTCCGCCGACGACGAGAAGCGCGCGAACGATGAGATTCAGCAGATGACCGATGCGGCGATCAAGCGCGTCGAAGAGATGTTCAAGACCAAGGAAAAAGAGGTGATGACGGTTTAGGTACCGTCTCACCATAAGGCGTGTGCGGGGCGCTCAGGCGTCGTAGCCGACGACCTTGCGCAGGGTCGGTTCCTCCGCCTCCAGTAAGGCATCGGCGACGGCGGCAGCTTCGCGGGCGGGCTGGAGCTCGTGCACCCGGAGAACGTGCGCGCCGGCGAGGATCGCAGCCACGTTGCCGGTGGTGGTGGCCACGCGCCGGGCCTCGGGGATCGGGAGGCTTGTGCCCTGAATGTTCTGAACAAGCTTGGCGAGAAAGCTCTTTCGCGAGAGGCCGACGAGCAGCGGGCGGCCGAGCTCGTGCAGCCGCGGAAGACCGGCGAGCAGCACAACATTTTCGTTGTCGACCTTGCCGAAGCCGAACCCGGGGTCGAGGAGGATGCGCTCGCTGGAGAGGCCTGAGGCTTCGGCGAGCGTGAGGCGTTCGCAGAGGCCGGAGAAGACGGTGGGGAGCACCTTGGAGGGCGGAAGGCGCGTCTGCAGCTTCCATTGCGTCGGACGGCCGCGGGCATGCATCAGCACCAGGCCGCAGCCGGATTCGGCGACGGTACGCGCCATGTCGGAGTCCCACTCGAGGCCGGAGACGTCATTGACAATTTCGACACCGAGGCGGATCGCAGCGCGCGCTGTGGAGGCGTGATACGTATCGACGGAGACGACCGCTTGTGGACGCTCGCGCATCAGGGCTTCGAGGACAGGCAGGAGACGCGCCTGTTCTTCGGTGGCGCTGATGGGAATCGCACCGGGGCGAGTGGACTCTGCGCCGAGATCGAGGATGTCCGCGCCGCTATCGTGGGCTCGCACGGCGGACGCGATGGCTTCCTCGATTGTGCCTTTGCTGAGACCGTCGCCGGAGAAGCTGTCGGGTGTGATGTTGACGATGGCCATCAGGTGCGTACGGCTGCCAAGCTCCAGCGTGTGAGTGCGGAGTTGCCAGCGATACAGCGGACGTGGTGCCAAAGACATGGGCGCCATTGTAGACATCTTCCGGGGGTCGTTTGTCAATCAACTTCACACAAAATTTAAGGAACCCGAAGTAATGCGACGGCGGAGGCAACAGGAGACCTATCGTAGACTGCGGTGCATGCGAACTCCGCTGTTGTATGTGACGCACCTATTGTGGTCCTCGACGCTTTTAGCTGTCATTTTTTGCAGGTTTCCTTGCGCTGCGCAGGTTCCGGCGGCGCCGAGCCATCCCGTGTTCCCGGCCGGTAACGGAACTCCGCTGGGCGAGCAGATTGCCGGGCTGCTGGCCGATCCAGGCGTCAGCCGGGCGCACTGGGGTATAGCGGTGATGGCGATGGACGGGACTCCGATTCTCGGAATGGATGAGGGCAAGTTCTTTCGACCGGCGTCGAACGCCAAGCTGTTCACGACGGCAGCGGCGATGGCGCTGCTGGGGCCGGGGGCAACCGTCGAGACGAAGGTATACGGGGACCTCGACGCGAGCGGAACGGTGCAGGGCGATCTGGAACTGGTAGGCGCGGGCGATGCGAATCTCGCGAATAATGATCTGCCCTATGTGCCGCCGTCGCAGCGTCCGAAAGGGCCACAGGCGCAGCCGGCAGCACTGGACGACCTGCGCGCGCTGGCGGACCAGCTTGCAGCCAAGGGTGTGCGGCGAGTGACGGGGAGGATCGTGGGGGACGAAACCTTGTTTCCGCACGAACCGTTCGCCGATAGCTGGGATGTCGGCGACCTGGTGTGGGGATATGGAGCGCCGGTGAGCGCGCTGACGATTGCCGACAACGAGATGAAGCTGACGGTGACGCCGGGAAAGATGGCAGGGTCGAAGGGACATGAGCGATATACGCCTGTCGAAGTCACGCTGGAGCAGAATGGCGTGCCCTACTACACGGTGAACTCGCAGGTGGATGGGACCGCGGCAGGAACGGGAAGCCACGTGAATGTGGAGCGGCTGCCGGGAAGCCGCGAGCTGCGGGTGTATGGGTCGATCGCGGTGGATGCCGAGCCGGATGTGGAGCATGTCAGCATCGACGACCCGGCGCTGTACGCGGCGATGGCGTTGCGGCAGATGTTGATCGAGCGCGGGATTGCGGTTGATGGAGAGGCGAAGGCACAGCACCAGGTGATGCAGGATGCTCGCGGATTTTTGAGCGCGGTGAATGAACCGTTGTCGGAGTGCGAAGCGGATGCGGTCGCCGGGAATCGCTGTGCGCCGAGTTGTCCGGTGCGCGTCAGGCAGAACATGCTGGCCGAGAAGGTGTCGGCGCCGCTGGCGGAGGATGTGAAGCTGACGCTGAAGGTGTCGCAGAATCTGCATGCGGAGATGCTGCTGCACAGGCTGGGAGTCTGGTGGTACACACCGTGCAGGGCCGGTGATACCGGCTCCACGGTAGAGGGTGCGCGGATTGTGCGCGGGTTTCTGGTACGCGCGGGACTTGATCCGGCGGACTTTGTTTTTTATGACGGCTCAGGATTGAGTGGACATGATTTGGTGACTCCGCGAGCGACGGCGCAGTTGCTGGAATACGCGACCAAGCAGCCATGGTTCGCGCAGTGGAAGGCTGCGCTCCCGGTGGGCGGTGAGGATGGGACGCTGTCGTCGCGGTTTCCGGATGCGCCGCTGAAAGACCACCTGTTCGCGAAGACGGGAACGCTGGGCGAGAGCCGCGGGCTTTCGGGCTATGTCGATACGGCGAGCGGAAAGCAGGTGATCTTTTCGATCTTCGTCGACGATCACGCGCCGAATGGGTCGAAGGACCGTGAGGTGATGGATAAGATTGTGGCGACGATTGCGGCGTCAGAGTAGCAGGAAGTTAGGAGTTAGGGAGTTAGGTGCTTTTCGTGGCGTCGGTGTGATTCGGGAAGAAATAGGGAGGCCTTCGCCTGCGGCTCAGGATGACAACTCATAAGCGATGACGATGCGCAGAGGTGTGAGCGCCTGCCCTAATTTCCTAACTCCTCATTCCCTAACTTTTACTTGGGTGTGTGCTGCTTGATGTAGGCGCGGAGCTGGAGGTTCAGGTCGAGCGCTTTGTTGACGCCGGACTCGAGCATTCGCAGCCAGTCAGAGGCGGGCTCTTTGAGCTCGGCCATGCTGAGCAGGTAGCTGGTCTGGACGATGACTTCGAGGGCGTTGGAGAGGTCGTGCGCCATGCGCCGGATTTCCAGCGCAAGCTCCTCCGGAATTTGCTGGGCCGATGTCGAAGAAACGGCCGTAGAGGATTCACTCATGCGCAACGGTACTCCCTTTGGGTAATTGCAAACTTCATCATCAACAGACGCTAGCGCGGCTGGCACAGTTTACTCGCGGGGTGTGCGAATTGACAGAGGGAGAGGCGTTTGAAACACTAAGACTTCACGCGGCGGATGCGGTGGGCGTCTGATTGTGGTGAGCCGAAGTGGCGGAATTGGCAGACGCGCATGGTTCAGGTCCATGTACTCGCAAGGGTGTGAAGGTTCGAGTCCTTTCTTCGGCACCAAACTCTGGAAGGCGGCACGCATGGGCGTGAAGCCTCGGGTTCTCTTCTCGTAAATTGATCGAAACATTGGACTAGAGGAACGCGCCTTGCACTCGGAGTTCCTTTGGTTCTGTCGCTTCTGTTCGGGCGATTCCAACTTTTGGGGGGTACCTCGGGAGGCTCTGGCGCGAGACGCTACACCCCTTCTCTGTCGTCCTAATGCAGTCCGGAGCCCAAATGCACAGCCTGCTTGTAGCAGCCGTCTTTGTCCTGATGGTTCTTTCGCCCTGTTTGATGACCCTTCGCTGGCACCCTGAGAAAGATGAGGACTGGGAGTAGACGATCCCACCTGTTTCTTTCATCTGAGAACGGCGCCTCCCTGCATTCCTTTCCGAACACCCCCCTTCCCCCAAACAACTTAGTGATACAGCGCAGCCTCAAAGCTTTTGATTTTGGCTTCGTCCCACTGGTGCGTGGATTTGCGCCAGGTGTCAGCCTTCTGCTCCATGAAGTTCGGGAAGTTGGAGCGGCAGAAGCTCTGGCGTGTGGCGAAGTCGACGAAGCCCTGCGGTGAGCCGTCGATGTAGAAGACGGCCTGCATGCCGTCGCGCGACCACTGGACTGCCGCCAAGCGTTCACGTTGCGGCAGGTCGAGGGAGCGGACGTTGTAGATCAGCATGGCATCGAGGATGCTCTGCTCCTCGGCCGGGAACGAGCGGTCGCAGGCGTAGAGGTAGCCGACAGAGCCTTCATCCTCAAAAATCACGGACCATGGGACCACCGATGAGTTCGAGTTCAGATAGGCACGACCCGGCGTAAACGTGAGTGAATCCATAGAGGTTAAGGGTACAGGCCCGGCGGTGGACTGTACCCTAGAGAGGTGAGAGTTCGAGATTTTGTGGTCGGCCGTGCGCAACGGGTTGCGGCCGTTCTTCTTTTGCTGTTGTTTGCTGAGTGCCTGTACACGATCGCGCACCAGCCTCTGGATGCCAATGACTACCGCTACGCACGCTGCGGCCGCGAGATGTGGGAGCGGCCTTCCCCGCTGCAGGGCTACTTCACCACGTGTGGCAATTTAAACGGCGACGGCACACTGGCTTACCGGCTGGCCGGGTTGCCGCTGAGCGCGCAGCGGTTGGTTCTGCTGGGTGTCGACCACCTGCGCAAGCCGGAAAACAGGCTGTACAGCGGAAGCTCGTTGAACGGAACGACATGGGAGGCTCGCCACGAGCTGAAGTATGTGAAGTACCTGATGCGGCTGCCGTTTGTGCTGTTTGCTGTGTGGCTGGGCGGCGGCCTGTGGTGGGTGGCGCGGCGGCTGTTTGGCAATGAGGGTGGGGCGATCGCGCTGGGACTGTATGTGCTGTGCCCGGAGGTCGTTCGATATGCGACGCACCCAAACAATGAAGTGCTGGCGCTATGGGGGCTCTACGGGCTGGTCTATACGGCGATTGGGGTCGCGCATGCGCTGCAGGGACCGCGGACGAAGTGGAAGCCGCGCATTCTGCTGCTGGCGACGGCGCTGGGTCTGACGGCCGCGGCGCATGTGCTGGCGGCGGTCCTCGGTTTCATTGCCGGACTGGCGTTGCTGTACTATCTCGCGGAAGGCCGGCGGAGCCAGGTTGCCCAGATCATGGTCTTCGCGGCGATGGGCTCGTTTGGGATTCTTCTTGCCTCGTTCAGCTTCCGGCCGTCGGCGTTCCTGTATGTCTTTACGGGCGGAAGCGCGCGGTTCTGGTTCACAACACAGGCGTTGCGAAACTTCTGCACGTCGCCTACGAACGCGGGCATCCTCGTGGCGGCGGCGGTTGCCCTGGTGGTGTATTTCAGCAGCCGGCCGAGCCGGTACTTCGGCAATACCACGCCGCTGATCATGACGCTGGTTCTGTTCCTGATCTACACAACCCAGGTGATGAGCGCGCCGTGGGTGTGGGCGCTTCCCTTCCTCTTCACGTTCATCGGCGGGGTTTTTGCGGACATCCTGGAGAGCCGGCAGCGCAAGTTGTTTCTTGCGCTTAGCGCGGCCATCCTCATCACGCAGGCGGCGCTTTGCTGGACGAATCTGGCGGGGCTGACGATTTGATGCCGGTAGTCGCTGCGAGTCCGGGAAGAATTTCCGCATCCAATCATTGACAGCCCGTATACGCTGTTGCTGATACTCCTGAGGCTGCCCTTTTTGATGAAGCGTCGTACGATCTGTTCCCTGCTTGCTCTCCTCCTGCTGGCTTCCCTGCTTCCCCTGAACGGCTGCCGCGGAGGCGTGAAGGCTCTGTGGGCGAAGTTCCACCATCGCCGCGCGAAGTCCAAGGAAAACACAACCGACTATGCGGACACGCTGGCGTCGTTGGCGAGCTCGAATAAACTCGCCAGCTTGCGCTGGGCGAACTACTCGGAGTTTCAGCCGCAGATACAGCAGTTTTACGACGGCCGGAACTACGAGCTTGCATGGACGCGCAACGGGCTGCCGACGGGGGCAGCGACGACGCTGATGCAGGTGTTTGCGAATGCTGCGCAGAAGGGGCTGGTGCCGGCCGACTATGACGGCGACCGCTGGCCGGGACGCGTGCAGCGGCTTCAGCAGATCGACAAAACGCACGACAGCTCAGACCAGGCAGAGAACGATATCGCAGAGTTCGATGTGGCGATGACTGTTGCGCTGACGCGTTATCTCTCGGATATTCATCTCGGCCGTGTTAATCCGCAGTCGCTGAACTTCGACATCGATGTGCCGAGCCGTCGTGCGAAGTTTGATATTCCGGCGCTGATCGACAACTCGTTCGTCGATGCTGACGCAGGTGAAATTGGCGACGAGGTCGCGAGGCTCGAACCGAAGAACCCGCTTTACGAGGAGACGGAGAAGGCGCTGCCGAAGTACATCGAGCTGGCGCAGCAGCAGAAGGCGAATCCGCCGCAGGCTTTGCCTGCGGTTGAGAAGCCGGTTGGGAAAGGCGAGAGCTATCCTGCGGTTGCGGGAGTCTGGACGCGCTTGCAGTTGGAGGGCGATGCGCCTGCCGATGCGCCGGCTCCGGCGCGTTACGACTCCACAGTTGCGGCGGCGGTGAAGAAATTTCAAGAGCGGTACGGTCTGCTGGACGATGGCAGGCTGGGCAACGGCACCATCGACGCGATGAACGTGCCGATGAACCAGCGAGTGCAGCAGATTGACGATGCGCTGGAGCGCTGGCGCTGGCTGCCGGATAACTTCCAGAAGCCGCGCGTGATGGTCAATCTTCCGGAGTTCCTTGTGCGTACGTACGACGAAGACCACGAACTGGCCTTCAAGATGAAGATCGTTGACGGTGAAGCGAAGGGCAATCACGACACCCCGATGTTTGTTCGCACAATGCGCTACGTGATCTTTCGACCCTATTGGAATCTACCGGTCTCGATCATCAAGAAGGAGCTCGTGAATCATCTCGACGGCGCAGGCGGCGCGGCGTACATGGCGAAGAACGATTACGAGGTGATCAAGGGCGACACGCCCGTCACCGGATGGACGGTCAACGATCTGGTGCATGCGCGCTACGGCGTGCGGCAGAGGCCCGGACCGAAGAACTCGCTGGGCCTGGTGAAGTTTATGTTCCCGAACGAGTATGACGTCTATATGCATTCGACGCCGGAGATCAATCTGTTCGGGCTGTCACGTCGCGACCGCTCCCATGGATGCATCCGGCTGAATGACGCGGAGAAGATGGCGAACTGGGTGCTCGATGGACAGGACCCGTGGGATGAAGACTCGATTCACCAGGCAATGTTTGGGCCGACCGATGGGAGCGAGCCGAAGAACAATAAACAGGTTGGCCTGAAGACGCCGCTGCCGGTGAGCATCACGTACCTGACCGCCAATGCGGATGAAGACGGGACGATGCATTTCTTCAACGACATCTACGGCTATGACAAGCAACTGGAAGAGGCGTTAGCCAAGGGCAGGCCGTACGAGCAGACGCCGATCAAGATCAACCCGAAGCTGACTCCGGGCGAGACGGAGTAGGCGCTGCGGCGGCTTCGGCGCGCGCCTTCTTCATCATGTCCTCAAGCCGCTGGCCGCGCTTCTGCACGAAGCTGCGCGAGGTGATTTCAATTTTTTCGATGCGATCGAGCCGGAAGGTTCGGAAGTCGTCGCGCTTCTCGTCCCACGCAGCGAGCGTCCATACGCCGGACCAGAAGGCGAGCGCGAGCGGACGAACCGTGCGCTGCTCTGCGCGCGAGGCGTCTTCGTTCAGGCGCGTATAGCTGAACTCCAACACCGTACGGCTTAGACAGGCTGCGTGAAGCTGGTCGAGCAGCTTGCGATGCGCCATCGGCATCCTGTAGCCGGGAGCGTACAGCGCGATGGCGTCGAGGCGTGCGGCGAGTTCCGCAGGCAGCACGGCCTCAATGCGCGCAAGCGCAGACTTCGCGGCGATGACGGACTCCGCGCCGCCCCACGCCTCCACGAGACGTGCACCCAACACCAGCGCGGTCAATTCTTCGGGCGTAAACATAAGCGGCGGCAGGTCGAATTCGCGGCGCAGCGTGTAGCCGACGCCGGCCTCTCCTTCGATCGGCTGTCCTGCGAGTTGCAGGTCGCGCACATCGCGATAGATGGTGCGCTCGGAGACCTGAAGCCGCTCGGCCAGTGCGCGAGCGGTCTTCAGGCGTCCGGAGCGCAGCATCTGCACGATGCGAAAGAGACGGTCGGCGCGCCTCATGTACGTTTACTCGCCGCGGCTGTGCAGGCCAACGTGGTTGCCCTCCGAGTCGGTGATGCAGGCGTAGAAACCGAAGCCGCCGGGGATCTCGGTGCGCGGGACAAGCACCTTCGAGCCCGTGGACTTCGCGCGGTCGACCGCGGCGTTGAGCTGGCCGTCAGCATTCAGGAAGATGAGGGTGCCTTCGGCCGCGGGCTTCATTTCATTGCGTTGAACGATGCATCCTGCGACGCCGCTGTCTTTCGTCGGAAAGATGAAGCACGGCTCGCCGGCATACGGAATCATCTTTGACGCCAGAACGTTCTCATAGAATCCGCGGGCCCGATTGATGTCGTTCACAGGAATTTCGAACCAGGTGATGGCGTTCGCTTCAAACTTGCTCATGACGGTTTTCCTCTGCGGAGTTGGGATCGACTACGGTTGCAGAGTAGGACACGGCTCCTGACAGCATACTGTCAGGAGGATGTCAGGAGCCAGATTTTCTTCAGTAGGCGTCTCCGCCGGTCTCGCCGTGCATCGTGTCCAGGTTCTCAAAGCGCGTGAAGTCGGCGAGATAGGCCATGTGCACGGAGCCCGTGGGGCCGTTGCGCTGCTTGGCGATGATGATCTCGGCCTTGCCCTTCAGGTCCTCGTTCTCGCGATCGTAGTACTCCTCGCGATGGATGAAGGCGACCACGTCGGCATCCTGCTCGATGGAGCCCGACTCACGCAGGTCCGAAAGCAACGGCTTCTTGTCACCGGTGCGCTGCTCGCTGCCACGCGAGAGCTGGGACAACGCGACGACCGGCACGCGCAACTCCTTGGCCAGCGCCTTCAGACCGCGCGAGATGGAACTGACCTCCTGCGTGCGGTTCTCGAATTTTTTCTGGGATGCGCCCGCGGAGCCGGTCATGAGCTGCAGGTAGTCGATGACGATGAGGTCGAGCCCGCCTTCCTGCTGCTGCAGGCGGCGGGCCTTGGCGCGCATTTCAGCCAGCGTGATGCCCGGTGTGTCGTCGATGAACATCTTCGAGCTCATCAGGCGGTCGAGTGCGGAGATGAGCTTGCCGCGGTCTTCGCGCGGGATGAAGCCGGTCTGCATCTTGCGCGAACCGACCATCGCCTCGCTCGCCAACATGCGTCGCAGCAGCGACTCCTTCGACATTTCGAGCGAGAAGACCGCGACGACCTTGTCGTCGCGCACGGCGCAGTTCTGCGCGATGTTGATGGCCCAGGCGGTCTTCCCCATCGAAGGCCGCGCGGCGATAATGATGAGCTCGCTGCTCTGCAGGCCGCAGGTCATCTTGTCGAACTCGATGTAGTGCGTTGCGAGGCCGGTGATCTCGCGGCCCTGCTCATACAGCGCATCGATGGTGCCGAAGCTGTTGGCGACAATCTCCGGCGATGTTCGAAAGGCCGCGCTTGATCGCGGAGTCAGCCACATCCGCGAACTGGGCTTCGACATTGTTGAGGACCTTGGTCGCCTCTTCCGCCTGGTCGGACGCCGCGGCCATGCCCTCGTTGAAGATGCTCGAGCAACTGCCGCAGCAGGCTCTTGTCCTTGATGATGCGGACGTAGGTCTCGATGTTCAGGTTCCGCGGAATGCCCTCGGTCAGATACGCCAGATACGCCGGGCCGCCGATGGCTTCCAGCTCCTTGCGCTTGCTGAGCGCATCCATCACGGTGAGGTGTCGACTGCATGGTTCGACGGTCTAGCAGTTCGAGGATGGCGTGATAGATCCGCTGATGCGAGTCCAGCGGAAAGTCTTCCGCACGCAGCTTCTCGGTCGCATCGACGATCGCGACGGCGTCCAGCAGCATGGCGCCAAGGATGGCGATTTCGGTGTGGATGGACGACGGGCAGACCGTCGTCCAGGGAACGGATTAAAGGGTTGCCATGAATCAGACCTATCTGATCGTTTTCGAGAGGGAGAACGTCCGCTCTTCCGTAAAGTTTGCAGGCAGACTGAGTGGACCTGTGGGCTTACCACGTGTGCTGAGACGTAGGAAAAAGCTGTGCAGCTGAAACTGTCGCTCATTTGGAACTCCCTCTGGATTGAAGGCCGGTCTTACTTCGCTGTCCGCTCCGCGTAAACCTTCTGCGCGGCCATGAGCCCGTCCCGAACTCTACACCGAGCTGCGGCAGGATCTTGACGATCACCTGCTCGATCGCCCCGATGAGCGACATCGTATCCAGGATAGTCGAAGAATCCCAGGTGCGCGATGCGGAAAATCTGGCCCTTCATTTCGCCCTGGCCGTTGGTGATGACGGCCGCGAAGCGCGACTTCAGCTCCTTGACGACGATGCCGGAGTCCATGCCTTCGGGGGCGTAGACCGCCGTCGCTGCGCCGCCGGGGCTGACGCGTAAGAGCTTGAACCCGAGCGCGATGATCGCGGCACGCGTCATCGCCGCGATCGTCTCGGCGTTGTCGACGAGCTTCTTGCGGCCCTTCACGAGATCGCCGTCCGCTTGCGCCGCGATCCAGTCGAGCGCGGCGCCGAGGGCAGCGATGAGCGCAACAGCGGGCGTGTAGGCGCTCTCGCCGTTCTTCGCGCTCTTGCGCTCCTTGCGGAGGTCAAAATAGTAGCGCGGATTGTAGGTGGACTCCATGCGGTCCCAGGCGCGATCGCTGACCGCAAGATAGCTGAGCCCCGGCGGAATCATCACCGCCTTCTGCGAGCCGCCGATGAGCACGTCGACGCCCCACGCATCCATATCGAGTGGCTGTGTGCCGAGCCCGGTGATGGCGTCGACGATCAGCAGCGCTTCGCTCTTCTGAGCCTTCAGCAACCTGGCAACGCCTTCGACATCATGTCGCGCGCCGGTCGAGGTTTCATTCGCCTGCATGAAGACGGCGCGGGTTTCCAGTTTCAGCGCGGCCTTTACCGCGTCGAGGTCGAACGTCTGTCCGTAGGGCGCGCTGACGACATCGACCTCGCAGCCGAACGCCTTGGCCAGTGCCTGACCAGCGCTCACCAAACTTGCCCGCGGTGAACACCAGCACGCGGTCGCCGGGCGAGGTGAGGTTCGAGACCGAGGCCTCCATCGCTCCCGTGCCGGAGCTGGAGAGGATGATCACGTCGTTCTTTGTTCCAACAAACTCCTTGAGCTGCGAGAGAACGCGCTGATAGAGCGCACGAAACTCCGGCGTGCGGTGATGGATATCGGCCGCTGCCATCGCAAACTGCGCGGCGGGGAGAAGGGGTGTGGGACCCGGCGTGAAGAGGCGCGTCTTTCGAATCATGCTCCTATTTTAGCGAGGTGCAATGCGCGGCCAGATTGATATGCTGGTGAATTGGGATGAAGGAGACGAGATGGCAGAGATTTCAGAGCGTTTGAACAAGGACATCGTGACGGCAATGAAGGCACGCGAGGAAGACAAGCTGACCGCATTGCGCATGGTCAAGTCCGCGCTCAAGGCGAAAGAGATCGACAAGCGCGAAGCTCTGACAGCGTCCGAAGAGCAGAGCATCCTGACCACGCTGCTGAAGCAGCGGCGCGAATCGGTGGAACAGTTTACGAAGGGCAATCGCCCGGAGCTTGCCGCGAAGGAGCAGGCAGAGATTGTGCTGATTGAGGGCTATCTGCCGAAGGCTGCCGGTGAAGATGAGGTTCGCAAGATCGTGACGGAGGCGATCGATCAGATCACCAAAGACAACGGCGGAACGCGGCCCGTGCCGAAGGATATGGGCGCCGTGATGAAGGTTGCGCAGCAGCGCATTCTCGCCAGCGGCATTCGGGCGGACGGCAAGATGGTCAGTGAATTGGTGAAGGCGGAGCTGGCGAAGGGCGCGTAAGTTCAGCGCACGCGAAAGCGAATGAAGAACTGTTCGGCGGTTGGAGTGTCTCCGTAGAGGGAGCGCAGAGCCGATGGGGTTCGGTACACGGTAAGCTGCATACCCGGTGCGATGAGCAGGTGCTGGCCGAGCGGAAAGTCGCGATCGTACCCGAACGTATACGCAGCCGCATGGCCGATGGGTGATTCTTCAAATCCCGGCGGCAGTGGTGAGCCGGGCGCCAGCTCCAGCTCGTTCGATCGGCCCGCATTCTCGATGCGTGTCCAGATGTAGTTGCGGCTTGCAAAGCGGAGGAGGGCCTCCGCGAGATAGCTGTTTTCCTTGCTGTTATCCGACAGCGAACGCGTGCGTCCCCAAACGAGCGTGGCCGCAAGATCGGTCGTTGGTTCGGGCGTCATCTGCATCATCGACATCGAATTTGCTGTCTGCTTGCTACTCTGGGCATTCGGCGCTGAGCTTCCACTCATGTCCATGCCAGGCATATCCGCCATGTTGTCCATCTTCATTGGCATCTTCATGGGAGGCATCGGCTTCGACTTGAAGGTGTGGTGATACATCACGCTTGCCGTTTGGCGCTGCTGGTCTTCGCCGGGATACAGCGCCTCGGGTGAGACGATGTGCGCGATAGAGTACTGGCCGCTCCAGTCCGCTGTGGGCGAGACTGTGAGGCGCGTTGAGACGGAATCAATCGCATGTCCGTTGGGCGAAGGCGCGAAGTGCCAGCGAGCTTCCGTGGGCTCTGCACCGTGAAAGCCCGACAGCTCCAGCCGCGCCCATCGATAGGTGAAGCCGCCGGTCAGCACATTGAAGGCGATGTGCGTCGAGTCCATCTGATGATGGCCCAGGGCGGCGATGGGGTCTTCGCTTGCCGACAATCGGTGCGGGTAGGCTGTAGGACCAACAGCCGGATCGCCTACCGGCGCGTAATAGAGCGAGAGCAGCGCATTGGGCGAAAGCTTGAGGTCATAGAGCGCTGCCACTTCCATGAAGAAGTTATGCGGGTGTTGACCATCAACGATTGGCGCACCGAATGCCGTCTCACCCTGCTGGAACAGCAGAGGGTAGTTGCGATTGGAGATCGTCGCGGGCTCCAGCGAGAGCATGGTGCGAAACATGATCTGGCCGCGGCCGCCGAGCGTATGCTGCGCCATCGGCATGATCCAGTTCGTGGAAAAAAACGCATCGCGATTGCGCGGTGAGTCCGCCTGTTGCTGCGTATTCGCGACGAATGCGTTCCCATGCAACATCAACTGCCAGCCACCATGCGATCCCATCCACATGGACACAGGCGTGCTTGCGGGTTCGATGCTTGTACCCGACGAACTATGTTGCTGTATGGCTTCGACGAGCGTATGCGCGGACATGACACTCTGGCCCCGCAGAACTGCGGGGGCCATCAGCAAAACTGTCAGTAGCCTGTGCAGCACGCGTCTATTTTAGAGAATTTCAAGAGACACCATGCGCCTTGCAGGAGCAATCCAGGCAGGCATGGTACGAGCACACACCACAGGTACGGATCAGCTCCTTCTTGAGCGCCGCTCGGGCACGATGCGCCCGCACCGCCGCATTGCCGGCCGTCATTTGATGTTGCAAGGCAAAATCAGCGAGCGACCGTCCTCCGAGATCAACCTCGCGCAGGACCTCGGCATACGAGGGGTTCAACGTCGGCAGCAGTTTCTCGATGCATCCGCAGACAATGCCGTGCGTGATGTCATGGTCGAAATCCGCGCCCTCGCGGCTCTCCTCCAGTTCTGCAGCCCAGCGTTCGAGCGTACCGCTCTCAGATCGGCGACGCCGCGCGTTGTCGATGATCGCGTTGCGCAGAACCGAATAAAACCACGGCACAACCGCGCCAGCGTCACGCACGGTGCCGGCGTGCTGCAAGGCACGGACATAGGCGCTCTGCAAAATGTCTTCTGCGAGCGCGCGGTCCTGCACGCGCCGCTGCACGAAACCGAGAAAGGCCGCGTGACGCTCGATCAATGCCTGCAGGTTTTCACCGGAGGAAGGGGACTGCGACAGAGGCTTGCGCTTCGCCTCTGCCGCAGAGTTTTCTAGCAGCATGGAACCACCGGGGGTTCGACCTCACCACAGGGGCAAAGCGGGCCGCAGCCGCAGGTGGGGACGCAGGTGCAATCGAGTTTCTTGATCATCGTGACTCCTTTCGAGCTGCTTTTGAGCAGCACCATGGAGACGGAGAACGCCCGAAATCATTACACCACCTCATGGAAGCCGGGGATGGAGGTCCATAAATCCGGCCTTGCGCTGATACGCGTTCGCCAGGGCGCAGGCCTTCCCTTCCTCGTATAAAGGCGCGAGAAATGTGATGGATACAGGTGTTCCCGGACCGCCCACGTTGGTCAGCGAGCCGTCTTCAGTGCTGAGCGGTGGCGGAGCATCGTCGCCGCGAATGCCGTTCGGCACGATGACAGCCGGTTGACCGCAGAGATTGGTCGCGGTGAGCTGAGTTCCGCCGCTGGGCGTCACGATGACATCGAACTTCGTGAACAGCTCGTGCATCTGGGCCATCGCCAGCGTACGGGCACGTTGCGCCTGCACGTAGTCGACTGCCGGAATGAACCGCGCCTCGCGGAATTGATTTGGCCAGTCGAAAGGCTTCTGACCGGTGAGCAACGCATCGCGGCCGGAGGTGGTCAACTCGTCAAACGCCGCAGCCGCTTCTGTGTTGAGAATGCTAAGCAATGCTGAGAAGCGGAAGTCCGGCATCTCGCACGGCGTCAGAGTCACGCCCATCGAACGCAGCCGGTCGAGCGTCGCCGCGTCGTACTTCGCATCGTAGACCCTGCGCTCGAACTGCGCCTTATGATCTGTCTCGCGCTTTGTGCGCTCCGCCTCAGTAAGCGTGGCGAGCTCATCTTTCGGCAGCGGCTGCAGAGTCGGTGTGTCGAACGCCGACTTCACATAGCCAACGCGCAGCTTGCGCACATCGAGAGTCAGGTCTGCGTTGAAGGCTCCGCTGTGCACGCTCAGGTCCTGGCCATCGGGACCGGCGATCGCGTGCAGAACCAGCGTGCAGTCCTCCACGGAGCGCGTGATGGGTCCGATCTTGTCCATCGACCACGACAGCGCCATCGCGCCGGTGCGCGGCACGCGCCCGAAGCTTGGCCGCAGCCCCGTCGCGCCGCAGCGCGTTGAGGGCGAGGAGATCGAGCCGAGCGTCTCGGTGCCAATCGCAAAACCCACGCAGCCTGCGGCGACCGCGCTGGCCGAACCGGCCGAGCTTCCACTGGAGCCCTGGTGCGGATTCCAGGGTTGCGCGTGCGGCCGCCGAACCAGAGGTCGCCCTGCGCCAGAGCACCGAGCGTCATCTTGGCGACGAGCACGGCGCCGGCTGCGTCGAGCCGCTTTACGACCTCGGCGTCCTGATCGATCTGCTGATGCTCGAATCCGCCCGCACCCCACGTCGTGGGATATCCCTTGACTGCGAGCAAGTCCTTTGCGCCCCAGGGAATGCCGTGCAGTGGGCCGCGGTCATGTTTGCCGGCGAGCTCCTGATCGGCCTGAGCGGCTTGCTTCAGCGCGCGTTCCTCGGTGTAGGTGATGACGAACTTCAGCAGCGGATCGTAGCGCCGCAGCCGCGCAAGGTACATCTTCGTGAGACCAACCGACGTGACCTTCTTCTGCCGCAGGGCGACGCCGAGTTCGCGCACGGTCGCGAATGCCCACGCTTCGTCGGCAACATCGCCGCTGCTCTTCGCTCCGGCGACGATCTTCGCGATGTTTGGCGCAGGGCCCAGCCGTAACGGCTGCTGTGGTTCGATTGGCGGAGGTGTCGTGCCCGCCGGAATCGGGTTCGTCATCGCGACGGGTGCTACGCCATTCGCGAGATGCATCGCCCGTACGTCCAGCCTGGCGTGGCGCTGTCCCATGAGGTCCCCGAGCATCATCTTTTTCTGCTCGTCCGTGATGTGGACTGCGGCAATCGCTGCGGCTGCGTCGACCATCTCCGGCGTGATCTTCGGCCACTCCTGTTGGTTGTCGCTGGAAGAGCCTGTCGCCTGCGGACGGCTGCCGGATGAAGTCTGTGGCGATGCGAGTGCCAGCAGTGCTCCCGGAAACAGTGTTTGGCCTAATCCGGCCGCGGTACACACCGAGAGCAGCGTGCGGCGGCTGACCGTCGCAGAGGAACCATTCGAAGAATTCGACATGCGAGGAATTATTGCATCCGCGCCGGGAAAGACGATGATTCGTTCGCCGAGGCCGGAGAAGTTTGTGCGAGGATGCTCGAATGGCCGACGCCGTCGAGACCGGCAGGATGAGCGATCCACCGCAGGAGCATCACCTGCAGCGGCAGTTGCGCCTGCGCGACCTCGTTCTGGCGCAGGTGCTGACAGTTGTTGGCAGTGCGTGGGTGGGGCTGGCGGCAGGTCTTGGCCGCGCGCAGACCGTCGTCTGGCTGCTCGCCCTCACCACGTTTTATCTGCCCACGGCGGTCGCAGTCTTCTATCTCAACCGCGCCATGCCGCTCGAAGGCGGCCTCTATGTCTGGGCGCGCCGAGCCTTTGGTGACTTTCTCGGTTTCATGACCGCGTGGAACATCTGGCTCTACGCGCTTTCGAGCATCGCGACCATTCTCTTCCAGATCCCCAGCGAGTTCGCGTACATGGTCGGCCCCTCCGCCGCCCATCTGCCGGAGAGCCACACGTTCGTCTACTCGCTGCTCGCGGTGCTTGTGGCGCTGCTGGCGTGGAGCGCTGTGCGCGGGCTCTCGCTCGGCAAGTGGATTCACAACATCAGCGGTTTGTCGATGATGCTGGCGTTTGCGCTGCTCGTCCTCGCACCGGGCTGGGCGCTGTTGCACGGTCATCCCGTACATTTCGCACCCTTCACGTTTGAGCTGCCGCATACGGACAAGCAGTCACTCGCACTGATCGGACAAATTCTCTTTGCATCGTCGGGACTGGAGTACATCGCGATCCTCGCTGGTGAGACACATTCGCCGGCGCGCGATATCGGCCGCAGCGTGGTGATCGCGACGCCGATTGTCTTTGCGATGTTCATGCTCGGCACGGGTTCCGTCCTCGCGTTCCACAACGCGAACCCCGGTACGGCGATCAACTACATCGCGCCAATCCCGCAGACGCTGCGCCTGGCGTTCGCAGGCAGCGGCGTCGCTACGCTCATCGCGCGCTTCACCATTCTGCTGCTGCAGATTCGCATCCTCGGCGCGTCGAGCTATCTCTTTACCGGCGTGACACGACTGCCCATGACGGCGGGATGGGACCATCTTGCCCCGCGCTGGTTCACACGTCTGCATCCGCGCTTCCGCACGCCGGCGAACTCCATCTACTTCACGACAGCCGTCGTCGCGGCAATGCTGGTCCTCGGCTCGCTCGGTGTCCGGGCGGCGGAGGCCTTCGATGTCCTGAATAACGCGTCCACCGAGTTCTACGTGCTGGCCTACATCGTAATGTTCTCCATCGGCCTGCTGGGCGCACATCATCTGCGCCGCCACCTGCCCGGATGGGTCATCGCCTGGTGCAGTCTTGGCGCGTTGACCTGCATCTTTATCTTTGTGCTCAATGCCTATCCCTTCGTCGACGTCGCCAGCCCGCTGGGCTTCGCCGCGAAGATCCTCGGCACCACTGTCAGCGCCAACCTCGTAGGTTATCTTCTTCTATCGCCGCGCGGCCAAACGCATGCCAGAGGCATCCAATCTCCGTGCCTGAACTTCCTGAAGTCGAAACCGTCGCTAACGGCGTCAATGCGCGCGTCCGCGGACAGCGCATCACGCGTGTCTGGACCAGCGGCAAACCGCAGACCTTCAAATCCTCCGAAGAGGAGATCGTCGAAACTCTGACCGGCGCGACCATCGAGCGCGTGCGCCGTGTCGGCAAGTCGATTGTCTTCGACCTGACGCGCGCCAGGAAGCCCGCTCCGCAGTTCCTTGTGCATCTCGGCATGACCGGCCGGCTGCTGGTCTCGCAGCCTGATGTGCCGCTGCCGCCACACACGCACGCTGTGCTTACGCTCGCCGACAAGCGCGAGATTCGCTTCGTGGACCCACGCCGCTTCGGCCGGCTTTCGATCGTTCCACTTGGAGGCAAAGACGGCAAGGGGTACGTTGGCCCCGGCAAAGAGCCTACGACAATCTCCGCCGATGAGTTCGCTCAACTCTTTCGCGGGCGAAAGCTTGCTATCAAGGCCGCGCTGTTGAACCAGTCGATCCTTCACGGCGTTGGCAACATCTATGCGGACGAGGCTCTCTTTCGTGCCGGCATTCGTCCGCGCCGTGCTGCCGGCCGGCTCACACGCGATGAACTCCTCCGCCTGCATGCAGCGCTCCAGCAGGTGCTTACGCACGCGATCCAGCTTGGGGGCTCGTCGGTCTCGGACTATGTCGATGCGGATGGCGTGCGCGGCTTCTTTCAACTCGAGCACAAGGTCTACGGCCGCGCCGGCGAGAGTTGCACTGTCTGCAAGACTCGCCTGAAGAAACTGACCGTCGGCGGCCGCACCACCATCTACTGCCCGCACTGTCAGCGCTAGCAGCGATCGACCGCCTGCTCTGCCGCCACCGCGGCGCCGATCACGCGTGTCATCTGGTTGTCTTCGACAATCTCCACCGAATAGCTTTGCAGCGGACTCATCTTCACCATCTGGTGCAGATAATCCTTCAACATCTTGAGGTCGAGAAAACGCACGTTGTAGCCGGTGATGAAAAACTTGCGCGCGCCTGCCTGATGAATCGTGCTCGCGGTCGCTGCTGCCAGCGCCTTGTGCCATAGCTGCTTGAACTCCACGCAGCGCGTATCGCTTCTTTTGTTCGCAGCTTCAAAAACCTCTTCAGGCTCCATGTCGAGGAAGCGCAGCCGCATCGCGCGGTGACCCATGATGCCCTCGAGGTGCCCTCGCCCGCCGCAGCCGCAGTAATTCTCTTTGTCGTCCAGGGTCACGACGGTGTGTCCGCCTTCCCACACGCCGTCCATGAACGGATAGCAGCCGTAGCCGATGCCCGTGCCGATGGACCACACGCGCACCTGCTGCTCCAGCCTGCCATGCTGCGAGGCCAGCCCCGCTGCGACTGCATCGGCATCGTTCAAAATCGTGACCGGAACTTTCATCCCGCGCGACTCCAGCCGGTTCGCCACGAGGTCCTGAATGCGCGCGCCCTTCAGTTGCGGGAGGTTCGGCGCCTCTTCCACCACTCCGCCGCGAATCAGCCCCGGCAGCGCCATGCCGACGCATTTAATGGTCGACTCATGCCCCTTTGCCAGCTTCAGCGCAAGTTCGCAGACACCGTCAACCAGCGACTCGGTCGGCATTTCCACCAGCGCATCATCTTCGTCGGAGTCGGTCGGAACCGGTCCCGCCGGATACGACAGCAGCACGCCCTGGATCTTGTGGCCCACCGTAAGCCCAGCGAAGATGCGCTCGGCCACATTGATGCCGATTGCCACCACGGGCTCCCTGGACCCCGCTGCTGCGTCACCCTCCGGCTTGCTCCGTTCTGTCATCCCCAGACCTCCGGGCCGTGGCCCCGGCACTGCCGCGCTTTCTAGTCCAGCTTCGAGACGCGGTTCAATCCATTGAACGCCGCGACCTTGTAACACTCCGCCAGCGTGGGATAGTTGAAGACCGTGTCCACAAAGTATTCCAGCCTGCCGCCGAGCGCCATCACCGCCTGGCCAATATGCAGCAATTCGCTCGCACCCTCGCCGATGATATGCACGCCGAGAATCGAATGGTTCTCGCGGTGGAAGATCAGCTTCAGCCGTCCCGTCGTGTCGCCGCGAATCTGCCCGCGCGCAATCTCGCGATAGTAGGCCACGCCCACCTCGTAGGGCACATCTTCTTCGGTCAGTTGCTCCTCGGTCTTGCCGATGAAGCTGATCTCCGGAATGGTGTAAATGCCATACGGATAGAAGCTCGGGTTCGAGACCACGCTGTCATCGCCAAACGCACGAGCTGCCGCGATTCTTCCCTGCTCCATCGAGACCGAGGCCAGCGACGGGAAACCGATGACATCGCCCACGGCGAAAACTACCGGCTGCTTGGTGCGAAAATCCTTGTCCACCGGTATGCGTCCGCGCGGGTCGGCCTCGATGCCGGCTGCCGCAAGATTCAGCTCGTCGACATTCCCCTGGCGTCCGACGGCATACAGCAGCGCGTCGCCCTGCAGCTTCTTCTTCGACTCCAGGTTCGCGACAACCGAGCCCTCGCTCTCTTCGACCGACTCCACCTCTTCATTCAGCCGCATGGTCACGCGCGCATCGCGCAGGTGATAGCTCAGCGCTTCGACAATCTCCTGGTCCGCAAACTCGAGCAGCCGCGGCCGCCGCTCAATCAGCGTCACGCGCACGCCCAGCGCGGCGAACATGCAACAGTACTCCACGCCAATCACGCCGCCGCCCACGATGATCATCGTCTTCGGCAGGTTCGGCAGGTTCAGCACCTGGTCCGAGTTGACGATCGTCGTGCCGTTGATCGGAACCTTCGGTGAACTCGCAGGCTTCGTGCCGGTCGCGATGATGACGTTCTTACCCTCAATAACGTTCGCACCGCGTGAGTTTGTTACCTTCACATGCGTCGCGTCTTCGAAGCTCGCCGTGCCCGTGAGCACCTCGACGTTGTTGCGCGAAAGCTGCGCATCCGTGACGTCGATCTCCGTCTTGATCACGTGCTGCACGCGGAAGGCGAGATCAGCCATGGTGATCCGCTCCTTCACGCGATAGTTCATGCCGTAGATCGACTTGTAGTTGTAGCCCGAGAGGTGCAGTACCGCCTCACGCATGGTCTTCGACGGAATCGTGCCCGTGTTGATGCACGCTCCGCCCACTACCTCGCGCGCCTCAATCAGCGCGACCCTCTTGTTCAGCTTGGCCCCGTAAATTGCGGCACGTTGTCCTGCCGGTCCGGAGCCAATGACGATGAGGTCATAAGGATTGGCCATGCGTCGTTGTCTGCGCTCCCCGTAAGAGAAAATCTCCGGCACATTCCTGAACCCACCACGCCAGGATGTCGATCCGGCTGTGCCGTTGTCTATCATAGCCCTACACGAACCGAAGGCCGCGCGTGCAGCTCACCAGATAAACTGGTCGGATGCTCCGTTGTGCCATTACGGATCACACCGCATCCGGTTTCGTAAACTCCGTGCAAATCGACCGGCTGCGGAATCAGGTGCGTCGCTGGACCGCTGACGGCATCGATCTCATTCAGCTTCGCGAGAAGGGCCTCGACGCAGGCGCCCTGCTCGTACTCGCTGAAGCCGCCCTGCAGACATTGCGCGAATTGCAGTCGTCAACAAAGCTGCTGATCAACACACGTGCCGATGTTGCCGTCGCGGCCCGCGCGCATGGAGTCCATCTCACCTCGCATCCGGACGAACTCACGCCGCAGCAGGTGCGCGAGCTCTTCACGCACGCCGGTCTTCCCGCGCCCATCGTCAGCATCTCCTGCCACACACCGGCTGATATCGCTCACGCCCGCCACAATGCCGCCGACTTCATTCTCTTCGGCCCGGTCTTCGAAAAGCGCATCAACGGCAAACTCGTCGCTGCCGGTGTTGGGATCGAAGCTCTCACGCTCGCCTGCGCCGTCGCGCAGCAGATTCCTCTGCTCGCACTCGGTGGAATCACTCCACAGAACTCCGCCGCGTGCCTCGCCGCCGGAGCCGCCGGCATCGCGGGCATTCGACTCTTTTCCGCCTAGCCATCCCCTGCTAGACTTCCGCACAACTCTTCGGCTCCCAAAAATCTAAATTCAAGGAGACCTGGCATGGGTCGCAGCCTTCTCGCGTTGCTCGCCGGTTTCATCGCCGAACCCCTTCTCGTCATCGCCGCCGACTGGATCTACGGCCGCATTCAACCCGGCGTCATCAGTCCAGAAGGCTTGGTCTACGGAATCGCAGCCGTTATCGTGCTGATTTACGTGCAGATCATCAACGCCATCTGCGGCTACATCACCGGCCGCATTGCGCCGAGGAATCCGGTAGGCCACGCGCTGATTCTCGGAATCATCGGCTTCGCGTTGTGCGTCTTTGTCGCCGCGCGCCACTGGCATATGGAGCCGCACTGGTATCTGCTCGGCGCCGTTGTCTTTGCGATTCCGTCGACGACGCTCGGCGGATACCTGGCCCGCCGGCAGCCCGTGAACAGGCCTGCCCTGACGTGAGAAAATAAGGACAGGCCCATGCTGATTACGCCTGTCCAACTCGCTGATGAATCTCTTCCACTCAACGAGAGCCTTCCGGAGGGCGCCATTGACTACACTCCGGACGTCCGCCAGATCGGTCCGCTCGCTCTCACCGGTAAGGCCGAGCTCCTCGTCGAGCACCGCGGCCACAAGGAGTTTGTCGAGGACATCCGTCTCCGCGCCCACTTCGAGGGCAAATTCGAGCTGCTGTGCGCCCGCTGCCTCGAGCCGGTCCAGATGCCGCTCGCGGGAGACTTCGACCTGATCTACCGGCCGATCAGCGTCGAAACCGACGGCGGCGAGCGTGCCATCACCGAGGATGAGACCGAAATCGGTTATTATGAAAAGAGCGGCCTTCTGCTGGAGGACGCCGTCCGGGAACAGGTGCTCTTGAACCTGCCCGGCCGTGCGCTTTGCCGGCAGGAGTGCAAAGGTCTTTGCCCGAAGTGCGGCGCCAATCGCAACCTGGCCGACTGCGGCTGTGGTGACACTCCGGCGGATCCGCGCTGGAATGCGCTGGCCGGGCTCAGCCTCAGCAACAAGGCCTGAGCCGCCCAGAGTTTTGCAGCACCCAAGTTTCGCAGCCAACACTTAAAATGTTGCGGCTGTTTAGTTTGAGAGGACTTCCATGCCTAATCCGAAACGGCGCCACAGCAAGCAGCGCACCGCCAAGCGCCGCAGCCACGACTTCCTGACCCCCACGGGCGTTTCCACCTGCCCGAACTGCGGCGAGCCCAAGCGGCCTCACACCGTTTGTGCCAAGTGCGGCGAGTACAAGGGCCGCGCGGTCGTTGCAGCCAAAAACGCTGAGTAGGCCAGAGAGAGTAACTCGACGGGAACGTCGAGGGCTTTTCCAACTCACATCTCCTTTACACTCCGCAGTTAGGCTGTCAACCGAGCAGTCAGAGCGCATGCCAATCGACATCGTTCTCGATGCCATGGGGTCCGACAAGGCCCCTGACCCTGAGATTCGCGGGGCAATCCTGGCTGCCCGCCAACTGGACGTCCGCGTCCACCTGGTGGGCCCAGAGGATGTTCTGCGCCCGAAATTGCGCGCCGCCCTCAAGGAACACGAGGGCAAAAACGGGAATCCGCTCGAAGCCATCGGCAATACCTTCGAGGCCCTGACGGCGCCCAACGGCCGCAAGCGCAAGCGCCCCTCCGTCTTCCTCGTCCAGGCCAGCGAGTGGATCAGCATGGAGGACAAGGCCGCTTCAGCCGTCCGATCCAAGCGCGACAGCTCAATGCGTGTCGGCCTCAAGATGGTTCGCGAAGGCAAGGCCGGGGGTTTCGTCACCGCCGGCAACACCGGCGCGGCCATGGCCACTGCCAAGATGGTCCTGGGATCGCTTCACGGCGTCGACCGCCCCGCACTGGCCACTGTCCTCCCTACCGCCGCGGGCACGCCCTGCGTCCTGCTGGACGTCGGTGCCAACGTCGATTCCGACCCGAACAATCTCGCCCAGTTCGCCATCATGGGCCACATGTACGCGAAGGACGTCCTGCACGTCCCCAATCCGCGACTCGGCCTGCTCTCGATCGGCGAGGAGGAGACCAAGGGCAACACGCTTACTCGCGATACGTTCCCCCTGCTCCGCGACCTCGGTCTCAATTTCATCGGCAACGTCGAAGGCCGCGACCTCTACAACGGCAGCGTTGACGTCGTTGTGTGCGATGGCTTCGTTGGCAACGTCGCCCTCAAGACCAGCGAGGGCCTTGCCAAGATGGTCACCTCCTCATTGCGCGAGAGCCTCAAGGCCACCGTGACCGCGCAGATGGGCGCTCTGCTCAGCCGCAAGGCCTTCCACAACTTCAAGAAACGGATTGATTACTCCGAGTACGGCGGCGTTCCGCTGCTGGGAGTGCGCGGCGCCTGCATCATCGGCCACGGCAGTTCGAATGAGCGCGCCATCATGAATGGCATCCGGGTCGCCGCAGAGTTCGCCCATGCGGACGTGAATCACGGCATCGAGACCGCACTCCGCCACCGCTGAGCGGTCCTCCTTCCCGCTTTCATCCCATGGCAACAGACCTCCAGCGGCTCACGCAGGATTTCAATGCCCGGGCATCGTGGCTTCCCGGACTATCGTCGAAATAGGAACGCGCCTTATCCGGCGCAAAGACGGGCTCCTCGCAAGAGGCCTCGGACGGATCGCGCAAGCGACAGGCTTACCCCCCATTGAAGCTGCTACCAGGCCCGGGTTCACTCCCCGGGCCCGCTTTTTATCCGCAGGCGGCACACCGGTCGCGACTATCATCAACCCAGGAAATTTCTATTCATGGCACCGAACAAGTATCTTGAGCCGCCTCCCGGTGCGAATCGTGACACCGCCTCCTTTGAGCTTCTGCGTGTCTGGATCGCCGAGCAGGGACAACACATCAGTCTGCGCTCCGGCGTATGGGAAGACCCCTTCGCCTGGGGCATCGTCCTCGCCGATCTCGCGCGCCAGATCGTCCACGCCGAATCGCTCGCGCGCAAAGATCTCGATCAGGATGTCTTCTTGAAGCGCCTGTTGGAAGGCTTCGATGCCGAAATCGAATCGCCCACCGACGACCCCGAAGGGCAGTTGACTCAGTAGCAGGACAGCTGACTCAGTAGCAGGACAGCTGACTCAGTAGCAGGACAGCTGACTCAGTAGCAGGCTGCCCGCAATCGTGGCTCGTTCGTCACGCGGCTGCCTACATCACTCTGGCCACGCGCTCCAGTTCCTGCTGAATATGCTCCGGTTTGCATCCCTTGCCTTCAATCTTGAAGGCGACGCGGCGTGCATCCTGGGCAGAGATGCCATAGCCACGTCCACTCAGAAAACTGGTCAGAATCTCCGCAGCCAGAAACGAGTCCAGGTTGCATTGCAGCAGTTCACTGCGGAGGGCCGTCAAATCCGATGGCGTAAACTTCTCCGCAGCCGAACGATCGTCGCAACGTTCGAAATCACTCACAGCGCCTTCTCCCTTCGAGCTGGCTAAATTCGCTTGGGGTCACAGCGGCCCGACTAATACCGATTTAGAGCGAAAATCGGCCGCGCGAGTTGTAGGGGAATCAGCGAAAACACGTGTGAACAATGGGTTTTGTGTCACTCCATCGGCACGAAAGTCGCTACGCGCTATCCTTCTTGTATGCCGTCTGCTCTCTCTGCCACTCGCGTTCTGGATGGCGTTGTCCTCGCCGCTGAGATCAAATCCGAAGTCGCGCGCGAGGTCGAAGCCGCCCGCAGCTCCGGCTATACGCCCGGCCTCGCTGTCGTGCTCGTCGGTGAAAACCCGGCGTCGCAGATTTACGTTCGCAGCAAAATCAAAACCTGCGGCGAGCTCGGAATTTATTCCGAGATGCACACGCCGCCCGCAAGCATCACCACGGAAGAGCTTCTGGCCCTCGTTCATTCGCTCAATGCGCGCGACGATATCGACGGCATCCTGATTCAACTTCCGCTGCCTGAGCATGTGGACACCAATCGTCTTCTTGAGGCTGTCGTTCCCGAAAAAGATGTCGACGGCTTCCACCCCATCAACGCCGGCCGCCTGCTCAGCGGTGCGCCCATGGACACTGTGCTCGCGCCCTGCACGCCCGCGGGCATCATGGAGATCCTCAAGCGCAGCGACATCCGCATCAGCGGAGCGAACGCCGTCGTCATCGGCCGCTCCAACATCGTCGGCAAGCCCATCGCAGCGATGCTGATCAACGCATCCGCTACCGTCACGGTCTGCCACTCGCGCACGCGCGACCTTCCGAAAATCACGCGCGAGGCCGACATCCTCGTTGCCGCCATCGGCCGCGCAGGCTACGTGCATCGCGATATGGTCCGGCCCGGCGCCACCCTCGTCGACGTCGGCATCAACCGCCTCACCGGCGAGGCCGAGTTCTCGCGCTTCTTTCCGCCGGAGCACCCCGATCACCTCAAGCGTCGCGAAGGCTTCGACAAGCGCGGCACCACCGTCATCGGCGACGTCGACCCGGCAGCCTTCGCCATCGCGGGCGCCTACACACCCGTACCCGGCGGAGTCGGCGCGCTCACCATCGCGATGCTGATGTCCAACACCGTCAAAGCCGCGCGTCTGCGCCGCAACCTTCCCGCAACTCGCCGCTAACGCATGCTGCGCGTCGGTCTCACAGGAGAACTCGGCAGCGGCAAGTCCACCGTCGCGACGATGCTCGCGGCGCGTGGCGCGGTCGTCCTCTCCTCCGACGAGATGGGCCGCGTCATGATGCAGCCCGGCCACACCGTCTTCGCACAGATCGTCGGCCGCTTCGGACCCGGCATCCTCCACCCCGACGGCACACTCAACCGCCACGCGCTCGCGCATCTCGCCTTCGACCCGAAGAACCCTCGCATTGAAGAGCTCAACGCGATCATTCACCCGGCCGTCATCGCCGCACAGGCCGGGAAGATCGCCGAGCTCGCACGCGCGCAACCGCACGCCATTGTGGTCGTCGAATCTGCGCTCATCTTCTCCACGAAACACACACCGCAGGGAGGCTGGATTTCACGCTTCGACTGCATCGTCCTCGTCACCGCGCCAGACGACATCAAGATCGAGCGCTTCATCCAGCGCTCCGCGCCGGGCTCAGATGAAACGCACCTCCGCGACGACGCTCGCCGCCGCCTCGAAGCGCAACGCGCCACGGTCCCCGCCGACATCCCCAGCTACACAATCGAAAACGAGGGCTCGCTTTCCGAACTTGAAAAGAAAATAACCACCCTCTGGAGCGAACTCCTTACCTTGGAACAAACAACTCACAACTCCTAAACTCGATACTCGAAACTGAACGGAACCGCTTTAGTTCCATTCCCGTCCAGTTCCGAGCATCGAGTGCTGAAGTCACGAGAAAGGGCCCATGCCAGCACTTCAGAACCTTGACGTCTGGCGTAAAGCACATAACCTCACGCCGGACTTACATCGCATCACGGAAGGCTTCCCTCGCTCCGAAACCTTCGGTCTCGCCGCACAACTTCGTCGCCTGTCCGCAGAGATTGCCATGAAGATCGCTCAGGGCTGCGGACGCGATCGTTCCTCTGAGTTTGCACAATGTCTTGGTCAGGCGCGCGGTTCCGGCGTCGAACTTGAATATGCGCTTCTTCTTAGCCGGGATCTTGAGCTAATTCGACCCGAGGCACACGACACGTTCCAAGGCCAGGTAATTGAGGTCCGCAGGATGCTTTCCGGCCTGATTCGATCCGCATCTGGCGCCGCCGTTTGATACCCTTAAGACTGCACATTCTCAAGGAGACATCAATGGCTGCTACCGCAGTTCTGGAACAAACCCTGCCCTATAAAGTTGCTGACATTTCCCTCGCCGACTGGGGCCGCAAAGAGATCACCATTGCCGAGCAGGAAATGCCCGGCCTGATGTCGATCCGCGCCAAGTACGCGCCGTCGAAACCCCTCAAGGGTGTCCGCGTCACGGGCTCTCTGCACATGACCATCCAGACGGCCGTCCTCATCGAGACGCTGGTCGAGCTCGGCGCCACGGTTCGCTGGGCCTCGTGCAACATCTTTTCCACCCAGGACCACGCCGCCGCCGCCATCGCCGCCGCAGGCGTTCCCGTCTTCGCCTGGAAGGGCGAGACGCTCGAGGAGTATTGGTGGTGCACCGATCAGGCGCTTCGTCACGAAGGCGGCCTCGGTCCGCAGCTCGTCGTCGACGACGGCGGTGACGTCACGCTGCTCATCCACAAGGGCTACGAACTTGAAGAAGGCGATCGCAGCTTCGTCGACGGCAAGGCTGGCTCGGTCGAAGAGGCCGTCATCCAGAAGCTCCTCAAGAGCATCCTCGCCGAAGACGCGCAGCGCTGGCACCGCGTTGCCAAGGACTGGCGCGGCGTCTCCGAAGAGACCACCACCGGCGTTCACCGCCTCTACAAGATGCTCGAGCAGAACAAGCTCCTCGTCCCCGCCATCAACGTCAACGACTCCGTGACGAAGTCCAAGTTCGACAACCTCTACGGCTGCCGCGAGTCGCTCGTCGACGGCATCAAGCGCGCCACCGACGTGATGGTTGCCGGTAAGGTCGCGGTCGTCTGCGGCTACGGCGACGTCGGCAAGGGTTCGGCGAAGTCCCTCCGCGGCCTCGGCGCGCGCGTGGTCGTCACGGAGATCGACCCCATCAACGCTCTGCAGGCGGCGATGGAAGGCTTCGAGGTCACCACCATCGAGGACACGCTCGGTCGCGGCGACATCTACGTCACCACCACCGGCAACGTCGACGTCATCACGCTCGAGCACATGCGCAAGATGAAGGACCAGGCCATCGTCTGCAACATCGGCCACTTCGACAACGAGATCCAGATGGCCGAGCTCGAAGGCTCCGACGCCAAGCGCCTCAACATCAAGCCGCAGGTCGACCAGTACACGTTCCCCAACGGCAACGCGATCTTCGTTCTCGCGGAAGGCCGTCTCGTAAACCTCGGCTGCGCCACCGGCCATCCGTCGTTCGTGATGTCCAACAGCTTCTCCAACCAGACGCTCGCACAGCTCGACCTCTGGGCTAACAAGGACACGTACAAGCCCGGCGTTTACATCCTGCCCAAGAAGCTCGACGAAGAGGTCGCTCGTCTTCACCTCGAGAAGATCGGCGTGAAGCTCACGAAGCTCTCGAAGAAGCAGGCAGACTATCTCGGCGTTGCGGTGGAAGGCCCGTACAAGGCCGAGCACTACCGCTACTAGTTCATCGACTCACTCGAATTGCAGAAGGCCGCCATCCCGGCGGCCTTCTATTTTGAGCGCTGCTCTATTCATCGACCTGCGTTGCAGTTCTACTGAGGAGCGCCCGGCTCGTGGTCCGTTGTCGTGATCGCATCCACGCCCGGGATCGTAGGGTTCGGATGATCCACCAGCACCACCGTGCGTACGGCGCCTGCCGCATAGGTCGTTTGCGGTCCGGTCATCAACGGGAGAGCCTGGTTTGTCGGTGCCGTTCCCGCAGGCACCACCACCAGCGAGTACGTTCCTGCCGGCAGCAGCGCGTATCCGGTCGATGCGCCGAAGGCCACTCCCGCGCGCACCGCCGCTGTCGCTTTCAACTTTTCGCCCGCCGGCACCATGTAGAGATCCACGTTGCCCGCTCTCGTCGCCGCGTCAATCACACGCACCGCAACATCACCCGTTGGAGCAGCGGTCGTCTGGTCCGCGTAGATTGTCTCCTGCAGACTCGCCGCGACGTTCGTCACCACTGCCGTGTACTGTCGTCCCGCCACCAGGGGCGTATTCTCGGCGATCAGCATCTGGTTCGTGTTGGCCGTGTTCGCGCTCAGTCGTACATTGCCTGCCGGCAGCGGAACATAGGTGCTCGCCGCGCCAAAATCAACGCTGTACGCGAGGGCCGCCCCGCCGGCATAAAAATCCATACTGCCGGCGTCCGGCGATGCGGCGATGACGCGGATCTGCGCGGCGTTTTGCGGCGTCATGTCAATGCTCTGGCAACCCAGCATCAGCATCGCGCCCACTCCCATGGCAGCAACGCACAGACGCGGCCATAGCGAACGATTCGCTCGCACGGCACACACGTTTGTTCGATCAGCCAATGAGGAGGGGAATGAGGTCACTTCGTCTATTTTACCTGCCTCGCACGCCTTGCCCTATGTACGCAAGACGTCAAATCGGCCCGAAAATCCCGAATTTTCTCACATTCATGCGCGCGGCCGTCTCAAAATCGCTGAATGCGGTCGCCGCGAAACTGGAGCCCTACTTCGCTTTCTTCGCAATAATCTTGTCGGCAATCTTGTCGTACGTCGCCTTGGGAATAATTCCCTTGCTCACCAACTGATTCTTCGCGCTATACGGTCTTCCATCGATGATCCGCTTCGCGTACGCATCGCCGATGCCCGGCAACGTCTTCAACTGGTCCGCTGTCGCCGTGTTGACGTCGATCAGGTCGGCAGCAGGCGCGGGAGCCATGACATGCGGCGACATCAACGGTACCGCCGGCGTTCCGGCCGCCAGCACACCCGGAAGTCCAAGCAGGAGCCCGAGACAGCCATACGACAACAGCCGATTCCAACCTGACATAAACCCTCCTGCGGGATGACTTCGTCAGCGCCGGCCAGAATACACTTTTGCTCAACGGAATGACCAACATCGAGAAGAGATGCGAATCAGCCGCGGTGCGTTGTTAGCGAACTTCAGCGCTGATCTCTGATCTCTGATCTCTGATCCCTGATCCCTGATCTCTGACTACACCGGCACCGGAACGCCGCGCCCCGCCTCCGTCTTCACAATCTGGCCATCGCGCATGTGAAGGATGCGGTCGCCGATCGTCGCCGCCTCCGGGTTATGCGTAATCATCAGCACCGTCTGGCCCATCTCGCGGCCGGAAACTCTCAGCATCTCCAGCACGGCATTCGAGTTTTGCGTGTCCAGGTTCCCCGTCGGCTCGTCCGCCAGCACAATTGCCGGCTTCGTAATCAGCGCTCGCGCAATCGCCACACGTTGCTGCTCGCCGCCTGAAAGCTCGTTCGGCCGGTGGTGCAGCCTTCCCTTGATCCTCAACAGATCCGCCAGGTGATCCAGCAGCGCCTTATCAAACGGCTTGCCGGTCTCGGCAATCGAGTGCGCCAGCTCAATGTTGTCCTGCGCGGAAATCGTCGGCAACAGGTTAAACCGTTGAAACACAAACCCTATGTGCGCCCGCCGCAGCTTCGTCCGCTCCGCATCGCTCAGCCGCGAGAAATCCAGACCGCGAATCGTAAGGCTCCCCGCCGTCGGCGACGTCAGCCCACCCAGCACATAGAACAGCGTCGACTTGCCCGAACCCGACGGCCCCACAATCGACACAAACTCGCCCGGCTCGATGCTGAAGGTCACATCACGCAGCGCCGGAACCTCCAGCTTGCCTGAACGGTACGTCTTTCCTAGATGGCTGGCTTCAATAATCGGAGGCATGTCGCAGCCATCAGTCTATCCCACCCTCTCGTCCTGCCCCTCCAGCTCCTCGTCCTCCGCCCACGTCGAATCACACTCCAGGCAGCGCCACTCCACCTCCTGCGGCCGCCGATGAGGAAGTGGAATCCCGATCAGCATCGACGCTGCCATCACCTTGCGGTCAGGGTCGTTCGCGATAACGTCCATCGAGCCGCACTCCGGACACACGGGCTGTACAAAGTCCTCGCCCGAATCCGTTGCGAACTGTTGAGGAGCGGGCTCGGAAAGCACTTCGCGCGCCGCCGCTTCGTCCTCGGCAGCAACCTGAAGCCGGATGCCGCCCACGGCGTTCGACAACCCCCAATTCATACCCACGGTGTTCTCATCGCTCAGAAAAGACCGGATTCCTGCCTCTTCCAGCACCGCCCGCGCAACCAGCGCCTCCGGTAAATCCCGGTACTGCTCCACGGTGACCGGCGCCGGCTCGGCATCCGCGGGCGCCTCCTCCACTTCTTCAATCAGCGGCGGCTCCAGCCCGCGCTTCGCAAACTCCGCCCGCAGCGCCGCCTGCGCCGCCTCCACCAAATCGTCGTACTTCCGAGCCAGGTCCATCAGCTCCGTCTCGGACATCTCCCTGTATCGCGCCGCAAAATTCGTCTCTGAGCTCATCGCACCGCATACTAGCAGCCTTCACGCCGACGCAGCGATCACGCCCGGAACAGCCATCTCCTCCGGATCGAAAAAGCTCATCATCAGCCGCACATTCACTACGTGCGGTGCCAGGCATCGCGTCCCCAGCAGCACCCGCTCATGCGACCGCAGCACACAAAGGTCCGTGAGCGCCCGATGACTCAGATCCGTAATCTCCAGCCCTGCCTGCGCCAGCCCACAGTAAAGATCGAGGACCGCGGACAGTTCCACCTCGAAGCTGTACTCCAGCGCTCGCGCCCCGAAACGCTTGAATCTCACCGCACAACAACCGCAGGTCACCAGCACCTGGAACAGCCGCTGCGACATCGCTGCGCGCTCCTCGAGCGAGCAGCCATGCACCTCAATCACGCATCCGCACGAATTCTCTGCCAGAGCCCGATGCATATCATCGAAACCATCGGCGGCAATCCCCCGAACAATCGCCAGTGTCCCAGAATCCGACTCTCTCAAGTCACGTACACTCGCAAACATGATTCTCGGCCTCGGCACCGACATGATCGAGATCGCCCGCATCCAGCGCTCGCTCACCCGCTACGGCGATGCCTTCCTGCACCGCATCTACACGCCCGCCGAGATTGCCTACTGCCAGATGAAAAAGAAGAATGCCGCCGAAAGCTTCGCCGCCCGCTTCGCAGCCAAAGAGGCCGCCGCCAAGGCCCTCGGCACCGGCATCAGCCGCGGTGTCACCTGGCGCGAGTTCGAGGTCCTGCGCCTTCCCGGCCAGCGCCCCACGCTGCATCTCTCCGGCCGCGCCGCCTCGATTGCCACACACCTCGGCGTCCGTCACGTCGCCCTCTCGCTCTCCCACACGCGCGACCTCGCCATCGCCATCGCCGTCGCGGAAGACTGAGGTGCGAGATGCGAGATGCGAGGTTCTAGGTTCTAGGTTCTAGGTTCAGAGGTGCCAGGTATCGGACGGGATCGTTGGCAGGAGCTGGAACCTCGAACCTGAAACCTCGAACCTCGAACCTCGAACCTCGAATCTCGAATCTCGAACCTCGAACCTAGAATCTCGAACCTCGAATCTCGAACCTAGAACCTAGAACATCCCGCTGTTACGATAAGTCCCATGCCCAGTCAGGCTGAGGTCCGGTGGTCGCAGCTCAAGGTCGGCAGCATCGTGCTGGCCTCCTGCCTGCTTCTCACCGCCCTGCTCTTCCTCATGACCAGCGCCGCCGGCATCGGCTTCTTCCAGAAGCGCATTGTCATCCATTCCTTCTTTGACAACGCCTCCGGCGTCAAACCCGGTGCCCCCGTCTCGCTCGAAGGGGTCACCATCGGTGAAGTCTCCAAGGTGGAGATCAGCCCCGACCCCGCCCACAAGCACTCGCCGGTCGAGGTTGTCATGAAGGTCTCGCCTCGCTTCCGCGGCTCTCTCCATATGGACTCCGTCGCCTCGCTGCAGACCACCGGCGTGCTCGGCGACACCGTCGTTGACATCAGCAGCAAGAACGCTACCGGCCCCGTGGTGGAGAACGGTGGCGAACTTCCCACCCGCGATGTCCCCTCCATCGCCGACGTCGTCGCCTCCAGCCAGGACACCATCAAGAACATCAACTCGATCATGCCCAAGCTCAACGAGATCGCCACCTCGCTCGACAGCAGTAAGGGCTCCGCCGGCAAGCTCATCAACGATCCGGACCTCTATAACCGCGCCGTCGGCACCATCAATCAGTTTCAGACGCTCGTCAACAACCTGAACAAGGGCCGCGGTTCTGCCGGCAAATTCCTCACCGACGACTCCGTCTTCAACAACCTCAAGGACACCACCGCGCGCCTCGACCAGCTCGCGACCGGCCTGTCCACCGGTAAAGGCTCCGCCGGCAAGCTGCTCACCGACGACACGCTCTATAACAACCTGAACACCACGCTGAACCAGACCAACGCCCTGCTGGCCCAGGTCAACTCCGGCAAGGGCGGCCTCGGTCTGCTGATCAAGGATCAGGCCTTCGCAGACCATCTCAACGACACCGTAGCGAAACTCGACTTGCTGCTCACCAATGTCAACGACGGCAAGGGCACCCTCGGCAAGCTCGCGACCGATGACGCCGCCTACACGAATCTCAACAAGCTCCTCGCCAACAGCAACGAGCTTGTGACCATGATCCGCACCGACCCCAAGAAGTACCTCACCATCCACATGAAAATCTTCTAGACGGCGCGCTGTGGTCTCGTCTTGCAAGGGACGGACTTTAGTCTGTTCAGCTTAGGGATTGAATCCGGGACTTTAGCCCCTGAGGGAGTCTCCCTCACTCCCGCGCCGCAATCGTTTTCCATTGTGGTTCTTCGAAACTTCCGGCTATCCTGTCTCGTCCCACGAGCACCATTCACCCTGCTGTTGTCCGAAAAGAGCCGCCCGGGACCGCCCGGCGACCCTGCAACATTCAGGAACCTTCTCGCTTTCAAGGAGACCTAATGCGCACGCTTCTCATTGCCACACTGCTTGGGCTCGCCGCTCCGCTGTGTCAATCTCAGCAACTTCCGTCCATCCAACTCGAGGCGGCTGCTTCCGTAGACCTCGGCTCGACCCCAACCAAGATCCCCGCCAAGCCCGTTGCCTTCGATGTCAACGCCATCGATAAGTCCGCCGATCCGTGCCAGAACTTCTTCCAGTACGCCTGCGGCACCTGGAACAAGAACAACCCCATTCCCGCCGACCGCGCCGCGTGGGGCCGCTTCGCCGAACTCGCCGACTACAACGACTATCTCCTCTACAAGGATCTCGTCGCCGCGGCGGATGCGCCCAAGAGCCCGCTGCAGAAGAAGTACGGTGACTTCTTTGCCGCCTGCATGAACACCGACGCCCTCGACAAGCTCGGCGACCAGCCTCTGCAGCCTGACCTTAAGGCCATCGACGAGCTCACCAGCGTCAAGCAGCTCGCCGCATTCAACGCCAAGCAGGACCGTCGCGGCGGGGGCGCCTTCTTTGCCGCCGCTATCACGCAGGACCAGAAGGACTCGACCCAGCAGGTTGCGGCGACGGGTCAGGGCGGCTTGACCCTTCCCGATCGCGACTACTACCTCAATGACTCACCGCGTTTCGTCAAGCTCCGCGAAGGTTACGTCGACAACATGACGAAGACCTTCCAGCTCCTCGGCGACTCGCCCGAGAAGGCTGCTGATGAAGCCAAAAACGTCATGACCATCGAGACCGCGCTCGCCAAGGGCTCCCTCGACCGCGTCGCTCTCCGCGATCCCAAGACCCGGTATCACCCGATGTCCGTCGCCGATCTTCAGGCCAAGACACCGAACTTCGATTGGCAGACCTACCTCAACGGCATTGGTCTCGGACAGGCCAAAACGGTCATCGTCACCAGCCTTCCCTATCTCGATACGGCCAACGCCGAGATCACCAGCGAGAATCTTCCAGCCATCAAGAGCTACCTGCGCTGGCACGCTGTGCACGGCGCGGCTCCGCTGCTCAGCAAGAACTTTGAGGACCTGAACTTCGACTTCTTCAATCGCACGCTCGGCGGACAGAAGGAGCAGCAGCCGCGCTGGAAGCGCTGCACCGCGATGACCGATCGCGCGCTCGGCGAAGCTGTGGGCCAGGACTGGGTCAAGCAGAACTTTCCGCCGGCTTCGAAGGAAGCCACCGAGCGTCTCGTGAAGGCCCTCGAGGCCGCCATGGCGGAGGATCTCAAAACCCTCCCTTGGATGAGCCCCGAGACCCGCGTCGAGGCTCGCAAGAAGCTCGATGCCATCGCCGACAAGATCGGCTATCCGCAGCACTGGCGGGATTACTCCCTCCTTGAGGTCAAACGCGACGACTACTTCGGCAACGCGCAGCGTTCGTTTGCCTTCGAGCGTCACCGCAACCTGTCCAAGTTCGGCAAGCCCGTCGATCCCATGGAGTGGAGCATGACGCCGCCCACCGTCAACGCCTACTACCAGCCTCCGCAGAACAACATCAATTTCCCTGCCGGAATCCTGCAGCCGCCGTTCTATGACATCGGCAAGGATCCCGCGGTGAACTTCGGCGGCATCGGCGTCGTCATCGGCCACGAGATGACCCACGGCTTCGACGACCAAGGCTCACAGTACGATCCCAGGGGCAACGTCCACCAGTGGTTCACCGATGACGATCTCGCGAAGTTCAAGGCGCGCAGCGAGTGCTACGCCAAGGAGTACGACGGCTTTGAGGTGGCTCCCGGCCAGAACCTCAACGGCCATCTCACTCTCGGCGAGAACTCGGCTGACAACGCCGGCATCCGCATTGCCTTCCAGGCCCTCCAGAACACGCTGAAGGAAGAAGGAGCAAAGGCGGAACCCGGCTATGTTGGCGGCAAGCGCGACGGCTACACGCCCGAACAGCGCTTCTTCATCTCGTTCGCGCAGGTCTGGTGCGGTACGCAGACGACGCAGGCCGCTATCAACCAGGCGAAGACCAACCCGCACTCCACCGGCGAGTGGCGCGTGCGGGGCACCGTGCAGAACTTCGACGAGTTCGGCAAGGCCTTCGGCTGCAAGGTGGGCGATCCCGAGATGCCCTCCTCCGGCGGCTGCCGCACCTGGTAACCGGGTGCCTTTGGCGCCTGCTAACCCACAATCAATCTCACCAAAGCCCCGGACGCTCTCCGGGGCTTTGCCTTTTAACTTCGAAACTCCTTAACTCGAAACTCACAACTCGACGGCACCCGCCCTTTGCCTTTGCCCTTGCCTTTGCCCTTGCCCTTGCCCTTGCCCTTGCCCTTGCCCTTGCCCTTGCCTTATTCACTATTCACTCTTCACTACTCACTCTTCACTATTCACTTCCCGACACCCCCGTCCCCCGCCCCACCCGAAAACCCGTCTATGAGAATTGGCAGAAATCCTCTGCCGCCACTACAATCAAAAGAAGGTTTGTACTCTCTCCAAGATAGGTTTCTCCGCATGCCGGCGATCGTTCGCCGAGCGGGCCGGAGATGAAGGAAGCACATGAAGTTGAGTTGGTTCGGCCGGCTGGCTCTGGCCCTGTTTGCGTCATTGGCTCTGGGACTCGGCATGTCGGCATGTGGCGGTGGCACCATCGCCTACCTCTGGGTTCTCGGTCAGCAATATAACCAGATTGCCTCGTTCAAAGTGGATGACTTCACCGGCAATCTCACCCAGACACCTCATCAGCCTTTTGCGACCCAGGGTTCAAACCCCGTCACGATCCTCGTCAAGGCTGGTGGACGTTTCGTCTATGTGCTCAACCAGGGCACCCAGCCACAGTCCTGCACCGATCCCTCCACGTGCACACTGCACTGGACCGACAGCGGCATCTCCGTCTTCTCCGTCGGCGGCGACGGTACGCTGGTCTATCTGCAGCACTATGACAGCCAGGGTCTTGATCCCATCTGGATGCAGTTCGACGCTTCGAACTCCTTCGTCTACGTACTCGATAAGTACTCCAAGAGCGGCAATGGCAACGGCTCCATCACCGCCTTCTCGATCGACCCGACGACAGGCCGCCTGACCCTCGTGCTCAACACGCAGTCGGTTCCTCCCAACAGCCCCGCGCCCACCTACTGGGAGGTCGGACAGAATCCGCTCCAGATGAAGCAGGCCGGCAGTTGCCTGTACACCGTCAATTCGGCCGACCAGTCCATTACGCCTTACAGCCTTGGCGGCGGCGGACAGCTCGTCAACGTGACGACCGGAAAGATCGCGACCAATGCCAACCGGATCTCGTCGATCAACGGCAACGGTAGCTTCGTCATCCTCACCGATGCTGGTAACAACACGATTCTTCCGTACTCCATCGGAGCCAGCTGCACCCTGAGCCTCACGCTCGGCGGTGTCCAGCCGAACGCCTCCGGCACTTCGAATCCGACGTATTCCTTCATCTCCAGCAACAACAAGTTCCTCTACATCCTCAACCAGTCGACGACCAGCACCACGGTGACCCAGCCCTTCAGCTCCATCACGGGCTTCCTCATCCAGTCCAGCAACAGCCTCTCACCGCTCACAGGCTCACCGTATTCCGTCGACGCCGGTCCGGTCTGCATGGTGCAGGACCCGACCAACAAGTACATGTACGTCTCGGCTCATAACTCGGGTCAGGTCACCGGAAAGCTCTTCGACGCCAACACCGGCGAGCTCTCGCAGCTCTCGCGCGGCTCCACCTTCACCGCCACAGGCCTCGCCTCCTGCCTGGCCATCAGCGGTGCGGTCGACTAGGAGCTTTTCGTGCCGTTCGCCGATCACCACTCTTCGAATCACCCGGCTTCAGCCGGAACTCACACGGCGCCATCCAGCGCGCCTGCGCAACAGATGGACATGACGTATAAAAAGGGAAGCAAATGACGTACAAAAGAACGCTCCAGGCTGCGATGGCGGCGGGTATTTCGGTAGCCATTGGGCTGGGCGCAACAGCCTGCAGCCGCGACTATGTAGCGGATTACGTGTACACCGTCTCGGCCTCAGGTCCCAACATCAACGCCTTCGCCGTCGACTTCCAGTCCGGCATCCTGGTCCAGGTCACAGGCTCGCCCTTCACGACCGGCTTCCGGCGCGAGACCACCCTCGTCCCCTCGCCTGACGGCAAGTTCCTCTATGTCCTCTCCGGCTCGGAAGACTCCGCCGTGGAGGTCTTCGCTGTCGGCACCGACGGCAAGCTGTACGGGCAGAAGACCTACACCCTCGGCGGCGGAACCTATCCCACCTCGATGGCGGTCGACTCCGCGGGCAAGTTCCTCTACGTCACCTTCACCTACCAGCCCGGCTTCACCCCGGTCTCCCCCGGCCCCGGCGGCGTCACTATCTTCCCCATCAACAGTGATGGCACGCTGGGCACTCCTGTTTCACAGAACGGGCAGTCGTTCCTTGCGGTCGGCAACAGCCCCGTCTCCATCACCGTGAGCCCCGCCGTCTGTTCCCCCACGCCTGTCATCCCATCCAACGCCTCCTGCACCGGAGGCAGCGGCGCCGGCAAGCAGAACGTTTTCGTCTACGTCGTCGACCAGGAGCCTTCGCCGAACGCCACTGTTCTCGGTTACGCGCAGAACACCTCCACCGGCGCGCTCACGCCGCTCTCCGGCACAAAGTTCAACAACACGCTGAAGACCTGGTATGGATATCCCGCCGGCGTCGTGCCCAGCGCCATCGCCTCTGACCCGACCGGCCGGTTCGTCTACGTCACGGACCAGACGGCCAACCAGGTCTACGGCTACTCCATCGATAACCAGCTCTCGGGCAATCTCACCCCGCTGGTCTCAAGCCCCTTCCCGACCGGCAACGCGGGCCTGTTCCCGGTCGCCCTGGTCATCGATCCTCGCGGCAAGTACCTCTACACCGCCAACAAGAACAGCAGCACCATCAGCTCCTTTGCAATCGATCAGGCCAGCGGCTCGCTCAGCGGTGTCGCCTCTGCCGGTAACTTCGGCGCGGGTACACAGCCCAACTGCCTCACCATCGATCCTGCACTCGGCACCTATCTCTACACGTCCAACTCGCTCGACAACACGGTCTCCGCCGGCAAGCTCAGTCCCAACACGGGCTCGCTCACGGGCATCCCCAACTCGCCGTTCACGGTCTCAGCGTTGCCGTCCTGCATCGCCTCCGTCCCCAACGGACCGCACTCGTTCCAGCTCGCGAATCCGTAAGCAGCGGGTTAGCAAGTTAGGGAGTTAGGAAGTTAGGAAGTTAGCGGGTTAACAAGCTGATTCGCACAGCCGAAATCGCCAAGCGCTCCGGTCCGCCGGGGCGCTTCGCTTTTGCCGCTCCTTTTGCTCTTGCCGTTGTCTTTCTCGTCGTCATCCCCGCAGGGCAACTGCTTCTGCCTTTGCCTTATTCACAATTCACTACTCACTACTCACTACTCACCCGCTCACCCGCTCACTCCCTAACTCCCTAACTCCCTAACTCCCTAACTCCCTAACTCCCTAACTCGCGGATAATAACCCTATGCCCCACGCCTCCAGCTTCACCCTCGGCAACGTCACGCTTGGCGGCGGCCCGCTCTTCCTCATCGCCGGCCCCTGTGTCCTCGAGTCCGAGCAGCACGCCCGCCGCATGGCCGACGCCATCCAGCGCATCGCCTCCGACCTCGCAATCCCCTACATCTTCAAAGCCAGCTACGACAAGGCCAACCGCACCTCCATCCACTCCTTCCGCGGCCCCGGCCTCGAAGAAGGCGCCCGCATCCTTCGCCTCATCGCCGAGCAAAACCGCCTCCCCGTCCTCACCGACATCCACACCGCCGAGCAGGCCGCCGAGCTCTCCGACCGCCTCGGCCCCGTCGACGCCATGCTCCAGATCCCCGCCTTCCTCTGCCGCCAGACCGACCTCCTCATCGCCGCCGCCCAGGCCGCCGCGACGCCCAACCGCGCCATCAACGTCAAGAAGGGTCAGTTCGTCGCTCCCTGGGACATGCGCCACGCCGTCGAAAAGGTGCGCGAATCCGGCTCCCCGCGCGTCACCCTCACCGAGCGCGGCGCCTCCTTCGGCTACAACAACCTCGTCGTCGACATGCGCTCCCTGCCCGTGATGCGCTCCATGGCACCCGTCGTCTTCGACGCCACCCACTCCGTCCAGACGCCCTCCGCCGCCAGCGCCGGCGGCTCTCAAGGACAAGCCGTCTCCGGCGGCCAGCCCGAGTTCATCCCCGTCCTCGCCCGCGCCGCCGTCGCCGCCGGCGTCGACGGCATCTTCCTCGAGGTCCACGACAACCCCGCCCAGGCCAAATCCGACGGAGCCAACGCCCTCCACCTCAACCACCTCCGCCCCGTCCTCGAGACCCTCCTCGCCATCCACGCCGCCGTCCCTGCCAGCCCCCAGTAGAGAAGCCGCAAAAAAAGGCCCCCCGTCGCGGGGGGCCATCTACCTTGGTGTGCTGGAGGCGTCAGAGCGAAGCCGTTTCACCTGCGGCTCGCGCCGGCCAGGACGCCCTCTCTCCAAAAAACCGTTCCCGGCCAGCCCCTTGGCACTACTGGTTGAACGCACTCACTCCAAAAAAGACAGCAGCGCCAGGCGCAGCGCCGCCTCAGAAATGCCCGTGAAAGCCCTTTCAGTCCCTACTTGGTCGAAACCTGAAGAATCTGCAGGGTCGGCGTCTTCTGATCCCAGCTGTCGCTAACTCCCTCAAAAATAAGCCGAAAATCCGCGCCAGCCCCCGGGGCCAGCGGCGCCGCACTCAGCGGCTGCGTATCCACGTACGGGTCACGCGTCCGAATCACCGACACGGGCGCCGTCAGGGTCTGCGGGGTTCCGCCGTCTGCCCCAAAGGCCGCCTGCACCGTCACCCCAGTCACCGTCTGGTTCCCGTGGTTCACAATGTGCCCGTCCAGGTAGGTCGAGCGCCCGCCCGAGAGGCTCTCCGACTGGCTCGGCTGCAGATTGGTCAGCTCCAGGTTGGCCGCATACGCCGCGCCGCCCCCTGGTCCGGAGCCTCGCCGCCCCACCACCAGCAGCGCCACAACGACAATCACCACCACCACCGCCGCAATCGAGACTGCGGCTGTGGGGAAGCTCTTCTCCCGCGGCGGCTTCCCAAAGACGGAACCAGCCAGCGGATCGCGGGAGCCCTTGTTACCGGAAGAAATATTTGTCTCGTCAGGCATCACGAGCGATTCTATACTGCACCATATCTTTGAAGAGCTTTCCTGGTTCGGCTTTACTTTTGGCGGAGCAACACGTCGAACCTCTGGAGTACTTTGGGACACGAGGTCCTTTTGATGTCCAAGCAGGCTACCTCCGCCAGTCTTCATCTCCTGCATACGCGGGCGCCCGTCCCCGGCGGCTCCCGGGAGGAGCGCGAGCGCGAGTTCATGCGCCAGGAAGGCCCCCAGCTCGTTCGCACCGAGCTCGAACGCATCCGCCCCGTCGAACCTGCGCCTGACAATCTGCTCAACCGCATCTGCCAGGCCGTCGACGTCCTCCTCGGCCGCGGCCACGTCTACGTCGACCGCCGCCACCGCCACTAGCTGCTATCGGCAACAAGCTGGCTTTGACGCAGCGACGATCTCGCTTTGACGCAGCACAACCTGGCCTGACTCAACGAAAATGTGGCTTTGAAAGGGCGGGGCTTCAGCCCCGCCGTCACGGCCCTCCGCGCGGGGGCTTTAGCCCCTGAGGGAATGCCGGGTGCTCCCGTCTCGCCTCTGAGACGCGCGTTCACCGCAGATCAACTCACAACTCCCAAACTCAAAACTCAAAACTCAAAACTCAACCTACGCGAAGCTCGCCCGCTTCACCGTCTGCCCAAAATCCTCACCGCTCCCGTCTCGCCTCTGAGGCGCGCGTTCACCGCAGATCAACTCACAACTCCCAAACTCACAACTCAAAACTGAACGGAACTCCGCTACGCAAGGCTCGCCCGCTTCACTTTCTGCCGGAAGTCCTCACCGCTCATCTCCACCACCACACCGGGTGCCCCACCCTCGGCGCGAAGCGACAGGGTGGGGTATCGCGCGTTAAGACGCGCGAGAAATAATAACTGACGTCTTGCAACCGGAAATTCAAAACTGATGGTGGAACACCCCTACGCGAAGCTCGCCCGCTTCACCTTCTGCCGAAAATCCTCACCGCTCATCTCCACCACCACGCACATCTCCTGCAATCGCGACCGCATGCGCTCCCCAATCCGATCGCCCAGCGTCTCCTCGCGCACCGCAAGTCTCGGCGCATTCATCTCGCTTCCACCCGGCGGCAGGTTCGCATAATTCGTCGTGATGATCGTCGTCCGCCTGTCGTTGTAGCGAGTGTTCAGAATGTGCGCGACCGTATCCCACACCCAGTCCGTCGGCTTCGATGCGCCCAGCTCATCCAGCACCAGCACCTCGGCGTCGAACACCGGCCGCAGCACCTCCAGCTCCGTCACCTCAACGCTGCGGTTGTAGCTGTTCTGCACCTGCTTCAGCAGATCGCGATAGTCGAAGAACAAACCCTTCGCTCCTCGTTCTGTAACCAGCGCCTGCAGCATTCCCACCGCAAGGTGCGTCTTCCCCACCCCGATGGATCCCGTCAGCAGCAGCCCGTTTCCTGCCGTCTCCAGCGGATACGCCCGAACAAAGTTCCGCGCCTGCACCAGTGCATTGGAGAGCGCAGGATTATTCCCGCCGTAGTTCGGCACATACTCATCCAGCGAGCAGTGCGAGTAGCGCTGCGGAATCCGCGCCTGCTCAATCATCCGCACCAGCCGCCGCTCCGCGCGGCACTCGCACGGCTCCGCCACGCGCAGCCCTCCCGGCCGCTCCACCACGCGCAGCCCCGAACCCTCACAAATCGGACAAATGTCAGCCATCGATTCCCCAGTATCGCAGGCACACCGACGGTGGGGCGCTGTGCGAAAGCCGCCTGTCTGGAGCAAAACGCCGCTGATTCTCCCCGCTAAGAAGTCCTGGGCCCGCGTATCAACAGGATGAGAGCAAACAGGGCAACGCCAAAGCACATCCCCGACGCGATCAGCTGCAGGATGTCGACGTTGTGAAAGCTCTGGAATCGCGGCTGTGCCATCAGACGCGTAAGCCCCACGCATCCGATAACGATCGGCACCACGATAGCGGACACCAATGTCTTGCGCATGGCCGGAATTATCCGCCCCGATCCCCCTGCCGTCCATAGCTTTCCGCCTGCAGCCCCGCGCCCGCGCCAACCCCTCCGGAGAGGAAACGCCGAGTCGCAGCAAGTCTCACATTTTGTTTGGTTTACAAAAATATTTTGCGAAAACGCCCACAAATTCGCTTGTCAAGCCCCTCCCCCACCTAACCTCAACAAAACACAACGAAAAGTCGCGGCATAATAATTCCGCTCGATTTGGTAAAATAGGAATATAGAGATTTGAAATCTAGAGATGAGACAAAGCTGCGCGTGCGCAGCTTTCTTGCTTTAATCACTAATCACTCTCACGATTCAATACCTTTTGGGGTCCAGACCTAAGCTCCCTGTTTCGAAGATTTTGCGCAGAAACAGGGGGAGGGGGTACCCCTCTTCAGTCAGCGCAGAATGCTAAAATGAATCAAGCACCTGAAGGTCCGGGAGTCGGACCCCAAGCTCGCAGCGCGTCAGGAAAATCGATGTCAGGAGTGTGAAGCTCCCGCCCTGGCAAGCGAACCGTTCTGCGGCGGGTTAGCTACGAAAGGATTCACCATGCCCAAGGAAGGCATCCACCCCAAGTACGAGAAGATCAACGTCCGCTGCGCCTGCGGCAGCCACTTCGAGACACGCTCCACCCACAAGGGGGACATCGTCCTCGAAATCTGCTCTGCCTGCCACCCCTTCTTCACCGGTAAGCAGAAGCTGATCGACACCGCCGGGCGCGTCGAGCGCTTCCGCCGCAAGTACGCCGCCGCTGCCGAAGCCAAGAAGTAAATTTCATCGCACCTGCAAAAAACAGAAGGCCTCCCCCCACGGGAGGCCTTCTCTCTTCCCTCGCATTTGCTCTAGTACGGTCGCCAGTAGCGCGGACCGTAATAGTACGCAGGCGGCGGTGGATAGTAGACCGGCTGCTGCACGTAGTAAGGCTGCGGCACATACACCGTCTGCGGTGGCGATTGCACGACGACGATTTGCGGTTGCGGCTGCGCGTACTGCTGCTGCGGAGCATAACCCTGCTGAACCGGTGCGGCATACTGCTGTTGCGGCGCGGCCTGCTGGCCGAACGCCTCTTCCGCAGTCATGTAGCCCTGCTCGACAAGGTTCTCCTTGTGCTTCTCAATCGCCGCTGCGCGACGCTCGATCAGCGCCGGCTGCTGATAGTCCTGCTCCATCTGCGATGGAATGCCGAAGTCGTCCAACACCTTCAGCGTCAGCTGCGTCTCCGGCTTCAGCGTCGGACGAGGACCGCGCCGCGGCAGGTTGATCAGGTCGATCGGCCACAGCACTGGAATCAACCACTCGACCGTGTCGCGCACAGGATGCCCCGTGCCGTGAATGCGTCCCTCAGCATCGACGGGATACTTCGGCACCGCGACAACACGCGCATTGATCGGCACGTTCGTGTCCGGCTGAATCATCAGCCGGTCGAACCGCAGCTCCATCCACCCCTTGCCCACGAAGTGGCCAGGATCCTTGTACTCCTCGAAGTGGCCAATCAGATAACTTCCATAGGGAAAGACGGTTCGGCTGAACGCTTCCGTGTGGCTGAGCGTACACATCACGGGATCACCGATGGTTTCCGTCTTCGACGAAACTTTGTCCGAAACAGTGCACTTCAGAATGGAGCCTGCGGGAACAAGCTGTTCGGCTGAAGCGGCAGGTGAGGTGGGAAAGATAGAGATCGAAGACGCTGCGAGGAACAGGAGAGAGAATGTAACAATGAGCTTGCTCTTCATTGGAGAACCCCGAGGAGTTACGCGGGCTCAATGTCCAGGAGTCCGGCTGTTGTTGCGCCTGCAACATAGCGACACTCAACCTTGCAAGTGCCCCGGCCTCCATCGAACTTCCGGTGGAAGCCGATCTCGAAAAGAATTCCACAATCATGCTCTCGTTGTATTTTCAGCGTCAACGTTTAAAGTGCAATTAACTTCGGTCGCCACACGTCCATGTCGCGTGCGGATATACCGCTAAAATCAACACAATTCAAGTGCTTCGCGCGGTTGACGTTACCTTGCAAATTCGATCGTCGCTGGTTCGATTCGGCGACAAAACCGCACCAGAGATATCCTCGAATCAGAGAAAGTTGCTGTGGATAAAAAGTGGACATCGACGTTTGAGCGCGAGATGCCGGCCGAAGCTAGCGTGCCTGCAGAGTTGCGCATCGGCAATGTGCGCATTGCACCGGCGACCGTGCTCGCACCGATGGCCGGTGTGACCGACACGGTCTTCCGCCGTTTCATCAAGAACGCGTCGTTGTACTCCGCGGCGGCGCCCTCTCCCGCAAGCGAATCCACGGGTGACACGAGTGATGTCGATGTCGAAACTTCAAACGAGGTCTCAGGCTGCGGTCTCATCATGACCGAGTTCACCTCCGCCGACGGCCTGAGCCGCATGCGCGAGACCAAGCGCAAGCGGTATCTGACGTATTACGACGACGAACATCCTATCTCGGCGCAGATCTTCGGCTCAAACCCCGAGACGCTCGCCGAAAGCGCGCGCATCTGTGAAGAGGCAGGCTTCGACATCGTCGACCTGAACCTCGGATGCCCCGCAAAGCGCGTTGTGAATTGCAACGGCGGCAGCGGCCTGCTGCGCGATCTTCCTGCGATTCAGAAGATCTTCGAGCGCGTACGCGCCGCAGTGAAGATTCCCTTCACCGTGAAGTTCCGCATGGGATGGAACGATTCGAACATCGTGTGCGTGCAACTCGCAAAGATGGCCGAGGACTGCGGCCTCAACGCTGTAGCGCTCCACGCACGCACACGAGAGCAGGGTTACTCCGGCGAGGCGCGCTGGGAATGGATTGCGGCGGTCAGGGATGCAGTGAAAGTTCCGGTGGTCGGCAACGGCGACATTCGCACGCCGGAAGACGCTGCCGCAATGATCGAGGCCACGCGCTGCGATGCCGTGATGATCGGCCGCGCCGCGCCCGCGAACCCGTGGATCTTTCGGCAAATCGCGCAGTACACGGCGACGAAACGTGTCACAGGAACGGGCACGTATGAGAAGCCGACCGAGATGGATCGCTATCGCATGATTCGCGATTACTTCGAGCGGCTCCTGAACGAGATCACGGAGCATCCTGAAGTTGTCGCGCCTGCGATCACAGAGGAGGCGAAGCGGCAGAAGCGCGACCACGAGAGCGCACAACGCGATGCAATCGGCAGGATGAAGCAGTTTGCGAGCTGGTTCACGCACGGCGTCCCGGGCGGAGCCGTGCTGCGCCGCCAGATCTTCGAAGCGAAGCGCGGTGCCGAGGTGATGGATCGCGTGGAACGCTTCTTCATGGCGAAGATGGATGAGCCCGCCGAACAGCCGCCGCTTGAGCCGGACGAAGAGCTGAATGCGGCTCCTGCCTGGATGGGCTAGCTGCAGAGCGCACTACCGTCTAGAATTCCCGGCATGCCGCGATCCTTGCTTTGCAGTTGTGTCCTGCTAATGAGCATCCGATTTGCGTTGCGGTTGCCATGGCAAATTTCTTCTTGCGCGGTTCGTTGCGGAACCAACTGAGGAGGAGGCAGAGGATTTTTGTTGCGTTTGCAGATTTCGCGAAAGGCCCGTGAATTCAGCCTTTACCGCCGCTCCTGCGCCAGACAACGCGAATCTGCTGCCGCCAGCGCTCATCGAGCGCGAGAAGACTCCACTCAACTGCCGGTGAGAGATAGCGCAGCACCGTCTCGGTTGCCGGATGAATGTGCAGTGCCGGCGCCACCAGATAAAGGCGCGGCGGAAGCGGCGAAAGTTCCACCCCGCGAAAGTAGCCATGCCGCTGAAATTCGCCGAGCCCGGTGTTTGGATCCGCGGTCGCGCGATGATGATGTCGAACGCGAATCCAGTAATCAAGACCCTGCAGCGCGAAGTGCAGGTCATCCTTCGCTTTGAGCTCGAGCACCGCAAGCCTGCCATCTGCAGTCACTCCCAGCAGATCGAGCATGCCGCGATCACTCGCGCCCGCAATCGCCGGAACCTGCGTATAAATGTGCTTCGAATCAAGATGCGGAAGAACGCGCGAAGTGTGAGCGCGGATGTCGTCGTGAGGCAGCAGCTCAGGATCGATGCGATTGCCGCGCGTATCCGGATCGGGATCGTTGGCAAACAGGCCGAGAGATTGGCGCGGGCTGTTCGTTCGCGCGTGAGCGAGGTCGCGCGTGAGCGGACTGAGATCGTGCCGAAGCACAGATTCAAGCCAGCGTTCGGGCGCTGCGCGATAGAGCGGATCTTGCGTGGAGCTCATTGCAGACGGTGCAGCCCTGCCGCGCACCGGAAGCCTTGAGTGCGCAGGCCCGCTGGCTGGTGAACCAATGCGGCGATGTGGCGGAACGGCGCTCGTGCGTTCGATGCGAGGTATCGCGCGCCTGCGTCCGAAGAGCTCGCAGACACGCTCGCAAATCTCCTCACGCGTCGCGGGTGTCAACGGCAATTCGGCCTCGCCGGTGCCGAAGGTGATCTCCAGTACATGCGCAAAGCTGCCCGGCGCCAGGCTGATGCGGGCTCGCGCGAACTCCAGGCCATGCAGCAGAAAGGCGAGCTCGGAGGTGCTGCGCAAGCGCTGCTCGACGCGTGCGTGATCGTCTCGCGGCACCAGTTCCATCACCTGCTCGATCGCCCGGGAGAATCGCTCCGAGGCAGCAGCGGCATCGGGATGATGCACGAGCCGCGTCCGTAAATTTCCGGTATCAGCCGGGTCGCGGCCGGTGAGCTCTTCGCTCATTTCATCGAGATCAAACAGCTCCCATTGCGCAGCGTTCGCGTTGAGCCAGGCCATGCGAGAGAGGGTAAGTGCAGCGGCGCCGCGTGGCATGACCAGCTTCAACCCCTGATAAAGACGCCGGCCCGCGGCCTGTTCGCGGCAGTGATGCAGCCACAGAATTCCGAGCGTGAGAATGCCATCGATCATGGCCGCATTCTCGTGTTGTCCGACGCCGATCACGGCCCAGGCCTGCGATCCGCGCACCAGCATCCCGCGCGCATACGCCGGACCAAAGCTGCGCTCGAGGTCCATCGCCGTGCGAAAGCCCTCGACGCTCCAGTCCGGAAAATTGCGGGCCAGCACTCGTTCGAGCAGCCGCAGATAACGCGTGCGTGCCGCGTCGCGGGTCGTGGGTGTGCGACGCTCGCGCGCGCTTACGAGTTCAATCGTCTTCGGCTGAGCGTGACCAAGCCGCTTCGCAGACAGCCGAAGACTATTCGCCCGCGCAGCTACAGCGACGATGTTGCGAACCACATTGCGTTCGTCATTCCAAAGATGCAGCGAGCAGCGGCCGTGCTCTGTTGAGAGCGAATGTTTTGCGGTACGCAGGTCGAAGAGTACCTTGCCCTCTTCCAGCACTACGGCCTCAGTGTTCTCTTCGAGGAACTCCGTGATCGCTGCGGCGATCTGTTCGGCTGATTGTGACGCATCTTCAGGTGCAGAAGGGGCCCGGTGCGGAGGCATGGTTGGAGCGTATCACCCGCCCTGCGACATAAGCTCTACCACCCTTGTTGCGCGCGCAGGTGGGTGATATGCGCGACGTGATGGCGGGAGTGCCACGCGTACATCAGCGTCACGACATCCAGCCGCTGCACTCCACGCTCACTGTGATTCCACGTGCGGCTCCACTGCGGTCCTTCCATCGAGTTCAACAGCGCGACCCAGCGCGCGTGCACGCCCTCGAGAAGATCGAGCGACCACTGAATAGGCATCTCATGATCGGACAGCTCGGCGAACGCTGCCTCGTTGTAGCCATGAATTTCCGGCTCGACCTCGGTCAGAGCGCGGCACAGGCGATGAAATGCGGCCATATGTGAATCGGCGACATGATGCACCACCTGGCGCAAGGTCCAGCCACCCTCACGATAGGGCGTATCAAGCTGCTCCTCGTTGAGCGAGCGCACAGCCTCGCGGAGCTGCTCCGGCATCTCTGAGATAGTGAGAATGGCGTCCCGGCGGTCCTCGGGAGTAATGCTCTCCGGCGGATGAAAGCGTCCGATGGGATAGCGCGGGTCGTTCGCTGATAGCTCATTTGTGTCAGCCATAATGTCTTGCTGTGATTGTAGAACGCTATCGTCAACATCAAGCTACTCTGTTGAGGAAAGGATTCGTGAACGATGCTGAAGGCGGGAGTGAATCTTGTGCTTGCCGGAGCCATCGCCACATGCGGGTGTTCGCACGAAAGACACAGCGTTGCAGACGCGGTCTCCGCCAGTCAGCCAGCCGCCGCCTCGCAGCCCTCTGCAAGCCCGAAGACTGTGGCGTCGCAACCGGGTAAGCCTTTCGTTGGCTTCGACCGCAATGACTATCCCGGCGATGACACGATGGGGTCGATGCGTAAGGTCTTCAGCTTCACCGGATACTGGCTCACCAATCCTCCGGGGAGAACGCGAATACGTGGACCGGCAAGCGCGGTCTTCTCCATTCGCAGGGTTGGGGATTTTTGGTGTTGGGAACGGCAAGCTCGACGCCGAGATCCTGAAGGCGAAGAAGAGTGGAACCTCACCCGCCGCCCTGGGCAAAAGCGATGCAGCGAATGCAGTCGCAGCAGCAAAGCGCGAAGGTTTTCCGGCACACACGATCCTCTTCCTCGACCAGGAGGAGGGCGGACGATTGCTCGAAGAACAGGCGGCGTATCTGCTGGCGTGGACTGAAGCGGTGGCTGCTTCGAACTATCGCCCTGGAGTCTACGCGAGTGGGCAGCGCGTGCAGGATGATCCCGGAGTCTGGATCGACACGATCGAAGACGTTCGTGCGCGGGTGAAGAAGGGTGGATTGCATGAGGTGGCCATCTTCAACGCGCTCGATCAGTGCCCGCCTTCGCCGGGTTGCACAATTCCTGCGAAACCTTTGAGCGCAGCGCCGGACCTGAATCTGACTGCATGGCAGTACTCGCAGTCGCCGCGCCGGCCCGAGATTACGCAAAGCTGCGGCACAACTTACGCGGCCGATGGCAACTGCTATGCTCCGGGCTTCCCGCAGGTATTTCTCGACATGGATGCAGCCGGCTCGGCCGATCCTTCGCACGGACGTTGAGTCGTAAGGACTGCGCATAGAATCTAAGAACTGTGGCAGCATTCAATCTCTTCACGACCTCTTACGATCACAAACGGTACTTTTTCGAAACGCTTGGACTGAGCGAGCGGCTGCTGGAGCGCTGTCTCGGCGAGGCGCTGAGCGCCGGCGGCGACTTCGCGGACTTGTACTTCGAAGCCGTGACCTCCACTTCGCTGGGCATGGACGAGGGCATCGTCAAGACCGCTGCACAGGGTGTGAGCGTGGGTTGCGGAGTACGGGTGCTCAGCGGCGAACGCACGGGCTTCGCGTACACCGACGATCTGAGTGCAGAACGCCTTCTGAAGGCGGCGCGCACGGCGGCGCTGATTGCCAGCGGACCGCAGACAACGCGCGTCGCGGGATTGCAGGAGACGCGCACACCGCAGCTCTATCCGATAGCCGGCTCGTCCGATGCGGAGATCACTACAAAGCTGGAGTTGATCGCGCGCGCGGATCGCGCAGCAAGAGCCTTCGATCCGCGGATCGTGCAGGTTCGTGCGAGCCTGAGCGATGAGCTGCGCAGAATTCTCGTCGCTGCCTCGGATGGAACATTCGCTTCAGACACGCAGCCGCTCGCGAGATTGAACGTCGCGGTGATTGCGAAGGATGAGCACAACACGGCGCGCGGCTCGAGCGGCGGCGGAGGACGCGTGACGCTGGACTTCTTCACTGGCTCGAAGAGCCCGGAACACTTTGCGACCGAAGCCGCTCGCACTGCAGTGTTACAACTCGGCGCCGTCGCCGCACCGGCGGGTGAGATGGAGGTTGTGCTGGGGCCGGGGTGGCCGGGCGTGCTGCTGCATGAGGCAGTGGGTCACGGGCTCGAGGCAGACTTCAACCGCAAGAAGACGAGTGCGTTTGCCGGACTGATCGGGCAGCAGGTGGCGTCGAGCAAGGTGACCGTGGTCGACAACGGCACCATGCCGGGACGGCGCGGCTCGCTGAACGTGGACGATGAAGGCAATCCGACGCAGGAAACGGTGCTGATCGAGAACGGTATTCTGCGCGGCTATTTGAGTGACAAGCTGAGCGCGCGACTGATGAGCATGCCCAACACCGGCAGCGGGCGCCGCGAGAGCTACCAGGCGATCCCGATGCCACGCATGACGAATACGTACATGCTCGCAGGCGAGGACGATCCGGGAGACATCCTTCGCAGCGTGAAGCGCGGGCTGTATGCGGTGAACTTCGGCGGCGGACAAGTGGACATTACGAACGGCAAGTTCGTCTTCTCTGCGAGTGAGGCTTACCTGATTGAAGACGGCAAGGTGACGGCTCCGGTGAAGGGGGCGACGCTGATCGGCAACGGACCGGAGTCATTGAAGTATGTGTCGATGGTGGGGAACGATCTGGCGCTCGATGAAGGCATCGGCACATGCGGCAAGAATGGGCAGAGCGTGCCGGTGGGCGTGGGTATGCCGACGGTGAAGCTGGACCGCATGACGGTGGGCGGGACGGCACGATGAGCGCTGGAGCGAAGGACGTGGGGGTTGCGACGGAGTTGAGAACGCTTGCAGAGCAGGCGGTGGAGATGGCTCGGCGCGCGGGTGCGAACGATGCGGAGGCCGTGGCATTCGAGGGCGATGAGTTCTCCGTGCATGTGCGCATGGGGGAGGTGGACGAGCTGACGGAGTCGGGCTCGCGTGCGTTAGGGCTTCGCGTGTTCTTCGAGGCTGAAGGCGGCCAGCGTACGGCGAGCACTTCGACCTCGGACCTGTCGCAGGATGGAATCGCGCGGCTGGTGAACGGCGCGGTGGAGTTGGCGAAGGTGACAGGCGTGGATCCGTTCGCCGGATTGCCGGACCGCGAAGCGTTTGGGTCTCTGGCGGTGGATGAGCTTGCGCTGTACTTCGACGATATCGACAGCGTTCCTCCTGCGGAGCGGATTGAGATCGCAAAACGCTGCGAGGCCGCGGCGCTGGCGATCGATACGCGTATCCAGAACAGCCGCGGCGCGGGGTTCGATCTGAGTACGTCGCGGCGGGTGATGGTGAACTCGCGTGGCTTCAGTGGGCAGTACAAGCGGAGTTATTGCGGCTTTTCGGCGTCGCCGATTGCGCAGGATACGAGTGGGGCGATGCAGACGGGCCACTGGTACTCGAGTGCACGCACGCCCAGGCTGCTGGAGAAACCCGAAGAGATCGGACGAACTGCGGCACAGCGGGCTTTGCGCAAGCTGGGTGCGAGACGCATTCCGACTTGCCAGATTCCCATCGTGTTTCCACCAGACGTGTCGCGCGGCTTGATGGCAAACCTGCTGCATGCGGCCGATGGAGATGCGATCTACCGCAACGCTTCAATGTTTGCGGGCAAGCTCGGCGAGCAGGTTGCGGGCGAGAACATCACGATCGTGGATGACGGGACGATGGTGTTCGACTATCTGCTGGCCAACGGCTCGATGCTGCGCGCCGGAGGTTTTGGAACGTCACCGTTTGACGGAGATGGGCTGCCGACGCGCAGAACTGTGGTTGTGGAGCGCGGTGTGTTGAAGGAACTGCTGCTGAATACCTACACGGGCCGCAAGTTGAATATGAAATCGAATGGAAAGGCGTCGCGGGGGTTGGCCGGGGCACCGGGCATTGGCGGCGGAAACTACTTCCTGGAGCCGGGAGAGCTGACGCAGGAGCAGATCGTGGGGGATGTGAAACGCGGTTTGTTCGTACTGAGCACGATGGGCTTCGGAGTGAACCTGGTGACGGGGGATTACTCGCAGGGAGCGAGCGGGCTGTGGATCGAGGATGGCGAGCTGACCTATGCCGTCGAGGAGATCACCATCGCCGGGAACCTGAAAGAGATGTTCCGGAACGTGAGTGCCATCGGGAACGATCTTGAATTTCGCGGCGCGGGCGCAGTGCCCACGGTCCAGATGGAAGGCATGACCGTCGCGGGGAGCTGAAAACGCCCGGGAGAAGTTGCGCTGACGAAGTTGCCGGCTAGTGCTGAACCAGGGCGAGCGAGGCCAGCAGGCCGTCAAGCTGAGAGGGGTCGACATCGCCAACGGCGATCAAGCGGAGTTCTCCGGCGGCAGCAGAGCGCACGTTGAAGCCGGAGCGAGTGGCATCTGGCGCAGCGCCCACCGAGTTGCGGTCCGCCACGAATACGGAGACCTGGTGCTTGCCAACGGTGAAAAGCAGCAGTGCGGCCGGATGGTCTCCGAGATAGGTAAGGTCCGCCCCTTTCAAGAGGGTGCTGGACGGAAGAGCGCCCGCGTCAGGAAGGTTGAAGCTGAAGGGCAGTTTGCCTTCGAACCACGGCTTGACGGTATGACGGTCGGTGGAGAGCACCTGTGGCGCGGCGGCGGCCGAGAGGGTTGCGAGGTGCTGGTCGAGAAGCTCGGCAGAGAGTGCCTGGTGGGTTCGGCGAATGGTCCACGTCGTCAGGGAGATGGCAATCAACAGAAGAGCGGCGGCGAGCGCAGGCCAAAGGAAGTCCGCCCGCGGAAATGACAGGACTCGCTTCGGTTTTGGTTCTGGTTGAGGGCTCGCTGCGATGTTCTGCTGAAGCTGTGCTGCAAGGCGCGCGAGCGTGGCCGAGGAAGGTTCGGGGCGGCGGCCAGCTTCCGCTGTGGCCCGCTTCAGCTCGATCGTGGAGAGCAGGCGCAACGAGCAGGAGTGACAGCCAGCGATGTGCTGCTGCACGGCGCGGGACTGCTCGGCTGAGAGCTCGTGATCGGCGAAGGCTTCAATCTGGCTGGGTTGGAGATGCTCGCTCATCACTGGCGTCCTCCGAAGTGCGGTTGCAGTTGAGCGCGAAGGGCAGCGCGGCCGCGCGAGATGCGTGACATGACGGTGCCAATGGGCAAATCGAGAATTCCAGCGATCTCCTTGTACTTGAGATCTTCGACGTCGCAGAGGAGAAGGCAGTCGCGCAGGGGCGGTGGAAGCTGCTGGAGCGCGTGCTGTACGAGTGCGGCGTTGTCCAGCTGAAGGAGTGTCTCCTCCGGTGTCGCGCTCGTGTCTGTTGCGGCTTCAATCTCTTCCGAGTCCTCAAAGAAGGTTGTTCGCGTTGCAGCGATGGCTGTGCGCGTGGTGAGGAACGTATTGCGCAGGATGCGGAAGATCCATGCCTTGAAGTTGGTGCCGGGAGTGAAGGAGTCGAAGGCGCGGAGGGCTTTGGATAAAGCCTCCTGAGCAAGGTCTTCGGCTTCGGCCTCATTTCGCGCGAGCCAGAGCGCGTGCCGCAGGAGCGCGGGCAGAAGAGGAATGGCGAGTTGCTCGAAGGTTGCGCCCGACTCCGGCTCGGCGATTGAGGATGAGCTGATCATGAAGATTCGCTGAGCCGGTTGATGTGCCCGCCGGAGAGTCGGCGACGACACTCTTTCGACTTTACTCCTCCGTGAACTGGCGATTGCTCTCAACACGTCCCCGGGCGCTGCGGCCCATGCTGTTAACGCGGAACATCCTCTTTTATTCCGAAATTTTCTTGGCACCGATGGCCGGAATAAATCGGCGCTCCCTCGGTTCTCTATGGCGTGACAGATCAGACCGAGGGAGACAAGTGATGAAGCCATTGACAGACGACGAGACAACGCGGGCGGAGACGGAAACAGCGGGGAATGACGGTATCGACCGCCGCAACTTTCTTGGATGCATGGCGTGGGCCGGCACCGGATTGCTGTGGACGTTTGCCGGCGGCGTGCCGCGCTCGCGGCTGCTGGCGCAGGCGGTGAGAAACGGTACCGCCGCGATGCACGCTTCGGGTGGAGATTTTTCCTTCGTGCAGATCAGCGACAGTCACATCGGATTCAACAAGGGAGCGAATCCGAATGTGACCGGCACGCTGCAGCGGGCGATCGAGAGGATTAACGTGACGCCCGCGGGTGTGAAAGCGCCGGAGTTCATGCTGCACACGGGCGACATCACGCAGAACTCCAAAGCGGCGGAGTTCGACACGGCGGCGCAGGTGATCCGCAGCGCGCACGTTGGCGAAACCTTCTATGTGCCCGGCGAACACGATTTCATCGACGACGGCGAGACCTATCGTCAGTGGTTCGGAAAGGAGACGCACGGCAACGGATGGTACAGCTTCGACCACAAGGGCGTGCGGTTTATGGGGCTGAACAACTGCGTGCAGGTGGATGCGATGGGGAACATTGGAGCGGAGCAACTGGCGTGGATGAAGAGCCAGCTTGCGGGGTTGAGCCGTTCGACACCCATCGTTGTGTTCGCGCACATCCCGCTTTGGATGGTTTATGAGAAGTGGGGATGGGGAACGAAAGACGGTGAAGCGGCGTTGAATCTGCTGCGTCCGTTTGGATCCGTGACGGTGCTGAACGGGCACATTCACCAGGTGATGCAGAAGGTGGAGGGTCACATCGCGTTTCATACGGCGATGTCGACAGCGTTTCCGCAGCCTGCGCCGGGGACAGCACCGAATCCAGGGCCGATGGCGGTTCCGGCGGAGCGGTTGGCGGGCGTGCTGGATGTAACGGATGTGAGTGTGATGCGCGGAGAACATCCTCTTGCGGTTGTGGACCGCACGCTGGGGGAGACGGCATGATGCTGCGGTATCTCGCACTGACGGTCGTGCTGTATTTCGGCGGGTCGATTGCGTCGGCACTTCTGCAGACGAGCAAGCAGGATTTGAGTATTTCGACACAGCAGGAGGGCGATGCGGTGCGCGGAAGGCTGGTCTTTGAGCATCGTTGCACGGGCTGCCATGCGCTGGATACGAATCGCGAAGGGCCGCCGTTGCGAACCGTTTACGGGCGGAAGGCAGGCAGCGTCACAGGGTTTGAGTATTCGGCGAGCGTTGCACACCTGGAGCTGACGTGGAATGCGGAGACGTTGGACCGATGGCTGACGGATCCAGATGCGATGGTGCAGGGCAACAACATGAGCTTCGTGACACCGAAGGCGGCGGACAGGAGAGATGTGATTGCGTATCTGCAGGAGATTGGCGCGACCAAGTAGAGCGGATGAAGCGGGATCAGAGAGAGCGATTTGCCGGGACGGCAGGCGCCGGAAAGATGCAGGATGGACGACTACGATAAGCTTGCTCGGAATGTCCCAACCGCAGAGAAAGAGGTTTGTCGCGCCGCTGGTCGCGCTCGGCGGAGCGGTGCTCTATCTTTACGCGAATCTCTTTGCGTCGCCACGCGTGCCGTTTCTCCTTGGAGGAGACCAGGTTTACTTCTGGATGCGCGCGATGTGGATGCTCGATGGGAAGCGCATCTATCGCGACTTCCTGCAGTTCTCGCAGCCGCCGGGGCTTGACCTTCTGTTTCTAGAGCTCTTCAAGATTTTTGGGCTGCGGCTGTGGGTTACAAACGCGGTGGTACTGGTGCTGGGTATTGCGTTCGCGTGGCTGATGTTTTCGATTGCCTGCAGATTGATGCGGCGTCAGTCTGCGGTGCTCGCAGTCGCTGTGTTTCTTGTGCCGATCTACGGCAAGGCGTTGAACGCGACGCACCACTGGTTTGCCGTGCTCGCGGTGTTGATGGCAATGCAAATTCTGCTGGGAGGGATCAGTGCCTCGAGAGTCGCAGCGGCAGGAGCCATTCTCGGGCTGGGGTCGTATTTCAGCACCTATCATGGCCTTGCCGGGCTCCTGGCGTTCCTCGTCTTTCTGTTGTGGCAGCGGATGCGCACGCAAACACGCTGGGCCGCAACGTTGCGCAGGGTTGTCCTGCTGTGTAGCGCATACGCCATCACGCTGGCGCTGCTGTACTCGCACTACCTCTTCACGGGCGGCACAGCCGGAGAGCTTTGGTACTTCCAGGTGACGTCTGTACGGAAGTACGCAGTGAACGCCTATCGGGGCAGCGGGCTGTTCTTTCCGTCTCCCCTTACGCTTCACAATTTGCCGGCGCTGTCAGAATACCTGGTGGTCTACGTACTGCTGGCTGCGGCGACTGCAGCGGCCGCATGTCTTTGCTGGAGACGGCGGAGAGAGTCCACAATCGAACCGGTGGTCCTGGTCACGCTGGTTGCACTGCTGCTGTTCGGCGAAGTCGCAGTCAGCGCGTCGTGGCTGCGCCTCTATGCGGTCTCGGCACCGGCTGTGATCCTGATCGCGTGGGGGATCGAGCAGCTGCCGAGGCTGCGAGTGTGTGTGACGATTGCGATCTGGGTCTGGATCATTCTGCTGGGCGCGCATCAGACAGTGGCGCACCACAGAATGCAGCGAGACGTCATCCATCTTCCAGCCGGGACGGTCGCGACGACGCAGCCATTGGCGGTCCACCTGACCCTTGTTTCAAGGTACGTAGAACCCGGGGACGGCATCTTTCAGGCGGCGTGGCCCGGTGTCTATCTGCCGCTGCACGCGCGAAACCCCGTGGCGTTCGAGACGGTAAACGTATCGGATATGCCGAGACCGGGCGATGCCGAACTGGTCGTGCAGCAGCTCGGGGAGCGGCAGGTGCCTTATGTCTTGTGGGCGGCACGGCTTGATGAGGCGTGCGCACCGGGTTGCAGCGATCGGTTGAGTCCGTTGCGTGAGTACGTCCACGCGATGTATGCACCGGTGGCGACCTTGCCGGACGGCGACACGCTCTGGCGCCGCCGGCAATGACGTCGCGGATTACTCGACGGGCTGGTTGCGGCGCGGGCGCCGGTTGGCCTGGAGGACGCGCTTGCGGAGGCGCAGGGATTTGGGTGTGACCTCGACGAGCTCGTCGTCGGCGATGAACTCGATGGATTGCTCGAGAGTCTGCTGCTTGTAGGGGACGAGGCGGAGGGCTTCGTCGGCGCTCGAGGCGCGCATGTTGGTGAGCTTCTTCTCGCGGACGGCGTTGACGTCGAGGTCGTTGTCGCGGGAGTGCTCGCCGATGACCATGCCCTCGTAGACCTCGACGCCGTCGGGGACGAAGAGGACGCCGCGGTCCTGAAGGCCGTTGAGCGCGTAGGTGGTGGTTGTGCCGGGGCGGTCGGAGATGAGCGCGCCGGTGGGACGCTGCGGGATCTCACCCTGGTAGGGGACGTAGCCGTCGGCGATGGAGTTCATGACGATGGTGCCGCGGGTTTCGGTGAGCATTTCGCTGCGAAGGCCGATCAAGCCGCGTGATGGAATTTTGAATTCCATCCGCACGCGTCCGGAGCCGTGGTTGGACATCTTCACCATCTCGCCCTTGCGCGGTCCGAGGCGCTCAATGACGGTGCCGACGAAGCTCTCGGGGATGTCGATCGTGAGGAGTTCGTTGGGTTCCATGAGCTGCTCTCCGATGCGTCGGGTGACGATCTCTGGGCGCGAAACCATGAGCTCGAACCCTTCGCGGCGCATCATCTCGATGAGCACGGAGAGCTGGAGCTCGCCGCGCCCGAGCACCTTGAACGTGTCGGGCGAGCCGGTGTCTTCGACGCGGATGGAGACGTTGGTGAGGAGCTCTTTGTCGAGGCGCTCCTTGAGGTTGCGCGAGGTGACGTACTGGCCTTCGCGGCCGGCGAAGGGCGAGTTGTTGACCGAGAACTGGATGGCGATGGTCGGCTCGTCGATGGTGATGAGCGGAAGCGGTGAGGGGTTCTCGATGTTGGTGAAGGACTCGCCGATGGTGATGCCGGGGACACCGGCGATGGCAACGATGTCGCCGAGCGTGGTCTCAGTGGTGTCGACACGCTTGAGGCCGTCGAAGCTGAAAAGCTTGGTGATCTTGACGTTCTGGAGCGAGAGGTCGCGCTTGGAGACGGCGACCTCCTGGCCGGTCTTGAGCGTGCCATTGAAGACGCGCGCGATGGCGAGACGGCCGAGGTAATCGGAGTAATCGAGATTCGTGACCAGGATCTGCAGCGCGCCCTCTGGATCACCCTGTGCAATCGGGATGGTATTGACGATCAGCTCGAAGAGCGGCTGGAGATCGGTGCCGGGCTGGGCGAGGTCCATGGTGGCGGTGCCGGCCTTGCCGTTGGTGTAGATGACCGGGAATTCGAGCATGGACTCGTCGGCGTCGAGGTCGATGAAGAGGTCATAGACCTCGTTCAGCACCTCCTGTGCGCGGGCGTCGGGGCGGTCGATCTTGTTGATGACAAGGATGGGCGTGAGCTTGGCCTCGAGGGCCTTCGAGAGCACGTAACGGGTCTGCGGCAGCGGGCCTTCGGAGGCGTCGACGAGGAGGACGACGCCGTCGACCATCTTGAGAGCACGCTCGACTTCGCCGCCGAAGTCGGCGTGGCCGGGAGTGTCGACGATGTTGATCTTGGTGTTTTTGTAGTGGATCGCCGTGTTCTTGGCGAGGATGGTGATGCCGCGCTCTTTTTCGAGGTCGTTGGAGTCCATGACGCGCTCGGCGACAGACTCATTGGCGCGGAAGGTGCCCGACTGGCGCAACATGGCGTCGACGAGGGTGGTCTTGCCGTGGTCGACGTGGGCGATGATGGCGATATTGCGGATGGGCTGCGATGCAGTGCTCAATGGAAATCCTAAGGGTATGAGATGGCTATGGGTTCAGGTGCGCTGCGCGAGGTTCAGATGCAGGTCGGCGCGAAAAGAACGCAACTTATCAAGTTTACCGCAGGTGGGCTCGCGGAGCAGCCCCTGGCGGGCGGGGTAAGTGAAACTTCCGGAAAGATTTCTGTGTCGTGCGTACCGGTTGCAGCTAGGATGGGTGCGCACCTCGCGGGGCGGATGGATAAGTGTTCTTCTGGAGGATTTTTCCTATGAAGCTGAAGGTAGGAGTTGCGGCTGTGATGATGGCCGCATTTTGTACGCTCGCCGCACAGGAGCCGGGCGGAGCGTTCGAAGGACAGATTCCGGTGAATTGCACGCTGAAGAAGGCGCTGAGCTCGCGCGATGCCAAGGTGGGACAGGAGATTGCCGCGGTTACTGAGAGGCCTACGACCATCAATGACGTGGCCGTCGCGCGCGGATCGCTGCTGACGGGGCATGTCGTGGATGCCACTCCGTTCAAAAAGGGCGAGAACGGCGGATCGCTGACGATCGTCTTCGACAAGCTGGAACCCAAAAAAGGCACAGCGTTTCCGGTGGAGGCGAGCGTCTATCGGATTGCGCTGTCCGAGGGCCAGGTGAACAGCCAGCGAAATGACCAGGACATGGGGATGCGTGGCACGGCGGCGGAGATGAACACAACCGCCGCGGTGCGTGGCGGCGCAGACAATATGACCAACCGTGTGCAGGGAACGGAGTCTGGAAGCGGCGCGGCGGTGCACGTGGTGAGCGCAGTTCCGGGTGTCGCGCTTTCGGCGGTTGCGGGCGGCGAGAAGTCGGCGCTGATGCTCGCGCCGAAGGACGATGTGAACCTGGTGGGCGGCACAGAGATGGTGATCGGCGTCAAGGCGAGGTAGGTTGTGCGGGAAATCGGAGTGGCCGGAGCGACCTTCGTGCTCCGGCCGCTGCGTTTCTGTGCCCTATACTGACGGCGAGATCGCATGAGACGAATGCTCTTAACAGCCGCGATGGCAGCAATGTTTGTGGGTGGATTGCGCGCGCAAACCGCGGGCGCACCGCGGATGGTACTCATCGACCAGGATGCAGCTGGGCCCGGCGGGTCAGACCAGATGGCGATGATGGTGCTGCTGCAGTCGCCAATGGCAAAGGTGCTGGGGATCACGGTGGTGACCGGCGATCAGTGGCAGCCGGAAGAGGTGCAACACACGCTGCGCATGCTGGAGATCATCCATCGCACGGATGTGCCGGTTGTGCCGGGCGCAGTGTTTCCGCTAGTGAGGAATGAAGTCGAGTCGATGGAGAGGCGAGTGCTGGATGGAAGCTCGCCGTGGTATGGCGCGTGGACCCCGGGGCCAAACTATCACTCCGAGATTGTGGTGCCTCCTTTGAAAGAAGGTGCACCGGCGACGAAGCCGCTGGCCGAGGATGCGGCCCATTTTCTGATTCGGCAAGTGCGTGCGCATCCGCATGAGGTGACGATCTACGCGGCGGGGCCGCTGACAAACATCGCGCTGGCGGTGTCGATCGATCCGGAATTCGCACGGCTGACGAACGGCATCGTGATGATGGGAGGAAGTTTGTCGCCGCGGACCGACGATCCGGAGTTCGCGACGCACCCGAGACACGAATTCAATTTCTGGTTCGATCCGGAGGCGGCGCACATCGTATTGCGCGCAGACTGGCCGCGAATGGACCTGACGCCCGTGGACATTTCGGTGAAGACGCTGTTCTCCAGGGAGATGATGGCAGCGATCGCTCAGTCTCCTGCGCCCGGGGCGCAGTACGTCGCGAAGTACACAACGGAGTATCACTATCTCTGGGATGAGCTCGCAGCCGCGGCGTGGCTGGATCCGAAGATCATTACAAAGGAGCGCCTGCTGTATGTGGATGTAGACCTGACCCGCGGGCCGAACTATGGCGATACGCTGACGTGGACCGATGCGAATCGACCGGCGGCGCGCGCAGTACGGTTAGTGCACGTGCACGAAGACCTGGACGCGCCGCGGTTCTACAGGATGTTTGTCGAGCTGATGAAGGCGCCGCCACGGCAGCCATAGCATTCAGAACCGCCTATACCGCGGTGTGGTAACTTACCTGCAAAGTGGCCAGGGCGAGTGTAGTCAGCGATTCTGCGCAAAAACTGACGGCGGAAGAAAAGAAGGCGAAGCCAGTTGCGCGATCGGTGCTGATCGACGCTGTCCGTGGGATGGCAATTTCACTGGTGGCGCTCGGCCATACAAACCAAGGCATTCTGCACCGCGCATGGTGGGGGACCTCGAGTGTCGGCTTCCGGATGGATGTCCTCATCTATGCATTTCATATGCCGGCGTTCTTCTTTGTCTCGGGCATCTTTCTGGCCGCCAGTGTGCAGAAACGGGGGCCGGGAAGGTTCACCGTCGAGCGGATTCGCACGCTGATTTATCCCTATCTGCTGTGGTCGATGATCAGTGCGGGGTCGGTGCGAGTGCTGTCTCACTTTTTGGCGCAGCATCCCATGACCCTGAAGCAGTTTCTGATGGATCTGCTGGTTGGCGGCGGCATATGGTTCCTGCCGGCGTTGTTTTTGTGCCAGATGCTTGGGATGTCTTTGCGCAAACTGCCGGGTGCGGCCATCGTCGCTGTGGCCGTCCTGATCTATTACTTCTATCCGGTCACAGGGATTACCTTCCTCAACCTTGGGCTTGAGTTTTTTCCGTTTGTCGCCGCGGGGATGTGGGTCGGCCTGAACTATGAGCGGATGGAAAAGGTGCCTCGGTGGCTGGCGTTCTTATGCGCGGTCGTTCTTTTTGGTTTGCTTTGGATCGCTGAGTCCAAGCTGTGGACCAGTTATCGGAACATCGTATTGCTGGGTGGAGTGATCGGGACGCTTATGCTGATCATGCTGGCGCGAAGCCTGGGCAGGTCAAAGATCGCAAGGGTCTTCGCCTGGGCGGGCGAGGCGTCGCTGGCGATTTATCTCGCGGGTGAGTACGGACAGGGGCTGGTGCGGCAATTACTAGTGTTCGGGCACATTACTGAACCGTATACGCAATTGATCTTGCCCACCGTTGCAGCAATTGTGATTCCGACCTGGATCTATCAGTACCGAGTGCGGCTGCATCTTGACTGGCTGTTCATTGCTCCATTCTGGAAGCCACCGCCGCGCAATCCGCCGAGCGCGACTGCAGCATGAGTTCCTTCGTGGTACCGCCCGCAGGCGCGTGGCGCGACTAGAATCCAACTGAATGAATGTGGAATTCGAGTTCGAGCAGCGCGTTGAGTTCACGCCTGACCGTGCGAGTGAGATTCTGCGCGAGATTCCCGCAGCCCCGGGCGTCGTGTGCCTGCGCGGCGCGGATGAGCAGAGCCAACCGTACCTGACGCGCGCCGCGGATGTGCGGCGCAGGTTGCGGAGGCTGCTGGATTCTCCTGACGCGGTGGACGAGCACGGGCGGCAAGTGCTGTCGAAGCGACTAAATCTGCGCGATCGCGTGCGGTGGATTGCGTGGACGCGGACGGGGTCGGAGTTCGAGTCGACGGTGGTGCTGTACTGCGCGGCGCGGGCTAGCTTTGGGCCGGCGGAAGCACGCCGGAGACTGCGGCTGCATGCGCCGTTTGTGCTGCGGATGGCGATGGCGAATGAGCATCCGCGCGTGTATGTGACGAACCGAATTAATAAGAAATCTCTGGCCGAATCGTATGGGCCATTTCAGTCACGGGCGGCAGCGGAGCGGTACTGCGAGGCGGTGCTGGATCTGTTCAAGCTGCGGCGATGCTGGGAGGACCTGGAGGTTAGCCCTGATCATCCCGGATGCGCGTACGGCGAGATGAAAATGTGCATGGAGCCGTGCAAGGGAGCGTGCTCGCGCGAGGACTATGCGGCCGAGGCAGAGCGGGTGCGGGCGTTTCTGGAGACGAATGGCGAATCGATGCTTGCGGAGTTGGCCGGCAAGCGTGAGGCTGCGAGCGAGGCGATGGACTTCGAAGCGGCAGCGGCGGTGCACAAGCAGTGGGAGAAAGTGAAAGCTGCGACGCAACTCGCGGATGAGATTGTGCAGCCGTTGGTAAAGCTGCGGGCGTTGATTGTGCAGGCGGCAGCGCCGACGGCCGAAGAGACTGCGCGGGATGCCGCGAACGTGTTCGTGTTCGAAGAGGGACGGATTGCAGGACCGGAGCGGCTTTCGACGCTGGGCGTGCGTGCAGTGCGCGAGCAGACGGCAGTGGGGAGTTCGTTGTTTGCGCAGCCGTTGATGATTGCAGCCGTGCCGTTGGAAGGCGAGTCAGCGAGTCAGCGAGATAGCGAGTTAGCGGGGCAGGTGGAGAATCAAGCATCGCCGACCCTTAATCCGGAGGAACGGGCGCGGGCTGTGATCGAGCAGTTGGAAGAGCGGGTGCGCGTGGCCGGGCCCCCTGAGATTGATGGGCGCTGCGATTATCTCGCGCTGCTGCGGCGATGGTACTACCGGCCGGAGAAGCAGCGGGCTGGGGCGATTCTCTTCCCGAACCCTGACGGCGCATGGCCGACGAGGCGGTTACTGAACGCTGCGGCGAGAGAGGCGTTGGGAGCCCCGAGAGAGGCGGCATCGGTGGACCGCGAAGCCGCGAAAGAGATGAAGACGCGCGTGCTGCATGAGGGGCGCGAGGGTGTGGAGCGGGTCGTGCCGGTGCTGCCGAAACGGAGCCGCAGGAAAGCTCTGTTGCCAAAGGACGTAATAGAAAGCTGACGCAAGTGAGTAGCGCGGTAGACTTGGACCAATTCTGAACAGCGAGGCGAGCGCTTTGGTTGAACTGGCATTTTCGATTCTGGCGGCGGACTTTGGCCACCTGGCGGATGAGATCGCGCGGGCGGAGCGTGGCGGGGGCACCATCGTCCACGTGGATGTGATGGACGGGCACTTTGTGCCGAATATCACCTTCGGGCCGCCGGTGGTGCAGGCGGTGCGCAAAGTGACGAAGTTGCCCCTGGACTGTCACCTGATGATCGAGAACCCGGACGAGTTCATTCCGGAGTTTGCCCGGGCCGGGGCGGACATGATCAGCGTCCAGTGGGAGGCCTGCCGGCACATGAACCGCACGCTGCAGCACATCACCGACCATGGCGTGCTGCCGGGCGTGGTGATCAATCCCGCGACACCGGTGGACTTCCTGGTGGAGGTGCTGCCGATGGTGCATCACGTTCTGGTGATGAGCGTTAACCCCGGTTTTGGGGGGCAGAAGTTCCTTCCGCGGTCGGTGGAGCGGATCGCCCATCTGCGGCGGTTGCGGCATGAGATGGGGCTGAACTTCCGGATTGAGGTCGACGGCGGGGTGGCCGACGACACGGTCGAATCGGTAGTGCGGGCCGGGGCGGACATGCTGGTGGCCGGGTCGGCCATCTTTGCAGGCGGAAAGGCCGAGGAAAATGCCCGGGAGTTCCTCCGTATTGCTCGCGCAGCCACCGCAGTCTCCGTCTAACGAGAAGCCGCTGTTGTGGCTGAAAGGCCGTTCCTGAGGCCCCGTGGCGAGCCCCAAAGGGGGCCTTCGCTATTTAGAGGCTTGGCCCATTTAGAGGCTTGTCCATTTAGAATCAGAGGACGTCCCAGTGCGCGCTGCGCCCGGGACAGATCGAGGGTTTTTCATGATCCAGCGTTCCCTTTCTTCTCTCAGCACGACACGTCTCGCCGCCGGCGTGATGGCGGCAGCATTGGCTCTCACGGGAATCTCCCTGGGCGCGCAGGTCACTGGCAGTTCGCAGACAACGACAGATGCTCAGGGCCATCCGCAGGAGTCGGCCACCATCACCGTGGCCAAACCTTCGAAGAAGGCTGCGAAGGAAGAGAAGGTGAAGTCCACCAAGGACACGCGCGCCGAACAGAAGAAAGAGAAGAAGCTGAACCCGCTGGTGGGCAAGGATGCCGACCTGCCGGATAAGCAGCTCTACGACAAGGCCATGGCGCAGATCAAGTCCGGGCACTTTGACGTCGCCCGCCTGGACCTGAACACGCTGCTGAGCACCTATCCGGATTCGCAGTACCAGATGCGCGCCAAACTCGCGATTGCGGATGCGTGGTATCGCGAAGGAGGGTCGGCTGCGCTGGCGCAGGCGGAGCAGGAGTACAAGGACTTCATTACCTTCTTCCCGAATTCTCCGGAAGCAGCCGAGGCGCAGATGCGCGTCGGCGATATCTACTTCAAGCAGATGGATGTTCCGGACCGCGACTACTCCAAGGCGCAGCATGCCGAGGAGGAATACCGGACGATGTTGAAGCAGTACCCGGATGCTCCGAAGGAGATCCTGGCGGAGGCGCAGCAGAAGCTGCGGGACGTACAGGAGGTCCTGGCGCAGCGCGAAGCCGAGATCGGCGTCTTCTATGTCTCGCACGAGGATTGGCCGGCGGCTTTGGCACGCCTGGAGACAGTCCACAAGACCTATCCCCTGTACAGCCATATGGACGATGTGCTGATCGAGGAGGGCGACGCCTACGAGGCGGAAGCGAAGATTGCGCGCAATGCTGTCGCCTGCGCGGCAAACCTGCCGCCGAATACGCGATGCATGCCCGAAGGTGTGAAGTCCTCCGTGGAGCAGGAGTATGACAAGAAGGCCGCCGAGGAGTATCGCGAGGTCGTACTGAAGCACTCCGCGGCGCCGCACATGGAGATTGCGAAGGAGCGGTTGGCGGAGATGAACCAGCCCATTCCGACGCCCACAGCGGAGGAAGCCGCAGAGAGCGAGAAGATCGAGGGCAGTCGCGCGCAGTACACCATGCAGAAGCGCCTGGAACTGCTCGTGATGCGTAAGCCGGACGTGGTGACGGCAGCGCAGGTCGGCGATCCTCCGTTGGAAGATCCGGCTCCCGTACTGGCACCCGAGGTCGCGCACGCGATTATGGACAGCTACAAGACTGCATTCAATCCGGGTGCGGCGCCTAAGCCGGACGCGAAGCCCGCAGAGGCGCCGGCCCCAGGTGGGGCTTCGCCTCAGCCACCCGCGACTCCCGCACAGCCGGCGGCGCCGACTGTGACGGCAACGCCAACGCTCTCCGACGTGCCCGCCGCGGGATCAGGCAGTAGCGATGGCTCGGCGGCCGAGATGGCGCCCGCCTCCTCTGGCGGCGCGTCACCGAGTGGCACGGGACTGGGCGTTGAGGTGCTGACGCCGGGCGTGAATACGAGCTCTGGCGCAGCGAGTCCGTTGCCTTCTGCCACCGGTGCCGCGGACCCGAATCTCGGTTTGAAAGCAACCGGACCGAAGGATAACTCTCCGCTGCCGGCTGTCGAGGCACCTGCAGCAGCTCCAGACCAGGTGAACGACGTTGCCGGCACGAAGCAGCCGCCCGCGGAGGCAAAACCAGCCGGACAGAAGAAGAATCCGAAGCCGGCTTATGACAAGGACGACGAGAGCTCCAGCGCCCACAAGAAGAAGAAGGGTCTGGACAAGCTGAATCCGTTCTAGCGAAGAGAACAGAAATCAGAGAACAAAGATCAAGAGGGCTCCTGCGGGGGCCCTCGGTTTTTTGTTCTCCGTTCTCGTTCTCTGATCTCTGATCTCTAATCTCTAATCTCTAATCTCTGATCTCTGTTCTCTGTTCTCTCCCCTCCCCTGCTACCCTTAAGGCTTATGAGTTCTGAACTGCCGAAGGCCTATGAGCCTTCCCTGATTGAAGAAAAGTGGGCGAAGTTCTGGGTGGAACAGGGACTGTTCCGCGTGCCTGCACCAGCCTCCGGCGAGGAGCCGACGGGGCGGTTTGTTCAGTTGCTTCCCCCGCCGAACGTGACCGGCCGCCTGCACATGGGGCACATGCTGAACCAGACGGAGATGGACATCCTGACGCGGTGGCATCGGATGCGCGGCGAGACGGCGCTGTGGCTGCCGGGCACGGATCATGCGGGCATCGCGACGCAGATGATGGTGGAGCGGCAGCTTGCTGCAGAGGGCAAACCGAGCCGCGCAGAGATGGGGCGCGAGGCGTTCACCGAGCGCGTGTGGTGCTGGAAGACGCAGTACGGCGGAGCGATCACGGAACAGATGCGGCGGCTGGGCGCGAGCGTCGACTGGTCGCGCGAGTACTTCACGATGGACGACCGCCTCAGTGTCGCTGTCAAAGAGGCCTTCATCCGCCTGTGGGAGCAGGGTCTGATCTATCGCGGAGCCTACATCGTGAACTGGGATCCGGTGCTGGCGACGGCGGTCTCGGATCTCGAAGTGGTGCACGAGGAGCGGGCGGGCAAGCTGTATTTGATCAGGTACCCGCTGGCAAATGGATCGGGTGCGATCACGATTGCGACAACGCGGCCGGAGACGATGCTCGGCGACGTTGCGGTTGCGGTGAATCCGAGCGATGAGCGCTATCAGAAGTTCATCGGCAAGACGCTGATCCTGCCGTTGGTCGGCCGGGAAATTCCTGTTGTCGCCGATGAATGGGCGAATCCGGAGTTCGGCACGGGCGCGGTCAAGGTGACGCCTGCCCATGATCCGAATGACTTCGCCATTGGACTGCGGCACAACCTGCCGCAGCTCTCCATCATGGACGAGCACGCGAAGATCAAGCTGCCGGGCACGCCGTATGACGGACTCGACCGCTTTGTCGCGCGCGAGCGAGTGCTCGATGATCTGCGAGCGACCAGTGCTCTCGTCGATATCAAGGATCATCAGTTCGCGATTGCGCTTTCGCAGCGTACGGGCGAGGTGATCGAACCACGTCTCTCGATGCAGTGGTTCATCAAGATTCAACCGCTCGCGGACAAGGCGATCGAGGCCGTCGACAAGGGGCACATCCGTTTCACACCGGAAAACTACAAGAAGACATACGACGAGTGGATGCGCAACATCCATGACTGGTGCATCTCTCGCCAGTTATGGTGGGGGCATCGCATTCCGGCATGGCATTGCGGAAAGTGCCCGGGAATCACTGTTGCGCGGGAGACTCCGGCGGTATGCGAATACTGCGGGTCGACGGAGATTACGCAGGAGACCGACGTGCTCGACACGTGGTTCAGCTCCGGTCTGCTGCCGTTTACATCGCTCGGCTGGGACGGCGACAGCTCGAAACCAACAGCGGATCTTGCGGCGTTTTATCCCACCGATCTGCTCGTTACCGGTTTCGACATTCTGTTCTTCTGGGTCGCGCGCATGATCATGCTCGGCTGCCACTTCATGCTGGATGTGCCGATGCCCGACGGCTCGCCGCGGTCGCTCGCCGAGTCGGTGCCGTTTCGCGAGGTTTACATTCACGGGCTGGTGCGCGATGCCGACCGGCAGAAGATGTCCAAGACCAAGGGCAATGTGATTGACCCGATCGAGGTCATCACAAAGTACGGAACCGATGCGGTGCGCTTCACGCTGGCGTCGCAGGCCTCACCGGGAACGGATATCGCGTTCAGTGAAGATCGCACTCAGGGATATCGGGCGTTCGCCAATAAGATCTGGAACGCCGCGCGTTTCGTGCAGATGCAGATCGATCGCGCGAGCGAGGCAGGCTATCGCGTCTCGCTCTCTCTTCCGAAGGACTTGAATAGCGCGCCGCTTGAGACGAGATGGATTGTCGCGCGACTCCATACCGTGGCGGAGGAGGTGTCGGCAGCGCTCGGGAACTATCGCTTTGACGAGGCTGCGAACGCCGTCTACCAGTTCTTCTGGGGAGAGTTTTGCGATTGGTACGTGGAACTTGTGAAGCTGCGCCTCGACTTTGCGGCAGCGAAGAATGACGCGGCTCAACTTACGTTGAATGCTCTGACCGGCGTGTTCGAGACGGCCTTGCGGCTGCTCTCGCCGTTCATGCCCTTTATCACCGAAGAGTTGTGGCAGGCGCTGTACGCGTCCATCGAACAGAAGGCACCCGCCAAGTCGATCGCGTTGACGCGCTTCCCGCTTGCGTCAGACTTCGCAGCTGACGATGCGAGCGCGAACGCAATGCAGACACTCCAGGAACTAATCGTTACTGTTCGTGCGCTGCGCAAGGATCTCGGCGTGCCGGAGAAGGAGGCTGCTCCGGTCCGTCTCCACGGTTCGGACGGCATTGCGAAGCTCTCGCAGGAGAACGCTGACATGCTTTCACGACTGGCGCGCGTGAGCAGTGTAGAGATCGCGCCGAAGCCGCTGGCCGGCAATAATGCACGATCTTCCTCAAGCTTCGATGTTGCTCTCGTCTACGAGCGGCAGATCGATGTTGCCGCTGAACGCGAGCGCCTCAACAAAGAGTTAGCCAGGTACGAAAAGGGCCTTCAGGCAGCCGAGAAGCAGCTGAACAATCCGGGATTCGTGGCAAAAGCACCCCCGCACATCATCGACGGCCTGAGGAAGCAGGCGGCGGAGACAAGCGCGCTTCGAAAGAAGGCGCAGGACGCGCTGGACGCGCTTCCGCCTCTTTAGGCAGCGACAACTGCACGTCCCGCCGCGGTTGGGCGCTAATCGGTTTTTCTGCGACGTTATCCTCAGAAAATTGCGATTTGCACACTTCTTATTCCGGAAAAATTGATGTTCCACGGGGAACATCGCTTAAACCAGAAGGGGCGCCGAAATCTGGCGCCCCTTCCGTTTCCGAAAACACAATCAGCGGTTCTTGTTTCCGACGTGCGATTGATCCATCCGGCTGATCCTGCGGTTACTCTCTTCTTTCATTTCCACGCTCCGAAGATCGCCGACGGGCTTCGTGTGCGCACGCATCGGCTGGCTTTTCGTCCCGGACATGGGCATGTTGCCTTTCTCGCCTACTGCATGACGATCCATGTCCTTCATGGCCATTTCATCGGCTTTGCTGCGCATCTTCGACATAGAGTTCTCCTTAGGGTTCGTCGTTTTCAGGTGGTCCATCAGGGTTATCGGGGTCGATCTGGGTATTCACCGGCTCGTCTCCGAAGTCCTGGGCCCCGTACTCGTAGTCGGTACCACCGTCGATGTTTTGCGGTTGTACCGACTGACGTCTGCGCTGTTCGAGGTTAAGTCCCCACCCCTGTTCATGGGCATACTCGCCAGAGAGTCCGCGTGAGTGCCTTCCGAATCCACGCGGCTCGGCAGAGTTCTCTTGCCGTGGTGATTGATCTGCCATCATCACCTCCTCTGCTTAAGACGGTGCACCCCCGGAAGACGTTTGCCGTTATTTTTTGTGCGGAGCGCCGGGCGGAAGCGAGGTCTGATCGACCTCAATTGCCACATTTTCATGCTTAATATCCAGCCGCAACCTGTTGAAGAGGCTCATGTAGACGTTGGCAATCCAAACGAGCGCGAGCCATGCAACCAGGTATCCGCGCCAGCCTTCAAAAAGCATCTTGAAGGAAAAGATCCATAGGGCCAGCGCCGAAACGTAGTGCGAAAAGCAGTACTCGCACGTGAACAGGTAAAAGAATTTCCGCTTCGGGGCAGCGCGCGCCTCCTCGCTCTTGCGCTTGCAATACTCACGCGGCTCGCGAAAGACCTCCTCGTGGGTGACGGTCCACGAGACGCACGCGACCGGGAGCGCGAGCAGCAGCAGTATCGCTGACTGATGCAAGAGGGGAACAGGAAGGTCTTTGATCATGAAGTGCCGCGGCCAGCGCAGGCCAGCCCTCCATGTGAGATGCAGGTACCATCAGGAACAGCATGGAAGCACAGCAAGAATCGGACGCCATTGACGCGGGAGCGGTGGAGCGCGCGGTTGAACTGCTGGCCATCGGGGGCGCCGTGACCTGGCTTCCAGTGACTGGTTCGACGAATCAGCTTGCGCTGGAGGCCGCCCAAACGGGCTCAAGGCGGGGCATCTGGTTGGCGGATGCGCAGACAGCAGGCCGGGGGCGCGGCGGCCACTCCTGGCATTCAACGCGCGGCGAGGGGCTGTATGTCAGCGTGCTGATTACGCCGGAGCTTCCGCTGGACCGTGCACTTTGGCTCTCGCTCGCAACAGGTCTGGCAGCCCAGCAGGCCATCCTGTCCACAAGCGGGATTCGCATCGACCTGCGGTGGCCAAATGACCTGCTTTGCGGCTCGCGAAAGCTTGGAGGAATTCTCGTCGAGAGTTCCGTTGCGAACACTGAGATTGCCGGGCTGCGATACGCGGTGCTTGGCGTTGGCATCAACGTGCATCACCGGTCGTTTCCTCCAGAGATCGCCTCACTGGCTACCTCGCTTCAGATGGAGGGAGCGCATAATGTCAGCCGGCAGACACTTCTCATCGCGTTTCTGCGAGCACTCGATCGTGAACTGGATGAGCTGGACCGCGAGTATGCCGGGCTGGGAAGCGAACCGGCGCTGCTGATGCGTTTTGCCGAGGCGTCGACCTGGGTGCGCGAAAAGCGGGTCCAAGTCCCCGAGGAGGGCGGATATACTGGCCTTACTGCCGGTCTGGACAGCCGTGGCTTTCTTCTCGTCGATGGTGACGATGGCGTTCGGCGAACTGTGCGCTCCGGCGGGGTTCGTGAGTTATAAAAGAGACCGCGGAAGTTAGAGTCCAGAGTTTCACGGATGACCAACATGCTGCTGGCGATCGATGTGGGCAACTCGAACACCGTGATGGGCCTCTTTCGGCTCGCGAGCGACAATGGCCCTGCCTCCCTTGTTGCGGACTGGCGGATTACAACGCCGCACAAGCAGACACCCGATGAGTTGGGCGTGTTGCTGCAGACGCTGTTCACAATGCGCGATATCAAGCTGGAGGATGTGAACGGCGTTGCCATTGCGTCGGTGGTTCCACCGCTGGATGCCTCGCTGCGGCGGGTGTGTGAACTCTGCTTTAAGGTTCGCCCTCTGTTCGTGGAACCAGGAGTAAAGACGGGCCTGCCGGTGCTGACGGATAATCCAGGCGAAGTTGGAGCGGACCGCGTCGTGAATTGCGTGGCGGCTTTCGACATGGTCGGTGGTCCTGCGATCGTCGTGGACATGGGTACTGCGACAACGTTCGACGCTATCTCGAAACAGGGCGCTTTTCTCGGAGGAGCGATTGCGCCGGGACTCGGTATCTCGGCCGACGCACTCTTTGCGCGCGCCGCACGGCTTACTCGTGTCGAAATCAAGAAGCCGACAAAGATTATTGGCACAAGCACGACAGACAATATTCAGATCGGTCTCTATTACGGCTATATCGGCCTGGTGGATGGAATCCTCGAGCGACTGATTCACGAGCTCGGGCCAGAGACGAAAGTTATTGCGACGGGTGGGCTCGCCAAGCTTATTTCGGCAGACAGCAAGTACATCTCGCGCGTGGATGAGATGCTGACGCTCACTGGCCTGCGACTCATCTGGGAGCGCAATCATGATCGCCAGCGTCGGCGCAACGACAACAAGAATGAGACCAAGAGCGAGAAAGTAAACTGAGGAGCGCAAGGTTATCCGCTGCGTGCCTCTATGCAGAACTACTTTCACTACTTCACCGAGATTGAAGATCGCTTCAACCACAGACGTGGTTCCCTGTTGCTGCTTTCAACACTGGATTGGGCTCTGATTGAGAGCTGGCGTGAGGCCGGCGTGCCTCTGGAAGCCGTGCTGCGCGGCATCGACAATGCCTTCGACCGGTATGAAGAGCGCTCTACGCGTTCCAAGGGCAGGTTACGCAAGGTGAATGGGCTTGCCTGGTGCGCCCAGGCGGTGATGTCGGCTGCGGAAGAGATGGTAGAGGCGTCGACTGGCGCCGCTCCACGCCGCGAAACCGACTCGCAGCCGAGCGGCTTTGAGAACGAGCGAGTCGCAGTCTATTTGCAACGGAACGCGGATGCCGTCGTAGCCGCAAGCGAGAAGACCTCGAACGAAGCGCTCGCTCCGATTGCCACACGGCTTCGCGAACTCGCGGCTGGCATGCATGAGGCAGATGCCACACCGCTGGAGGATCTGGATCGCATCCTCACGGTTCTTGAAGAACGGATGGTCGATGCCGTACGGGCAAACACCAGCGAAGCGGAGCTTGTCACGCTGCGTCAGCAGGCGGACGCCGAGCTCGCGCCCTTCCGTTCGAAGATGAGCGCCGTCCAACTCCGCCAGGTGCAGCAGCAGTTCCTGACGCGCCGGTTGCTGCAGATACACTCGCTTCCGAGGCTCAGCCTCTTTTACATGAGCGTAGGCGAATGAAGCCGGTTGAGGTTCGCATCGAACGCGTGGTGTACGGAGGATTCGGGCTTGCGCGAACTTCCGCCGCCGAGTCACAGCTCTCTGCATCCTTTGTTCCGTTCACGCTTCCCGGTGAACTGGTCGAGGCAATGCCGTCCGATGCAAAGGATGGGTTGAAGCTTCTACGCGTATTAGAGGCCGCGCAGGAACGCGTGCAGCCAGGATGCCCGCATTTTGGCGTTTGCGGCGGCTGTCATCTGCAGATGGCGAGTTATCTCGAACAGCTTCGAATCAAAGAAGAGGTTCTGCGCGAGTCGCTGGAGCGCGCGGGCGTAACGGACATCCCGGAGATCACAAGGCACTCGGCCGAGCCCTGGCATTACCGGAATCGCATTCGCCTGCATGTGACCCGTCAAGGAGACAACATTCGGTTTGGATATCGCGAGCGGGCAAGCGATTCGATTCTTCCAATCACGACGTGTCCCATCGCCGCGGCTCTTCTGTGGCGGGCAGCCGAGGCAATGGTTGACGCGACCGCGCACGATGTAAGCATTCGTCGATGGCTCCAATCCTCAGCGGAGGTCGAGCTCTTTTGCAATGCTGATATGTCGCGGCTTCAGATCACCTTTTTGTGTACGGCCTCCCAGACACCGCCGGCAGCCCACTTTCAGGAGGCGTTCGCTCGACTTCATGAGAGCATTCCCGAATTAACTGGAGCCGGCGCGGTTCAGATCCATCCGAGGACGGGACAAGCGCAGCGAGAACTGGCAAGCTGGGGGGCGCCCGGCCTCAACTACGATGTCGCAGGAGAGCGTTACTGGATTGCGCGAGGCGGCTTCTTTCAAGTGAACCGGTTCCTCCTGCCCGAGATGGCTGAGCTTGTTTGTAAAGATCAGCGAGGTGGTATCGCGTGGGATCTGTTTGCAGGGGTCGGACTTTTTGCTCGAGTTCTCGCGTGCGGCTTTGAGCAGGTGACTGCGGTGGAAGCAAATCCCGTCGCAGCCCGCGAATTAGCTGCCTCCATGCGGCGCCTCGGGGAGCAGCATCGAAGCGTCACGGCAATCATCGTGGACTATCTTCGGGCGGCCGTATTGCAGCGCGAACGGCCCGACCTCATCGTGCTCGACCCTCCGCGAGCTGGGGCCGGCGTTGAGGTTTGTCAACTTCTTGCCCGCATCGCTCCGCAGCAGATGGTCTATGTCTCCTGCGATCCGGTTACGTTGGCGCGCGACCTCGCTGCGCTGCAATCCAGTTACAAAATCGAGGCACTGCATTTAGTCGACCTCTTCCCGCAAACGTATCACCAAGAGGCGGTAGTGAAACTCCACCGCCGTTCATGACACACTGAGAGAACACTCCCGAGAGATCGCGGAGCTCTTCTCATGCAGGCAGTCGGGGCTCGCAAGCACTGGATGGACTCGCCGCCGGCAGTCGATCCTCCCCAACTGCGCGGAGCGCCGATGCTGGCCGCGGCCGTCTGCTTCGCAGCAGGCGATCTGATTGCACGCCACTGGCGTCCGCCTGCGTTGCTGGTTACGGCGTTAGCACTTCTCCTCTTGCTCTCGATCGCGGGTCTGCTACGGGCGCGCCGCATCGCGGTTGTTCCGGTGCTTGCTTTGTGGGTTGCCGTGGGATGCGTATGCGCGCAGATCGAATCACCGATCTCGCGGCAGCCGCAGCTCACCGGTTATGCGGACGGCCTGAGCCGCTCGGTGCGAGGTCGCGTGGTCCACGTGCGCGAGCTTGCTCCCGAGAATTCATCGCACGATCAAGTGAACGATCAGCCATGGGCGCTTGGCCCCGGGGCATGGGAACCGGTCAGCGGGGAGCCGCTCCGTTCCGTCGATCTCCAGGTGGAGGCCGTTGAAGACGTAACGCCGGATGTTTCGACCATGCGACCGGCCGGCGGAGGTGTTCGCGTTACTCTCATGGACGCCGCTCCCCTGCTGTCTTGCGGCGATGTCATCGAAATACCGCTGCGCCTTCGCGTGCCGGATACCTATCGCGATCCGGGCGCGTGGTCCTATTCCGATTATTTGCTCGGGCAAGGCATCAGCACGCTGGCCTCCGCGCATACACAGCGCCTTCGCGTTGTCGGGCATACAACGCGCATGTGGAGTTGCCAACTTGCGGCGGCTCAAAGCTGGGCTGCGAAGCGCCTTCAAAGTCTCAGCGCCTATCCGACCCGATCGAAGATGCCTGCATGGATGCGGCTCGATCGTGAGGATACGGCGATGCTAAGCGCCATGCTTGTCGGCGATCGCACGCAGCTTACGGCTTCGCTGCGCCAAGGCTTTGAGCGTACCGGAACCTTTCATCTCTTCGTCGTGTCGGGGCTGCATGTGGTGCTCCTGGTCGGGGGGCTGCTCTGGCTGCTGCGCAAGACACGAATGCCTGACGGTGTTGCGATCGGAATCACGTTGAGCGTGGGTCTTTTGTTCGCCATGTTGACCGGCTTCGGTCCTCCCGTGCAGCGTGCGCTGGGCATGACCGCAGCGTATCTGCTGGCGCGTTGGCTGGGACGAGACACCGGGCCTCTCAATGCGCTGGGTATCGCCGCTGTAGTAATCCTTGCGCTCGACGCGCGCGCGCTGTTTGAGGCCAGCTTTCAGATGACGACGCTCGTCATCATTGCCGCAGCGGGCCTCGCCAGCCCAATTGAGGCGCGCAGCTTCCGGTCCTATGCGCGGGCGCTCCGCGACCTCGACACGATAGCGCTCGATGCCAATGTTGATCCGCGGGCGGCTCAGTTGCGGCTGCGGCTACGTCTCTTTGGAAACTTGTGCGCAACGTTGATTCATCCTCGCCTGCGCAGCCTTCCGCTCCGGACCGCGCGTGCGAGCTTCAGCTTCCTCGCAGCGTTGCTATTCGGTATCGCCGTTGAGATCTGTATGACGCTGCCCATGGCGAACTACTTCCATCGAGCGACGCTGCTGGCGCTGCCTACCAACCTGGTGCTCGTGCCGCTCATCGCTGTTCTTCTTGCACTAACCATCGCGACCTTCTGCATTTCGCTGATCAGCATTTCTGTTGCGCGCCTGCCCGCTGCATGTACCGCCGTGTTCCTTCATTTCATACACGCGGTCGTCACCCGCATTGGACACCTCAGCGTCGCTGACGTTCGAGTTCCTGGTCCGACAGTCGAATCTATTCTGATCGCATGTGCAGCGATTGCGCTGGCGTGCATTGCGCTGCGATTCCGCTCCCGTTTGTGGCTGGCCGCCGCATGCATTGCAATGATGGCGGCCCCCGTGGCGACGCTATGGCCTGCGGCCCCACTCGTGCACCGGGGCGTGCTTGCAGTCACGGCGATCGATGTGGGCCAGGGCGATTCGCTACTCGTCGTCTCGCCTGATGGCGGGACGCTTCTGGTCGACGCCGGCGGACCTATTGGACCGACCGCCTCCAACTCGCGATGGGATATTGGTGAAGAGGTCGTCGCTCCCTACCTCTGGTCGCGCCACATTCGCCGGCTCGATGTGGTGATGCTGACGCACGCACACAGCGACCACATGGGCGGCATGCCCGCGGTTCTGAGGGACCTGCGACCTCGTGAGCTCTGGATCGGTATCCAGCCCGGCGATGCTCCGGCGATGCAGGCTCTGCTCGCCGAGGCGAAGTTGCTTGGCATCACGGTGCGACGGTTCCACGCAGGCGATGACTTTGACTGGAGAGGCCTGCACGCAACCGTGCTTTCCCCTGCACCCGGGTACAGCAACCCAGGCGCTCCACGAAATGACGACTCTCTTGTGATGCGTCTTGCATACGATCGCGGAAGTGTTCTGCTCGAAGGTGACGCTGAGTGGGCGAGCGAGGCCGATATGGTTTTGAATCATCGTGTTGCGCCGTCGACACTATTGAAGGTGGGGCATCACGGCAGCAAAACTTCGACAGCGGATGCATTTCTTGCTGCTGTCTCTCCGCAGGTTGCGGTAATCAGCGTGGGCACCCATAACACGTTTGGCCACCCTCGATGGGAGGTGCTGAATAAACTTGAGCAGGCGCGCGTCCGAACCTGGCGCACCGATCGCGAAGGTGCCGAGACCTTCCTCATCTCTGCAGATGGGCGCATCTCGGCTCTCTCCGCAGCGTCCAATCCTTAGGCCCGCCGTGGCAACAAGGAGTGTGCATTGAGCAAAGCGATTGAACCGCAATCCACTGTTGACCTAACCGTTCCCAAACTTTCTTCGGCCCCTTCGCTCCTTGAGGCTCCTGCGATCGAAGAGGCGAAACTCATTCGCCGCCTGCAGATGATGATGAACATGGTGATGCAGGTCATTGCGCAGGACGGCACACTGACCATCGACGATGCGTCACAGATGATTGCCGATGCGCGGACGGCTGCGCTGGCGATGTTTCCGGGCAAGGAACTTGCCTACGATCTCATCTGGCGCCCGCGCTTTCAGCGGTTGATGCGCGAACGCTTCCGGCTCATGTAGTGGGTGCGGTCAGAAAATTCGCTCTCAAGGCACGCGGACCGGGCCGAGCAGCGGAGTCTTTACCGGCGCGGCCAGGCCAATAAACTCCGTCAGCGTGTTATTGCCGTAGTTGGAAACCCAGATATTACCGGCAGCGTCGATTGCCAGCGAGTACGGCTCGAGCAACTGCGCATCAGCTCCCCAGCCGCCGCTGGGAGAGAGTAGCGTTCCATGGTTGGTGCTCGAAGCGCTGGAAAACTCTGCCAAAGACGGGCCATGTTCACTGGCCACCCAGGCGTTGCCACTGCCATCGACTGCAATTCCTCTCGGCGCGTTCATACCACCACCCGCGTATCCCGTCCCGGAGAGAACAGTTCCTTCCGAGGAGACGAGGCCGACGGTATTCGCATAGAAGTTCGCAGACCACACGTTGTCTGTGGTGTCGATTGCGACGCTGGTAGGTCCCTGTCCAACAACAAAATCAGTGAAGGCTGATCCATCTGCAAGCACGCGAGTAATCGTGTTGCTGGATTGGTTCGCGACGAATGCGTTGCATTTGGAGTTCGTCGCCACCGCCGCGGGAAACTGCAGGTTTGCGGCTGTGTAGCCGGCGGCTCCTGAGAGGGCCGACCCGCTTCCACTCAACAGAGTGACGTGTGAGTTTCCATAGTTCACGACCCATGCGACGCCGCTGGTATCAAAGGCAACTGCAATCGGAAAGTTCAACCCGCCGCTGGTGTACTGCGCGGGCGACGTACCGGACGCATTGAGCAGCGTGACCGATCCAAGGCCGCCGTTCACGTTGCTCACGCTTTGCTCGTTTGCGACCCACATTGTGTCGTTCACATCCACGGCGCCACCGTAGCTGTTCAGCAGCCCGTTTCCGCTGAGGCCTGATGCAAAGGTTGGGACGCCGGTGTTGGAGAACAGGCTGGCTACGCCAAAGTAATTCGCCACCCATATGTTGCCTTGCGAATCGATCGACAGAGAGGATGGCCCATTCATTCCCCCGCCGTTGTAGCTCGCGAACAAAGTCCAGTCGCTCGGAGCCGCCCTGAGGGAGGGCGCGTATGCGGCCGATGCACCGCTTAGTGCATAAATCGTTGCAATGTTGGCTCCTGGCGACTTCGCAATGTTCATTGCCGCATCCAGCGTGTTTGCAGGTGCCGAACCGTTGGTTGTTGTCGCCGAGAACAATTGAGTGCACGCGGAGCTTGATGCGCCGCTTGATGCGACGCATGCATTGAGCACGTTCGCCAGCGAATTCAAGCGCGGGGTCGGAGCTACACCGGTCATCGGAAACAATGCGCCAGGAGCCTTGCCGGTTGTTGTGTTCACCAGGTTCAAGGCTGTTGCTGCGGCGAGTGCAAGGCCGGTGCTGTTGGTCGACGTTGCCCCAATCTGCGCTCCGGCCGCGAGGAATGGGGTCATCGCCCAAGCAGCAGCAACTGTTGCCGCCTCGTCTACAACCACACTCGTGCCGCTCTTCAAGGCAGAACACTGTCCCAACATGGCGATCATGATCGCGGCCGTGTTGGAAGCACTCCCTGCGGCGGCCGCACCTCCGCGCGCCACGAGATACAGGACAGAGTCGCTGTAAGGGCAAGGAGAGCTGCTCGTGATCGCAAAGGCTCCAGTTGAACCGGTAACTGCAGGCGAGTTGAGGAGAGCCGTGGGGACAGAACCGTTGCCTGTTGTTCCCGCCGCGTAAAGTTGCACGCTTGAGCCTGCTAGGGGCTGTGCACCCGCACGCACTGTGCCCGTAAAGCTTGCTACCGGATAGTTCGCACTGGGCGCCGGTTGAGAGGGGCTCGTGACATTGGCCGACTTGCAGTTGTTGGGCTCGCCCGAGCCGCCGGAACCGCCTCCTGGCGGTCCGGAGGTTGTGGACGAACCGCCACAGCCTGACGATGCAAGCGCAAGCACAGCGGCTCCGATGAGAAGCAGGCAGCGGGCCAACGCCGACCTCTGGTCACTGAAACTCATCTCAGTGTTGACGATAGGGCTTCGTGAATTGGGCAAGATCGGCTCCGGAGAGGAAGCTCGCAAGGCTCTGGGTCAGCACTGTGCGAGCTTGTGTTGGACTGAGTGCGGCATCGGGGAGCTCTGCACGCAGGAGGATTGAAATCGGCCGCTCTGGATCCTGTGTCAGCAGATCGCGTGCTGCGGGATGGCTGTAGATCAACCCGAAGTGCCTGCGATCGGTTGAAACTTGACTGCACGTCAAACCCGTACAGACAGAAGCCGCCTCAAGATACTGCGTCGCTCCGGTGTTATACAGCGAAGCACTGAAACTTGTATCAGCGGCGCCCGTCGGGAACGTGAGCGGACCGTGCCAGATCCAGTCCTCACCACGTGCCACGTGGCAAATCAAGGTGTCGTGAGCACCCAGTGTCGGAGACACACCAAGCGAAACGGTCGGGCCTGTACCAGGCTGCGTGTACTCCGCCCAATGGAAGACGACTACCCCGTTCGCAAAGGTCTCGTTCCATTCCCTTTGCAAACTGTACTGTCCGACACGCGTGGGAAAGACACCCGTCGACTGATTTTGAAGACTGCGTACGCTCGGCGTCTGCAGCATGGTTCGTGCGTAACTGACACTGCCCAGTGCGATCAATGACGCGAGTGCGATGCAGCGCGGCATGAGTGGATGTGACTGCGAGTCATTTCCCGAAGCTGTCTTCGCAACTGCAGACGATGGCAGACGGAGATGCTGCTGCGGACTCCAGCGCAATAACGCCGCGAACAGGAGCACGGTCGCGCCAAAAAAGAGGCCCGCACCAAGGATGTAGTCTCCCATGGCCGCGTGATGCTGCAGCCATGGATAGCGCAGTGCGATGACGTAATACACCACCAACCCGCATAGCCGCACGAAGTTGAAGACATACCCAAGAAGCACGGCACCTGCTGTGAGTAAGAACCAATGACGCAATCGAAGCCGATAGAGATATCCGGCAATCAGCGCGATAAATCCCATCGTCAGAGCGCCACGAATACCATTGCATCCGGGCGCAATGAACATGCCGAATTTCGGCGTAAACATGAGGCTCAGCTGGTCCGGCGTGAGCGGCTGGCCCAACGCATGCGCGAAACTTCGCGCGATCACCGCGGATGCATGCTGGAGCGGAAGATCGATGAAACGGTTGAAGAAGTGCGGCACAGGATTGACGAACCACATCAGCACAACCGGAAACCATGCCGCGCGCAGCAATCTGCTGCCGCCGAACAGGACTACAACTCCCGCTGCGTACGCGACGGACACCAGCGATAAGGGCGGAAGCACGATCGACCACGAGGGCGAGAGAACCATCTCGATGACGGCCTGATCTCGCACATGTACGATCGCAATGGTTGCTGCAAGGATTGCGAGTCCCCACCAGGATCCGTCGGCCTCCCAGCGTAGTGACCGCCATGCTCGCAGAATGAGCAGGAAGCCGACGACAGGGATCAGCCCACCGATCGACTTCAGCGGGTCAGTCATCCACATGTTCCAAAGCGCGAGGCAAGTTGAGCTGATTGCAAAGAGTCCAACAACTCCCAGCACAACAGCCCCGGAGACCGTCCGCAGACCGCCTGCCGATGACTCTTCGCGCACACGTGTCCTGTCGGCCGACGTCACAGGTGCTGTGGACATACTCCGATTTTATGTGCTGAGAGCCAAGGTTTTACGGGCACTTCGTTTCCGCGCCCCGATTCAATAACTTAGGCAACGTGCACGGAGGCCTGGCGCTCCGAGTGGCCGGAGAGTTCTGCCGCGCGAGCTTCCGCATAGGCCGCGGCGCCCAGGAGCGCGCAGGTGTCGTCAAGAATGATCCGCACCGGAATCGTCTCGAGCAGCGATGATAGCCGCCCCTTATCAAGAAAGGCCCGCATGAATCCGCCATTCGCCAGGAACTTCAGAAGCTTAGGAGCGATCCCACCGCCGAGATACACTCCGCCGAGTGCGAGCAATTTCAGGGCGAGGTTTCCAGCCTCTGCTCCGTAGGCGGAGACGGCGAGGTCGAGCGTCTTTACGCAGATTTCGCTGGAACCATCCTCCGCGCACGCGCCGATCACTGCATTCGGATCTTCAATCTGCATGCGTTCGCGCAACCACGCCGGCTCTTCCATCTTCTGGTCGTCACGCAAAAAGGCATAGATGTTCTGAAGTCCGATTCCAGAGACAACGCGCTCCGTACTGACGCGGCCGTCAAGCTTGCGCCGAAGAAATTGCAGCAGCGCAATCTCGGTGTCGTTCCGGGCGGCGAAGTCACCATGGCCACCCTCGGAGGGAATCGGCAGATGACGCCGCAGAATCGGATCCCAAATCAGAAGGCATTCACCGAGCCCCGTGCCTGCCGCGACCAGCCCCCGGTGTCCCACCGAACTTGCATCGCCCGGATGCAGCGTAAAGATCTTGTCGTTCGAGAGCTCGGCGATGCCGTAGCCATTCGCCTCCAGATCATTAATCAGGAAAATGTGTTGTATCCCGAGCGAGCGCTGCAGTTCGCGCGCATCGAGCGTCCATGGCAGGTTTGTGAGCTTCAGCCGGCCATCGCGCACAGGTCCTGGGCAACCGAAGCAACAACGCAATGATTTGGTCCCGAACGTCCGGCTGGCCGCTTCTCTCGGGCGAGAGAAACGCTTTCACAATATCGTCGAGGCAAGCGAACTCGGTCGCCGGAAACTTTTCATCACGGACCGGCGAAAGCTTGCCTCCGATGAAACAGTACAGCGCCAGATGAACTTTGGTCCCACCGATATCCCCGGCCAGAATCATGTGTCTTTGTCTCTCCTGCGCTGCTAAATCTCCAGGGTGCCGACGCGATATCCGTGCGCTTCGGCGACCGCGCTCGCCGACGGAAGCTTTGCCGCCGCATCCTGGTCCAGCAGAAAGAGAAGCTTACCATTCGCCGGGCGAATCAGTTGTGAGGGCAACCGCTCGGGATCGCGAGGACCGCTCAGTACTTCCGCAACAATGTCAGTTTTGCCGGGCCCTTCGATCTCAAACGCGACCTCAGCGGCCTGATTGATCACCGGCCACGTCAGCGTAATGCGCCAAGTGTCCTTTTGCGGAACATGGTTCGCAACGACAAGGCGTCCCATCTCATTGAGCGCGTCTGTGTCTGGGAAGAGCGATGCCGTGTGTCCGTCGGGTCCCATACCGAGTACAACCAGGTCGAATGCCGGAGATTCCGCGCCCTCGAGTTTCATCACGTTGCGCAATGTGCTCTCGTACCTCGACGCCGCCTCCTCCGGATCGAGCTCTCCCTCCATCCGAAAGACATTCGCCGCGGGGATCGGCACTTTTGTGAGCAGCAGCTCACGGCACACGCCGTAGTTCGACTCGGGATTATCCGGTGGAACGCAGCGCTCATCCACCCAGAAAAGCTGCAGCTTTTCCCATGGCACCGTCGCGAGAAACGGTTGCGATGGATCGGAGAGCAGCTTGAACGTCGCATTCGGGGTGGAACCACCGGAAATTGCGATGCGTGCGATTCCACGCGATGCAACGGCCTGTTCCACCTTGTTCGCAAACAACTGCGCCGAGGCCATCGCCATTGCAGCGGCAGAAGGCCACACCTGGTACGTGACAGTTACGGGACGAGCCATAGATCTCTCAACTCTCGAATCGTTATTAAAGGGGCGCGTTCGCTACGAGGTGTGCCACCTGTGACCGTCACGGGCCATCAGCTCATCGGCGCACTTCGGTCCCCAGCTTCCTGCCGCGTAGTTCGGGAAATCTTTCGGCGGATTCGCCTTCCAGGCATCGAGAATCGGGGTCATCAGCGCCCAGGTAGCCTCCACGCCGTCACGATGTGCGAAGAGCGTACCGTCGCCGAGCATTGCATCGAGCAGCAGGCGCTCGTAACCGTTCGCCGAGCTTTTACCGAATGCCGTCGCGTAGCTGAACTGCATCTCGACATTTTTCACATTCGTGGTCGGGCCCGGGACCTTCGCACCAAACGCGAGCGCAATTCCCTCGTCGGGCTGGATCCGAATCTTCAGCACATTGGGGCAAACCTGGCTGCTCATGTTATTTCCCTTGAACAGATGCAGCGGAGCCTGCTTAAAGGTGACCGTCACCTCGGTTACGCGGGTCTTCAAACGCTTTCCTGCCCGGATGTAGAACGGGACGCCAGCCCAGCGCCAGTTCTCGATGTTCAGTTTCATCCCCGCGAACGTCTCGGTGGTCGACTGCGGATTGACGCGATCCTCCTCGCGGTATCCGATGACGGGCTGTCCGTCGATGATGCCCGGGCCATACTGGCCGCGCACCGTGTCGGTCACCGGAATCGGATCGATGGCACGCCATACTTTCAGCTTTTCGGTACGGACTGCCTGCGACTCGAAGCTGTCGGGCGGCTCCATCGCGACGAAACTCAGCACTTCCATCACATGGTTTTGCAGAACATCGCGCAGTGCTCCCGCCTTCTCATAGAACGGGCCGCGCCCTTCGATGCCGATCGACTCTGCAGCCGTAATCTCGACGTAGTCGATGTAGTTGCGGTTCCAGATCGGCTCGAAGATACCGTTGCCAAAACGGAAGACCAGGATGTTCTGTACGGTTTCCTTGCCGAGGTAGTGATCGATGCGGAAGATCTGGTTCTCAGCCAGTACGTGGTTCAGTTCGTCGTTCAGCTTGCGCGCGCTCTCGAGGTCGGTGCCAAACGGCTTTTCAATGATGACGTTAATCCATTGGCCCTTCTCTTTCGCCTTCGTCATCTCGTGCTTCGCAAGCCGTTCTGCGATGTCCGCAAAGTACTCGGGCGCGACAGCCAGGTAGAACAACCGATTACCCTTCGTTCCGTACCGTTGATCGAGCTCGGCGAGGAATGCCTTCAGCTTGTCGAAGCCTTCATCGTTATCGAACTCGGTTGCAAAATACTTCACGCGGTCGATGAACGGCTTCAGTGCAGAATCGCCGCGGTCCACGCCGCCGCCCTTCAAGACGCCTTCCTGCATGTCGGCCGCAAAGCTCGCCGAAAGATCACGGCGCGCGACACCGACCACCACAAATTCTTTCGGCAGCAGGTGCTGCTGCTCCAGGTGAAACAGTGCCGGCAACAGCTTGCGCTTGGTCAGATCGCCTGACGCACCGAAGATCACCACGATGCATGGGTCAGGAGTTCGCTCTTCTTTCGGCCCACTGCCGAGTTCTTCGCGCTCAGTGAGCGACTGTCCGACTTCCTCTACCATGGCGGCCATACTGCCTCCCTCTTCTCTGTGCGGAATCTTCCGCGTTGCCGCCGCAGCGGCACATTCCTACTTGTCGCCTACCGGAGCCGTCTTGACCGCATGTCCGCCAAACTCGTTGCGCATCACTGCCAGCATGCGATCGGTGAAGTTATTTTCTTCGCGTGAACGCAGACGGCGAATCAACGACGTCTGTAATCACAGGAGCCGAGACGTTCAGATCGATCGCCTCAAAGACAGTCCAGCGGCCTTCGCCTGAATCCGGAACATACGCTTCCAGCCCTTCGAGCGTCGGGTTCTTCTTGAGAGCGTCCGCCGTGAGATCCAGAAGCCACGAGCGTACAACCGAACCATACCGCCAGATCTCAGAGATCTGCACGAGATCCAAATGCAACGGTGTCTTGGCCCGCATAATCGAGAAGCCCTCGGCATAAGCCTGCATAATGCCGTACTCGATGCCGTTGTGGACCATCTTTACGAAGTGTCCCGCGCCTGACGGCCCTACGTGCCCCCAACCTTCATGCTCTGCCGGCGCCAGAGCCTCAAAGATCGGCGTCAGGTACTGCACGGGCGCATCGTCGCCGCCAATCATCATCGAGTAACCCTCGGTGATACCCCAGATGCCGCCCGAGGTGCCGACATCTACAAACTCGAAACCTTCCTTCTTCAACTCGTCGTGCCGGCGCTGCGAGTCCTTGTAGTTCGAGTTGCCGCCGTCGATGAAGATGTCACCTTTCTTCATCAGCGGCTTCAGCTTCGCAATTGTCTGGTCGACAGGGTCGCCGGCAGGCACCATGATCCAGATCGCTCGCGGCGAATCGGTCAGATTCTTCACCAGGTCCTCGAGCGAATTCACTCCCACGGAGCCGGCATCGTTCAACCTCTTGACGGCGTCTGCGGAGAAATCGAACCCGACAATCTTATGGCCTGCTTTACGGAGACGCTCCGCCATGTTGCCGCCCATCTTGCCGAGTCCGATCAATCCAAGTTGCATACGATCCTTCCTCATCGCCGGGACTACCGGTCACGTTCGCGTTAATACGCCTCTTAGAGAGTAATCCGAAACACGGTCAAGGGGAAAAATGAGGGCCCGGTAATCAAGGCTCACGGCTCGGGAAAGTCCGCGCCTTCCGTTGTCGCCTGCCACTGATCGAGTTCCTCGTTCCACTGCTGCAGCCGCTTGCGGAAACGGGTGAGCGCAATTTTGCCCAACAACAGATGCCTGGGTGGATTCATGTCGCTCACTGCTGCAACTATGGCTTCTACAGCACGCTGCGGGTCACCGGGCTGCTTGCCAGACTGCGTCGCGAAGTATTCCCTCGTCTTGCCGGCAGTCGGCTCGTAGTCCGAGATGCGCTGCCTGGCCTCTACGCCGGAACGCCCAAGAAACTCCGTGCGGAAGGGCCCGGGTTCCACCACCATCACGTGCACGCCAAGTGGGGCAAGTTCCGCATTCAGCGCTTCAGACAATCCTTCTACTGCGAACTTCGTCGCATTGTAGTAACCCCAGCCCGCCGCTCCGATCAGTCCGCCTATTGATGAAAAATTCACGATGGCGCCGGAGCGCCGCTCACGAAACTGCGGCAGCAATGCCTTCGTTACGTTGATCAAGCCGAAGACGTTCGTGTCGAACATCGGCATGTACTCGGCCTGGGTAACTTCTTCGATCGCGCCCGTCACACCGTAGCCTGCGTTGTTCACCAGCACATCGATGTGATCCACCTGCGCGATCGCGTCCGATACGGCTTTGTCGATGCTGTGCTGGCTGGTCACATCGAGCGGCAGTGTGACAATATTTCCGGCATGGCGCTTCACGAGTTCCTGAAGGCTATCTACGTTGCGAGCGGTCGCCACAACCTTTGCTCCGAGCGACAACAGATACTCTGTTAACACGCGGCCGAAGCCGCTCGAAGCGCCGGTAATCAACCAGTGCCGATCCTTCTGCTCAATCTTTACCGACGTACTCATATCTATGGGACGCGTGACAGCGATGCGACGATGCACAAGAGCGAAAATCGCGTTCAAACTGGTTGCAAACGCGCGAACGCCAAAGTGAAGCCGGAAATTGCAAAGCCCGGAAATTTATGAATAAGCAGTGAACGAATTGTTCCCCATCATCGATGCCGCACTCAGCTCCGCTGCCGACCGCTCCGGCACACACCTTGCGTGCCGTCCCGGATGTCACCAATGCTGCATTGGCGTGTTCGCGATTACGGCTCTGGATTCGGCGGCGCTTCGCGAGGGCCTCGCATTCGCACCCAAAGATGTCGCCGATCGCATCCGCAGACGAGCCCATGCCTCGCGCGAACGCCTGCTGGCTGCCGGCTTTCCCGGCGACCCAGACAGCGGCATCCTCTTCACCGAAGCGCATCACGAGGAGGCATTCGAAGAGTTCGCGAACGATGAGCCGTGCCCCGTACTCGACCCGGTAACCGGCACCTGTGATCTCTACGCTTCGCGGCCGGTGCAGTGTCGCACCTTTGGGCCGCCGATGCGCGATGAGGCAGGCCATCTCACTGTCTGCGAGCTTTGCTTCACGAACGCGTCGCCGGAAGAGGTCGAGCGCTGCGAGATGGATCAAGGCTGGCGACCGCTAGAAGACGAACTTATCGCGCGGGCAGAAGCAGACCCAGCAAACGCCGGTCCGACGGTCATCGCGTTCGCGCTTACGCGGTGAGCTCGCGCACGCCGTCATTTCCGGCAACCAACGCCAACTGGGCCATACCTAAGAACAACCCGTGTTCTACGACGCCGATGATGGACCGTATCTCGGCCGCAGTCTCTTCGGGATTCTCGATCACTCCGCAAGCGCAATCGAGGATCCAGTTGTTCTCGTCGGTGAGCACGGGACCGGAGCCATCCTTCTTCATGCGCAGCTTTGGATTCAAGCCAAGCTCAGCGAGACGAGGCTCGACCAGCGGCCGGGCCAACTTGATGATCTCAACAGGCAGCGGAAATTTCCCGAGCTTCTTCACGATCTTCGATTCATCTACAACGCAGACGAACCTGTCGGCCGCGCTCGCAACGATCTTTTCGCGGAGGAGTGCCGCACCTCCTCCCTTGATGAGATACAGTCCAGCGCCTGGCTCTACGCAGACTTCATCCGCGCCGTCGACGTAGAGATCGAGCTCCGGCAGCTCTTCGAGCGTCACTACCTCCATACCTAGCGAGCGGCCGAGTTCGGTGCTCGAATCGCTGGAGGCGACGCAGCGGATTTTCAGGCCTGCTTTTACCCGCTCGCCCAGCGCTTTGATAAACATCACGGAGGTCGTTCCCGTGCCCAGTCCGACGCGCATGCCGTCTTCGACCATCTCCGCTGCGCGCTTGCCTACGAGTGACTTCGCCTCATCCTGCGTCATTCCATCATGTTGCCACGAATCGCCCGCGCTTTCGCTGCCGTGCTCGCTTCCGCTGTCTTACCGCACCCGTCGTCACCCGATGGCTGCATCGACGAACGACGCAGCCTCATCGAATCCCCAAGTCAAAATGCAATGGGCCACAGCCAGCAAAGGAGGGCTGATGGACAGCAGTATTCAAACTCCAGTTTCCGCGATTCCACCCTTCATCGAAAACTCCTGCGAGTTCGTGCAGGCGCTTATGAACGTGCAGCGCACCGCGCAGCTCATCACTTCCACTCTCGATCTCGACCGCGTGCTGGATCGTGTCGTCAACGACCTGGCTACGTCCCTCGGCAACGTCGAAGTGAGCGTCTGGCTGCGCGAACCGGGCACCGAGGAACTTGTACTCGCCGGCGCACATGGCTGCAGCGCGAATCGCAAGGGTTCGCGCATGAAGTTTACGCGCGGCATGGCCGGCTACGTTGCCTCCACAGGCGCGATGCACTATGCGCCCGACGTTAGCCTTGACCCTTACTTCATCGCCTGCGAACCGGACACCCAGTCGGCCGTCTACATCCCTCTGGTCTCCTGCGGAGAGGTCATCGGGGTCTTCGCCGTCGACCACTCGGAGCTCGACGGTTTCAGCGAGGACCAGCTTCAGATCCTTCAGGTGCTCACCGGCCACATCACCGTGGCCATCGAAAACGCCCGCCTCTTCAATGAGCAGCGCCTCCTCCACGAGGGCATGCACAGCGAAGCCCAAGAGGCACGCGTAATTCAGCAGGCTCTCATTCCCAAGTCGTCGCCTCTCATCCCCGGCTTCAGATTTGATAGCGCCTGGCGGCCCGCCGGTGTCGTAGCCGGCGACTGGTTCGACTGGATTGAGCTCAGCTCCGGCCGCCTCGGAATTGTTCTCGCGGACGTCAGCGGCAAGGGCATGCCCGCTGCGCTGCTGATGTCGGCCACGCGCGCCACGCTACGCACGCTGGCGCGCCTGGACCTCTCCCCTGGCGAAACCCTCAAGCAGCTTAATCACATGCTGATTGCCGACATGCCCTCCAACAAATTCGTCACCATGGTCTATGGCGTGCTCGATCCGAAGTCGCGCGAGATCACCTTTGCCAGCGCCGGCCATCTTAGCCCGCTGCTCATCAATGGCAGATGCGAGTTTCTTCCGCTCGACACGGGCCTTCCGCTTGGACTCACGGCCTCCAGCTATCCGGAATACACCGTCCACCTGAAACCCGGAACGCAGGTGCTGCTCTACTCCGACGGCATTACCGAGGCGATGAACCAGGACGAGGAGGAGTTCGGCCCCGCCCGACTCATCGAGCATTTCCTCCGGCCCAAAGCCTGCGTCGACGCCCTCTTCGAGGAGGTCCAGCGATTCTCCGCTGGTTCCACGCACACAGACGACGCAACCGCCGTCCTCATCACGAGCCGCTGAATAGAGTCGCAGCGCAAAGCAAAGAGGACTGGGGCTAACCCAGTCCTCCCGTTATTTCAATCTGCCCTTGTTTTACTTTTTGACCAGCTTCTTCGCGGCCTCAACCACATGCGCCGACGAAATTCCCAGCTTCTCCAGCGCGATTGGGCCTGGTGCCGACGCGCCAAAGCGGTCGATGCCGATTGCGATGCCATCGCGGCCGATGTACTTGTACCAGCCCAGGGTTGCGCCGGCTTCAATAGCGATCTTCGGCACGCCGTGCGGGAAGAGCGACATCTTGTATTCCTCGCTCTGCTCCTCGAAGATCTTCCAGCTCGGCATGGAGATTACGGTCGCATTGATGCCGGCACCTTTCAGGTCGTTCGCAGCCTTCATCGCAACTTCAACCTCAGATCCAGTCGCCACGATGATGAGGTCCTTGCCGAATTGCTCGAGCACGTACGCTCCTTTGCGGCAACCGTCGAAGACCTTGTACTTCTCGGCGTCCAGCACGGCGATATCCTGCCGCGTCAGCGCCATGAAGGCCGGAAGCTTGCGCTCCACCATCAGACCCCAGCAGGCCGAGGTCTCGTTCGCGTCCGCGGGACGGAAGTCGGTCAGCCCCGGAATCGCCCGCAGCGACATCAGGTGCTCGATCGGCTGGTGCGTCGGCCCGTCTTCACCCAGGCCGACCGAGTCATGCGTAAAAATGTACAGCGAGTGCGACTGCTGCAGCGCGCCCATGCGCAGAGCGGAGCGGCAGTAGTCCGAGAACGTGAAGAACGTCGAGCCAAACGGCATCACGCCGCCGTGCTCCGCCATTCCGTTCACCGCGGCCATCATGCCAAACTCACGCACGCCAAAGAAGATGTTGCGACCCTTGGGGTCCAGATGGAAGTTATTCGAGTCTTTGAAGATCGTCTTCGTGGAACTCGTCAAGTCAGCCGCGCCGCCAAACAACTCCGGCAACACCGCGCCCAGGTTGTTGAGGATTATCTGGCCGGCGTTGCGCGTCGCAATCTTCTTCTCGGTGGGGAAGGTCTGCAGCGCCTTCTGCCATCCGTCCGGCAGCTTCTGTGCGGTCGTGCGCTCGTATTGTGCGGCAAGGTCAGGAAATGCCTTCTTGTAGGCGTCGAAACGATCGTGCCAGTCGGCGACGGCCTTCTTGCCTTTCTCAATCGCGGAGCGCCAGTTCTTCAGCGCGGCATCCGGGATCACGAAGCTCTGGTCCTCAGGGAAGCCGAAGAATTTCTTCACAGCTTTCGTGGAATCCGGTCCGAGCGCCTCGCCGTGTACTGACTTCGTGCCGGCCTTGGGCGCTCCATAGCCGATGATGGTGCGCACCCGGATCAGCGACGGCTTCGTTCGCTCCATCTTGGCCGCCTCGATCGCGCGGTTCAGTTCCTCAAGATCATTTCCGTCCGACACGAACTGCACGTGCCAGTCGTAAGCATGGAAGCGCTCCGTGACGTCCTCGGTGTAGCTGAGGTCCGTTGGACCGTCGAGCGAGATCAGGTTGTCGTCATACAGCACGATCAGCTTGCCGAGCTGCAGCGTGCCAGCCAGGGAACATGCCTCGTGCGAGATGCCTTCCATCAGGTCGCCATCGCCACAAAGCGCATACGTGTAGTGGTCGACGACCTTGTATTGATCGTTGTTGTATACGCCGGCCATGTGCTTTTCAGCCATCGCCAGGCCAACCGCCATCGCAAGCCCCTGGCCGAGCGGCCCGGTTGTCACCTCAACACCGTTCGTCTCAATCGCCTCTGGATGCCCCGGCGTGTGCGATCCCCATTGACGGAACTGCTTTAGTTGCTCGAGCGGCAGATCATAGCCCGTCAGGTGCAGCGTGCCGTAGAGCATCGCGGATGCGTGTCCGTTCGAAAGCACGAAACGGTCGCGGTCGGACCACAGCGGCTCCTGCGGGTTGTACTTCATGAACTTGTGGTACAGCAGGTACATAATTGGCGAGCACCCGAGGGGCGCTCCCGGATGCCCGCTCTTGGCCGCTTCCACCTGGTCTACCGCGAGAAGTCGCAGGGTGTTAATCGAAAGCTGATCGAGCTCGGCCTGATTGCGAGCGTCAAGAGAAGATGCTTGTTCAGTCATTCTGTCCTCAGGAAGGGATAAAGTTCGCAGACACGGCTGCGCTGGGGGGTTCGGAAAGTCAACAGTTCGACACTATTTCCAGTGTACTCGTCCTTAGACGCGCACCGCATCAAGCCCGCTTCACGGGGCAAAAGGTGTGTCGATTTTCTCCGATTTCAATGCCGTTGCTGTTGCTGAGGAGGACCACTCCTCTGGGGCGCTGGAGCGCTTCGCTGCGCAGGCGGCGGGGCCGGCGCTGGGTGCGGTGCAGCCTCGTGCATCTGTGGCTCGCCGACGGGCCGATTCTGGCGCAGGTTGTCCAGCTGTTGCGGACTCAGCGGACGTCCCGGATCGCCGCTCTGAATCGCCTGACGCTGCTGGTCGAAGCTCGGCCGCGTCGGCGGTGGCACCGCGCGGTTGTAAAGCTGCTCATGCGGTCCTTCGTTCTGCATATCCACACGCGGCGCCGGCGAGCCTGGCCTCGGAAGTTGCTCGGTGCCGTGAACCTGAGCCGCCGTCTCACCACCCTTGACCGCCATGGGCTGGCCGCTCTGCTGGGATTGCGCGCCGAGAGTGATCGCTTCGGGATATCGCGGCGGAACGGGCCTGCGCTGTGGTTGCGTGGTCGCTGCAGGGTGGGTTGGGTTCGAGGCCGGCGGCGGGGACGGCCGGGACGCCTGCTGAGCGGGTGATGCAGAGTAAACCGGAACGTTCGGATACGTGGACTGGACCGGCGGCCTCTGTGCGGGTGCCTGTGATGGCGCTTCCGTGGCGGGTTCATTCTGATGAGCGTTCGATGGACTCTCAGCCTGCTGATTTGCCGCGCCCTTTTCCGCTGGATTGTTGCGGTACTCGATCTGATTCACCTGGTTTGACCGCTGCGTCCCGGCCGCAGCATTGTTGACCCGGCGTTCGACAGGCGCCGGCCGTCCCTGCGATTGGGCAGCGGTTCCTTGCGGTAGCAGATTCTCATTCCGAACTGGCTGCTCTTTATGCGAAATCAGCACGGGTCGAGTCAGCCGCGCGGGAAAGGCGTGTGCCCTCCCGGTCGCCACCATCGTCCGTTCCGGCGACACGGTGGGGTGCGCAATCATCGGCGCGGATGCGAGCTGCGCCGGCGGCAGATGAAGCAAGGACGTCCGCACCGGCTGTCCCGTCGCAAAAATACCCTGCGAGACCGCGACCGTCCCCGCCGTGCGATTCTCAAACTGGCGGCGTGATCCGAGTGGATCCGCGTACACGTTGCGGTTGTCCGTGTCGTAGACACCGCGGACTTGATTGAGATTGCGGTTGTGGAGGTTGCTCGCGTTGACGCGGTTCAAATACAACGTGCTCGAGTGATACCAGGGCGCATACGGCTCATTCGGCCCCAGTGGAAACCACGCCGTCGCCCCATTGCCCGCGTGCACAAACACGACGAGCGCGGGTGCATAGACCGGATGCACGACTGGAGGTCCCGGCACCCATCCCCAACGGCCGGCGAAGTTCGCCCAACGTCCGTAGTGGAATGGCGCGAAGCCCCAGGGTGCGGCATCGATCCACGTCCATCCCCAGGGCGCAACCCAGGTCCAACGCCCGTAGCAATACGGCTGCCACCCCGCCGGGACGCTGGCCGGGAACCAGACCGAGCCGTACTCCTCCTCCGGCAACCAGCTTCCGTACTGCTGCAGATCGGCTCCGCCCACCGTGTCCGCATTCAAATAGTTCTGCTCTGCCGATTCGCCCGCCTGGTACGCCTGGTCTCGTTGGTTTGAGAACGTATCCAACGGATCGCGGACCTGCGGCCGCGCCACCCATTGGCCAGCCACCGGGTTGGCTCCGGAAAGCCGCAATGCTTGTCCTGCCCCCACTGTTTGCTGCAGCCCGTTCCCGTCTACCTCTGCCACGCCCGCGAACACAGTAACCACCGTCCAGTCGCCATTTGGGTCGACGTCAACGCGCACGTCACCGGTCGCCAGCACGGTCACCGCGACATTCGGCGTGTCCAGCTCCGTCGTGGTTCCAGCTTCGAGCGCATAGGTCCGCAGATGCACACTGCCCTGGCCCAGCCCGAACTGCGCCAGCGTGTCCGTCATTGCCGTTACGGTCAGGTCGGTAGTCTGTCCCAACCGCACGGCCAACTGCCCGCCCTGCACCTCTGCCAGCGCGTCATAATCGGTCCATAGCCGATCGCCTGTCGTGAGCGGGTAATTCACCTCGGCCGGGCCGAACTCGTTGACGCTTGCGGGCTCAACCGAGACATTGCCCTGCGCTACACTGAGCCGCGCCACAACGGCCGGCGGATCCGCACTCGATGGAACCTGTGTTGAATCGACGCTCTCCTGAGCGGGGGGCGGAGGCGCCTGGCTTGCATCCGGCTGCTGGGCGGCCGCGGCAACGGACATCAACCCCAGCGCGATCAACATCGCCAAACCCCTGACAGCCCTTGTGTTCCATCCGCTGCGGCGCATCGCCATCCTCCCGAAGTCCGGCGCTCAGTGTAACCCCGTCTAGGGCAGAAAGACGCGGCCTTCAGCGCTCCCTATCGTTACGCCACCCGCTCACGAAACCCTAATCTACGGAACCACTTGCCTCCCAAAGGCGTATTCTTCCGATGAGCCGGCGAGTTCTCCGGTGAAAGCTCTCTGCTGAGGTCCTTAGGATCATGAACCAGCTGAACCCGATGAGCGCGCTTCGACTATCCATCCTCGCCGCCGTTGCCTGTATGCTCCTCACTGGCTGCCGCATCTCCCACAACAGACACGGAAACGGCGATAACGTCCAGATGAGTACTCCCTTCGGCTCGATGCACATCAAGACCGATAAGGACGCCAACATCGCCGGCATCGGTCTCACCCCCTATCCCGGTGCGGTGCCAGTCAAGGAGCACGACGGCAAGAACCACGACGCGGCTGACATCAACCTCAACTTCGGCGACTTCCATCTCGGCGTCAAAGCCGCCACCTATCAGACCTCCGACTCACCTGACAAGGTTGAGGCGTTCTACCGCAAGGACATGGCTCACTATGGTGACGTCCTCAAATGCCATGGAAGCCAGGTTGTCGGACAGCCCACGCGCACCGCGGAGGGGCTCACCTGCAACGACGACCACAGCCGCCACGAAATCCACGTGAACGCGGACGGCGGCGATCAAGTCGAACTCCGCGCCGGCTCACCGGCACATATCCACATCGCCGGGATCAAGTCGAAAGATGGAGGCACGAGGATCGGTCTCGTTGAGCTCGATATGCCCGGTCATCACGACGCGTCCGACAGCGAATAGCAGCCCGGCGTTGCGGCTGGCGCATACCTCCGGTAGCCTCAAACTGTGCCGCCTCGCCATTGCCCTCGATGTCATGCGTTGCTTTCCGATGAGCAGGAGGGCTCTCTCGTCTTCTGCTACAACTGCGGCGCACCGCAGATAACCGTCTCCGAAGAGCTCCTCACCGAGGCCCAAAAGCAACGCGCGGTGCTCGATGCCGGCCTGGCCGGCGGCGTGCTTGGTTCGCATCCGGATGCCGTCATCTGGCCCGCGGCCATCCGCTTTGCTGCCCTCGCTGGAACTCTCGCCGCAGTGCTCACGCTCGTTTCCTTCGCCCTTCCCCCGGTAATCTTCCTGGCATGGTTTTGGGCCGTCGGAGCTCCTGTCGTCGTTCTCGGCGTCTACAACGCGAAGATTCGACCCGCCAATCTCCACGCAGGTTTCGGTGCGCGGCTGGGCCTGCTTTGCGGGCTGGCCATCTTCTTCGCGATGTCTGCCATCAACGCCTGCGGTCTGGTGTTCGCGCGTTACGTGTTTCACAGCGCCGCGCAGATTGACGGCCAACTCGCCAGCCTGTTCACGCAGCTTCGCACGACGATTCAGCAGCAGGGCAATCCCGCACAGGCGTCGGTGCTCGCGTGGCTCAATATCCCTGAGGACCGCCTTGGCCTGCTCCTGCTGATGTCCGCGTTCGTTCTCTTGATCTACCTCGGACTCTCCGCCCTTGGAGGCGCCTTCGCTGCCTTGCTGCGTTCTCGCAGTGAGAGTCGCTGACCACACGCACACTCACGCTCCGCTGCTATCATCAGGGGCAGTTATGAGCGAAGCCTCCACCCCAGCAAAGAACTCCGACGCCACACGCCCACCTCGTCTTCGCGAGAAGGGCCGCCTCATGTCCTCTTCGGAGATCGAGCGTACCCTCGTCCGCCTCGCACACGAGATCGTCGAACGCAACAACGGCGCCGCCAATGTCGGCCTCGTCGGCATCAAGCGCCGCGGTGTTCCACTCGCGCAGCGCATCGGTAAGCTCATTGAGACCATCGAGCGTCAGCCTGTTCAGACCGGCATGCTCGACATCAGCTTTTATCGCGACGATCTTTCCACGCGCGATGTCCGCCCCGTGGTCGAAAAAGGCGAGATCGGCTTTGACATCGAAGGGCGCGACATCATTCTCATGGACGATGTCCTCTACACCGGCCGGACAATTCGTGCAGCGCTGGACGCGCTCTTCGACCACGGGCGTCCCAAGAGCGTCCAGCTCCTCGTGCTCATCGATCGCGGACATCGCGAGCTTCCCATCGAAGCACGATTTATCGGCCGCATCGTCCCCACCTCGCGCCGGGAGATCATCGAGGTCAAGCTCCGCGAGATCGACAACGATGAACAGGTGGTGCTCGTAGAACTCGTCGAAGACTGACCGCCAGCCGGCAATTGCCCTAAACTATCTCCACACATCCGCTGGAGAACCTGCGCATGAGCGCCGAAGCCGTTGCCGCCGAGACACCGGAAGGCCTGCCCCTTCCCGCACCCAAAGCACCCGAGCCCCTCAGCATGGGCGCGGTGTTGCGTATCGCCCCGCTGCGCCGTCTCTGGTACGCACAGGTCGTCAGCGTCTTCGGTGACTTCCTCGCGCTCTACGCGGTCATGACGATCGTGACCTACAAGCTGCACGCCACACCGCAGCAGGTCACCGGCATCCAGATCGCCTATCTCGCGCCGATCGCCGTGCTGGGCACGATCAGCGGCGTCTTTGCCGACCGCTGGCCCGTCAAAGTCACCCTCGTCTCCAGCGATCTCACGCGTGCCGCCCTCTGTCTGCTTCTTCTGTTCGTTCATTCGATGGCGGGCTTTTATCTCGTCCTTGCATCGATCAGCGTCGTCTCCAGCTTCTTCTCGCCTGCACAAGGCATCGCGCTTCGCTCTGCAGTTCCATTTCACGGTCTACGGTCGGCCAACGCCCTCATGCAGCAGGTGATGTTCATCATGCGCATCATCGGCGGCCCCATCGCTGTCACGATCGTCACCATCTTCGGAGTCACCGTCTGCTACATCGGCGACTCCGTCAGCTTCGTCGCGTCCGCCTCGCTCATCGCGTCGGTCGCTCTCACGATCCCCGCGCGCGCAGCGATGGCGAAGCAAGTGGGTCAAGCAAGCGAGTTCTCCGGCATCCGCCGCATCCTCGCCGACATGCGCGAAGGCGCAAACTTCATCCTTCACCACGCCGCGCTTCTCTTCGTCATCACCGCACTCGCCGCCGGTATGTTTGCCCTCGGCTGCTTCGCGCCGATGATCGCCGTCTACGTGCGCGACAACCTGTACGCCTCGCAGAAGATCTTCGGTGTGACCAGCGCCATGATCGGCATCGGCCTGCTGGCCGGCATTAACGTCCTCACCGCCGCGGCCAAGAAAGTGAAGCACACCTCGCTCGTCTACTTCGGCCTCGGCGGCATGGCTGCCGGCACGTTTGTCCTCGCGGCAATTCCGAGCCTCGTCACGACGATCCCCGCGCTCATCCTTGTCGGCTTCGCCGCCGGTGGCATCATCGTCCCTTCGCAGACAATGATCCAGGAGGAGACGCCGCAGACCATGCTCGGCCGCGTCGGTTCCACTGTGATGTCGTTCGTCTTCTCTGCGCAGATCGCCGGCCTTCTACTGAGCGGAGTGCTTGCCCAACACACCAGTGTGCGCGGGGTCTTTCTCGTCAGCGGGATCCTTCTTGCCGTGCTCATGCTCGCCGGCAAACTCTGGATGGAGCCCAAACCCCATCCACCCGTAGCAGCAACTGTCAGCTAGCGCGCAACTTCTGCGAGTGCCTCTCCTGCCGCGGAAAGAATCGTCTCGACCTCGCGCCGTCCAATCACCGCCGACACAAACGCGGCCTCGAACTGGCTTGGGGGCAGCCACACGCCGCGCTCCATCATTCCGCGATGAAACCGCCCGAACGCCTCAGTATCCGACGCGTTCGCCGAGGCGAAGTCGCGCACCTCCGACGGCGTAAAGAACCACGTGAACATGCTGCCCACACGGTTCGTTGTCATGGCGATGCCCTGCTCTGCCGCGAGCTTCGCTACACCATCGGCAATCGCCGCCGACGTCCGCTCCAACGTCGGATAAATCTCATTCTTGTAGGCCAGCAGGTGCGCAATCATGGCCACGCCAGCGGCCATCGCCAGCGGATTCCCACTCAGCGTTCCCGCCTGGTACACCGGCCCCAGAGGCGCAAGCAGGTCCATCACATCCGCCCGCCCGCCGAACGCCGCAACCGGCAGACCGCCGCCAAGGATCTTCCCCAGCGTTGTCAGATCCGGCGTGCCACTCTCACCCAGCTCCTCAGCAAACCGCTCCTGCGCTCCACCCACTGCCAGCCGGAATCCCGTCATCACCTCATCGAAGATCAGCAGCGCCCCGTGGTCACGCGTCAGCTTGCGCAGTCCTGGAAGAAATCCTGGCGCAGGCGGAATCGTTCCCGCATTCCCCACTACGGGCTCAACGATCACGCATGCAATCTGGTCAGGAAACGCTCCGAACGCGTCCTCGACAGCTTCGAGATCGTTGTAGGGAAGCGCCAGGGTGTGCATCGCGGTCTCCGCCGGCACCCCCGCCGACCCGGGAATCCCGAACGTCGCCACACCACTGCCCGCCTTCACCAGCAGCGCGTCCGCATGCCCGTGATAGCAACCCTCAAACTTGATAACGAAGGGCCTGCCCGTAAATCCGCGCGCCAGCCGGATGGCAGCCATGCACGCTTCCGTGCCGGAGCTCACAAATCGCATCCGCTCCATCGACGGAAAGCAGCGCTGCACCAACTCTGCCAGGTCCGACTCGCTCGGAGTGCTCGCGCCAAACGAGGTCCCATGATCCGCGGCACGCTTCACCGCTGTCACTACCGGCCCGAACGCATGTCCCAGTAGCATGGGCCCCCATGAACCGAACAGATCCAGATAGCGGTTCTTGTCCGCGTCGTAGAGATAGGCTCCTTCCGCGCGAACTACCATCGGCGGATCGCCACCGACAGCACGGAATGCACGCACAGGCGAGTCAACCCCACCTGGAAAATAACGGTTTGCCCTTTGGTTTAGTGCAGCAGATCGAATCTTCGGCAGCGCCATGCTGCGCCAGTATACGTTCTACGAACCAATTCGCCTTCGTTACCGAAGCACACGTCCCGCCATAGGTACCGGTGTGAGCAGGAGCATGAATCCAAGCGCCAGGAGGAGACCGAGGAAGTAGACCATCGTTCCCGTGTGCGGCTTTTCCGGCTCATCGTTTGTGAAGCAGCGCCAGAGCATCCCGAGACCCACAAACAGAAACACCCATTGAATGTGCCCTCCGGTGTAGCCGCTGTTCATCTCGCTGTTCACCGTCAGGCCGAAGAAGATGAAGCACGTCAGCGCAATCAGTCCACGCTGCACGCGCCCCAGCGCATACGTCGCCTGCGCTCCGTCCAGCCCCAACACGGGAACCAGATTGAATAGATTGATCCACGCCCCTACATTCGCCAGCACAAGAAACAGGACGCTCAACTGGCCATGCGTACCCCAGGCCACAGCGAGACATCCAAGCGCCGCTGCAAGGCCGTACATCGGTCCAGCCAGTGCAATGGCGGCCAGCTGGTCGACCGAGATGCCCATGCTGTACCAGCGCACATAAGCGCCCAGCCCTGGAAAGAACAGCGGAAGATCTGCCTTCAGCCCACGCCGTTTTACAGCAACGAAGTGCCCCATCTCATGCACAAAGATGATGGCCGTAAAGCCCAACGCAAACTTCCACCCGAAGAGAGCCCAGTAAATCCCGAAAAATCCCAGGATGCCCAGCAGAAACTTCAGCTTGAGCAGCAGGAAGATCGCCGACTTGATCTTGATCAGAAACAGCGCGATCGGTGCAAAGGGACCCAGCCGCTTCGTCCACTTCGCCTTGCGGTCCTGCTCGGCCTTTAATCGGCTGTCGATCTGCTCGATGTGGCGCTGAATCCCAGCGGCCTGCTCGGCATTCTCCGGCAGCCACTGCAACGTCGAGCGCCAGCGCTCCCTCGCCTCCTGCCACTTTCCTTCCTGCTCAAATTGCTGCGCGGAACCTGCTAACTGACGCAAATAAAGCCCATAGGTCAGGGTATTGCAGTCCGGACACGCGAGCGTTCCATCCGGAAGCCAGTGGCTGCAGCTGGGGCAGCTATGGATTTCGGGTGGCGGGGCAGGGTCAGACGAAAGGGTGGATGCAGTCGACATGAAAAAGAGCTACTTCCCATTCTATGAGACTTCGTCGCAACACATCCGTCGCCCACGTGTCCCTTCCATTGGAAGGTCCGAGATGGACTCCCTTTGGCTGGCCACTCGCTGCAACCGATTGCACACCGGAGTGCGCAAATTTTGCCAATAAAATCGCATAGTTTCAAGACTTCGACGACACGCGAACAGTCGTGCCCCGAAGCGAATATTTTTGCGGAAAATCGGGACTGCTGTCGTATTCTTAAATTTCGCCAGCAGGCAAGTTTGGAGGTGTATCTAAGTGGCAGAAGTTCGTGTGCAGGAAGGCGAGCCTCTTGAGAATGCCCTGCGCCGTTTCAAGCGCAAGGTGCAGACGGAAGACATCATCAAGGAGGTCAAGCGCCACTCCTTCTACCTGAAACCAGGCGAAAAGCGTCGCGTGAAGGAAGCTCTGGCTCGTAAGCGGAACCGAAAGAAAGTCCGGAAGGAACAGGACTAACTCAGGTCCGCAAGGAACGGAACTAACCCACGCAGTTTGTGGAGCAATCAGGGATCAGGCGAGAGTCGGATCCACAACAGAACTCGGAGTGTACGGGGCGTTTCGGCGCCCCGTTGCCGCAAAACCTGGGAGAGCCGCCAGTCCTCGTGGCATCCTCAAGATCCTTTGGGCCCCGCTGCAAAAATTCGCAATTAGGCTTGAACACGCGTCCTGGGGATCTTCAGTTCCTGCGTTTGGACCTCTGGTAACGTTTCAGCCTTATCCCGCAAGACTGGGAGAAGGCGCATGGAATTCACGGACCGCATTCTGAAATGCTCGGACTGTGGCAACGAGTTCATCTTTACCGCAGGCGAGCAACTCTTCTTCTACGATAAGCAGTTCAAGAACGACCCCAAGCGCTGCAAGCTGTGCAAGGCCAAACGTGCTGGTCTGGGCCGCACCGCTACGGTAACCGGGGCCGTAACCCTTCCGCTATCGCGCACTGAAACCCGAACGAAATGTTCGGCCTGCGGCGTCGAGACCACCGTTCCGTTCAAGCCCACCCAAGGGCGGCCGGTGCTCTGTCGTTCCTGCTTCCAGTTGAAGCGGGTTCCCTCAGGGGTCGCAGCCGTCGCGCAAATGGACTCGCCCGCTGCGCAGGTCACCGCCGCCGTCGAACAGGTGCTTCCAACTTCGGACACCGTATCAGCGGATGTGCACGCCACCATCGGCCTGATCGCCCAGACGCCCTCCATCGTCGAGAATCCTGACGCGTCTTCGCTGGCCGCTGCCGTAGCCGAAGCTCCCCGCGCCTAATTCGACTCGGCTCCCGCATCAGGCTCGTGTAGCCTGATGCGGTGACGCACGTTCTTTCGCATCCAGCCGCCCGCCCCGGCGACGACGCTCTTATTCGCGCCCACCGCATCCTGGGAGCATTCGAGCTCACCTTCTGCACCGACGGCACCTTCCTCCTCGACGGCGGTGCCATGTTCGGCGTCGTACCCAAAACCCTTTGGAGCCGCCGCACAGCCGCCGACGACGAGAATCGCGTTCTCCTTGGTCTTAACTCTCTCATTATCCGCATGCCGTCGGCTCTCGTCGTCATTGAAACTGGCCTCGGCAACAAGCTCTCGCCCAAAATGCGAGAGATTCATCAAAACCACGAGCTCCTTCCAGCTTCACTCGCCGCAGCCGGCGTTCGCCCCGAAAACGTTACTCACGTGGTCAACACCCACCTCCACTTCGACCACTGCGGCTGGAACACCACGCTCCGCCCTGATGGCTCGGTCACTCCCACCTTTCCCAACGCGCGCTACTTCTCTGCCGCCGGTGAACTAGCACACGGCCGCCTGCAGCATGATCGCGACCGCATCAGCTACCTTCCGCCCAACTACGATCCGCTGCTCAAGTCCGGCCAACTCACATTGCTCGACCCGAACGGCCGCGGTGGCTATACGCCTGACGACCCGCGCCTCCGCAATCCCGAAGCTCCGAATCTCCCACAACCTACTATCCAGACCTCCTTAGAAATCCTTCCCGGCCTCACCGTCGAACCCTTCCCCGGCCATACCGCCAATATGCTCGCCGTTCACATCGAATCTGGCGATCACCATGGCGTCTTCACCGGGGACCTCTTCCCCACGCACCACCACCTCGATCCCGCGTGGGTCATGGGCTACGATCTCGATCCCATCCGTTGTATCGACGAACGCAAACGCTTCCTCGCCCGCGCCATTCCCGAACGCTGGCTGCTCATCTTTCCACACGACCACCACGTGCCCGCCACACACGTCAGCCTTAGCGACAAAGGGCGCCCCGTCGCCGACGAGACGCCCCGCTGAATAACTCTGTTCCTCAGCTCTTTGTGCCGACCTGCTGCACCGCCTTGTCGACGACCGAGTACAAGAGCTGGTCGTGGTCGCCCTTGGCCCCTTCCTTTACAAGTTCTCCGAAGCGCTTGCCGGCCGCCGCGTTATTCGGGAGCGTAAGCCCGCGCTTCTCAGCCGAGATTTGCGCCAACGCCGTCGCCATCTCGAAGAACTTCTGCTCATTACGCCCGCTCATGACCCACGCGTCGTGCACGGAAGCCGTCATCAGCTGATCAACTGTCCAGTTCGGTTGGGCTCCCGTGGTCGTTGACTTTGTATGCGTGGAGTTCGTCTCAGTTGTCGTAGTCTGCGGCGCGGACTGTGCAATCGCTCCACTCCCCGCAATCATTCCAGCCGTCAGAATGGCCGTTGTCATACATCCAATCTTTTTCATCGGAATCGTTCCTTTCATCGTTTCGAATCACAAAGAGACCTGCCGCTTCAGTAGGGCCGCTCACGACGCTCTTGCTGAGAATGTTCGCCAAGGATCGCGCCAATACCTGCTCCCGCCGCGCCGCCGACAAATGCACCCTTTCCTCCGCCGAGGATCGCGCCCAAAACAGCGCCACCCGCGCCTCCGATCAGTGCTCCCTTGCCCGGTCCGATACCGTTGTCGTGCCGGTAACGCGGATCACCGTAGTAGTTGCCATTACCGTGATAGCGCCGGTCGTATTCGGAGTAGCGGCGATCGTGATCGTAGCGGCCGTAGTCTCCGCCTCGGCCACCCTGGTACGCGCCGTTGTAAAACTGCTGATGCGACTTGCGGTCATCCCGGTAGTGGTTGTACCCGCGGTTGTCCTGGTACTGGCTGGACCCTCGGTCGTATCCACGGTTTTGGTACCTGTTTTGTCCGGACGCGACCATTGCCGTCGACGCCATCAGCGGTACGCATAACGCCACCGCCATTAGCTTTTGCATAGTTGCTCTCTTTCCCGCACTTACCTCGTGCGCAGACCTTTACTTTGATGCTGCTAAGCCGGTATCAGTAAATCGAACGCTTTTCTATAGGTTCCAAAGGACTTAACTGAGACACACTCATCCGCTCGCTCATCCAACACCTATGCCCGATACGTTTTCCCACTTCGACCTCAACGCCATGCCGAAGTCCGACGTCTACAAACTCCTCGCGTCGGTCATCATGCCGCGGCCCATCGCGTGGGTCGTTTCGCGGAACGCGGCGGGCAGTCTCAACGCAGCACCGTTCTCCTTCTTCAATATCCTCTCGGCCGACCCGCCGCTCGTCGCCATCAGCTTCTCCGCCGCTGCTGACCGCGAAGGCAAGGACACCTACGCCAATATTCGCGAGCACAACGACTTCGTCGTCAATCTCGTCCCCGAAGAACTCGCGCCGGAGATGAACATCACCGCCACCAACGCTCCACGCGGCACTGATGAGACCAAACTCGCAGGCCTCGACCTCACACCCTCATCACTCATCGAAGTGCCACGCATCGCGGCATCGCCTGTCGGCCTCGAGTGCCGCCTCTTCCAGACCATCGAATGTGGCGGCTCCAGCATCATCGTCCTCGCGCGCGTCCTACACGCGCATATCCGCACCGATGCCTTCTCCAACCTCGAGCGCCTCTACATCGACCCGCACAGGCTTCGCCTCATCGGCCGCATGCACGGCTCCGGCGGTTACTGCCGCACCACCGACATCTTCACGATCGACCGCAAATCCTGGCCGCTCGACGAATAGTTATTCATCACTCTCAATCGCAAGACAAACGTTTTTCTTTGCTGACAGTCGCCGCCGGCTGATATGCTTCCTCCGCCATCCCCTCCTTGGAGAAAGCCGTTTGCGAAATCGCTGGGTACTGATCGTTGTGCCCGCCCTCATCCTCATCTTCTGGCTGCAGATGCTCCACGCCATCCGCGGCCAGTCCCTCACCTGGGATGAGGGCGACCACATCTTCGCCGGCTACGAGAGCCTCAAGGCCCACGACTTCGGCCTCAATCCCGAGCATCCGCCGATGGTCAAAATGATCGGCGCACTCCCCCTCCTTCCGCTCGATCTCAAAGTCCCCACCGTCGGCCATCGGTTCTTCAAAGACGAGGCCTACATGGATGGCCGCGAGCTCCTCTTCCACAATGGCCCCGCCGACGGCGGCCGTTACAGCGCCAATACTCTCGTCCTTCGCGCGCGACTCTTCGCCTCTGTCTTCTCCCTGCTCGCAGGCGTCCTCGTCTTCCTCGGCACAACTGAGATGTTTTCGCTCACAGCGGGCCTCCTCGCGCTTGTGCTCTTCTGCTTCGAACCCAATCTCGTCGCCCATGGCGCCTACGTGACAACCGACATGGCCGCCTCCTGCACGATCTTCGCGACCGTCTATGCCTTCTGGCGCTGGGTAAAAGTCCCATCCACCAGCCGGCTGCTCGCGACCGGCCTTGTCGGCGGCATCGCTCTCGCCGCAAAACATTCCACCATCTTGCTCGCGCCGATGCTGTTTCTTCTCGCCGCTGCGGCTTTTTACGATCAGCACCGCAAGAATCCCGAGGCCCCCGCACCGCGCACCACAATCGCCCGCATGATCGGCGCGCTCGCCGTCATCACCGGCGTCGCAGTTGTCGTACTCTGGGCGTTCTACGGATTCCGCTTCAGCGCGCGCCCCGCAGGCCTCACGCTCTCACCCTCGCTCGCCGACTACGTCAAACCCCTCGCTTCTCGCGAGGCACGCGGCATTCTCTTCTTCGCTCACTGGCATCTTCTGCCCGAAAGCTACCTCTACGGCCTCGCCGACGTCCGCATCATGGCCAACGGCATGCCCAGCTTTCTCCTAGGCCGCGTCTACGCGCACGGCACGTGGATGTACTTCCCCATCCTGTTCCTCATCAAGTCCACGCTCTCCACGCTCGCGTTTCTGGCGCTCGCTCTTTTCGCAATGGCTCGCCGCTGGCTACGCCCCTCGATCGAACTCACCGTCGTTCTTCTCCCGCCCATCGTGTACATGGTTGTCTCCATGGGCTCACATCTCAATATCGGCGCGCGTCACATTCTTCCCGTCTATCTCTTCTGCTGTGTCATCGCGGGAGCCGGCGCCGCCGCGCTTCTCCACGCGCAACGAACGCAGAAAAGTCGGGAGCGCTGGACACTCGCCGTCATCGCCCTGCTCATCTTCCACGTCGCGACCACCGTGCACGCCTCACCCAACTACATCAGCTACGCCAACGAAGCCTGGGGCGGCCCCACGCAGACCTTCCGCTATCTTTCCGATTCCAATACCGACTGGGCTCAGCAACTCATCGCCGTCTCCGCCGAACTCCGCGCGCGCAACATCCAGCACTGCTACATCGCCTACTTCGCTACGCCTTTCATCCTTCCCTCGGACTACGGCATCCCCTGCGACCTCATCCCAACTCCGGACTCGCACTTCACCGGCACCTCGCAACTCACTCCGTCAATCCTCGTCGGCCCTGTCCTCATCAGCGCCGGCGACCTCAACAGCTTCGAGTTAGGCTCCAGCGTTCTCAACCCCTACGAGTCCTTCCGCTTACTCCAACCCACCCGCTTTATCCAGAACGGCGTCTTTTGGTTCGACGGCACCTTCACCGTCCCGCTCGCCTCCGCGCTTCCACACGTGGAACTCTCCACCCTCGCCCTCAAACAGCACGACGTCACACGTGCGTTTACAGAGGCTCAGCAGGCCCAACTGCTCGCACCAGGCGAAGTCGAGCCCGAGTTCGCACTCGGCGATGCCCTCGCCGCTTCCGGCCGGAATGATGAGGCCCGCGCCGCCTACGATCGCGCAGGCCAGAAGATCGAAACGATGGAACCTGACGCCCGTCAGATCTGGCGCATGAAGCTCTCTGACAGACTCGGTGCTCTACCCGCGCACTAAATCCAGAATCAACCGCCGTGCCCCTCGCATTTCATCACGCCCATGAACCCGCGCCACGGCCCCACCGCCTCGCGATACTGATACGCCATCACGCGTGAGATCTGGTGCAGATGATTCAGGTCATGAGCCGCCCACGTCGCCAGTAGCTGCGCCAGCGTCACCTCGCCCAGCGCTGGATGCCTGCCGCGCATCGCCAATTCTTTTTCCCCGAGCCCCCACTCCCGTAACTTCGTCAAATTCTCCGCACGCACCTTCGCAAACTTGTCCAGTACCTCTCCGAGCTTCATTCCCCGGCTCTCGTAGATCTCACCACACCGGTCGAACGGCGGAAACTGCCGCACCTCACCCTCCTTCGACTCGAGGATCACCCGCGTCCGCGGCACCCAGTTATCGTGCTCGCAGTGAATCAGGTGCACGACAGTATCGAAGACGCTCCACGTCCGCTCACCCTCCGTGCCGCGTACCCACTCTTCCGGCAGCCCGCGCAACATCGCGTCCAACGCCCCCGGCGTCCGGTCCAGAACTGCCATCGTCCTCTCCAGGCTCTGTTCCATTAAGCACCTCCCTCGCCGGAAATTAGACTAAGCGCACCTGCCTCCAGACGCACGAAAGCCCTGCCGGAAGCAGGGCTTTCTAAACCTCGCCGCAAAGCGGCAAAGACTACTGCGCGACCGGCTCGATCGACACAAATCGTCCATGCTGTCCGCGGTTCTGAAATTTCACCACGCCGCTAATCTTCGCAAACAGCGTGTCATCGCTGCCACGGCCGACGTTCTTGCCCGGCTTCAGCGGTGTCCCGCGCTGCCGAACTAGGATCGAGCCACCCGAGACCGTCTCGCCGCCAAATCGCTTCACGCCCAGTCGCTGGGCATTTGAGTCACGTCCGTTTTTGCTGCTTCCAAGACCTTTTTTATGTGCCATCGCTCTGCCTCATCGAGACCACCGGAGCCGAACCGCGCCCTGATCTCTAATATCTGGTTTCTGATCTCTTACTTCTTCTCAGCCTTGAAGCTCTTGCCATTCACCTGGATCTCGTTGATCTTGACCTCAACGAAGCTCTGGCGGTGGCCCTGCAGCTTCTTGTACTGCTTCTTCCGCTTGTAGTGGAAGACAAGGATCTTGTCGCCGCGTCCTTCGCCGACGACCTCGGCCAGCACCTTGGCGCCGCCCAGCTCCTGTTCAAACTTGCCCTCGTCGCCGCTCACCGCCAGCACATCTGAGAACTCCAGCGTGCCATTGTGCTCGCTCTTTTCAATCCTTAGCGTGTCGCCGGGAGCCACGCGGTACTGCTTGCCGCCGGTACGAATGACTGCGTACATAAGTTCAACCTCTCGCGGGCCGCGCACAACGGCACTGCCCAAAAATCTCGCTCGATAAACGCTTGTATCGATGTCAGGAGGCGCTTGCCACGCCAGCCCCGGTTCTGCGCTGCCAACCTCGGAAACCGTAAAGTCCAGATTCCTTAGCTGCGTTCGCTACGCCGGAACAGCCTCAGCAGCCAGAGAATCCCCAAAAGACAGGAATCCCAGCCACTCCGCCGAACTTATTGAGTTTACCCCAGAATCCCGCCCCGAATCAACCTCGACCCTGTCTCATCCCACCCGGCCGCGCCCGAACATCAAAAAGGGCGGCAGCCGAAGCCGCCGCCCCTCCGTAAAGCATTGAGGTTTAGAACTCCAACCGCGCCCCCAGCTCAAACTCCCTCGGCGTATACAGGAAGCCCGAGTTGTTCGAGCCTGACCGCGACTGGAAGGTCGTCGGCAGGTAGTTCAGCTGCACCGGATTCGTCGGCGTGGTGCCGATCGTTCCGCTGCTTGAGCCGAAGTTGTACGCGTTCTGGTTGATCTCGCTCGTGGTGAAGTTCTGGTGGTTGGCCACGTTGTACATGTTCGCCTGCAGCAGCAGGTTGAACCGCTCCGTAAAGCGGATCCCCTTCTGCAGCCGGACATCATCCACAATCGCGCGCGGCACCTGGTACGTGTTGATCCCCAGCAGCGGGATATAGAACACGCTCGGAGCACCGTTCCATGACGAGTTCAGCGCTGCAGCCGAATTGAAGCCCGTGCCGATATTTCCAGAGAACGGAAGGCCGTTCTGCATCTGGAACGTGTTGCCGATGCTCCAGTCGTTCGTCAGATACTTCAACGCGTTTCCCGACTGCAGATTCGGCACGTTGTACAGCACGTAACCCACAAACCGGTTGCCCACGTTGAACTGCGAGATACCGTAGTTGTCCCGCGCCGACGCGTAGGGGTTCAGCCAGTTATTCGTGCTCGTCGTCGAGCTCGCATTCTGGTTGAAGTCCAGCGCGTGCGCCCAGGTGTAGTTCGCATCGAACTGCAGCCCATGAGCCGAGCGATTCAGAATCTCGAACACCAGGCCGTTGTAGCTCGAGTTGATGTTGGAGACCAGCTCCGTGATGTTGCCGAAGTTCGTGTTGAGGTAGCCGGTCGGGTGCGTGCAGGTGGAGCTCGCCGTGCACGTGCCAAACGTGGGCACCGCCGTCAAAGTTCCCGCAATCGGTCCGTTGTTGGCCTGGATGTACTCCGTAACCTGCGGCGGAGCCAGGTTCACGTCGAGGTAGTTCGGTAGCTCGCGGCCCAGCGCTCCCAGGTAGCTCACCTGGAAGATATTGCCCTTGCCAAGGTTCTGCTGCACCTGCATGTCGAGCTCGTGCACCTGCGGGTTCTGCAGATTCGGCGCCAGGTAGAACGACGCCGGCTTCGTGCCCGAGCCCGCGGCCAGCGGGAACGGGAACTGCGGCGTAGCGCTCGAGGCCGTCGGCTTCAGGCTGGCCGTTCCGAACTGCCCATTCGGGCTGCCCGAGCCAAACTGGATGCTTGCCACTACTCCGTTCAGGACACGGCCGTAGTACAGACCATAGCCGCCGCGCAGCACCGTGTTGCCCGCACCGAACACGTCGTACGAGAAACCGATGCGCGGTCCGAAATTGTTCTTGTCGCTCGGAGCGTTCGTCAGACCGGCATACGGCACAAACGTGCCCGTGGCCGAAGTCAGGTTCGACGGAGGCGCCGGCAGCGACTCGAAGTCGTACCGCAGACCAAGCTCCAGCGTCAGGCGCGGAGATACCTTCCAGTTGTCCTGGATAAAGCCCGCGTAGTCCATCGTCGACATCGAGAACTGCGTCGCGCCGAAGTACTGGAACATCGACGAGTAGCAGCCGTAGGTGCCTACACCCGAGGTCGTCGCGCTTCCCGCCGCGCCCGAGCTGTTGCAAGTACCCTGATTCGTTCCGCCCTTGGTCGCCAGGTCCGAGAGATAGTTCGTCAGCGAGCTATAGCTGTAGTCGCCGTAGTAGTACGGTGTCTGGTGTAGTTGGTCCGCGTTGTGGACGAAGTCGCCGCCCATACGCAAACTGTGGTTGCCGAGCTGGTAGTAGAGGATGTCTTCAATCTGCCACTTCCACTCCGACGGATACGCAATACGGTACGAGTAGTACGGCGATCCCATGTTGAAGCCGATCGACGTATTCAGGCCGATGTACGGAATCGTTCCGCCCGGACCGTTCGGCCCGGTGCCGGCGACGCTTCCGCCCTTGGCTACCAGGTTGTTCAGCGTGTACTGGCTGTAGGGCTGCTGTCCTTCGTTGTTCAGTTCGCGGCCGTACTGGTACAGCACCTCGTTGACAAGGCGCGGTGACAGCTGGCTCGTTAGCTTCGCGATGCCGTAGTCCAGCTTCACAAAGTCCATACCGAACGCATCTACCGAATACTGCGCGGTGCTGGCCGTCTGCACATCTCCGGGCGCATCCCAGCGCAGGCGGTTGTACAGGAGGCTTACCCGGTTCTTCGCGTTGACCTGCCAGTCCAGCTTCGGAGAGTTGATCTCCTGATAGCCGGCGCGGGGAACGATGCCCAGATCCGACGTCAGTCCAGTCGGTCCCGTGACGCCGTTGTTGTAGTACGAAACCGCGTTCGCGTACGAACCCAGCTTGAGGCGTGTCGACAGCGTGCAGACCGCGCTGTCCAGTGTGTTATGCGTCTGCGCGCCGGCCCCGGTCGCGGTCGTGTTCAGATAACCCGTCGTCTGGTTGCAGTTCGCCTCAAGTATTGGCGTCGAGGCGTCCGGCTTCTCCAGGAAGGATCCGACCGTGCTTCCATCAGGCGCGCCGAAGTTCTTCGCAATCGAGACACCCGGATTGATGTGCGTCAGCTGGTTGTACGTGTAGAACCAGAACAGCCGGTCCTTTAGCAGCGGTCCGCCCGCAGAAAACCCGTAGATCTTGCGCAAATCTTTCGGCTTCAGCGGGTGTCCGCTCGCGTCGATTGATCCCGGCACATACGCTCCGAAACCACGATCCAGATCGTTGAACGTCACGTCGCCATGAATCTGGTTCGTTCCGCTGCGTGTGACCGAGTTAATGACACCACCGGCGGCACGTCCGTACTGCGCCGAGTACACGCCCGTGTTCACCGCAAACTCGCGCATCGAGTCGGCCACTGTCGAGTAGCCCTCGCGCGTACGCCCGCGCTCCTCGGAGAAGTACGCCTGGTTGTCGTCCGCGCCGTCGACCTCGACGTTGTTCATCAGCGTGCTCATGCCGCGGATGCTTACCAGGCCGAACCCGTTGGAGTCTGCCACCACGCCGGGCGTCGTCATCGCCAGCGCCGACCACCGCTTGTTCTGGATGGGAATATTCTGCAGCGCCGTCTGGTTCAATGTCGCCGTCATGTCCGGCGTCTCAAAGTTCAACTGCACCGCATCCGCCGACACGCTCACCGTCGTCGACTCGCTGCCCGCCTTCAGGTGCGGAGACAGCGTCGTGATCTGACCGACAACGACCCCTACGCTGTTGTCCACCTCGGTGCCAAAGCCCTGCGCCGCAATCGTCACCGTATAGGTGCCCGGGTCCAGCAGAGGAGCCTTGAAGTAGCCGCTCGTATCACCGATCAGGTGAATATCGGCATTCGTTCCCGTGTTGTGCACCGTCAGCGTCGCGTTCGGAATCGCCGCGCCTGACACATCCATCACCGTTCCCGCGATGGCTCCCTGTGTCGTCGACTGCGCCAGCGCTACACTGGCCATTAATAGAAATGCGGAACAGAGCAGGCTCAGCCTGCTCAGCAGCTTATTGCGTCTCATACGGTCTCCTAAAAGTTAGCCATCGCAGTTAACTCTGTGCCAGCCCCGGAACTCGACCGGGGCAGCTACACCTTGCCTTGGCTCGTAAATCATGGCGTCCCGGCGCAAGTCATTTGCAAACGTCCGGGCGCATTCTCTGGTCTCGATGGCGCCCAGTGTAGCAACGCCATGTACAACTGCACATCAAAAAATCGATACAAAACAGGTCCCGACGCCCCCAAAAATGCGGTTAGGTCCCCGATATTCCACAATTTTGGGCCTTTATCGTAACTAATTCGTTAACCCAGCCTACCACCCGCCCCAGTCGCCTGGCCTAAAGCCGTTTGTCCGTCCTCGGCTAAACTCATCTATAGAAGCGGCAGCAGAATCAGAATTGGCAGCCCTGAGGACCCCCCCCGCCCTGATGTTCATCGACGAAGCGCACATCCGAATCAAAGCCGGCGACGGCGGTAACGGCTGCATGGCCTTTCGCCGCGAGAAATTCGTCCCCCGCGGCGGCCCCTCCGGCGGAGACGGCGGCCACGGTGGCGACATCCTCATGCGCTCCTCGCTCTCCCACAACACCCTCATCCACTTCCGCTACAACCCTGAGTGGAAGTCCGAGCGCGGCGGCCACGGCCTGGGCTCCAACATGTCCGGCTCAGCCGGCGAGCCCACCGTCCTCAACGTCCCCGTAGGCACCCTCGTCTACGACGAAGAGACCGGCGAGCTCATCCACGACTTCGCCACACCCAACGACGAGATCGTCATCGCCCGCGGCGGACGCGGCGGGCGCGGCAACCAGCACTTCGCCACCTCCACGCACCAGGCCCCGCGCGAGCACGAACTCGGCCGCCCCGGCGAGGCCCGCAACTATCGCCTCGAGCTCCGGCTCCTCGCCGACGCCGGCCTCGTCGGCTACCCCAACGTCGGCAAGTCGACGCTCATCTCTGTGCTCTCCGCCGCACGCCCCAAGATCGCCAACTACGCCTTCACTACGCTCGAGCCCAACCTTGGCGTCGTTCAGGTCGGCGACGCACCATACGAACAGTCCTTCACCGTTGCTGACATGCCCGGCCTCATCGAAGGCGCCAGCCACGGCGCCGGCCTCGGCACCCAGTTCCTCCGCCACATCGAGCGCACCAGCGTCCTCGTCCACCTCGTCGACGTTTCCGACGCCTCGGAGGCCATCGAAGGCAACGCTCGCCCCGACCCCGTCGAAGACTTCAAAGTCATCACTGCCGAGCTCAAGGCCTTCGATCCCACCCTGCCGCAGAAGCCCACAATCCTCGTCGCCACGAAAGCCGACGTCGCCAACCCCGACAAACTCAAAAAGCTGAAGGCCTTCGCCACCCGCCGCAAACTTCCCTTCTACACCATCTCCGCTGTCACCGGTGAAGGCATCGACAAGCTCAAGTACGCGATCGCCGAAGCCGTCGCCGAGCACCGCACCCACGAGCCCGCCCCACCTCCTGAACCCGCCCTCTACAAGAAGCCCAAGCCCAAACCGGCCTACCCACCTCCCCCTCCAAAGGCGAGCGGCAGCAGAACGCACTAGCGTCTCCATGCCCGACAATCTCAAAAAGCGCTGTGCCTGGGTTCGCGGTGACAATCCGCTGATGCTTGCCTATCACGACCGCGAATGGGGAGTTCCGGTCCACGACGACCGCAAACACTTCGAGTTCCTCATACTTGAAGGCGCCCAGGCAGGATTGAGCTGGTCCACGATCCTCAACAGACGAGAAGGCTATCGCCGCGCCTTCGCAGACTTCGATCCCGAGAAGGTCGCACGATTCACTGCGCAGCGAATCGAAAAACTCCTCCAGGATCCCAGCATCATTCGCAATCGCCTGAAGATCGAATCCTGCGTGAAGAACGCTCGTGCCTTCCTCAAGGTCCAGGAGGAATTCGGCAACTTCGACGACTTCTGCTGGCGCTTCGTCAATGGGAAACCGAAGCTCAACAAGTTGAAGTCCACCGACCAGATTCCTGCGACCTCACCCGAATCCGACGCCTTCAGCAAAGACCTCAGGAAACGCGGCTTCACCTTCGTCGGCTCGACGATCATCTATGCCCACATGCAGGCCGTCGGTATGGTGAATGATCACCTCACCGATTGCTTCCGCTACCGGGAACTCCGCTAGCAATCCTGCCATCTAGTAGCTGAACCGTAACGCAAACTGCGCCACCCGCTGCTCTGCCACCGTCGCCGCTATCGTGCCGAACGCAGTGTTACCCACCACACCATTCGGCTGCCCAAACGCGGGCGTATTCGTCACGTTGAACAACTCCGCGCGAAACTCCAGATCCGTCCCCTCGGTGATCCGAGTGTGTTTAACCAGCGAAAGATCCAGGTCACGAAATGCCGGCCCGCGCATCGGATTCCTCGACGCATTGCCGATCGTGAACTGCGGCGCGATCGCAAACGCCGGCGTGCCCTGGTAGCTCGTCGCCACCGCTGGATTTGCGTTGTTGAACCAATGCTGCGGCGTCCGTTGATCCCCGGCGATCGCAGGATCATGAACATAGTTCGGTCGCGCCGTCACAAAGCCCGCAAAGCTGTTGAAGTTCGTCGTCTGCGTCACCGTCACCGGCATGCCCGACTGCGCCGCATAGATGCTGTTCACCGTCCACCCACCGAACATGCGATTCATCACCGGCCCCGAGGCGAATCGATGATCGCGCCCTGCTGGCAAGGCATAGACCACGCTCACCGCCTCCACATTCGGCATGTCGCCGCTGGAGCTGTCGCGCTCCAGGTACGGACGATTCACATCCGCCGCCGTCAAACTCGACGAATTCGGGGACGAGAACACCGTCGACGAGAACACACTCGATGCATCGTCAATTAGTTTCGAATGCGTGAGCGCCACCGTGAACGCCAACCCCCGCGACACACGCTGCTCCGCCTTCGCCTCGAATCCGTTGTAGTTCGTGTTTCCTGAATTGTCGCGGTAGTAGGACACGTTCTGAAACTTCGGATACGGCCTCAGCAGCTGCGCCGCGGCAACCGTTCTGCCGCCGATCGGGCTCGACGCCGGAATCTGCCCGTAGTAAGGATTCGTCACCTGCGCCGTCAGCGATGCCGGATTCTTGAGTCCCTGCGCGAGCTGCGCCGCCGTGAGCTGGTTGAAGTCCGCATCCGGAATCCCCACGTGGACAATGTGCGACCCAACATACGCCAGCTCGACTGAGAGCGAATTCGTCACCGCGCGCTGCACCGCCAGATTCCACTGCTGCACATATCCCGGCCCCGCACCTCGATCAGCCGTATACACGCTCTGTCCCAGGCCCGCGTCCGGAGTCAACGCCACTGGCGCCACAGTCGGTCCACTCGCCAGTGTGAACGCAGCGTTAATCGAGTCCTGCGTCTTCTGCTGCACATTCTGGATAAACGGAAACTGCGGTGTCGTAAACGGAGTCGTGATGCCCGATTGATCGATGAACACGATGCCGAACCCTGAGCGAATCACCGTCCGCGGCGTCATCGCGTAGGCCAGCCCCACCCGCGGCGCAAAGTTCAGATAGTGCGTCTCGCGCGCCGACTTCGGAGATCCATTGACGCCAAGATAATCCAGCCTCTGCGTCGCCAGGTTGAACACGGCCCCTTGGTTGCTCTTCTCGGTCGAGGGGTTGTGAATGTCCCACCGGACTCCGAGGTTCAATGTAAGTTGCGGCGTCGCACGCCAGTCATCCTGCACAAAGAACGCTTCAATGTGATCCCGTGGCCGAATCTTCGAGCCCTGCAGATCGATCTCGAAGGTATCCACCTGCCCGAGCAAAAAACTCGCAAACGCATTGCCGCCCGTCGCTGTACCCGTCGCTTGCGTGTCCGTCCCCGTATTCGTGAAGGCGAACGATCCCGTCGGGCTCGGCGGCGCCACCGCGTTCAGTTGATACCACCGTATGTCTGCACCCGCCTTGATCGCATGAGCTCCACGATTGAACATTGCCGTGTCCACCAGCTGATACACACTCGTCTGATAATTCGAGAACGCACCCGCCGGCGATCCAATCTGCCCGAATCCATTGGAGAACGTAAACGTCGGCACCGCGTTGTTGAACGCCGCATTCGTCGGGATTCCCGGAATCCCCAGGTCGCTCCCCGCCGTTCCGCTCACCGTGTTGCCGCTCAGATAGTTCGCACGGCGCGTATATCCCACACGCGCATCGTTCAAAAGATGCGCGGTGAACGTATGCGTCTCGTTCACAACCACCTGCTGTCCCAGCACATTCGAGAGCCCCGTCACATTCCCCGTGCCCAGCACCGCCCCGGAGATCGCGCCACTGCCATCCGGAAACGGCGTTACCGGATGCTCCACTTCGTTGTAGTAGGTGTACCGCGCGAACGCATGATCTTTGGCCCCGCGCGCGAAGTCGAGCCGGAAATTGAACTGGTTCTGATGATCAATGTCGTTTGCCGTGCGGCTGTAGTTGTTCGTCGCTTCCGTTGAAGTCGGCAGTGGAATGCGCGCCAGCAGCGCCTTCGCCGCCGCATCGAACGGCATGTTAATGGTGTTATTCGGAAACTGCTTTCGCGTGTACACGCTGCCGTTGAAGACCGTCGTCGCCGGATCGTAGATCGCCGTCGAACCGAAGTTACCGGCCCGCTGTGCCAGCGTGGGCACTGTCGAAATGCGTGTCACCCCGATTGCCTGCTTGATCCCCTGGTAGTCGCCGAAGAAGAACAGGCGGTCGCGCAGGATCGGTCCGCCAATCGTTCCGCCATATAGATTGCGCCGATAGTCAGGCTTGCGGCCAGTCCGCGCAAAATAATTGCGCGCGTTCAAATCCTCGTTCCGCAAATACTCGAAGAAGCTTCCATGAAAGCCATTCGATCCGTACCGCGTGCTCACATTCACTACGCCGCCATTGAACCGCCCGAACTCCGCTGAAACATTGTTCGCCTCCACCGAGAACTCCGCGATGTCATCAAGGAGCGGAAAGAACGCCACCTGCCCCGGTTCCGGCTGCAACGCCGAAATTCCGTCAAACAAATACTCATTCGTGCGCGGGCGTCCTCCATTGATGCGCGGCAGCAGCGTGCCCGGCGGCAGTTCTACACCCGGAGCCAGTTGCGTGAGGCTCACAAAATTGCGCGAGTTCAGCGGAATTGCCTCAAGATGAGTCGCCGGAATCACCGTCTGAATATTGGAGGTCTGCGATTGAAGCAACGGAATCGCGGAGTTCACCTCAACACGTTCGCTCACCGCGCCCACGGCAAGCGTCACCGGCACATCGGCAGTCGCGCCAATGTTGATGACAATCCCGCGCCGAACCTCAGTGCGAAAGCCCGCTGCGCTCGTCTCGAGGTCGTACCGTCCCGGTACCAGCTCAGCGAAATCAAAAAATCCTTTGTCATCCGCAGTCGTCGTAAAGGCAGCTCGAGTGGACTCCTGTATCAGTCGAAGCTGCGCCCCTGCCACACCTCTGCCGGAGGCATCCTGAACATGGCCGTGGAGCTCGCTCGCCACCTGCCCCAGCATGGAAGACGAGCACAACAGCACGGAACAGAAGATCACCACAGCGCGAAACATTAAGCCTCCAGCTACCATCGGCGGTAATCTCAATTCTATTCGATTTGCAATATCGCCTTTTTGCATGCCGAAAAGCTGAGTTTAATTGCCGACACAGAAAGGCCCGGGCGATCGCCCGGGCCTTCGTCTTTCACGATCAACTCCGGCTACTGCGCCGTGATGGTCACGCTCCCTGTCGTCGAAGACTTCACAAAGTTCGCTTCGCCGCCATAGCTCGCACTCAGCGAATGCGTGCCCACGGCCAGCGTGCTTGTCGTGAAGCTCGCCGCACCATCCACCAGCGGCAGCGTCGCAATCGTCGTCGAGCCATCCTTGATCGTCATCGTGCCGCTCGGCAGCAGGCTCGTCTCCGGATAGCTCACCGTCGCTGTGATCGTCACCGGCGTTCCGTGCACCGCAGGCGAAGGATTCGCCGTCAACGCCAGCGTCGTCGGAATCTGCGTCACCGTCAGCGCCACCGGCGTCGACTGCGACGCCGTCGATCCCTGCTGCGCCGTGAACGACGCCACGACTTGATACGTCCCGGGCGTCAGCGAGCTCGTCGTCACCGTCGCGTTCCCCTGCCCGTTCGTGGGAGCCGATCCAATGCTCAGACTCCCGGCCGTGAACTGCACCGTCCCCGCCGGCGTGCTGTGTCCATGGCCGCCGACAAACGCCGTCAGCGTGACCGGATTACCCGCCATCACACTCGTCGCTGAAAGGCTGAGCGACGTGTTCGACGTGTCGCCCCGCCCAACGGACAACGCATAGTTCCCGAACGTGAACGCCGGATAGTTGCTGTCGCCCGAGTACTGCGCCGTCAGGGTATTGGCGCCCGCCGGCAAAGCCACCAGCTGCACCGGCACCATCTCCATGCCGCTGTTGCTCGTCACTTGAAGCGTCGCCTGGCCAACCGCCGTCACGGTGCCATCGGGTGCCGTGTCGAAGACTGTCACCGTTCCCGTCGGCGGCGTCAGCGCCAGCGACGCATTCGGATTCGTCGCCAGGTTCGCGAGATATGTCTGATACGACACAGCCCGCGTCGTGTACACCTGCACCTGCACCGTCGGCGTCGTTCCCGGATCAATCTGCGCCGGCCCCGGAATCAGTTCCCCTGCAATCGGCGCAAACACATTCGCCGGGCAATCGTATGGCGGGTTGCTGTTCGAGATGTTGTCGTTCACTGTGACGTTGGCCGAGCCTCCAACCTGCGCCGTCAGGAACTGAAGAAAATTTACGGGCCCAGGCCCCACGGTGATGATTGAATCCGTCGGCGTTGTTTGCTTGAACTTGTTGACGAAGTCCTTCGCCACAATCCCGTCGACCACTACGTTGTCCAGCGTCACCTCAGTGGGCACCGTCGCGTTCGCTCCCTGAATAATCACCTGCCCTGTCGTCGTTGCGGTAGTCGACGGCGTCACCTGGTGAAAATTCTGAATCAGGATGTCCTTGTACCAGGGCAGCAACGGCCCGGTCGTCGCGACCCCCGAATTAAACGGATCCAGCCAGATCGCATACCGAAGATCCTTCGTGCAGATGTTCCGATACGTCAGGTCCTGAACCACTCCGCCTTTCGTCACCGTGCTCTTGGTGTGCACCGCCGTCGCATTCGAGTCCGTAGCCAGCCCTGACCACGTCAAATTCTGAGCCAGCAGATGGCGCACGCCGCCCAGCGTCGTGCTGCCAATCGACAGCCCATGTCCATTACCAAACCAGTCATTCTCGACCGTGTAATACGACGCTCCGGGCAGCTTGTTTCCTCCAATCGCCACCTGGTCATCGCCGTCGCTGATGTGCGACTGCGTAATCGTCACATTCGTCCCGTAGTTCGGATCGATCCCATCCGAGTTCCGCGCATCGAACGGCGTCACAATCCTCACGCCCCACGCTGTAAAGTTCGTCGGCACATCCATGAACACGTGAAACATCGGCGAGTTCATCAACCGGATCTTGTACACCGTGAACCGGTCGACAATTCCGCTGGTTCCGTTGATCAGTCGCGGATTGTTCTGGTTTCCTCCGTTCACATTCGCATCATTCGCAATGTCCCACCAGCTCTCCGGCCCGGGTTGCCCGTTCAGCAGCATCTTCATGTAGCCGCGCCCGTCGATCGTGCCGTAGCCCATGATCCCCGCGCCCACCGTCTTGTTAATGTTGATCACCGGATTGCATCCCGTGCCGAGCGAGTCCACGGTGCCGCACGTGTGGGTCGTCGCATTCACGTCATAGTCCCGCGGGTTGCGCGACGCATACAGCGTCACACCCGCATCCACCAGCAGCGTCACCCCACTCGGAATCGTGATCGGTCCGGTCAGGAACGCATCGTTCGTCCCTCCCATCGCCAGCTCCACCGCCTGCCCCTGTGGACACGCATTCAGCGCCGACTGGATTCTCGACGAGTCCAACTGCGTCTCGCTGGAGATCGATCCCGGCGTCGCCCCCGACGCCAATTCCGCATTCAGCGTCGTGTATACAGCTGGTATGACAGGTTCCAGCACAGTCCTCTGGTCCTGCGCCTCGGCTACGCCCGCCAACAGTAGCCCCGCGACCATGCACAGCACTTGCCTTTGAAGACAACGCATACGGCATCTCCTTGGATTCGGTGGATACAGCGCGGGAATCATACTCTCGCCGCACGACAACTTGCACGTCGCCCCGGGGAAAATTTGCTTAAGTCAACTGCCGGAACCAGGTCCACGGCATCTCAAAGCTGCCTGACAACCGAAGCGACGACTCCGTAGACATGCTGAAGAGCAGTCAGAACCGATACCGACGCTTTGTTGTATTAGTGCTTAGAGGAGTTTGGATCGTGTTTCGCAAACCGGATCTCTGCGCAAAGTTCGTGTTGCTTGTCATTGGATTCTCAATGGTCACCCTCCCCGTCATGCGCGGTCAGACGAAAACACCAACGCAGGAAAAGGTCTCTTCCGATGCAGGGCACGCTCCGGAATATGAAGTGGCAACCGTGAAGCCCAACGCTACCGGGTGCTGCACATCCTCTCGCGCAACCAAAGACCAGATGATGCTGACCAATGAGACTCTGAAGAACCTCGTCGTGCTGGCATACGGCGTGCAGCCGAACCAGGTGACCGGCCCGGACTGGATCACTAAATCCCGCTTCGACATCACAGGCAAATTCCCGCCCGGCACCAAGTACGCGGACCGCTGGCGGATGCTTCAGAGGCTGCTGAAAGATCGCTTCAGGTTGGTTACCCATACCGGCACAAAAGAGATGTCCAGCTATTCGCTGCAGGTAGCCAAAACCGGTTTCAAGCTCCAGCCTTCCGAGCCCGGCGAAGCCAGCACTTCGGGTGGGTCGCAGGGGAGCGTATACACCTTCGACGCGCATAAAATTCCGATCTCCACGCTCACCTGGGAACTCTCGGATTTCCTGGGTGAGGTAGTGGTCGACCAGACCGGGCTTCAGGGCACCTACAACTTCCAATTACATTGGGCGACCAACGCACTGCCGAGTGAAGGCACCTCCGCGAGCGAACCCGCACCCTCGGTCTTCACCGCCCTCCAGGAAACGCTTGGCCTGCGCCTGCAGCACGGGAAAGTTCAAGCGCCGGTGATCGTCATCGATCACGTAGAACTGCCCACTGAGAACTGAAGGTCACCGCAAACGAAATGGGGTGGCACTCGATGACGCCGCCCCATAGGCAAAAGCGCGAAGCCCCCGCACCGCTGCCGGACCTTCGCGCCTCTTATTTTTCAAATTCATCGCAGCGTCATCGCCGCGCGCTGGCTACAGCCCCAGCACCGGGTGCCAGAGGTCGAGCCCCAGCATGCACGCAATTCCAAACGCAATCACAAACCAATACCAGTAACGGTCGTACCACTTTTGCTTCTCGTGGGCCATTAACAACTCTCCTTCTTTAAAATCGTAACTCAACCCCACCTCGCGCCCAAATTACGTCCGCAGCGCCACCGAATCCGGCGGCAGCGCCAGCGACACAATCTCCGGCGCCTCCGTCTCCTCAAACAGCATCGTCTCCGCTCCTTTCGCACTTCGCGCCGACCACCATCGCATCGCCACCGCCGGCACCACCAGCATCGATGCAGTCAGAATCTGCCCTTTCAAACTCTGCAAATATCTCCACTCATAACCGGCAGCCATAAACAGAAGCGGCAGCACAGGCACGATCCCCCAAGACGCAAACTGCATCTTCGTCTTCCCCGGCTGATACGAGCACGTGAACGGGATCTTGTGAAACCCGCGCATGCACAGGTCACACAAAATCGATCCGAGCAGTGCGAGCAGCACAAGATGTCCCGCCGCAACCCTCAAGGGCCACAGAAACAGCATTACTGCTGCCGCGCCCACCCACACCGGCGCAATTGCCACTAGAAGAAGCGTCCGCCGGACCGCCTTTGCATACCCCGCCACCGAATCCAAAGCCGCAACCTGCAGCAGCCAGTTCGCCTTCAGGGTCATCGGCATCGAAAACACCGCACGCATCGCTGCCGCTGTCGCGCACAACATCAACACGCTCGCGTTCAGAATCGCGAGCGGTAGCCGGTCACGATGTCCGAGTTCCGACCGCAACAGGATCAGCACCACCCCGAATCCCAGGCCGAGATACCAACTTAAAATCAACCGGTGCTGCCTGCTTCGTAACATCGTGCGCACGCTGAACTGCATCACCGCAGTCTCCGCCGCCTTCATAAAGAGCGGCAGTGGCAACCGGAAGCCGCCCGGCAGGATATCCGGCTCCTCCAGCGTTTTGCGCGTCGCGCGCACATACGAACAGCACCGTCACCACCACGCCGCCGCAGGTCACGGCCAGCGCCATCCATGCGCGCCGTGTCAGAGGCACAAACTCCGGCAGCATCGTTCCCTTCAACTGCTCAAACAATCCCAGGAACCAGTACGACGGCAGCATCGCCAGCAATCTCTGGTTCGACGCGGCCGTTAGCGCCGCATGCGAATCCAGCGATGGCTCCAGCACATACACGCTCACAAACAAACAGAATGCCGCAATCTGCAACAAACCGGAGAGCCGCAAAAACATCTGCCTTGGCAATCGCGACGCCACACCCTGCAACAGTAGCGTTCCGCCAAACACAAACACACTTGCCCCGAGCAATGTCAGCCAGTACGCGCCGATCGCTCGCAACGCACCCAGCAATCCGCCATTCCTCGGCCCAAAGAGCCACGGCCAAAGTAAGCCGGAGAATCCATTCAGCGCCAGCACCGCGATTCCCAGTCCCGCCCCTGTCGCTGAAATTTTCGCAAGAAATAGCGTCCTTGCCGTCCTGGCAACGGCGCCAGCACCAGCACATCGCACTTATCCGGAAACGTCGAATCCCAACTGAACACCGCAAACAAGCCAACGACCAGCATCGTCGTCGCTATCAGAAAATGTTCAAGCACGCGCGCTGAGGCCTCAGGCATCCGGCCCCCGCCAAAGATCACCGGAATCGAAACCAGAAAACTAAAGCTCAACATCACTGTGATCAACTGCCCGAGCAGCTTGGTCGGATCGGCCGACGCCGACAACAGTTCCACATCCACCACGCGAAACAGAAATTGTCGAAACAGAATCCTGAACTGGATCCTTTCCATTTCGCCTCACGCCTGAATCAGTTCGACGATCCGTTGCGACGTCGACCGCGTATCCTGCTCCACCGCAAGCTGCGAAAAAATCTCCTCCAGCGTGGGCAGTGCCATCAACTTGCGCAGGTCCTCCATCGAATCATCCGCAACCACCTTGCCTCGATGCAGAATCACCACGTGCGAACAGATCCGCTCCACGGTCTCCAGCTCATGCGAGCTGAACAGGATCACCTTGCCGCAGCCAGCCAGTTCCTCAATCAATCCGCGCAGCACCAGCGCCGACCCCACGTCCAGCCCCGAGAACGGCTCGTCCAGCAACACAAGCTGCGGATTGTGCAGTAGCGCCGCCGCCAGCAGCGCCTTCTGCCGCATTCCCTTCGAGTAGCCCGACATCGGCGCATAACGATCCCCATGCAGCCCCAGCAACTTCAACAACTCATCAATCTTGGCCGCACTCGCCTTCGCCGGCAGATCGCGCAACTGCGCCACCATCGTCAGGTACTCATGCCCCGTCAGGTGCGTGTACAGATACGGCTCTTCCGGCACATACCCCATGCGCCGCTTGTAGCCGATCACGTCCTCCTGGACCGGCTTGCCCTCAAACAAAATCGTTCCGAACGACGCCTCGATCAGCCCCGCAATCATCTTCATCGTCGTCGACTTTCCCGACCCATTCGGCCCCAGGTATCCCGTTACCTCACCCGCCCGCGCGCAGAAGCTGCCATCCTCGACCACCGGAATCCCCGCATACCGCTTCCACACCCCTCGCACTTCCAGCATCGCGCTCCGCTCTCCGGTCTCGCCCCAATCCCTTGCCCGCCTACCCTATGTAGCATACTACATTCACAACCCGCAATCACCCTTCCACGCAAAGCGAAACGCTATACTCCACCCCATGCGCTGCGTCACGCTCTTCCTGGGCCTCTTCCTTCTCGCACCGCCCACCACCCCCTCTGACGCCGACTGGCAGCACCTTCGCTCCTACATCACCTCGCAGACACAAAACTTGCACGGCGACGCCGCGCTTTTCATCAAGCTCACGCAGCCTTACGCTCCGCTCGACCTCACCATCACTGGCGGCGACATCAAGTCCGTGCAATCCAGTCGCGACATCTTCTATGGCATGGCGGGTGCCGCCGCCGGCCTCTCGCGCACCGCGCTCATGGCGCACCTCGACTCCTTCAAGCACCAGCAAGATAACTCCGCCGACCTCATCCACGATCTCGCCCTGCACCTCCTCTCATTGCGCGAGCTCGCACAGAAGTTCTCCTCCACCGCGCCTGAAGTCCAGCTCGTCGCGCAATGGGACGTCGACGGCGACCTTCGCCTCAACAACACCTTCCTCCAGCACTCCGCCGTCACCGTCTATCTCGAGCGCAACGGCTTCATCCCGTATCCACCCGGCGTGCCCTTCCACTCACTCGACGCCGAGTTCACCGCCGACCACCTCACCCAGCCCGACCTCGACGCCATCGTCTCCTCCATGCGCTCGCAGCACATCGTCGCACTCCTCAAGATGCCCCTCGGCGTCCGCGCCATCTACTCCGGCGTCAGCCACAACGAGACCGGCCTCCTCTTCCTCCGTGCCGGCCAGGCTCCTCCACGTGTCGGCGACCGCTGGGGCAACGGCATCGAGCTCACTTCGGTCGTCTCTCTCGACACCGACGTCTTCCTTTACGAAGCCTGAGCCGACGATCCACGCCGATCCATAACCGCGCACGCCTCGTCCCTTCATGTCTTCCAACGCACATAGACTCGTTCTCCGGCACCCTCCCGAAACGATCAATTTGTGTCGTATCCCCGGCAGAAATCGGCAATTTTCTTAATATCTCGTTCGTCATAGATATCTCTACAAAATGGGATCATTACAGACTCTTTGTCACAGCAATCTCCCGATTCGTCCCGGCAGTTGTTTGGAAGTTAACTTGCATGCATAAATGCTGCCCCGCTTCCTAAGTGAGTGCCGTCGAGAGAGTCCGCATTTTGTGCAGCCCTCCCCACGCACCGGAGCGGCATACAACAGGAGATCTCCCCGACGATGAGACGCTTATTTGCGACCCTCGCATTTCTTATGCTTTTTGTGTCCTCCACAGCCTTCCTTCAGGCACAGCAGGACAAATCTTCGATGACCGGTGTGGTGGCCGACGTATCCGGTGCCCTGCTTCCCGATACCACTGTCGTGCTGTCCAACCCCCACACGGGTGTTTCCTTCACGCAAACCACGGATAGCAAAGGCTCTTATCGCTTCACCGGCGTCCCCCCGGGACAGGGTTATCAGGCCAGCTTTTCGCATGACGGCTTCGCAACCACCCAGGTCAAGAATCTCGACCTTGAGGTTGGTACCGCGCGCACCCAGGACGCCAAGCTCCAGGCCGGCGCCGCCCAGACCATTGAAGTCTCTGCCAGTGGCGCAACCGAGACCATCAACACCTCCAACGCCTCCGTCGGCAACAACATCTCGCCCTCGACCCTCAACGAGCTCCCCGTCCAGGTTCGCGACTCACCGTCGGCTCTCTTCACTCTCCAGCCCGGCGTCACCCTTAGTGGCTCCACCACGGGCGCCCGCACTGATCAGGATCAGGTCACGATCGACGGTCTCGACGTCAACGACATGGCCACCGGCCAGCCTTTCGCCATCGTCGCCGCGGCTCCCGTCGATGCCATGCAGGAGTTCAAGGGCACGGTCGCAGGCTTCACACCCGACAGCGGTCCTGGCGGCGGCGGACAGTTCAACCTCGTCACCCGCAGCGGCACCAACAAGTTCCACGGCGTTCTCTTCGAATACAACCGGAACGCTGCCCTTGTCGCCAACTCCTGGTTCGGCAACAACAGCCACATCGCCAAGCCCAACTACATCCGCAACCAGTTCGGCGGCAACCTCGGCGGCCCCATGTTGCCGCATGACAAGGCGTTCTTCTTCTTTGACTTCTACGACTCGCGTATCGTCCAGTCCGCACTCGTCAACCGCACCGTTCCGCTCGACAACTTCCGCGCCGGCAATATCGGCTACGTCTTGAACCAGCCCGGTTGCTCCCGCACCAGCCGCCAGAACACCCAGCCGCAGTGCATCGGCTTTTACACTCCTGCGCAGGCCAAGGGTCTCGATCCTGCTGGCATCGGTGAGAGCGCCCCATTCTTCAATCTCGTCAATACGCGCTATCCGCACGTTAACAACGCCGCGGGTGGCGGTGATGGCGTGAACACCGGCTTCTACACCTTCACCACCCCCGAGCCGGACAACGAGCAGAACTACGCCGTCAAGCTCGACTTCAACCTCACCTCCAGGCACCGGCTCTTCGCCGTCGGCACCCTCAACCGCCGTGACTCCACCCAGTCGGCTCCGGAGTTCCCGCAGGACGGTACCATCGCCCCCTTCCACGACCGCAGCTTCCGCTGGTCGGTTGGGGACAACTGGGCTATCGGGAATAACATGGCCAACTCATTCGCCGTCGGCGAAACGGTCTCCTCTTACCAGTTCCCGATTACCAACCTCAACCCCAACGGCACCAACCTGCTCAACTTCGCCGGCGGCGTCACCAGCCTCATGTCCAGGGCCTGGCTTAGCGCGATCAATGCGCAGGGCCGTCGGATCCCGATCCCGCAGATCTCCGACAACTTCCAGTGGCTGAAGCACTCCCACAGCCTCTCGTTTGGCGGCTTCTTCAAGTACATCAACTCCGCCGACCACACCATCCTGGACTACAACGACGCGTCCATCGGTCTGGGCGGTCAGGTCACCGGCCTCAACGCCAGTCAGCGTCCGTCGGACATCCTTGCGAACTCAACCGTCGCGAACAACTGGGACACGGCGTTTGCTGCGGCCCTCGGTCGCGTGGGTACCATCAGCCAGCAGTTCAACTACGACGCCTCCGGCAAAGCCCTTCCGCTCGCTACTGGCGACCAGCGTCGGTACCGCTATTACCAGTCGGAGATCTACGCCGGCGACACCTGGAAGGTTACGCCCTCGCTCACCCTCTCCTACGGTGTCAACTGGCAGTACTTCTCCGTTCCCTATGAGACGAAGGGCCTCGAGTCCGTCGCCCAGATCGTCCCCTTCTCTGGCGGCGCCACCGTTCCGTTCACCTTCGATTCGTACTTCGCCACGCGCGTCAAGCAGGCCAACACGCTCACCCCCAATGCCGTTCCGCTGATCCAGTACGTCCTTGGCGGAAAGGCCAACCACGGTCCGGATCTCTACGCTCCCGAGTGGCATGACTTCGCTCCGCGCTTCGCATTCGCCTTCAACCCATCATGGGATCGCAAGACCGTTCTACGCGGCGACATCGGGATGGTCTATGACCGCACCGTCATCAATGCCGTCCAGTATCAGCAGGACCAGCACTCCTATCTCTTCCAGCAGTCCGTAACCCAGGCCGGCTCCTCGCTGAAGAACGATCAACGCCTTGGAACGAACGCAACCTACGTGGCGCCTGGGCCTCCCGCGTCGCCTACGCGTCCCTTCCTCCCCTTCGTGGACGACGCGGACGGCAATCAGTGGGGAACGCCCAATGAACCCTACGGCCTGGCCAACGGCGGTGCGTTCAACACCATGATCGATTCGCACTTCAAGACGCCGTATAGCCTCATGACCGACTTCAGCATGCAGCATGAGTTTCCCGCGGGCTTGATCATGTCGCTGGACTACTCCGGCCGCTTCGGTCGTCGCCTGCTCGGGCAAGCCGACGCCAACCAGGTGCTCGACAATTCGGACCCGAAGTCAAGCCAACTCCTCTCCGCTGGAATGGCCAACGCCACTCTCGCGGCTCGCGCCTGCGGCGGGGTGGCTAACTGCCTTGCAACCTTGCAGGCGCAGCCATGGTTCGAGAACGTTGCCGGTCCCGGCCTCTTGAACACCTTCGGTCCTCCTACGTCCTACAAGACTCCTTCGGGCCAACGCATCCAGAACTGGACCTCCTTCCTCGCCTATGAACTCGGCACGCTCGTCTCCAATGGCGACTTCGCCGATCTCGTGCAGGCCATCGGTTTCTACACCACACCCCAGGCCTACAACGCCGGCATGTCACCGCAGTTCTCTCAGGACACGGTTTACACAAACAAGGGCTTCTCCGGGTACAACGGCTTGCTGGCGACCATCACCAAGAACAAGACGCACGGCCTCACCTTCCAGCTGAACTACACCTTCAGCCACTCCATCGACAACGTCTCGCTGATCGCAAACTCGGGTGCAGCCGGCGGCTATGGCTTTGTCTGCAACGCGCTTCTCCCCCGCCAGTGCCGTGGCAGCTCCGACTTCGATACCACCCAGATCTTCAACGGATGGTTCACCTATGAGCTGCCCTTCGGCCACGGCCGCCAGTGGGCCTCCTCCATGCCTCGCTGGGCGGACGAGCTCATCGGCGGATGGAATGTCAGCTCGATCCTCAACCAGCACACCGGCTACGCCTGGAGCACCGTTTCGAACGCATTCGTCCCCAGCTACTCGAATGACGCTCAGGCCTTCTTCAATGGCCCCAACAGTGACCAATACGCCCACGTCAACAAGAACGCCGCCGGTCAGGTGAACATCTTCGCCAAAGGTAACGCCACCGCGAGCGAGTTCAGCGGTCCAATCGGCTTCGCCATCGGCCCGCGCAACAACATGCGCGGTCCCGGCTACTTCGTCATGGATTCCGGACTCGACAAGGTCTTCGCTATCTCCCGGGACCACAACATCAACCTGAAGTTTCGTGCTGACTTCTTCAACGTCCTCAACCACGCCAGCTTCTCGACACCAGCGCCTCCCGGCTCAAGCACCGACATCACCAGCAGCAACTTCGGCGTGATTACGACGACAGCCAGCACAGCCCGTATCGGTCAGTTGGCCCTTCGCCTGGAGTTCTAATCCGGCGTTCCACCCTCGACTCCCTACAGGAAGTCCTCTTGAGCCTGCCGCAACAGCGGCAGGCTCTTTTCTTTCAAGTACTTGCCGACGCAAACCACGTCCGCGGGCATGAAATCCGAGCGCACCCCACCCCATCGTCAAGCTACAGATTCCAGAGATTTTACGCGCAAGTAGTTTAGAATCAAGATTTTGCGTTTGGAGGTCCAGACCTAAGCCTAATATTTTCTAGATTTTACGCAAAAAAGGCGGGGGGGCCTATCCCTTCTCACGAAATCGATTTGCCGTCCGAAATTCGTCGCGCAACTCAGGAGTTCGCAGGTTCTCCCTCACATGCTGCAGCCGCTGCTCCAGCGCCGCGATCGCCGTCGCGATCGGCTCCGCGTTGGTCATCGCGATATCGCGCCACATGCTGTAAGGGCTTGATCCTAAACGAGTTGTCTCCCTCAGCGCACGCCCACCAATCGCCTGAACCGCAGCCATCCCGTCCGGGTCACCCGCGAACGTCTCCTCCAGCAGCGCCGCCAGTGCGGTCGACAGCATCTGCGGCAGGTGGCTCACCCATGCACACACCTCATCATGCCGCACCGGATCCATCTCCATCACCCGCGCCCCAAACCCCTCCACCAGCCCAACCCACTCCCGCTCGATCTCCGTCCTCTGCTTATCAACCGGAGTAAAGAGCCACGCAGCATTGCGGAACAATCCCTGCTCAGCCAGGGCCGCGCCGCCTGATTCTTTGCCGGCCATCGGATGACCCGGCAGAAATCTTGCGCGCCCCGGCTGGTTGAACAGCCTCCGCGCCTGCTCCACAATCTCGCGCTTCGTTGAGCCCACATCCGTAACAAGCTGTCCCTCGCCCATCACAGGAGCGAGCCGTTCCATCCAGTCCAGGATCGGCAGAACCGGAGTCGCGAGCACGACGACATCTGCAACGCCGGGGTGGAGCACAGCCTCGCGGCTCTGGAGCGCAACGTCAATCGCTCCCATCCTCAACGCGGTCTGCAACTCCTCCGCATTCGCATCCCACCCAATCACCTCGCCGGAGAATCCCTCCCGCGACTTCAGCGCCATCCCGATGGAAGCCCCGATCAGCCCGGTCCCCACTACCAAGACCCTCACCGCTTCCCCTCACGCCGGTGCGTAAACGTACGTGCATTTGCCCCGCGGTAGTCGCCAGCCACGTGCCCGTGGCCACGCAGCACATACTTGTACGTCGTCAGACCTTCAAGTCCGACGGGACCGCGCGCGTGCAACTTGCTTGTGCTGATGCCCACCTCGGCACCGAAGCCGTAGCGGAAGCCGTCCGCGAATCGCGTAGAGGTGTTATGAAAGACCCCGGCCGCATCGACTTCGCGTAGAAATTTCTCTGCAGCATCAGCGTCTTCGGTGAGGATCGATTCGGTATGCGAAGACCCGTGTTTGTGAATGTGTTCGATCGCCGCATCGAGCGAGCCAACGACGCCAACTGCGAGTTCCGGCTCACCGTACTCATAGTGCCAAGCAGCGATTGGCCGCACTTCGTTGTTGACTGTGTGGACTTCTTCATCGCCATGGACGATGACTCTACGTTCGCGCAGATGCGTCAAAAGCTTCGGAAGAAATTCTCCTGCGATGTCGCGATGCACCAACACGGTTTCAACTGCGTTGCAGGCTGCGGGATAGTCGAGCTTCGCATCGTCGATGACGCGGAGCGAGAGCTCCTGGTCGGCGGCGCGATCGACGTAAATGTGGCAGACGCCTTCGGAGTGTCCGAGCACGGGAATGCGCGTGTTGGCCTGCACGTACTCGACGAGTGATTTCGACCCGCGCGGGATGACCATGTCTACGAGGTCGTGCATTGCGAGCAGTTCGGCCACACTCTCGCGCCCGAGCACCAGCGAGATCGCGTCTTCAGGAATGCCTTCGCTCGCGAGTGCTGCACGCAATACCCCGACGATTGCCCTTGCCGTGTTCTCAACCTCGCGGCCCGGCTTGAGGATCACCGCGTTGCCGGACTTGATGGCCAGAGACGCGATCTGGGTAACCGCGTCGGGGCGCGCCTCGAAGATGACTGCGAGCACACCGAGCGGGACTGAGATCTTGTCGAGATTCAGACCTTCGTCGAGTTCGATTGCATCGAGCTTGCGATTGAGCGGATCAGGAAGCGCGGCAACGGAGCGGACCTGCTCGATCATCTCGCGAAGCTTGGCTTCGGTGAGCTTGAGACGCGAGAGTGTACTCGCGGGCAGAGCGTCGTCTGCGCTTCGTGAGGTTGCGCACTCCATGTCCCGGTGGTTTGCAGTGAAAAGTTCTGTTGCGGAATGTTCGAGCGCAGAAGCCATTGCTTCGAGTACGTGGTTGCGCTTTGCTTCGTCGAGTGTGGCGAGCGAGCGTGACGCGCGCTTTGCCGCCTCGGCAACCTCCCGAACGCTCGCGGAACTCATCGTTTGACCTCAGCGCCCTTGCGGGCGGTGAAGCGAGTTCCAACCAGCTCACCGGCGACGATGCGCTCGAGTACCGATGGCGTGCGGCCGTTCGCGATGACAACCTCTTTGCCAGCGTCGAGTGCGATGCGTGCCGATTCGAGCTTGGAGAGCATCCCGCCGCGTCCGCGGCCGTTGCCTCCGTGTGCGAGGTCGAGCACACGCGAGTCGATCTGCGAGACCGATGAAATTACGTTCGCGCCAGGCTCTGCGGGGTTGCGATCGTAGAGACCGTCGACGTCGGAGAGCAGCACGAGCAGGTCAGCATCGATATGCGTGAGCAGCAGAGCCGAGAGCTTGTCGTTGTCGCCAAACAGACGCGATTGCGTTCCGTTACCGGCCAGAGCGCCCACATGTTCACCCTGCTCGTCGTTGACGCGCGGTGCGGTCAGCGGGCGGTCGAGTTCCATCGTGGAAACCGTGTCATTCTCGTTGACGATTGGAATGACGCCCAATTCGAGAAGAGCGTGCAACGTTGCACGCAGATTCGCGTGACGGGCAGGATCGAGGAAGTCGTCTTCAGTGAGCAGCACCTGCGCGATGCGGCAGCCGAGACGATCGAACGCGTCATCATAAAGGGCCATCAGGCGCGATTGGCCAATGGCGGCGCAGGCTTGCATCTGTTCGAGCGCCTTTGGGCGTTCAGTCAAACCGATTCGCTCGACGCCAAGAGCGATGGCGCCGGAGCTGACGACGAGGACGTCGATGCCGCGGCTGCGCAGCGCGGCAATCTGCTCTACGAGGCCGCAGAGCAGACCCAGCGCGACCTTACCGTCCGAACGCATGATGACGTTCGTCCCGAGTTTGACGACGATGCGGCGCATCGCGAGCTCCCTCTTATGCGTGGGCCGCGGCGACTGCCGGAGCGATACTGCGGTCGACGACAGGAGCGAGCCTGCGCAAACGCTCGACGAGTTCGGTGAGCTGATTGGGGAAGAGCGACTGTGCGCCGTCCGACATCGCCTTGTCCGGGTTCGGGTGCATCTCCATCAGCAGACCGTCAGCGCCTGCAGCAACAGAGGCGAGAGCGAGTGCAGGCACCAGGTCGCGCTTGCCGACGCCGTGCGACGGGTCGCCGAGCACCGGAAGATGCGTGAGCTTCTTGAGCACTGGGATCGCAGAAACGTCCATGGTGTTGCGCGTGTAGGTCTCGAAGGTGCGGATGCCGCGCTCGCAGAGCATGAGGTCGTAGTTGCCGCCGGAGAGGATGTACTCGGCCGAGAGCAGAACCTCTTCAATGGTGGCGGCGATGCCGCGCTTGAGCAGGCAGGGCTTGCGCACATGGCCGAGCTCGCGGAGCAGGTTGAAGTTCTGCATGTTACGAGCACCGATCTGGAAGCAGTCGATGTACGGGAGCATGACCTCGATCTGCGAGATCTCCATGACCTCGGTGATGACGAGCAAACCGTGCTCGTCGGCGGCCTCGCGCATAATCTTCAGGCCTTCGACGCCCATGCCCTGGAAGCTGTAGGGCGAGCTGCGCGGCTTGTATGCACCACCACGAAGGAACTGCGCGCCTGCTGCGGCGACCTGCTGCGCGCTAAGGCGAATCTGGTCGCGGCTCTCAACTGAGCACGGGCCAGCCATGATGACAACCTCTTCACCGCCGACAACGACGCCATTGGGGAAGCGCACGCGTGTGCCTTCGGGACGGAAGCCGCGGCCCGCGAGCTTGTAGGGCGACGAGATGCGATAGGCCTGCGCGACGCCGGCGAGCACCTGGAACTCCGTGACCTCGAAGTGCGCGGGCGTGCCCACGCCGGCGAGGATGGTCTGGGTTTCGCCAGTCGTTCGGTGGACGTTGAAACCGAGCTCGACCATCCGCTCGATCACGGTTTGTATTTGTTCATCTGTAGCCTTGTCCTGCATGGCAACGATCATCACTGGAGTCCTTCCCGCGCCGTCCGCATGACGGCGCTCTCTTGCGAAAGTGTGCGCGCGTGGCGCGATTTGAATTGGGTGAGGCTAGCTTTTGCCGCTGGAAGCAGGCTGCTTCTGCGAGGCGACACCGTGGTCAGAACGCTGCAGCGAACGCATGATGTCCATGATGCGCTCGTAGATGTCCTGCACCTGCTCGCCTGCGAGCGGGCCGGGGTTGGATTTGCGTGCGTGCTCGATGACCTGCTGCTCGCGGCGCGGCTCGTAGATAGCGCCCCCGGACTGGCGCTTGATCTCGCCAATGGCGATGGCGCAGGCCGCCCGTTCATTGAGCAGCTTAACGATCTGCTCGTCCAATTCGTCGATTCGTGTGCGCCAGTCGGCGATGTCCATAAGCTGTCCTCATGTTGATGATCTCTGTTTCGATGATAAGCCCCAGTCTTCATACGTAGACTCCTTCTGCGGGCTTTCCTTCCTTCCACTCGAGCCTCAACTCTCTGGCCGAGATTTTTCCGGCCAATCCGTACGCTGCATCGAATGAGAGTGTGAAGTACTCGTCTCCATGTTCAAGCCTTAATCCCATCAGTGCATTTTGGCCGTTGAAATCGTAGAGTTCGAAAGATTCGATCTCGCTCAACCGGAACGTTACGATTGCATGCTTGTCGAGAATGTAGTGACCGCTGGCTTGCGTCCTGCTTGTCATATTGAACGTGTGAACAAAAATGCTTGATTCACCCGATCGGTGCAGGTCGCAACGCACAACTTCAGAATCGTGGAACTGCGGCCAACAACCGAACCAGTCGATGAATGAACTCGCGCCAAGAACGTGCTCGCGGATTTGCGTCTCCGTCATTGTGAAACCTCCTGCATGACGGGAACACCAGACCTCAAGCTCATGACGAAGTCGCCCACAGCTTTCGGCGCATCGGCTGCCGGAGTCTTTTCGACGAGGCCGACGATGGCGCTGCCGATGACGGCTGCATCGGCGAAGTGCGAGATGGCTTCCACGTGCTGCGGTGTAGAGACCCCGAAGCCGAGCGCGATGGGGAGATCGGTGAACTGCTTGAGGCGGCGAACGAGCGTTTCGGCGTCGGCGGCGAGCTCGCTCTGCGTGCCGGTGATGCCGACGCGCGAGATGGCGTAGACGAAGCCGCGAGAGTGCTCGGCGATGGCGCGGAGGCGGTCGTCGGGTGAGGTGGGCGCGGCGAGGAAGACGGTCGCGAGGTCGTTGGAGCGCATGGCTTCGAGGTATTCGGCGGCTTCTTCGACGATCATGTCGGTGAGGAGAACGCCTTCGGCGCCTGCGGCTTTGGCGGCGTGGGCGAACTCGGGCAAGCCCATGCGCAGGACCGGGTTGAGATAGCTGAAGAGGATGATGCCGGCGTTGCGGGCGGGCGTCGCGAATCTCGCGGCAGATGCCAAGGACGTCGGTGAGTCGCGTGCCTTTGGCGACGGCGCGCTCGCTGGCGCGCTGGATGACGGGGCCGTCGGCGAGTGGGTCGCTGAACGGGACGCCAAGCTCGATGACGTCGGCGCCGGCGTCGATGGCGGCGATGGCCATGTCGCGGGTGGTCGCGAGGTCGGGGTCGCCCGCGGTGAGGTAGATGACAAGGCCGGGTTTGTTAGGGAAGTTCAGCGGCATTGGTCTATTCCGTTTGCTTGTTCTGCTAGCGCTTTGCACAGGAAGCCGACGATGTAATGACGTGGTGTTTGCTCGACGAGATCTCGGTTCTCGACAAGCTCCGCGATAGCAGCATTGAGCGCGTGCCATGTAGCTGTCCCCTCAAACTGGACGTAGGGGTGGTTCATCTCTTGGCCCCCGTGCTTTGTGCGCCGTCGAGTTTCATCTCGCGCGTGAGGATGCCGATGTCCTTGTCGCCGCGGCCGGAGACGTTGACCATCAAGATTTGTTCGCGGCCCATCTTCGGTGCGAGCTTGATGGCTTCAGCGATGGCGTGTGCGGACTCGAGGGCGGGGATGATGCCTTCGGTGCGCGAGAGGAGTTTTGGTGGCTTCGAGCGCTTCGGTGTCGGTGGCCGAGGTGTAGCGGGCGCGACCTGAATCGTGCAGCATGGCGTGCTCGGGGCCGACGGAGGCGTAGTCGAGGCCGGCGGAGACGGAGTGCGTCTGTGCGATCTGGCCGGCATCGTTCTGGAGGACGTAGCTAGTAGGTGCCTTGCAGCACGCCCGGCAAGCCTCCGGAGAACCGCGCGGCGTGCTCGCCGAGTGCAGTGCCGCGGCCGCCGGCCTCGACGCCGATGAGCTCGACGTTCTTCTCGGGGATGTACTCGTAGAAGGCGCCGATGGCGTTGGAGCCTCCGCCGACGCAGGCGACGATGGCGTCGGGCAGGCGGCCTTCGTGCTCGAGGATCTGGCGCTTGGATTCGATTGAGATGACGCGGTGGAAGTCGCGGACCATGGTGGGATAGGGATGCGCGCCGAGAGCGGAGCCGAGGATGTAGAAGGTGTCGCGGACGTTGGTGACCCAGTCGCGCATGGCCTCGTTGATAGCGTCCTTGAGCGTGGCGGAGCCCGAGCTGACGCCGCGAACCTCGGCACCGAGCAGCCGCATGCGGAAGACGTTGAGCTCCTGGCGGCGCATGTCTTCCTCGCCCATGTAGACGACGCACTCGAGGCCAAAGAGCGCGCAGACGGTGGCGGTGGCGACGCCGTGCTGGCCCGCGCCGGTTTCGGCGATGATGCGCTGCTTGCCCATGCGGCGGGCAAGCAGAGCCTGACCTAAAGCGTTGTTGATCTTGTGCGCGCCGGTGTGCAGCAGGTCCTCGCGCTTGAGGTAGATCTTTGCCCCGCCGAGGTTTTCGCTGAGGCGCTTGGCGAAGTAGAGCGGGGTGGGGCGGCCGCAGTAGTCGTGGAGCAGCGAGGCGAGCTCGGCCTGGAAGGCTTCATCCTTTTGCGCCTCGGCGTAGGCGTGCTCGAGTTCGAGGAGCGCGGCCATCAGGGTCTCGGGCACATAGCGGCCACCGTACTTGCCGAAGCGGCCCGGCGTGGACGCTGTTGGAGCCGGTACCGGGGATGTGAGGTGTGTGGTGCTCATCTGGTTTCCGATTCGATCCTCTTGTTTTTATCCCTGAAACAACGAAAGCCGCGACTCTTATTGAGTTCGCGGCTCGGGGCTTTTTGATGCAGTCTGCTGAGGTTCTTTCTCTTTCAGCAGAAGTCAGTCCGCCGCGGCCGCTACTGTCCACCAGTAGCGGTACGGAAAAGCAAAAAACGCGATGGACGACGGATGCATCGCTTTTACGGTACACCGGCCGCTCCCAAAAGCGCAAGAGTTGCCCGCAAGAAATGTTTTTTGAGTGCATCGGGCGCAGGTGTGGGGGCATCGCACTAGAGGGTCGCGCATAGAGAAGACGACCTGAAAAAAAAGAAATGCTTAATGGTTTGACTTCGATTTTTTTGAGGAGAGAACGATGAAACGACTTATGGGACAGGTAGTTGTGGCAAGCATGCTCATGATGCCTTTGGGCATGTTGGGCCAGCACAGTTATCAGTACGAACATGCCAAGCACGAACAGGAACGGCACGATGCGCACCACCATACGAAGGCGAAAATCGTCGGTGGATCGGCTGTCGGCGGAGCTGTGGTCGGCGGATTAATGGGCGGACCGAAGGGCGCGGCGATTGGTGCGGGTGTGGGCGCCGGCGGCGGCCTGATTGCCAACCATGAACGAAAGCAACATGACATCCACAAGCGCGAGCGCTGCGAGAACGAGGGCCGTTGCCGCTAAGGCGACGGTCTTCCCTTCCCGCTCACACGTGGGTGTGCAAATTGAGATTGGAAATTAAAGAAAAGTGGACAGCCACGAAGCTCTATGTCGCACGCGGGGAGGGTGCATGTGACAAAGAGCTCCGTGTCTGTTCCCAATTGCTCCGATGCGTGTGAGTTCGTGTACAGATGTATCGGTGGTGAAAAGTTTTTTGATGGAGAGCAATCGGCGGGCGGCTACGTTGCTAGCGATTCGTTTGCGGATTGAAGGTGCGAGCAATCCACCAGCCAATAAAGGCAAGCTCCGCGAGTAGAACCACCTCGGCGTCGAAGCTGAGGCTCTTGAGATTTGGCGCCGAATGCGGCGCGAGTGCGAAGAGCGCTAGAGCGGCGAGCGGTGCGGACACTAGAGCAATCGTTGGACCGAATTGCGGCTTATAGCGGTGGCGGCGCGCGGGCTGAGCGAGCGCTCGAGCAGCAACTTTTGCGGCGAAGTCGGCCGGAATCCGAATTTCAGGCTTGTGCTCGATAGCCCGATCGATACGCGACTCCATCTCTGCGGAGGTGGGGGCCGGCGGAGGCGTGAGGTGGTTGCTGTTCGGGCTGTTCATCGTGCCTCCAGGGTTTGAGGATAACGCACCGGAGCTGCAGGAAGCGGCGGATCGAGTTGCGCGCGAAGGAGTGCGCTCATGCGTTTTCGACCGCGATGCAGGTGCGTGCGGACGGTGTTGATGGGCATCTCGAGGGCGGCGGAGATGGCCTCATAGCTGCAATCTTCCTGGTGGTAGAGGACGAGGACGGCACGCTCGGGCTCAGAGAGCGACAGCAGGGCGGCGTCTACGGCGTCCTGCAGCTCGACGTCGGAGAGAAGTTGCTCGGGCGTGCGGGCGTGCCCGTGGAAGCTGTTGCCGGGCATGTTCTCGAGCCAGTCGGTCGATTCTTCTTCCTCAAACGCTGCGGGTACGCGGGCGACGAATTCGCGATCGCGCCGGCGACGTTTCCATTCATCCTGCGCAACGTTGACGACGATGCGGTAGAGATAGGTGGTGAGGGCGGAGTCTCCGCGGAACTCTGGCAGGGCGCGGTACAGCCGAAGAAAGACCTCCTGGGCGAGATCCTCGACATGAGAACCGGGGCCCGTCATGCGCGACAGGGTGCGGAACACCATGGACTGGTGCTCGCGGACCAGAGCTTCAAATGCCTGCGGCGATGTGAGGTCGGCACCCATGGGGCAACGAAACCCTCAGACTTCAGGATCGCGCAAAAGTTTCATTGGCGCGAGTGAAACTTCCGGGTGGCTCTGAAGTCCAAGGCGGGCAGAACGGTCAATTGCGGGCGAATGACGCCGCGGACCGAGGAGGATTTATGTTGGAAGCCCTTGCATTGTATGGCGTTGAGTGGAACAGCCCGTTCATCGTACCGGTTGCCGGTTGCCTGATGATCCTTGGGATCGTGCTCGGCGGCGTGTGGTCCAGCGTCCGCAACCGGGAGATTCAGTCGCGCGAACGCCTGGAGGCCATTGCCCGGGGAGTGCCGATTCCGCCAACGCCGGAAGAGCTCGCCATTACCCATGGCAGACCAACCTCCGATCTGAGGCGGCGGCGCGCGAATATCCGGCTGGCGGGCGTCGTGCTGCTGGCGTCGGCGGCTGGTCTGATTCTCTTCTTTATTGGCCTGGCAGCGGTTCTGCAGGAGCGGAACGTGCTCTGCGGAGCGGCGGTAGGCTTGATTCCGCTGGCGATCGGATGCGGGTTCCTGATCGACACGAAGATTCAGACGCGGGAGATGGACGAGGTGCGTGCACAGGGCAGTTCGTCGATCTGAACCTGGTCCCGCGAGCTTATCCGTCGTCTTCGATAGACTGGAAGCTCTATGACTTCCAGCAATGACAAGGGCGCCCAGCAGCCTGGCGGGCGCCCGTCGCGCGGCTCGATTAAGGCCGTGCGCGGTACACGCGATCTCCTTCCTGACCAGACTCCATTGTGGAACTATGTGGAGTCTGCGGCGCGGGTGGTGTTTGGGCGCTATGGCTTCGGCGAAATTAGGACGCCAGTGTTTGAGGCGACGGAACTCTTCGCCCGCGGCGTGGGCGAAGAGACGGACATCGTCTCCAAGGAGATGTTCACGTGGGAGGACCGGGCTCGTGCGGCGAGTGAGAAGGCGCAAAGCCTGACGCTGCGGCCGGAGTCAACAGCGGGCGTGGTGCGGGCGTATATCGAGCACAAGATGGGCGAGACCGGCGCGTTGCAGAAACTCTATTACATCGGGCCGCAGTTCCGGCGCGAACGGCCACAGCGCGGGCGTTACAGGCAGTTCTGGCAGATTGGCGCGGAGGTCATTGGGCCGCCGAGTTCGGGCTCGGAATCACCGCTGCGGGACGCCGAAGTGCTGGAGATGCTCGCCTCCCTGCTCGATGAGCTGGGTGTGCGCGGGTGGCGGCTGGAGTTGAACTCCGTTGGCAATGCCGAGGATCGGGCGCGTTACAACACGGCGCTGCGGGAGGCGCTGGCTCCCGTGAAGGACAAGCTGTGTCCGGACAACCAGCGGCGGGCGGAGACGAATCCGCTGCGCGTGCTCGACTCGAAGGATGAGCAGGACCAGGAGATCATCAACGGACTGCCGAAGATCGCGGACTACCTGGGTGAAGATTCGCGCGAGCACTTTGCGCAGGTACGTGCGGCGCTGGATGCGTGTGGTGTGCAGTATCACGTCAATCCGCGACTGGTGCGGGGGCTGGACTACTACACGCGGACGACTTTCGAGTTCACGGTGCAGACGGGGCTTGGCACCCAGAATGCCCTGCTGGGCGGCGGAAGATATGACGGCCTGAGCGAGATGCTCGGCGGCCCGAAGGCGCCGGGAATTGGATTTGCGATTGGTGAGGACCGGCTGATTCTTGTGCTGCAGGAGCAGGCGAAGCAGGATGCGGAGGCTGCAGGCACGACCCCGACCGAACCGAAGCTGGATGTGTATGTGGCTCCGCTGGGCGTGGAACAGAACGCCGCGGCGCTGGCTCTGGCGCGTGAATTACGGCGCGAAGGGCTGAGCGTTGAGGTGGGTGACGGGACGTTCAAGCTGCGCAAGAGCTTCGACGTAGCCGACACAATTGCACGCACGATCGTGTTGCTCGGTGAAGATGAGGTCGCAAGCGGCGTGTTGACCGTGAAGACCTTTGCGACGGGCGAGCAGGTGAAGGTGCCACGGGCGGAGTTGACGAATCGTTTGCGCGCTCGTTGACTGAGTTCGCAACTGACGCCCGCGGCTTCCAGCAGAGTGTTCTATTTCGTCTCGGCCCGCCTGTAAACCGTGGGGCCGCGGAACATGTCGGTCGATGCGCCGACGGCTGTGCCGCCAACGGCTCCAATAACGGTGCAAGCGGCGCGGGCGACGCCAGTGAAGTTGAGAAAATCGTTCGGATCGGGCCGGTTGGTCGCAAATCCAATCGCCGCGCCGACGCCCGTGCCGATTCCGAGACCACCGAGTGTGGAGACCCCGTAGCGGGTGAGTTTGACGCTTTTGACATCGGCGCGCGGGAACACGTGGCGGCCTTTTTCCGAGCCGTTCTTATGACCGCAGGTGAGGTTCTGGTCATCGACGGCGATGAAGTAGCAGGTGCTGCCGCCGTGATCGGCTGCGACGTGAATATGCGTGTGCGGAGCAACCGCCGAGAGGTTGTGCCAGGAGTCAGCAATTGCATGAGACGGTGAGGGCGCAGACGGAGCGGCAACGTTCTGCGCTGATAGTAGCGGGGCGGATACAGCAATCGCGCCAGAGAGCAGGGCGACCTGAAGAGGATGCATGCGCGGAAGCATATCGTCAGTCGAGGCTTAACACCTAGTAAAAAGAAAGGGTTACGACAGGCTATTTGCATCGCAGTGCGATTTTATGAACGTGGGTAAATGGTGCATCGCTTCTTCACCATCTCGGAGGACACGACGACGTTACCGTGGGCGAAGCGGACGCCGGGCTCTGGCGCTCTCGCGATGATCGCGGTTGGAGTTGCGCTGCTGGTGGGTTGGCTGACCGGACACGCCAGCGCAGGCGCGATCGCTGCCGGTAGCGCCTTCACCGTGGGATTCGCCGTGTTTCATGAGGCGTTGACCTCGGTCCTTTTGAGCATGACGGTGACGACCCTGGGAATTGCGTCAGCAACGCTGGCGGGTAGTCTAACGGCGCCGTGGACGACGGCGGTGCTGGCCGTGATCTTCATCGCGGCGGTGAACTATGGGCTGCTCGCGGGGCTGGGTCCGACGGAGGGATGGATCGGCCAGCAGAGTGGTGTGTTTGTCATCGTGGCGAGCTACTTTGCGCAGGGACCGCATTATGCGGTGGGGCGCACGTTGATGGTGCTCGCAGGTGGCGCGCTGCAGATTGTGGTGTTTTCCCTGTTTTATTGGCTGCGTCCGAAGGGACGACATCTGGGAGTGCCGCGCACGCATGAACAGATACCGCGGAGGCTTCGGGAGCTCTTAACGAGCCTGCGCGATGAGTTGACGTTGCAGGGCGACACAACGGAATACGTTGCGCGTCTGGCCCTGGCCCTGCTGACGAGCACGGCGATCTACCGCTACTTTCACGTGCGGAACGGCTACTGGATTCCGATGACCGCACTCTTGGTGCTGAAGCCACATTGGGGTCATACGCTCAGTCGCGGGATTGCGCGAATGCTGGGGACCGTTGCGGGCGCGGGGATCGCACTGATACTGGCGAAGCTGCTGCCGTTTCCGGCCTGGGTGCTGCCTGCGCTCGTGGTCGTGAGCGCGTGGGGTTGCTACGCGCTGCAGGCGGTCAACTATGCGGCATTTTCAGTGTTTATCACGCTGTACATCGTCTTTCTGTTCCGGTTTGGCGGATTTTCGCAGACTTCGGCGGCGCACATACGACTGGTGAACACCATAGTGGGCGGCAGTATCGCGCTGGCGATTGATGCGTTGTGGAAAGCTGCGGGCGCGCGGCAGAGGCTCTTCCGTGCAAGAAACGCAGACTCCGTACAATAGAAGAATTGTGACACTCGACTTTTTAGGTTCCCTTGAACGCTCGCATCGATGCGGCGAGCTGCGTGCCTCCGATGCCGGTGCGACCGTAACCCTGATGGGATGGGTGAATGGACGGCGCGACCACGGCGGATTGATCTTTCTGGACCTGCGCGATCGGACCGGGATTACCCAGGTGGTCTTCGACCAGAGCGTCTCGGCAGAGGCGCACGCGAAGGCTGAGGCGGCGCGGCCAGAGTACGTGGTCGCCGTGACCGGAACTGTGCGACTACGCGGAGCGGGGCTCACGAACCCGAAGATGGCGACCGGCGAGATTGAGGTCGTCGGGAAAGAACTGCTGCTATTGAACGACGCGAAGACTCCGCCGTTCTCGCCCGCCGACGATGCGATTGCGAATGAAGAGGTGCGTCTGAAGTATCGCTATCTCGACCTGCGCCGCGAGGAGATGCAGAAGAACTTCGCGGTTCGCAGCCGGGTGGCGATGGCCATCAGGAACTACCTGGTCGAACAGGGTTTCCTGGAGATCGAGACACCGTTTATGACGCGCTCGACGCCCGAGGGCGCGCGTGACTACCTGGTGCCGAGCCGTGTGCACCCGGGTAGCTTTTATGCGCTGCCGCAGTCGCCCCAGATCTTCAAGCAGATCCTGATGATCTCGGGGTTCGATCGCTACTTCCAGATTGCGCGCTGCTTCCGCGATGAGGACCTGCGCGCGGACCGCCAGCCTGAGTTCACCCAAGTTGACCTGGAGATGACCTTCCCGCGACAGGAAACGGTCTTCCGGATCGTCGAAGGATTCCTGCGCGCGGCGTTTGCGGCGGCTGGAGTGGAATTGCCTGCGGAGTCGTTTGTGCAGATGACGTACGACCAGGCGATTACGAAGTACGGTATCGATAAACCGGATATGCGACTGCCGGCAATGGTCGATCTGACGCAGGATCTGACGTCTGAGCTGCGCAAAGCGCTGAAGATCGATCCAACGCTTCCGGTGTATGGATTCACGATTCCCAGGGCCGGTGACCTGAGTGGCACCGCGCGAAAAGCGCTTATGAACGAAATTCGTGCGAGTCTGGGAGACACCGGGCTGGATTTTCTGGATGTCGCGCGTCTGCGGACGAACGAAGCGTTTGCGCCGCTGGCAGAGAAGATTGCTGCGAAGCTGACGGCGGAGCAGATCGTCTTCTACGGTGAAAACTTCACGACCGACGATCTGGCTGTGGTAATTACGCCGAAGCCGGACACGCCAGCGGCATGGAATTACGACAAGCAGTGGATTCCGAAGCGTGTGGGCGCGCTGCGGCTGGAGTTGGCGAAGAGGTTCGCCGACAAGCACGGCTTGTTCGCGCAGACTGGAACGGCGAAAGATTTCCGCTTCCTCTGGGTTACAGATTTCCCCATGTACGAGTGGAACGAAGAATCGAAGCAGTGGGATGCGGCGCATCATCCGTTCACCTCGCCTCACGAGGAGGACATCAAGTCCGGTGCGCTGTGGAATGACAAGGGCGCCGTGCGCGCTCTGGCGTATGACGTAGTGCTGAATGGAACGGAGCTGGGATCGGGCTCGATTCGTATTCATCGCAAGGATGTGCAGTCTGAGATCTTCCGCACGCTTGGCATGACGGATGAAGAAGCCCATCAGCGGTTCGGGTTCTTCCTGGATGCGCTGGAGTACGGGACGCCCCCGCACGGAGGAATTGCGTTGGGGTTGGATCGTATCGTCATGATTCTTGCGGGTGCATCTTCGCTGCGCGAGGTGATTGCCTTCCCGAAGACAGCGAAGGCGATCGATTTGATGGTGGATGCTCCGACGCCGGTGAGCGAGTTGCAGTTGCGGGAGTTGAATCTGCGAATCGCGCATCGGAGCTAGGTCGCGTTAGGACCAAGGGCGCGTCTAGCTGAGCCGCAGCATGCGCGCCTTTGTCGTTTGCTTTGCCCTTATCTTGGCTTGGCGAGCCGCTCAAACCACACTAGTGAAAGTGCGCGCTCAAGAGCAGCAATAACTGGTCCGCGACCTTGATCCGTTTGACCATCTGCGCTCCTTTGAGGGTGTGCGCTGTTTTTTCATGGTCTTCCAAGATGACGATACAAAGCGATTACACGATAGTGATGTCGGTACAAAGGGATTACACCCAACTGACGCTAACTTGACGGCGTGCTGACACCCCCTGCTGATGATTGCGAGCAGTGTTGATTTATAAGGAGGCCTCCATATGGAACACGTGTGGGGCAGTATGAAATCAGCGATCAGTCGGCGTTCCTTTTTAAGGAAGGGCACTGGTACCGTCGGTTCGGCGATTGCGGGAGTTGGACTCCTTTCTGGCAGCCCAGATCTACACGCCGATCAAGGATTCAATTTTGGCAGGCTCACAAGAGGAGACGCAGCCATGCTTCGTTTTGCCGCTGCCGCCGAAATCCTCGAGACCGACTTCTGGGTTCAATACAACGAGCTTGCCGGGATTCAGGACCAGGAGGAACCGAGTGGCACAGGAAATCCTGCCTACACGATGGCGCTTTCGGTGCTCGATGAGGACATGGCGCAGTACGTGCATGACAACACCGACGACGAATTTACTCACCAGAACTTTTTGAATGCATACCTTGAATCGAAAGGAGAAGATCCGGCCAACCTGGAGCGGTTCCGTACTCTGCCGGGCAGCACGGCCACGGGATCCAGCGGGAAGTTACGGATCACCAACCTGATGGAGCTCACGCTCGACACCAGTTGGTGGACCCGATACCGGGACGGCCGCCACAACCCCGACCTTGATCCGGGCTTTACGTTTCCGCAAGCGGTTCCAACCCTTGCGGTGGGCGAGCATACAGCGATCCCTCGCACCGACGACGACACGAAAGATCCTAATTTCCTGCAGGCAATTGCAAACACAGCTGGATTCCATTTCCCAACAATTGAACAAGGCGGCAATAGCCTCTATCCATCGATGGCGCAACGGGCCACAAGCGTGGAGGTTCTGCGAATCCTGATCAGCATCGGCCCAACAGAGACCATGCACTTTCAAACCTGGGCGGATAAGGCCGGGAATGCTCCTCCGCTGACGGCTATCGACCCCGTGACTGGAGTATCTGTTACGTTTCCAGATCTGAATTCTGCACCATTTGGTGGCGAGGAATTTCAAACCAACCTGATCATGCCCGAGCCATGCCCCTTCTTGAGCCGCAAACTGCCTCCCTGCTCCATCATTCGTCCGACCGCGACAAATGGCGTCGCAATGTCTGTCGTGACATTTCTTACTGATATGGGATTGTTCAGAGGGCAGTCTGCTGCATTCTTCGGCTATCTTCAAAATCTTGCACGGGAAGCAGATGCAGCGCGGAGAGGTTTTGACTCTTAATGTCAGATGGTCTTCGCACGTTATAAAGATTGGAATCGCCAAAAGGTGCCGGAATTTTCCGGCACCCTTTTTGCGACCCGCCCATCTTTATAAAGCAATTTGAATCCGATCAGTTCATGCGGCGGCGATCGTCTGGATCGTCGTCGTCGAGGCCGATGTAGCGGCCGCTTGAGTCGATGCTGACGTCCTTGCCCTGTTTGCGCATGTACACCTGGAACTTCTTTGCGGCGCGACGGCGCTTGGCGCGATAGTAGCTGTTTCGCAAACCGAACCAGCCCTCTGAGAGTCCGTGGCGCAGGCCGCGACTCGGTGCCCTCTGCAGAAAGATCCAGGCGAAAATGCAGTTGCAGATAGTGTTCAGTGCGTCGAAGGTGCGGCCGGTGTAGAAATCGATGGCGAGATAAAAGAGAAGAAATCCAGCTGCGATGTACTTGGCGCGGGCACGGAAGATGAAGTTGAAGGTCATGGGCTCGTCGGCGTGGATGCGAGCGTAAACCAGCAGAAGTGCCAAGCTCACAGGCCAGAGTCCAACACTGGTGCCGAAACCAATAACAGGAAAAACGCGACCGAGTATCAGGCTCAGGACGGTTGCCAGGACTGCGCCGCCAATAGAGCTGAAGAAGAAAAGCTCCGTGAACCAGCGCGTGCCGCGTTCGTCCTCGAGCGCTGCACCGAAATACCAGAGCGACAGCACCGCAAAAATCAGACCCAGGATGCTGTCAGGCACAAACGGCCAGGTGACAAACTCCCACGGCATCCTGAACGCGACCGCCGCATGAAGCGCCAGGAGGGCCGCTATGCGAGCGCTCAGGCCAGGTGCAACAAAACTGGTGATCAGGAAGAAGAGGAAGCAGGCGATCGCAAGCAGGATGAGCTTTCGCGTGAAACCGCGAAAGGCTGGCAGCGCGAGAAGAGTTGGACCGTTTGAGCGCATGCGCTGTCTCCTGCTGAGAACTATTGTCGCGCAGGCACAGGAGCCACGGGAAGTGAACGGTGTCCGGCGGCGTCTACGGCGCGCACACCGAAGAGAACGTTGTCCTTGCTGACGTCGAGCGTCACGTGCGTGTCTGCTCCGACGTTACGTCCGTGTGTCCAAAGCTCGTCCGTCGTGTCACGCCAGACGACCTCATAGGTAGTGCCAGGCGGCGCGAAGGCAGAGGGCTCCCAGGCGAGCTCGGTGTTGTTGTCGAGATGCCGAGTGAGCACGTGGACCTGCTGTGGTTCGCTGGGGGCGGCGGCAAGAGTCGCCAGGACAGCGGAATTCAGGCGCGCGACATGAGCGACATAGTCGGCGTCAACGAACTTCAGCAGGTCCCCGTACTCGATGCCATTTTCGGTGCGAAGGGTCTGGTGCTGGTGATTGAAGTTCTCGCGCCATTCGGTGAAGCGAACCGCAGCGAAGCCTGCGTTGTTAAAGCTGGTATGGTCGCCGCCACGGAGATAGCGATCACGACGGAGGATCATCACCGGACGGAACGGAGTGGCCGGCTGGCCCTTGTGGCTGGCCGAGGGGAAGTAGGCCGGGGCGAGACCGGCAATGCTGCGCGCGAGTTCGCGGGAGGGGGAGTCGTTCTCCGCGCCGAGGGAGAGTATCTGGCGTTGCTGCTCGGGTGTGGCGGCCGCGGGAACGGACTCGGAAAAGACGCGGACAACGTCGTTGCGCTGCTGCGTCTCGCCGGTTGTGGTGTCGCCGCCGACTATGTCGTTGTTGAGCGCGGCAACGAGGGGCCAGCCCTCGGACTTGGCGAGCCCGGCAAGATGTTTCGAGCCATTGAGGCCCTGCTCCTCGCCTGCGACGGCTGCGAAGACGATGGTTCCAGTGATCTTGAGCCGGGAAAGGGCACGGGCGGACTCAATCGAGACGGCGACGCCGCTGGCGTCATCATTCGCGCCGGGAGCGGTGATGTGGGAGTCCATCACGTTGGTGGCGCGAGAGTCGTAGTGGCCGGTGACGAGGGTCCATGGCGCATTCTTATCGGTCGATGTGCCGTGGAGGATCGCGTAGACGTTGACAAGACGCGTAGGGCCAGGGAAACGGCTGGGCCGGCCGTTCTCGGGCGCCGGCTGCTCCATGAAATCGTCGCGCTTGACCTCAAGGCAGCCGCCACAGGTGGCCGAGATCGTGCGGAATTCGGACTCGATCCAATCGGCCGCCGCGTTGATGCCCTGCCCCTGAGGAAGATCGGTATCCATGCTGGATAGGGTGCTGCGCGTGCCAAAGCTGACGAGCTTGGCGATGTCGGCGCGGACCCTGGCGGCTGAAATGGTCCGCAGAGCGGCGGCGATGGCTGGATCGGCGGGAGGCGGGGCGAGGCGATCGGGGGCGGATGCCGGGGACTGCCCGGCTGCGGACAAAGAGAGGCCGATCGCGGCGGCTCCAAATGCAAGAAAGCGCTTCATTCTTCGGTCTCCCAATTCATGGCAAGTAACCGTCCAACATTTACAGGCGTCCCATGTTGACGTGCCAGAGGCGCACCGATAGAACTAGGGAAGCTGCCCGCGACGCGTTCCGACCATCGTACAGGGCGGCAGCAATTTAGCTTGAGGAGATAGTTATGTCAGTCGTATGCCCGGAGTGCGACAACCCACTCGATATTGACGTCGATGATGTGGAAGAGGGCGAGGTAATTCAGTGCGAAGAGTGTGGGACGGACCTCGAAGTAGTTTCGAGTGACCCTTTGGAGCTGGCGCCAGTGGATGAGGAGGGCTATGACGACGAGGATGACGATCCGCGAGCCGAGGACGAAGACGAGGACGAGTAAGCTGATACCCGGCGCGTGGCTCCTGTGCGCTCTGGCGCTGGGAGCCGTGCTGAGCACCTCTTTGGGTGTACCTCCAGCGTGGGGTTCTGGGTCACCTTCCCAAAGCACTAAAGTTCCGCAACTGCGCACGATCGAAGGTATCGTGTGCAGCAAAGAGGGCACGCCCATACAGGGCGCGGTGGTCTACCTCCAGGATTCGAAGTCTCTGACGGTGAAGAGTTATCTAAGCGATGCGCAGGGCCATTTTCACTTTCGGCAACTATCGATGAACGCCGATTTTGATTTGTGGGCCGAACTCAACGGAGAGCGGTCGAAAACCAGGAACATCAGTCAATTCAACAGCAAGACGGACCTTAGCTACGAACTGAAGGTTCCTGTATCCAAGTAGGCCGTGAGTACCGGGCCGTGCGGTCGCGTCGGCTCTGGGAGTCCCGAACAAAAGGCGAAATAAATAAAATGGAGCGAGCGCTGCGATGGATGCCTCGTTTCAACCCGACTGCTTCGGCTTTCTGCACATCGACCTGAACAGCTTCTTTGCGTCGGTGGAGCAGCAGCTGCACCCGGAGTATCGAGGGAAACCCACGGCCGTAACCGCCACGATGGCCGATACCGGGACGATCATCGCCGCGAGTTATGAGGCAAAGGCGTTCGGCGTCAAAACCGGCACGAAGGTCGGCGAAGCAAAGCGGCTCTGTCCGGAGATTGCGCTGGTGAACGGCAATCACACAACCTATGCGGAATACTCGCATCACATCGCAGAGGCTGTGGAACGGGTATGTCCGGTCGCGCACACGCCTTCAATCGACGAAATGGTGTGCGAGTTAATCGGGCGCGAACAGGAGCCGCCAAGAGCTCGCCAGATCGCACTTGCAATCAAGCAGGCGATCCGCGATGACGTAGGAGACACGCTGCGCTGTTCTATTGGACTGGCGCCGAATCGCTACCTTGCGAAAATTGCGAGCGATATGCAGAAGCCGGACGGATTGATTGGATTGCTGCCTTCGCAGCTTCCGCGGGCAGTTGCGCATCTGGAGCTTCGCGATCTGCCCGGCGTAGGTGCCAGGACCGAAGCCCGGCTGAAGAGCAAGGGAATTTATACGATGGCACAGTTGCTTTCGCTGGACCGCAACGGGATGCATGCTCTCTGGGACTCGGTGTGGGGTGACCGGCTCTATCACTGGCTGCGCGGAGGACAGACAGGAGACGATGGAGCGCCTGTGAGCAGCGAATTGCAGAAGTCGCTGGGGCACTCTCACGTCCTGGGGCCTGAGCATCGAACGCCGGAAGGTGCCTGGAGTGTGGCGCACAAGCTGCTGCACAAGGCTGCCATGCGGCTGCGGATGGAACATTTCCACGCATCAACACTCGCCGTAACAATGAAGTTCGCGTTGACGCGTGAAGAGGCTGCGAGAGCTTCCAGACTCAAGCATCACACTTCCGGCATCAAGCACTCCGCGTGGGCCATGGAGGCGAGATTTCGGCCCTGTCAAGACACGCTGACCTTACTGGACGCGCTGAAAGGTATCTGGCGAGAGCGGCCGAACGAGCAGGAACATCAGCGGCCGTTCTTTGTCGGAGTCACGATGAGAAACCTGCTGCCGGACGGAGAGGTGCCGAAGATGCTTTTTGAAGAGCCGGGCCATCGCAATGAACTATCAACCACGATGGACAAATTGAATCTGAAGTTCGGACATTCCACTGTGCACTTCGCAGGAATGCTTCCTGCGCGGGACACAGCTCCAACACGAATTGCGTTCACCCAAATTCCCGTGCAGTACGGCGTGGAGTACATGTAAGCCATTCCGAACTGCGGCGTTGCATTCAACGAACCATACCAGCCCGGGAGGTTCCCATGTCCGCACAAGCACATTTTTCCACTCAGAAGCGCGTTCCCTTAAAGGGCAGTACTCGCAAGGCTTTCGATGCCTCGCGACTGCCCGGGCTCGTATCGGCGGCGCAGGAGGGAGAGCCGATTACAGTGTCGGTTCTGCTTCCTCGGAAAGCGCCTCTTGATCCAACGGTTCGCCTGACGCGTGCGCAGTTTGCAGAAAAGCACGGAGCGGATGAGCAGTCGGAGCAGGTTGTCCGCGCCTTCGCCCGGGAGTTTGGATTAAGCGTAGAGAAACCTTCAGAGCCCGGGCGGCGCGTCCTCTACTTGACGGGCTCTCCTGCGGCGATGGAGAAAGCCTTCGGCGTGACGCTGCAATCACACCCGACGACGACAGGCGTGCTGCGGTTGCGCGAGGGCAAGATCACCTTGCCGGAGGAAGTAGCTCCGCACGTGGAAGCAGTGTTGGGGCTCGACAATCGGCCACAGGCAAAGCCGCACTGTCGCGGTGCAAGACCACGCGCAGGAAATGTGAGCTATACGCCGGTGCAGGTCGGGCAATTTTACGGGTTCCCGGCGAACGCGAAAGCTACAGGACAGACGATTGGCGTGCTGGAACTCGGTGGAGGATATCGCACGGCCGACATCACGGCATACTTCCAAAGCCTTGGGGTTGCCGCTCCCAAGGTCACCGCCGTTCTGGTGGATAAGGGTAAGAACTCTCCCGGCGATCCAAATGGAGCGGACGGAGAGGTGATGTTAGACATTGAAGTCGCTGCCGCCGTGGCTCCGGGGGCCGACATCGTCGTTTATTTCGCGCCAAATACAGATCAGGGTTTCGTTGATGCGATCGCAACCGCCGTGCACGATACAACAAATAACCCGGGCGTGCTCTCAATCAGTTGGGGCGGACCGGAACCGTCATGGACGCAGCAAGCGGTCACCGCGCTGGATGAGGCGTGTCAGGCAGCAGCGGCGCTCGGCGTGACTATCACCGCAGCCAGCGGGGACGATGGATCGACGGATGGAGTCACCGGCGGGGGCAATAATGTGGACTTTCCTGCCTCCAGTCCACATGTGCTCGCGTGCGGCGGAACAAAATTGATCACCAGCGCGAGCACAATCACGAGCGAGACAGCATGGAATGAGCTCTCGTTGAACGAGGGTGCGACCGGAGGCGGAGTAAGCACGCTGTTCGCGCTGCCGACCTGGCAGGCCAACAGCAAAGTTCCCGCGGCAACGACGAAAACAGGCGGGCGCGGTGTGCCTGACGTTGCCGGCGATGCGGATCCTGCGACCGGCTACACCGTTCGCGTCGATGGAGAAATTTCCACGATCGGAGGAACCAGCGCAGTGGCTCCCTTGTGGGCTGGCTTGATCGCACTCGCGAATGCAGCGAACAGACATAACGCGGGGTTCGTCAATCCGACTTTGTACGGCAATCCGAAGGCGTTCCGCGACATTACCGGCGGCAATAACGGCGCGTTTAGCGCGGGTCCGGGGTGGGATGCCTGCACTGGCCTGGGCACCCCGAATGGAGCGGCAATTATCGCTGCGCTTGCGCAAAGCACAACAAACGGCGGTGGCGCGAGGGGCGATGCAGGCAGCGGAGCCGGTAAAGGCGGAGGCAGGGGCGGCGGGAAGGGAAAATGACAAACGTCATCCAGCTTCGTTGACGGCGCTCACTAAGAATCTCCGGGCATACGCGGGAGACTAACCCTGCAAGCCTTGGAGATGAATATGAACGCCGTTCATGAACCGAATGACATGATTGCTCAGCAGCGGTTTGTAGCGAAGCCTCCAGCTGCTTCCCTACACGAGGTAACCAAGCGGTACAGCAACGGAGTGGTCGCGCTGGATCGTGTGTCACTGGAGCTGCAAACGGGTCAGATTGCTGCCCTCCTCGGGCCGAACGGTGCTGGTAAATCGACAGCTGTGAAGCTCATGATGGGGTTGACCTCACCGACCAAAGGTGAAGTGCGGGTGTTTCGTGGCGATCCCCGGCTCGCCGGCAATCGGCTGCACACGGGCGTGATGTTGCAGGTCGGACGAGCGCCGGAGATGTTGCGCGTTCGCGAACACATTGAAATCATGCGCGGTTACTATCCTCAACCGCAATCCCTTGCCGAGATTGTTCGCATTGCGGGACTGGAGGGTATCGAACAGCGGATGTTTGGGCAGCTCTCCGGTGGCCAGAAGCAACGTGTTCTCTTTGCTCTGGCTTTAGCGGGTGATCCGGACCTGATCTTCCTGGATGAACCAACGGTTGGTTTGGACATCGAAGCGCGTCGCAGGATGTGGGTCGAGATCGGCTCGCTGCGCAGCCGAGGCAAGACCGTGCTGCTGACGACACACTATCTCGAAGAGGCCGATGCGCTGGCCGATCGCATTATCGTCCTTGGCAAAGGACGCGTGATCTGTGCGGGGACGCCGGCAGAGATAAGGGCAACTGCAAACGCGCAATCGAATTCACGGAACCAACATGCCTCGGGTTCTGCGCTCCCGAACATCAAGCTTCTCAGTTTCCAGACGAGGCTTTTGCACGAGAGCATCATGAATCTGGCGGGGGTACAGAAGGTCGAAGCGAGCGGTTCCAATGTCATTGTGACCACATCCGCCCCCGAGTCCACGCTGCGTGAATTACTTGCACTCGACCCGGAACTGCGCGGTCTGGATGTGCGGAGTCCGGCTCTGGAAGATGCCTTCCTCGCCCTCACCACCAAAGAGTAGTGACCCTTTTCACTAGTGTTTCTGGAGGTTTCTCATGTCTACGACAACTATTTCTCTTCCGTACGCCTACAGCAGAACAAACCGCATCTTTTCGATCTTTCTGCGCGAGACCCGGTACGAGTTTGTTCGCGCTATGCGCACAAAGGCCTTTTCGCTCTCAGTCATAGGCTTTCCCGTGATGTTTTACTTGTTGTTTGGAATCATGAACCGCGGACAGACAGTTCACGGACAGATGGTTGCCAAGTACCTGGTCGCGAGCTACGCGGCCTTCGGAGTCGTCGGGTCTGCCTTGTTCGGCATCGGCGTTGGGTTAGCGGGAGAGCGCACATCAGGCTGGCTTGAACTCAAACGCGCAAGTCCCATGCCGCCACTGGCTTATCTGGTGGCCAAGTGCGTGTCCGCCGTTGCATTTGGATTGATCATCGCCAGCGTCCTTTGTCTACTCGGCACCCTTGCCGCCGGAGTTCATCTCAGCGCATGGGAGTACCTCGGTATCTGCGGGATGAGCGTCATCGGTGGTGTACCGTTTGCATGCATGGGGCTCTTGCTGGCGATGCTGCTCCCTGCAAACTCGGCGCCAGGAATCGTCAACCTGATTTACCTGCCGATGAGTTACTGCTCTGGGCTCTGGATGCCGATCTCAGTGCTGCCGAAATGGATGCAGCATGCCGCTCCATGGCTGCCGACGTATCATCTGGCACAACTCATGCTTGGGGTAATTGGCTATGCACAACCGCATGCGGCTTTGAAACACGTCGGCGCGCTGTCGGGTTTCGCCATGGTATTCCTCGGATGCGCGTGGTTTGCCTTCGCGCGCAGCGAAGCCGACGCTTAGAGAAGCGTTCCATCCAGTAAGAAGGGCTACACTCGAATTTCAGGATCTCTTTGGTGACCACAAATCACATACCGAAACGCAGGCGCATGGATCGTGGAGATCTCTTCTGGCTTGCGTACCTGGTCTTTTACTTTCTCGATCCACTCTTCCGCCGCTCTCTTGTCTATTGGCTGGAGTGTCTCGGTTTTGCCGCGATCTTTGTCGCACTGTATGTGGGCCTGTTTCGGCTGAAACGAGTTGAGCTTCGCCTGGCGTGCATCGCAGGCATGTATTTGCTGGGCGCACTTACGTATCCCGTCAATAGCGGGGCAATAACCTTCTTCATCTATTGCGCGGCACTACTGCCGTTCGTGGTTCGGTCGATAAGAACCGTGCTGCTTTGCTTCGCCGTCGAGGCATTGCTGATCGTGACAGAGGGCTGGTTGCTCTACCGGGGCCCTCAGCACCTCAGCCTGTGGAGTCCCGTCTCAGCACTCTTTTTTATCGGAGTCGTTGGCGGAAGCAATATCTTCTTTGCGCAGAAGCAAAGGGCGGATTGCAAATTGCGCATGGCTCAGGAGGAGATCGAAGCACTCGCTGCGGTCGCCGAACGCGAGCGCATCGCCCGCGATCTGCATGATGTGCTTGGCCACACATTGAGCGTCATCGTCCTGAAGGCTGAGCTTGCCGGACGTCTATTGGCGCGGGGCGAAGAAACTGCCCGGGCTGCCCAGGAGATCGCCGATGTGGAACGAACCGCACGCTCGGCACTCTCCGAAGTTCGAGAAACGATCGGTGGCTACAGGGCTCGCGGATTGACAGCAGAGATGGATGCGGCCCGCAACGTGTTGACGGCGGCCGGTGTGCGCCTGGAAGTTGAGGGATGCCCCGTGGCTGGAACTCTTCGACCCGCTGAAGAAACGGTGCTCGCGCTTACATTGCGCGAAGCGGTGACGAACGTGGTCCGCCACGCACAGGCGCAGACCTGCCGGATGCGCTTTGCGGTACAGAACGGACGTCACACATTGGCGATTGAAGACGACGGACAGCACACCGCAATACACGAAGGAAATGGGCTGCGGGGAATGCGCGAGCGAGTCGAGTCGCTCGGCGGCACGTTTCAACTGGAACGAGAGCACGGTACGCGTCTCTTGATAGAGTTGCCGGGTGCTGCCGGGAGTTCATCGTGACCAATTCCGAAGCGAAAGGTGCACCAATCCGCGTTTTGTTGGCCGAGGATCAAACAATGGTTCGCGGTGCCCTGGCTGCACTGCTCGAACTGGAGGCGGACATCCAGGTAATCGCGCAGGCGGCAAATGGCCGTGAAGCCGAGCGACTGACGCGCGAGATGAAGCCCGACGTTGTAGTGACCGACATCGAGATGCCCGAATGGACCGGGCTGGAGTTCGCTGCCGCACTGAAAGAAAGCGGGGCGAAGGCAAATGTCATCATTCTGACGACGTTCGCGCGACCGGGTTATCTCCGCAGAGCGCTGGACGCTGGCGCTCGTGGATATCTCCTGAAGGACCGCCCCGCCGCGGAGCTGGCACAGGCGATCCGGCGAGTTCACGCCGGATTGCGTGCGATCGACCCCGAGCTTGCGGCAGAGGCCTGGACCGCGGATGCCGACCCCCTGAACGACCGGGAGCGTCAGGTTCTTCAGCGTGCGGGAGATGGAAAAAGTTCTGCAGAAATCGCCGGCGAATTGAGGCTGAGCGAGGGGACTGTGCGTAACTATCTTTCCGATGCAATCGCCAAGCTCGGCGCCGCGAACCGCGTTGACGCCGCCAGGATTGCTCGGCAACGCGGGTGGCTGTGAACGGGAAACGCTACGTTGGACGGCTGGCGCCCTCGCCGACCGGACTCCTGCATCTTGGACACGCGCGGACGTTCTGGATCGCGACTCAGCGTGCGCGCGCTGCAGGAGGACTGTTGTGGTTTCGAGATGAAGATCTCGATCCCCAGCGTTCACGTCCCGACTTTGCAACAGCGATGCGAGAGGATCTTCGTTGGCTGGGAATCACGTGGGATGCTGAAATGCGTCAGAGCGAGCGTCTCGCAATCTATCGCGAAGCCATGCAGCAACTCGTACGTGGAGGGTTTGTCTATCCTTGCCGATGCAGCCGCAAGGACCTGCAGCAGGCGGTACAGGCGCCGCATGAGGACGATGATGAACCTGTCTATAGCGGGCACTGCCGCCCGGACCAAGAAAGGGTATCTGCATCGGAATTTCTGCCAGAGACGAACTATCGCTTTCGTGTTCCGGATGGCGAGGTCATAACTTTCGCCGACGGAAACGTGGGTGTCCAGAGCTTCGTTGCCGGATGCGGAGCAAGCGCGGACTTCGGTGATTTTGTGGTCTGGAGGAAAGACGGACTGCCAAGCTATCAACTTGCCTGTGTTGCGGATGATGCGGCAGCTGGCGTGACGGAGGTGGTGCGCGGGCGAGATCTTCTGCGCTCGACGGCCCGTCAGTTGCTTCTGCAGCGAGCCCTGGCATTGGCGACGCCCAAGTACTTTCACTGCGAACTGGTCCGTAATCAGACTGGCGTGCGTCTGGCGAAGCGCCACGATGCGCTTAGCTTACGCGCTCTTCGCGAAAAAGGTTGCACTCCCGCTGAAGTGCTGGAGCGGTTGAATGTAGAAATGGCGTTGCCGCCGAGGAATAGCGCTGTTTGAGGAGGAAATTTACCCTCACTAATTTTTATGCCACTTTTTGTGGCGACGAATTCGCCCGCGTCGCATCACATGACTGAGAGCGCACTATGAAGTGGATCACCAGCGACGCGATCAGATGGGCGGCTGCTTTTGGAGTGGCGCTCCTTCTGCTTATAAGTTAAGCCCGGTTCGCCGGCTAGGCAGCTTGCGATCGCGAGCTGCCATCGTCTTTAGTCTCCGTTCGGGCCGTACATCGCTCGAATCACATCCTCATAACTCTTCATCTGATAGTTCTGGGGGGGAATCCCACCGGCCAGATAACGGACGAAGTAATCCCAGCGCCGCCGGCCAATGTATTGCGATTGCTCGCCATAGCCGTGGTGGGCGTTCGGGACCATGAGCATGTCGAAGGACTTGTTCGCGTTCATGAGGGCGAGCACAAGTGTCAGCGTATTGTTTGGCGGAACGTTGTCATCCATGGTTCCGTGCACCAGCATCAGGTGGCCCTTTAGATTCGCTGCGTAGTCCTGGTTCGCCTGTGCCTCGTAGTTATCTTCGCCGTTAGGGCTTATGACCTCGAGTCCCGCATATTTTTCGTCCCAGTCGTCCTCGTAGTCGCGGTTGTCATGATTTCCGCTCTCCGCCCAACCGACTTTGAAGAAGTCGGGATAGTGGAACATCGCGGATGCCGTGGCATTTCCACCACCTGAGTGACCCCAGATCCCAACGCGAGTCACATCGATCCACGAGTTTTCGGCGGCAAGCTGCTTGATGCCGGCCACCTGATCCGGGATGGTGTCCTCGCCCATCTCTGCCGGTGTATCGGCGTGCGTGTCATGGAAGCTCTTGCTGCGAAAGGGAGTCCCCATTCCATCAATGCAGACCACTACAAAGCCGAGGTCGGCGAGCGCCTGATCGTCACCGCTGGCAGCCGAAAAGCTGCGCGAGCCGCAGGAGCCAATCTGCGGCCCTGGATAGATGTAGTCGATGATCGGGTATTTCTTTGACGAGTCGAAGTTCGTAGGCTTCCAGAGGAAACCGTAAAGCGGGGTCTTGCCGTCGCGTGCGTTCACCTTGATTGGTGATGGCGGCTTCCAGCCGGCTGCCAGCAACCGTGAAATGTCCTGATGCGCAAGCGTCGCAATGATCTTGCCCGTGTTGTCGCGCAGCACAACGGTCTGGGGAGTCTCGCGAGTGGAATATACGTCCACGAACGCGCTGCCATCAGGAGAGGGGGTTATCGCGTGATCGGCGTTCTCCGGAGTGAGTAGCTGTTGATTGGAGCCATCGAAATTAACTCGGTAATAGTGCGTAAAGTACGGGTCCTGATCCTTCTCTTTACCCGTTGCCAGGAAGTACAGTACCCGATTCTTCTCGTCCACGTGAAGCACTTGCGTGACCGCCCCGTCGCCATGTGTGATCTGGTTCTTGAGCTGACCGCTGGTCAGATCGTAGAGATACATCTGAGCCCAGTCGCTTCGTTCCGAATACCACAGAAACTCGTTCGTCGCGGGCAGATAGCGCCAATTCACCTTTCCCTGACCAGATTCGTAATAGGTCGGAACGTGTTCGTGATAAACAGTACGGACATCGCCAGTCTCCGTGTCCGCAACGCGCAGCCATTCGTCCTTGTGATCGCGGGAGGTGGAGACAAACGCGAGGGTTTTGCCATCAGGCGAGAACTGTACATCGTCCCAACCAGAACCGCCGCGACAGCTGACGTCGTCGCAGAGCGTGCTGCGGTGTTCATCGGGCGGCATCTTGAAACGCACCATCTTGCCGGTTTCGACATCAATCACGACACGCTCGATCATGGTGATGTCTTTGTCTCCGAGCATCGGATAGCGCCAAGCCTCCAGGGTTGGGTGACGGTTCGTGACCGAGACGAGGTACATCATCCCATCCTTACGCTGGTCCTGTTGAAAGGTCGCAATCTTCTTCGAATCCGGCGACCAGATCAGAATCGGAGCGTCCGAATGCGTCCATCCGGCGTTGTCAGTCGCATAGCCGAAGTCCTTGATACCGTCCGTTGTAAGTTGGCGCTCCTCACCGGTGGCCTGAACTCGCACCCAGAGATTGTTGTCCCGAATGAATGCCGCCAGCTTCTTGTCCGGCGAGACATCGAAAGGAGCCCGGCTGCGGCCGACGGGAGGCCACGTCGCACGCGGCGGCCGTTGGTTCGCCTGTGTACCCTGCTGAGCATTCATCTGCGCGTTGCCGCCAGCCTGAGTGGAGCTCAGTCCAGCGGGAGGCTGGGCGTTGGGTTTCTGCTCAGGACGCTGTATCGGCTGCGGGGGCGCCTCCAACGTGCAGCTCTCCGCGTTTGCTGTGCAATGGAAAGTCTGCGTACGCATCGTCACAGTAAAACCCTTCGCTTCGGGCATGTAGTTTTCAATGCGCAAATGCGCGGCATCGATCTCACGTCCGCTGGCCTTGCTGAGAGATGCAGCCAGCTTCGCTGTATCGAAGGCAAGTTCCGTCTTGCCCGTGCGCGCATCTGCAATGCGAAACGCGACGCTTCCCGATGCTGGATCGCGGTAGAAGACGCGACCATCGGGAAGGTACTTTACATCGCTCACCGTGTGATCCACGAGCGGATTCACGTTGTACCCCATCCAACGCTCCGCCTGTGAGTAGTCCTGCGCCGTATAGGCACGTTGCCCATAAACGAAAGCCGGGGTTGTAGAGACGACAGCGACGAGAGCGGCGAGCAGGGGCATCTTTTGAACAATCATTTAGCAGGTCCATTCAGGAGAGCTGAGGGGAATCCAATGCGCGGTACAGAGCTTAGGTATCCAGTTCCGGCTTTACAGACAACTCCGGTCGTGAACGACGTAGCCGCGCCAGTATAGCTGATGGGTGCAGGGAGGCAGGATAGTTCAGCATGGAGCGCAGGAATCCACCCCAGGTGTCGTGGGCGATGCGCAGCGCAGAGGGCAGGACGTAGATGTCCATAATCAGCTCGGAAAGAAGAAGCGAAGCCGCGGCTCCATAGAGCCCATAGTGGCGTGCTGCCACATAGGTGCACGCTACCGTGATTCCGGTGGCGAAGGCGTAAAGCGTGGCCAGGCGCTCATGCTGGTTGATCGCCGAAACTAAGGTGGAACTCGTCGACCAGAGCGAGTAGAAGACCACGACGATCAGCAGCAGGCTCACGAGACCGGTGCTGGGCGGCACCTTCCCACGCGTCCAATGATGCAGAAACGTAGGCCCGAGCAGAGCTACGACGACAACCACGGACATAGAGATGAAGAGCGCAAGCTGGCAGGCTCGGCGATGCAGCACGCGCACGAGATCCATGTTGCCTGCTCCAAAGGCGATCGAGAGCTCAGGCCAGACGGTGTTGTTGACCATCTGTACGATCTGGAGAGCGACACGTGAAACAGTGCGCGCAGTGCCGAAGATGGCGACATCAACCGGGCCAAGAGCATAGCCAACGGCTACCAGCGTTCCCTGTAAGTTGAGCGCGTTGCCCAGCGGGAAGCCCATGAAGGCGATCGCCGGCCGCGCCAGACGTTTGATCTCGCGAAACGAAGCGCGGCCCCATCCGAAGCTTATCCACCGGATGTCATGGCGCACCGCAATACACATGATGAGCGTGCCGGCAATGTTGGCTATTGCCAACACCTTGGCTGCAGTGCGCGGACCATAACCGAGAAAGACCGGGACCAGTTGCACGGCAAATGCAATCAACGAAATCGCAGTCTTGAGCATGTTGCCATAGGAGTAGCGCGCGATGCACCGATACGCCGACTGTTGTAGCTGTTCGAGCTGGCCAAGAAGAATGGCCAGCCCCAGCCAGAAAAGGATCCAGCGCGCGTCTGTATTCCCAATCGAAGACAGATGAAGCAGGTCGGCGACCGGAAGGAAGTAAAGCGCCGCGCACATGGCGATGCCAAGGACCCCGAGCACCAGTGAGATGAGCCACCAGCAGCTTTGAAAAACGCTGAGTGCGGCATCCTCCTCTCCACGCGCCATCAGCATTGTCATCTCGTTGCCGGCGACGGAGCCGAACCCGATGTTGGAAAAACTGAGATACGACGGGATGGCGCTCAGAATCATCCACTCGCCGTTCATCTGGATGGTCCAGTAATGGAACAGAATGGGAATCTGAACGAACTGAATGATGGAGGACGCTAACTTGCTGATCCATGTGGTGATGAAACCCACAAACAACCGGTTGCGCGTGCGTTCATCCATGGAGTCGTTTCACTCGTCGGGAGGCCAGCGTGCAAACTCCGCTGTAGACGATACCTGTAATCGCCATTCTATCAATGCATCACATAGACTGGCGCCGCTCTCGATCAAGTGCGATCTTCTCCTGCATCAGCCGATGGAGCATGGGCTCGTCACCGCGGCGTTGTGCTTCGCTCATCGCAGTTCGTAGCTCGCGGCCGCGCCGCTCTCTATAGCGCTCTTGCAGAGTCTCAAGTGCTCCGCGAACCCGCTCAACGAGCCCTTTCCGCTCGTCCGCCGTCCCGGGAATCTCAGACGACACGTGAAGCGCCGCGGCGAGGAGAGCCCGTGAACTCGGATCTGGTGCGGCATCGATTGGGTTGTCGGGCGCCGGAGCGTTGGCGAGAATTTCGATCACGGCTGCGGTGGGCAACTCGCTATACCACTCTGGATGCGTCGAGAGCGCCTCGGCTGCCATCATTCGTGCGGAGTCAGCCTCCGGCAGAACCAGAGCCGAAAGAAGCAGTCGCTCAACCTCCGTAACCGCACGTGGCTGTGGAGCACGTACGCTTTCCAATCGCTGCTGTGCAGCCTGCTTCAGTTCCTGCATAACAAGAGAGCCTTCGATTCCAAGCTTCTGCGCCGCGTTCGTCGCAAACTCGTTCCGCAATATTGCATTAGGAATGCGTCGGATATGCGGTAGAAGGAAATTGAGCGCCTTGACCTTGGCCTCGTCTGTTCGCTGGGGGAACTGCACCCGAGCCCTCTCAATGAGAAAGTCGGCATAGCGAGCAGCCCCGCGCACCGACTCCGCGTATGCCTGGATGCCGTGCTCTCGCACAAAGCGGTCAGGATCAAGGCCACCCTCCAGGGTGATCACTCGAACCTCGAACCCTTCCTCCACAAGGAGACTCAGGGTTTTTTCCGCTGCGTTCAGGCCCGCCTGGTCAGGGTCGAAGTTGAGCCAGACTTTTTTTGTAAAGCGACCCAGCATCCGCACCTGGTGCTCAGTGAAAGCCGTGCCGCTGGTGGCTATTACGTTGTCAACTCCTGCCATGAAGAGCGAAATACAATCCATCTGCCCTTCCACCAGCAGGGCCGCATCCTTACCCTTGATGCCAGCCTTTGCCTTATCAAGATTGAACAGCACCTGGCCCTTTGTGTAGAGAGCCGTCTCGGGCGAGTTGAGATACTTCGGTCCGGACTTATCGTCGACAGCGTCCAGCAGCCGCGCCGTAAACGCGATCGGTTTTCCCTGCTCGTTGCAGATAGGAAAGGTGATCCGCTTGCGAAAACGTGCATAGAGCGGGCCGGACGACCCATCGTCGCGCTCCTTCGAGCTGAAGAGGCCGCTCGCCCGCATGACCTCCTCGCTAAAGAACTTGCCCAAGCGATCACGCAGGTCGTTGAAGCTTTCCGGAGCATAGCCCAGGCGGAAGGACTTGATCGTTTCCGGAGTTATGCCGCGTGCCGTCATATACTCCCTTGCGCGGGCAGCTTCCGGCGAGTGCAGACTCTGCTGAAAGTATTGAGTCGCCGCCTCATGAATCTCGAGCAGTTGCTTTCGTAAGCCTGCCTCTCGCGCCTCATCCGGAGACGTAAACTCGCGCTGCGGCAGCGGAATTCCCATCTTGGTCGCAACCGAGCGCACTGCTTCGGGGAAGCTGACGTTCTCCATCTTCATAACGAATGTGAAGACATCGCCGTGCTCATGACAGCCGAAGCAGTAGTAGCTCGCGGTCGACGGATAAAGATAAAAAGAGCCGGATTTTTCTTTGTGGAAGGGGCAGAGCGCAGACCAGTTCGCACCGGACTTTCGCAGCTTCACATAGTCGCCTACGATGCGCACGATATCTGTCTGCTGCTTGACGGTTTGTGCAAAGCTGTCTGCCATTTGAGGGGCTAAACTCAGTGTACGGCCCGCAACTCCGCGGCCACCCGTACACCCCGAAACATTACCTTTCGGGCCCCCGCCTACCCGGAAAGATGCAGTACCCACCTACCTTTCGCCGGGTATAACCAACTCGTGTCCACAGGTGAAACACAACACCTGTAATTGGAGAATTGATGCAATTTCGAAACGGATTCCGCCTGCTCACAATGGCAACTGCCGTGGGACTGCCCATCGCGGCGCCGCAGGTTGCCAACGCCGCAGTGTCCTTTGTCATGTCCGTCAATGTCGCCCCTCCGGCGATACCTGTCTACGCGCAACCTATCTGTCCCGGCCCTGGTTATCTATGGACGCCCGGCTACTGGGCTTACGGCCCGCGTGGTTACGTCTGGACCGCTGGGGCATGGATGCGGCCGCCGGCACCCGGAATGCTCTGGACGCCGGCCTATTGGGGCTCGGAAGGCGGCCACTACCGCTTTCACGCAGGTTATTGGGGCCACCACGTCGGCTATTACGGTGGAGTCCGCTACGGATACGGCTACCCCGGAACCGGATTTGAAGGTGGCGAATGGCGTGGACGCGACTTTTTCTACAACTCGGCCGCCTCGCACGTCGACGAAGTTCACATGAGGAATATTTATCGCCGGGAAAACCACTTTCAGGACCATCACGGGGTCGTCGTCCATGAAGAGCATCGTGGCCCCGTAGTCATTGAGCGCCACGGACCTCCTCATCAGGCCGAGCATCATGACAACGGAAACCACAATGGCTGGTATCACGACGACCATGGCCACGGAAGGGAACACCGATAGTCACCAATAGTGAAGGGCCGGGTTGCCAACCGGCCCTTTTCGATTCAGACAGCGATGCAAATCACCGTTCACGCATGAAAAAATCCGCAGTCTCGCAGCAACATCCTGGAATTTGGAGTGTATAAGCTTCACGACACACATGAGGTTCAGAACGTGTGAAGCCTCACAAGGAGTCTGAATGTCATCGTCCAAAAGCCTCATTAAACTGTTGATCGCAAGCGCTCTGGCACTTCCCCTCGCTATTTTCTCGACTGCACCGGCTCATGCAGCCGTCGTGATTTCAGTTGGCTTTGCGCCACCGGCGTTGCCGATCTACACGCAGCCCAACTGCCCTGGCCCCGGCTACCTGTGGACGCCCGGTTACTGGGCTTATGGTCCTGACGGCTACTACTGGGTTCCAGGAGTCTGGGTTGAGCCGCCGGCCGTTGGCGTGCTCTGGACGCCTGCGTATTGGGGCTGGGAGAGCGGACTCTATGTGTTCCACGCCGGCTATTGGGGACCGCACGTCGGCTTCTATGGCGGCATCAATTACGGCTTCGGCTATACGGGCGTGGGCTTCTACGGCGGCGAGTGGCGAGGAGGAGCGTTCTTCTACAACCGCGCTGTGGCCAACATCGACGTCGTCCACGTCACGAATATCTATGTGCGCAACGTGGCGGTCGTTAACCACTCGACCGTCGCGTTCAACGGCGGCATAGGCGGAGTCCAGGTTCGTCCGACTTCGTTTGAGATGGCGTCCATGCACGAGCATCACTTCGAGCCAACCTCGAACCAGATGAGCCATCAGAACTTCGCTGCGCAAGACCGTTCGCAGTGGGCCAGCTTCAACCATGGTCGGCCAACAGTCTCAGCCGCGGCTTCAGTCGGCTCATTTCATGATCATCCCAACAACCCCCGCCTCGCAGCCCACCCGAACGAGCGTGAGGCAAACCAGGACCAGCGCATCGCCAACGGGCTTCGCGACGGGCAGATGACTTCTGGTGAAGCGGCTCGCGCGGAACGAACCCAGGCCAACATCGATCGACAGGTCCACACCGACCGCGTGGCGAATGGCGGCACCCTCACCAATCAGGAGCCGCAGCAGGTTAACCGTGAGCAGAATTCTGCATCGCGTCAAATCTATTCCGACAACCACAACGGAAACACGATTGGACCGAATGAAGTGAATCAGCGCGAAGCCAACCAGGAAGAGCGAATTGCTAACGGTGAACGTAGCGGCCGGATGACTTCAGGCGAGGCGGCTCGCGCTCAACGCAATCAGACCAATATTGCGCAGCAGACCCACAACGATCGGGTTGCCAACCCCGGCGGGCTGAATCAGCAACAGCGGCAACAGATCAACCAGGAACAGAACAAGACCTCCCGGCAAATCCACCAGGAGAACCACAACGGCAAGGGCCGCTAATACCTCAACCGTTCAATACGAAGCGGCTGGCCTTAGAGTCGGCCGTTTTCTTTTACCAAAGATCTGCTTGCCCGAAACTCACGTCGAGAGTCACTAGAATCTACACATGCTCTCTGCGGCCATGCGTGCGCGGCTAACTGTCGCTCTGATCGGAGCCCGCAACCCCTCGAACATAGGTGCCGCCGCTCGCGCTATGCGGGACTTCGGGTTTTCAGATCTGAGGTTTGTGAACGACTACGCTGCGCCGTTTGAGGCAGCACAGCTTGAGGCAACGAAGTCCGCGATCGGCGCTGCGGATGTGATGAGGAACGCTCGCGCGTTCCCTTCCGTCGCTGACGCTTTAGCCGATTGCACACTTAGCGTCGGAACCACCGCAATCGGCGGTCGGCAATTGAGCCGACCGGTCCCCGCACTTGCCGAAGCGGCTCAGAAAATCATCAACGAGTTGGCCACTCCGGGCTCTCGGGTTGCGCTTCTCTTCGGCTCAGAAAAGACTGGCCTGACCAATGAGCAACTGAGCCACTGCCAGCTGCTCCTGAATATTCCGATGTATGCTCCCTCGGACACGCGCCATCTTTCGATGAACCTGGGTCAGGCAGTCGCTGTATGCCTTTACGAACTCGGACGCGATGGATTCGACGGCGCGAGAGATCTACCAACGATCCACGATGAAAAAATCACTGCAGACGCTCGAGAGCGGTTGACGCAGTTGCTCATGGAAGCAATGAATACAACCGACTATTCCCGACGCTTCCCCGCAAACGCGCGAGAACATGTCGTGCGCCAACTCGCAATGCAGTTAGGCAGGAACCAGCATGAAGTAGTCACCTGGATGGGATTTTTGCGGCAGGTCCTGCGCGGCGCAAAAAAAGACGCTCCGAGCTGACAGCCACGGAGCGCTTGGTTTGTGCCGCGATCAGGTTCGAGGAATTACCAAAGACCCCACGAACGGCTGATGTAATCGCTGAGCGTCATGATGATCAGCGAGAGGAACATGAAGATTCCTGAACCAATGGTCATCTTGATGAGACGCGACTGATACTTCGCGTGCATGAAGAACAGAGCAACCACGCACGCCTTGAAACAGGCGATGAACAGGGCGATTACGGGGTTTGCCCACTTGAGATCGACAAACGCCACCGCGGCTGTGACACCGGTTAATATCAGCAGCGTTCCGAATACCAGAGCATACTGACCGGGTGTCACAATATGGTGCGACCCGTGTTCTGGGTTCGTCACATTTGTCGGATCTTCATCTTCCATGTGGTGCTGCGCGGTGGTCTCAGCCATCTCGTTTTCCTTGAGAAGTGATGCGGCTTAGTGAAGCGGGTGCCGGTTAATCAAATAGAGCAGCGGATATAAAAACAGCCAGATGATATCGACAAAGTGCCAATATAATCCGAAGTTTTCTATGGGGGCGACATATCCGGCACTGAAGTCTCCGCGCTGCGCACGCCAGAGCAGCCAGAACAGCAGGCCTACGCCGATGATCATGTGCAGGGCATGCATACCCGTCAGCGCAAAGTAGAGGAAAAAGAAAATCTGCGTCCGCTGCGCCATATCGGGTGGCAGCGGTTGCTCTTTGATGCCGTGCGCGGCAGGGTTGACGAACTCCGAAATATCGAAGTGGGCGCCCGGGATGTGATGCTTTTCCCACTTCTCATGGTACTCATCGTACTTGATGCCAAGGAAAGCGATGCCGAAGACTGTGGTCAGGATCAGTGTCCAGACCAGCATGTTCTTCTTGCGTACCTCTGCAGCCCACACCGCCAACGCCATAAAGAAGCCTGAGGTGATGAGGATCGCAGTATTGATCGTTCCCAGCGAAATGCTGAGCTGATTCGAAGCGACGGCAAAGGCGTCGTAATACCAATTGCGATACAGCAGGTAGGCGAAGAACATCCCGCCGAAGAACATGATTTCGGTCAGCAGGAAGAGCCACATGCCGAAGCTGCCGGCTTCACGTTGCTGCTCGACCGTCTCAAAGTGGTGCCTGTGCTGCGGCAACGAGACGTGAGCGTGCTCAACGTGCACCGCCGTTTCATGCGTGTGCGGATGTTCGGTTGCGACAGTGTTATCCAACGGTCGTCACCTCATTCTTCCGCTTCTGCTCGAGCCACTCGTAGTCATAGGCTTCGTGATCCATAATTGGCGTCTCAATGAAGTTCTCGGTCAAGGGTGGCGATTGAATCTGCCATTCAAGGCCTGTAGCCTGCCACGGATTGTCGCCTGCGATCGCTCCATATTTCAGCGACCAACCGAGATAGAGGAGCGGCAGCATATACCCGACGCCGAGGACCGTCGCGCCCGCAGTCGAAAGGACGTTGAGCACCTGGTACTCCGGCGGATACGCATGATAGCGGCGCGGCATGCCCAGATATCCGAGAATGAACTGCGGCATGAACGTCAGGATGAAACCAATAAATGTAGTCACCGCAGCCAGCTTCGAGAGCGACTCGGGATACATACGGCCCGTCATCTTCGGCCACCAGAAGTGCACGCCTGCCAAGAACGCCATCAACATGCCACCCACCATCACGAAATGGAAGTGCGCCACGATGAAGTACGTCTCCGTGAGGTGAATGTCCATACCCAGAGATCCGAGGAACACACCGGTCAAGCCGCCGATGGTAAATAGCCCCATGAAGCCAAAGGAGTACAGCATCGGCGTCTCAAAGGTGATCGACCCCTTCTGCAGAGTGAACGCCCAGTTGAATATCTTGATTGCGGAGGGCACCGCCACCAGCATGGTGAGAAGGCTGAAGACCAGTGCCGAGTAGTTGGAGATGCCCATGATGAACATGTGGTGTGCCCACACGAAGAACCCGAAGAGTGCGATCGCCACCGAACTGAAAGCGACAGCGGTATATCCGAAGACGCGCTTTCTGCTGAACGTCGAAATCGTCTCCGAGATCACGCCCATTCCGGGCAAGATCATGATGTACACCGCAGGGTGCGAGTAGAACCAGAACAGATGTTGAAAGAGGAGCGGGTCTCCACCCTTGGTCGGATCGAAAACACCGATGCCGAAGACGCGCTCAAGCAGCACAAGCACAAGCGTGATTGCGAGAACTGGCGTGCCCAATACCATCAGCAACGAGGCGGCATAGTTCGACCACACGAACAGAGGCAACCGGAACCACGTCATGCCCGGGCAGCGCATGCGGTGGATGGTTACGATAAAGTTCAGGCCGGTGAAAATTGAACTGAAGCCCGCAACGAAGATCGCCAGCGCCGCTGTAATGACGTGCGTGTTCAGATAGTGCGTCGACAGCGGAGTGGTAAAAGTCCAGCCGGTGTCGACTCCACCGAGCACCAGGGCGGCCATAAGCAGGATGCCGCCAACCAGATACAGGTACCAGCTCAGCAGATTGATCTTCGGGAACGCAAGATCCTTGGCCCCCACCATGATCGGGATCAGGAAGTTTCCAATCGTCGCGGGTACCGATGGCACCAGGAACAGAAACACCATGATGATGCCGTGCATCGTAAAGAACTTGTTGTACGTGTCGGCCGCGACGAGGTCGGGCTGCGGCGTCAACAGTTCCAGACGGATGAGACCGGCAAACGCTCCCCCGATGAAGAAGAAGAAGGTGATCGAAATCAGATACAGGATTGCGATCCGCTTGTGGTCGCCGGTCAGCAGCCAGCTCAACAAACCGTCTTCATTGTTGAGATAGCTGCGCTTCGGCAGTCTTGCTGTGGCCTGGTCGGGCAGGGAGACAATGGTTGCTGTGCTGCTCATGGCTTCACCGAGTCCTGGTTGGTGCCCACGCTGGGAGTGGTGGGCGACGCCTGGTTCGAGTCCGCAGTGACGAAGGTCTGCTGAATGCGGTAATTGGAGTGCAATTGCTTGATGTACTCAACGAGATCGATAAGGCCATCCTCGCTGATCTGACCTTGGTACGTGGGCATAATCGGCGCGTAGCCGGAAGTTACATGCTGTGACGGATTAAGAATCGCATCGCGTAGATAAGCATCGTTCACGAGAATCTGGCTGCCGTCCGTCAGGGTCAGCTTCGAGCCGAAGACACCGGCAAGGTTTGGCCCGCGCGCTGTCGCGTTGCCGTTATGGCAGGCGTTGCAGCCCATCGATGCGAATAGCCGCTCACCATTTTGGGCGAGGCTCGTACCTGAAGTCGACTCGTCCAGCCATTTCTTGTAATCGGCCGGGGTCATTGCCGTAACTTCGCCAATCATGCCGGAGTGAAGTGTGCCGCAATACTGCGTGCAGAAGATGTGGTAGGTTCCCGGATCGACCGCCTGGAACCACACGGTTGAATACCGGCCGGGAATCACCTCGCGCTTCACCCGAAAGTCCGGAATCGAGAAGCTGTGAAAGACGTCCTGCGAGATCATCGTGAGCTGGATTGGTTGGCCAACCGGGATATGAAGTGCATTAATCTCGTGCTGTCCGCCTGGATGCTCAGCCTTCCACATCCACTGCTTACCCACCACGTAGATGTTCATCGCGTTGGTCGGCGGATTGTAGATCCTGAAGTAAAGGAGGCCACCCCATACAAAGACGACAAGGAACAACGCCAGCGGAATGATGGTCCAGGTGGCCTCGAGGATAGTCGACCCTTCTACCTGGGTCGCCACCGGATGTTTATCACGACGATAGCGAAGCGAGAAGTAAAAGATCAGGAGGGTCACGAAGGTCAATCCGACGAGCGACACCGCAACCAAAAAAAAGTACAGCGCATCCGTATAGGGCGCGATAGTGGACGCTTCGGCCGGAAATAGGGCCGAATTGTGCAGCCACTTCACCAAAAATTGCCACAGAACTGAACTAATACCCATCGTTTGCCTTATCCGTTCCGCCAGTTGTCATCATGCCAGTTCGGCACATTGCCGAGCTTGCGACTCAAATCCTTATCTCGCCGAAACATCAGAAATATGAAGCCACCCAGGCTCGCGACCGTCACCATGCCCCCAAGCTGAACAACCCGGGCCACGATCAAGGAGTGCTTATTAATCTGGGGATCGTAGTGGTAGCAATACGTGAGGATATTCGCTACCGGCGAGCCGATCTTGTTGTCTGAAGCATCAATCAGCCCCAGGAGCATGTCCTTGGGCGAATACTCAACGCCGAGGTAATACTGGGCGACGCGCCCTTGTGGTGTTGCAATCTCAATGGAACTCGCGTGCGCGAACTGAGTCAGTTTGCCATCCGGCCCCGGCACACGAACGTAGCCAAAGCCAATGGCGTTCGTTAGTGCCTGGATGTCGGGCTCCTGCCCAACAAGGAAATGCCATCCGTTTGCAGTTTCAGGATGACCATATCGACGCAAGTAGAAGTCCTTGCGTCGCGCAGCCAGCTGTGGGGTCTCGGTGGGATCGATGCTCACGACAACGATCTGGAAGTCTTTTCCCGGCGTCAGGTGCACCATCTCGAGCGCGCTTGTAATGCCGTCCAACTCTTCGGAACACAGCATCGGGCAGTTGTAATAAACCGCAGACAGCAACACCGGATGCTTGCCGTCGAAATACTGACCGAGCTGTACCGGATTGCCGTGATCGTCTGTGAAGCTGGCTCCCAGTGGAAGCTGCGCATTGAGATGCTGCCGGATCGTCGCGCCTTGAAGGACCTTTGGCAGCTGATCCCCGACATTCGGCCCTTCGGTTTTGTTACCGTAGCTCGAAACCTGACCAACCGCACAGATCGGCAGCGCCAGAACCAGCGCCAAAGCGCCGGCGAGCTGCTTCAAACCAGCTCGGCGAGTGCGGATTGTGTTTCGTGCGATCAAATGGTCCTCGTTCTCAATTCTATTCGTGGTGTGCTTCAGCGCGGTTGAACTCGTTCTTCTGTTCCCGCGCTTCGATCGTGTCCAGCTCGTACCCGGTGCGTGCAAACCCATCTGTAATCGGAGCTTGCACCGTCGGCTCTGTCTCACCTGCCATCAAAGGAGCAGGCTGTGCAGCCGCGGCCGGCTTCGGCAATCCTTGCTGCACGATGAGTTGCATGGCGCGTGAGATCGGAATTCGAATCGTGCCGGCTGCCAGATCCTTCGAATTGCTGTAGTAGTCCAACAACAGATCCTCACGGGCATGCAGGTCCGCCGTGTCCTGGTTGCCGTCGTCCATCTCCAGGCGCGGCGTTGGGAAGCTCTGCGTCATTTGGGCCAGTTGTCGCTGTTCCATAACCGCATTCGAGGTCAGGTCCTCGCGCTTGGCGCCGCGAGGCGTCGCACCCAGGTCGCCCTGTCCTGCGTGCCATTTATCCGCCGGCCCATCCTGTTTCGCCAGCGCATAGTTGATCGCCTTGCCCATGAAGAAGCAGAAGACGAAAAAAATAATCAGGAAGCCGGCGAGGCCGGCGACGAACGTAACGATGCCGCCAACGTTGACGTCCTCCACCTCATAGCCGGGGTGCTCGGGATCGCGCACGTGCGGGATCGGGTGCGGTCCCGAATCGGCCGGGTGCAACGGGTCGTGTCCTTCGTGTCCTCTAGTGGGCATGCTCAGGCTCCAGAAGCTCTTCAGTATGCGGGTCGTTCAGGTTGATGAGCGGCCTGCGCGTAAGTTCGGTCAGGTAGAAGACGAGCCAGAACGCAAAAACTGCAAGCGGCACAGTGATGTAAGCCAGAATGCCCCAGTTTCCGACCAGGTGCAGGTTGCCGGCAGCGTCCTTGAAGTTCGGTTCGATGAGCCAGAACATGTCGATGAATCGAGCACCGATCATGAAGACGCAGAGCCAGATCATCCGCTTCTTCGAGCGCTTGAAGTCCCGCGAAAGAAGAATGCAGAACGGAATTACCCAGTGGCAGATCACGTCCAGTGTGCAAATCGTCCACCAGCCACCGTGGATCCGGTGCAGGTACCAGGGAATCTCGTCCGGAACATTGCCGGAGTAAATGATCAGGAACTCGGCGAAGGTCAGATAGATGTTGAGCATCACGAAGGCAAACGCCAGTTTGCCAAGATCATGCTGCTCCGTGATGCGGAACATTGACTTCATCGGCTCATAGCGTGAGAGCAGGATGAGCGTCAGAATTCCAAGGGCCAATACGGCGTATCCCTGTGCCACCAAAAACTGCAGGCCGTAGACGGACGAGTACCAGGTCACGTCCAGCGATTTGACGAAGACAATCACGAAATCCGTCATCGCAATGACGTAGAGCAGGAGCGAAGGGCCAGAAAGGTTTTCGAACTGTGTCCGCCAGCGATCAAAGCTGAGGAAAGTACCGGCCGCGGGATCCTTGTCGCTGTCGATGGTCCACTTATTGAGGAGGACGATAACCAGCGCCATGAACCCCAACACGAGGATCGCCTGAACCCACGCGCTGATCGGGCTCAACATGAAGTGCTTCAAATTGATGCAGAGTTCCTGTTCCTGGGTGATCAGGCCCTTCTGGAACGCGTCCCACGTCTCTGCCTTGGTCGTAAACGCGGCCCACTGATAAAGATGCTTCATCAGGAAGAGAATGGGCAGCATCATGACAACGACCAGCCAGATGGTGCGCGTCATCGCCTCTAGCGGCCGGCGAAGAACGTGGCCCCATTTACCACCGGACAGATACTGCACCAGCAGGAACGCCAGTGCGCCACCGGTGAAGTTGAAGCAGGTCATCACACCCATCAGATAGGCGCGAAGGAGATGACTGGGGCCGCCCGGTACAAACAGGAAGGCGAGGGAGAGTACACCGAGCACCACGGCCGCGATAAGCGACAACGTCCTCCAGCGAAGGACGACATCCGGCGCGGTCAATACCGAGGGCATCTGCCGCGGGTGGGGATGGGCCACCTCGCCGTGGGTGGGGCCGGCTCCAAAATGTTCTTTCTCAAATGCCATCGGTCATTCGCCTTCGTGTTGCTGAAAAATCAATCGATGAAGCTTCCTGAATCAGTGCTGTGGTCCAGCCAGTTTGCCCGGAGCCTCCGCATCTGGCTTCGCCAGTGGAGGTCCCGAAGAATTGTGTGTAGCTGCGGGCTGCCCTGCGGCATTGCTGCCGTGCGTCTCCGCACCTGTTGGAGCCGTCGTCGTGCCCTGCCCCGGAATGCCGTTATCCTGTCCATTCGGGGTGCCATAAACCGCCGTTGCCGGCATTCCCCACGGATCCGCAAAGCCTGGAGGCAATCCCTTCTCATTTGCGATCTGGTGCAGGTCCTCAACATGCTGTCCTGCGGGAACATCGGACTGTTTCGCATCCTGGCTCAGCTGCAACGCCCGAATGTAGGCCGCAATCGCCCAGCGGTCCTGTGGTGTGATCTGCGCAGCGTAGTCAGGCATGGCGCCATAGCCATTCGTCATTACCGCGAAAAAGTGCCCAAGCGGAGCGTTGCGCAGGCGTTCCGTGTGGAAGTCGCCAGCCGGCCGGTAGCCGCGTTGCACGATCATGCCGTCGCCGTTGCCAACGCGCGAGTGGCAGGGAGTGCAGTAAATGTTGTAGCGCTCCTGTCCGCGCGCCATGGTGTCAGCCGTCAGGTCGATGGGCAAGCCATCTCCTTCTTTGCCATTCACCAGCCCGGTATAGAAGTACGAATCCTCACTACCCTGGCTCCGCGCGACGGTATTCGCTATCTGCGGGCGCACCGACCGTCCATCGGCATAGAACGTGGTCCCGCGCTGCGGGAAGAACTTCGGCTCATCCTGCATGTCCTGCCGGCAACCGGCGAGGATCAGCATCGAAGCCGTCGCAGCCGCAAGCACCACCACACGCATTGTCTTTTCGAACCTCGAAGCTCGCATCTCGCTTCTCGTATCTCGCATCTCGAGTCCCTGCATTAGTGGTCGACCTCCACAACAGAGACAGGGTTGAACTGCTCCAGAAATGCGCGCGTCTCAGTCGGCGAAAACCGCGGGTCGTGCGCCTCGAGGCACAGGAAGAACTTGTCCGTCGTGGCGCCATCACGGAAGTTCGGCGCATTGAACAGCGGATGATAAAGCTGTGGAAGACCGTTCAGCGCAATCATTCCGAACGCAGCCGACAGACCTGAAAACAAAATCGTCCACTCGTAACCGGGAATGACAAAGGCGGGCCAGCTGAACAATGGCATCGCGCGGATATTCAGCGGATACCCCCACACGTTGACCCAGACCTCCATGCCATAGCCCGTAATCAACCCCATGATGCCGCCAATCAGGCAGATCAAGGGCACGCGGGTCTTGTGGAATCGCAGCGCCTCGGCCGCCTCTTCCACCGGGTAGGGCGTATAGCACTCCATGCGGCGAAAACCCGCACGGTGCGCCATCTCGGTCGCGTGCACCAGCTCGGATGGAGTATTGAACTCCGCCAGCAAACCATAGATTCCTTCACGCGGTGGCATTAGAGAGCCTCCTCAACAACACGATCGGCGGCCTGGCCACCGGGCCGCACCTTCGTCTGCGGCAGCATCATCCGGATCTCGCTCATCGGGATCATCGGAGCGAGCCGCGCAAAGAGCAGGAACAGAGTGGTAAAGAAGCCCCACGTGCCGATGAACAGGATGTAATCCCAGAACGTCGCACGGTAGGTGCCCCAGCTCGAGGGCAGATACTCCCGGTACAGCGACGTGACAACAATCACGAAGCGTTCGAACCACATGCCGATGTTCACAACAAAGCTCAGGAAGAACAGATAGCCGGGACTAACTCGCAGTCGGCGGCTCCATAGCGTGGTCAATGGAATCGCGATGTTTGTCAGAATGAGCAACCAGTACGCCCAGCCCATCGGACCGAACATACGGTTCCACATCATGAAGAACTCCCAGTGGCTGGCCGAGTACCAGCACATGAAGACCTCCATGCCGTAGCCATAGGCCACGATGGAGCCCGTCGCGAGCATGACCTTCGCCATGTTGTCGAGGTGGCGCAGGGTCACCAGGTCTTCCAGGTGATAGAACTTGCGGATTGGAATCGCGAGTGTCAGCACCATCGCGAAGCCCGAATAGACGGCGCCGGCGACGAAGTAGGGCGGGAAGATCGTCGTGTGCCAGCCCGCCATCGCCGCCACGGCGAAGTCGAAGCTGATGGTGGTGTGTACCGAGAGCACCAGCGGTGTTGAAAGACCCGCCAGAAGCAGCGAAGCCGACTCGTAGCGGATCCAGTGCCGCGTCGACCCCCGCCAGCCCAGCGACAGCAGGCCATAGAAGTACTTCGCAATCGGCGATTTGGCCCGGTCACGCAGCGTGCCAAAGTCCGGCACCATGCCGATGTACCAGAAGACCACCGAAATCGTCGCGTACGTCGAAACCGCGAAGACGTCCCACGCCAGCGGGCTGCGGAACTGCGGCCAGACGTTCATCGAGTTTGGGTACGGCAGCAGCCAATATCCGAGCCACGGACGACCGATGTGCAGCAGCGGGAACATACCGGCGCAGCACACCGCAAAGATCGTCATCGCCTCAGCGAATCGATTGATCGAATTACGCCAGCCCTGCTTGAACAGCAGAAGAATCGCCGAAATCAGCGTGCCGGCGTGACCGATACCGATCCACCACACAAAGTTGATGATCGCGAATCCCCACGCTCCCGGAATCGTGACGCCCCAGATCCCGACGCCCTTCAGCACCAGCCACGTGACGCCAACCACCACGCCTAGAGATACAGTCGCCGCGAAGAACAGGCCGCCCCACCATGCCCATGGCGTGCTGCCGGTGAGCACGATGCCCGCGATCTTCTGCGTGACGCTCCTGAAGTTATGCCCGGGCGCGATGACCGCATACTCGCCCGTGCGCGGGTCGATCATCGGATCGTGTACCGTCTCCGGATCGTGAGGAGGACGTTGGGTTGCCATACTAAGCAAGCTCCGGGTTCGGGTTGATGACGCCCGCCGTGTAGGTCGTGCGCGGGTGGTAGTTCAGGTCGGCGAGCACTTCATAATCGCGCTCGGTCGCCTTGCGCTTCGAAACGCGCGAGTTCGGATCGTTCATGTTGCCGAAGACGATGGCATCCGTCGGGCAGGCCTGCTGGCATGCCGTCACGATCTCGCCATCCTTGATCGCGCGGTTGTTCTTGTCCGCATCGATCTTCACTGCCTCGATGCGCTGGATGCAGTAGCTGCACTTCTCCATAACGCCGCGCGAACGTACTGTGACATCCGGGTTGCGCATGAACTTGAGGCTCTCCGTGTCGTAGTCGGAGTACAGCAGGAAGTTGAACCGCCGTACCTTGTAGATGCAGTTGTTCGAGCAGTACCTGGTCCCTACGCAACGGTTGTAAACCATCACGTTCAGGCCCTCGGGCGAATGAACCGTCGCACCGACCGGGCACACCTGCTCGCAACCAGCCGACTCGCAGTGCTGGCACAGCATCGGCTGGAAGAACGCCTGCGGTGCATGCAGATCGCCTTCGAAGTAGGTATCGATGCGGATCCACTGCATGATGCGGCCGATCTTCACCTGCTCCCGGCCGACCACCGCAATATTGTTCTCGGCATAGCAGCTCACAATGCAGGCGTTGCAACCGACGCAGGAGTTCAGGTCGATCGCCATGCCCCACTTGTTCTGCAGCACCTTCTGCCCGTTGCCGACAACCTTCACATGGTCGTAGCGCCAGGCATCCGGCCAGAAGCTCTCTTCCTGCGGAACCTTTTCCCCTTGCGGGTTATACCCAACCTTATTGACTAGCGTTCCACTCGCGCCATTGTGCGCGTAGTCGGCATCCTTCTGAACCTCCGCTACTGTCGCGTAGCGGATGATGGACCGCTCCAATGCCTCATGGCCAGCCAGGGAATAGACACCCTGCGTGTCGAACTCCTTGCGCTCCAGGTCATGCTGCGCGAAGCCGCCGCGGTGCTCGATGTTATGCACCTTCGTCACGCACAGGTCATACGTGCCCTTGCTGCGCGTGATCTTTGCGCCAGAATCCCACAGCGGGTTGGCCGAAGTGCGCAGCAGGTATGCATTCACGCCCACACCTGCGCCGACCCGACCCGCCTCAGCCCGGCGTCCACCGCCCAGGTGCAGCGTGACACAGTCATTCGGGTGTCCCGGAACCATCAGCACCGGTGTGATGATCTTGCGGCCGTGCAACTCGAGCTCGATCGCCTCATTCTCCTCGATGCCAAGCTTGCCCATCGTTTCGAGGCTCATCAGCACGGCGTTGTCCCACGACAGGTTCGTCACCTGCTTGGGCAACTCCTGCAGCCAGCCGACGTTCGCATAACGTCCGTCATAAATCGAGGGATCAGGAAGGAACTTGATCTCCAGCGTGCCGTCGCCGGCCGGCGCCGGCGATGCAACTGCCGCAGTGGCTTTCGGAGCCGAAACAGACGCCGCGGTGTACGCCGTGTTCTCAACCCATCCATCATGCAGCGCCTTCTTCCAGGCCTTGGCGAAGTCGCCCTGAATATAGGTCTTAGCGTTCGCCAGGACCGCGTCATAGGCTCCGCGCGATGGGTCGATCAACGCCTGCAGGATGTCGTGTGCCGTCTTGCCGCCGTACAGCGGATCGATCATTGGCTGCACGATGGAAATCGTGCCATCGGCCGCTCGCGCATCCGACCAGCTCTCGAGATAGTGCGCCTGGTTGATGTGCCAGGTCGAGTTGAAGCCCGTTTCATCCACGTGCTGACCAAGGTGCACCGTGTTCGGCACCATGTTGAAGCCCGCGACGAAGTCGTAGTCCACCGGCGCGTTGTACAGCGGGTTGACGCCCAGCATCACCAGCCACTTCACCTTGCCGGCGCTCATGTCGTCGACGAGCGACTTCAAATCAGCGCCCTGCTCCGTCGGAATCGGGGTCAGCGGCGCTGTGTAGCTGACCGTTTTACCCACCGCTCCCAGCGAAGCGTTCAATGCATGCGCCGCAGCATGGCATGCCGGCGAGCTCTGCGGCCCCGCAATCACCACTGCCCGGCCACCGGCCTTTTTCAGGTCGTCAAGAACAGCCGAGAGGAACTTCTGCGCTGCAGGATTCGAAACCGCGGCGCCGCCACCGGCCAGCGCGTTCGCCAGCGCATCAATTTCGCTCGGCTTCAGCCCAATCCGGTGATCCGCCTTGAATCCCGTAATCGACGGCATCGTCTCTACGACGTACAGCCGGTTCATCGTCTTACCTTCCTCGTAGCGGCGGCGCGCCCCAAAGGCCGCTGCCATCGGAAGGAAGCCCGGGAATCCAATGCCGCTCAGGAAGTCCGCATCCAGCGACAGAATGACATCCGCATCCTCGAGCTTGTACAGCGTGTCGTAGTAGTCGCCGAAGGCCGCCTTCGAAGCCGCGCGGGCCACATCTCCGTTCACCGCGTCGTACTGCACCAGCTTCGCCTGCGGATACTTCGCCTGCACCTGCTTCCACTGGGCCGCGAGGGTCGGCGAGGTAATGGTCTCCGACAGGAAGTAAAGACCTTCCCCGCCTGAAAGCTGGCCTGCACCTTTCGCAAACGCCTGCTGGAAATCGCCCCAGGCCGAGGTTTCGCCGCGGAGGCGCGGATGCTGCGAACGGTCCGGATCGTAAAGGCCAAGAAGCGTCCCTTGCGTGAACGCGTCCGAGCGGCCCTTCGACATCGGGTGCTCTGGATTGCCATCCACCTTAATAGGACGGAACGCATCCGACTTGATCAGCACCGGCACCGCTCCCGTAGGGAACGGATGTGCACTGGCAAAGTACATCGGACGGCCGAGAACCAGATCCTCAGGCTGCTTGATATAGGGGAAGATCGGCTCATCCGGCTGTTTCGTGCAGCCCGCGAGGCCGGCGAGCGCAAAGCTCGCACCCATCACCTTGAGGAAGCCGCGCCGCGAGACTGCATCGACCCACTCGCCCGCGCCAGACTGCCTCGGAAACTCCTCCTGCATAAGCTCATGAAATTCCGGCGTCTCCGCCAGCTCATCCAGGTTCTTCCAGAAGCGGCGTCCGGTCTTGCCATCCAGCTTCTCTCGCACCTCGGCCAGCGTCATCTTCTTCCGCGGAGCAGGCGCAATCGCCGTGACAACCTGAGCCGTGCTTCCGTTTACTGCCGCCGAGCCCGCGGCTGTCGACTCTTGATTCATCATCGTCTCGTTCATCGGTGGCATGTCTCGCAGCTGGAGAGCTCGTTGGCCGTACGAATGTGGTACTGGTCCATGAGGTAGTGACCCAGATCGGTCTGGTTCGTGAACTTCTTGTAGCTGGCCGGCAGCGCAAGCACGGGAACATCGGAAACCGAACCCGGCTCTGCGAGCGGATGCGGCTGCATGTTCGTTCCCGACTGCGGCTTGCTCTGACCAATAGGTGTTGGCGGCTCAGCCTGCGCCATCTGTGGATTCTCACCGGTCCCCGGATCCGTCGTCGTGCAGGAGACGTCGCCTGACGTCGGTCCCGCCTTAGCCGTTGTCGTACACCACACCGGCTTGTTGCTCGTGGGACCCGCCCAGGCCATGTTGTAAATCTCTGCCGTCGGCCGCAGGTTCACCGCAGGATTGCGGTGGCAGTTGAGGCACCACTCCATCTGCAGCGTGTTCTCTTCGTACATCAGCGGCATCTCGTCGACGCGTCCATGACAGCTCGCGCAACCGATGCCCTTATTCACGTGAATCTCGTGATTGAAGTAAACGTAGTCCGGAAGATCGTGCACGCGGATCCACTGGATGGACTCGCCCGTCGCCCAGCTGTTGCGCACAGGCTCCAGAAGCTGGGCATTCGTCCAGATCTGCGAGTGGCAATTCATGCAGGTCTTCGTCGGCGGAATGCCTGCATACGAACTCTTCTCCACTGACGTGTGACAGTACTGGCACTGCAGTCCAAGCCCTTCCACGTGGTGCTTGTGACTGAACGGTACCGGCTGATCCGGCCGCTGACCTTGCCGCGTCACCCAGGGCGACCGTTGCAACTCGTTCAGCGTCACGCCGAGCGCGATGACGATCAGACCCGTCAGCACCAGGCTCAATCGAACCAGTGCATTCGAACTGCGGTCAAAGACTTGCGCCATGAGTGCGTTCCTGCTCTCCGTTGGCCAACACCTTCGGCGTGGCTCGCTCTTACTGCAATTGCATGCTGCTTCCTCGTCCCGTAGCGGGGCGACTGCAGCCTATTTGTTTATCTGTCCGTAGGGGGAAATCCGACGAGACCGACACTACTTCCGAGAGCCAAAGTATAGCAGCCGATTTATGTAGGTTTGAAGAGGGGTGCCCGTCGAATTGAGCGATGTTCGTAACATCAATCGATTATCGAATCGCCCACGGGCCTGCACTCCTGCTTCTCTCACGGTTTCACGCATGAGACCAAGCTTCAGCGCGCACCTGATGAATCAACTGCGTCCACATCAGTCCGAATTCGTGACACACTACTGCCCATGCCACGCCCTCGATCCGGTCCCACGCGCAAACCTCCCTATGATGCTGGCACCGCCATCGCCGCATTGTCTGGCGCGGACCCGAAGCTCGCGAAGCTCATCGAACGCGCCGGCCCCTTCACGCTTCGCCTTCCCTCGCAGCAGTCGCCCTTCGAGGCACTGGCCGAATCCATCATCTATCAGCAACTTCACGGCAAGGCTGCGGCCACGATTCACGCTCGTATGCTCGCCAGCTTCGAACCCCTCTGTGGCCTCGGCAACCACCCCTCGCCACAACATCTCCTCGATTGCCCCAACGAGCAGCTCCGCTCCGCCGGCCTCTCGAAGAACAAAATGCTCGCACTCCGCGATCTCGCGGCCAAAACACTCGACGGCACCGTGCCCACACTCGCCACCATCAAAAAGATGCCCAATGAGGACATCATCGAGCACCTCACCCAGGTGCGCGGCATCGGCCGCTGGACCGTCGAGATGCTCCTCATCTTTCGCCTCGGCCGTCCCGACGTACTTCCCGTCGACGACTACGGCGTTCGCAAAGGTTTCGCGCTGACCTTTCTCGGCCTCAAGCCGACCCAGAAGGTCACCTCGGATCTCCTCGCAACGCGCGAACAGATGGAGCGGCGCGGAAAGAAATGGGCGCCCTGGCGCTCCATCGCCAGCTGGTACATGTGGCGCGCCTGCGACCTCGCCGCCGGCAAACTCGTCCCACCGCAATGACGAGCCCCCTGCCACCCTCCACGCGCCGGCGTCTCACCTGCCTCGCGATCATGCTACTGCTCATTCCTCTGGGCTTCGTCTGCCGTTTCGTCCCCATCGGCTTACCGTATGTCATCGTGAAGTACGGCGGTTCCTTCCTCTGGGCATCAACCGTCTACTGGTTCATCGGCTACTTCCTCGCCCGCCAGAAACCCCTCACGCTCGCCCTCATCTCGTTCGTCGTCACGGCCGCGATCGAATTCCTCAAGCGGATTCAATCGTCAACACTCGAGAACATCCGCAACACCTTCTTCGGCATCATCATCCTGGGCCGCCGCTTCTCCTACATCGACATCGCTGTCTACTGGGTCGCAATCCTCTGCATGCTGTGGCTCGACCACAGTGCGACTCACGCCCGATCCACGTCCAAGGAATAGGATTTTGAAGGATGGCCCGAAAGCACACATCAAAGCCTGCCGAAGCCAAGCCTGTTCCCACACGTTACGTGTGCGTTCACGGCCACTTCTACCAGCCTCCGCGCGAAAACCCCTGGCTCGAAACCGTGGAGATGCAGGAGTCCGCCGCTCCCTATCACGACTGGAACGAGCGCATCACCTCCGAGTGCTACGCTCCCAACGGCGCCTCCCGCATTCAGAACAAACAGAACAAGATCATTCGCATCGTTAATAACTACTCGCGGATGAGCTTTAACTTCGGCGCCACGCTGCTGAGCTGGCTCGCCGACTTCGCACCCCGCACCTATCGCATGATTCTCGACGCCGACGCCGCCAGTAAGGAACGTTACTCCGGCCACGGCTCTGCGCTCGCCCAGGTCTACAACCACGTCATCTTGCCCCTGGCAAACGAGCGCGACGCACGAACGCAGATCCGCTGGGGCATCGCCGACTTCGAACACCGCTTCGGCCGCAAGCCTGAAGGCATGTGGCTCGCCGAGACCGCCGTCTCTCGCAAAGTCCTCGACCTCATGGCGCAGGAAGGCATTCGCTTCACCATCCTCGCCCCGCATCAATGCGCTCGAGTGCGGCCTCTGCACGACGCTCCCTCCACCGGATCCAACGGCTCCGGCCCCGAGGACTCGCCATGGACAGAGACTCCCAATGCCTCGGTCGATCCCACGCGCCCCTACCTCGTGAAGCTCGATGAAGGACGCTCCATCGCTGTGTTCTTCTACGACGGCCCCGCATCACGCGCGATTGCTTTTGAAGGACTGTTGAACTCAGGAGAGAACTTCGGCGAACGCCTGGTAAGCAGCTTCAGCCCCGACAAACCAGCCGACGAACCGCAGCTCGCCCACGTCGCCACCGACGGCGAGAGTTACGGACACCACCATCGCCACGGCGAGATGGCGCTCAGCTACGCCATGCACTGGATCGAGGAGAATCATCATGCCGTGCTCACCAACTACGGCGAATTCCTCGAACGCTTCCCGCCAAAATGGGAGGCCGAGGTCTTCGACGACAGCTCCTGGAGTTGCGCCCACGGCATAGAACGCTGGCGCTCCAACTGCGGCTGTAACGGCGGCCGGCCGGGATGGAATCAGCTTTGGCGAGGCCCGCTTCGCGAAGCACTCGATCTGCTGCGTGACCGCACTGCTCCGCTCGCAGAGGCCGTTGCAGAGCCTCTGCTCAAAGACCTTTGGGCCGCCCGCGACGCCTACGTCAACGTCATCCTGAATCGCAGCCCCGAGAACGAGGATCGGTTCTTCGAAACATTTGCCACTCACGCCCTTTCTCCGGAAGAGCGCGTCACGGTCTTCGAGCTACTCGAGCTCGAGCGCTACACGCAGCTCATGTACACCAGTTGCGGCTGGTTTTTCGACGAGATCTCCGGCATCGAGACCGTGCAGGTCATCGCCTACGCTGGCCGCGTTCTACAGCTCGCCGCCAGACTGTTTGGCGAGCCGGGCCACCAGCTTGAAGCAGACTTCCTCTCCATCCTGTTGCAGGCACAGAGCAACGTCGCAGAAATCGGCAACGGAGCCGAAGTCTATCGCCGCTTCGTCACCTCACGGCGCGTCGACATGGAGCACGTAGGGGCGCACTACGCCATCAGCTCCATGTTCCGGACCTATCCACCCTCCGGGCAACTCTTTTGCTATGACATCCAGCGCCACAGCTACGATCTGCTGACCTCAGGCCACGGCCGCCTCGCGCTCGGCCGTGCCTCCGTCCGCTCGCGCATCACCGAGGACACCGAAGAGATCTGCTTTGCTGTCCTTCATCTTGGTGATCAGAATCTGTCCGCCGCCGTGAAGCGCTTCAATCCCGGCGACGACACCAGTTGGAGTACCTTTCTCAAGGGAGCCCGCACGGCCATTCGCAAGGCCGACCTCGCCGAGCTCATACGCCTCATCGACCGCTCTTTCGGAGGCACACTCTACTCCCTTACCTCACTCTTCGCCGACGAACAACACCGCATCCTCACCAACATTCTCAATCAGACTCTTGAGCAGGTCGAAAGCTCGCTCATCCGCATCTACGAGGAGCACGCCACGCTGCTCCACTTCCTTGGCGAGAACAACTTCGCCGCCCCGCCGGCGCTCGCGCTCACCTCAACCTTCGCCATTAATGCCAGCCTCCGCCGTGCGCTGGAGTCTGAAACATTCGACCCTGCCGAGGTCGCACGTCTTCTGCGCCGCGCCGAACTCGACAACGTCACTCTCGACGCTCCGCTCCTCAGTTACACGGCGGATAGGCGCATGAAACGCGCAATGATTCGCCTGGAGGAAAATGCCCCCAGCCAGAACCTGATCGTTCTGTACGAAACGCTGGCCATAGCGGAGAGCATTCGTTCGCTCCCAATGGATATCAACATCTGGCAGGCCCAGAACATCTGGAATGACATGCTCCGCCGCAGCAACAGCCAGGATTGGTCGCGTGAATGGCGCGAGGCCTTCCTCAAACTCGGCACATCCATGAACATCGCCGTTGAGGAACTGGTCACTGAAGAAAGCGTCCGCGCCTTCTAGTCCTTCGCGACACTAGCCTCTCTTCGCCAGCAGCGTTCCGCTGGCCGCCAGGGCCAGCGCGGCCGCGGCCAGCAGCCAGTTCCGATGCAGCGACACGAACACCTCTGCGCTCGTGCGCTTCGAGCGATCATCAAACTTCCCGCGAGCGCTGTGCACACCCGGCACATAGTGATACAGGTCATCCGGTGCGTTCGGATCGTGGGGCTCGCCCTTTATCTGCTGCGCGTCGTATCCCGTCTTACCCAAATATCGATCCAGCAGGCCCGGCACGAACTTCTGTGCCACAATCGCCGTCACTGTCGGCGCGCCTACCCAGTACTCGCGCCGCGGATGCTTCGCCATTGCCGCCGCCACAACCACCTTCGCCGCAACCTCCGGCTCATAAATCGGAGGCACCGGTTGAGCATCATTCGGCAACCGGCTCTTCACCCAGTTGAACTGCGTCGTATTCATCGCTGGCATATGAATCGACGTGATCTTCACCTCGCTGCCGTCGTGAATCAGTTCGCACCGCAACGAATCAGTAAATCCGTTGATCGCGTGCTTCGCCGCACAGTACGCCGACTGCAACGGAATTGACCGATAGGCCAGCGCCGACCCTATCTGAATGATCGTGCCCTTACCTTTGCCGTTCTCCCGGCGCATCATGCGCCTCAGCGCTGCCAGCGTGCCGTACACAAATCCCAGGTACAGCACATCCGTGACGCGCTTGTAGTCTTCCGGCTCCATCTCCTTCACCGGAGAGAACACGCTGACCATCGCATCATTCACCCATACATCAATCGGACCAAAGGCCTCTTCAACTTGGCTTGCGGCCGCCTCCACCTGCCCTGCAATCGAAACATCCGTCGGCACCACCAGGCCTTGGCCGCCGAGCGCCTCGCACTCCTGCCTGCAGGCCTCCAGCGCCTCCGGGTTCCGGGCCAGCAGACCGATCCGCGCACCTTCACGCGCGAACGCGTGTGCAATCGCTCGCCCTAACCCCGCAGACGCGCCCGTAATAACTACGACCCGACCCGATGCCATTTCTTCTCCTCTATCGGTTACCGTTCTTCGTCTCCCCGGCCGGCTTGTCTTCCGCCGCGGCCGCGGTCACCAATTGATGCAACGCCTCTTTCACCGCCGCGTGCACCTCGTCGTGCACCGCCTCGCGCACGCCTTCCACTACCTCTTTCGACTCAAGTTGAACGTCGTCATTCTTCTCCATCACGCGATCGAGAACCTGCTCAATCGCCGGTCCAATGTTGAGCTCCTTCACAACCTTCTTGGCCACCTTCTTCGCTGGCACATTGATTAAATCGCTCACCTCGGCGGACTGCGGCTCCGGCGTCGCTCCGCTCCAGTCCTTATCGAAGATCCCGACCATCTGTTTCGCGATCTTCGCGTCATGCACAATGATCCCAATCTCCCGCCGCGCCTCGAGCTCCAGCTTCCGCAGACTCTGGCTGCCAAGAAACACCGAACGCCCATCGCGAATGATCGCCCGCGCATGCAGCCGTGTCGGCAGTTTCCGCGACGGCAGTGTGCCTCCCTTGTTGCTCGTGCTGCCAATCACCCGCACATCCACGCCCTGCGAAATCTTCTCGTTCAGCAGCTTCACAAAATCGCTGTCGCTGATCTTCATCTCATACATCAGCAGTTGCTTCTTCGCTCCGCGGATAAAAGCCGTCAGCTGTTCGCGCGCATTCGCTGGGCTGACGACGAAGTCTTTGTTCTCCGCCGTGTACGCAGTCCGCTTCGAATCGCTCTCGAACAACCGCACCGCTTCCGCCACCAGCCCCTTGTTCGTCGTGCCGATCGCAAACGATCGACTGAGACTGATATCGAGGTGCGTAAAGTTGAAGGCCAACAACAGCAACTCTTTTTCGTCGATAATCAACATCTTGCCGTGGTAACGCACAAGATCGTCTGCCGTGCGCGTCACTGTGATCCCACGCTCCAGCGACCGCATCTCGAACCGTCGGAGAATCTTGTCGCCGCCGCGGTTCGTATTGGCAACCAGCACCTGAACCGCAACGCCACGCTCCAGCGCTTCTACCAATGCCTTCTCGATCTCCGTGCGATCCAGCCGGAAAATGAGAATTTGAATACACTTCTTCGCCTTGCGTATCGCTGCAAGAATTGGGTCCAGCCCGGCCTCCGGTTGCACAAAAAGCTTCACGTTCCTCCCCTTGCTGAGGCACACCACCGCGCCCCCACTGCTCGTCCTGTCTCTTGGATGAAGGATGCGCTTTCGACCTCCGCGGGATGTTTTTCTCGGCGTTATAGACACCCACCTATGCACCCAACTGCCTCTAAGTAGATGAGTTTCGGCAGTTATGTACTGGAGATCACCCATGCTTCGCCTCGTACGACGACTTGCAATTCTTTCAGCCATCAGTGTGGCCTTCAGCAGCGCTCTTTCATCCGCTCAATCTCAGCCTGCGTCGCCTGGTCAACACTCGGAAGCGGTCCCCGGACAAGCCACCGCTCCCGCGCCGGCGAGCCACTCACAGACCGCAACCGACAACGACAAACCCATCAACCCGGCGGACGTTCACAACGCCTCGCTCTGGCGCGATCCGGGCAACATCTCGGCAGAGGACCTGCTATATGGCGAGGCCGGAAAGGATGGCCAACCCGTTCCACCCTTCAAGTTCATCGCCGAAGACACCAACGGCACCAACCCCAAGTTCGACATACAGGATGCAAACGGCAAAAAGTGGCGCGTGAAACTCGGCGAGGAAGCCCGCCCTGAGGTCGTCGCCTCACGCCTTCTCTGGGCGGTCGGCTATTACGTCAACGACGACTTCCTCCTGCACGTCGCCACGATTCAAGGCCTCGACATCAAGCGCGGTGCCAATCACGTGCACAATGGCTCCCAGGTCATCGACGCGCGTTTCGAGCGCAAGCCGGATCAAAGCACGAAGCTTGCAACCTGGGAGTGGAAGTCCAATCCCTTCCGTGATACCCGCGAATTCAATGGTCTCCGCGTAATGATGGCCGTCGTCAACAATTGGGACCTTAAAGACGTCAACAATGCGGTCTACCTCAACAAGCAGACTGGTCACCAGACCTTCCTTGTCAGTGACATCGGCGCCACCTTTGCTACCAACTCTCTCGAGATCAGCCGGGCCAAGGATAAGGGCAATGTCGACAGCTACGTCGCTTCCAAGTTCATCACGCGCACCACACCAACAACCGTAGACTTCGGCACGCCCTCCGCACCCACGGGCGCTCTGTTGAAGACTGGGGGCGCGCTCGCAAGCTCTTACGTCAAGCGCCGCGGCTACGACTGGATTGGCGACGACGTCCCACGCGAAGATGCCCGCTGGATCGGCTCCATGCTCGGTCAGCTAAGCCATGAGCAACTCGTCGACGCCTTCCGCGCCGGCAACTTCCCGCCGGAATCTATCGATCGATACGTCGCCGCGCTCGAAGCCCGCATCGCGCAACTCAAGGCCCTATGACGGCTGGCTCTACTGGCACTCGTCTCGCAGCGAACCCGATCCTCGCGGCCCTCGCCCTCGCGCTGATCTTCTCCTGCGCTTCGCCGGTCGCGCATACGCAATCGCACGCCGACGACACGGGCAAGAAAAGCCACAAGGACAACCACAAGCCCATCTCGCCCGCAAAGGTCCACCATGCGATTCTCTGGCAGCACCCCGGCGACATTTCCGCCAAGAATCTCTTCTACGGTCACGGGGGAGAGCACGGCCAACCGAAACCTCCCTTTTCCTTCCTCGGCGAAGACAAGCACGACTCGAACCCGAAGTTCGATGTCCGCGATGCCAACGGCCACTCCTGGCGCGTAAAGCTGGGCGCAGAAGCACGTCCCGAGATCGTCGCCTCGCGCCTGCTCTGGGCCATCGGTTACTTCACCGAGGACGACTATGTTCTTCCCCGGGCCAGGGTTCCCGGCCTCCATCTTCGCCATACCGCAGGCAGCGTTGAGAACGGTGATGAGGTCATCAACGCTCGCTTTGCGCGCAAGCCCGGCGGCCAAAAGCGCATCGCCTCCTGGAAGTGGAAGGAGAACCCGTTCTTCGGCACACGTGAGTTCAATGGACTTCGCGTCATGATGGCCGTCATCAATGGCTATGACCTGAAAACGGAGAACAACGCCGTGTATAGCGACAAGAAGGCCGGCAGGCAGCTCTTTCTCGTTAGCGACACCGGTGCCAGCTTTGGCACAAACTCCGTACGCATGAAAAACGCCAACGGCAAAGGAAATGTCGAGAAGTACGCCGACTCCAGGTTCATCACGGATACGACCGAAACTGAAGTGAGCTTCGGCACGCCGGCCCCGCCGAACGATCTCCTCATGGAATCCGGCGGCCTGCTCGCCCCGCTCTACTTCAAGGACCGCGCTTACGACTGGATCGGCGACGATATTCCCCGCGCCGACGCCCGCTGGATCGGCTCACTCCTCGGTCAACTCACGCACAGGCAACTGGTCGACGCCTTCCGCGCCGGCCGATTCACGCCTGAAGAAACCAAACAATACGTCTCCATCCTCGAAGACCGCATCGCCCAACTGAAAGCTCTCTGACAGGCGGCCCCTGATGGAATCCTCTCAGAACTGCCCAACTCGAAACTCGAAACTGAACCGAGCTCTCCCTAACTCCCTAACTCCCTAACTCCTAACCGCACTACCCCACGGTCGCCGCACTCTCAGTCGTCTCCTGGAACTGAATGTCGTGCAGCTGCCGGTACACACCGTCCTCGTGCGCGATCAACTCGTCGTGCGTTCCCTGCTCCACAAGCCGCCCATCCTTGATCACGTAAATACAGCTCGCCTTTCGAATCGTTGAGAGCCTGTGTGCGATCACAATCGACGTCTTGTTTTCCATCAGCCGATCCAGCGCCTCGAACACCAGCTGCTCGCTCGCCGCATCCAGCCCTGAGCTAGGCTCATCGAGAATCAAAATCGGGCTGTTACGAATAATCGCCCGCGCAATCGCGATGCGCTGCCGCTGGCCGCCTGAGAGGGTCAAACCCCGCTCACCCACCACCGTGTCGTACTTATGCGGCAGCTTGTCGATAAACTCGGAGGCGTTCGCCGCCTCTGCTGCGCGCACCATCTCCGCATAGCTCGCCTCCGGCCGGCCATAGGCGATGTTCTCCCAGATCGTTCCGCTGAACAGCACGGTGTCCTGCAGCACGAAGCTGATCTGTTCCCGCAGCGACCTCTGCTTCAACTTACGTACATCGAAGCCGTCGACCTTCACCGCACCCTTGCTCACCTCATAGAAACGCGGAATCAGGTTGATTAGCGTCGTCTTGCCTGAACCAGTTGGGCCCACAATTGCCACCGTCGTTCCAGCCTTCACATGCATAGTGATGTCGCTGAGAATCGGCTGGTCGGAGTTGTAGCAGAAGCTCACATCCTCGAAGTCGACGTCGCCCCGCAGCTTCGGTGCGTTCCTCGCATCCGGCGCATCGCGCATCTCGTCCTCGACCTCAATCACCTCTTTGATCCGCTCATACCCAACGTCCGCCTTCGAGTACGAGTCCATAATCTTCGAGATGTCCTGCATCGGCTTGTACATGTTCTTGATGTAGGCCAGGAACACGACAATCGTTCCTCCGCCGGCCCCCATAACAACATTCGTCAGCGCGTGCTTGCCGCCGAAGTACAACACCAGCGCGGTTCCCACGCCGGTCACAATACTCACCAGCGGTACCAGCCGCGCCTTCAACCGGCGCGCCTTCAGAGCAGCCTCAACCGTCTCCAGGCTCTCGCCCTCCATCCGCTGGATCTCATAGTTCTCACGCGCAAATGCCTTCACCACGCGAATCGATCCCAGCACCTCCTGCACCACCGAGATCATCTTGCCTTCCTGCTTGCGCACGGCACGCGAGTACTTCTTCACCTTCCGCGTATACACGTACACGATCGTGAACAGTACCGGCACCACGGTCATCGCAATCAGCGTGAGCTGCCAGCTTAGGTAAAACATGACGCCGATCATCCCGAAGATCGTCGCAATGTCCACCACGATGCTCAGCAGTCCCGAAACAATAAACGTCTGAATCGAATCGATGTCATCCGTCACTCGACTGATGAGATCGCCTGTCTTTGACTGATCGTGATACGCGAGCGACAGCCGCTGCACCCGCGCATACAGGGCCCGCCGCAGATCGTGCGACACCCACTGACCTACCGTCGTCGTCACCCACTTCTCGCCGTAAGTGCACACGGCATCCAGCAGCGCGATCGCCATCACCGCAAGACACGCCGCGAGCAGGATCGCCATGATATCCCCGCCAAAGGTGCGGTGGATCACATGCGTCAGCCACCCATGCTCCGGCTTCTGTGCAATGACGTTGTCGAGCACCACCTTTAGCGGCCACGGCTGCAAGACATCCGCAATGCTCTCGCCCGCAATCGCCAGCAGCCCAAGCCACAGCGCGCGCCGGTGCGGACGCAGCAGGCCCATCACGGTGATTGTGTTACGCGGAGTTTTACTTTCAGTGGACACTCCCCTGTTGGACGCGCCGAAGTGTCAGAAAAGAAGCCTGTTCAGACCTCTTCCGCGCGTTTACAAGTGCACTCATTGGTAACTGCACCCCACACCAGGCAGCTACTTGCGCCTTCCGCCCTCAGCTTCACTCTCCGTAATTTTCTTGCCCGTTGCGACTCGCTCCCCAGGCAGCTCTTCACCCACCGCTAAACTGGCGTCTCCGCCATTCCGTCCTCCCACCTCAATCGGCGAATTCGCAAGAAACCGGTCAAGATCATAACCAGACGCCTTCGCACTGGCGCTCAACTCGGCAACCACCTCTTCCAGCCGCAGCAACTCCGAGATCGGCTCCGCGCTCTCCGCCGCTGCCAGCAGCAACGGCAGTTCCATCCATGCCAGCAGCTCGTCCGTGGCTTCCTGATTCAAGAACGTCTTTCCTCCCGACTCATTCACGCCCGCCAGCCAGCGAACATCCGGGTCCTCCCAGAACGAACGCGAATACGCCGCCACTCGCACCCGCTGATTGCCATGCGCCAGCAACACGCGCACGCGAGCAGCCGCTCGCCACGCATCCTCGCCTTCCATCCCACAGCTCGAGAAGATCGCCCCCAGCGCCTCGCGCAGCTTCAACGGATCGAACCTGTCCTCCGGATTTCCCGACCCCGGCAGGCTCCGCAGCAGAGCCCATGCCAGCACCGGCGCCCACGTGCGCTCAGCCGACGCACCCGGCTCCCAGCTCGGCAGCCACATCCGTACCGTGCCCGGCCAAACCGTCGAAAACCTCCGCTCCAGCAGCGGCAGCCGCAACACTGCTCCCACCGTCGGAAGCAACGCTTCACGAAACTCCCGCACAAACTCCTCGTCAGAGGGCGGCTGCAGAATCTCCACCTCTCTCCACGCAAAGCTGTCTACCGACTGCAGCCAGTCCCCCAGCCGCAATTGCTCGCGAGCCGAAAGCTGCATCCGCGTCTCACGCCCATCCGCCGCCGGCTGTTTCGCTGCAGAGCCCGGCTGCATCCCATCTCGCCTCAACTCGCTTCCCTGCCCGCTCGCCGGCATCGCTTGTAGCGACAGGTCGCGGCCCAGCTCCGCCAGCACGCGCATCGCCCCGGGATGCAGCGCATGCTCCAGCGCCTCATGCAGCGGCCGCAGCCGTAACAGGGTCAGTGCGTAATCGAGATTGTGCACACCCGCGCCATTCAGCGAATCACACAGCCGGTCCCACGGGTACTCCGCCGTCGAGTGCAGCTCCTGCCAATCCAGCAACACCGCGTACTGATATCCACGCAGATCGAATGTCATTCCATAGCGGTGAATATCCGTCGCGCGGCGCAGATACTCCAGCCCGCGCGCGCTGTCCCGATACCGCAGGATCAGCGCATCATCCCATCCAACAGCCAGGCCCTCCGCCAGGCTCCGCTGCCGCAACTCGCCCGAGCCCTTGTCCATCGAAGCCGCAGAGATATGAATCGTCCCATGCGTCGATTCATATCGGTTGTTGTAGACCACAATCGACCGCTCATGTCCGTTGCGGTTCGAATACGCAAACACGTTCTCGTCCACCGTTCCGTAGCTGGTCCAGAAGTCGTAAAGAACAAAGTTCGCGCTCTCCGCAAAGATTCTCCGCCGCTTCAGCAGTGGCGCAATCTCATGCACGTGCCGCGCGATGAGCCCTTCATTCGGCCACTCATCCATCTTGGCCTGCTTGTACTCCATGCCATACCGCTCGGTGTAGCCCTCGATCTGTCCATGCGCAAACATCGGCAGGCCCGGCAACGTCGCCAGCAGCGTCGCCACACCAAAGCACTTGTCCCCCGTGCCGAACTGGTCGATTGCCGTCCTCTCATCCGGGTTCGACATGAAGTTCACATACCGCTTCAGAATGTCCGGATCGAACTCGATCGTCTTCTTCAGATAGCTGCGATACTTCGCATTCTCCTCGTCGCGCAGCATGTTCATGAACGCCGAGTTGTACACGCGATGCATGCCCAGCGTGCGCACAAAGTACCCTTCCAGCAGCCAGAACGCCTCCGCCAGCAGCAGCGTCCCCGGCACCTCCGTCGCCACGCGGTCCACCACCTCGCGCCAGAACTCATGCGGCATCAGCGCATCGAACTCCTCCTGGCTCATCGCACTCTCTGCGCGCGATGGAATCGACCCTCCCGCCCCCGGCAGCGGAAACCACAGCCGCTGCACATGCCGCTTCGCCAGCACCATCGCCGCGTCGAAGCGAATAATCGGAAACAGCCGCGCTACATGCAGAATCGCCTGGATCACCTGCTCGCGCACAAACCCCTGCGAGTAGTCGATCTGCGCCGTGTCATTCCACGCAAACGTCGTCCCATCGTTGCCGTGATACATGTAGCGCGTGGCACCGTTCGCATGATGCCTCAGCCGGAACACCACCGCCGCATCCGTCTGGTCGTAGTAGTGATCCTCGATCTTGATCTCGACCCGCGAATCGGTAGACAAATCGGGCCCGTTGAAGCTGTAGCTCGGAAACGGGCTCTCCCACCGGTACAAAAACCAGTCCGGATGTTCGATGACCCAATCCGAATCGATGCCCATGTGATTCGGCACCATGTCGCTCGCCAGCCGAATCCCAAAGTGCGCCGCGCGATTGCGCAGAGACTCATACGCCTGGTTCCCGCCCAGGTCATCCGCAATGTCATACCGCTTCAGCGAGTACGCGCTGGCCACAGCATCATGGTGCCCGCGCAGCCGCTTGATCGTGCGCGACGCCACGCTGCGCTCCCAAAGTCCAATCAGCCACAGCGCCGTCATCCCGCGCTCGGCCATAATCCGGAGCTCTTCATCCGGAATCTGGTCCAGCCGATGAATATGCCGCCCGTATCTCTTCGATAGCTGCTCGAGCCACACATACGTGCTCTTCGCAAGCATCACCACATTCGGCATCCACGCCTGGTCCGCAGAGAACGCCTCGTACTCATTCAGCGGAGCCTGATAGTCCGCCGCATACCGCCGTCTGCGATTCCCCTCCGCGTCGATATACCACTGGTCCTCGAACCCCACGTACTCGTCGCCGACAAACCCCTCACCTCCGCCCGGCGCTCCATGCCTGTGCCAGTCCGGTCCCGGCGGATTGAACATCATCCAGATCGCCAGGTCCTCCTCGCGCAGCGTGTCAATCGCCAGCAGCACCCTCTTCAAATCCGGGCCCAGATACGGCGTCCAATGCTCGCGAATGAAATCCAGCTGCCCCGTCAGTGAATCCGGCGACGCCTTCATCGGCGCTTCGAGCGCGTCCAGCAGACTCCCCGCCTCAGGCGCCATCTTCGGCCGCGTCTTGAAGTACTCCGGCAGTGTCTCGGTCGTCTTCGCGTAGACGGTCTGTTCCCGCAGCGGCGCATCCGAGTACAGCTCACGAAACGCCTTGAACGCCGGATTAATATTCGCCAGCCACAGCAGCAGCAGCTCCTCCACCGCCGCCTCGCGATTCGGCATTCCCTCGGTCGACTTCGTCAGCCACTCCGCCGCCGTCATCTTCCCGCGATACACCGCCATGTTCGGAAAACGTTCGGTAAACGTCCACAGCAGCTTGTCCACCTGCTCCGCATCAGCGTGCTCTGTGATCCAGCGCACCGCCGCCGTCAGCACCTCAGGGTCTTTTTCTTTTCGAAACCGCGCCACCAGCGCATGGTTCAGCTCGTCGATCATCCCCATCGCGTACAGCGCGCCCGCATGAACCGTCCGCTCCGGATCCAGCGTCCCGCCTGCATCCGCCTCGCGAGTCTTATTCAGCGCCTGCGCCAACTTCCGCGCGGCAGCCACATTCGCAAAGACAACGTTCCCCGTATAGCTGAACAGCAAATCATCCAGCTCGAGCCGATCGCGGATCTCGCGGCTGATGTGAAATTCCATGCAGAAGTCTCTTCTCGCGGCGAAAGAAAAAGTGCACCGGTGCCTACCTATACGACACCGGCTTCTATTTCGTGTGAAGCGGAACCAGACCGATTAGATGCCTTCGCTTTCAGCGTGGTCCAGCAGTCAACCCCGGTGCCCCATGTTCAGATCAACCCGGGTGCCCCATCTTCAGATGAACCCGGGTGCCCCATCTTCGCGCGCGGTCTCATCGCGCTCTAAGGTGGGTCTCGCGCGGAGCGCGATCTCTACTTCTTCTTCCCTCTCGCCGCCTTCTTCGCGGAAGTCTTCTTCGCCGGCAGCTTCTTCGCGGCTGGTCTCTTCACCGCCGCCTTCTTCACCGCCGCCTTCTTCACCACAGACTTCTTCGCCGATGACTTCCCCTCACTCGCGGAGGGTGCCGCTGCCGACGAAATCTTCGCCAGCTTCGCCGCGTGACTCTCCAGCAACTTTTCCAGCTGCCGGATCAGAACCGGCGTCTGCATTGGCTTCACCAGCATCCGGTCCGCGCCCATCTCCATCCAGTCGTCCTGCTCCACCGGGAAGGCCGTCAACAGCGCTACCGCCGGGTGGTACGCTGCCGTCCGCGCCGCCTGGATCACCTCGCGACCCGCCGCATCCGATTCCATCCGCATGTCGGTGATCACCATCTGGTATTCGCGTGTCCGAATCTTCGACCGGCCTTCGTGCGCAGACGTGGCCGTATCTACATCGAAGCCCGATATCTCGAGCACCGCCTTCATCGTCAACAGTACGGCCACTTCATCGTCCACCAGCAACACACGACGCTTCGCCAAGTCGAACCTCCAATGCGCGCTGCGTCTCGCAGCGAGCTATCCAGCACTCAAAATCGGGGTGCCGTTATCCGCCTCATATTCTCAGCTATCTCGACCGCGGTGCAAGCTTTCCCCCAATTGCGACGCGTTTTGAAAGGACGCGCCTTTAGCCCCGCCGCCCACGGCAGAAGACAAAGGGGCTTTAGCCCCTGGGGGAATGCTCCGCAATTATGTCGTACGCGCCCGTGACTCTCGCGCAAACCATGGGCCGCATTCTTCACCGCAACACGATTTATCCCGTCCAAATTCATCGCGATAGTTACATTCCGATTACAACGGCTTTCCGCAAGACAGGCAGCTGCGGATGCTACACTTAAGATCCTCCCTGGACCGAAGCGCCCGTTCCAATGGGTGCATCCAACATCGATAAATAAGCCCGCCCAACCGGCGCGCCGGAGACTGACACTATTCCGCCTCTCGACAAACGTTCGCAAAAGTCCTTCATCCGCACCAATGACCGCATCCGTGCCCGCGAAATCCGCGTCATCGACGAAAACGGTGAACAGCTGGGCGTTATGGCGCCATTCGACGCCCTGAAGATTGCCCGCGAGCGCTCCCTCGACCTCGTCGAGATCTCGCCCAACGCCGTGCCGCCCGTCTGCAAGATCCAGGACTACGGAAAGTTTCTCTACGAGAAGGACAAGAGCGACCGCGCCGCCCGCAAGAAGCAGAAGGTCATCGTCATCAAGGAAGTCAAGTTCTCCGTCACCGTCGACGAGCATGACTACCAGACCAAGAAGAACCAGGCCGTCCGCTTCCTCACCGAGGGCGACAAGGTGAAGGCCAGCCTCCGCTTCAAAGGCCGCCAGATGTCGCATCGCGACCTGGGCTACAAGATCATCAACCGTCTGATTCAGGACATTGGCGAGGCCGGCATCGTCGAGTTCATGCCCCGCATGGAAGGCACCACGCTCCACGCCATCCTCGCTCCTTCCAAAAAGGCGGAGCCTCAGGCCAAACCGAAGCCGGCCGTCCAACAGGCCCCCGCTCCGGCCCCCAGCGCCACCGCCTGACGGCCCTTCGTAGCCCTTTGAACTTAACTCGCTACTCCAACACTCGGAACCCGAAACTGAACGAACATCGAGTGGCATCCCGTTGCGTGCGAATATCGAATTCCTTAGAGTCGCTATCCACAGAAATCGTCGTTTCCCACATTTCTTAGCGACATACAAATGAATGTTCCACGGGGAACACTCCTGTTCCACGGTGACACCAGGCCCTCAGCCCCAATCCTCCAGCGCGGCGAGGGCCGCGTTATACCCGCACATCCCATGGACGCCGCCACCCGGAGACGTCGACGAACTGCAGAGATAAATCGCCCGGTTCGACGTCCTGTATCCCTTGAGCGTCGGCCGCGCCACCAGCTGCCCCAGCGTCATTGCCCCGCCCGATACATCTCCTCCTGCAAGATTCGGATTCATCCGTTCCAGCGCCGTTGCATCCCAGCTCCGCCGAGCCAGAACACATTCCCCAAATCCCGGTGCAAACCTCTCAATCTGCGCGTCAATCACCGCCGTACGGTCCTCGTCCGATCCGCCCGGCACATGGCAGTACGCCCACGCGGTGTGCTGCGGGCTCCCGTCCTCCGCTGCCGGCGCACGGTCCGGATCAAACAGACTCGGCTGCACCAAAATTACGAACGGTCGACCGCTCTGCCGCCCTGCAAACGCATCCGCCTCGGAGGCAATAATCTCCTCCAGTGATCCGCCAAGGTGTACCGTCGCCGCCCGGGCGCAATCCGCCGCTGCCCACGGAATGGGCCGCCGCAGCGCATAGTCCACCTTGAAAATCCCCGGCCCGCGGCGAAACCGCTGTAATCTCGCCCGAAAGCTCTCCGTCAACGCCTCTCCCGCAATGGCGGCCATCATCTCCGGCGACGTGTCGAACAGCGTAATCTCCGCCGCATTCAACCTCTCCAGCTCCTTCAGGCTGCCCACCTCAAACTCTGTCACGATCCTGCCGCCAAATGAGCGCAGCAATCCCGCCAGCGCCTGCGTAATGCTCTGCGCTCCGCCCGCGGCTATCGGCCATCCCGTCGTATGCGCTGCCGTTGTCAGCACCAGGCCTGTGGCCGAACTGGCAAGGTGCGTCAGCGGAATCACCGCGTGCGCCGCCACGCCCGCAAACAACGCCCTGGCCCGGCCGTCTTGAAACGCCGCGCGCGCCAGTCCTCGCGCCGGAAATAGCGCAACGGAACCAAAGCCGACCATCGTATCCAGCCGCTGTGGCAGACCCATCCACGGCGCCGTCACCGCATCCACCAACTCCTTCCAGTCGCGCACCGAAGGCCCCATCATCGTCCGCCACGCCCGCGCATCTCGCTCAGCAAACTGCGCAGCCGTCGCGTCGACATCATGCTCCAGCATCACCGCCGTGCCATCGTCCAGCGGATGCGCCAGCGGCGCCGGCGGCTCAATCCAGCGCAGTCCAAACTCCTCCAGCGGCAGCGACTGGAAGAACGGCGACGCGACTCCCATCGGAAAGCACGACGACCCCACATCATTCTTGAAGCCGGGCAGCGTCAGCTCCGCCGTCGAACACGCCCCGCCGATGTCCGCATTGCGCTCGAACACGGTCACCGCAACGCCGCACTGCGCCAGCGTCACTGCAGCCGCCAGCCCATTCGGCCCCGAACCAACGATATTGGCGTTCAGCCTCGACATCTGTCTTTGGATGCAGCCTTTCCACTCACTGGCTGTTGTTCTGCCCCACGCTGCTGCTCAGGCGTTCGCCTTCAAACGGCCAGCGCCAAAATCCGCGGCAATCGGCAGCACTGTCGGCGCAGCCAGAATCGCCGCCAGCGGAAGCATCAGCAGAAACCCAACCCGATGAAACATCACCGCGCTCAACGTGCCGCCGCCGAAGAACAGCGCCACCAGCAGCGTCAGCAGTGCCAGCTTCCGCCGGTCGGCCCGCACCTCGGTTCCCCGGGGCGTGCGGTTCCAGTAGAACAGCCTGCCCAACTCAATCCCGATGTCCGTGATCGTACCCGTCACATGCGTCGTACGAATCTCTGCGTCCGAGATCTTCGTAATCACCGCGTTCTGCAGCCCCATGCTGAAGCCCATCACCGCCAGCGACGCGAACAGATGCCCCCTGCCGCCGAAGATCGAGACCGCCGCCAGCAGCAGCGCCTCAATCGCCACCGGCACGGCGAACAGGCTCTCGCGGCCGCGTCTTCGCTCCCAGTTCACCACCACCGCGCAGAATGCCGCGCCGGCGAGAAAGCACCCCAGCACCAGCGCGGGCCGCGTCAGCGCACGCACCCCCTGCGTGCCCAGCTCCGCCGCCAGCGTCGCCGTCAAACCCGACATGTGCGAGGTAAACTCCCGCAGCCCAAGATACCCCGTCACATCCACCGCACCCGCAGTGAACGCAAGCAGTGCCGCAAGCTGCCAGTTCGCAGCCTCCGAGCGCTCGCGTCCTGTCATTCGACGCAGTGGCATCGTCTCAGCTCACCCACTCCACCTGCACGGCCCGCTTGCCCAGCCGCAGCGCCGGCCGCTCGCCAAGCTGCTCTTTCGCGCACACGATCCCCGAAAACTTCGCGCCATTGATCGACACTGCGTTCTCCGCGATCTTACGGCTCGCCTCGCCTGCAGACGCCGCGAGGCCCGCCAACTGCAGCAGCTTCGCGACTTTCACCTGCCCATCGGCGGCAGTCAATCCATCGCTCGCCAGCGCAACCTGTACTACCGATAGATCCTCCGCTACGCCCTTCTGCTGAAACTGTTTCGACCAGTTCTCTGCCGCGTGCTCCGCCGCCTCGGCACCATGGAAGCCCGCTGTAATCGTCAGCGCCAACTCCTTCTTCACGTCCATCGGGTGCACCGCACCGTCCTTCACGCGCTGCTGCATCGCATCAATCTTCGACTGCGGCAGGTCCGTCAGGAACGTCCAGTACTTCCACATCAGCTCGTCGGAGATCGACATCAGCTTCCCGTACATCTCCGCCGGCGGCTCCTGGATACCGATCGCATTGCCCAACGACTTGGACATCTTCTGCACGCCGTCCAGCCCCTCAAGAATCGGCGTCATCAGGATGATCTGCGGCTTCTGGCCGAAGTGCCGCTGCAGGTCGCGCCCGCGCATCAGGTTGAACTTCTGATCCGTTCCGCCCAGCTCCACATCGCACTTCAGCGCCACCGAGTCATACCCTTGCGCGATCGGATAAATCATCTCGTGCAGCGAGATCGGCTGCTCCTCCTGGAAGCGCTTATGAAAGTCCTCGCGCTCCAGCATCTGCGAGACGGTGAACTGCGCCAGCAGCTTCACCATGTCGTAGTAGTTCAGGCTGTCGAGCCACTCCGAGTTGTAGCGAACCTCGGTCTTCAGCGGGTCGAGGATCTTGAACACCTGTTCCTTGTAGGTCTCGGCGTTCGCCTCAATCTCTGCGCGCGTCAGCGGCTTGCGCGTGACGTTGCGTCCCGTCGGGTCACCAATCAGCGCCGTCGAATCGCCGATCAAAAAGATGACGATATGCCCAAGCTGCTGAAAGTGCCGTAGCTTGCGCATCAACACCGTGTGTCCCAGGTGCAGGTCGGGAGCCGTGGGATCGAACCCCGCCTTAATCCGCAGCGGAATGCCGGTCTTGCGCGACTCCTCCAGCCGGGCGCGCAGTGCATCCGGAGCTCCGCTGTCGGCCGCGGGCACAAGCTCCGCCGCCCCCTTCGTGATCAGGTCAAGCTGTTCTGCAACAGGGGGAAACGGGTGCGTCGAAATGGTCTGGTTCTCAATGGACATGCTTCTTCAAAGTATAAGAGCCAAACTCTCCTGACATCTCCTGTCAGCAGGGGCCGCCTATACTTCCACCCATGGACGCCGAGCGAGCCCGAGCCTTCCTGCTCACGCTCCCTCACGTCGCCGAAACCCTTCAGTGGGGCGACAACCTCGTCTTCTGGGTCGGCGACAAATCCATTGGCGGCAGGATGTTCGCGCTCATCAACCTCTCCGCCGATGCGCAAGGGATCATCTCCTTCGCCGCCGGACCCGAGCGCTTCGCCGAGCTCATCGAACTCGAGAGCCTCAAGCCCGCACCCTATCTCGCCCGGGGGCACTGGGTCGCCGCCGACCGATGGAACGCACTCCGTCCCGCCGAGTGGCAGGCTGAGCTTCGCAACGCACACGCCGTCATCTTCGCGAAGCTGCCGAAGCGCACACGCGAGAATTTCCTCAGCGCGCCGCCGAAAAAAGCCTCGAAGAAAATGGCGAAGAGGACCGCACGTTGAGCTAGACCTTCGGCCTGGCCTTCGTTGTCCAGATGCCTGCGAACGACCCGCGATACGCGTAGAGCAGCACAATCTCCAGGATCGTCACGACGACTGGCGCGATGAGCATCGACGGCGCCATCACATGGAACAGCACGTGGAACAGCCAGATGTTCACCGTGATGGGACAAAGGATGCACAGCCCGAACGGGATCGTCCCGCCGAATAACACCAGCAGGCCGCCGATCGCCTGAAACGCCGCCACAGCCTGCGAGAAGCCAACGTCGTGCATGATGTTCACGAAGTCACCCACCGCACTTCCACGCTGCGGCAGCTGCGGATGCATAAACAACCCCGCGCATCCAAAGAAGACGAACCCAAGACCCAGCAGGATACGGCAAATCAGCACCAGAATCTTCATCCTTTACCACTCCTCTTTGAAGTTCACAGCCTTATCCCAGAATGTCTGCACAGATGCCGGCCGGTCCCTAAAGTTTCGGAGTTTTTGCCTCCGGATTCGGATGGAGCAACGGGACGAAGCTCCTCCAGTACACCGCAATCAGGAACAGCTCAAGGATCAGCACCAGCACCGCTGCTCCGTAGCCATGCGGCCAAAGCAGCGCGTGATACAGCAGGATGTTGACAATCACCGGCGCCAGCAGCGTCAGCGCCAGCGGCACAAACCTGCCCACCAGGAGCAACAGGCCAGCCACAAGCTGCACCACCGCGACGAAGTTCATCCAGTGATGCGCCGACATGATGCCGAACCACATGAGTGCATCGCCTGTCGGCAAGGGCGGATTGAAGAAGTGCAGCAATCCGTTCAGCCCGAAGACTACAAAAATCAATCCCAACAGAACCCGGGCGCCCAGAATGACATATCGCATCGTCAGCTCCTCCCGTACTCCTGCTTCGCTCTTAGCCACTATAGGCGAGATTCGCTCCTCGATGCACCAATGCGGTGTCAGACCGCCACGGTTGCGCCTGCGGCCTCAAACCGATAGTTTCACCCGTATGGAAGCATCCACCTCGGGCCTCACCCTTTCACTGACCGGCAAGGTCGCACTCGTCACGGGCGGATCGCGCGGCATCGGAGCCGCCACGGTTCGCCTGCTCCGCCGGGCCGGAGCCCGCGTCGTTTTCAGCTATCGTTCGGCCGAAGACCAAGCTCGCGCCCTCGTCGAAGAGTGCGGCGGCGAAGAATTCTGCCGCGCGATTCAGCAGGATCTCGCCACCATCGAAGACGGTCAGCGCCTGATCGCCGCAGCCACCGCAGTCTTCGGCCGCCTCGACATCCTCGTGGTCAACCACGGTGTCTGGCCGCCGCATGACCAGCCCATTGCAACGATGCCCGCCTCGCAGTGGTCGACGACACTTGGCGTCAATCTCGCGAGCGTCTTCGGGCTGGCGCAGTCGGCCACGGCGCAGATGCTCCGCCAGCCTTTGGAGGGTCGAACCCGCGGCCACATCATCCTGGTCGCCTCCACTGCCGCCCAGCGCGGTGAGGCCTTCCATGCCGACTACGCCGCCAGTAAGGGCGCGCTGCTCTCGCTGACCAAGAGCCTTTCGTCGGAGCTCGGGCCGCAGGGCATCCTGTGCAACTGCGTGGCTCCGGGCTGGGTCGTCACCGAGATGTCCGCTGGAACGCTCGGCGATCCAATCGCGTCCAAGAAAGCGCTGGGCCTGATTCCGCTGGGCCGCGCTGCCGACCCCGAGGAGATCGCTGGGCCGATCGTGTTCCTTTGCACGCCGTGGGCCGGCTTCGTCTCCGGCGAGATCTTCAACGTCAACGGCGGAGCAGTGTTGGTGGGATAAGACAGAGGCGAGAGGCGAGATTCGAGAGACGAGATTCGAGATTCGAGAGGCGAGAGGCGAATGACGACGAAACCTACACAGCGCAGGACAGAGCCACATGCACGCCCCCAGGCAAGACCCTCGCATCTCGTATCTCGCGTCTCGTATCTCGTGGCCGCACTCCTGCTCATGCTGCCATCCCAGTTGCAGGCGCAGGCCTCCGCCATCCCCAGCGCGCAATCCTCCGTCGACATCAACGATCCGGCCGCCGGAAGCAAGCTTCTCGACAAGATGGTCGAAGCCCTGGGCGGCGACGCCTGGCGCAAGCGCACCGCCTACTTCGCCGCCGGCCAGTCCGGCACCTTCTACAAGGGCACCGCCAACCCGTACGTCACGCAATTCGAGCAGTACGTCCGCCTCGAACCCTTCGGCGAGCGGCTCATCATTGTCTCCAAGCAAGGCATCTTCATCCCCACCACCAAGCGCGACGTCGCCGTCATCTGGACCGCCGACAAAGGCTACGAGGTTACCTACAAAGGCAAGAAGGAGCTCCCTGAAAAGGAAGTCGAGGATTTCATCCTCTACCGCAACCACTCGCTCGACACCGTCATGCTCAAGTGGCTCAAACAGCCCGGCGTGCTCGTCAGCTACCTCGGCACCGAGCTCGTCGATCGCAAGGTCGCCGACAAGGTCTCCATCCTCACCCAATCAAACGACGGCGTTGTCCTCGACCTCGACGAGAACACCCACCTTCCCATCAACCTCACCTTCAAGTGGCGCGACCCGACCTATCGCGACTTCAACACCGAGATGCAGGACTACGACGACTACCACGTCATCGACGGGGTGATGACCCCGCTGACCATCACGCGCTTCCACAACGGCGACATGACCACGCAGATCTACCTCAAAGAGGTTCGCTACAACGTCAACTTCCCACCTGACCTGTTCAACCCCGACCGCCCGCTCAACCAGACCACAAAGAAATAGATATCAGGCGGCCCGTTGATCTGCGCTTCCCACGAAGACCGCCACCGGCACTCCGAATCGCTTTGCCAGTGCGCGCATATGTGCAACCGTAAGATTTCTCTTGCCAGACAACACCAGGGAGACGAGCGATTCAGAGCCGATCTCAGGGCAGAGATCCTGTTGCGTCAGCCCATGCTGGTCCATAAGAAACCGAAGCACCTGTAGCGGTGACGCCTCGGGCAATACATAGCGGTCTGACTCGTAGCGTTCGATCAACAAGGAGAGTAATTCGATGGCGTCCTGTTCCGCTCGATTTGGCTTGGCCTTGGAGGTCAGGTCAAAGAGGGCATCCGTATACTCCTTCAGCTCCGCATCGTTGTGAATCACCCGGGGAGCGCCGCACTTCACCATCTCAACCGGATCTGCCAGTCTTGTCATCGTCCGTACTCCTTGTCCCAGTTCCTTCGATCTTCGTAGGCCGCGTGCGTGAGGAACGACCTTATATAGACATGGCCCTGGGTTATCCGATCCTGCAGCTTCCTGCTGTAATGCACCACCGTGATCAGCCAATACCGGTTGTGCCTGATATTGAAAACTACGTATCCGTCTACCGCATCTGCGTCAGGAAATGTTGCACGCAGATCGGCAAAATTCCGCCAACGCACCTGAGAGACAATCGCAAACCACGCTGCAATCTCGGCCGCGGCCTCTTTATATCGCGATGCGGCATACGCGAGATGCTTGCGGGTGACGATGACCACACCACAACCTTACTTTACAATTTGTAATGTGTAAAGACCGGTTCCGACTGAACGACTTCAACGCTTCCCGCCCCCTCACCCACCCGAACTTGATATTCTGACCCTCGCCATGAGTGATTCCCCCGCGCCCAGCGAGAGCACGCCGAACCGTGCGCCTCATCACACGATGGACATCGTCGAAATCATGTCCATCCTCCCGCACCGCTACCCGTTCCTGCTCATCGACCGCGTGATCGAGATGGAGCGCAAAACCCGCATCGTCGCCATCAAAAATGTCACGGCCAACGAGCCGCAGTTCACCGGCCACTTCCCGGACTACCCCATCATGCCGGGCGTCATGACCATCGAAGCCATGGCCCAGGCCGGCGGCGCGCTCCTGCTCACCGAGATCCCCGACCGCGACGACAAGCTCATGGTCTTCACCGGCATCGAAGAGGCGCGGTTCCGCAAGCCCATCGTCCCGGGCGACCAGCTCCGCATCGAAGTCACCGTCGTCAACTGGCGCTCGCGCGCGGTCAAGATGCAGGGCGTCTGCACCGTCGACGGTAAAGTTGCCGCGGAGGCGACGATCACCTGTCAGCTCGTGCCACGCCCCGGCAAAAAGAAACCCACCGAGCCCTCCACCGAGGCCGCGCACTGACGCATGCCCATTCACCCCAGCTCGATCATCGCTGAAGGCGCCATCCTTCCTGCCTCCTGCAGCATCGGCCCGTTCTGCACCATCGGCCCCAACGTCACGCTCGGCGAGAACTGCGAAATCATCTCGCATGTTGTTCTCGACGGCCACACGAAGATCGGCGACCGCGTCCGCATCTTTCCGTTTGCCAGCGTCGGCATCGCTCCGCAGGACCTGAAGTACAAGGGCGAACCGACCTGCTGCGTCATCGGCGATGACACGGTCATCCGCGAGTCGGTCACCATCTCGCGCGGGACGCAAGGCGGCGGCGGCATCACCAAGGTCGGCTCCGGTTGCCTCATCATGGCGTACACCCACATCGGTCACGACTCGCAGATTGGCAGCCACTGCATTCTTGCCAATGGCACCACGCTTGCCGGCCACGTCACCATCGAGGACCACGTCGTCACCAGTGCCCTGGGTCCCGTGCACCAGTACTGCACGATTGGCAGCTACGCTTACATCGGCGGCGGCACCACCATCACGCAGGACGTCCTGCCGTACTCGCTGACCTCCATCGAGCGCAACAACCATGCCTACGGCATTAACAAGGTCGGGCTCGAGCGCAAGGGCTTCACGGCTGACGAGATCAAGCAACTCCGCGCCGCCTACCGCATCCTGCAGCACTCCAAGCTCAACACCACCGAGGCCGTCGCCGCTATCCGCGAAAAGATCGACGCTGGCGAGTTCGGCGACAAGGTGGCTTATCTCGCAGACTTCATCGCCAGGAGCGACCGCGGCGTCATCAAGTAAGAAAACATCGCGACTATAACACTCTGTGCTATAGTCATCCCGGGCCATGCGAACTTACAAGAGCAGGGAGTTCGCACGCTTTGCCCGCAAGTCCGATATTCCGGACTCCGATCTTTGCCGGGCCGTCGACGAGATCCTCCGCGGCACGCTCGACGCCGATCTCGGAGGCGGAGTCTTCAAGCAGCGCGTCCGCCGCAAGGGCCAGGGCAAGTCGGGCAGCTTTCGAACCATCATCCTGCTCCGAATTCACGAGATTGCGATCTTCGTCTATGGCTTCAGCAAGAGCGAACGGGCGAATATAAGCCCCGAAGAGCTTCTGGCTTACCGGAAGATTGCGAAGGGTCTACTGCCCAGCCGCGAGGCGCAAGCGGACGCAGTCGCTCAAGGCAAACTGATCGAGGTGCGATGTGAAGAAAATTGAACGCTATCACAGCAAACAACTCGGTGCAGCACATCGGCTTGCAAAGGATCTTGACTCCGTCGGCATGATCGGGAAAAAGACGATGCACGACCTGGATCAGCTTTGTTAACTCCGATTAAAAAGTTGACTCCGCGTCAGATCGCGCGCCTGCGCCGACGTGAAGACGCCAGTCAGGCCGTCTTCGCGCACTACCTCGGCGTCTCCGTCAATCTCATCTCCCAGTGGGAGCGCGGCGAGAAAAAACCACAGGGCGCCTCTCTCAAACTGCTCTCGCTCGTCGAGAAAAACGGTCTCGACTGGGTCGCATGATCCGACCACGTGCGTTGGAGCGGCCGTGCTCCTCGCGCTTCCGCCCTGCGTGGTTACGCTCCGCGACGACGCGTTCTATGGTTTCTGCGTTGCGGATGACTTCCCCTCACTGAGACAGATCTCTCAAGGAGTTCAATCCACTTGATTCGACTATCAAATCTCGCCAGCGTCCTGGCCACTCTGCTTGTCTCCGCTTTGTTCACCCAGGCGCAAACAAACATCGCGCCGCCATTGCATACCAGTGGCGCCCAGATCCTCGACAGCCGCAATCAGCCCGTGCAACTACGCTCGGTGAATTGGTACGGCTTCGACCAAAAGGATTTCGTTGCCGGCGGCCTCGACCATGCCTCGCTCGACACCCTTGCCGATCTCATCGTGTCCATGGGCTTCAACTCGGTGCGAATTCCCTGGGCCAACGAAACGGTCGAGCACAACCCGGTCGTCTCCGACGCCGCCCTGACGGCCAACCCGCAGCTCCGCGGCAAGCACAGCCTCGACATCCTCGACGCGGTCATCCAGGCTCTCACTCGCCGCCACCTCATGGTCATTCTCGACAACCACATGAGCGACGCCGACTGGTGCTGCAGCGAGACCGACGAGAACGGTCTCTGGTACAACGGCCGCTACCCGGAATCGGCGTGGCTCGCCGACTGGAAGTTCATGGCCCACCGTTATAAGAGCAACCGGTTCGTCATCGGAGCCGACCTCCGCAACGAACTCCGCTCCGGCGCAGCCTGGGGCGGTTCCGATCCGAAGCTGGACTGGCGAGCGGCTTCCGAGCGCGGAGGCAATGCGGTTCTCTCCGTGAATCCCAGGCTCCTCCTCTTCATCGAAGGCCCGCGCTACTCCACGCGCTTCGACGAGGTCGCACGCCTTCCCGTCGCGCTCAGCGTTCCAAACCGCGTCGTCCTCTCACCGCACGCCTACTCCATCGGGCATACGTACTCGAGCTACGACGAAGCGGCCGCAGCCCTCAATCACGAGTTCTCTCCGCTGCTAACCGCCGCCCAACCGCTGCCCCTCTGGGTGGGAGAGTTTGGCCACTGCACCATGAGCGCCTGCCAGGCCTACGGCACGCAATGGCTTACATGGTTCGCGCGCTGGGCCAACGAACATCACGTCGCCAACACGAGCTGGTGGGCCCTTAACCCCACCCAGTCCTCCGGCCGGGGCCGTACCCTCGGAAAGCCCGAGACGTATGGCCTCCTCACACTCGACTGGCAGCACGTCCGGTCTCCCGAAACGATCACGCTGCTTCAATCCATTCATCCCTGACCGGCATCGAGTCGCATCGCCGCTACTTTGCCAGATGCTCCCTGAAGAATTTCGCCATGATGTGGTTCGCTTCAATCGACTCGGGCAGCTCCGGGTGATACCAGAAGGCGTGCGGTAACGCGTCGAACACCACCAACCGCGCATCGACGCCGGCTCGCAGGTAGGCTCGATGCAGATTCGTCGTGCTACTCAACAGCATGTCGCGGCCGCTTGTGATGAACAGCGCGGGCGGCAGGCCATGCAGGTCCGCATAGATCGGTGACAGCACAGGGTCCCTGGGACTCGTCGACCCGATGTAGTACGGATCATGCGGGCGGCCGTTCGGCGGCGCAAGATGGCCCGCCAATCCGCTCTGCGTGTACATCGAGTGCGAATCACCCATATCAGCGAAATCACTCACCGTGCTGAAGATTCCCAATGCAGCGGGCATGGGCAGCCCCAGCGTCTTCAGCTTCACCGCAACTTCAGCCGTGAGCGTCGCGCCCGCCGACGTCCCATAGATCACGACGCGATCCGGCTTGTGCGTCTTCAGCAACTCCTTGTAGACCGCGATCGCGTCATCCACGCCCGCCGGAAACGGATTCTCCGGCGCCAGCCGGTACAGCACCGCCACAACCTTCATCCCCGTATAGCTTGCAATCGGAATCGACTCCGAATACGACCCCGAGTCGCCATTGAACCCGCCGCCATGCAGATTGATCAGCACCTTGTCGCGATTGTCCGCGGGCATGTTTTCCGGCGTCACGACATGCACAGGAACGCCGGCGATCTTCGTCTCCTCGATTGTCGTCGGGCAGATCCTGCTCCACTCCGCACGGGACCGCACCTCCCACTCATCCAGCCCTTTCCGGCGTTGCTCGAGCGATGGCTCCGGTCCCTCATCCGGCAGCTGATGACTGATGAATTTCTGCGCCTCCGGACTCAGATCCTGCGGCAGCGGAACCACCCGCGTCACATGCGCCGTCCCGTTCGCATCGATGTAGCTTGTATCGCGGGTCGCAGCATCTGCCGCGGTCGTCGCGGCGCGTGGCTGTTGCGCCATCATCATCGCGGAACCGAACAAAGAGGCGCAGACGACACACGCTCGAACATTCATGCAATTGCCTCCGATTGATGCGAATCCACCATAGCAGAGCGAAACAAGCGCGACGGTCGCGGTTGCTTTACAGTGAGGAGCGGATGGACACTCTCGGCCTCATCGCCGGCAACGGCCGCTTCCCCTTTCTGCTCCTGGACGCCGCACGCGCGCACGGACTCCGCGTCGTCGTCGCGGCTATCAAGGAAGAGACCTCGCCCGAGATCAACGACCGCGCCGCCGCCGACCCCAACATTACCGTTCACTGGCTTTCGCTGGGCGAATTATCGAAGCTCATCGAAACCTTCCAGCGCGCGGGCGTCACCCGTGCCGTGATGGCCGGGCAGGTCAGGCACAAGCAGATCTTCTCCGCCATCCGGCCCGACTGGCGGCTCGCCAAACTTCTGCTCAACCTCCGCACGCGCTCGACCGACATGCTGCTCGGCGCGGTCGCGAAGGTGCTCGAGGACGAAGGCATCACGCTGATCTCGTCCACTACGTTCCTTGAACCGATGCTTGCGCGCGCTGGCGTCCTCACATCGCGTGGCCCCGACGAAACCGAGCGAGCCGACATCGACTACGGCCTCACCGTCGCGCGCGGAATCGCAGGCTTCGATCTCGGCCAGACCGTCGTCATCGCCGCCGGTGCCTGCGTTGCCGTCGAGGCGATGGAGGGCACGGACGCCGCCATCCTTCGCGCCGGGGAACTCATGCGGACGCTCCACGCCGACGACCCTCCCGGCGCCGACACCACGCTTGACCGGCGCCTCACCGTGGTTAAGGTGGCGAAGCCCAACCAGGATCTGCGCTTCGACGTTCCCGTCGCCGGGGCTCCCACCATCGAGACCATGCGCCGCGCCGGTGCCACTTGTCTTTGCGTCGAGGCCGGCCGCACGCTGCTCTTCGACCGCGACGCCATGGTCGCGGCGGCTGACGCCGCAGGGATTGCCGTCATCGCTGAAAGCTCGCCTTCGTCCCCCTCGCACACGGCTTCCTAAGGCATGACCGATCGCTCCTCGACAACTCCGAAGGCTGGTGGGGGCCTGTATCGCTGGGAACGCTCGAACGACTCAAAGTGTGACGCCGGATCCTGTGACGCTGCCGGAATCTCGTGACGCTGCCGGAGTCGCGGTCATCGCTGAAGGAACTCCTTCTTGCCAACCGCCCCGCTTACATCCTCGTGACAACTGCCCTGTCCTGCACGGCGTAAGATGTTTGGCAGCGGGCGCTCCATCCTCAGCGAACACCGCGTCCCAGGAGATTACGTCTCATGCCAGTTTCCAACAGGAACCTCAAAGCCGTTGTCCTGACCAGTTCCATCGCCCTCATCGCCGCTGCCGTCTGCCTGCTGCCCAAGCACGTGCACGCCGCGCCGTCACCGGCGCCTGACCTTGCCGCTGTTGGCACAAGCGCTCCCAACTTCACCCTGCCCAACCAGGAGAACCAGCCCATCTCGCTCAACGACTACAAGGGCAAGTGGGTTGTCCTGTACTTCTATCCGAAGGACCAGACCTCCGGCTGCTCGATGGAAGCGCACAATTTCCAGCGCGACCTGCCGAAGTACGAGGCCGCTAACGCTGTCGTCCTCGGCGTCTCCATGGACACCGTCGAGAGCCACAAGACCTGGTGCACCAAGGACGGCTTCTCCTTCAAGATGCTCGCCGACCCTGAGCACAAGGTCGTCGACCTCTACGGCGTACCGGTCAAAACCTTCCAATCGCAAGCCGGTCCGATGAGCATCGCCATGCGCGACACCTTCCTGATTTCGCCTGAGGGGAAGATTGTGAAGACCTGGGAGGTAAAAGACATTCCCAACCACTCGGCCGAGGTCCTCGCCACCATCCAGGCAGCGAAGTGACGAGGGAGTAGGGAGTAGCAAGCCCAGCCCCGAAAGCTATTGCCATAACCCAGCGGCAGCAGCCGCAAACGGAGTCGAGCACCGACAGAGAAGTCGCAGTAGGTTCGCTATTCCCTACTCCCTATTCCCTACTCCCTGCTCCCCTGCTCCCTGCTCCCTGCTCCCTTCATACAGACGCAAAAACGCCCGGCTCTCGCGAGAGGTGCCGGGCGCTTTTGCTTGCCTGTTGGTTACTTCTTCTTGGCGGCCTTCTTCGTGGCCTTCTTGGTTGCCTTCTTTGCTGCCTTCTTTGCTGGGGCCTTCTTGGTTGCCTTCTTTGCTGCCTTCTTAGTTGCCAAGGTTTTACCTCACATAGATTGATTTTGTTGTGTGCCCTTGTTGCCAGCTGTCTCTTTCGATCCAGCCTTCCCGCCGCATTTGAGCACCCTTCCACTGCGCGGCAGAACTTGAAATATTCTTAGCTGCGGGCTTTGATGGCCTTCTTCACTGCGGCCCGCTTGACCGCCTTCTTCACGACAGCTCGCTTGACTGCCTTTCTCAGAACAGCGCGTTTGACTGCCTTTTTCACTGCGGCCCGCTTGACTGCCTTCTTTACTACGGCTTTCTTGACTGCTCGTTTCATAACAGCCTTTCCGGCCGCCTTCTTTCCAGCGGCCTTCCTGCTTGCCTTCTTCACAATGGCCCGCTTGACCGCCTTCTTTACGACGGCCTTCTTCAGTGCCCTTCTGGCAATGGCCCGCTTGACCGCCTTCTTTGCGACGGCCTTCTTGACCGCTTTCTTCACAGCGGCCTTCTTGATGGCGTTCTTCAGAATGGCCTTCTTGATCGCCTTCTTCACAATGGCTCTCTTGATCACCTTCTTCAGAATGGCCTTCTTCGCGGCTGCCGCAACTGCGGCTTCACCCATACGTTGCGGTGGCTTATAAGGTTCTACCGGCGTCGCCGGCATCGCGAAAACTTCAACCTCTTCCACGTGAGTGGATGTGGGCTCGTAGTCCTGGTCATCGAGCGTCAAATCGTCACCTCCAGAGAACGACTCTTCTTCTTCCTCATCCTCGGTATACTCCGCGTCCTCGGCATCAAGGTCGCGCTCGTCGTCATCTTCTGCCGCCGCATACAGCTTGAACGTCATGTCGTCCTCAAACATCCTCGTTCTCCCTGACCGCTCTCTCCTGCTACCTCTTCGTACGCGCTCTCATCTCCGATGCACATCACGAAAACGCACGCAGCTCTCGCGCGAATAGTAGCAACAGGATTACGCTCTGTGCAATGAAATAGCAAGCACCTTTTTTGGTGCATACCCTCTTTCACCTCCGGGTGACCCCTTCCATGACCCATTCGCGCACTTCCTTCTTCGTTACAGAAGTACCGCGTGACCCATTCGTGTCCCGTCAGCGACCCGTGTTCCCGTGCTTGTGCGCCGTGCTCGTCTTCGCGTGAGAAGCAACCGGCGTTGCATGCGCACTCTTCGTCTTTCCATTCGCGGACTTCACACGCGCCGTCGTTCCATGCCCGCGCGATGTCCTGGCCCGCGCCGTGGGCGCCAGCCGCACCGGCTCGGAAACATACAGCGACCGTCCCGGCGCAAGCTTGTTCGACGATAGATGGTTCCACTTGCGCAGATCATCCACTTCCACACCGAACCGGTCCGCCACGGTCACCAGCGTGTCTCCGCGACGCGACGTGTAACGCTGCGCGCGCCCTGCGGCGGTCGCCACCGGTATCACCAGCTCATCGCCGGCTCCCGGAGGATCTCCCGCGGGAATCTCGTTCACGGTTGTGATCTCGGAGACCTTCGAATGCAGCGACGTTGCAATATCGCCCAGCGTCTCGCCGTCCTTCACCACATGGAACCGCCAGCTCGCACGGTCGTCCTCCGGAATGTCCTTCACCCGGTCCATGTAGGTCTGCCTGGTGCCGGCGGGCAGGTGCAGGTCATAAGGAATATCGCGTGGCGTCGTCAGCCGCAGCAGCGCCGGGTTCAGCGCGACAATCTCCGACACGCTCGAGTTCGTGACATCCGCCACCAGCTGCAGGTTGATCGCATACTCCGTCGTCACCGTGTCCGAACGCACCGGAGCATCCGGCACTACATCGGTCAGCCCATACTGCTTCGGGTTCTTGGCCATGATGACGGCCGCGAGAATACCCGGCACGTAATTCTTTGTCTCGCCCGGCAGCGCATTATGCCGATAGAGCTCCCAGAAGTCCGCGTACCCCGTCCGCGCCACCGCGCGCTGCACATTGCCCGCGCCCCAGTCGTACGCCGCCATCGCCAGGTACCAGTCGCCGAACTGCGCATACAGGTACTTCATGTACTTCGCGTAGGCCTCGGTCGACTTCTCCGGGTCAAATCGCTCGTCGAAGTACCCATTGCGCTCCAGCCCGTAGGCTCCGGCAAACGGCATGAACTGCCACATGCCGCCCGCGCCCGATCTCCGGTTCAACGCCTGCGGCTGGAAGCCTGATTCCGCCACCGCCTGGTAGATCAGGTCCTGCGGGACGCCATAGTCCTTCAGCGTCTTCGAAATCATGTCCTTGTACTTGCCGGCCCGCTCCAGCGACGCACGCAGATGCGCATGCCCACCCGACGAGTTTGTGAAGTAGTTGATGAACCCCGCCACGTAGTCGTTCACGACCAGCGGCAAATCCGACTTCGTGTTCTGCAGTTCCGCATTAATCCGTCCCACCAGCGCCGGGTCCGGAGGGAACGTCACCTCGTTCATCGCTTCATCCAGAGGAGCCGGCTCCACCTTCGGCGAAAATCCGTTGCCCTGCTTCAGCGCGACCAACTCCAGCGAGTTGATCGCATCCACCAGGTGCTCGAACTCATCGGAGAGCTGCGGATCGTTCTTGATATCGAAGCCGCTCGAGAGCATCGCATCGATCGCGTTGTCGAAGTCCGCGCGCGCCGCGTCCAGCCGGTTGGCGTTGTAGTTCGCCACGCCCGAGTTGTAACTGTTCTCCGCGCGGCCAATGAGCGCCTGCACCTTTTGCGTCCGCGCAATCGCATCCGCCTGCTGCTGCGGTGTCAGTCCCTGCGGCTGCGCTGGTGCGGCCGCCTGCTGCGGCGCCGACTCCGCCACCGCAGGATCAACCTGCCTGGCCTGTCCCTTGTGCTGCGCCGCGGCCACACCCACGCCTGCGCATACCACTGCCGGCAGCAGCGCCGCGCTCAGCGCAACTCGCACCGTCCTGCGAAGCTGCCGTACATTCCAAAACGAAATCATCAAACTCCTATATTGTATCGACGAATAACGCGCGAAAATGCCACACAGACGCAGCAAACGACCCTAAAAGGGTTACACCTCAGCGGGGTTCGGCGAGCACCCCCATCGCTCTCGCCCACACAAAATACAATCACCCTTGATGTCCACGCGCGTCCGCTCCTTCTCGAAGATCAACCTCGGCCTCGCCGTCGGCCCAGCACGTCCTGACGGTTTCCACGCGCTCACTACGCTTTACCAGACGCTCGCGCTTCATGACCTCGTCACCATCACCGCGAGCCCTGCGAACGAAACCTATATCTGGGTCACCTCTGACCACCCGGCCGTTCCCAGCACCCAGCGTGGTGACGCCGAAAAGAACACCGCCTTCCGGATGGTCGAGCTCGCCCTCAAACACCTCGGTCTCTCCGCCGAGGTGGCCCTCGACATCCGGAAGCGCCTTCCCGTGCAGGGCGGCCTCGGCGCCGGTTCCGCCAACGCAGCCGCAGCATTAATAGGACTGGAGAAAGAGCTGAACCTCACCCTCGCCGGTCCAGACCGTTTGGCCCTGGCCGCCCAGGTCGGCTCCGACGTCCCGCTCTTCCTCCTGGGCGGCACGGTCCTTGGTCTAGGCCGCGGGGAAGAGGTCTATCCCCTTCCCGATCTGCCCGTTACGCCCTGCGTCGTGGCTGTTCCTTCGGTCGGAGTCTCGACCGCCGCCGCCTTCCGCGCCCTCGATACGAATATGGCCGCGCGCATGGCCGCCGAATCGTTGACCTCGACGGCAAACTCAAGTAAACTAGACAAGTTGAGCCGTGCTCTGTCTGCCGCCTGGTCACCCAGCGGCGCCAATCTTGGGGCCAGCCCCAGGGACGCTCAAGGGACGCAAGTCTCTGAGCAACAAGAGCCGAGCCCTTCCGGTATCACCCGTCGAGCGGGTGATCGGGCTGAGAATCCTCTTCTCACGCTTGTCCGCACCGGGATCGAAAACGACTTCGAAGAGGTCGTCTTTCAAGAGCATCCCTCCTTGCGTTCAACCAGGCGTGATTTAGTGGGAGACTCCACCGTCCCGGAAGGCAGCCGTGCGATTTACGCGGCACTCTCGGGCTCCGGTTCGGCGCTGTTCGGACTCTACAGGTCCGTTGCAGACGCGAACTCTGCTCAACAGCGTGTCCAGTCCTCCGGCACGCAGGCTCTCGTGACCGAGACCCTGCCAAGACCCGAATACTGGAGCACGATGCTGGAGATTTAGTCGTCGCTTCTCACGGAAGCAGACGGCAAAAATGGCTCGCTGAAGTTGCTCCTGTCACGTCACAATGACAGCAGGGGACTGGGCGATCGACTAACGGTAGGTCAAGTGCCTTTGACGCACTCAGTCCAGGTTCGAATCCTGGTCGCCCAACCAAAGCTCGATCGCCTCAACCGAGGCCGGCCGGGTCCCCTGCGAGCTTGCTCGCTGGGGTGAAACAAGGGAAGCTTTGAGTTTTTTCGCGGCACAATCGCCGCAAGGAAGCATGAAACACCCCGTCGCGCAGAACTTGAATCGCGTGGGGGAAGTACAGAAGAAGTTTTGGACGCGCAGCGACTTGAACCATTTCGCGGCGTCCTCAATGAGACCGGGGAACTGCTTGAGCAGGAATTAACTCGGCGAGAAACAGCGCCGAGCCCTTCTGAGCAGCACCCTGGAAATGCAGCACGAAACATCAATAGGTCAACCAGCCTGGAGGAGTTTCCAACGTGAGCGAACAAAACACGACTGCGGTCTCAATCCCGAATTCAGCCTCTGGCAATTCGCCATCCAGTACAGAGAACGGCTCCGCTCCGGCGGAGCCCGTTCGCGTCTCATCCGACGGCGCCGCTTCAAAATCGACGCCCGCTCCTGCTCCCGCCGCACGCAAGCCCTCGAAGCTCTCCGAAGACAAGCGCTTCAAGATCTTTACCGGTTCGGCCAATCGCCCGCTCACCGAAGAGATATGCAAGTTCCTCGGCGTGCCCATGGGAGAGGCCAAGTTCCAGCGCTTTTCGGACGGCGAGATTCATTTCCAATTGCTCGAAAACGTTCGCGGCGCCGATGTCTTCCTCGTGCAGCCGACCTGCTTCCCCACCAATGAGCACCTGATCGAACTGCTCATCATGGAGGACGCGCTTCGCCGCGCTTCCGCGGGCCGCATCACCGCCGTCGTTCCCTATTACGGCTACGCGCGCCAGGACCGCAAGGACCGTCCCCGCGTCGCGATTACCAGCAAACTTGTGGCGGATCTTTTAGTGACCGCCGGCGCCAACCGCGCCCTCTTCGTCGACCTGCACGCCGCGCAGATCCAGGGCTTCTTCAACATCCCGGTCGACCATCTCTTCGCTTCGCCGGTTCTCGTCAGCTACTTCTCCAACCTCGACCTTCCCAACCTCACCGTCGTCAGCCCGGACGCCGGCGGCGTGGAGCGGGCGCGCTTCTTCGCGAAGAAGCTTGAGGTTCCGCTGGCCATCGTCGACAAGCGCCGCACCGACATCAACGTCACCGAAGTGATGAACGTCATCGGCGACGTGCGCGGACGCACCTGCCTCATCCTCGACGACATCGTGGACACCGCCGGCACGCTGGTCAAAACCGCCGAGGCTCTCATCGAGCAGGGCGCCGAAAAGGTTTACGCCTGCGCCTCGCACGCCGTACTCTCGGGTCCGGCCGCGGAGCGTATCGCCAACTCACCGCTCGAAGAGCTGGTGGTCACCAACACGATTCCTCTGCGCGAAGACGCGCAGAACGTCGCGAAGATCAAGGTTCTCTCCATCGCCGGCCTGCTGGGCCGCGCTATCGAGAGCATTCACATGGAGACGAGTGTCAGCTCGCTCTTCAACTAACCAGGGAATAGGGAGTAGGGAGTAGCAAGCCCAGCCCCGAAAGCTATTGCCATAACCCAGCGGCAGCAGCCGCAAACGGAGTCGAGCACCGACAGAGAAGTCGCAGTAGGTTCGCTATTCCCTACTCCCTGCTCTTCGCCCGAAAGGAAAAACATGGCAAGCAACAACACCACCATCTCGGCCGTCACCGCCAAAGAGCGCAGCGGCAAGTTCAACAAGAACCACGCACGCCGCGTACGCCGCGAAGGCCTCATCCCCGCCGTCCTCTACGGCGCGGGCCAGCCCTCGGTTGCCGTTACGGTCGATCCCAAGATCATCACCCGGATCCTTCACTCCGACTCCGGTCACAACTCCATCTTCGATCTCACCATCGAGGGCGGCGTCACCGGCAAGGCCATGATCGTCGACTGGCAGAACGAGCCCATCAAGGGTCACCTGCTGCACATCGACCTCAAGCGCATCGCGATGGACAAGAAGATGCAGGTCTCGGTTCCGGTGCAGCTCGTCGGCATCGCCGCGGGCGTCAAGAACTCCGGCGGCATCCTGCTGCATGCTCTGCACGAGGTCGAGATCGAGTGCCTCCCAGGCGACATCCCGTCGCACATCGACGTCGATGTCTCCAACCTCGAGATGAACCAGTCGCTGCACGTGTCCGACCTTCCCCACTCGGACAAGATCGAGTACCTCGTCGAAGAGGATGCGGTTGTGGCCAGCGTCACCTACGTCAAGGCCGAGGCAGAGCCCGCGGCAGAGGTTGTCGCAGAGACCCCGACGGAGCCCGAGGTAGCGAAGAAGGGCAAGCAGGAGACTGCTGAAGGCGAAGCGAAGCCGGAGGCAAAGAAGTAGCAAGTTAGGAAGTGAAGGAGTTAGGAAGTTAGTCTCCTAACTCCCTAACTCCCAACTCCCTAACTCTTATGAAGCTCATCGTCGGTCTCGGCAACCCTGGCATGGAGTACCTGCACACGCCGCACAATGCAGGCTTCATGGCTATCGATCGCATCGCCGCTGTTTGCGGCGTTGCGGTGACGAACCGGCGGGGCAAGGCCCAGACCGCTCGCGCGAAGCTTGCAGGACAGGACGTTCTGCTGGCCAAGCCCGAGACCTTCATGAACCTGAGCGGGCTTTCGGTCGTGGCCCTGCTCGATGAGTTGGAGCTCGAAGACAAGGACCTCATCGTCCTGTACGACGAGCTGGCATTTCCGCTGGGCACCGTTCGGCTCGCCGAACGCGGCTCAGCCAACGGGCACAACGGAGTCAAATCTGTCTCCGGTGCGCTCGGCAGCGAAGAATGGATGCGCGTCCGCATCGGAGTGGGCAAGGCCCCAACCGAGACCGGACGCGAGATAAAAGCAGGCGGCTCCGATTATCTGCTCGCGCCCATGCGCAAAGCAGACTTGGAGTCGATGGAAGATGGCCTCGACATCGCTGTACGCGCCGTCGAGAAGTGGCTGACAGCAGGAGCGTCGGCTGCCATGAACGAGTTCAACAGGAGAGAGAAAGAAGTTAGGGAGTGAGCAAGTTAGGGAGTGAGGAAATAGACCATGTTTTTCCTAACTCCTAACTCCTAATTCCTAACTTCCCCTCCCTCAGCAGCCAAACTGACCTCAACCCACCGGGGCAGTGCGGGCAGAACCCGCAGAAGGAAGTACTCATGAGCAACCGCAGCTACGAAATCATGTTCATCGTCCGGCCCGACATCGAAGAGGCCGAGATCGATAAGATCGTCGAGACCTTCACCGGCTACGTCACCCAGGGTGGTGGCGCCGTCAAGCAGACCGAGAAGATGGGCCGCCGCCGGCTCGCCTACACCGTCCGCAAGTTCAACGATGGTTTCTACGTCCTCCTCATCGTCGACTCGCCCGCCTCGCTCATTCACGAGATCGAGCGCCGCCTTCGCGTCTCCGAGCAGGTGATCAAGTTCATCACCGTGCGCACCGACGAGGAAGAGAAGCGCGTCGCCAAGATCAAGAAGCACCGCGACGCTCACGTGAAGCGCAGCGCGCAGCCCCAGCCCGGCGCCGAGCCCGCGGCCCAGCCTGAAGTTCAAGCCCAGCCTGAAGTTCAGGCCGAAGCCGTCGAGCCCGCCGTCGAAGCGACACCCGAGCCCGCCGCCACCGAGGCGTAAGGATCACAAGCTCCTAAGGACAATAACCACCGCAGCTCATCGCTTCCGTATCAGTCCAAAGGCTCCATTGCGAGTCTGGAGCGAGAGCAGCCCAAACCGGCTCCCGATCATTGAGGAGCACTAAAGGAAACCAAAATGGCTGACGAGATTCAGAACCCAGCAACTCCCGCTCCTGCAGGCGACGTCCCGCAGGCGACCCGTCCCCAGGGCGAGCGCCCTCAAGGTGATCGTCCTCAAGGCGAGCGCTCGCACGGTGGTCCGGGCGGCGACCGCGGTCCCCGCCCCGGCGGCCCGCGTGGCCCACGTCCCGGCGGTGGCCCCGGCGGCCCCGGCGGTCCCGGCGGACGCAAGTTCTTCCGCCGCAAGAAGGTCTGCAAGTTTACGGTGGAGAAGATCGACTCGATCTCTTACCGCGACGTGCGCCTGCTGCAGCAGTTCGTTTCGGACCGCGGCAAGATCATTCCGCGCCGCCTCACCGGCACCTCGGCTCCCTTCCAGCGCAAGCTGACGAAGGCGATCAAGCAGGCTCGCGCGATTGCGCTGCTGCCGTACGCCGCCAAGTACTAGCTGGCGCCGTCAAGGCGCGCTCACAAGATCGGAGAACTTACATGGAAATCATTCTCAAGGAAGATGTCATGAAGCTCGGACACCGTGGCGACGTAGTCAAGGTCGCGGACGGGTACGGGCGCAACTACCTGCTGCCGGAGAAGCTCGCGATTGAGGCGACGGCGGCGAACAAGGCTGTCATCGAGCAGATGAAGACTTCGGCCCTTCGCAAGTCCGCGAAGGAGAAGGTCGGCGCCGAAGAGCTTTCGTCGAAGCTCAACGAAGTCGTGCTTACCTTCGAGCGCAAGGCGGGCGATCACGAGCAACTGTTCGGTTCGGTCACCGCGGCGGATATCGCCAAGGAGCTCGAGGGCAAGGGCTACGAAATCGACCGCCGCAAGATCCACCTGGACGAGCCGCTGAAGACCGTCGGCGAGTTCCACGTGCCGATCCGTCTGCACCGCGAGGTCACCGCCCACGTGCAGGTCAACATCAAGTCCGACAAACCGGAGGCTCCGGCCCCCGAGCCGGTCGCGGCCGAAACCGAGGAGACCGAGGTCGAAGCGTAAGCTTCCATTTCGCTCCGAACCGGAACGGCGCTCCTTCGGGAGCGCCGTTTCTTTTGCCAAGGGGTACCCCTCCCCCCGATTTGTTTTAAAATATTGATTCTGCGGCACTTATGACAGGTCTCTTCCGGCAAAATATTGATTCCAGAGACTTTGGGGGCAAAATCTCTGGAATCATACAGTTACGGACAGGGACAGGCTTCGGGATCACAGCTTCGAGCTGCCCCGGGTGCCTATCTAGAATTTTGGCTATATTTCTATTTTACTAAATTAGACCTAATTGCCCTGCAACTATTTCACCTGCGTTTTCAATGAGTTGGGTGGGTTGGGGGCTTGACAAGCGATTTCTGGGCCAAACTTGCGAAAAAAAGTTGTAAGTTGCTGATGGAGCATGGCTTAGGTAAAGAGGTTGTGCGGTGAGCCGGCCGGACAAAATACAGGGGTCTCTCCACTCCGGCACTCCGTGCCTTCGGTCGAGATGACGAAGATCTGTGCACTGCGTGGGCTGCGGTCGAGATGGCGAAGATCTGTGCACTGCATGGGCTGCGGTCGAGATGACGAAGATCTGGGGTGGGTCGTCGGCCGGTTACTCGTACTTCAGCGTCGCGACCGGGTCGAGCCGGGCGGCGCGCTGCGCCGGGAGTGTGCCGAAGGCGACCCCGACGAGCACCGAGGTGGCCAGCGCGATCACCGCGCTCCAGGGCGAGACCGGAATCTTGATGTTGGTGAACATGCGGAGGCTGAGCGGAAGCGCGAGGCCGATGATGGTGCCCACAAGTCCGCCCGAGAGCGACATGAAGATGGACTCGGTGAGGAACTGCATTCGTATTTCGCGGCGTGTGGCGCCGAGCGCCTTGCGGATGCCGATCTCCTTGAGGCGCGACTGCACATTGGCCAGCATGGAGTTCATGATGCCGACGCCGGAGACGATGAGCGTGATGGCAGAGGCAAGCGTAAGCACGATGGTGAGCATCGTGGCGATCTGACCCATGACCCGCAGCACGGCGGTCAGGGTGAAGGCGTTGTAGACGCTGGTGACGCGGTGACGTTTGTGGATGACGGCCAGGATGTGCGCGGCGGCGGGCTCGACCTGCTGGGGATTTCCGACCGAGAAGAAGATCTGCTTAACGGTGTTGGTGCCGGTGAAGTAACGCGCAACCGAGTAGGGGATGAGGATGGTCTGGTCGTTGACTTCGCTCTGGCCGAAGGTCTCCACGCCCTCCTTGAAGACGCCGATGACCGTAAACGGAATGCCCTTGACGGAGATCTTCTGGTCGACGGCGGCGGCGTAGCTGCCGTACAGTGCGTTGGCCAGCGGAGCGATGAGGACGGCGACCTTGGCGTGGGTGTTTGCGTCCTGGTCGTCGAAGAAGCGTCCGGCCAGCACCTTGAGGTTGCGAATGTCTTTGTACTGGGGGCTGACCCCGAGAAACATGGTCTCTTTTGTCTGACCATTTCCCATGGAAATGTGGTCGCGGTATTCCAGCATGGGCGAACTGGCGATGATGCCGGGAACCTGTTCGACGACGTCGTTGAGGTCCTCGATGGTCATCTGGTCGGGCGTGGAGGTGTTGTCCGGTCCGCTTACGGTGCCGCCGACGTACTGCATCTCGATCATGTTGGGCCCGATGGAGGCGATCATGTTGAGCGCGTACTGGCGGCCGGTGAGACCGAGGGTGGCGACCAGGATGATGGACGCCGAGCCGATGACCATGCCGAGCATGGTGAGGAGAAAGCGGCCTTTGCTGGCGCGGAAACTGTCGATAGCGAGACTTACGGTCTCGCGAAAGGCGACCGTGGTGCGGGCGCTGGCCAGCGTTCGATTAAAGGCCTCAACTGTAGTTGCCAAGGGAACGCTCCTCCTGAGCGCCGAGTCCAGTATCGCAGCAGTGTAGACCTCCCGCCGCAGAGGAATCCGTCACTGGATTCGACGAGGTTACGGGGGGCTTGGATTCCCAAATCCGCGAGGGATTGAGCAGGTTAAATTCCCGCAGGGGCGAAAGCCTCCACAGACCAGTCCGCCCTTTCAGAGCACCAACATGTGGAGTTACGGCGGGAGGAAGGCGGCCTTTTCAAGGAGAGAGAAGCGGAGTCCTCGACGGCTGTTGGCCTGAGTCGCCTCCTGCCTGTAGAGTTCTGGTGGGTTTAGTTTCAACTCTGGAGAATCTCTGAAATGGCTGAGATGTCGCGTCGTACGTTTCTGGATGGGCTTGCCGTCACGGTTGCTGGAACCGCGCTGAGTGCGCATGCTCGCAGCTCTGCACAGAGCTATAACCGAATACCTGGCGCGAATGATCGCGTGAACTTTGCGACGGCGGGATTGAACGGCCGCGGACGAGCGCACCTTTCCGCGATTGCCAACAATGGCAAGAACGCGAGGATGACGCACTACTGCGACGTGGACAAGACCGTGCTCGCAAAGTTTGCGCCGGAGGCGCAGAAGACGCTGGGTTATGCTCCGGCGGCGAACCAGGACTTCCGCAAAGCGCTGGAGTCGAAGGACGTGGACGCGATCACGATTGCGACGCCCGACCACTGGCACACGCCGATGGCCGTGCTGGCACTGCGGGCGGGCAAGCACGTGTATGTGGAGAAGCCGAGCAGCCACAATCCGCGCGAGGGCGAGCTGCTGGTCGAAGCGCAGAAGAAGTACGGCAAGCTGGTGCAGGTGGGCGATCAGCAGCGGTCGTCGCCGCACACGATCAAGATGATCCAGCAGATTCACGACGGCGTCGTGGGCAAGGCGTACTACGCGAAGACGTGGTACTCGAATCCGCGGAAGTCGATGGGCGTGGGCAAGCCGGCAGCGGTGCCGGCTACTCTGGACTGGGATTTGTGGCAGGGACCGGCGCCGCGCGCGCATTATGTGGACAACGTTCATCCGTACAACTGGCACTGGCTGACTCGCTATGGAACGGGCGAGGCGCTGAACAACGGAACGCACGAAGTCGACATCGCGCGGTGGGCGCTGGGTCTCGAGATGCCGGAGCGCATCGTCGCGACGGGCAAGCGCTATGCCTCCAAGGACGACTGGCAGTTCCCGGACACGATGATGACGAACTTCGAGTATCCGGACGCGATGATTACGTGGGAAGGCTTGTCGGCGAACGGCATGAAGACCTACGGACGCGACCGCGGAATCCTGGTGCATGGGACGACGGGGTCGGTGCTGATCGACCGCACGAGCTACGAGGTCTACGACCTGAACGGGAAGAAGACAGATGAGTTTGTGGCGACGAAAGACCGCGCGTCCAGCAACGACCTGCTGAGCCGCGACTCGATGACCGACGCGCACTTTGCGAACTTCATCGCGGGGATTCAGAAGGGTGAGACGCTGCGCTCGCCGATTCCGGTGGCGAATGTGAGCGTGACGATGCTGCTGCTCTCGAACATCGCGTGGCGGGTGCAGCGCGAGCTGCATCTCGATCCGGCGAACGGACACATTCGGAACGATGCGGAGGCGATGAAGCAGTGGGGACGCGAGTATCAGCCGGGCTGGGAGGTTAGGGTCTAGGGTTCTAGAGTTGTAAGTTGTAGGTGGGAGCGTGCGTCGTGTCGTGGCTTTTCTGGGCGGTTCTTTCAGCGGTGTTTGCGGCGGCAACGGCGTTGCTGGCGAAGGCCGGCGTAGCGCATGTGGATCCGAACCTGGCGACAGCGATTCGCACGACGGTGGTTGTGGTGTTTGCCTGGGCGATTGCGATTGCGCTGGGTGGGCATCGCGGGATCGCGACGGTCGATAAGCGAAGTTGGATCTTGCTGTGTCTGTCGGGGCTCGCGACGGGGTTGTCGTGGATCTGTTATTTCAGGGCGCTGTCGATGGGTGAGGCGTCGAAGGTGGCGCCGATCGATAAGCTGAGTGTCGTGTTGGTGATTCTGCTGGCGTGGCCGGTGCTGGGCGAGAGGCTGACGCCCGCGAAGGCTGCCGGTGGATTGCTGATTACAGCGGGAGCGATTGTGCTGGCGCTGTTTTAGTTTGCCCGGGCGAGATTCCCTCAGGGGCTAAAGCCCCGTTTCAATGGAGCGCAGACGGCGCGGCTAAAGCCGCGCCCTTTCAAGGAAAGGCACTTTCGATGGTTGAAGTGGCGCTGACGATGAAGTGGCGCTGACGATGAAGTGGCGCTGACGATGAAGTGGCGCTGACGATGAAGTGGCGCTGACGACGAAGTGGCGCTGACGACGAAGTGGCGCTGACGACGAAGTGGCGCTGACGATGAAGTGGCGCTGACGATGCAGCAGTTCGTTACGAAGAGCCATTGATGCAGCAGCTCGTTACGAAGAACTATTTCAGTTGGCGGCAGGCAGAGTGAAGTAGAAGGTCGCACCCTTTTCGACGCCGCCTTCGGCCCAGATCTCGCCGCCGTGGCGAGCGAGGATACGCTGCACTGTGGCGAGGCCGATGCCGGTCCCGGGGAACTCGCTCTTGCCGTGGAGGCGATGGAAGGGCTGGAAGATTTCTGCGGCGCGTGTGGAGTCGAAGCCGGCACCGTCGTCGCGCAGGAAGTAGACGATGCGGCCGCTGGTGAGCTTTGCGCCGAACTCGATGCAGGCCCTGGGGTGATGCGAGGTGTACTTCCAGGCGTTGCGCAGCAGGTTGTCCATGACGATGCGCATGAGACCGGCATCGGCTTCGACGTGCGGAAGCTCAGCGATGACAAAGTCGACTCGGCGGGTCGGTTCGAGGCTGCGCAGCTCCCCGGCGATTCGGAGCGCAATGCCGGTGAGGTTGACATCGTCGTGTTTGACGGGGGTGACGGAGGCGCGCGCGAAGTTGAGGAGATCGTCGATGAGCAAGCTCATGTTTTTGGTCGAGTCCTGCAGGCGCTGAACCATTTCGCGGCTGCCGGGATCGAGTTGTGACGACGCGCCCGCGAGAAGATAGGCGAGGCCGGTGATGGAGTCGAGCGGGCCGCGCAGGTCGTGTGCGACGGTGTAGGAGAAGGCTTCGAGCTCGCGGTTGGCGGCGCTTAGCTCGGCAGTGCGTTCTTCGACACGCTGCTCGAGCTCGTCGCGCGATTTGCGAAGAGCGGTCTCGGTCTGCTGAATCTGGTGGAGCATGTCGTTGAAGGCCCCCGTGAGCACGGACATCTCCACGCTGTCAGTGGACTCTTCGGCGCGGACGGAGTAGTCGTGCTCGCGCGAGATGGAACGAGCAGTTTCAGCAAGCGACGCAATGGGTTGGGCGACGAGCCTTCGGGAGAAGGAGCTGATCAGCAGCGCGGCCAGCATGCAGAGCAGAAGGATGAGCCCGGCTATCAGCAAATAGTGGCGCGCACGCTGGCCGATCTCGTTGAGCGTGGCGGAGATGTAGACGACTCCGACGGAGGAGCCATCGAAGAGGATGCGATGGGCGAGGAGAAGGCGGCGGCCATTGAGCCAGTGATGTTCGTTTTCTTCGCGAGCCAGCACGTGCTTGCCGGACATGATGGCGGCATCCGGCGGCCCGTAGTTGGCGAAGATCGCGCCATCGTTGGTGGTGAGAGCCGCCGAGACGATGTCGGGGGAGCGGTCGAGGCCCTGGAGCGTTGCGGCGGCGCTGGTCGGGTCATCGAACGTGATGGCCGTGACGCTGTTGGCACCGATGATCTGCGCTTCGGCACGGAGGTTGTTGATGAGGCTCCCGCGGAAGGAGAGCATGTCATAGGAGAAGAACGCCAGCACGGCGAGGATCAGCACGGAGCCGCTGACGAGCAGATTCATGCGCGTGATTCTTCCGGAGATAGTCTGCGCATTGTGCAGTACGGTCACTGTGCGCCTCCGTCCGGTGTGCGGCTCTTCACGCTCACAGCTACTTTGAGCAGTTCCGAGCTGATGGTGAGATGCACATGGGTCACCGCTTCGAGGTTGACGGCGAATCGAACACGTTTTTCGACGAGCTGAAACTGAATCATGCCGCCGCGCGACAGAAAGCCGGGAAGATCGCTTACAGTGAGTGTTGGTTTGCCGGCAACGGCCTGCAGCAACTCTTCGATGTGGTCCTGCTGCGTGGTGTCGATGAAGAGGATGGCGCAGTTGGACTCGTCCTCGACACGCAACACACGGCGGACCTCGAGCGTTCGGCCGCCGATGTTCTCGTTCGCGACGACTTTCTGGAGTCCCGCGCTGAATGAGGGTAGCCCTGCGACGCAGAGGTCCATCGGGCCTTGATCGGAACCTCCAGGCCAGTGGACAAATTTGCCGAAGTCAAAGAGATAGACTGCCTCGACATCAGACTGCGACGGCTTTGAAACAGCAGCGGCTTGCGCGGCTGTGGAGAGAATGCTGAGCAGGAGCCACGCGATGGCCGCGATCGGGCGAATGCGGGGGACGCGATGTGACGGATCGGTGAGCATCTACCAAGTCCAGTTGACGGTGCCAAAGAAGCTGCGCCGAATGCCGACAGCGTTGGAGTTGTTGCCTGTGAACTCCTGGTGATGCGGCTGAAGGAGATTGCGGCCGGTTGCGGAAAGCGCGACGTGCTCCCTGACGCGATAGATCACGTTGAGATCAGCCGTGTTGTAACGCGGAACCTTCAGCGCAGGAAGCGAGCTGACGAAACGATAGTCCGGCACGATTTCCAGACCGCGCCGCAAGGTGAGGACGGCCTGCACGCTGGCCTGGTGTTCAGGGCTCGAGCCTTCATAGTTCGCAGCGTAGGTGGCTTGATCGAAGCCGGGCCTGGAATGGAGATTGATGTTCAGGTGGGAGTAGTTGCCGCGTAGATCGAGCCAATTGAACGGCTTCCAGTCGGGGGCAATCTCAATACCGGTGGAGACGCCGCGAAGGCCGTTGTCGTACTGCTCGATCACCAGAAAGTGAGGATAGGGCGCGGTGGGAGTGGTTACACGGAGAGTGCCGTAGCTCTCGATATCGTCGTACTGATTGTGGAAGATAGCGGTATCCACGTAGAGGCGGCGCGCGAGCAGCTGCCGGTACCCGCCCTCCCAACCGATGAGGACTTCAGGCTTGAAGTTTGGATTGCCTGCGATTTCGGCAAAGTATGGCGGATTGTGCGCGGGAAAAGCGCCGATGACGCTGACGTCGCGGTCGACACGGCCGGGCGTGCGGAGCGCGCGACTGACGGCACCCCAGAGGGTGGAGTGCGGCCTTGGCCTCCACAGAATTCGGGCGGTCGGCTGCCATCCCCAGCCGCTGTAGTTATTCTCTTCGGCCTTCAGTCCCGCGGTGAAGGTGAGCTTGTCGGGAACGATCTGAATGGCATCCTGCGCGAAGAGGCTATAGACGTAGTTGTTGATGTGATGGGGCTGGAAATCAACGGTGTCCACGGTCTGCGTGATGTTGCTGGGACTTTCGCGCAGGCCGGCGCCGAGAAGGATGTTGTTCCGCTTGAGGGTCTCCAGGTTGTAGATGAAGTCGAAATCAACGGTGTTGCGGGTCTCGTTGAATTGCGATGTGGCACGATTCGTGCGATCGAAGTAGCCCTGCAGGTAGAAGCTGGAGCCGCCCGCCAAGTGGCGGTCCCAGCGCATCATGAAGTCGCCACCGGAGACGATCTGTTGCCCGTCGACCGTGAGCTGCGCGGGCGGAGTGTACTGACCGATGGCCACCTGGTTGCCGCTGATGCCGCCATACGCCATAAACTGCGCGCTCAGGTTGTCTTTTTTGCCGGGCTGCCAGTCGAGACGAAAGCCGCCACGAGCCTGGTGCCACTCGTCGTAAGGATTGTTGCGGGGGTTGAGCTCGGGACCGCGGGTGAAGCCTTTGGCAAAGAGGCGGTACTGGAAGTTGGGCCGCGGAGCCGCACCCCAGCGCACCTGGCCGATGAAACGGTCGACGGGGCCGCCGGCATCGAGATTCACCATGCCGCCGCGGGTGTCGCGAGCCTTTTTGGTGATGATGTTGATGACGCCGTTGACGGCGTTGGCTCCCCAGATGGTGCCGCCGGGACCGCGGATGACCTCGATGCGGTCAATGTCGGCGAGCACGAGGTCCTGCACGTCCCAGTAGACGCCTTCAAAGAGCGGCGTGTAGACGCTGCGGCCGTCGATGAGCACGAGCAGGCCTTTGGAGAACTGGCTGTTGAAGCCGCGAACACCGACCGCCCACTGGTCGCTCTGTTCACGCGCGACGTTGACGCCGGGGACGAGGCGCAGGATCTCGGGAATGCTTGTGGCGCCGGAGCGGCGGATGTCATCCTGCGTGAGTACGGCGATGGCAGCGGGCGTCTGCCAGAGTTCTTCAGGCTCTTTCGAAGCGGTGGTGACCTCGACGTCTCCGAGCTGTGCAAGGGAGAGTTGCTTGAGTTGCTGATCGAGCACCGGCTTCGGCTAGTACAGGGCAGATGCGCCGGCTGGAACCGAAAGCGTGGCGGCGATCATCAAATAGAGGACGTAAGACTTCAGCCGATGGCGCTCTCTGCTGTGCGCCACGTCAGGCCGTTCCTTCACGCAGGGACCCTGGGTCATGTTGCTATGCGGCTCCCCTCGTCTCTAGGAGATCGCCCGCCCGCTGAGCTACCAGGCCAGCTACCAGGTCAGCTACCAGGTCATCGATGCGCAGAGGAGGCGGATCATCGTCGATGATGGCTGGTTTCTTCATGTGTTGAAATCGGGTTACGCTGGAGTAGCAGGACCACAAGCCCTTACAAATATATGCGACTTCAGGGCTCGATTCTGCATGCGACACGATTCATGATCGATGCAAATGTCCTCGATTTGGTTGCTTCCTTTGACGCGTGAAACAGGAGGCTGAGATTTGAACTGCACTGATAAAGGCAAGGTGAATACAGCGATGCAAAGCACTATCTCTTCCCTCATCGACGGCGCTGCTTCCAACGGAAATGGTGTTCGCTTTCGCGGCATTGATCCCTCAACCGGAAAGACGCTGGATCAGGAGTTCCTCTCCGCGAGCGCGGAAGAGGTAGAGCGCGCGGCGCAACTTGCCGCTGCGGCCGCGCCGCGCTTCGCGGCGATCAGTGCTGGCGAGCGTGCCGATTTTCTGCGCGCGATTGCCGATGAACTGACGGCCGACGGCGCGGCGATCGTCGAACGCGCACAGCTAGAGACCGGATTGCCGAAGGGGCGTCTGGAGGGTGAGCTTGCGCGCACGACGGGCCAGCTGCGCCTGTTTGCGGAGGTGGCGGAAGAGGGCTCGTGGGTGGATGCGCGCATCGACGAGGCGTTGCCGGAGCGGAAGCCGCTGCCGCGATCGGATATCCGCTCGATGCTGCGGCCGATTGGGCCGGTGGTTGTGTTTGGTGCGAGCAACTTTCCGCTGGCGTTTTCGGTTGCAGGAGGAGACACGGCCTCGGCGCTGGCGGCCGGCAACCCGGTGATCGTGAAAGCGCATCCTGCGCATCCGGGCACGAGCGAACTTACAGGGCGCGCGGTTGTGCGCGCGGTTGCGAAGTGCAATCTGCCCAGCGGCGTCTTTGCGCTGCTGTTCGATAGCGGCATCGAGGTGGGCGCCGCGCTCGTGAAGCACCCCGTGGTTCAGGCGGTGGCGTTCACAGGATCGACCGGCGGCGGACAGGCGCTAATGCGGCTCGCCGCGGGCAGGCCGCAGCCAATTCCCTGCTATGCGGAGATGGGCAGCACGAATCCGCTGTTTGTGCTGCCGGGTGCGATGCGGCAGCGAGGTGCGGATCTGGCGAAGGGTCTGCAGACGTCGTTCACGCTGGGCTCGGGGCAGTTCTGCACGAAGCCGGGACTGGTGTTTGTGCCGCACGGGGAGGCTGGAGAGTTTCTCGATGCGCTGCGCGGCGGTGTCACTGCACTGGGAGCGCACGGAATGCTGACGCCAACGATCGCGGAGCGCTACAACGCCGCTGTGGAGGAGCGGCGCGGGCGCAGTAAAGCAGAGTGGGTTGCGGGGTTCGAGGGAGAGGCAGCGGGCGGTGGAGCTAGCGGAGGAGCGGCGGTTTTCAGCGTGCCCCTGGCGGATTTCGCTGCGAATCACGAGCTCGAGGAGGAGATCTTCGGGCCGACGACGTTGCTGATTCATTACGGCGAACCGCGTGAGCTGGTCGATGTCGCGAGGCGCCTGCATGGGCATCTGACGGCGACGATCCACGGGACTGAGGACGATCTGCGCGAGGCCTCTGAACTTGTGGGCGTGCTGGAGACGAAGGTTGGCCGGCTGCTGTTCAACGGTTATCCGACGGGCGTGGAGGTATGCCACGCGATGGTGCACGGCGGCCCGTTCCCAGCGACCTCCGACAGCCGGACGACATCAGTTGGCACGCGGGCCATTGTGCGATTCGCGCGGCCGGTTTGCTACCAGGATTTTCCGGATTCGGCGTTGCCGTCGGAGCTGCAACGCGGCAATCCGGTTGGCATTCAGCGGATGGTGAACGGCAAACTCACGCGCCAGTGAGAGAGCGTCAGGCGACGCGATTCTCGAGCGTACCCATCCGATCGATGGAGATGCGGATGAGGTCGCCGTGCGCGAGGGTGAACTCGTCGCCGGGGACGATGCCGGTGCCGGTCATCAGGTAAGCGCCGTCGGGGAAGCTATTGTCTCGAAAGAGCCAGGCTGCAAGCTCCTTCGGATCGCGTTTGAGTTCGGCGAGCGAGGTGTTGCCTTCGAATGCGGATCGCCCGTCACGGACGATCTGAATTTGAATCGCGGTGGTCTTGGGGAGAGGCTCGGCGGCAAGCAGGACGCAAGGGCCGAGCGCGCAGCTGCCGTCATAGACTTTGGCCTGCGGAAGGTAGAGGGGGTTTTCGCCTTCGATGTCGCGTGAGCTCATGTCATTGCCGATGGTGTAACCGATGATCTCGGCGTGTGGATTGATCAGCAGGGTGAGTTCGGGTTCGGGGACGGACCAGTTGGCGTCGGAGCGAATGCGAACGTTGGCACCGTGGCCTACGACGCGGCGAGCCGTTGCCTTGAAGAAGAGCTCGGGGCGAACGGCGGAATAGACCCGATCGTAGAAGCTGCCGCCGCCTGCGTCTTTGGACTCTTCCATGCGCGCACTGCGGCTGCGGAAATAGGTGACGCCGGCGGCCCATACCTCCTGCGAACCGATGGGTGCAAGGATTTCGCTCGCGTCCGGCGCGGAGACAGGCGCTGACCTGAGATCTTCCTCGGCGCGGGACAGCGCGTCATTGCTGCGCACAAGGTGATCGAAATCAGAGGTCAATGCGTGGAATTGGCCGCGGTGCTCGAGGAGCAAACCGCGCCTGGTGTTGTAGATCTTCATTGCTTCCTCTCGGTGCCGGCGCCGCGAGCCAGTTGATTGAGAATCGCCTCAGTGTCGTAGACGCATCCGCCCCACACGCCTCCGCTGGCCTGCACCAGCGCGGCCCAAAGGCGGGTGTCGTCGGGCATCGCGGGATGGGGAGCGAGGTCGGGTCGAGGTTTGCGGGCGGCGAGACGGCGTGCGCCTTCGTTTGCGCTGAAGCGAACGGAATGATCCTCAGATCCGCCTTGAGAATTTTCGCCAATGAGATTGACCGTGCCGTGCAGCGCGTTGCGGTCGATGACGATCTCGATCCAGTCGCCGTCGCGCACGCGGCCGATCGGGCCACCGGCGAGCGCTTCGGGCGAGATGTGGCCGATGCACGCGCCGGTGGAGACACCGCTGAAGCGCGCATCCGTGAGCACCGCAACGTGCTTGCAGAATGGAAGCGCTTTCAGTGCGGAGGTGATCTGGTAAATCTCCTGCATGCCGGCGCCGTGCGGGCCTGCGCAGATGAGCACGAGCACATCACCGTGGCCGATCCCGCCTTCTTTGATGGCTGCAATGGCAGCATCTTCGGAGACAAATACCTTCGCCGGCCCTTCATGCCGATAGGAGTTGCCGGCGTCGACAAGGGATGGATCAATGGAGGTGCTCTTGATGACGCTTCCCTCCGGAGCAAGATTGCCGACGGGGAAACAGACGGTTGAGGTGAGGCCACGTGAGCGCGCGCGGTCGGGCGAAAGAATCACCTCGTCAGCGTCGACGCCATCAATTTCGAGGAGGCGCTGTTTGAGAGCGCGGCGGCGCTCGCTCTGCTCCCACCAGTCGAGGCTGTGTGCGAGCGTGTCACCGGTTGCAGTGAGCACGCTTGTGTCGAGCAGGCCTGCGCGGCGGAGATGCAGCATGACTTCCGGCACGCCTCCTGCCAGAAAGACCTGTACGGTGGCGAAATTGCGCGGGCCATTGGGCAGTGCGTCGACGATGCGCGGAACCTCGCGGTTGGCGTGCTCCCAGTCGGCGCGTGTGGGGCGGCGGAGACCAGCGGCGTGCGCGATCGCGGGAACGTGCAGCAGAAGGTTCGTCGATCCGCCAAAGGCTGCGTGCAGGATCATTGCGTTGCGAATCGCGGCGTCGGTCAGGATATTGCGCGTGCCGATGCCAAGCTGTGCGAGTCGCAGCAGAGCGCGCGCAGAACGAGTGGCCGCTTCCTGCCAGAGTGGCTGACCGGAGGGAGCGAGCGCGGTGTGAGGCAGCGAGAGGCCGAGAGCTTCGCCGACAACCTGCGATGTCGCCGCGGTGCCGAGAAACTGGCAGCCACCGCCGGGGCTAGCGCAGGCGCGGCAGCCAACCTCTGCGGCGTACTCCTGTGTGATTTCGTTTCGGGCAAAGCGCGCGCCGATGGTCTGCACACGGGCAGCGTCTTCACCGTCTTCGGGCAGCAGAGTTACGCCGCCGGGAACGAGGACGCTCGGTAGCGCGCCGTTCGACGCGAGCGCCATCATCATGGCGGGCAGACCCTTGTCGCAGGTGGCGATGCCGAGCACGCCTCGACGCTGCGGCAGCGAGCGAATGAGACGCCGCAGGACCATCGCGGCGTCGTTGCGGAAGGGCAGCGAGTCGAGCATGCCCGCTGTGCCCTGGGTGCGTCCGTCGCAGGGATCGGTGCAGGCGCCGGCGAACGGCATCGCACGCAGACGACGGAGTTCACGCGCGGCTTCGGCGACCAGCAGGCCGACCTCCCAGTGACCGGTGTGGAAGCCAAGCGCGATGGGCGTGCCGTCGGACGCGCGCAGGCCGCCGTGCGTGCTGAGGATGAGGAACTCCGGATCGAGCAGACGTGCAGGCTCCCAACCCATTCCTGCGTCCTGCGAGAGGCCGAAGAGATTGCCGGAAGGCTCCGTGAGCAGCATCTCCGGCGTGATGGGCAACATTCCTTCGGGGCCTTTGGCATGCGTGCGTACCCCGGCAAAATGCGCAGGGTCGCTCTCGAGCACGTCGGGCAATTGGAGCAGGTCAGGCACGCGCAGACTCCTTCAGCGGATCGTTTGCCGGCGGACGAGGAAGCCAGATGATCAGCAAAGCAGAGAGGACGAGGAAGAGCGACATCACAAGATAACCAGGACGCTCGCTGCCCGTGATGGTACGCAGCGATCCGACCAGGTAGACACCGGCGAAGGAACCGAGCGCGCCAAAACTATTGACGAGCGCCATGACCTCACCCACGCGATTCCGGCTGATGCGCTCAGGGATGATGGCGAAGAAGGGACCGTAGGGAGCGTACATTCCGCCGCACGCGACGATGAGGCAGAGATAGGCACCGAGGAATCCATACGGCTGCAAGAGGAAGGAGCCGAAGAGCGCGACCCCTGACAGCAGAAGGAACGGCCATACGTACCGCTCGCGACGCTGCGAGCGATCGGAGAGATGCGCAGCAACAAGCTCCATGACTATGGCAACGAGATACGGGATCGCAGAGATGAGGCCGGCGCGACCCATATTCGACGACGCTCCCTCACGCACAATGGTGGGGAGCCAGAGGATGAAGCCATAGATACCGAAGCTCCAGCAGAAGTATTGGATGGAAAGAACGATGACGTCCTTACGCAGGAGCGCGGCGCGAAGAGTCTGGGTGGGTGCGTGCGCGGAAGGTGGGAGCTCGCGCTGATCGGCATCCAGACGCGCCGTGATCTCATCGGCTTCGTTCGCAGGAAGCCAACGCGCTTCGGTGGGGTGATCGCGAACGAAGAAAATCCACACGATCGCCCAGGCGATGGACGGCAAGCCTTCAAAGATAAAGGTGCGCTGCCAACCGAATCGCTGGATGAGAAAGCCGGTGATTGCGGACATCCAGAGGACGGTGACGGGATTGCCGAGCAGGAGAAGGACATTGGCTCGCGAGCGGTCTGCGCGTGTAAACCAACGCGTGAGGATCAACAAAAGCGCGGGAAAGATGATGCTCTCGGCGACGCCAAGCAGAAAGCGATCGATCGCCAGCATCCAGAACTCGCGCAAGATACCGGTGAGCGCGGCGAGGGTTCCCCAGACGACCAGCGAGATTGCGACGAGGCGCGTGCAGCTGAATCGACGCGCGGCGACAATCCCGGGCACCTGGAAAAAGAAGTAGCCAAGAAAGAAGAGAGCGCCGAGCAGCGAGTTCTTGCTGCCCGTAATTCCGAGGGTGGTCGCCATACCGGCGGCCGCGCCGAAGCCGTAGTTGGCGCGATCGAGGTAAGCGAGGCTGTAGGTGATGAAGACGGCGAGCAGGAGCCAGCGACGGCGTCCCCAGCGCGTGGCTTCAGGTTGCGGCACGGAGGCTGAAGCCCGAGCGGCTGGCTGACAGCTCGGAAGTTCGGAGGGCGGCAGACACGCACGAAAAGTATACGCAGCGCGGGCGTTTCCGGCTGCGCTCGAATTTCATCGCAGCGCAATGCGAATGTTGAGGTAGTAGTGTAGTGAGAACACCTAGACGTCGTTCGCGGCATGCCGACACTGCCGCCGCACCAAAGCGTGATGAGACGCGAAAGGGACAACGCTACAGATGGGCGTTACGAGAAGGGATTTTCTTCTGAGGGTTGGCCAGGCCGGCGGGTACGGCGCGGCGTTTTTGGCCATGCAGGGGTTGGGATTCATCCAGTCGAGCCGCGCCTTCGCGGCGCCGCTTGCCGAAGCCGGCTCTGGCAAGGGCGTTCGTGTGGTTGTTCTGGGAGCAGGCATCGCCGGGCTGGTGGCTGCCTATGAGCTGCGAGCGCTGGGTTATGAATGCACGCTGCTGGAGGCTCGCAGCCGTCCCGGCGGCCGCAACTGGACGGTGCGCGGCGGCGACATTGTTGAGCTGACCGACGGAACGAAGCAGCGCTGCGAGTGGGAAAAAGGGCAGTACCAGAACTTTGGCCCGGGACGGCTCCCGTCGGTTCATCCGAATATGCTTCGCTACTGCCGCAAGCTTGGCGTGGAGATGCAGGTCGAAGTCAATATGAGCCGCTCGGGGTTTCTGCAGAACGACGACGCCAACGGCGGCAAGCCGATTGTGATGCGGCAGGCGGAGAACGACACGCGCGGTTATGTGAGCGAGCTGCTGGCAAAGTGTGTCCAACAGGGCGCACTGGATCAGGAGATCTCGGGCGAAGACCGCGACCGCATGCTCTCCTTCCTGCGCAACTACGGCCCGCTGGATGATGCGGGCAAATACAGCGGGAGTAATCGCGCGGGCTACCTCAGCCCACCTGCGGTGGAAGACCCCGGGGTGTTGAGCCAACCCATCGATCTGCACACGCTGCTCCTGGAAGACTTCTGGCATGGCATGTTGTTCGATGAGACCTTCGATCAGCAGGCGACGATGTTTCAGCCGGTCGGGGGCATGGACCGCATCGCGTACGCCTTCGCGACATCGCTCGGTAACATTGCACGGTTCAATGCGCCGGTCACGGAGATTCGCAAGACGAGCTCGGGCGTTCGTATCGGTTACACGCATCGCGGAGCGTCTGCGAGCCTCGAGGCCGATTACTGCATCTGCACGTTGCCGCTGGTGATCCTGGGCAAGATTCCGAACGACCTCAGCGCGGCGTACAAGAAAGTTGTCGATGAGTGCACTTACTCTTCGGCGTTCAAGATTGCGTGGGAGAGCCGTCGCTTCTGGGAGCAGGACTACAACATCTATGGGGGCCTCGAGTTCTGCAAGGTCGGGCTGAGCCCTATCTGGCTTCCTTCGGCGGGAATGTTCTCGGAGCGCGGTGTGCTGGTGAGTGGTTATGACTACGATATGCCGCCCGACTTTGCGAAGCTAAGTTTTCAGGAGAAGCTCGCCGAGAGCCGCAAGTCGGTGGAACGTCTGCACCCCGGTCACGGCAAGGAACTCGAGAAGCCGCTTTATGTGAATTGGGGAATGATTCCGTATAGCGAGGGCGCGTGGATCAACAGCTACGGTCCGCAGCAGAATCAGTGGGAGAACGACACGCCTGCAAGTCCGGGCAGAGCACGCCGCCAGTTCTCCAACCAGATCGGCTATCAGACGCTGCTGGAGCCCGACGGACAGATCTATTTTGCGGGCGATCACGTCAGCCACATCGTGGGCTGGCAGGAGGGTGCGGCCATCAGCAGTTTGCGCGCTGTGCAGCAGATCGCCGATCGCGTGAAGGCGGCGAGGCTGTCACACCAGGCTGCCGCGGATGCCTAAGCCGGAGAGCTCTTCGTAAAGCGCGGAGGACGGACTCCGTCCGCCATGGCGGTCTGCGAGGGCTTTGATTCGGGGCCTGGCGGTGCATCCATCACCTGCTTGAATGCCGTGCGGAATCGCGCCATTTCCTCCGGCGTTCCGACGGTGATGCGCACCGCGTTCGGCCAGATGGGCCACGTGCGGCCGATATAGATCTTCCTGTCCTGCATTGCCTTCATGACGGCACCGCCGCTGCGGCCGGTATCAATCATGAAGCAGTTCGACTGCGGCTCACCGATGACTTTGTAGCCGTTCTGTTTCAACCAGGCGATGTTCTCGTTGCGAAGGTCTGTCATCGCCTTCTTGCGAGCGGGCACAAGGTTTGCGTCAAGCAACGAGGCGTTGGCTGCGCCAGAGCCCGTTACCGGCATCGGATTCTCCCCGTAACGCGAGAGCTTCGCGAGCAAATCCGGCCGCGCCAGCGCAAAGCCGCAGCGCAGGCCCGCCATGCCGTAGATCTTCGAGAACGTCCGCAACAGAATGATGTCCTTGTCGGCGGCGACGAGATCGATGACATCGGGCGTGTCAGAGAAGTGAATGTACGCTTCATCGATCAGCAGAATCGATCCCCTGGGTTTGTTCTCGAGCGCCCACACAATGTCCTGCTTTGTGGTGAGCGTACCGGTGGGATTGTTCGGATTGCAGATGTAGAGCACGCCGGCATTCGGGTCCGCCGTCACCATCGCTTTCACATCGTGCGCGTGGTTGCCCGTGAGGGGAACCCGGTGAATCTTCGCTCCCGCCACAGCCGCAGCGGCCATCGGCGCCTCGTAGGATGGATCCGCGATGACGAGGCTGCGCGAAGGCGAAGTGAACGCAAGGACGGTGTAATGCAGCGGCTCGGACGAGCCGGCGTAGACGGAGATGTAGTCCTCGCTGAGCTGATGCTGCGAGCAGAAGGTCTTGATGAGCTGATCGGTTTCGCCGTAGAGGTCGTAGCGGCCGCCTGTGGGCGTCAACCGCGCAATCGCATCGCGCGCTGCCTGGCATGGCCCCACCGGATTCTCGTTCGCATTGATGAGCACGGCATCCGGTGGAGGCGCGAGATAGAAGTCGTGACGTCCGCCCGCCGCAGCGGGCTTTACAGCGGCCTGCGCGGCGCGCGCGAAGTGCGCCTCGGTAAGGACCGGCGCCGCGGCGGCGAGAGCGGCGTACCGGAGGAAGCGGCGGCGGCTGGTGTTCAAACTTTCAGAGTTTCCAGAGTGCTCGGAGTGCTTTCCCATGAGAAGCTCCTCTCTTGCGGCCCTCGTCGGACGGGGTTCTCCGATATCAGACGGGCAATTGCCAGGTGGAATTGTGAGACGACTCTATCGCAAATTACGCTCTGCGTGGAAATTTTACGCCTGAAATCCAACTCGGGAGCTGGCTCTCTTGTAATGAAAAGTGCCGCCCTGACAGGCGGCACCCAACTTGTTCCAACCAGGTTTCCGGGCGAATCCAGTTCAGCGGGCGGTCTCCTCCGCCTCAGCCGCAGCAGCAGCGTTCGCGGCGAAGTGATGGCGGACATCGGCTCCGCTGACCCAGAAGATGACATCTTCGGCGATGTTGGTGGCGTGGTCGCCGACGCGCTCGAGGTTGCGCGAGATGACGAGAGCGTTCAGCGCTTCGGGAGTGCGCTCCGGACGCTCCTGAATCAGCGCGCCGAGGGTGCGAAAGGCATCGCGGTTCAGCTCGTCCACCTGGTCGTCGAGCAGCAGGACGGACTCCGCCATCTCGGTGTCTGCCTCGATGAACGACTGAAGGGCCTTGCGAATCATCGCGGTGGAGAGCTGCGCGAGTTTGGGGATATCGACCGGCAGGTCTTGCGCGGAGCCGCCGAGATCCTTCACGCGGTTCGCAATGTTCACCGCCTGGTCACCCACGCGCTCGAGATCGGCATTGATGCGAATGACCGCAAGGATGAAGCGCAGGTCGACAGCCATCGGCTGCTCCATCGCGAGGAGGTCGAGCGCAAGCTGGTCGATCTCATGCTCCATGCGATTGATCGCGGGCTCCGAGAGGGAGACCAGCTCGCAGAGGTCCATGTCGCGCGAGGAGTAGGCTTCGGTGGCGCGCTGAATCGCCTGCTCCACAAGGCCTGCCATCACGAGCAGGCGTTCCTTCAGTTCGTCGAGTTTCTGCTGGAATTTGATACGCATCAGCCAAACCTCCCCGTGATGTAATCCTCCGTCCGTTTGTCGGAAGGGTTGGTGAAGAGCTTGTCGGTCGCATCGAACTCGACCAGCCGCCCGGTGAGAAAGAAGCCGGTGCGCTCGGCCACACGCGCTGCCTGCTGCATGTTGTGCGTCACGATGACGATCGTGTACTGGCTCTTCAGCTCGAAGATCAGATCTTCAATTTTAGCGGTTGAGACGGGGTCGAGCGCACTTGCGGGCTCGTCCATCAGGAGCACCTCGGGATCCACGGCGAGAGCGCGGGCAATGCAGAGCCGCTGCTGCTGCCCGCCGGAGAGGCTGGCGCCGGACTTTTTCTTCAGGTCGTCCTTGACCTCTTCCCAAAGGGCGGCCTGTTTCAGCGAACGCTCGACAACCTCATCCAGCACCCGCTTTTTGCGATAACCATTCAACTTCAGACCGCTGGCGACGTTATCGTAGATCGTCATCGACGGGAATGGATTCGGCCGCTGAAAGACCATGCCCACGCGGCGGCGAATCTCGACCGGCGAGGCGTCCTGATAGATGTCCACATCGCCCATGCGTACAGAGCCTTCGGCACGCGCAATCGGATTGGTCTCGTGCATGCGGTTGAGGCAACGGACGAACGTTGATTTTCCGCAGCCGGACGGGCCGATGAGCGCCGTGCACTGGTTGGCGCGGATGTGCAGCGTCACGTCCTTGAGCGTGTGCACCTGGCCGTACCAGGCGTTTAGATTTTCGACGCGAATGTCGACACCCACCCTAATTTCCTCCCTTGATCGTGCCGCGATTCGCGTACAGGCGCACCAATGTTACTGAAACCATGATCAGAACGATCAGCACCAACGCGCCGGCCCATGCCAGGCGATGCCATTCATCATAGGGTGAAAGCGCGTAGACGTAGATCTGCAGCGGCAGCGCAGCCATAGGCTGCGTCAGTTTGAAGCTCCAGAAGTTGTTGCCGAAGGCCGTGAAGAGAAGGGGCGCCGTTTCGCCGGCCACGCGCGCAAAAGCCAGCATGCAGCCGGTGATGATGCCCGGCGTCGCAGTGCGAAGGCTGACGGACATGATGGTCCGCCACTTCGGAATGCCTAACCCCAGCGCGGCCTCGCGCAGAGGATGCGGAACCGTTGCCAACATCTCTTCGGTGGTGCGGGCGATGGTCGGCACCATCATGATGGCCAGCGCCACACCGCCGGCAAGCGCCGAGAACTTGTAGTGCACGACGATGAGGCCGTACGCGGCGATGCCCATCACAATCGAGGGAACACCGTTCAGCACATCTGCGGTAAAGCGAATGAGGTTGCCCAGCAGGCCGTTGCGGCCGTATTCGGCGAGGTAGACGCCGCCCGCGATCCCCAGCGGTATGCCCATCACGCTGGCGATGGCGAGGATGACTCCGGAGCCAACGATGGAATTCGCCATGCCGCCGCCCGCCTCGCCCACCGGCGCCGGGATCTTCGTGAAAAAGGCAAGATTGAGCGAGCTTGCGCCTTTGTAGACCAGGTACACGAGGATGGCCACCAGAGGCACCAGAACGATAGCAGTACTGAGCACCGCCAAACCTGTAACGAGGTGGTTGGTGAAGGAACGGCGCATGCGGATGGCGCGCTCCATGTGCCGGGAACGTTCTGGAAGTGCGCTGATCATGCCGTCCTCGTCGAAGAGCCGCGTGTTACCGCCCAGACCAGAATTCGCGCGATCGCATTCACCACAATCGTAACCAGGAAGAGCGCCAGGCCGATCTCAATGAGCGCGCTGACGTACAAATCGCCGGTCGCCTCGGTGAATTCATTCGCGATGACGCTGGCGAGCGTGTACGCCGGGTTGAAGAGGTTCTTGACGATGTCCGGGTGGTTTCCGATGACCATGGTGACGGCGATCGTCTCGCCCAGCGCACGGCCGAGACCGAGGATAATGGCACCCACGATGCCAATCCGGGCGTTACGCAAGACGCCGATGCGCAGCATCTCCCAGCGCGTTGCACCCAGTGCGAGTGCGGCTTCGCGCTGGTGGATCGGTACAGCCTTCATCACGTCGCGGCTGATGGAGGAAATGATCGGGAAGATCATGATGGCGAGCACGATACCCGCGGTAAACATGCCGACACCGAAGTTGGGTTCCGCAAAGAGGCCGGTCCACCCGAACCATTTCATAAGGAACGGCCCGACCTGGTCGCGAACGATCGGCACGAGCACGACCAGGGCCCACAGACCGTAGACGACGCTGGGAATTGCTGCGAGCAACTCGGTGAGGAAGGAGATGGGGCCGCGCAAGATGGGCGGGCAGATGTCCAGCACGAAGATGGACACGCAAAGCGATAGCGGAACCGCGATCAGCAAGGCGAGAAACGAGGAGATCAGCGTGCCGTAGATAAAGGGAAGAGCACCAAAGCTCCCATTGACCGGATCCCAGTTCGAACTGCCGAAAAACTTCCAGCCAAACGCGTGGATGGAGAGCTGCGAGTTGTGGATGAGGACCCAGAGAATGAGCCCGACGATGACGAAGATACTGAGAGCGGAGAGCAGCATCAGGCCGCCGAAAGTGCGGTCGGCTGCGCGGCCGGAACTGCGCTCACGAAGGAATCGCCGGATCTCGGATGGCTGCGATTTCGCCGCAGGGCTCGATGGAGGCTCCTGCTGGGGCGTCTGGCCTGCGGCCTCAACGATCGGGGTGGGCAGGGTGACGGGGTTAGGCTGCGTCATAAGGTGCCCTCAAAAGCATAGGGGCGGAATGTGAAAGCACTGTAAATTCAAGGGACAGGAAAGCCGCCAGATCATCGCGCATCTGGCGGCTTTTCTTGGGTTTAGTGGATCTGTTTGATGGTGGCACGGACTTTGTCCGCCACGGCCTTCGGGAGGGGAGCGTAGTTGAGGCCCTGCGCCTCGGACTCACCGTGATCGAGCATCCACTCCAGAAAATCGACCATAGCCTTCCCCTTTGCCTGGTCCTGCCACTGCACAGGGACCAGCAGCCATGTGAACGAAGAGATGGGATAAGCGTCTGCGCCGGGAGCGTTCGTGATCGAGACACGATAGTCCGCCGGTATATTGTTGGCGGCACCGGCGCCGGCCGCCGTAACACCCTCGACGGAGGCCTTCACATACTTGCCGGACGCGTTGCGAACGAGACCGAAGGCCATGTGATTTTGCAACGCGTAGATGAGCTCCACGTAGCCGAACGAGTAGGGGCTGCTGCGCACCATTCCGGCGACACCCTCATTGCCCTTCTGTCCGATGCCAAGCGGCCATTTCACCGAGGTGCCTTTTCCGATTTCCTGCTGGAACAGCGGCACGACCTTGGAGAGGAAGTCGGTGAAGATGTAGTTCGTTCCGGATCCATCGGAGCGATACACCGGAAGGATCTTGTGGTCGGGAAGCTTCACGCCCGGGTTGTCGTGCTGAATGTTGCCATCGTTCCAGTTTGTGATCTTGCCGAGGTAGATGCCTGCGATGACCTCCGGCGCAAGGTGGAGATCCTGCGATACGCCGGGCAGGTTATAGACGGGCACAACCGCGCCGAGCACCGTCGGGATATGGAAGAGGACGACACCTTTGGCCTTCGCTTCCGCGAGTTGCTGATCGGTCATCGGGCCGTCCGACGCGCCGAAGTCGACGGTCTTCTCGGTAACCTGGCGGATGCCGGCGCCCGATCCTACGGACTGATAGTTGATGTGGACATTGGGATGCTGCTGGGCGTACTCGCTGAACCAGCGCGAGTAGATCGGGTTGGGGAAGGTTGCGCCCGCACCGTTCAGGTTCTGGGCCCACGCACCAGTCGCCAGCAACGCAGTGGCGGTAGCAGCTAAAAATTTCAGTCTCACGTTTGAATCCTCCAAATTTTTCTTCGACGCTTCGTGGCGTCGCGTTGAGTTCTAAACCTTGGCCTGTCGTTATCTAGGACGCCGTCGCGCGGCGAAGCGTCAGCCGCGCCGCGCGACGGCCGCTTGCTAGGGGATGTAGTAGCGCATCTGGAAGTGCAGCATCGAGTCGCTGGTTGAGGGTGCAGCCGGGGTCGTCGTGCTGCCGACACCGGACCAGAGCCCGCGCTTCAGATAGCTGTAGGTTGCCGAGTACTGCAGCTTGCCCCACTTCGGATCGTTGACCGGGCGCCACGCGAAGCCGAACATCGGCTCCTGGATATAGCGCGTGGGAGAGCCGCAGGTTGGGGCGCTCAGCGAACCGGTGAATCCGCCGTTGCCGATGGTCGTCGTCGGAGGTGCGGGAGCGTTGTAGCATCCGCCGTTGTTCACGTTCGGCGGCCCATAGCCCACGAGCGAACCGACCGGGCTGGTGTAGACCGTGCGCTGCGCATACTCGCCACCGTAGTAGCCGAAGATGTCGAAGTTCTTGTTGACGTGTCCCTCGAGGCTGAGGAGGCCGTGATAATCGCGAATAGGCTCGAGCGTCTCGTCGGGCCGCAACGTAACGTCGGAGAGCTGCGCCGAGCCATAGCGTCCGGTGCCCTGTCCGCCCATAGCCTGCACTGCGATCTCGGCATGACTGCCGGCATAAGCGCGAATGCTTCCGAAGATGCCGCCAGCGGCCGCAGTGTGCTGCTGATAGCTCTGCGTGTAGGTGAAGGTGGGCGCAGACGCAGTTCCGCCCCAGGTGACGGGATAGTAGTAGTCGCGCATCCAGCGGCCGATTCCGCCGAGCTCGAAGTGGAACTTCGGCAGATCGTACGCAGCTTTAATGATCAGGTCAGGAGCAGTGTTGTTTGCATAAGCGGTGATGTTGCTCGTGGACGGAGTCACCGACGTCACGCAGGTTGCAGTGCTGGTCGGCGTCGAGCAGGTGGTTGTCGTCGTTGTTGCACCGGCCGAGGCTGCTGCCGCGTTGTAGAGACCGCCGTTGTTTCCAAGGCCACCGAAGAAGAACTGGGTCGGGTTGGTGCCGTTGGCGGTGAAGTTGGTGATCTGTGCCTGCTCCAGCGAAAGAGCCGCGGTCAGACCATGAGTTTCATCCTTGCCGAAGCGCTGCTGGATGCGGATGCCCGGCTGACGCTCCCAGCTATAGCCCACGAGGTACTGGGAGTCGATGGTCATCGGCTGAATCTCCGCGCGAGCGTCCGTTCCGCGACGGTTTTCTGTCACCAGGGACCAGGTCTGGCCGCCCGTGACACCGAAGCCGCTATGGAAGGCCGCGCGAGCCCACATCTGGCGGATGCGCAAGACATAGCTGTTGGACTGGTTGTTATTCGAAGTCGTGCCTGTGCCAAGGAAGTCCGACTCGACATAACCCGTCAACTTGATGTTGTTGGGCTTGGCCTCAAACAACGCGCCCACACGACTCTGACGCGCGCTGAAGTTCAACTCGCTCGCCTGGTATTCGTTTGCGCTGGGGAACGGAATGCTGTTCATCGGCGAGTTGACGTCGGAGTTCAGCGTGTGTTGACGCCACACGCCTTCAAATGCAAAGAACGCAACCGGCGTGATGGTGAGGCCCTTGTAGCGCAGTGCAAGAGGGTTCTCCATCTCAGATTTGAAAGCGGCCTGGTTGTTGACGACGGTTTCCTGCAGGCCGGCATTCGCCGTCTTCATGTCAGCCACGCTGCTCTCGAGCGCCTGCTGCTTCGTGCCGGTCTCCGTCGCCGCCTGCTGCGCCTGGTTGGCTGCAGTGGTCGCAGCCTGGGCCTGGCTTTGCGCGGAGGAGGCCGCCTGTTGCGCCTGACTGACCTGCTGATCGCGTCCCGAAAGCTGCTGCTTCAAGGCATCAATCTCGTCCTGCTGCGCCTTCATCTGCTCACGGAGCTCCCGCAGCTCGGTCTCAATCGGGCTCTCCTTGCGTACTTTTGTTTTCCTTGCTGTCTGCTTAGTTGACTGAGTAGAGGTTTGAGCCGGGGCGTACCCCGCAAGGAGCGTCGCAGCGAGCAACGCAGTCCACAATCTTGCTGATCTCATGAATCCCCTGACGGACACGGCTAAGGTATGCGCAGGGCAATGCCGCCCAGCACTAGAGCCGGCGCTTCCCTTGCTCTCGATGTCCTGTGATTATGATGCTCGCAAGCCGATGTAAACGGACGGGAAAGAGAATGTAAGAGGAGTGTAAAAAACCTGATGCCGCGTAATTATTTCTTATCGCTGCGCTCAACTGCCGCCAAAGAAGTTACGTGTATTGCTACTTAACCATCGGGAGCGTGGTGAGCTCTGGCTGGGTTGCGGAGATGCCACTCGGCTGCGTGGGCAGCGTGAAGTAAAAGCTGCTGCCGTGACCCAGCTCGCTCTCCACCCAGATGCGCCCGCGCTGCGATTCCACCAGGTGCTTGGCAATCGCCAACCCAAGGCCGGTTCCACCCGACTCGCGCGATCTTGCCTTGTCAACACGATAGAAGCGCTCGAACAACCGGCCAAGGTGCTCCCACGGGATTCCGTTTCCGAAATCACGCACCCGGAACCGGACCTCCTGCGGGTGACCCGCAATATGTTCCGCGGTCAGTTGCACTCGGGCGCCGGCCGGTCCGCGGCCGTAGTTCAGCGCGTTCTCGATGAGGTTGCTGAGAATCTGCACCACGGCGTCGGCGTCGGCGATGACCTCGCCCTCAGCTATCACGCTGACCTCGAGCGTTCCGCTTTTTTCCTTCACCACGCCCGCGACAGCCGCCTCGGTCTCGCGGAGGAGCGCCGTCACCTCAATCGGCTTCGGTTCCAGCTTCTGCTCGCCGGACTCAACACGTGCCAGCGCCAGCAGATCGTCAGTAAGCCGCGCCATGCGCCGCGCACTCTTCAGAATCGCCAGCAGGAACTCGTGCTCAGACGCTGCGGGCAGAGGGGCGCCTTCGTTTTCCAGCAGCATCTCGACATAACCGTGGATGCTCGTCAGGGGCGTCCGCAATTCATGCGAGACGTTGGCAACGAACTCGGTCTGCGTCCGTTCCACCTGCTCGATGCGTGTGACATCGCGCAGCACGACCACCGCGCCGCCCTCTGGCATTGGCGATGCGCTCACCGCAAACACTCTGCCCGGCACCAGCGAGACCGGCCGTCGCTCGGAGTACTTCCTCGTCTCGAGCGCAACGTGAACGCAATCCAACACCTCCGGTGCGCGAATCGTCTGCACCAGGGAGTGGCCTGCGCGCACCGAGCCGAACGAGTCCACGACCAGCCGCTGCATCGCCTTGTTGGCCCAGATGATGCGGCCGGCAGCATCGATGGAGGTCACCGCATCCTGCATGGAGTCGAGCAGCGCCTCCAGCTTCTCGCGCCGCTCCGCACTCACCGCGAAGCTGCGTTGCACCTCGTCATTCGCCGAGCGGATTGTTGCCGCGAGCCGGTCATGATCGCTGAATGCCGGCTGCAATTGAATCTCGCGGCCCTCGCCCAACGCCAGGATTGCCGCCTCCAGCGCGGATTCGTCCTGACGGCAGAGCCGCACGATGCTCGCGGCCAGCAGCAACGAGACCGCCAGCCCTGCCCCGATCGCCAGCCACAGATCCTGAGTCAGCAGCAGCGCAGCGCACAGCAAGGCGCAGGCGACCGCGGCTCGAACGAGGATCTGAAAGAACAGGCTGCGTTTCATGCGACTCCCGGACGGATGTCCCGCTGCGACTTTCGCGAAAACGTTCCACCACCATTAAATGCTCTCGACGAATCTCACGTAAACGTCGGAGTGGGAGTGACTACCCATACACCCTCCATCGGGGGCTGTCACGCGACGCAGCGGTTTTGCTATCAAGTCGCCAGATTTGCCATCGCTGCCCTCGCTGGCGCATAGTGTGGCGCGGTGGACTTCGCATGAACAAACTTTATCCAAGCGCCGAAGCCGCGCTCTCAGGACTCGCTCGCGACGGAATGCTCGTCGCGGTCGGCGGCTTCGGTCTTTGTGGCATTCCCGAGGCTCTCATCCTCGCGCTGCGAGGGACCGGTGTGCGTAACCTGACCGTCGCCAGCAACAACGCCGGAGTCGACGGCTGGGGCCTCGGCCTGCTGCTCGAATCGCGCCAGATCGGCAAGATGATTTCCAGCTACGTTGGCGAGAACGCAGAGTTCGAGCGGCAGTTCCTCGCGGGCGAGGTCGAGGTCGAGTTCGCTCCGCAGGGCACGCTCGCCGAGCGCATGCGCGCCGGCGGCGCTGGCATCCCCGGCTTCTACACGCGCACTGGCGTTGGCACCGACGTCGCCCAGGGCAAAGAGCTTCGCGAGTTCAACGGTCATTTCTATCTGCTCGAGCAGGCCATCAACGCCGATCTCGCGCTGGTGAAGGCATGGAAGGCCGACACGCACGGCAATCTCATCTATCGACGCACCGCGCGCAACTTCAATCCCAACGTCGCCACCTGTGGCCGCGTCACGGTTGCAGAGGCCGAGATCATCGTGCAGCCCGGCGAGCTGGACCCGGACGAGATTCACACACCCGGCATCTTCGTGCAGCGCCTCGTGCACAACCCGCAGCCTGAGAAGCGCATTGAGCGGCGGACTGTGAGAACAGAAAGCAGAGATCAGAAAGCAGAGATCAGAAATCAGAAAACGGAGCACGGACAACGGAGAACTGAGAACCAGATGGAGGGCCGCTAACATGCCCTGGTCCAGACAACAGATGGCCGAGCGCGCCGCCCATGAGCTACGGGACGGCTTCTATGTGAACCTCGGGATCGGCATGCCCACGCTATGCGCGGGCTGCATCCCCGCGGACATGACTGTGATCTTTCAGTCTGAAAACGGCCTGCTCGGCATGGGGCCTTATCCGCTGGATTCCGAGGTCGACCCCGACCTCATCAATGCCGGCAAGGAGACCGTCACCTTTCTGCCCGGTGCCGCCATCTTCTCTTCAGCGGACTCCTTTGCCATGATCCGCGGGGGCCACATCCATCTTGCCATCCTGGGCGCCATGCAGGTCTCGGAGACGGGTGACCTGGCCAACTGGATGATCCCCGGCAAGCGGGTGAAGGGCATGGGCGGAGCGATGGATCTCGTCAACGGTGTCCGCCGGGTCGTTGTGATGATGGAACACACAGCGCCGGACGGCAGCCCCAAGCTGCTGCCCGCCTGCACGCTGCCGCTCACGGGAACGCACGTCGTGCACCGCGTCATCACCGACCTTGGCGTCATCGACGTCACACCCGAGGGATTCGTCTGCGTCGAGCTTGCGCCGGAGGTGACCTTCGATCAACTCGCCGCGAAGACGGGCGCGCCCGTACGCATGCACGCATAGTGGTTACGCCAGCGGCGGATAAACCACTCCCGTCAGCTGCTCGCTGACAGTCCATAATCTGCGGCCGGCCTGCTCATCCAGCGCCTGCGGCCGCGGCTGCACCACCTTGGGGTGGCCGCTCATCTCACCGCGGCCATCCGGTCCGATGTACTGTCCGCCCTGCACTTCGTCGGCGGTCGCCGCGTAGAGGGAGGGGAGCGCCCCCATCTCATCGCTCTGAAACATGAAGGGACCGATGAGCCTCGCCATCCGGCTCTTGAAGTCCGTTCCCGGCGCTGCGATGTTGGTGCGCGACACGCCAGGGTGCACCGGCACGCTCATCAGGTTGCTGTGCGCTTCGCGTGCCCTGCGGTCCAGCTCGCGCGCAAAGAGAATATTCGCCAGCTTCGACATGTTGTAGGCGCCCCACGGAGAGTAGCTCTTCTCGCCCTGCAGGTTGTCCCACTCCATCGTGCCGTTGCGGTGCGCCAGCGAGGCAACGGTGACCACGCGCGGCGCCTGTGCCCGCAGCAGCGCGGGAATCAGCAGGCCCGTCAGGGCAAAGTGTCCGAGGTGATTGGTGCCGAACTGGCGCTCGAAGCCATCCGGGGTCTGCTCGCGCTTCGGCAAAGCCATCACGCCGGCGTTGTTCACCAGCACATCCAGCGGTGTGCCGCTGGAGACGAATTGGCCGGCAAACCCGCGGAGGGACGCCATGGATGCCATATCCAGCGGGACGATGGTCACCTGCGCCTGGGGCGACTCCGCCAGAATGCGATTTCGCGCGGCCTCGCCCTTGGTTGTGTCTCGGACGCCCAGCAGGACCTGGGCACCGTGACGAGCCAGCTCACGCGCCGCCTGGAAGCCAACTCCGCTGTTTGCGCCCGTCACCAGGACTGTCTTTCCCGCCTGTGGCGGCATCGCCGCGGCTGTCCATCGTTGATTCGCCATTTTTCTGCCTCATGGGGCCGGTGAGCCCTCGGCTTCAATGCTATCAACCGGTTTGGGCCTCGGCCGCGTCCAACGAGACACCTTCTTCGTCAAACCTGTATCCAATTTCATGGAAGTACCCGGAAGACCTTGTCAGCCTGTAACCTGTAAGATGAGGCTTTGCCTCGTGGGTTACAATCGGACGGCAAGGCCACTAAGCTGGAGGCTCCACCAGGCGCGCCTTGGCGACGCGAAAGAGCGAGATTTGTCGAAGGGGAAGGTTCTCTCATGAAACTTAGCGCACGGATCGTTGCAGGCATTGCGCTGCTTATTGTGCTCGGAAGCACTACCGGATGTACGAAACTGCGGGCGCGCGATCAGCTTGTGAAGGGCGTGCAGGCGTTCAAGGCGGGCCACTACGAGGAAGCGGTGGGTCACTTCCAGAACTCGATTGCTCTGGATCCGAACTACGAGTCGGCGAAGCTGTATCTCGCCACAGCCTATAGCTATCAGGTCGTGCCGAATCTCGACACACCCGAGAATATGGCGACCGCAAAGAAGGCCATGGATGGCTTTAATGAGGTCCTGGCCAAGAACCCGAACGACGTCGACGCGCTGAAGCAGATTGCGTCCATCGAGCGCAACATTAAGCAGTTCGACCAGGCCAAGGCGACGTATCAAAAGCTCATTGCGCTCCAACCGAACGATGCCGAGTCGAATTACACCATCGGCGTTATCGATTGGACGCAGGCCTACAAGAATGCCGTAACGATCCTCGCTGAGCAGAACCTTCAGGATGACGGCAACGGCAACGTGAAGATGAACAAGGCCACCTGCGCCAAGATGAAGGAGCAGAACACGCCACTGATCGACGAAGCGATGAAGTATCTCAATCGCGCCGTCGAGATCAGGCCGAATTACGACGATGCCATGTCGTACCTCAACCTCAGCTACCGTCGCAAGGCCGACCTCGAATGCCCGAACGATGCCGCACGCAAGGATGACCTCGCGCAGGCTGACCAGTGGGTCCAGAAGGCAATCGGCGCCCGCAAGGCGAACGAGGCCGAGAAGGAAAAGAAGGCAGGCGGCGGCGTCGTTATGGACCAGAACAAGTAATCCTCTCCTGCGCCGTTCGATCGAAGGCCTCCCGCTCGGGAGGCCTTCTTCCTGCGCTTCACAACTGCGCCACGCTGTCCGGCGGCAACTGCTCCCATCCATGCCCGCCCACGATCGCCTGCAGGATCTCCAGCCCGTCCACCACACGCGGTCCGGGCCGCGAGAAATACGCCGAGCCATCGACTGCGTAGACTCGGCCGTTCGGCACTGCCGGAAGTTCTCTCCACTCCGCCGGGAATCTTTTTTCGATCTCATGAAACTGGCGGACTGTATCTGCCAGGTGATAGCCGCACGGCATCACGACGACAATATCGGGCTGCGAAGCCACAATCTGCTCCCACGAAATCCGAACGCTCTTTTCAGCGGGGGTGGCCAGCAGCGGTTCGCCGCCGGCAATCTGCACCATCTCCGGGACCCAGTGGCCGCCCTGAAAGGGCGGATCAAGCCACTCGAGGCACAGCACCCTCGGGCGCTGTTTCGTCACGGGAACGCTCTTCCGAACACGCTCCACGCGCTCTCTCAGATCTGCAGCCAGCCTTCGCGCACCCTCGGCGTGCCCCACGCTCTCTCCCAGCATCTCGATCTCGCGAAAGATCCCCTCGAGGCCGCTGGCGTTCAGCGAAACGACCCGCGGCCTGGATGGCAACCGGCTCAGGTCTCGCGCCAGCGTGGGGCTGTCGATCGCGCAAACATGGCACAGGTCCTGCAGCACGACCAGTTCGGGCGCCAGCCGCTCCAGCAGATCGAAATTCGCAAAGTACAGGCTTTTTCCCTCGGCACCCGTCGCCTTCACCAGCGCGTCGATCTCGGCCGGCGCCAGCCCTTCCGGCATGCGCGAGAACACCACCTGCGGCCGCGTGCGTGCCTCCGCCGGATAATCGCACTCGAACGTCACGCCAACGGCATCGTCTCCCGCACCTATGGCGAACAACATCTCCGTCGCCGACGGCAGCAGCGAACACACTCTCATGTCTTCACCCTACCCCAGCCCTCGCTACCTCGCAGGCCACACCCACTTCGGCTTATTGAACAGCGTCGCCCCTTCCAGCGTTGTCTCGCCGAACTCCTTCACAAGATGAAGCCGCGTGCACAACGAGGACGACGTAAGCCCCTCGATCAACTGCTGTGCATGCGACACCACGATGATCTGAGTCTGATCCGCGGCGGCGAGAATCAGTCGCGCGAGCGCCGGCAACAAATCCGGATGCAGGCTTGTCTCCGGTTCGTTCAGCACCATCAGCTGCGGCGGTCGTGGCGACAGCAACGCCGCCGCCCACAATAGATAACGCAACGTTCCGTCGGAGAGCTCCGACGCCGACAAAGGTCGCAGCAACCCGTGCTGCTGCAGCCGCAACTCGAAACGCCCGTTCTCAGCCTGTACATACAAGCGGCTGCCGGGAAACGCATCTTCAATCGTCATCGCCAGCGCCTTATCGTCCCGAATCTCGAGAATCGTCTGCAGCGCGGCCGCTATGTTGCTTCCATCGTGCTGCAGCACAGGCGAAAACGTTCCGATCTGCGCCAGGCGCGCGGGCGACGCGACATCGGTACGAAAGCCGTCGTAGAAGCGCCATCCACGCACCGCCTCGCGAAGCTCCAGCATCTCCGGCGCGCGCTGGGGGTCCGCAACGCTGGCGAGCATGCTGTCGGTGTCGTTCAAATGCTGCGTGAGCATCACCGGCTCTTCGTCCTTCGTCGTCGAAAGCCACACGAAGTTGTTCCTGCGATCCACCAGCGCCGCGGCCTTTCGATAAAACGGCCCATGCCAGATGCACTCCCGCTTGATGTGCGGGTCCAGCGCAAACAGCGTCGCAGCAACCGTCAGAGGATATCCAAGGTCGATGCAGTAACCGTAACCATCGCCTCCGAACCCAAGCTTCAGACTCGCCACGCTTCGCTTGGCCAGCGGCTCAACCCCATGCACTCCCTGCCGCACGGTGCGCGCAATCGTCTCCGGGCCCGCCCAGAACGTCGCAGGCAGTCCACCTTCCGCAGCCAGCGAAGCCACGACCGCATTCTGCCCTGCATCCGCGAGCAGCCGCAGCGACCGGTACACGCTCGACTTGCCGCTGCCATTCGCACCCGTGATCAGGCTCAACTGCCCGAGCGGCAGCACCAAATCGCGCAGCGAGCGATACCCCTGGACCGCGACCGTGCAAATCATGAGAGACAGCCTATCCTGACCTGCACCTCAAATCGCAAGCACTCGTGCCACGCGTGCTCTATAACTGCACTCACAGGCGCGTTCCATGTGTTGCCAGATCCCGTTCCCAGAAAGGAGCCGACATGCGCCCTCAGCCCCTCATCACGGTCACCGACGTCGAAGCCAGCAGCCGCTGGTACCAGCGCCTCCTCGGCCTTCGCAGCGACCACGGCGGCTCACAGTACGATCGCCTCAGCTTCAACAACCAGCTCGTCCTGCAACTTCACAGCTTCGAGGCGGAGCACCACCACGGTGCCATCGCCAACCGCGAGGACAAGCCCTACGGCAACGGGCTCCTGCTCTGGTTCGAGGCCGATGACTTCGACGCTGTCATGCAGCGCGCGAAGGAGATGGGCGTCGAGATGGTCATGCCTCGCCACCGTAACCCGCCGGACGGCGACGGCGGCCCCAACCACTGGGAGTGCTGGATGCGCGACCCCGACGGCTACATCGTCGTCGTCGCCAGCCCGGATGGCAGCGCGGATGGCAACTGGCGCCCCTGAAGGCTATTCACCCTCTCCATCCTCCGCACTTCGCTCAAGTGCGAATCGCTCCCGCACCACGTACCTCGACCCACCCGGCGAGAGCTGGCTCTCATACAGAAGAAACTCGACAGCCTCCCACTGCGCGCTTACCCTTTGCCGCTCGGTCGAGCTTCGCAGCCGCGCAATCGCCTTCCTGCCGTCACGGTTCCTGCTGCGCGCCAGCGTGATGTGCGCCCGGTAAGGACGGTCTTCTACCTCAAGCCCAGCGCGCCTTACCGACGCCGCTACGGCCTCATAGAGACGCAGCAGTTGCGGAGAAACCCCCAGCTCGACGTGCAGAATCCCTGCCCGCTCGAAGACACCCAGCCGCTCCACGTGCAGCTTCAGCGGCGGCGGCTGCACCGTTGCAAGCTCCCGCACCAGCCGCGCACGAGCCTCGTCCTCCACTTCGCCGAGGAACACCAGCGTCACATGCCATTGATCCGGCGTCGACCACCGCAACCCATCGTCTTTCGTGCGCAGGCGCAGCGTCAGGCGCTCCAACGCCTCCTTTACCGCCGCGTCCACTGCCAGCCCGACAAATAGCCGCATGCGCCCAGCCTACGCCGCGCCTGCGTCCACGTTCAGCGTAGTGTTACAGCCTGCCCAGGCCAATTGTGGCGGCTCCCGCGGCCTTCGCTGCTCCCACTGCTGCCGCAACCTCGCGATAGCTCACCTGTGGACTCGCGCTCACATACACACTTCTCTCCGCACGCACGCGCAGGCTTGCTGACAGCGCATCGCTCAGATGCACACGATCGACAACCCGCCCCTCGACTTCAAAGGTAATCCTGCTTTCACCCGATCCGGCATCGCCACCCAGCACCCGCAGACTCACCGGCCCGCGCACCGGCGCAGCCGACCTGGAATCCTGTGGCACCTGGCTCCCCAGCCCATGCGGCGCTACCGGCACGATGACCATGAAGATAATCAGAAGCACCAGCAGCACATCGATCAGCGGGGTTACATTGATCTCCGACTGCTGCGCAGAGTTCGAAACAAGAACGGCCATGGCGGCACCTCACAAGCGAAATGAGGAGCATAGCGAGCACTCACTATCTGTGTTGAAGAGAGCCAACGGCCCGGCGAGAGCCGCACTCACAAGTCAGCTACCCGCTTAGACACCTGCGCGGTCGCAGATGTTCCACCAGACGCAGAAAGGGCCATCCCCGGCTGAGAATGGCCCTCCTCTGATTCGTTTAGCAGAACAGTCTAGTGTCCGGCTTCTACCTGCGGCGTAATGATACCGATGTTCGTGACGTCGGCCTGGTGGCCCATGCCGATCACCTGCGCGATGGTCCCGAAGTCCAGGTCCTTATCGCCCTTGATGAACATCACTTTCTCCTGCCGTGTGGCGAAGATCTTCTGTAACTCCGGCTCGATGTCCGTGCGCTGGAACTGCTGGTCGTTGATCCTGTACTGTGGCAGCGCTGCACCGTTCGACTGCACCTGCACCACAATTGTGCGATCGTTCGGCTGATCCTGCGTCGGATTCTTCGGCGGCTGTGGAACCAGCGCCTCAAGTCCGCGCGGCGTCACCGGCACGATCACCATGAAGATGATCAGCAACACCAGCAGCACGTCGATCAGCGGCGTTACGTTGATATCGGAGGAGAGTCCGCCTGGACCACTACTTCCACCCATTGCCATAGTTTCAATTCCTCTCTGCGAAAAGCCCGGTCTCTAAGGCCGGGCCGCCGCCGCTACGACTGTGCCTGGTTGTCGGTAAGCAGGTTTAGCTGGCTGACGCCGCCGGTACGCAGCGCGTCGATCGTGTCCATCACCTTGCCGTAATTCGCGCGCTCATCTGCGCGCAGATACACCGACTTGTCCGCCGCCGGATCCGTCTTCTTCGCCTCGAGGTCGGCGACCTTCTGGCCGAGATCACTCAACGCCACCGCATCGGCACCCAGGAACACGTGCCCGTCGCGAGTAATCGCCACCGTGATGGCGTCCTCCTTGTTAGCGTTGTCCAAGATCGTCGCGGCGGTAACCACCGGCAGAGTCACGTTCACCTTGTTGTTCAACATGGGGGTGATGACCATGAAGATGATCAGGAGCACCAGCATCACGTCCACCATCGGCGTGACATTGATGTTCGAGTTGACCTTCTTGCCCTCGTCCCGCTTCGAGATTGCCATAGCTCTTAACTCCCGCCGGCCATTTCTCATCCGGCTGCTTAGCTATTCTGCGAGTCCTAAATTCGTGCCCCGGCTGCCTCGCCGGCAGCCGGAGCCACTCTCGTGATCTCGCAGATTGTGTTCACCTCAGGGCGCACTCCGGCGCCCAAGGGCTTAGCGGTGCGACTGCTTGATGAAGTAGTCCACCAGCTCCGACGAGCTGTTGTCCATCTCCACGTCGAACGCTTCCACCTTGTTGGTGAAGTAGTTGAACGTCATAACGGCCGGGATAGCCACAAGCAGACCGAACGCGGTCGTCACCAGGGCTTCGGAAATACCGCCGGCCACAGCGCCGATACCAGAGGTCTTCTGCGTCGCGATGGCCTGGAAGGCGTTCAGAATGCCGACGACGGTGCCGAACAGTCCGATGAACGGTGCGGTCGAGCCAATGGTGGCGAGGCCACCCAGGCCCTTCTTCAGCTTCGCGTGAACGATCGCCTCAGAACGCTCGAGAGCGCGCTTGGAGCTCTCAACCTGCTCCTCGGTGATCGCGCCGCCGGAGCCGAACGAACGGAACTCAGTCAGACCAGCCGTGACAACTTCGGCGAGGTGCGACTTCTTGGAGCGGTCGGCAACCTTGATCGCCTCGTCCAGGCGGCCTTCCTTCAGGGCGCCGGCAACGCGGGGAGCAAACTCACGCGACTGCTTGCGCGCTGCCGAGAAGTACAGCGCACGGTCGATGATGACGGCCAGCGACCAGATCGACATGATGAACAGAATGACGACGACGGCCTTGGCCAGATTGCCCATGTGGCCCCAGAGCTCCATCGGGGTGAAGCCGACGGCTGAGCCGGAGTCCTGCAGGAACAGGGCGAGAGATGCGGGGGTGTGTGCGAGATGAGCGAGAATCACGGAATTCGTTCCTCCTGGGGAGTCATGCGGGATGTCAGCATCGAGAGGACTCTCGAATGCATTTGAAGCTTGAAAGGGTCCGGAGGGGGCCCGGAACTTAAAGACATTAGGTAAGACGCAAAATCGGGCCTACCGGGGAGGGTGAATGGCAGTGTCATTCAGTTGACACAGCCTACGTTATCGACCAGTCGGGTCAGAGGCAATGCCGCTCAGGTAGCACGACTGCCACCTGAGCGGCACCCTTCTAACCGCCGTTGAGATTGAAGTTAACTGTAATGGTGGTATCCACTTCCGTGGGCTCACCATTCAGCTCATAGGGCTGATATCTCCACTGCTTTACAGCATCGGTCGCCGCGCCTACCAGCATCGGAGGGCCACTGACGACACTCAACTGCTGAATCGAGCCGTCCTTGGCGATGATGGCATGCAGCACGACCGTTCCACCCACGTGCGCCGCTCGGGCGATCGGTGGATAGACAGGCTGGGTCTTGGTGATGATTCGGCCGGCCATCACGCCGCCAGAGATACGCTGGGGGCCCTTGGGCTTGGGCGGCTCAACATTAATCTTCGGGCCGCCAGTGCCTCCCGGCAGGCCACCCATGATTCCGCCGGGGGCTCCGCCCGCCATCCCGCTCATACCGGCAACACCGCCGGTCGAGGGAGGAGGTGGCGCCTCTTCCTTGATCATCTTGATGTCCTTCGGAATCTTCGTCGGCGCGTGCAGGCCCTGGTCGATCTCCGACACAATCTTGATTGGCTTCACAGCCGCGGGCGGCGGCGGTGGCGGTGGTGGCGGCGGTGGCGGCGGCGGTGCCACCAGCGACGCAGTCAGCGAGCTCTTCGGCAGCGCCTCAGGATAAAGCAACGGGAAGATGATCATGGCCGCAAGAATCAGCCCGTTCAGCGAAAAGGTAAGGATCATCCACCATTTGGATTTGGTCCTGATCCTTCCGCTGGATTCCATTAAAGAGTCTTCAAACATAAGCACCTCCTCCCACGCGGGAGAGCTAACAGCGTTAGACACCGCGGGCCTTTAAATTGTTCCCAGAATCCGGACAGGGCCACAAAGAATGCTCAGACTGGCCGCCATCCTGTGCGTGGTGACGAAGAGAATAGCAGGATTTTCACAATTGCGGCTACCCGTCGCAAAATGTCAATTCCCCGCCGGCGCTATCTCTTTGATCTCAAAGAAATCGCCTCAATATCGGATCAGAAACAATCCTTATAAGCCGAAGGGCGCCGCGATCCGCGACGCCCCTCCATGCTGTCTTGCGCTGAAATTTCGGAACCGTTACCGCCGCGCTCCCTTTGCGGCGGGCAGCGTTGCCTTCCTGGTCGCGGCGACATTCTTTCCCCTGCTGGCTCTCCAGTCCTGGTAGGCCACCAGCATCGGCGCCGCCACGGCAATCGAGGAATACGTGCCGATCAAAATGCCGATCACCAGCGCGAAGGAGAACCCATGCAGCACCTCGCCGCCGAACAGGTACAGGCTCAGCACCGTCAGGAACGTCAGCCCCGAGGTCAGCACCGTCCGGCTCAGCGTCTGGTTGATGGAGCGATTCACGACATCTGCCAGCTTCTCGCGCCGGTTCATCGCCAGGTTCTCGCGAATACGGTCGAAGACAACGATCGTGTCGTTCATCGAATAACCAATCAACGTCAGGATCGCCGCAATCACCGTCAGCGAAATTTCCTGGTTCGTCAGCGAAAACGCGCCCACGGTAATCAGCGTGTCGTGGAACACCGCCACCACCGCCGCCACGCCGTAGATCAGCTCAAACCGGAACCACAGATAAATCAACATGCCCAGCAGCGAGTAGCCCGTCGCCAGCCACGCCTGGTGCTGCAGTTGCTTGCCCGCTGTCGGCCCGATGATGTCCACCTGCTGAACCGTGAACCCGGAGTCGTGATAGTTCGACGTCAGCGCGTTCTCCACCTCGCTGCGTCCCTGGTCGTGCGCCGTATCGGATGCCGAGCTCAGGGGCAACTTCACGATCACATCGTTCGTGGTGTGTCCCGCGCCGGTGATGCGCTGAATCGCCGCATCGTGAATCCCGGCCTTGTCCATCGCCGAGCGAATGTGGTCTTCGTTTGGCGCCGAATCAAAGCGCACCGAAATCTGCGTGCCGCCGGTGAAGTCCACGCTCAGCGGCAGATGATGCCAGAACGCAAGGCTCAGTACACCGGCCACCGAAAAGATCAACGAGAAGCCGAGAAAGTACCACTTCTTCCCCAGCCAGTCGATATTTACATCATGAAAAAATTCCACGTCACTTCCTCAAGAACAGATACGAGATGCGAGACACGAGATGCGATCCGTTGATCGGCGCAAGACTCGAATCTCGAATCTCGCATCTCGTGTCTCTTTTCCTAAATCGACAGCACCGCCGCGCGTCCCTTCCTTTCGAGAAGAGCATCGAAGATCACGCGCGACACAAACACCGCGGTAAACAGGTTCGCCAGCAGACCGAAGACCAGCGTTACCGCAAATCCCTTCACCGGTCCGGTGCCGAAGAGAAACAGAATCGCCGCCGAGACAATCGTCGTGATGTGCGTATCCAGAATCGTCACCCACGCGTGCCCGAATCCATCATGCACCGCTGCAGCGCTCGTCTTACCCGCGCGCAGCTCTTCACGAATGCGCTCGAAGATCAGCACGTTGGAGTCCACGCCCATACCAATTGTGAGGATGACACCGGCAATTCCCGGCAGCGTCAGCGTCGCATGACTGAAGCCCATGAACCCAAGCAGGATGACAAGGTTCAGCAACAACGCCAGGTCCGCATTGATACCTGCGCCCTTGTAGTAGATGAGCATGAAGATCATCACCGCGGCCATGCCCGCAATCGCGGCCACGACGCCCTGGTGAATGCTCTGCTTACCCAGCGACGGTCCAACTGTATTGGTATCAAGATAAGAGATCGACGCCGGAAGGGAGCCCGTGCGCAGCATCAGGCTCAGATCGTTGGCCTGTTGCTGCGAAAAGCCGCCGCGAATCTCGCCGCTGTCACGAATCGCGCTCTCGATGTTCGCCACCTCGCGAACCTTGTTCTCCAGCACGATCGCCATGCCGGTGTTCACGTTTGCCGAGGTGTACTTGTAGAACCGGTCGCCCGCCTCCGTCGTCAGCGTGAAGGTGATGTCCGGCTGCCCGTTCTGATCGGTCGAAGGCTGCGCTCCGCGGAAATCCGTTCCTTCCACGATCGAGGCACGCTTCAACAGGTACCACTGGTCCGGTCCGCCCGTGCCATTGGAGCCGCTCATCAACACCTGGTCCGGCGGCACCGCTCCGCCGATTGCCGCCAGCGCCTGCTGCTGATCCGGCCACGGTCCGCCCGGCACCACCGCATGAATCTCCAGCTTGGCCGTCGACTGAATAATGTTTTCGACGCGCGACAGGTCGGTCACGCCCGGCAGCTCCACCAGGATCTGGTTGTCGCCCAGGCCATACTGCTCAATCACCGGCTCCGACACGCCCAGCGAGTCCACGCGCTCGCGAATCGTCTCGATCGAGGTCTGCAGCGTCCGCGACTCAAGATCACGAATCGCCGACTGCTTCATCGTCAACACGTACCCGCCGCTCGACCCGCTCGTAATGTCGTAGGCTGCGAACTCGTTGCCGGCCAGCACTTCATGAATCGCCGACTGCTGCGTCTGCGATCCACCGGTAATCGTGATCACCTCGGGATGCGCCAGGTCCAGCTTCGCCGCCGTCGCACCCAGCGGCTGCAGCGCCGTGTTCAGCGCCTGCATATCGCGGTCCGTCGTCGAGTTCACTGCCTCCTGGACATGCACCTGCAGCACCAGGTGCGTTCCGCCCTGCAAATCCAGGCCCAGCCGAATGTTGCCATTCTTCAATGCCTGCGCCGGACTTCCGCTCGGAAAATTTCGACCGTAGAAGATCCCATAAATAAAGATCACCAGGATCGCAACAATAAATCCCGTTTTACCCTTCAAATTCTTTCCCATCGTCCGTCTCTAATTCCTGTTCGCCCTCAACTCCGTGGCGTCCCTTCGCGTTCCTTTTGCACCCTTTGCGTCAGAGCTGTTGCCTTTCCTGACAGAACCCTCTACGACTTCGGCGCCTCTTCCGTCGTCACGGCCGCAATCGCGCTCTTCACCATCTCCAGCTTCACATTGTCCGGTGCGCACTTCACCACCAGCACATCGTCCTTCACGCTGATGATCGTCCCGCGAATCCCACCGTTCGTCGTTACCTTGTCGCCCGGTTTCAGCTCCGAGAGCATTTTCTGCCAGGTCTTTTGCTTGCGCTGATTGGGCGCAATCAGCAGAAAATACATCGCCACAAACATCAGAAGAAGCAGTGGAAGCCCGCCCAGCGACCCGAACCCTGCCGCCCCAGCCATCATCCCTAACGCCGATACACTTGAAATCACGCGGTTTACTCACCACGGCAAAAAGCGCCACAAACTCGCGCTCCAGCCTTATCTCTCTAGAAGACTCTCAGGAGTTTCGCCGCCGCGCAGGCAGCATCGCGCGCTCGCCAGGAAACCGATCGCTCAGCTCTGGAGACACGTCGGCCTTCCCGAGGCAACGTACACCTAAGCCTTAAGCATCTCCGCTGCGCTTTGCCCTGTCAAGAAATCCCTTTTTTTGTAGCAGCCCCGTTCAACTCGATCTCCCTTCACGCCCCGCATAGTTCTTACGTTCCGCCATGCCCTGACGAAGGACAACCGAGGCCGCCGTCTCGCCGCTACGCTCTCTCAAAGTCCGCCTTCTATCGCAGGAGTCCCATGCCCTCATCCGCTCGGCTCTACCGGTGCCCCCTACGGCTTTTGGCCCTCGCGCTTCCGTTCCTTGCAGTCCCCGCGGTGCATGCCGGCGCCGTCACGTACCAGGTCACGCTCACCTCTTCGTCGGGCACTCAGACCGGTACCGGAACCCTCACGCTCGCCTCGCAACCTGCCGCCACCGGCATCACCACCTACACCATCGCCAACCAACAGCTGCAGGACCTCGCCGTAACCATCGACGACCAATCCTTCTATCTCTCCGGCGATCCCTCTGCCTCGGTCACGTTCGTCAACGGCCAGCTCTCCAACATCAACTTTGTCCAGAGCGTCAGCCATCCTCCCACCCGCTACACCCTTGAGATGTCGAACGGCTTCATCTTTTACGGCAGCAACTTCGACCACCCGCTGTCCTCCGGAAGCTTCAACGCCGCGCCAGCTATCATCTTCCCTGACGAGACCACTTCGAGCTCCACCGAGTCCGCGGCAGCCAGCCCTACCCCCGAGCCCGACAGCCTCTTCCTGCTCGCCACCGCCATAGTCGGCGCCGCGTACGTCCTCTTCCGCCGGAGACGCTCCACTCACGCGGTATAGTTCACGGCTTCTGCTGCGCGGCCTTTCGGCAAACTGGAAAATGAAGCGGAAACTTAGCATTCTCGCGGAAAAAGCTATATCGTAGGCGCGGGTTCCAAAGGCTGCCTTGCACGTTGTTCTGTGAGGTGTACATGCTTCATGATCTCCGACGTGGACTCTCCAAACGGCTCTCTGCATTTGCGATTGTGGCCGCACTGACCAGCGGGTGCCTGGCTTACGCGCAGACGCCCGACGAAGGAGGCGTGAGCTTCGATGGCGGCGGGCAGGAGATACTCCAGAGCGTCTTCGTTCCCTATATGCCAAACGCGCCCTTCAGCCTGACCCTGGCAGCGGAGTGGTCGCGGCGCATGAACAACGGCGGGACCTTCACGACCGCGAACAGCCGGCCGATCAAGCGCGACAGCGAAGGGAGAATCTACCAGGAGCGCTGGCTGATGACGCCCAAGGGCAGCAAGATTCCATCACAAATGAGCTGGATCCAGATTGCAGACCCCGTGGCGCACACGCTGCTTCAGTGCAACGCACTGCAAAAGGTCTGCGAGTTGCTGACCCTGAGAGACACAACCGCGCTTCGGTTCGATCCTGACCGGTTCAAATCCGGGACGCTCAGGAACAACAAGGGTCAGGACCAGGGGACGCGCACCCATGAAGATCTCGGCGCGCAGATGTTCGCGGGGCTGCTGGTCCACGAGTACAAGGACACGACCACTCTGAATGCGGGCGTGCTCGGAAACGACATGCCCATGTCGACGGTGCGGCAGTATCGCTTCTGCGCGGAGTTGGGTTTCAACCTGAGTTCTGTCGTCGAGGCGCCGCAGATCGGGCGGCAGAGCTTTACGGTAACTGAGATTACCGCGACCGAGCCTGACCCCTCATTCTTTCAGCCTCCAGCGGGGTACAAGGTGGTAGACCACCGCAAGGGTGCTGCTGCGGAATAGATTCAAGTTCGCACCCGAATGAATAGGATCATGATGCGAAAGTACGGCAGTCCGCTGCTCGTCGCGGTGCTCACCCTCCTCATAGCGCAGGGCAGTGCGCAGAGCCCGCCTGACTCCCTCGCTGATGGTGCGCCGGCAGCGTTCGACGTTGCGAGCATACGGCCATCGGGAGATCGATCAGGCCAGCCCGGCGGCTGGATGGGCACCCGGATCACTGGCGGTACCTTCGAGGCGCACCGCATGACGTTGAAAGGTTTGGTGTGGTACGCCTTCGCCACCCAAACTCCAAAGCGCCAGATGGTAGCTGGCGGCGGCGACTGGATCGATTCGCAGGAGTGGGACATCGCCGCAAAGATCGATGATCCCTCGTTCGCCGGGCTATCCAGCGAGGAACGAACCGATCGCATGCGCCCGATGGTGCAAGCGCTGCTGGAGCAACGGTTCCACCTGAAATTCCATACCGAGATGCGTCCGACGCCGGTCTATGTGCTGGTGCAGGCCAAAGACGGAGCGAAAGTGCAAGAGGTGCCGCCGCCGCCTGCAGTCGAGGGTGACTGGATGGAGGCGATGAAACGGTATCGCGAAGAGAATCCCGGCAAGCCCTTCCCCGGCGCGATCACGTGCAGCGATAACGGTTGCACAGCGACGGCGGTAATGATGAGCGCGGCGCTCGGCCAGATAGGTGGCAGCAGCCACGTGGACCGCCCCGTCATCGACGAGACCGGGCTGAAGGGCCATTACGATTTCTCCTTCAGGCAGCCGCGCAACGACGATGACGGCGCAATGCGGGAAATCGAGGCCGACCTGGGAATGAAGTTCGAAGCGCGCAAAGTGGATTTGACCACCTACGTGATCGACTCCGCCGAAAGACCTTCGGCCAATTAGCAGAAACAGGCCCATTCTGCCGCCGATTTCCGTATCGGCCGGCACACGTCGGCTAGTTTTCCGACGGCCTCTCGACGTGATCGACAACGAGCATCTCGACGGAACTCTTCGCCGTTTCCAGCTTCAGACCGAAGCTCTCCGCGACCTCGAAGATGCTTGGGGGCGGGTTGGACGTCGTGTCCGGGTCCAGCGAGTACGACCCGGGGCGCGGCCTGCGAAAACTCATATCGTAGCGCCCGGTCAGGCCCGTCCTGTCCTGCACCGGACGACCGGCAAAATTCGAGAGCAGGACAGTCAACGCCCCGATCGGTGCCGCATATAAAGACGCCCTTCCGGTGCCATCGTTGGGCAGAAACTCGCCGCCGCCGGGAATCTGGATGGCGCCCGGATGCCGATCTTTGGATTCCGACGCTTTCAGCTTAGGGCCGTTCTTGCCGACGACGAGCGAATAGACGGTGACCGCCCTGGAGCCGCGATGCACCGCAAGCTTGCAGCGGTCAGCCAGCATCGCTCGCATCATCGTGCGAAGCATCGTCAGCTGCGTGGCCGGGTTCTGCCACGCGGCGAGGTCCGGCTCAGGCACCTTGGCGTCGATGCTGTACAGTTCCGTCCGCATCCAGTCGGGAATTCCGGAGAGGGTACTGACGGTGTAAATCATGGCGTCGCTGGTCGTCGGGACATACGCGGTCAGCAGCGCTGCCATCAGTGTGGTATGCGCCATGTGCCAGCCATCCGGCGTAACCTCCATCTGCTCGTGGCCAGGGACGGAGGATGGATCTGGCCGGATCGAGACGACCTCGAACGCAAGCGGCTTTTCGGCGGAAGCCGAGGCAGCCTGGGCGACCGCTGCAGGCCCAGGGCTTCCTGCCAGCGCAACAGCCGACAAGAACAAGAGAGAGCAACGAAACCATCTGCGATCCGCGGAAGACCTCCTGTCCATCTGTGCCACTCCCATCCGAGCCAGAACCGGCGGACCTGCCTTCACGACGCGAACCACGAGAGACGGCTGGCTATGTAGCATGCTATATCCAGCAGCCGGTCATCCTCCCGTACCGAGTCGACTCGCCGAATTAGCCAACGGTGATCACGATCTTGCCTTCCACTGAACCGGATGCCAGAAGTTCCATCGCCTGTCTCGTCTCAACTAGCGTGAAGGTGGTTTGAATCAGGGGATCGATCTTCTTTGCCGCAAGGAGCGAGAAAATCATGAGCAGATCCTCGTGCAGCGGCCGTGGGTTCTTCCGGTACAGCATCGTGATGCCGTAAAACGAGCCGACGCGACGACGCAGGCGCGCGCCTATGAAAATATTCGCGAACGTCGCCAGTTGAGAAAGTTTCGTAGATGCGCCCATGAAACCAAAGCCGACCAAGGTTCCGCCACGGCGAAGCGCTTCTATGCAACGACGGGTGTTGGCGCCGCCGACGGCGTCGAATGCATAATCGACTCCGGCAGGTTCCACGACACGCATGAGCCGATCAATCGAACCCGCGCGATAGTCGATGGGAACGGCGCCAAGCGAGCGCAAGAGCTCATGCTTGGATGCCGACGCGGCGCCGTACGTCTTCACTCCCGCCAGCCGCAACAATTGGAGAGCGGCCGTGCCCACACCGCCGGCTGCGCCCGTAACCAGCGCGGTCCGGCCGCCCTGCACTCTTGCCACACGATGAATCATTTGCCACGCCGTCACATAGTTCAGGATCACCGCGGCCGCATCGCGGTCGGAGACTCCCTCGGGGATTGGAACGAAGTGTTCAGCCTCGCGCATCAGCAGTTCCGCAAAACTTCCGTATACGGTAAGCGCCGCCACACGCTCGCCAATTTCGAACCCGGTGACCCCAGCGCCAATTGCATCGACGACGCCGGCGACCTCATAACCAGGCACGAACGGTATCTTCGGCGCGTAAAGATAGCCTCCGGTCAACATGGTCAAGTCGGTCGAGCCTACTCCAGCAGCACGCACCCGCACGCGCAGCTGCCCTGGGCCGGGGGCCTCAACCGGCAATTCAACGACTTGGAGAACTTCAGGGCCGCCCTTCTTTGTCAACATCACTGCGCGATAGGTCTCTGCCACGTGAACGCTCCATTCCTTCCTCGCAATGTCATATCAGGCCTGGCAGATTCAGGTTACAACTGCGGTTATCCTGACCCGGGACGAGGAAAGAGGCTCTCTGTGATAAGTGTCGGGAGAATCGGGCGCAAATTTCATTTTCGCGGAAAGACATTGCTTGCGCTGATCGTTTGCGCGGCCGGAACGATGGCTTGGGTGCTTGCAGGGAATGGAGTACGCGCGAACGCGCAGGCGGCTACGCCATCTACTGCTGCCTCACCGGCCACTTCATCGCAGAACATTATCGGGACCTGGCAGGGAACGCTGCACATTGCCGCGACGGGGCAACGTCCGGAGCTCAACCTGCGGCTTGTGTTCAAGATCTCGAAGGCCGACACCGGCGCCTTGAATGCCTCGTGGTACAGCATCGACCAGAGCAGTCAAGGCATTCCCATGGCGACCATAACCTTTCAAAACGGTGTGCTGAAATTCAAGTCCTCGATGATCGAGCGCGGCTATGAGGGCAAGATGTCAGAGGACGGAAAATCCATCACAGGAACCTGGATGGAAGGGACCACGCCGATCGTGCTGCTGCTGGACCGGGCCACAGCAGATACGGCCTGGGCGATTCCCGAGCCGCCGAAGCCGATGGCGGCGGATGCGAATCCAGACTTTGAAGTGGCGACCATCAAGCCGAGCAAGCCAGGTACGAAAGGCAAGGGGATTGGATTTGACGGCCATAAGTTCCTGATGCGCAACGTTGACATGGACGACATGATTTCGTTTGCGTATGGCCTGCACACCAAGCAGATCATTGGCGCGGAGGATTGGTTTGATAAGGATTTATTTGACATCGCCGGGACCCCGAATGTTCAAGGCGTGCCCAACCTGCACCAAATGGAACTGATGATGCAGAAACTGCTGCCGGACCGCTTTGGGCTGAAGTTTCATCATGAGCAGCGAAAGCTGGCCGCGTACGTCATCACGATAGCTTCCGGGGGACCGAAGATCACGAAGACGAAGTTCGGGCCGAACGATCCGCAGGCATTCGGCTTCAGGTCGTTTGGGGACCTGACCGTAGGAAACATGACCATCAAGGAGTTTGCTACCTGGTTCCAGGGAAGCGTGATGGACAGGCCGGTGGTGGATCACACGGGACTGACCGATCGATACGATTTCCGTCTGAAATGGACGCCGGACGATTCGCAGTTTGCGCAATGGCGGTCTTCGAATGGCCCGTTCCAAGCGCCTCTGGGAGACAACCCCGACGCTCCGCCAAGCCTATGGACCGCATTGCAGGAGCAGCTTGGATTGAAGATGGAGTCGGGCCAGGCGATGGACGATGTGATTGTCATCGACCACGTGGATCGTCCTTCTCCGAACTAGCCACGGAACGCTGAGAGCCGGACATCTTTCCCTGGGTTATTGCAGCTTCGCGTATTCCGACTTGGCAGCAATGAGGATGGGGATATCGGGGTCGGCGTCTTTCCAAAGCGTGACGAACTTCTGATAGGCGGCACGCGCTTTGACCTTGTCGCCCGATATGGCATATGCCCTGCCTAGCTGAAGATGCGCCAGTGACTCGACCGGCTGATTGATCACAATCCCCGGATGATCGATCAACTTCTGAAACTCCGCTGCAGCGGCTACTCCGTCATGCGCCGCCAGGTACGCCTGCCCTCTCACCCACGCAGGGTACAGGAAGGGAAATGCCAGTGTGCCGCCCAACTCATAGGGCAGCGCCGCTTCCAGAGACTGAATTGCCTGTGAGGGATTGTTCTTACTGATTTCGATTGCGCCACGAATGGTTGGGAGGCAATAGAGTTTCAACATCGTATTCGTGGAGGAGGTTTTCTCCAGTTCTTCGACAAGCCTCATCGCTTTGCCCGTGTCCCCCACGCGTGCCAGCGTCAGCGCTGCCAACAGCTTGACATCACTTCCGGACCGCAGCGACAGCGCCGCATCTACGTCTTGCTTCGCTGCAGCGGAGTTCCCGAACTCGGCTTCCCGCAACCCTGCGGTCGCCCGCCAAAGCGCTGCCGTTTCCTTCGAGCCGCCGCGCACTGCCGACTCGACCGCCCGTCGCGAAAAATCCCGCGCCCGCACCAGCCGGCCGTAATAAGCGTCCGTGTCCGCCTGCCCGGAGAGCATCGCATCTTCGTCTCCCACTCGCCCCGCCGCCCAGGCGAGCTGTTGCTCCATCCCCTTACGGTCACCTCGCCGAAAGGCCAACAGATATAGATTCCCCCGAATATAGAGGCCGTCAAAACCCTTCGACTGGGCCTCACGCAACACCTTCTCCGCATCGTCCAACCGGTCCAGCGCAATGTACTCAAAGGAAAGGTTGCCGTATCCCGCCGTCGTTGGCGCCAGCCGCAGCGCCTCTTTCGTCTCGACCACTGCTTTGTCGTATTGCCCAAGCTGTTGGTAGATAACACCGAGATCTAAAGGCGGTGTGTCATCACGGGGGTAGCTCTTCGACCACAGTTCGTACTCTTCTATTGCTTTCTCCAGTTCTCCCGTTACGGCGTGATAGTAGGTGGTCGAAATTCGGTATCGTTCGCGCTCGCTCACCCGGTTCCGCAGCTCATACGCTTTGGTCGCATTCTCCGCCGCTAAATCTGCCTGATTCAGATTGAAGTACGAGACACCCAGCGCTGCATACGCCAGCGCAAAGTTCGGATCGAGTTCAATCGCACGCTTATAGAAGGGAATCGCTTCCGCGTCTCCCGTCCTGCGAGCCGTTCTGCCACCCATGCTGAAAGCTTTCAGTGCCTCCAGCGAAGGCGTGGTTGCCTCCACCGGTACATCGAACTTTTCCACCGTGGCCAGCGATTCGCCCAGCTTCCCCCGCAGCTTCCCTGCTGCTTTTCCCAGGGTCTTCAGCACGTCTCGCTTGCCCGCCGCCGTCCCTTGTTCACTAGCCAGCGTGTCCCCGCTACCGCAACTGATCGCGTTCAGTCCGATCACGTACTGGCCGCCGAAGTTCGAGATCGATCCCAGCACCGTGGCCTTGCTGCCCGTCCGGAGGCAAACTTCCTGTGCAAGTTCCGGCGTAACGTGTTGCGCCATCGGCTGGCCCATCAAACGTAACGTTTCCTCGATCTTGCGGTCGGAAACAATATTCAGGAAAGGGGATTGATTCAGTTCAATCGTCAGAGCCTGCTTGAGCGCATCGTCAAAGACCGGATCGCCGGTCTTGTTGACGAAGTCCGCCAACAGCACACTGTCTTTCTCCGTCAGCAGGGGCGCCCTCGCCGAAGGAGCTGCCAGGCGCGATCGCAGATAGAGCCCTCCGGTTACCAGGGCGATCAGCGTCAGGGTCGCCACGGCTGCGAGAGGCTTCCGGCCGGACACGATCCGCGAGCCCAGCCGCCCACCGGAATGCGATTCTGCTTCCACAATGCTCACGGGGTTGATGCTTGCCGCTGCGATGTGGTGTGTGTCCAGGTCCCGCTTCAGGCGCTTCAGGTCCGCACGCATCTCCGCCGCGCTCTGATAGCGCAGCGCGCGATCCTTCTCGAGCGTCTTGTTGACGATTCTCTCCAACTCCACGGGCACATCGGGATTCAACCGGACCGCAGCCACCAGAGCATGATTGAGTATGGCGTCGAAAACTTCCGCGATGCTGTCTCCTCGAAAGGGCAACTGCCCGGTCGTCATCTCATAGAGCACCACTCCAAAGGAAAACAAATCGCTCCGTGCATCCAGCTCTTTGGCTCTCGCCTGTTCCGGCGACATGTACGCAAGGGTGCCCAGGATGGCGCCGGGACTTGTTAAATCGTCAAGGTGCACATCTTTGGTTGTCGTGGTTTCCCCGCCCTTGGTTCCTTTCAGCGTTGGGGCAACCTTAGCAAGACCGAAATCGAGAATCTTGGCGTGGCCGCGCTCAGTAACGAAGATGTTCGCAGCCTTGATGTCCCGGTGGAGGATGCCGTGGCTGTGAGCTGCGTCCAGAGCATCTGCGATCTCTATCGCGAGAGACAGCACCTGCTCCGTAGCAAGTGGCCGTCCCGCGATCAAAGATTTCAGGGTCGTTCCCTCCAGGTACTCCATGGCGATGAAGGATTGGCCTTCCTCTTTGCCGACCTCATAGATAGTGCAGATGTTGGCATGATTCAGCGCGGATGCAGCACGGGCTTCACGGTCGAAGCGGCTGAGTGCTTGCAGGTCTGAGGCGAACCCGTCTGGAAGGAACTTCAAGGCGACGAAGCGATGGAGCGTGGTGTCTTCCGCTTTATAAACCGTGCCCATCCCACCGCTGCCGACCTTATCAACGATGTGGTAGTGAGAGATGCTTCTGCCGACAAGAGAGGTCGAGTCAGCCATCAGGTGGTCATCTTAGGTTGGGCCAGTAAGCAAGTCAACGAAACGACAGATCACTGACAAACCGGAAGTTACTCCTGTATTACGGGCAATCCGGAAGTAATTCCTCGGCTGGGTCATTGAAGCGATCCGTCAAAAGTGACGGCTAACTGATCGCGGGTGGTGGTGGCGTGCGAAGGAATGCATCGTTATGGCGGTGGAGGAGCCACATGAGAAAGCCACTGAAGGCCAGTCCTTAAACTCCGCGGTAACGGGCTCGTGATCAGCTCGACAGCGCGTTGGAGCCCTTCATACTCGGATGAACAAGACGTAAGTTCTGGAAGCCGGGGTACCGCATGATGACGGCTGGATCGGCGTACGCAGAGTTTCAGGAAAATCGCAAAGGCATGCTGAGAGCTGGCTCCTTGGCAGACATAGTTGTTCTATCGCAGGATGTTAGCGGACCGACAGCCGCGCCGGTGATGGCGACTCATAGCGTGCTCACGATCATCGGAGGGAAGATCGCGTTTCAGTCACCAGAAATTCAGTCACCAGAAATAAAGATAAGTGCAAAATGAATGCCGCTCATCATCACTACCCCGCGCGCTCGGAGCGTTGGTCGGAATTACCGGCGGTCCATCGGAATTGTCGGCACTCGCGAACTCCTCCTATCCAGGCTTGTCTTCAATTATCGCGAGCGCTGCGGATTTCGACTGGAGAGAACAGGGCTTAGCACTTATTGACCAACCATCGGGTTCATCTCGGGATGAGTCCCCGCAAACGCGCTGCCGTCATCAACACGTGCTCAGACGGGCTTCTGGAAAACCTTCGGACAGTTACCCCATCCGCTACCCTGTCCTGATTCGTCTGGCCGACATCCGTCCGGAGCTCCCGCCGCTCCTCCGGCTCAAGCCAAGGCCCAACGGCCATGCCTTCGGAAGGGCCCGACTTCAGTCGGGCCGTAAACGCGGCGAGCGAAGCGCGCTTCCGCTCTGCCGAAGGCGAAGCGAAGTCCGCAGGACGGAGCGCCTGAATTGCCTTCCACGAACCAGCCGCCAACGCCGACACCCGACCCCAGCAGCCTCCCCCAGGATCCGCCACATCCGGGGAACTACGGCGCTGGTACATTCCTTGACGGCCCGCCCGTTGCTTCTGGGAAGTCGACTTCCCGAGTCTCATCGATTCTCTGGATGCGTGGCTCGGCGATGAACTTTCCGAAAACCCCGTTTCAGGGAACTTCGATAGCGAGGTGGAACTGTCTGCGGCAGGGTTACTTGCGTATTGCCGACAATCCGTTCAATTTGGCAATAGTTGGAGCCGCCTCACCTGTGAAATACAAGATTCTGGCATTGTGCTCTAACTAACTTTGTGATACAAAGTCGACTCATGAAGACGATTCTCCGCTCCGTCGCCGCTTTGGAACTACTGTTCGTCTTCCCGGCAGTTCTGTTTATGACTGCTTTATTTGCACGCAACATCCAGCCATTGCAATATGAACCGGCACATACCGCGCAACGTATTGTGGACTGTTACGCAGCGAGCCCGCACATTGGTTTGTGGGTTCTACTTATCGCGCTGCCACTCGTCGTGGTAGTTATTGGCTTCGCAACCCTGATACGCGAGTGGCAGCGCAACCAAGAATTGCGTGTCGCAGCCCTGAAGGTAATAGGATTCATTCGCTCCCAGGCGCCTTCTATCCTGATCGCTGGTGCAAGCGCGATGGCTTTGGGCATTCTCGCCATCGTCGCTCTTCACGTGCTGACTGATTGAGCCGATTCCCGTCGATAGTAGGAAGATGAGGGATGGCGGAATCATACAAGGATCGCCGCCACATACGTGGAGGGCGTATCACCGGCTATCCGGAAACTATCCCGTAGTGCCCGCAAAGTCGGCTTTTCGGCAACTTGCTTGGGTTGGTAACCACAAACGCTCTTCCCGTGTTCAATACAAGCTTTGGGCCGCCTTCTAGATAGAAGAAGCTTGGGCAGCCAGCCCATCCGCTACCCTGTCCTAATGCGCCTGGCCGACATCCGCCCGGAGCTCCCGCCTTCCGCCGCAGCGTCGGGGCTCCTGATGGAGCTGGGGGGGTTGCCATTTCCCCAGGCGCCGTCCTTACTTTGTTTTTTACCACTCCCCTTGGGCCGTCCACGGCGGATAAGGATGCCGTCGGGAATAGGGGTTCGATGGATGTTCTTGAGGGCTCCTGAGACTGCCCGACCCTCCATAGCCCACCCGATGACCTTGGTTAGCCATCGACGAAGCTCGGCGCTGGTACCCTCCGGCAGGGCCGCGCGCATGTAGTGAATGAGAGCGTTGGTGGCCATCTTCGCAGCCATCATCTCGTCCTGCTTCAGCGGCTTGCCCTTGTGCTTGCGCTGGCGATGCTCCAGCAGCTTGGTCTCCAGGTTCTCCACGTAGGTCTCTACGTCCTTCTCGGTGGTCGCTGGAAGCTGGGGAACCTCTTTGGCGGCGTTGCGAATGTCGCCCAGAGCGGCCTTGGTGATGTACTCAAAGCGGTCGTGATGCTTGGCGATGACCGCCCCCATGCGCTTGAGGACGCCGGGTGGGACGATGGCCGAGAACTCCTTGAACCACTTCTGCTTGCGGGAGATGGTGCGGTAGTTCTTGTCAGGGTAGACCTTGTTCAGATAGTCCCGCATCTTCATCTGCTCGCCTTCCAGCAACTGCTCGACCTCGTACAACTCCATCAGCTCGCCAAACTCACCATAAAGTTGTAGCTGGCGGTTCTGCTGGATGCGTGATGTACGCTCCACGAGCGCCTGCTGCTTCTTATAAGGCAGCTCTACCCACCCCGGAGTATCAGGCAACCCCGGTACAAAAATTTGAATGACACCGGACCCATCATTGATCATCTCGCTAGTTCCTCCGCACGTCTTTAGCTCGCAGGATTCTGACCTGCGCACTCCGAAAATGCTTCTTGGATTTCGTGCGCGAGCATAACACGGCTGGCAAGCCACGTTGCCATTCGCCGGAATAACGCACACCGACGCAGTTACCGACAGCAAGGGGCTAGGAAGCGACGCACGACGTTAAGCGAATGTGAGTTGTTGATCTTGGGACGGGAGATCGATCGAACCGGGGACATTCAGCTTGCAAAGAGTGAAAAAGCCCAATACAGCGATGCTCAACTAACTACAAACATCCAACAGTCGCGGGAATCCAGCTGCCCTCCTGCATCCGGTACCCTTTGCAAATGCGCCTTGCCGACATCCGCCCGGAGCTCCCGCCGCTCCTCCGGCTCGCCGCGCCCCTCATCGCCGGCGAGCTCGGCTGGATGTCCATGTCCATCGTCGACACCAGCATGGTCGGCCGCCTTCCGCACTCCGCCGTCCCCATGGCCGCCGCCTCGCTCGCGCAGATCATCTTCAACACCCTCGCCTTCGGCATCGGCGGCATCCTCCTCGGCCTCGACACCCTCATCTCCCAGGCCTTCGGCGCCAAAGAAATCCCCGCGGCCAACCGCTGGCTCCTCCACGGACTCGTCCTCGCCCTCGCCCTCGGCGCACTCCTTATCGGCATCCTCGCCTTCGGCCCCGTGATCCTCAACCGCATGCCCGTCGACCGGGCCGTCCTCGGCCAGGCCGTCCCCGCGCTCTACGGCCTCAACTGGGGCGTCCTCCCGCTGCTCGTCTACTTCACCCTCCGCCGCTACCTGCAGGCGGCGCACCACGCCAGGCCCATCGCCTTCGCGCTCGTCTCCGCCAACCTCATTAACTTCATCGGCGACTGGCTCCTCATCTATGGCCACTCCTGGCACCTCTTCGGCCGCACCCTCAACATCCCCTCGTACCAGGTCGTCGGCTCCGCCTGGGCCACCAGCTTCGCGCGCCTCTACCTCATGGCCGTGCTGCTCGTCGCCATCTTCCTCGCCGACCGCCGCCACAAGTACGGTCTCCTGAACACCTCGCGCCGCATCGAATTCCAGCACCTCCGCCAACTCTTCCGCCTCGGCGCTCCCGCCGGCGCGCAGATCTTCGTCGAGATCGCCGTCTTCGCCACCGTCACCGCGATCATCGCCACGCTCGGCCCGCTTCCGCTCGCCGGGCACGAGGTCGCGCTGCAGTGCGCCAGCACCACCTTCATGGTTCCCTACGCCATTTCGTCCGCCACCGCAGTTCGCGTCGGCCACGCCCTCGGCCGCATTCGTACCGGCCATGCCCCGCCGCAGGCCGCCAACGCCGCCGGTTGGAGCGGCATCCTCGCCGGCGCCGCCTTCATGCTCTTCGCCGCGGCCGTCTTTCTCACCCTGCCCGCCGCTCTCGCGCGCATCTTCACGCCCGACCGCGGCGTCATCGCCGCCGCCGTCCCGCTCCTTCTCGTCGCTGCCGGGTTCCAGTTCTTCGACGGCATCCAGATCACCGTCACCGGTGCTCTGCGCGGAGCCGGCCGCACCGTCCCGCCGCTCGTCGCCCACCTCGTCTGCTACTGGGTCATCGGCCTGCCGCTCGGCGTCCTGCTCTGCTTCCACGCCCACCTCGGAGCCGCCGGCCTCTGGCTCGGCCTCCTCATCGCCCTCACCGGAGCCGCCATCGTCCTCATCACCGTCTGGCACCGTACCACAAAGCTCTCATTTTCCTGAACTTAGGAGCCAGAAACCCGCCTGGCTCCTGCACTCCGGAAACCACACCCACAGAGTGGAATCTGGGCCTTTGTTTTCAAGATTTTGCAAACAAAGGTCCACCCCTAAGTCCAATGTCCTCAAGATTTTGCGCAAATTCGGGGGAGGGGTATCCACTCCGTAGGTCGATTATCGCACTACTGCGATCCCGTCGCCGGCGTCAGAGTGACTCCGATTCCGCTCACATCCGTATCGGTAACGGTCAGGCTCTCCTGGAACGGCGCATAGTTGGTCCCGGCTTCGGTCGGCTGTCCGCGCCTTCCGAACGGCTGTCTTGGCACATTGCTCGCATTCGACACCGCCAGCGTGTACGTGCCGGCCGGAACCCACTGCACCACAAAGCTGCCATCCGGTTGAACGATCGCCATCCGCGAAAGACTTGAGTCCTGCGTGTCGGTGAGCCGCACCACTCCTGCCTCGATATTTCCCTGGTCCGCCGCTCCCACATGCCCGGAAACCGTATGCAGGGCCGACAAGTCGAGCACGAACTGAAGGTCGTCGCGCTCCTCGCCCGACTTCAATGTGATCACCTGTGCGTCGGACCGCCGTACCTTGCCCGGCGCGTACATCACAATCGAGCTCATCCGCTGAACCGGGCCCCCGTTCGGCTCTACTGAAGGCGTCATCATCGTCGCGCGCACCCAGTAGCTGCCCGGTGCCAGCCCCGTAATCCGAAAGACTCCGCGGTCGTCGCTCGTCTGGAAGCCGCCCAGCCCGGCACCGAAGCCTCCGCCCAACTGGGACACCACTCTCGTCACGTCCGTTGGTCCGCCCGTGGTCGTCGGCTGCACGCTTAGGTTCACCCCAGTGGCCGGCGTCCCATCATCCCACTGCAGCTTTCCGGCAATCACTCCGCCGCGATCCAGCGTGATGTTCGCCGTCCCGCCGCCTGCCTCCGCCACGTGGATTTGCGGCATCGTCGCCAGCAGGTCCGCCGCACTCGCGCCTGAGCGCAGCCTCGCCGCGGCCTCGGCTACAGGCGATGCATATCCGATCGCCGAAGCCGTCACGTAGTAATCTCCCGGCTCCACCTGCACCGAGTAATTCCCCTCCATATCGGTGCGCGCCTGGACCCGCCGGCCGAACCCAACGAGGTTGCCGTTGCCGGCTCCCCGCGCCGGGGACTGGTTGGCCGACTCTGTTCCAATCAGCGTTACCGTCGCGAACCGTGCAGCGCGCTGCGTATCCGAGCACGTGACCCTGCCCGTCACGGTCGCCGTCACACGCTGCTGATTGATCTGCGGCCCGCCGAGTTGTATCCGCGGTCCCTCATCCTGCGCTGCCGCCACGCCACATACCACCGCGAACGCCAGCATCGCCGCTACTCGTCCAGCCATCTTCATGCCAGAACGCTCCATGCAGATTCCAACACAACTTTCCCTTGAAAGACGTTCCACCCCCGACCATAGCCCCGTCAATGCCCCGATGCGGCCGCCCCTATGCGCATGGCGACAAGTATCCGCCCACTCAACCTATCCTGCAAAGAACAAACCTCCATCGCCGGATCGTGGCGCCGGCACGCAGCATGCTACATTGGCTGCCATCGGTCCTGCAGGAGACACCGGACGTTGCGCTTACGTGCTCTGACAATCCTCTGTGCTGCTGCATTACCCGTCGCAAGCACTCTCGCTTCGGCGCAAACGGTTGGCAAAGACTCCGGCGACGCTACAACAGCCAAGCCTTTACCGACCGCGGCACATTACTCCTTTGAGGTCGTGTCCATCCGTCCCAGCCCGCCGGACGCTGGCTTCGGCTACCAGCGCACACCGGACGGCCTGCGCGTCACCGGCATGACTCTCCCCACCGTTATCCTTCTCGCCTACCTTCCGAGCTGGCTCTGGTCACACGATCGCATTCAGAATGCTCCTGCCTGGGCCTCAAAAGACCGCTACGACATCAACGCCAAAGTTGCACCGCAGGACCTCGACGCGTGGACACACCAGAGCCCGGCTGAACCTGCCGTCATGCGCGCCATGCTTCTCTCCATGCTTCAGGGTCGCTGTCATCTGCAAATACACACGGTCCCGGCGGAGATGCCTGGCTTCGCTCTTGCCATTGGCCGCCGCGGCACAGCCCTCCACGCCTCAACTCCCGGTGAGGCCACCACCGGCGTGAAGCTCACCGACGGCGGCGTCGCACACGCAGAAAGGCTCGACGACGGCACGACGACCTGGCACTTTCACAATGCCTCCATCGCTGGACTCACCAACTTTATGTCTTTCCAGGCTCACACCCGCATCCTGGACCAGACTGGCCTGACCGGACGCTATGACTTCGCGCTCGCCGTGGCGCCCGATCGCAACCTCGACGCCAATGGTGCAAGCGCAGACCCGGCAACCTTCTGGGATCTCCGCGCGCTTGGCTTGCGGACCGTTCCCACGAAGGTGCCCATTATCTATATCGTCATCGATCACATCGACCCGCCGTCAGAGAACTGACGCCGCGATATCTCCGCGCACTCTCTCCATCGTCTCCAAATAAAACGCGAGATTGTGAATCGAGTTCAGCGTCGCTCCCAGCGGCTCTCCGCTGGAGAAGAGATGGCGCAGATAGGCACGCGAGTAGCGAGCGCATACGGGGCACGCACATCCCGCATCGATCGGCCCCTGATCATCAGCGAGATCCTTGCGCTTGATGTTCAAGCGGACAACGTTGCTTCGCCGGTCTGCGGCGTCTTCGCGCAGGAACACCAGACCGTGGCGTCCGGCACGGGTCGGCAGCACGCAGTCCATCATGTCCACGCCCAGGCGAGCGTACTCTTCAATCTCGTCCGGATAGCCGACGCCCATCACGTATCGCGGCTTATCTTTCGGCAGCATCTCCAGACACAGCGCGATCATCTCGCGGGTGACTTCGCGGGGTTCTCCCACGGCAAGTCCGCCAATCGCGTAGCCGGGAAAATCCATCTCGACGAGCCGCTGCGCGCTCTCCCGCCGCAGGTCGGCGTACATTCCGCCCTGCACGATCCCAAACAGCGCCTGATGCTTGTCATCAAAGCGCGCCGCGTCATACTCGCGCTCAAACGCCGTCGGCCCTGATCTCTGTTCTCTAATCTCTGATCTCTCAAGAGCCCACGGCACCTCATGCCGGTGCTCCTCCCAATACTGCTTCGACCTCGCCGCCCACGCATGCGTCAGCGCCATCGAGTTGCGGGTGCGTTCCCAGCTGGCCGGCGTCTCCACGCATTCGTCGAAGGCCATCATCACGTCCGCGCCGAGGGCAATCTGGACTTCCATCGAGTGTTCGGGCGAAAAGAAGTGCTTGCTTCCATCCAGATGAGAGCGAAACTCCACGCCATCGCTCGTGATTTTGCGGAGCTTTGCCAGTGAGAAGACCTGGAAGCCGCCCGAATCCGTCAGCATTGGCCGCCGCCAGCTCATGAAGCGGTGAACGCCGCCGAGCTCGCGAATCAGCTCATGCCCGGGACGAAGATACAGGTGATAGGTATTGGCGAGGATGATTTCCGCGCCTCGTTCGCCGAGCGACTCCACCACATCCTGCGGCACGGCCTTCACCGTTGCGGCCGTGCCCACCGGCATAAACACCGGCGTCTGCACCGCCCCATGGGGCAGCGTCAGCTCTCCGCGACGTCCGCCCTCTGCGCACGTCGCGCCCACCTCAAAAAGGAGCGACATCAGCTCCTCATTCTATTGCTACTGCGGTCTGCTACTCCGGAGTCTTCGGTGTTGGAGCAGGAGCCGCCTTCGGAGCCGGCGCCGCTTTTGGTGCAGCAGAAGCGGGAGGAGCAGGTGGAGCGGCCTCCAACTGACCGTCCTTATAGAAGAACTTGAAGTTCTTCATCTGCTTGTTCATGTCTTCCATCTGCTTCTGGTCGAACGGCCTCACCTTCAGATTCTTGAGCTCCATGTTCATCTCATCCATATCAGGCGATCTGACGGTGTACACGTGCATCCCGGGCCCCATCATCATCGGGCCAAGCCCGTGCAGCCCGATCTGCATATCTGCAAATGCATCCGGATCCATCATGGCGATTGCCGGCAGTCCATGGAGGCCCGGCAACATCGGGAAGTAGCCGAGCTCGCTCTCGCCCGGCCCGTTCCCTTTACTGATCGTATGAATGAAGGTCAGCTGCTTTGGCTCGACCGAAATAATCGCGGTCTCTCGCATGCCGTCTGTGCGCCGCTTGCCGCAGATGTCGGAACCGGTACCGTTCTTCAGGTCGCGGACATGCACCGAGCAGTGCCAGTCGCCCGTGTTCAGCTTGTTGCGGATGGCCTCAACGTCCGACATGTTGTACAACCCGGGCTTGTCATAGCTGTAGGTGCGCACGACCTTCAAAACGGTGTTGCGCGCGCGCCTGTCCCCGCTCACCAGGTTCAGCGTGTCCGGGTCCATCGTGATCTCAGTGATGTCCGATGCGCCCTTCGCAAACACCTCGGTGCCGGCAAACAGATCGTCCTTCGGCAGCGGCTGTGTTGCCTGCCCACCCTCGGCACCGGCGCCGACGCCCACGCCCAGGCCAACGCCTTCGCCCGCGCCTATTGCCACCGTGTGTAAGTGCCCCGCCGGCGGCGCCACCAGATAGCTCTGCGCGCTCGCCCACGCGCAGCCCGCGATCATCGCCGTCCGTACCAGCCCGCGCAGCCACGCCCCAATTCTGTTTGCAACCATTTTTTTCATTTTGTCTTCCTGCCTTTCTTGTCCTGCGTTCTGCGCTAAAAATCAAAAACATTGCCGGTCAGCTACTGCTGTTCAAGGTTGATTCCCCGCTGCTCGAGCTGCTCTCGCGTGCGTGCCAGGGTCTCATCCGTAATCCGCTCCGCCGTCTCAAACTGATGCTCTGCCGCAGCTCGCCGCTCGTGCTGTTCGTGCTGGTCGTGAATGTGCGTGCCGAAGAAGACGCCCAGCGCAAGCACCGCGGCAATCGCTCCACCCATCCACGCCCGCGTCTGCGGAAGCCGCGGCGTCGTGAACACTCGTCCGCCATTGGACAGCTTGAGCCAACGGAAGCCGCCACCGGCGTGCACACGGTTTCTTTCGGCCTCCGCGGCCAGCGCCAGTAACTTCGCAGATGTCTCCGCCCGCACCTCAACCCGCTGCATCGCGCGGCTTAATGTTTGCTCAAACTCCTGCATCCGTGGATCGTTCATTTCAGGATCATTCAACTTGTCTTTCATCTCTTCTCTCTGGTCTCTCTGTTCAGGCCCGTTCATCGCTTGCTCCTCCATCCGATCTCAGTGCACGCGCGAAGCGCGACTCCGCTCCATGCAATGGTCATCGCACATACTCCTTCATCGTGATCTCGGCCTTCCGCCGCAGAAGCTTCAGACCGCGCTGCAAATTGCTCTTCACCGTTGCAACCGGCTGGCCCAGCAGCCTGGCAATCTCATCCGGCAGCATCTCCTCCTGGTACCGCAGCACTACAGCAACCCTCATCTGTTCCGGCAGCGACCCCAACAACTCCTCCAGCCTCGCCTCCAGCACCGTCCCTACTCCGGGCCCGCTATCGCCCTCCGCCGCCGCGTCGTCGTCCATCCACTCCTCGGCGTGGGATTCCGGACGGTGCGCCTGGCGCCGCAGCGCGTCGGTCGCCCGGTGCACCGTCACCTTCCGGAGCCAGAACCGAACATGGTCGTCACTCGACAGTCTGTCCGCCGACCGGAACAGCTCCAGAAACACATCCTGCGCGACCTCCTCGGCTGTGCCGTACTCGCCCGTAACTCTCAGGGCGAGCGAAAACACCATCCGCTGGTGCCGCTCTACAACGCCCCGGAACTCCGCCGCTTCGGTCCGCATGCTTACATCTGCCTATACGGGGACGCGGCCGCCAGAGGATGCAAAATCTTCTGCACATCCCCAAAAACCGGCAGCTCGTCACAAACCCGTTGAATTGAAAGCCTGAACCTACACGTCAGACTCACCCAAAAACCATTCGCAACCGGCGCCGCATCAGTATTTAATCCGGTGATGAGCCGTTTCCGCCTCGCCGCCGCCGCCCTGTTCTCCGTGGTTCTTCCGCTCGTCGCCCAGACGACGGCCACTCCGACGCCGCCGACCCACCCCACCAGCAACCCCTACACCGGCGATCTCTCCATCTTCGAAGAGGCAGGCCGCGACCAGAAGCTGCAGATTGACCGCGTCATGGACACCCTCAAGCTTCACCCCGGCTCGAACGTCGCTGACATCGGCGCCGGCGGCGGCTGGTTCTCTGTCCGCGCCGCAAAGCGCGTCGCTGGCGGCGACCGGAGCGGCACCGTCTACGCCGAGGACATCAACGCGCACGCTGTCGAGGCCATCCACGACCGCGCCACGAAGGAGAATCTACCCAACATTGCCGCCGTCCTCGGCACCCCGGACGATCCGAAGCTACCCGCCGATACCCTCGATGCCGCACTGATGCTGCGTGTGTACCACGAGATCGCCCACCCGCCGACGCTGCTCGCCAACCTTCGCACCGCGATGAAGTCCGGTGGCCTGTTCGGCGTCATCGACCACCCCGGCCACGGCGACGACCATGGCATTAATGCCGAGGTCGTCATCGCCGAGGTTCAGCGCGCCGGCTTCCGCTTCGTCAAGCAGTATGACTTCACCAAGGGCGACCAGAACGATTACTTTCTCGTCTTCGAACGCCCCTGACCGCTTCCACTAATACGCCGAATACCTATCCGGAAACCTTTGGAATGCCGCCGCAATCCCCTGGTCGAATCTCTGCCGCGACACCTCTCCGTTCAGCGCCGCCGTGTTCTCGCCGTAAAACATCACCAGAAGTCGACGCTGGAAATTCCACGACAGATACGCTCGTCCCAGCGCCAGCGAAAACGCATTCAGCTCTTCATCACTCATGCGCGCCAGATCCGTCACAATTGGGTGCTCCCTGTCATGCGCCACCATCGCCCGCGGCTCAGCCTGAATCTTCAGGCTTGTGTGATCCTGCTCAATCTCCAGCGCCGCCATTCCATATAACGTCCCGTACGCCTCCGCCTCGTCGGCCGGCAGCAGTGACACCAGTCCGCTCTCCTTGCCTCTCGTCCACACCGCCATCTGCGGATCGGCATCTCCCACCGAGCCCTGCGTCTTCGTGTCGTCCGGCGGATGCTGCGGAAAGCTTGGATCTCCCTTCCTGTGACTCAATCGATAGCGGTCCACCGCGCTCTTCGCATCCAGCAGCCACCCCACCTGCGCGTCAAGCCACCGCACATCCGACTCCACGATCTTCTGGTTCGACTGCCCCTCTTCGCGCAGCTGGGCCTCAAACTCATGCCGCTGATGCACGTGGTGAATCTTCTCCACCGCCTGCTCCAGCCCGATCGCGATGCACACCCCCAGCACCACAATCACCATGTGCACCAGGAACTGCTTCCAGTTGTGCACACCTTCCATCGGATGAAGTTCCATGCCGCCTCACCATCACAGACATACGTCGCTCTGGCTGTGCACTACCCACCGCACACCCCGATGCATCACGCTCAAGCTAACCCAATGCCCGCCAGTATATCCGGCAGCCCAGCGAGACAGCCCGCGGAACCTCCCACACTGCGCTGCGTATCTTCTTCCATGCGTTCTCTCGCACTCGGGCTCTGTCTTCTTGCGCCGCCGCTCTTCGCACAAACTCCCGGCCGCCACCTCACCGACGCCCAATGGCGTGTAGACCTGCAGGCCATGCGCCGCGGCATGGATTCGCATCACAAGAACCTCTATCACTCCACTACGCCGCAGCAATTCGACCAGGCCTTCGCTACGCTTGACCACGATCTGCCCACGCTGTCCGACGCGCAGATTACCGTGCGCCTCATGGCGATCGGCACGCTCGTCAATGACGGGCACAGCCGCGTCGATCTCGACTTCCGCCCCGGCAAATCGCACGTTGGCCTCTGGCTCGTGCGTTACTCCGACGGCCTCTTCATCGAAGACGCAACCCCGGGAAATGAGGCCCTGCTCGGCGCACGCGTCGAACGCATCGGAAACGTGCCCGCAGACGAGGCCGTCGCCCGCGCTCGCACTCTCATTTCCTGCGAGCCAGGCAACAAGGGCCGCCAACAGAGTTGGCCGCTCTCCATGCTCCTTGCCGACCCGCTCGTCCTCAACGGCCTCGGCCTCACCGCTTCACCCGACGAAGCCACCTACACGGTCAGCCAGAACGGTCGCAGCTTCACCGTCGCACTCAAGCCCTCAGTCAACGGTCGCGACATGCACCCGTTCCTTAAGGGATGGCTCTCAGCTATCACCGCTCGCGGAGATCAACCACTTCCCGATCCATGGACTGAAAACATTGCCTTCGCCGAGGTTCCCTCTGCGCACGCACTCTACCTGCAGTTCAATTCTGTCTATCCGCCATCCGGCGAGACGATGGATCAATTGGCCGCCAGCCTCGAGCACTTCGTCGCCAACCACAACGACGATCGACTCATCATCGACCTTCGCGATAACGGCGGGGGCGACAACAGCAACCTCCGCCCGCTTCTCATCGCCATCGCGCGCTCACGCTTCAATCACCGCGGCCATCTCTTCGTGCTGATCGGGCCCGCCACCTTCTCCGCCGCGCAGAACTTCACCAGCCGCATCGAAACCGCGACCGAAGCCATCTTCGTCGGCCAGCCCACCGGCAGCAACGTCAACTTCTACGGCGACACCGCAAACTTCAATCTCCCCAACAGCCACCTCACCGTCAAGATGTCGAACCTCTGGTGGCAGGACAAGGATCCGCGCGACAACCGCACCGCAACGTTTCCCGAGATCGCCATCGCGCCCGACACGTTCGCCGATGCTCTCGCCGGCAAGGACGCCGCGCTTCACTACGCGCTCTATGCGCCTGCTCCGCCGCGTCTCGAAGCCCTCGTTGCCAGTGCTGCCGCACAAGGTCACGACCAGGCGCTCGCTGCTCTCAACACCTACACCGCCGATCCGCAGCATCGCTACACCACGGACTTCACCGGAGACCTCGAAGCCCGGCTCAATCTCCTCGGCTATCGACTGATGCAATCCGGCCACGCACAGACAGCCGCCACCGTACTGCAAATCATCGCCGACACCCACCCCGGATCCTGGAATGCCTTCGATAGTCTCGGTGACGTTTACGAAGCGCTCCACGACGACACCCTCGCCCGCGCCTCCTATCGCCGTTCACTCCAGCTCAACCCGGCAAACACGCACGCCACGCAACAAATCGAGACACTTCAGCACGGTCGCTAATTCACGGGCAGGGCGCCTTGGCTCGGCCCCTGCGCATCCACCCGGCGCATAATCTCTTCCTGCGAATCCGCGCCATCCAGCACCGCGCGGTTCACCTGGTCGAAGTAGCGCAGCAGAGCTGTCATCTCATCCAGCTCTGCGATCTCCCTGTTCAGCACCGTCGAGTAACTCTTGAGGTCGTCGGCGTTCATCTTCGAGAAATTCGGCGGGCCATCCTTGCCCGTCTCTTCAAAGTTCCGCTCGAACTTTCTCTCGAGCTCCTGCTTCTGCACCGCGACGTTTGCCATATCCCATTCCTGGGCCCTCAGTCGCTCTCCCTGCTGATAGAGGAACGCATACACCGCCGTTTGCTTGTCCGACAGCAGACCTACCCGGCCAGTCGCCTTCGCGCTGTCCCACATCGCCTCCGAGGGCAGCGCAACGGTTCCCGTGTTGGTGTGGTGGTCCGATGAATCGTTCAACCGGCCACCCATTGCAATTGCCTCATCGACGCCACGGTGCCATTGCACGAGCGAACCCTTCAGCGCGGCGATTCTCGCAAAGTTCATCGCCAATGTGGCCTCGTTATGCTCGCCCTCTTCACGCAGCTCGCGCTGTAGGGAATGCCCCTCATGCACGCGGTGCAGCCACTCCACTCCCTGCTCCATTCCCAGCGCGATGCACAGCCCCACCGTAATCGTCCCCAAGTGGATCCAGAACTGTTTCCATGTGTAGATCGGCTCTTCCGGTGCATGAATGTCCATTCAGGGCGCCCCCACAACTCAGCAGATTGATGATGATAGAAGCGTTCCTTGCATTTTCCTAATTTGAACCCTGCAAGGGCGCCGCTGAATCCTCTTCGGCATCTGTAGGCTGATATACCGCAGAGATTCCTGCAATGATTTTGTCCGGGTCCAGCTCACGCTTCACAATGGCGTCTTCGCACACCAGCACCGCCCGCAGACGGTAAACGATTCCACGCATCGCCGTGTTCAACGCCGCCGCCGCATCGCCCAGCTTCTCCGCCTGCTCCGGCGTCACGGTCCACTCCCGCAGTTCGCCGCGCGGAACGGCCAACCGCCGCTGCAGGCTTACGACCCGGTCGCAGGTTATTGCCACACGGTCTCGCAGTGCCGTCAGCAGCGCCAGATTATGCTGCAGCCGCGCATAAACGCGCGCTTCGGGCGCCGGGATCAGCGCCGTCAATCCACTCTCACGCGCCGCCGTCCACACCGCCTCCGACGGCGCAAAGTAGCGCACACCCGGCGTATTCAATGACCCGCCCGTGCACGGCACGCGCCTCAGCTCAAACCGGATCCTGCCGTCCGTCCCCGCACGCGACGCATCGACGGTCTTCATCGTATCCGTTGTCCACGTCTCCATCGAGACCAGCTTTAGATCCTCTGCAATGATCGCCCGGTTATGGTCAGCCTCTTCGCGCAGTTCGCTCTGCAACTGCTTTCGCTCCTGCCGATGATGCACCCACTCCACCGCCTGCTCCAGCCCGATCGCAATCAGAATGCCCAGCACAATCGTCGTCATGTGCAGCAGAAATTCGCGCCAGCTATGAATCCCCTGGTGCGGCGGATGAATCTCCATGAAAGACCCTCACCTGTCTCAATCTGGCAAACGTTCTTTCTACACGAACCCACCGGCCGCGCAACGCCGCGCACCTTCACAACTCAAGCTGGCCCGATGCCCGCCAGTATACGCACCCCCTCTGTTTGCTCCATTGCAACGGCAACCGTTTATCCTCGCTCTCAGGCCATGACCCTTCGCGACGCACTGCTCGAAGCCTCCGCCTCCGTCTCCCGCCGCGACGCGGAGACCCTGCTCGCCCACGTCCTCCATCGCGATCGCGCCTGGCTCCTGGCCCACGCCGAGGACGATCTCCCGGCGCCTGACCTCGATAAGCTGCGCTCCCTCGTCACTCGCCGCGCCGGCCAACATCCGCTCCAGCACCTCACCGGCACGCAGGAGTTCTTCGGTCTCGCCTTCCGCGTCACCCCGGACGTCCTGATCCCGCGCCCCGAGACCGAGCACCTCGTCGAAGCCGTGCTCGACTTCGCCCGTCAGCAACCCGATCCACGCATCCGCATCGCCGACGTCGGCACCGGTTCGGGTGCCATCGCCGTCGCCATCGCCTCCGTGCTCGAGCACGCTTCCCTCACCGCCATCGACATGTCGCCCGCCGCCCTCGCCGTCGCCCGCGACAACGCCGGCCGCCACAAGGTCGCCAACCGCATCCGCTTCCTCCAGGGCGATCTGCTTACACCGCTCCTTACACCGCACGCTGCTCGCGACCCTCTCTACACCGGCGACCCGCTCTCTCCTCTCATCTTCGGCAGCGACCCTTACAACCCCTTCGGCGCTCCCACTCCGAATCCATTCAACATGCCCACCTTCGACGTCATCGCCTCCAATCCTCCCTACGTCGCGCTTGAGGATGCATCTACGCTCGCCCCCGAAGTGCGCGACCACGAGCCCCCGTTTGCCCTATACGCCGGCCCCAACGGCCTCGACATCTACCGTCGCCTCATCCCGCAGGCTCTTGACCTACTCCGCCGCGGCGGCCTCCTCGCCCTCGAGATTGGCTTCGGTCAGCGCGATGCCCTCGCCGAACTGCTCACGGACTGGCACTCCGTCCGCTTCCTCGACGACTACGCCGGGATTCCCCGCGTAGCCCTCGCCCTCCGCCCGTAGCGCCGATCTGCACCCACTACAATCAACCCTGTAATGTCCGACGCCGCGACACCCGTCCTTACCACCATCGCCGACCTCAAGCAGCACATCGGCCAGCCCGTGACCCTCCGCGGCTGGCTCTACAACCTGCGCAGCTCCGGCAAGCTTCTCTTCCCCACCTTCCGCGACGGCACCGGCACCGTCCAGGGCATCGTCCCCAAAGCCGCCGTCCCCGAGCAGGTCTTCGAGACCCTCAAGAACCTCACGCTCGAGTCCTCGCTCATCGTCACCGGCACGGTCCGCGAAGATCAGCGAGCCCCCTCCGGGGTCGAGCTCGATGTGCAGGACGTCACCGTCACGCAGCGCATCTCCGAAGAGACGCCCTATCCCATATCGCGCAAAGAGCACGGCGTCGACTTCCTCATGGAGCACCGCCACCTCTGGCTGCGCACGCCGCGCCAGTCGGCCATCCTCCGCGTTCGCGCAGCGATCATGCGGGCCGCAGCGGAATACTTTGACATCAATGGATTCATCCGCACCGATCCGCCCATCCTCACTCCCAACGCCTGCGAGGGCACCTCCGACCTCTTCGAGATGAAGTACTTCGACGAAGAGATGGCCTACCTCACGCAGTCCGGCCAGCTCTACGTTGAGGCCACCGCCCTCGCGCTCGGCAAGGTCTACAGCTTCGGCCCCACCTTCCGCGCTGAAAAATCCAAGACCCGCCGCCACCTCACCGAGTTCTGGATGATCGAGCCCGAGGTCGCCTACATGGATCTCGACGGCCTCATGAATCTCGCCGAAGAGTTCCTCACGCACATCATCAAGCGCGTCCTGGACTCCCATCGCGCCGACCTCACCGTCATCGGCCGCGACACCGCGAAACTCGAAGCCATCGTGGCACCCGGCGCATTTCCGCGAGTCACCTACGACGTCGCCCACGACATGCTCGACAAGGCCTACAAGGACGGCAAGCTCGAAAACCCGCACACCTACGGCGACGACTTCGGCTCCCCCGACGAGACCTACATCTCCTCGCAATTCGACAAGCCCGTCATGGTGAACCGGTACCCCGCCGACATCAAGGCCTTCTACATGGAGCCCGACCCGAAAGACCCGACCAAGGCCCTCTGCGTCGACGTCCTCGCGCCCGAAGGCTACGGTGAAATCATCGGCGGCTCGCAGCGCATCGACGACCACGATCTGCTCAAGTCGCGCATCGAATCGCACAACCTTCCGCTCGCGGCCTTCCAGTGGTACCTCGACCTCCGCAAATACGGCAGCGTCCCCCACAGCGGCTTCGGCATGGGCATCGAGCGCTGCGTCGCCTGGATCTGCGGCCTGGAACACGTCCGCGAGACCATTCCCTTCGCACGTACGCTGAACCGCATCTACCCGTAATCGGCCGAAAGCAAAAATAGAGGCAGACCACGACCGGTCTGCCTCTTCTTGTCAAAAAAGTCGCGAGTCTACTTCACCGTCCCATTCAGTCCTGCCGGGAAGAATCCTCCCTTGCCCGAGGCTCCTGCGTACACGATCGCCAGTACCTGCTGCGCGGTGCGTGCGAACACCGTCGATCCCGCCGTCCCTGTGGTGCCCGCGGCATTGATCGACCCCGTCGTCGATGCATTCACAATCGCCGACGCCGTCACATTCGAGCTGCCATTCAGCATGACCTGCTGCGTTCCCAGCCCGACATCATCGCCGTCCTTCTTCGTTGAGGAGATCGAGTTGGACCCATCAACAGTTGCACGGAGCTTTGAGACCGCCGCAGCCACGGCTGTCGCCGTTCCCGCTGCTCCCAAAGTCGTGCTGGACTGATCGAGCCCATAGATCACCGTGCGCACCAGTCCCGCGTGATATGCCTCCACGCCCTGAATTCCAGCCGCGGCATCGAGGTTGGCGCTTGAAGTCAGGTTGGGAGCCGCGCCCGTATACGCCGTCACACCCACATCCTCGAAGATGTACGAGCCCAGCAGAAAGTGGATGTCGTCTGCAAATGGATCGAACGCGGTGAGCCCCAGCCCCAGCAGTCCTGCGAGCGTGTTGAAGCTGTTGAATAGATCGATCGCCGGCTGCGCCACCGCCGATGACCCCAGCGCTCCGCGCAGAAACTTCACGTGGTTGCGTTCCTCCGTGGCGATCTCCTGCGCGTAACTCTGCACGAGTGTGTTTGCGAAGGGAACTTTGCACGCGGAAGGGCCGCCGCTCTTCACCGTGACCGTGCCCTGCGTTCCACTGCCGGTGAGCGCAAGACCCATCTGGTCGATCGTCTGCCCGTTCGCCGCCAGGGTGTAAAACTCCGCCTCCAGATACTCCAGGTTCAATGCGAAGTTCAGGTAGTCGGCATCAGTCAACGTTGCGGACTGTGCCTTGGCCATTGACGAGAGGGCAAGTCCCGCGAGTGCCGCTCCGCCGAGCGTAAGCATGCGACGCCGACTGCCTGCGATAACTTCATCCAGTTGTTGTGTCTCCAATGTCGCCATGTCGTTTCCCTCGCTATGCCTGAGTCAGGCTGATGTTGCCGTTGAGTCCGCTGGGGAAGAACGCTCCGCTCTTCACACCAGCGCCGCCGCCGGTTCCGTAGACGATGTGCAGCACCTGGTCGGTCGTGCGTTCGAAGCCGATGGAGTTGGTCGAGTCTGCCGGAACGATGCCCGTCGCGCTCAGCGTGGTTTCGTTCCCGCCGCCAAGCATCGAGCGAACGTTCTCGACTGCATTCGCCGTTGAGATCGCCATCGCACCCGCCATAACAATCTGCGAACGAATCGACGCCGCGTGGTACGCCTCCACTGCGTGAATCTCCGCGGCCGCCGTCAGGTTCGACTTGCTGGTCAGTAACTTCGCCGCGCCGTGGTACGCCGTCACGCCCACATCCTCGAAGATGAAAGCGCCGATCAGAAAATTGCCGTAGCTCGCAAACGGATTGAAGCTGCTGCCCAGACCGGCAGCGCTCGCGAGTGCGTTGAAGCTGTTCGTCAGATCAATGGCCGGAGCCACTACCGCCGAACTGCCGAGTACGCCGCGAAGAAAGCGCACGTGGTCCAGCTCGTTCTGCGCGATCTCGTTGACATACTGCGTCTGCAGGCTCGACATCCCGGGTACCTGGCTGCCGCCCGTCGTCTTGCTCGTGGAGTTTCCTGTGTCCGATGCGGGCAATCCACTCCCCGTCGCCGCGCGAAGATAAAACTCCGCCTCCAGATACTCGAGGTTCAGCGCAAAGTTCAGGTAGTCGGCGTCGGTGTGCGTCGTCGAACCCCCACCTCCTCCGCTCATCGTGGATCCGTCGTCTCCACAACCCGCTACCAGCGTCGTCGCTGCCACCGTCGCTCCGGCCCCAGCGAGGAATCTTCGCCGTGACACACTGCCTTCCACAAATCGCCCGAGTTTCTGATTCACGATGTACCTCTCTGCGGGCCTTGTTTAGAAGCGAGCCCGAGAGGTGTACGTCGCACACAAGAGACCGGATTGCGGTCGGCAATCCCTCGTTGAGGGTCTTATGCGAAGTGTTGATGCAGTGAAAGAACTCCATCGTCGAAATTGGGGCGCTCACCAAATCGCTGACAATCTTCAAAGGCCGCGCGTTCACGAACGCTCGGTAGATAGCCAAAAACAAGGGAAGCGGCAGGCGGGTCAGCCGTTCTCGACTCCGCCCGCTGCTCGTTGCTCCAAACATGCCAGAGCAATACCTCTCAAAATGCTGTCAAGCCTTCCAGACTGTGGGAATCGGCCGAAGTACAGCCACCTGCGCAAAATTGCCGGGGAAGAGGATGGGGGCGATATCCTCGTACGATGACCCCGCGCCTCAACTGGGCCGGCAATTACGTCTACGGCTCCGCCAACCTCCTAGAGCCCAGCTCGGTGGCCGAACTCCAGCAGGTCCTCCCTACTCTCTCCCAAGTCAAAGCCCTTGGCGCCCGCCACTCCTTCAACTCCATTGCCGACACCCCCGGCACCCAGATCTCCCTCGCCCGCTTCCAATCAAAATCTCTCGAGACCTCGGATCCTGGGTATCCCACCGTTACCGTCGGGGCGGGAGTCACTTACGGAGAGCTTGCTCCCTGGCTTTACGCGCAGGGTTTCGCCGTGCCCAACCTCGCCTCACTGCCGCATATCTCCATCGTCGGAGCCTGTGCCACCGCTACACACGGCTCCGGCCTCACCAACCAGTGCCTCTCCTCGTCGGTCAGCGCGATCGACCTGGTCACTGCCAACGGCGAGCTTCTTCACCTGTCGCGCGCCGCGAATCCAGACATCTTCCCCGGGGTCGTTGTCGCCCTCGGCGCTCTCGGCGTCGTCACCAGCCTCACACTCGACCTCATCCCCACCTTCCAGGTCACTCAGACCGTCTACCAGAACCTGCCCTTCCACGAGCTCGAGCACAGCCTGATCGATGTCTTCTCCGCCGGCTACAGCGTCAGTCTCTTCACCGATTGGCAGCAGCACCGAGCCACACAGGCATGGATCAAGCGGATCGCCAGTGACGCGACCGCGCCCGAGATCTTCTTCGGCGCCACGCGCCAGACCGCCAAGCTTCATCCACTTCCCGGCCACTCCGCCGAGAACTGCACCGAACAACTCCTCCCCGGCCCATGGCATGAGCGGCTCCCGCACTTCCGCATGGAGTTCACGCCTTCCAGCGGAGCCGAGCTTCAATCGGAGTATTTCGTCCCACTTGCCAACGGGTTCAACGCGATCCGCGCTGTCGAAGAACTGCGCGACCTCATCACGCCCCACCTCTTCATCACCGAGTTCCGAAGCGTCGCAGCCGACGATCTCTGGCTTAGCATGGCCTACGGCCGTGACTCGCTCGCCATTCACTTCACCTGGCGACCCGAACCCGATGCAGTCCTCTCACTCCTTCCACTGATCGAGGCGCAGCTTGCGCCCTACGCCGCCCGCCCACACTGGGGCAAGCTGTTCGCGACCCCTCCTGCAACGCTGAGACAGCTCTATCCACGGGCCGGCGCATTCAGAGGACTGGTCTCACAGCTCGATCCCGGCCGCCGGTTTCGCAATGGCTTCCTTGAGGCGATTCTCGCGTAAATTATCGGCGTCTCAAGTCGCGCAGGTTGTCTGCAAGTTTCTGCAAGGTCTAAGGTTAGGCTGCTTCCCAAGTCGCTGGACGACTCTCATAAATCGCCTTCCGAGTCAGTGGAACTATCCCCGAAGCAGTGTGCAAGAGCTTGCACATAGTTTCCTAATCGCCTCTGTAACGTATTGATTTTGCGAGGGCCTATTTGGCGCGCAATGTGCTTCTACAAGGTCAAGGCTAAAGAAGACTCAGGGGCGCAATGTCGCCATACCTCCCGTGTGGGAGACGCTCCCAAGTCGCTTTATCGGCTCACTCTGCAGGCGAAATATGGGGAGGAATATGAAAAACGTACTAAAGGTTTTTGCACTTGGAGCTGCTATTGCAGCTTCAGCAACCATGGCGAAAGCCGACCAGATTACAGGTGTGTTGAGCGTTGGTCCTACGGCGACCGGCTCATCGACCTATAGCCAGGTCGGAAATGTTGTCAGCGTGACGGTTAATGGCGGCGTCACAACGACGGCAGGCGGCAGCCCGTTCATCAGCCAATACAATGGACTTGCCGCAACACTCGGCAACTTCTCGGTCAATACGGTTACTGGTGCAGTCACGGCGGCGACTCCTGAGTTTTCTGTCACCGGTGGCTCACCCAGCAGCACGCTGACCTTCACGGCGAACCTCACGGGCGCTACAGTGACGATGGGGCCAGGGCAGTTTATTGACATCGTCCTCTTTGGCACGCTGAACGATGATCTCAATCCTCCGGGATTCGTCCCCACACCTGCAAGGTTCGATTTCAGCAGCCAGAACTCTGGCCTGCCGGCGGGCGGCGTAGGCGTGTCGTACTCCGGAACGATTACCGCTATGCCGACGCCGGAACCCGGCAGCCTTGCGCTTCTCGGCACCGGTCTTCTCGGAGCCGCGGGCGTGGCTCGTCGTCGCCTGTTCCGCAAGTAACTAACCTGTGTGTAGAGGGGCCCGACGGGCTCTTCCTCCCCACGGTATGGCCCGATTAATCGAGGCACCCGCCAAGGGTGCCTCGATTTGTTTCGTGGCACGATCTCTCGGCCTTGATCCCGGCGAGGCCGTTCTCTCCCCAGGTGATACGGGGCTCCCACCACCGGCCAATTGCAGCGCCCCTCAGCTTTACAGTGACCGCCAAATCGGTATTACGAATCTCTTTGACGCGGCTGACAACTCCCGAACCCCAGGCGGCGCCGCATCGGATTCTCTACGTCTGGAGAGCTAGCGATTGTGTCGGGACCGCCGCTTCGTTGAGACGCGGTTTCACCTCAGTTCCCAACAGTTCCAAGGCTCGCAGCATCTTGTCGTGCGACAGCGGGCCGCCGGACATCATCAGACTCACCTGCGAGACACCGCCCAGTGAGTCACTGATGTGCTGTATTTTGGCCGCCGCTGTTTCAGGCGATCCGACAACAAAGGCGCCCGTTGGCCCGCGTTGGGCATCGAAGGCGGCGCGCGTCATCGGCCCCCAGCCGCGCTCTTTACCGATGCGGCTGAAGGTATGCGAGTACGCAGGCCATAGCTCGTCTGCGGCCTGCTGCTCGGTTGCGGCGACGTAGCCGATGGAGTGCACCGCTACGTCGAGCGACTCCGGCGAATGCCCGGCGCGGCGCCCGGCTTCGCGGTAGAGATTGATCAGAGGACGAAAGCGGTGTGGCTCGCCGCCGATGATCGCGACGGTCAGCGGCAGGCCGAGCATGCCGGCACGAACGAATGAATTCGGCGTTCCGCCTACACCAAGACGGATGGGCAGCACCGGCTGCAGCGGCCGCGGCCAAACACCCTGGCCGGTCAATGAGGAGCGGTGCTTGCCCTCCCAATGCACCTTGACCTCGTCCCGCAGATGCAACAGAAGGTCCAACTTCTCGGCGAAGAGTTCGTCATAGTCCTTGAGGTCGAAGCCGAAGAGTGGATAGGACTCGATGAATGAGCCTCGGCCAACGATAATCTCGGCGCGACCGTTTGAGACCAGATCGAGCGTTGCGAAGTCCTGAAAGACGCGAACGGGATCATCGGAACTGAGAACTGTAACCGCGCTGGTAAGGCGAATCTTTTTGGTGAGCGTCGCGGCCGCTGCCAGCAGAACTGCCGGTGAGCTGGCAACGTACTCTTCGCGGTGGTGCTCGCCGATACCGAAGCTGTCGAGGCCGACGCGGTCGGCGAGTACGATCTCCCGCATTAGCTGATCGACACGATCGCGGCCCTGCTCTCCGGCTGGGCGCCCCTCGGCCAGCATCTCGACGAAGCTATCAATCCCGACGCGCATGATTTTCTCCCCCGAATTCCATCTGTTTCAACTATATTGATGTCAATAGGTATTGAAACGATGCAGACTCCAGCAACTGCCGCGAAATCCGCCAAGTCTCAGAAGCCCGTAAAGCCCGCTAAATCCAAGCAGCCAAAGGAAGACAGGCCCGGCAAGGCTGAAAAACCCGATAAGGTGTCTGGCACGCAGCTGTGGCTGGTGCTCATCAAGGCGTACCACTCGCTGCTCGGATTCACGGAGCACACACTGAAGGACAGCGGTCTCGGTGAATCTGAGTTTCGCATCCTGGAGGCGCTGCTGCACAAGGGCCCGATGCCCGTAAATACCATCGGGCCGAAGGTTTTCCTTACTCCGGGATCGATCTCCGTGGCGGTGGATCGACTGCTGAAGAGGGATTTAGTGACGCGTACGAACAGTTCGGAAGATCGCCGGGTTCGTGTCGTCGATCTCACGGCAGCCGGACGACGACTCATCGAGCAGGTCTTCGCATCGCACGCCCGGCAGGTGGACCGGCTCGCCGGAGTGCTGAGCCCGAAGGAGCGGAGGCAGATCGCGCGCGGCCTGAAGGCATTCGGCAAGGCTGCGGCGCACATCGGTTCGTAAGTCCGCGATTCGTTCCGGGCATGTTCCAATAGAAGAGAAGGAAAAACTACCCGGAACATGGCTCTTAATTGTGGAATCGTAGGGCTGCCGAACGTCGGCAAGTCCACCATCTTCAACGCTCTGACGGCCGCCAAGGCGCAGGCCGCCAATTATCCTTTCTGCACCATCGATCCCAATGTCGGCATCGTCAGTGTGCCCGATGAGCGGCTGGATCGCATTGCCGCGATTTTCAAGCCGAAATCGCTGGTCCCGACGACGATGGAGTTCATCGACATCGCCGGGCTAGTCGCCGGCGCGAGCAAGGGAGAGGGTCTGGGCAATCAGTTTCTTGGACACATTCGAGCGACGGACGCCATCGCGCACGTCGTTCGCTGCTTCGACGACCCCGAGGTCGTGCATGTTGCGGGCGGCGTCAATCCGCTCTCGGATATTGATGTCATCAACACAGAGCTCATGCTCGCGGATCTCGATTCGGTTGAAAAGCGCTCGCAGAGGTTGGAGAAGCTGGCGAAAAACTCGACTGATCCAAAGATCAAGAGTGAGGTCTCCGGTGTCGCAAAGATCAAGGCAGCGCTCGAGGCCGGGAAGCCGGCGCGCGCAACCGACCTGACCGAGGACGAGCGCGCCGCCACTCGCGATCTACAGCTCATTACCGCGAAACCGATGCTCTACGTGGCGAATGTGGACGATGCGTCGCTGGCCAGCGGTAATGCTTACACTGCACAGGTTGAGCAGCGCGCCGCCGAAGAGGGCTCGCAAGTGGTTCGCATCTCCGGTGCGATGGAGGCGGAGATTGCGTTGCTCGAGCCCGGGGAGCGGGCAGAGTTTCTGAATGACCTGGGACTAACCGAGCCCGGGCTGAACCGGCTGATTCACGCCGGCTATCGGCTACTCGATCTGATCACCTATTTCACGGCTGGGGCGCCGGAGTGTCGAGCGTGGACGATTCGTCGCGGAACGAAAGCTCCGGGCGCTGCAGGTGTCATCCACTCCGACTTCGAACGCGGCTTCATCCGCGCCGAGGCCTACAACTGCGACGACCTCTTCCGTCTGGGCACCGAGCAGGCAGTGAAAGAGGCTGGCCTGCTGCGCTCCGAAGGCAAAGAGTATGTCGTCAAGGACGGCGACGTTCTCTTCTTCAAATTCAACGTCTAGCGTGAGTTGGCGGCGCTGTGAAGATTGCGCTTACGTGCGGCCCTGCCACAGGCCGCTCCAGCTTTCAGCGACCACGACGCTGTTACCGGGGTTGCGGGGGTCGTAGCGCACCTGCAGCGGCTGGTCGAGACGCCAGCCGGTCACCCGGTCCGGCAGCCTGGAGACATCCTGCGCGCAATCGTAGGTGACACCTGCGAGCCGATAGCTGTAGATCAGCACCTCCGGCGACAGGGCTGTCGTCTCCTCGCCGCCGAGCGTGCGCGCGTCGATCAGCACACCGTCGGTGATGCGGCCCATGGTGGCCAGGCGGTCGCGGCGTCGGCGCTCGATCTCCTCAGCGGAGGGCCGGCGCGAACGCACATAGAGCCAGAGCGCGGTTCCGGCAACTGTTGCGCCGGCTGCGATACCACCCGCCAGGCGCGGATCGAATCCGTGCAGCAGGTGCGTCATGTACTGGATCGAGAGCCTCACGGGGGATGAGATGAGCATAGCGCAGGCTGCGACTGCAAGCGCTACGCCAACCACCGGGAGAGGAATCACTCGTGGTGCGGCGATATACTTCAGGTTACTCATGAGCGGAAAAACTTCAGGAACAGAATCACGGCACAGACGGCATTTCGGCAATCACCCAACCGTGTCGCATCACGTGACACCACCGCCCCTTGACCTCGGCGAGGGACGTCGTGTTCGCTCCACCACGGTGCTGTGCGTGCAGCGAAACGGCGCGATGGTGATGGCGGCGGACGGCCAGGTTACGCTCGGATCGACAGTGATGAAGCAGACGGCCCGCAAAATTCGTAGACTCTACAACGACAAGGTTCTCGCTGGCTTTGCAGGTTCAACGGCCGATGCGTTTGCGCTCTTCACGCGCTTTGAAGCGAAGCTCGAACAGTACAGCGGTAACCTCGGCCGCTCCGCAGTCGAACTCGCCAAGGATTGGCGCACCGACAAGTTGCTGCGTCAGTTGCAGGCACTCCTGATCGTGGCCGACGGCAAACAGATGTTCTTGCTCTCGGGCGACGGGGACGTGATCGAGCCGGATCCCGTCGGCAGTGGCAGTATCGCAACCATCGGCTCGGGTGGCAGCTTTGCGCTCGCCGCAGCTACGGCACTGATGGAGAACACTGACCTCTCCGCGCGAGAGATCGTCCAACGCAGTATGAAGATCGCGGCCGATATCTGCATCTACTCCAACCAGAGCATCGTGATCGAAGAGATCAACGCATAACAGCGTCAGGACTGTACGCATCAATGGCCATTTATCTCCCCGGCACCGCAGAAGACCAACCGCTCTCGCTTGAAGAGCTGACACCGCGCGAGACCGTCGCCGAGCTCGACAAGTACGTGATCGGGCAGGCCGCAGCCAAGCGCGCAGTCGCCATCGCGTTGCGCAATCGTACGCGCCGGCAGAAGCTCGGGCCTGAACTCGCCGAAGAGATCATGCCGAAGAACATCCTCATGATCGGCTCGACGGGTGTGGGGAAGACAGAGATCGCGCGGCGACTTGCAAAGCTGACCAACTCGCCGTTCCTCAAGGTTGAGGCCTCGAAGTTTACGGAGGTCGGCTATGTCGGCCGCGACGTCGAGTCGATTGTTCGCGATCTGGTCGAGGTGGCGATCGACATGGTGCGCGAGGAGAAGCTCGAAGAGATCGAGGACCGCGCTGAGCTCGCAGCCGAAGACAGGCTGCTCGAACTGCTGATGCAATCGCAAAGCGCCGCTCCACCCGTTGCTGCCACAGACCCGCAAGCGCCGCCACAGGCTGCGTTCATCGCCGGTCAAGAAGGAGTCGAGGACGCGCGGCCGGCTTTGCCCGTGCCAGTCGCGGAGAACGATCGCAGTCGAGAGCGCGACCGCCTGCGGCAACAATTTCGCGAAGGGCGTCTTGACGACCGGCTCGTTGAGCTGGAGACTCGCGACCGCAACCAGCCGCAGATTGAGATTCTCTCCAACCAGCCGCCGGAGGACATGGACCCGGGTGGCCTGCGTGACATGCTGTCCGGCCTGTTTTCACAGCGCACACGCAAGCGGCAGCTCAAGGTTGCCGAGGCCTTTGACTACCTCGTGCAGGAGGAAGAGTCACGACTGCTCGACATGGACCAGGTCACCCGTATTGCTGTCGAGCGTGTCGAGGACTCCGGTATTGTGTTTCTTGACGAGATCGATAAGATCGCCGGACGCGAGGGCGGGCATGGTCCTGACATCTCGCGCGAAGGCGTGCAGCGCGACATCCTGCCGATCGTCGAAGGCACGACGGTCAACACGAAATATGGGTTCGTCGCGACGGATCATATCCTGTTCATCGCGGCGGGAGCCTTCCACGTGTCGAAGCCTTCAGATCTTATCCCGGAGCTGCAAGGCCGATTCCCCATCCGGGTCGAGCTGAAACCGCTCACGGTTGAAGACTTCCTCCGCATCCTTACGGAGCCTCGCGCGTCGCTGGCTAAGCAATCCATCGCGCTTCTGGAAACGGAGGGTCTCAAGCTCGAATTCGCCCCGGAGGCGCTGGAGGAGATGGCCCGATTTGCCTTCCAGGTGAACGAGAACACAGAAAACATTGGCGCGCGCCGCCTGCACACCATTATGGAGAAGGTGCTCGACGAGATCAGTTTTCATGCTCCAGACCTTGTGAAGCCGCCTGCGAACTCCGACGGCGCGAAGAGACCTGATGTTCCTGCCCTGTTGGATCGGACTACCGATCAGGGAACAACCGAGAAGGTCCTGCTCGTTACGCGTGAGTACGTTCAGCAGCAGGTGGCCAGCATCGTGAAAAATCAGGACCTGAGTCGTTACATCCTGTAGCCCCCACACGGGAACCGATGAGCGCAGCAAGGTATCCTTAACCCAGCACCCGGAGCCCCTGGATGTCCCAGTCGCGCCTGCGCAAGCTGCTGATCGTGTACCTGCTGCTCCTGGTTCCGATCGGCTGGCTGGCGATGAAATATCAGCCCTTTCTACTGGACGGCGATGCAGTCTCTTACATAGACATCGCCGACCTGCTGCATGCGCATCGCTGGGGCGGTGCGGTCAACGGTTACTGGCATCCGCTCTATCCGGCCGTGCTCGCCGGAGCACAAATTGTCTTTCACCCTTCGCGATGGAACGAGATCCCCGCATATTACGCGGCGAACTATGGGATCTTTCTGCTCGAACTTGTGGCAATGGTGGCCTTCGCCTATGCGTTGGATCGTTTACGCGAACGCACACTCTCCACGAATGCTTCTCCATTGTTTTCGCGTGAGGCCCTTGCTTTGCTGGGCACCGCGCTCATTGTGATTGCCTCGCAGCGAGAACTCGCAATCGGCCTCGTACGACCGGATGCTCTGCTGCAGGCGCTCATGCTGCTGGCTTTCGCAATGCTGCTCAACGCACTCGCAACTGACAGCCTGATTTACGCACCGCTGATGGGACTCTTCTTTGGCCTGGCGTATCTCAGTAAGTCATTCGCATTCGTAGTCGCGCTGCTTACCATCGGCTTGATGTTTTTGTTCCAGCTCTGGTTGCAGCGCCGCAGAGCTCGACAAGCAGTCGCGAATGCCGCACTCGCGCTGCTTGTCTTCGGCGCCGTCGCCGGACCATACATTGCAGCGCTGTCACACCAGAAGCATCGCTTCGACTTCGGTGACTCCGGCGCGCTCAACTATGCATGGTACGCGGGCGGCGTCGAGAAGATGCATCTCGAGCCGTGGATGACCTCCAGCTTCGGTCCGGCAACAGTGCATCTTGTTCACCCCGAGCAGCAGCTTCTCGCTTCACCCGGCATCTATAGTTATCGCGCGGAACCCTATGGAACCTATCCGGACTGGTTCGACACCACATACTTCAACGAGCGCGTCGTTCCACATCTGAACCCGCCGGTGCTGCTCAAGCGCGACACGCGCAACGCCGTTCTTGTCGTGCGCTATCTTTTCAATCACCCTGAAGCGTGGATTCTCCTTTTGCTGCTTGTCGCTCTCGGCGCGCGTCTGCGCTTCGGGAACTGGCAACGTGACAGTTTCTGGCTGCCGATGATCCTGCTCGGCCTCGCGATGTGGATACTCTATGGCCTCGTGAATGTCGAGGAGCGCTACGTCACGCTCGCTTACCTGGTCGTTCTGCTGCCTGTTTTCGCGGCTTTGCGCACTCCACAACCGGAAGCCGACGAATTCGGTGCGAAATCTTCTTCCTGGCTGCCCTCCGCTTCCGCTGCGATGATCGTGCTGCTTGCCTTCCTTGCCGCCGGCGAAAGCCTTCGCCTCGCGCTCGAGCAGCGTCGCTATGAAACCACGCTTCCGCATCCCTGGTATAACGCCGAGATGTTCGGTGCCGCGCAGTCCTTGCAACAGCTTGGGGTGAAGCCCGGCGACGAAGTCGCCTGCATGGGCGGTTATGCCTGCCTCAACCAGAACTATTGGGCCCGGCTGGCAGGAGTTCGGATCCTCACCGAGGTCTACAACCCGAACGGCGAGCTCTTCCGGCAATGGTCCGGGTTGGCCAACCGGACGCAGGTACTCGATGTCCTTCGCGGACAAAATGCCAGGGTGCTTGTAGCGCAGTTTGATCCGGCCGCAGTTGGAGCCGATCCTGCTGCCGCGCAGGGCTGGATTCGGCTCGACAATACCGATCTCTACGCCTATCCCCTCAACCTTCGCGATACCCTGACACCAGGGGTACGCACCACATCTTCAATGCCCGCAACGCTCAAGTGGAACACGACGCGCGAGGGAGGTCCATGAGTTCCACCGCATCATCGACATTCGAGTCGCCGCTCGAGCTTACGATCGTCATGCCCTGCCTCAATGAGGCTGAGACCCTCGCCACCTGTATCGACAAGGCGAACGCTGCACTGCGCAACAACGACATCGCTGGTGAGGTCGTCGTCGCAGACAATGGCTCAACAGATGGTTCGCAGCAGATCGCGCAGGAACACGGCGCGCGCCTTGTTCCTGTACCGATCCGCGGTTACGGCGCGGCACTCAACGCCGGCATCCTCGCGGCACGCAGCAAATACGTACTGATGGCTGACGCCGACGACAGCTACGAGTTCGCGCACGCTCCGCGTTTCCTCGCCGAGCTCCGTAGTGGTGCCGAGATTGTTATGGGCAATCGCTTTCGCGGCGGCATCGGCTCCGGAGCGATGCCTCCACTACATAAGTATCTCGGCAATCCGGTGCTGAGCTTCCTGGGCCGCTGGCTCTTCCGCACACCCATCGGCGACTTCCATTGCGGCATCCGCGCCTTCTCCGTCGACGCCTACAAGCGCCTCGATCTGCGCACCACCGGCATGGAATTCGCCAGCGAGATGGTCGTCAAGTCGACACTCCTCGGCCAGCGCATGGTCGAGGTCCCCACCACGCTCAAGAAGGACGGCCGGAGCCGACCGCCCCACCTGCGCACATGGCGCGATGGCTGGCGCCATCTCCGCTTTCTGCTGATGTACTCGCCGCGCTGGCTGTTTCTCATTCCCGGCCTCGCGCTGATGATCCTCGGCTTCGCGCTGATGATTTGGTTGCTGCCCGCAGAGCGTCCGCTGGGCCACGTGAACCTCGGCGTCGATACGCTTGCTTACGCGGCTGCCGCAGTTCTGCTCGGTTTCCAGCTGGTCTTCTTCGGCGTCGCAGCCAAAGTATTCGCCACCACCGAGGGCTTGCTGCCGGAGGATCCGAGTTTCGAGCGCTGGTTCCGTTACATCACGCTCGAGACCGGCCTTGTCGCGGGCGCGCTGCTGCTGCTCGTTGGCCTCGGGATCGCGATCTCGTCCGTGTTTTCGTGGGCGCACACCGGCTATGGCCCGCTGCCTCCGGTCGAGATGATGCGCCATACGCTGCCAGCCATGCTCTGCCTCATGCTCGGTACCGAGGTCTGCTTCGCCAGCTTCTTCCTTAGCCTGCTCGGCTTACGCAGACGCTGAACATTGGGCGGGGGCAAACAAAGGCCGCTCAACCGAGCGGCCTTTCCTATTCGTGATGAAACGAAGCTAGACCTTCGCCAGCTCGCTTACGCGCTTCGCCAGCATCTTCTCCAGATCCTCCAGCGCCTTGGAGAAGCCTTCGATGCCTTCCTTCAGCTTGTCGCTGGCCATCTTGTCCTCGGCGTGCATCTTGTCGAAGGTTGCCTTGTCCACGGTGATCTTTTTGATGTCGAGCTTCTTTGACGACTCAACATCCAGCTTGCGCGGCAACACACCCTCGGTGTCCTGCAGCTCCTCGAGCAGCTTCGGTGCAATCGTCAGCAGATCGCAGCCGGCGAGCTCCTTGATTTCGCCGGTGTTGCGGAAGCTCGCGCCCATCACAACCGTCTTGTAACCGAACTTCTTGTAGTAGTGATAGATCTCTGTGACTGACTCGACGCCCGGATCATTCGCTCCGTCGTTGTTCCGGTTCGGCTGGTTCTTCTTGTACCAGTCCAGGATGCGGCCCACAAACGGCGAGATCAGGGTGACGTTCGCCTCGGCCGACGCGATGGCCTGGTGCATGCCGAACAGCAGCGTCATGTTGCAGTGAATGCCTTCCTTCTCCAGCTGCTCCGCCGCGCGGATGCCCTCCCACGTCGACGCCAGCTTGATCAGCACGCGCTCATTGCCGATACCTGCGGCGTTGTAACGCTTGATGATGTCGTGCGCAGCGGCAATCGAGCCCTCGGTATCGTAGCTCAGGCGAGCATCAACCTCGGTCGAGACGCGGCCCGGGATAATCTCGAGAATCTTGAGTCCGAAAGCTACCGCGAGTCCTTTGAACGCGGCATGCGCGACGTCCTCATCGCTCGCCTTATCACCAAGCTCCTTGCGGGCCTCGTCCAGAACGTCGTCCACAATCTGCTGGTACTCCGGCATGCCCGCGGCGGTGGCGATCAGGGAAGGATTCGTTGTCGAATCGGTCGGCTTGTACTGCTTGATCGCATTAATATCGCCCGTATCCGAAACTACCGTGGTCATCGACTTGAGCTGATCGAGAAGGTTCGCCATAGCTGACTCCAGTAAAACAAAGTAGCGCCCTGCAGGCTTGGCCAAGCCAGAGCGCCCAATAACTCCAGTATATGCCTCTCCGCAGCCCGGCACTCTTACGCAACTGTCACAGGACTACTTCCGCGCAGCGATCAAACTCCGATATAGATCAATGGTTTGCGCCGCAATTGCGGTCCAGGAGAAGTGCTCCTCTACGCGCTTGCGGCCAACCTCGCCCATTGCCCTGGCCTTCTTCGGATCGTCCAGCAACTCCGCAATACGCAAGGCCAGATCCTTGCTGAACTGCTCCGGCTCTGTCGGGAAGCTTGTCGCCGGGTCCGCCGCAAACGGCACCAGGTATCCCGTCAACCCATCGACCACCACTTCCAGGATGCCGCCGGTTGCCGAAGCCACGACCGGCGCCCGGCAGGCCATCGCCTCGAGATTGATGATCCCGAACGGCTCATACACGCTCGGGCAGCAGAACACCGCGCAGTGCGAGTACAGCTGAATCGCCTCCTGCTTCGTCACCATGTTCTCGATCCACACAATCTTCGCCGAGCTGCCCGCCTTCGCACGCGCTGCCTCCACCTTGGCGCGCATCTCCGCAGCAATCTCCGGCGTGTCCGGTGCCCCCGCACAGAGCACCACCTGTGTTCCCTGCGGCAGATACGGAATCGCGTCTACGAGGTGTGTAACTCCCTTTTGTCGCGTGATGCGCCCGACGAAGAGCACGTAAGGGCGCGCCGGGTCTACACCATACTTCTCCAGCGCAGTCCTGTACGGCGTCCACTGATATTGCTGCAGATCGATGCCGTTGTAGATCACGTGAATCTTCTTCGCGTCTACATCCGGATACGCCCGCTGGATATCCGCCTTCGTCCCATTCGAGACCGCGACGATCGCATCTGCATCCAGTATCGCGGTACGCTCCATCCACGAGCTCAACGCATAACCGGAACCGAGTTGCTCCGCCTTCCACGCACGCAACGGCTCCAGCGAATGCGTCGTCAGCACAAACGGAACGCCATACAGCCTTTTCGCCAGAAATCCGGCCATCGACACATACCAGGTATGCGTATGAATGACATCGATCTTCTCGAGATGAAGCTGCTCCAGCAGGTTCAGTGAGAGCGCCTCCAGCGCGCCCTTGAACTTCGCCGTCGTGCCATTGGTGATCGCATCCCACGGCTGCTCGAAGTACACCTCGAGATTGGAAGGAGCGCCTTCGCCCGAAGGCTGCGTTGGCTCTTTACTCTCCTCCGGCGGTGCGCCCCACGCATGCACCTCCACCTCGATGGTCTTTGCCATCTCGCGCGAAAGATATTCCACATGCACACCGGCGCCGCCGTAAACATACGGCGGATACTCGCGGGTCATCAGGCCAACACGCATCAGCTCGGCTCCTTCCGCAATCGCTCAATCAATGACTGAGCATAATCCATGTCTGCGGCAGGAACCGAGCCGGAACGGCGTCTGTGCACAAAGCTTCACAATCTGCAAAAAATTGCTGCAAAAGGAATACGGGGATCACCTCCCCTGAGATCCCCGCGTTCCTCTCCCACATGTGAAGACTTCAGAAAATAACTATCTGGGTGGAGTCAGCAGCGCGATCTCCACTTTGTTGTCTTCACGGGGACCCGAATTCGGGTTGGCGGCATCTTCCTCAAACTTCGCGCGGCGTTCGGCCTTGCTCTCGCCGGACCACAGGAAGGCCTGGTTCCCTTCCGTACGAACCTCCCGCAGGAAGTACTGGTTGCCGTAGCGGTGGAACACAACCGCGCTGTTACCGGACGGCTGGTTCGCCGACTCCCACATCACCAGCATCACGGCTGAACCCGCTTCGCCCTTGATGGACAGCAGATCGTTGCCCTGCATCTGGACCTTGTAGATGCCGGGGGGCAGATAGGAGGAGCCGATCTGAAACGCGAATGGAATGTGTGCGATCACTGGTGTCTCGACAGCCTGAGCCTTTGCGAAGCGCGGAGCGCCAAACGGCGCACCCAGGATGGGACTGAGGGCCACAATCAGAGCAATACGAGTCCTGTCGGCTGCTGTAGGAGTGAACATGGCGTTTGTCCTCGGAGAGGCGGAGTCTTTCAACCGCCTTCACTCGATAAAGCGGGATCGCCACGCAAAAGGGGCCACGATTCGTCAATTTTTTTTTGAGCTGCCGCCCGACCGGCCGCTTCCGCGCTTACCAGCTAAACCTTCAGGTAGATCCGCCTTCGGTAGAGCAGCCACGCGGGGAGGAAACATAGGCCGACGTAGACGACCGCACAGACCAGGCCGGCAACGTACCGGTTAGGAAGGAACGTGGGCACCGGCTGAAAGAGCCAGCGCCGGACCGCCACGTCCGTATGGGGCAGCCGTACTGACGAGAACAGGACGGCCATAACGTCCGAGAAAACATAAGCAGCCAGCGCGTTGATGCCGAAAATTCTGAAAGGTACAAGCGCGCGGCCCCTGTGGCTGTGCCCATCCAGCCACCACCGTAGCAACCCGAGCGCAATCAGGCTGATCCCAGCGTTCACGAGAACAAAGGAGCTGGTCCACAAGCGCTTGTTGAGCGGAAACCAGGGGCTCCATAGCAGGCCCACCGCGAGAGAACTCGCTCCGGCAACGAAGGCCCGCGTTTAAGGAGCCGGTCTTCTGTTTGAGCAACTCGAGGCCTGCCAGAACGCCGATCAACGTTGAGGCTAGCGCCGGCAGCGAGCTCAACAGGCCCTCGGGATCGTAGAAGCCCTGAAGATAGAGATGGTTTGCTGGAAAGATCTGTCGATCGAGCCACGCCGCTAGATTGCCGTGAGGATCGAGGAACGGGACACTCACGCCTGGAATGCCGTATCCCGGCACGGGAACCCAACGGAGGAGCACGTAATAACCAAGCAGAATCGCAGCCGTTACGAGAACCAGGGTTCGCGGCTTCAGCCATAGATACAGGAACACCGCGACGAAATAGCAGAACGCGATCCTCTGCAGAACGCCGTAGAAGCGCAGGGTCGCCAGATGATACGAAGGGAGGCCGTTGAGTGCGACACCAATGACAAACAGGATCGCGGCTCTCTTGAAGGCCTGCTGCAGGAGTGCCGGCCGGTTTGTCCCACGTTCAACACGGCCGCTTAGCGACAGCACCAGCGAGACACCAACAATGAACAGGAAGCACGGGAATACGACATCCGCAAAGGTGAGGCCATTCCATGGAGCATGCACAAGCGGGCGATACGTGTGAGCGAGGTCACCACTCTGATTGACCAGGATCATCAGCACGATGGTGAGGCCACGCAGCACGTCGAGTGACTGCAGACGATTCTGCGCAGAGGCCGCAGACGCGACTCTGGCGAGTGACGCGGAAAGCGCGGCCGGGCCGCGAGTTGTGGCCGACGAGGACATCGCGAGCACCCACTGGAACCACGGGTGGCCCGACTGTGGCTTCATTACGAAAGGACCTTTGGTTTGCGAGGGCCGTTCTTCAGCCGGATTAAAGCCCAACGGAAGAGCAGATGTCAGAACGTGTCGTGGAGCGGACTCGCCAAAAAGTGACCCCCCACCTGTTAACTAGCCTGAATTCAATATTTTGCTTGTATGTATCTGATTTCAGGTGATTTATCGAGGAACTAGCAAATGGGTCCAGCCCTAACTCCAATCGATAGAATATTTTGCGCCATTTTGGCGGGGAGGGGGTCCCGGCTTTCTTGCAGCGCCGGGAAAGCTTCGGAACGGCGCAACTCCGATCTCCTTGTTTTGGACGGGCAGTGATCATTGCGCGCGATATAGTTCTCGACACGCACCCGCACGTCATTGCCGCAACTCTCATCACTGAACATCTTTGAGTTGCATTAATTCAGGGGGTTTTTGGGTCTTGTGGTGAGTGCCTCATCCGATCATTCTCGTGCCTTTCGAGAAGGACCCAAGAGACAGGGCCGATCAGTCCGGAGGGCAGGAGCGGGGAGTTCCGACGATAGGTCCCGATGTTTGTTCGGATGAAGCGGTCATGGGTGCCGGGTTGCAGTTCACCGATGATGCGATTGGGCCACAGATTCGTTACTTCGATTTCCAAAGCGTTGGGCCCGGCATGAAGCCAGGGATCGACGCGGATTTCGAGTGGCTTCGCCCACAGGGTTCCGGCGTCGTGACCGTTGACGCGTAGTCGAGCGATCTCGCGCACATCCTTGAACCGTAAGAGGACCTCGTCTCCCTGACGAAATGCTGGAGCGCTGACTGTGGCGCGGTAAGTTGCTGTGCCGGAGAAATAGCGCACGCCGGATTGCGGCCAATCTGTCCAGCTATTCAACTCGCTCACGGTGAGAGGTTCGGCAGGCGCGCCACGGCCGCTTTGGAATTTCACCTCCCATTTTGCGCTTTCGAGTGGGACTACGCGTGCCGAGCCAGGTGGCGGCAAAGCGTCTCGAGAGCCGTCGGGCGAGAAGACAACAGAGATGGAACCAAACGGCGGCAGAGTTACTTCGAGTTGCGTGCGGCCGTCAGCGGTTTTCTTTGAAGGGATCTCGGTGATGGTTCCAGTGACTGCATCCCAAAGCTCTACATGTGTGTTCTGGGCGCGGAAGGTGACCTGATGAGTTGATTTATGTTCTGAGCCATTGCGAAGGAAATAGATATCGCGATTGGCGGACTTGCGGTGTACGTAGTCAAAGTCAGAGTCGAGACGGGCGGCTGACTCGGATGATTGTGGAGGCGACAGATCTACGTCGGGTTGCAATTTCATTGCGAGAAGAGCCTGGCGCGCAGATGTGGTGCAGAACACCTGCCCATTTCCATACGATTTGTGCGTACCCTCTTCACAGTTTGTGGTCCATATTGCCTCGGCGAGTTGATGCCACGCACTCTGCGTTTCGGGTGAGACGAGGCCGGATGGGCCAGTCGGAGGAGGGCCGATGACGACGCCGCCAGATCGCAGATAACGATCGACAAATTGCAATGCCGGAAAGGAGAGCCTTCTCTGGACGGGCAGCATGAGTGCACGCCAGCGGACTCCGGAGGCACTTTCAAGTTGTCCATTGCCGGTGATCTTCAGATGGTGCAGAAGGGCATCTTCATCTGTGACGTCATAGTCGAAACCGGGAAGCACCTTGGCTGGATCGCTGGCTTTCAGGCGCGCGAAGGCAGGCACATTGTCGCCGTAGAAATAGAGAAGATCATCGACCGGAGTTCCTTGCTGCAACAGGAACTGGACGCGGTTGAGATAACGAAGGAAGGCCGGCGACTGTTGCCACCATGTGACGTTGGGATTGAGATGGGTACCAGCGAAGTACTCCTGTCCCGGAAGCCCTTCCAGGGCGGGGCTCGAAGTGAATTCGTGCCAGACGAGCCGGTTCAGACCTTCCGTCGCGGCCATATCGAACGTGGGTTTGAGGTCGGTAGCCAGGCTTTCGGACCATTGGGGGCCAACGGAGGTTTCGCCTTCGGCGAGTGCGAGAGGACGGCCATAGATGTTGGCCGCACTCGCGGCCTCCTTTACGAAAAATCGTTGTGCGTCGGTGTTGCGATGAGCGCTGGCAGCCCAGAACTCCGTCTGCGGCATGGGAGAGCAGCGAAAGGTTTCGAGTGCGTCGAGCGGCGCGCCATGCGGACCTCCGCTTTCAGCCTGTATCCCCAACCCATGGGCGGCAGCGCGCTGCTGGAAGAGGCAGTAATGGTTTTCAGCGATGAGATCGGCGACGGTGCGTCGAAGGTCGGTTAAGAAACGGGCGCTGGCATCAGGGCTGGTGAGGATGCGGCCGGCGACGACGGGCAGCCACGGTAAAGGATCATACCCTCGGCGAGCGCGAAATTCTTTTGCGAAGGTATCGGTCCAGTTCGTGCCGCCGAGCTCCCAGCTATCCGTGGCGAGGTACTTGAGGCTGTGATACGGCTTCGCTGCACTGAGCAAAGGCTCTACGGTGTGATCCCAGTAGGCATCGAAGGCATCGCGGCTGAGGTAATCGATGGCCCGGCCCTGCCATGCGCCGCTGGCGGTCGAGACGCGAGCGTCGGAGTTGGTGTAGCCGATGCGGAGGATCTCCCACTCGCCGGCGGGAGCTTGCCAGTTGAGCTGTCCGTTCGCGGATACGAAGCCCCTTACATCGACAACTTCGTTGATCGCTGCATCTGGCCGCTGCGGTGGAGCATCCGGCCGCGCTTTTGACGTCAGCATCCAGTCAGAGGAAGGCATGCTGAAGCCGGTGTCGATTGCAGCAGATCGCGCACGCAGTCCCGATAGCGGCCGGAGGTCGGTGCCGGCATGCAGTGGATATGCGAGCACGGCGATCTGGCGATAGAAATCGTTCTGCTCCGCGGGCTGAGGCAGTATGACGTGCACGAGCATGCCGCCACGTACCTGCGTCCGGGTCCACGTCAGAATTTTGGCGGATTGTTCGGGTGTGACATCAGGTCCACCGAGGTTCCAACCACTGGTGATGTTCAGCGTAATCTCCAGGCCCAGCCGGTCGGCTTCTTTGAGAGCGTAGGTGTAGAGATCGATCCATGCCGGACTGCCGAATGTGGGGCCTTGGGGTACAGGTTCGTTTCCCTCCTGGCTGGCTCCGTCAGCATCGACGAGTAGAGCGCCGCCGAATCCTTTGGCAGCCATCTCTTCGAGATCGCGTTTGATGGTCGGTTTGTCCGTGTGACCATTCAGCCACCACCAGTAACACCTGAGGCGTGCCTGGGGAGGCGGCGATTGAAAGCCGGCCTGGAGAGTCTGTGTGGAAGTGGTCGCGGCAGTTTGGGAGACGGCTGCCTGCAGCGCAAGACCAGCGAAGATTCCTGCAGCGCAGAGGCGGACAAGAGAGATGACCCGGTTGTGCACTGGAAGGAAGCTCCTGCCGAGAATAAGAGGTGCCACTCATCACCAACGAGCCGTACGGCACTTTGTTTCAATTCACTTCGTTCGCGGCATTTTTCTCTTGCGGCTCGGCGTATGAGAAAAAATGTGGGGGCCAGGCCACTCGGCCCCCGTTCGAGGAAGCGTCAGAAGTTAAGGCGGGCGGTGAGTTGGCCAATGCGTGGGTCGTTGGCCTGCGTGAAGATGCCATGTGGATAGGTTGCGGAACCGGAAGACCCCGCCGAAGCAGCATTGGCCGCACCGAGAGTCGTACTGGGTCCGCCCCAGTTGGGCGTGTTCAACACGTTGAAGAATTCGCCGCGAATCTCGAAGCTCACGTGCTCATGCAACTGGAATTGCTTGAAGACGGAGAGGTCGACAAGCGGACGGAAGGGCTCCCGCGCATTGAGATAGATGGAGTTGGACTGCGAGGTGTACTGGAGACGCTGGCGGAAGGCCACATTCGGCGATTGCGAATCGCAGGCTGTGATGAGGTTGAAAGAGTTTGTGGGGTCGGGCTTCGAGTTCACGTTGGCAATGACGACGTTTCCGTTCACGATCGTCGAGGTCTGGTAGCAGGGATTGAATTCGCGAAGGATATTCGCGTTGCCCTGACGGTAGTCGCCAATGATGTCGACGTTGCCCGGCGCCGGGATCAGCGGGCCGCCGCTGAAGCGAGCGACTGTATTGAGCTTCCATCCACCGAGCAGCAGTCGCTCGTAGTAAGAACGCGAGGTGAAGCCGGGCAGCTCAACGGTCCCGAAGACGTTTCCGAAAATCGTCGGCTGGTTGTCTTCGACCGATTCGAGCTGGGCGGTTGCAGCCGCGTAATTATCGAGATAATTGTTGTGCAGCATGACCTTGTCCCAGGTGAGGTTGCCCTGGAAGGTGAAGTGATGCCGCATCGGCCGAGATACCTGGATCTGCAGCGAGTTGTAGTTGACGACGCCGATGGATGAGCCGTTCTCTGTGACCGAGCCGAACTCTGGAAATGGAAGTAGCAACAGGTTCTGCTGAACGGTTTTGGCATTGAGGGTGGAGTTTTGAGGAATCAAGCCGGCAAGAGGATTCGGGACTGATGCGTTCAGATAGGCGATCTCAGCCGGTCCTTTGTTATAGACGTCGGCCGGCAGAATATTGATGTTGTGATTCACTTCGAGCTGGCTGAAGCGGGCGCCGATATAAGCCAACTGGAGAGCCAGCGAACCCGGAAACTGTTGTTGCACGCTGGCGGTGTACTGCGTGGCCTTCGGCTGCACGTGATTGGGATCGTAGAAACTGACACCCTGACCGATAGCCGTGGACAGCCCCAGTGAATTGCCTGTGACGGGAACAATCCCGTTGGGGAACGGGCTGCTGAGTGGATTGAGCGGCGTGGCCTGCGTGTAATTGTTGTAGCTGGTGGTCTGGCTGAAGCCTGTGCCGATGGGGCTTTCGAGCGTATTGAGATAGATGATGCCGAATCCTGCACGTACAACCGTTTGTGCGAAGGGCTGATACGCGAAGCCAAGACGCGGCTGCCAGTTATTCAGATCCTTCGGATACGGATGGCGATCATTGGGACCGACAAACTGGAGGCCGCCCAAAAGCGTGAGTCCGGACACTGAACTCTGCAATGGGTTCGTACAGGTGGTGCAGAAGTTCGAGACCTGCTTGTTGTATCTCTCGGTGAAGGGCGTTTCGTAGTCCCAACGAACACCCAGATTCAGAGTGAGCCGCGAGGTCACACGCCAGTCGTCCTGCGCGAAAGGAGCGGTGTATATCTGCTGCAGCGCATACGCAGGAGTGAGGTTGTACGAGACCGAACTAAACGCGCCGAGCAACAGGGCTGCGGCCGGGTCGCCTGAGGTTGCGTCGCCGACGTTGTAGTTTTTCTGAGTGAAGCGGTTATCGAAGTTGAAGTTTCCAAAGCCGCTCTGCGGATTCTGAACGTTGTAGCGGACCAGTTGGCCTTCAAACCCGACACGTAGCGTGTGCGTCCGGATGGTCTTGGTCAGGATCTCCGCCAGCGAACCCAGTGTGAATGTGCTCACCTGGCCGCCGGCACCCGCCGCGAGCGAAGCGTAACCGGCGGGCGAGATGCCCGGGAATGATGTGTAAGGCAAACCGCTGTTGGAAATACCTATCGAGCTCAGGTCGAAGTTCTGGTTGCCGGGATAGGTGAGACCAAAGGGGTGATAGACGAGGCCGAAACGCGAGTCGAGCACCATGGAAGACGAGAATTGATGGACATCGTCGAGACTGCCGCCACGATTGTTGCGGTAGACGTGATAACCGTAGCCGCCGGGCCCAATGCCTTTGGGGAAGCCCTGCATCGGATAGTTCTGCGTCAGCCCCGAACGAAAGAAGATCGCGTTGAGCTTGTTCTTCCGGCTGAGAGATTGATCGACACGGAAGATGAACGAAGGGTAGGTGCTGGGATAGGAGGTTTGGCTGGAGATGTAGTTCGTGCCGGTGACTGCGGCTCCTGCGACATTAGGCTGCGGGAAGTAGGCCAGGAGAGCCTGACCCGCCGAAGAGATGCGTCCACTCGGGATGATATTGCCAGCGAAGTAGGCAGTCCGGTTGCCGTTGGAATCGACAGGCGAATTGGGATCGTAGACCTGAATGCCGGCAGTGCAGAGGCCGTTGGCGTTGAATGTACTGCAGAGCGCTGAAAAGTCGCCGCTGCGCTCGGCGTTCGTCGGCACGCGCGCGGAGTAGTTGATAGCGGTATGGGACGCATACCGCTCAAACGAGACCATGAAGTAAGTCCTGTTGCGGCCGTCGTAGAGCTTGGGAATAAGAACGGGGCCATCAACAACAGCACCGGTCTGGCTCAGCTGGTCGTTATTGCGAGTCTGATGGTTCAGCGATTTTTCAGAGGTGTTTGCATTCAGATAGGTGTTCTGGAAGATGTAGTAGGCCGCTCCATGGAACTGGTTGGTTCCGTTGCGGACGACGGTGTTCGTTACGGTGCCATTACCGTGACCGACCTGGGCATCGAAACTGGCGGTCTGCACCTTCACTTCCTGGACAGCCTCGGGAGAAGGCACAAAACCGGTGTAGGACGCACCGGAGAGGCGCTCGGCGGGGTCGTTGGGAATGCCATCGAGGAGCAGACGACTGTGACCGGCGTTGCCGTCACTGATGATCTGGATGGCCACGCCGCTGAAGGGATTCGTAAACTGACTGGACTTACCCTGGAAGTAGCCGCCAGAGCCACCATTGATAACGCCGGCCGCAAGAGTCGCCATGACATAAGGGTTGCGGCCATTGTTGGGTAGGTCGGTGACCTCCTGCTGGCTAAGGGTCGTGGCGATGTTGGGTGAGCCGGTGTCGATCAGCACGTTGTCTGCCCTGACCTCGACCGACTCGGAGGTGGCACCGGGGGCCGCAGCAAAGTCAACCTTCTGCAGTTGGCCGGCAGTCAGCAATACACCCGCGCGAACCTGCGTCTTGAAGCCTGTCGCCGTCATCGTGACGGTATAGGTGCCGGGGTTCAAAGCCGGGAAGTTATACGCCCCAGAGTCGTTGGATTTGATGGTGGACTTGAAATGGGTCGAGGTTTCCTCCACCGTGATCTCCGCTCCAGGAATCCTGGCTCCGGTCGCGTCCGCAACTTCGCCTTCGATGCTGCCCAGATACCGTTGCGAATAGGCCGAGGGAAGGAGGATCGTTAGGGAAACGACCGCGATTAACAATCTGGCGGTCTTCGCAATGTGAATCATGTTCCATGCCTCCCTGAATTCTTCTGGGGAAGAGTTCAATCGGCCTAATACTTGCTGCGCACGCGCGCGACAAACAAGTTAATTCACCGGAAGGTAACAGGTGAGCTTTAACCGTTAAGTCTGCTATAAGTATTTCCGTATCAGTCTTTTGCGGTAGGCCCAAAGTTGTGCATTCAAACACGTGATGTTGAACTAGAAACAGTTTCAAAGGGCGTGTTAGACTGCTGGCCGACCTTGAAACAGCCTCCGACTCTGGATGTCGAAATCTCGACTGAGCGACCTGAACGCCGTGCGCCGACGGAAGAAGAAAAGCTTGCGTTGGTGAAGCGCATTGCCGAGAGCAGCCACTTTCGGCGGTCGGTACGACTCTGCGACTTTCTGCTGTACGTCAGCCGGCAGGGGATCAGGAATCCGGCGGCAGAGATTCATGAGCAGGAAATTGGAGCGAAGGTATTCGGCCGCTCCCCACACTATGACCGCAGCCAGGACAATATTGTCCGAGTCAATGCCACCGAACTGCGGAAGCGCATTGATCTTTATTACGCGACGGAGGGTATAGACGAGACGCTGGCGGTCACCGTCCCCCGCGGCGGCTACATGCCGGTCTTCAATTGGCGGAGACCGGACACTTCGCTTCATCCTGCTGAATTGGGTAGATCCGAAGCTGCAATGTTAAGCGCGCACGAGGGCACCGCAGCCCTCACCAGCTTTGCTTCGGTTCCAATTCACACATCGCATGGCCCCGAGACCGCCATCCGTCGTTGGCCATGGATCACGGCAACCATCACGCTTGCGATCGTGTGCGTTGGATTGTTGTGGGCGTTGCTTAGGAGCACGAAGTCGCCGGATGCCCGCAACGCTCCCACGGTCATGGCGTTCTGGTCTGACTTTGCGCGCGGCAATCAGACCGACATCGTGCTGCCGGACGAATCCATCAGCGTGATGGAGGATATGCTGAAGCGCCCGACGCCACTGAGCGATTATCTCGATCGCAATTATGTGACAGGTCTCGACTCGCTCCCGGTCAGCGACGACCGCAAGGCAGACGTCCGTGAGTTGCTGAATCATAACCTGGTGACGTTGGGTGCGGTGAACGCAGCCAAGCAAATCCTATTACTGCCCGGACTTGCCTCAAAGTTTCATCTTACGGTTTCGCGTTTCTATTCGGCCGACGCGATGAAACGCAACAATACGGTCTTCGTGGGAGGCAAGAAATCCAATCCATGGGTAAGCCTCTTCGAACCAGCGACGAATTTCACGGTCGACTACGATGCTGTGCACTCGCAGGCGTACGTTACGAACCATCATCCTAAGCCCGGCGAGCAGGCGACATACATGGTTTCCATGAACCGCAATGCACTCATCGGCTATAGCGTGTTGGCATTTTTGCCAAACGAGTCGGACACGGGCGAGATTCTGATTGTAGCCGGAACGGATTCCGATGCGACGGCGGCGGCAGCGGACTTTGTGACTTCCGAGGAGAAACTCTCGAGATTACAAGCGAGGCTTCACGTTTCTCGACTTCCCTATTTTGAACTGCTCTTGAAGACATCCAGGCTGAGTGGTACATCGCTCGGCTCTGAAGTGGTCGCGTATCGGACGTATGGTGTTGCAAGGTGAATGCTGCGCCAGATCGGCACATTTCATTCGTTTTCGCTCACACAATATGGCCCGTTGGCTATTTCGGAGTAGCTTTTGCAGTGCCGCTTTCCGGCGCCCTATCGGCAGCTCCCGGCGGACCCTGCTGTTTGCGGTCCAACTCGGTGGCGATCTGGAGTTCGCGCTGAGATTCTTCCTTCAGGCCGAGCCGGGCTAATGCCAATCCTCGATAGTAATGCGACGGCTGATAATTTGGAGCGGTCTTCTCAGCCCGGGCAAGGTATTGTTCTGCCTGTGCGAAGTTCTTGTCGCGAAATGCGATGATTCCCATTCCAGTAAGCGCGCCGCCGTGCGTTGGATCACGTGCCAACACCTTCTGGAACAACGGGGCAGCCAGCGCATCATGTTGCATTTGGAGTTCCAGCTGTCCAAGCTCGTAATAGGATTCCGTCTGCGCCGGCTGCAGTTGAATCGAGCGCTCGAACTCAGCACTCGCCTCTGCCGATCGTTGCTGTACTGACAGAACTTTCCCGAGACCGAAGTGAGCCGATGCATCCTGAGGGCGTTTGACGAGATAGGCTCGCAGATCTTTCTCGGCAGCCTGCAGGTGTTGCTCCTCCATCTCAAGACGGCCCGAGGCATAGAGAATGTTCGGGTCGTTTGTATCCAGCTTGCGAGCAGCTTGTAACGAATCAGCAGCCTCCGGCAGCAGGCTCATTTCCATCGCCTGAATACCAAGATCGAGCAATAGTTTCGGATCATCCGGCAGTTTGGCGCGCGCATGTTCCAACACCTTCAGCGCTGCTTCCGGACGATCTTCTCGCCTTGCTGACATTGCAAGCTCTGATGCGGCAGTCAGCTCTCCTTCTCGCGCTTCCTTGTCTCTTAAATCGACCGCCAATACCGTCTCGAATCGATCCATTGCCTCAGGGTCGCGATGTTCTTCCAGCATTAGCTTTCCAAGCGTGGTGTTCGCTGCCGGAGAGTTGGGGCTGGATGCAAGCGCCTTCGTCAGAAGTTCTTTTGCCATCGATACATCGCCCTGGTCCAGACGAATCTGTGCCAGCAGAGTCAGTGCGTCTGCATCCTCGGGGTTCTTTGCGAGAAACGAGTTCAAAACACGGGCGGCAGCGTCCGGTTGATGCTTCGCCCTCAGCAGTTTCGCCTGACGGAGAATTGCAGAGCTCTCGACCACGGGCTCCTGGGCGGCGGCACGCTGCGCCGTCGCACACAGCACGATTATCAGGAGAGGAACTGCCAATCTCATCAGACGCAGCGAATTTCGGCTGGCGGTGCACAGGCTCACGCGACTGCCGGAGATGACGATTTTATCGAGGCGGCGTCGCTGCACCGTGCACCTCCTCAGCGGTCGTCGGCTGGCCTCCCGTCATGCTTTTGGCAGCTTGGGCCTTCAGTTGTTTCAGTTTGTCGAGCGCCCGTACTGCGTCTGCCTTCCTGTTCAATCTTTGATACACCCGGGCCAGCTGAAAGTAGGCACTCTGCTCAATGAATGGGGAGGGAGAGTTCTGCAGCGAAAGCTCCAGCCAATGCGCGGCCTCTTCATTCTGGCCGAGTTCTGCAAGTCCCCAGCCCAGATAGTAGTTGGTGGGAGCGGGCATGGCGCGGGCCTCGACTGCGCGACGTAACAGCGGCACGCCTGTTGCGGCACGGCCGGTCTTCACCTGCATCATGCCGAGGTTATAGAGGGCAATTGCGCTGTCAGGATGCAGCTGCAACTCTTGCTCATAGGCTTTCGTTGCGGCATCGATATGACCGAGCTTTTGATTCTGCTCTCCTAGAGCTTCGTAGAGATCAGGATTCTTCGGTTCTTTCCGAATCGCTGCTTCATACTCTTCAATCGACTTCTCCGGGTTTCCCGCCTCAGCGAAGGTCTCCGCCATGACCCTGTGCAGAAAAACCGAATCGGGATCAAGCGCGTACAGTTTTTTGTAAGCTGCTTCGGCAAGCAGCCGATGCGCTCGAGCGGTGTAATACAAGGCCTCCTTGTTCTTAGGATCGAGCGCAATGGCTTGGTCCAACGACGAAACCGCCTCCTCCGGGTGCCCCGTGTCCAACTGAATGATCCCTGTCCACACCAGCGTCTCGATGTTGCTCGGTTGCAGCTCAAGCTCTGCCTGCAGGGATTGCAACGCCCGTTCCGGCTGTCCGATCTGGTATTGCGCGATACCCAGAAAAAGATGAACTCCAGAGAGCCGCGCGTTGAGTTGGGCCGCATGTTCCAGCGAATGGATCGCGTCCTCCGGCTTCCCTTGGCGTAACTGAGCCATGCCAAGCCCCAGATATCCTTCCGGAAGCGCAGGAGCGGTTGCGACCACCTGGTGAAAGGTCGATTCTGCAGCGGCCGCGTCGCCCCGCTGCAACGCCTCGGCGCCTCGTTGCAGTTGCTGCTTCAATGCATCCGGCGTCCCGGCCATTTGCGCGGTGCCAGTACACGCCAGCGTCACCGCGGCGAGCGCTATGAAAGGCACGAAACAGTGGCGGACCCGCTTCATACTGTGGTTCACGTTATATCGCAGCCAAATGGAAAGAGGGAGCCCTTTTCAACCGACTCCCTCTCTTGTTTCATATTTGGCGATCGCACAAGACGCCGAATTGCATCAGGTTAGAACGTGACACGCCCGGTCACCTGCATATTGCGAGGGCCATAATCGACAAAGGTGGGGACGCCGAATCCGTTGACGTTATTATTCGAATCCCCGGGTTGAAGATCCGGCAGACCCATACGATGCCTGTTGAAGATGTCGAAGGCCTCACCCTTCAACTGAAACGTGACTCTCTCCGTAATATGGAAGTCTTTCAGCACACTGACGTCTTCAGCCTTGTACATCGGGCCGGTGATCGCCTCGGTCACGCGCGCGATGTTGCCGAATGAATACGGAACGAACGAACATGGGTTCGAGGCCGTACCGCAGCCAGGCGAAAACGGCCGAGGCGGCCCAAGGCTCGCTGGACCTGACAGGTTCTGATCTACGAAGGCCGCCTGGCTCAGAGGAAGGGCACCATTGGGAGCGTTTGCCAATCTGAACGCAGGCTTGAACCACGATTGATGGTTGAAGGTGCTAGGACCGTTCTTGTTTGCCTCGTATTGGGGACTGGCAAAGCTCGTGCCGTTGTAGGAAGCTGGTCCGGCGGTATACGTAATGCAGTTCTGATAGTAGGGTATCCCGCCAGCGCAGCCGAAATCGATCGGCTGGCCGCTGGAATATCGCTGGATGGCACCTATCTGCCAGCCGCCAATCAGCAGATCCAAAGCACGATTGCTATTCAGCCATTTTCGGCCTTTGCCGAATGGAAGCTGGTAGAGATAACTGAGGGAGAACTGGTTGGTCAGATCCTGAACGCTGACCGCTTTGTCTTGTTTCAGGTTTGTCGAGTTCGCTGCCTGCTCGCGCTGATTGTTGTTCGTATAGCTGAAGGGGATAAGCGAATCGGCGTCCGTCAAAGTCTTCGACCACGTGTAAGAGGCCTGCAGATTGAGCCCGTTCCGGAATTGCCGCGCCAGCGAAACGAGCATGGCGTTATAGGATGAGTGCCCAAGATTTTCAAGACAGCAATCATCAGCAATGAAGTCATACTGCGGGAACGGACGAAGCGCCTGGCCGAGCGCACCCGTAAAGGTCGAATAGGGAGCATTCACCCCGGAATTCGAACCTCCCGGCGGAATGAAGTAAGCCGAATTATTCAGTTTGCCTCCAAGGGCGAAGTACTTGGTGTCGATATTGTTGAAGTTGGTAAGAAAACCCGAGCGAAGATTCTGTGCGACCTGGCCGATATAGCCCATGGTGAAGATCAAGTCTTTGGCGAGTTCGTCCTGCAGCTGGATACTCCAGTTGCTTGTCATCGACGGACGTCCGTCCCTCGGCAGAATTAACTCACCACCCACAGCGTCAAAGCTGCCTGGCCCGTTCGGAGCGGTAAGTTGAGTCGGATCAAGGTTCGGAGCGTAGCTCACGTTTGGATACCCGGTAGTCGAGTTAGTCGGATCAGCCGGAGAGCTGGAATCCAGACGGAACGCCGGAGTAAATGCACCGCCTGTGGTCGGCGTCTGACCGATAGCGAAACTGCGCGACTGGTTGTAGCCCAATGACATCGCACTGCCGAAGTCGTTGTACTGCAGCGGACCATAGAGGATTGCGCCACCCGCACGGATCACAGCTTTGTTGTTCGTGCCAGGGAGGACATAGGCAAACCCTATACGAGGTGCAATGTCCTTGTACCAGGTGTCGGCCCACGCTGTGTTGCAGTTGCAATTGGTGCCGAAGACCAGCGCGCCCGGCAAACCCCCCGCGGCGGCGTCGGGTGCCGTGAAGCTGAAGTTGGAAGTCCTATTGCCGGCTTCATGACGAGGAAAATCGATGTCGTAGCGTAGTCCCAGATTGATCGTAAGGTGACTGCTGAACTTGATATCGTCTTCGCCAAAGAACCCGATGTAGTGAGAGTTCCAGCGAGGATGGGAGTTGTAGACGTTCTGACTGCCATTTCCGACCTGGCCGACCAGAAAACTGGCCCAGGGATTACCCGATCCGCAGCAGGAGTTGCTGACTGCCGCCGTCTGGTCGCGGTAGAAGTTGAACGAGTCGACGTTGTATTGGATGACGGAGTATTGCTGATAACGGAGGTCGACGCCGAACTTGAAGCTCTGCCGCCCTTTCTGCCAGCTCACGCTGTCATTCACGCGCGATCCGTTGTCGATGTTGACACCATTCTGTTGCTGGCCCAAAGTTGTCGGCTGATCCGGACTGGGAAAGTTAATTTGCGGGTAGAAGACCGAGTAGTCGTTCGCCACGCCCGCCGAAGAAGCAGTCAGGGTCGAGTTCAGAGTCGCGCCCAGATTGACGCTGTTCGTGCGGTTGTAGCCGACATTCAGATCGTTCAACAACGTCGGCGTGAGACTGTAGGTCCAGCCTACGCGCGTGTAATGTGTGGTAAACGTCTGAATGTAGCCTAGGCTGTTGAACGGCTGGGGCATGTTGGGAGCTGCGGTCAGCTTGTAGTTCTGCCGCGTGCTATAGCTTCCGAAGATCTTGTTCTTGTTCCCTATGTTCTGGTCGATACGAACCGTATATGTCGTATTCGTGTTCGGAGCGACCGACGCGTAGGAATAGTTATTCTGATATCCGAAGACATCCGTACTTCTGGGCGCCTGGTTTGGCTGAGGGAGTCCCGCGATTAACTTCTGCGTCGCCGCACTGAACAGCGACGTGGGAATTTGATTGCCCTGGAAGGGTTGGCGGCAGAAAACGCCGGGCGAAATCTGGACAGTTGTTCTTGGATCGAAGATTTGGTTATAGCGCACAGCTTGGCCCGTGCAGGGATTCACCAGGACGGCGTACGGATACTGAGGAAGATTCGTTCCACCGGGAACAGGCGTGGCGGCAGGGCCAAGGATGTCGCTGAAGTCGCCGCCCCGCTCAGCCGCTGTCGGCAACGTGGACTGTGCTACACCGCCGAGATGAAGCTGATACTTCTCCCAGGCGAAGAGAAAGAACGTGTGATTTCTTCCGTTATAGAGCTTGGGAATCCAAACTGGGCCGGTGAGCATCCCGCCGAAATCATATTTGCTGTCCTGGGGTTTGCTGTACTGGCACTCGACCGATGGAATCCCCGCACAATTCAAGGCCTTATAACCATTGTTGAACCAGTTGTTCGCATCGAAGACGCGATTTTTGATGATGGCATACGCGATGCCATGGAAGTCATTCGTTCCGGATTTTGTGGAGAAGCTCTCGATGCCGGAAGTCGTGCGGCCAAACTCCGCCGAGGGCGTCGACGTTGTGACCTTGAACTCCTGCAAGGCCTCAATCGAGGGTGAAGTCTCGTCGAAGGACGAGCCGTTTTCGCTGCGCTGAATGCTGGCGCCGTCCAGCAGCACCTCGGCTCCATATGCCTGACCGCCGCTCAGCCTGGAGAAGAACACGCCATTACCCGTGTTGCCTGATGTGCCGCTTCCAGGACCAGTCGTACCGGGCAGCAGGAAAACGAACGTCTCTGGCGAGCGCAGCCCACCGATGCCTGACGCAAGCGACAGCGGCAGGTCTTCGATCTGTCTGTTCGAAACGACACCGCTGATATCCGAGCTTTCTGTCTGCAGCAGATTGCCGCTGGCATCAACCGTAACAACCTCAGTAACCGCTCCGGAGGCGAGGGAGATGTTCAGAGCCGTTGTGTTGTTGACCTGGACCAGAACGCCGGTGCTGGTCTTCGTCGTGAAGCCCGGAGCTGTGACCGTCACTGTGTAGGTGCCGATAGGCAAATCGGGAAAGCGGAAGACGCCCGCGCCAGTGGTATGAGTTTCGCTCTTGCCCCCGGTCTCTTGACTCGTCGCAGTAACAGTTGCGTTCGGGACCAGGGCTCCGGTGGGGTCGGTGATACTTCCGCCGATGGCGCCCCGAACCGACTGGGCCAGGGCCGTAGTTCCGATGCATACGGACAAAGCGAAAAGGCACACCCGAAAGAACGGGGGCTTTCGAAAACACTTGGACATTGCAGGCTCTCCCAAAAAACCCAGTTGTTATGGCCTGTCTTAGGTTCGCACTCCTTGCAAACGACTAATTCACAGTGAGTTAGCCATTTTCTTCGCGGTAAAACCCTAAATTCCGTCCACAACCTGTGTCAACCGACAAATATCGGAAGTATGAGAACGGGTCCCAACTTATGGATGAGATCAAAACTGATTTCATTGGGAGGAAATGGTCGCGAGCCGCGCTGAGGTAGCAAACTCTGCCTTGGCCTCTTCCAGCTTGCCCAGATGCCGGTAGGCCTGGCCAAGAAGAAAGTGCAAGCTGGAGCTCTTGGGGTCCAGCCCGCAGGCCTTCTGCAGCTCTTCTTCAGCCGCTACATAGTCCGCTTTTTGCAGGTACAGGTGGCCCAACTGCTCGTGTATTCCCGGATCCTCGGGCGCCAGCGCCGACGCTTTTGTCAGAAGAGCGTGCGCCTCCGTCAGGTCGCCGCGGTGCAGCAGCACGATACCCAGATTCAGTAAAGGTTGTTCGCTGAGCTGGTCGCGCGGTCCCTGATCCTGCCATTCGATGGCTTGTCGATACGCCGCTACGGCGGGATCCATCTGATTCATGGCTTGATAAGCCAGGCCAAGGTTGTTTTCGATCTTCACGCTCTTCGGCGAAAGCTCCAATGCCTTCTTAAAACAGGAAAGTGCGTCGCTGAATCGCTGTTCGCTGTACCGTATACGGCCGAGGCTATACCACGCATCCGCGTCTGCAGGGTTCATCTGAACGGCGCGAAGTGTCCACTTGTCCGCGTCATCCCAATCTCCAAGCAACACATAGTCCTGCCCCACGTGCTCAAGCATGGTTGCGGAGGGTTTCTCGATGGAGGAGGCTCGCGTGTATTCCTTCAAGGAATCTGTGGGCTTGTTTTCGCGCAGCAAGGCGTATGCGAGCATCGCGTGCGCGGCTGCGGACAGATCGTTGCTCACCAGATAGGTTCTCAGTGCGCCTTCAGCCTCACGAAACCTGCCCGCATCGAGCAAGGATTGCACCGTCGTCAGCGTGTTATCCCCTCCAGAGGCGGTGGGCCTGGGATCCGATAAGCCCGGCTTCTGCGCGAGCATGCATGGGATTCCCATAACAGTCACGAGGAGCGCTGCCCCGCTCCCACATCGACGCGCGACTCTGAGCTTAGTCACTTGTGTGCCGTTGTATTCCGAGATTCCGCCTCATCGACTCGAACGATGCGGTCGCCGGCGATATTGGTCAGCGTCTGGTGAATTCCGCTTGGCCAAACGATCTCAATACTGCGCGCCATCGTGTCCGTTCCGAGGCCGAAGTGAGCCCGCTTGTCGTTAGACGAGAGATAACTCCCCGCCGTAGAGACCGTCCAGTATTGAGATCCATGAGCAGTCGTCAGTTTGATCACGGCCCCAATTGCATCTCGATTGCTTTTGTGCCCCACCAAAAGCAGCGATAACCAGTGGTTCGCCGTTGGGGTTTCGTTGTGCAGAATATAGGCCGGCCCTCCGTTAGTCGTCACTACGGCGTCAAGGCCCCCATCGTTGTCCAAATCGCCGACGGCCATTCCTCTTCCTACCCAGCGTTGTTTGAACACATCGCCTGAATTAGCGGAAACGTTAACGAAGGTTCCGTTGCCCAAATTCTTTGCCAGCAGCATCGGCTCTTTATAGTGCACCTCCGGATAATTCAGCTCGACCGTATCGAGATCATGGCCCTGCGTTACAAGCAGGTCCTTATAGCCGTCGTTGTCGTAGTCAAGAAAGAATATGCCCCACCCCGAATGCAGGAGTGTCATTGACGCAAGACTCGTTGCATAGGTGTCATAGGTAAACGACCCATCGCCATTATTGCGGTACAGTGCATACTTCTGGTTCGCGAGATTCGTGATGACGAGGTCCGGCCAGCCATCGTTGTTGAAGTCCTGAAAGGCGATGCCCATGCCGGCATACGTCCGACCGTCCCCATCGACCGCAATTTCCGCCGTATACCCTGTCTCTTCGAAGACACCGTCCCCCTTATTGTGAAACAGAAACTCCGGCATGGAGTCATTCGCTACCGCGATATCGATCTTCCCGTCTTTGTCGTAGTCGGCGATCGCAATTCCTAATCCCTTGCCCGGGATCGCCATCCCGACCTTTGCCGTAACGTCTGTAAACGTCCCGTCTCCATTATTGTGGTATACGATTGGCGTGATCGGCGGGAAGAGGTCCGGATGGCAGTACGCGCGATATCCCTCGCGATGCTCGCCGCACCAGACGTCTTCAAAGTCCCACTTCAGATAGCGCAGCACCACCAAATCCAGAAGGCCGTCGTTCTCGAGGTCAACCCATGCCGCGCTGGTATACCAAACCTTTCCCGGTGTGTGATCGCCGCCCGTTCCAGAGCGCTCTGTAACATCCGTAAAGGTGCCGTTTCCGTTGTTCCGATACAGGTGATTCCCCCCGTAGCCGGTGACATAAAGATCCTCATAGCCGTCATTGTCGTAGTCACCTACGGCAACACCCATGTCATAGCCAACGCCCTTTAGACCTGCCCTTTCCGTAACATCCTCAAACGTTCCATCCTGGCGCTGGTGATACAGCCGGTCCCAGTCCTTCGGCGATCGCTTCCGGGGAATGGTTCCTTTCTGTGTGGGGTCGTCGAGTGGCGCGCCATTCACAAAGAACAGATCGAGGCGGCCGTCGTTGTCATAATCGAAAACGGCGACCCCTGAGCCCATGGTCTCCAGCAGATACTTGCGGCTGGTGTGGGATGCCACTGCCGTGAAATTCACACCCTTTTCAGTAGTCACATCGACAAACTTGCCCGGCGCTGCGGCAGGAGCTGTGGTCGGAGGCAGACTCTGCGCGAAGAACGCTGGTGAAGCACATATCATGGCCATCGCAACAAGGCTTCCCGCTCTCTTCGCTACTGCAGTGATGTTCATATCTGGTTGTCGCCCCTTGAGCTTGCGGGCAGATCCCTCCGCTATTCGAGAACCGTCGTTAGTGATCACCTAACGCAGCCACTGGCCATCCATCATGCCAGACAATGGTCGAGATCTGCAGCGCCGGTTTTCCTGTCTGAGCATCGTACGCATGAAACACAATCAAGTCGGCGCCGTTCTGCTGGTGGAGAATCGACTCCCCACCGGGTCCGAGCCATCGCCGGTTCGGCCCGAGCAGAAGTGATCCTCCACCCTTCAGCATCGGCGTCCCGTCTTTGTCCAGGTATGGTCCGGTAATCTTCCGCGATCGCCCGACCATCGTTCGATAGGTGCTTCTGGTCCCTCGGCAGCAAAGGTCAAACGACACGAACAGGTAATAGTAGGCGCCGTGCTGAACGATGAAGGGAGCTTCGATCGCCTGCCAGTCCGGCGGTAGAGTCGGATGTTCGGGATCGAACTTCTGCGGTGCTGGATGCTCGGGTTTCACGCGGGATGCCAGCGAATAGAGAGTCCGGTCGCCTTCCGAAAGCATTCCTGTCTCTGCATTCAGCGAACGCATCTTGATGCCCGTCCAGAAACTCCCGAACGCCAGCCACGAGTGGTGCTTATCGTCCTCGGCATAATTAGGATCGATCGCATTGAAGTCGTCGGTCTCCGTCGACTCAAGCACAAGCCCTCTATCCACCCACTTATAGTCGGGACTCTTCGGGTCCAGTGTCTTGTTCGTCGCCAATGCAATCCCGGAAAGATTCTTTCCAAAGAGTGAGTACGCGTAATACAGGCGATACTCACCATGCGTATGCGAGATATCCGGTGCCCACAGCTCCTTCGTTCCGGAACTGCGCTGCTGGATCCATCGAGGGATCTCGTCGAACACGTGCCCGCACATTCGCCAGTGCACGAGATCCTCGGAGCAACGCACCGGCAGTTGACCTCCGCCCGGCGCCTTTCCTGTCGCAAAGACGTAATATGTGGGACCGTCCTTAGCGATTGAAGGATCGTGCGCGAACCAGAAGTCTCCCTGAAGCGAATACGCCTGCGGTGCTTCGCCTTGTCCCATCGCTGCTCCGCACAACAAAAGCACACAACTCACGACAATCACGCCAGCTCTCATCCAGCGCTGCATCAATCCATGCCTCCTTTCGGCTTCGGCGCTCACAGTAAAGCGTCTCCGCTGAATTCGTCCAGCGGAGTATCGAGCAAGGATCGGAAACTATCTTAAGCCGACGGCTTAGCATTTTGAGCCGTCGGCTTTGTCGGCTGAAAACAATCTCACATTCTCGACTGCATTAAAGAGGCTAAGGTCCATGCATAGGAGCTGTACCGAGGACATCGTCCTGACAAAAAGCGAGGGGCAGCCCAAGGGCTGCCCTTCGCCTTCAATGAGTATCGGCGGGCCTAGAACCTGTACTTCAGGGCGTACTCGAACTGACGTGCCGGCGAAAGAGTACTGGTAATAAGCCCGAATTGCGAGCTCACAGCGGAAGCACTCGGCGCCGCGTAACTCGCGATGTTGAATGCATTGAAGCTATCCAGGCGAAATTCGAACGTCTGCTCCTTGTACGTCCGGAAGGCTTTGAAGAGAGACATATCGATCACTCTGTATCCCGGCGCCCGCTCCGTACCGACATGGGCAGTTCCAAAGCTATTGGGTAACTCCGGGCCATAAGCGCAGGCTCCGTTACTGGCTCCCGTGCAAGGAATGGCAGTCGGATCGGTTCCGAACCAATGGGTTAGCGTGCGGTTCTTAATCCGAAGCGCCGCATATTGATTCGCACGAGCCGTACCGGCGTTTGCATTCGCCACATTTGTGCTGGTGATGGTGATTGGGAAACCCGAGTAGAGAACCGCATCTCCCGAGAGCTTCCAACCACCAATCGCCCAATCGACGAAGCGGTTTACATTCGTGCCGAAGTCGCGACCGTGGCCGAACGGGATATCGTACACGCCGACGAAGTTTACAGCGTTCCGTGTGTCATACCCCGCCGGACCATAGTCTCCGTGTGGGTTGTAAATGTTCTGCAGGAACACGCTCGCGCCGTCGACACCGCTTACTCCATAGAAGCCCGGGTTGTTGGTCAGGGCCTTGGAGAAGGTGTAGTTGAAGGTGTACTCCAGCCCATGGCTTACACGCTGACGAATCTGAACCTGCATGCCGTGGTAGTTAGAGTAGCCTTCGGCCGTGGTGTAGTAGACAAGTCCACCGGTGCCCACCAGCTTGGCAAACGGAGCGCTGCTGGGAACTCCAGGCGTCGTGTACTGGTTCACATTCTCAGGGATAACGAGGTGTTGACCGAGCTGTCCGACATAACCAATCTGGAAGGTCGTCCTCGAATTCAACAGGACCTGTGTGGTCAGGTTGAACTGTTGAATCAGCGCAGGCTTCAAATTGTGGTCCCAGGCTTCATAGCGTGTGCTGGAGAACGTTGTGCCGCCAACAGTGAACCCTTGCCCGGCCCCCACATATGTCCCGCCTCCGGCTGTTGACGGACCAACTCCCGTATTGGAGTACTGCGAGATGAAAGGTGCATTTTGAGAGAGCCGAAGGTTGGCTCCGGTCCCTTCCATATCATCCGTGATGCCATAACCGCCCCGGATAACAACTTCTGGATTCATCTGATAGGCGAAAGACAGACGCGGCATGAACCCTTTGTAGAAGGCGTTATACAGAGCCCGGCTGTTCCCGTTCTTGCCGGCCAGTTGAATGCAGTTGGTCGGGCAATTCTCAGGATGAGCCACATCGATGTTGGCTTCCTTGTTGTTGACTTCATAGAGCGGCTGGTCGTAGCCATAGCGAAGACCAATATTCAAGGTGAGTGTCGGCGTCATTTTCCATTGGTCTTCACCGAAGAAGGCTAAACGATATTGACGCTGACCGACTCGTCCGGAAACGCCGGCGATGCCCTGAGACGATGACTTATCCAGTACAAAGTCGGCATAACCATAGCCACTTACCTTATCGCCTGGGAAGGCTGAGGCAGCGCTGGAGTTGGCTGTATAGATACCGTTGTAAGCAAACTGGCCAAGGTTTCCGTTGGTGCTCGGATAGTAGTTGTTTTCCTGATAACGGAGAACCTGAGCGCCACTCTTGACGATGTGCTTGCCGTGAAGCCACGTAACGGTATCGCCGTAATCGAATACGTTGTCGTAGTAGGTTGTAGCGGCAGCGCGAGTGCCAACGTTCGATTCAACGCTGGATAGATTCACCTGCGTGAAGCCGGAGAAAGGCTGGTTCGGCAGAGGAATACCGACCAGCGAGTCACCGTTCTTGCCGAATTGGCCAGTGGAATCGACAGGCTCGCCCTGCTCCCAGGCCACGCGAGAGAAGCCAGCCCGGAACTCATTCTGCAGATTAGGCGAAAAGGTATGTACTTCGTTAATTACGCCGCCATAGTAGGGATAGTTATTGCCACCGGGAAATGTGATCGGAAGCACGGCTTTGATCGTCGCATCGTGCGCGGCGCCCTGCGAATACCGGGCGTCGATGTTGTCGTGCGGTCCGGCAACATAGTCGACGCGGACGTCACCCTGGTTGTTGACGATGATGCTCTTCGTCGAGGCCTGATAGTTGCTTGAGTCAGGCGATGTCGAGGTGCTGGTGCCAATCCGATTCGGCAGCGGGTAAACCTCGGGGTGCGCAAACAGGTATTTCGCCACCGGATTGTTTATCGGAATCTGGTTATTTACGTACGGAACAGCCGTACCGTTGCCGTTGGTCGTGTTGAACAATTGGATAAATCCAGACGTAGTCGATTGACCGAAATCATTGGGTGCGCCCAGGAACTCAGAGAAATCGCCTTTGCGCATACGGCTTGTCGGAACAGATGCGATCCCAGTGCCGGCGGCCGTGTTGCGGAAGCCCTCATAGTCTGCAAAGAAGAAGAACTTGTCCTTGAAAACGGGTCCCCCAATCGTGGCTCCGAACAGGTTCTGATGGAAGACACCTTTCGCGACGTGGTTGTAGTTGTTGCTCCAGAGATTCGCGGTAAGGTCCTGGTTCTCGTAGAAGGAGTACAGGGAGCCGTGGAACCGATTTGTGCCCGATTTGGTCACCATCAGGACTTCGCCACCATTCACATTTCCGTATTCGGCTTCGGCGTTGCCGGTAATCACGCGCATTTGGCCAATGGCCTCAGGCGCGGGGTTGTAGCCAATCACGTTGTTCAATGGTTCATTGATGTCCATTCCGTCGTAGATGTAGTTGTTCGTCTGCTGGCGATTGCCGTTGTACGAAGGAATGCTGGTCTGGGTGGTATCGCGCTCTGTGCCGTTTGAACCGCCCATCGCGTTGTAGGTCGGATCTACCGCGCCTGGCGCGAAGACAGTGGCGGCAGAAAAATTCTGGCCGCTCAGCGGCATGCTTTCAAGCGTGTTGGCGGTGAGTGTTGTTCCAAGGGTAGCGTCTTCGGTCTGCAGCAAGGTGCCGACATCCGCCGCGACATCCACCGTCGTGGTCACCGCACCGACCTGCAGTTTGAAATCCATCTTGGCTATCTGATCGATCTCCAGCGCAAACGGTGCATTCGTGGTCTTGTTGAAGCCAGCTTTCTGAACTGAGACAGCATACGTACCTATTGGAAGCGATTGGAGATTGTAGTTGCCGGCTCGATCAGAGGTGGTTGTAGTTTGCACGCCGGTGTTTACGTTGCTCGCGGTCACTGTACTGCCGGCAACCGCCGCTCCAGTTTGGTCTGTAACGACACCGCGAATCGACCCCGTCACGGTCTGCGCTCCGGCCATAACGGCCATCATCGCGATCGAAGCCGCACACAATGCCGTTCTCATCTTTCGTAAGTACTGAGTCATTTGTTGCCTCCAAAAACTTCTGAACTGCTGTCACAAGAGGTGCGCCTCCTGCGTCCTGCTCATTTCGATCCGGTGACTGTCAGCACCACAAAGGCTGAGTGAAAGCTAGCGGGCTGGAGAGCTGAAATCGCTCAAAGAGTCCAGCTACGATACTTCAGGCGCTTCCAAGTGAAGCATTTGTTTCACGCAATGTAAAGTCTCAGATTTCGAACCGACCGCAGACTGACACTCCCCATCAGAAATAGCGCCTCCGGAGTGTTGTCCCGCCGCAAGAGAAAAGCAAGCTGCTTTTGCTTGATTCACCGCGTAAATAGCTAACTTTCTTATCTTTTCAGTATCGCCTTCGGAGTCGTTAGCACAGGATCGCTTGACCAGTTTGAGAAGCACCCAGGAGTACGGCTCCCGCCTGAGTCGCCGTCATTTACGGAGCGGTACAGATGTTTCACAAAATGTTATACCTTGTGAACCCAAGGCCAGTTTCATTGGGAATCACCGGATTCCCCCCTCCGCAGGGGCGCTGCCCCGCGAAGCACCGGCCAGAATTTGAAAGGGAGCAGCGCTATTTCGCGAGGAATAAGACGACCCGAAACACCGGCATTCCCACCAGCATGACTCGCAGCTGACCGAGGGACGCCGCGAAATCATCCCCCCGCCCCGGAGACTCCTCGCTAGTTCGCCCTGCTAGACGTCCGTGACATCGGCCGCCGCCGGCTTGAAACCGGGCATCTTGACGTTTTCATTGGCCACACGAGCTTGCTCATGAGCGTGGTAACTCGAACGCACCAACGGTCCCGACTCCACGTGCCGGAAGCCCATCTGCAGTGCCTCGTGTTTCAGGAAGGCAAACTCGTCTGGCGTGTAGTAGCGAGCCATGGGCAGGTGATCGCGACTGGGACGCAGATACTGTCCAATCGTCAGAATATCCACCCGGCGGTCGGCAAGATCGCGGAACACGCTCAGCAGCTCGTGCATCTCCTCGCCCATTCCTACGATGATGCCGGTCTTCGTTACGATTGGCCCATCCGGATGCGTTGCAGACTCTTCCTTCGCTGCTTCCAAAAATCTCAGCGACCGCTCGTATCTGCCGCCGGACTTTGCGACACGATACAGACGTGGCACGGTCTCGATGTTGTGGTTCAGCACCTCAGGCCTTGCCTCAATGACCATTCGCCGCGCTTCGTCCACGCCCTGGAAGTCCGGCGTCAACACCTCTACCTGACATCCAGGAGCCTGCCGCCGAATCTCCTTAATCACATTTACAAACGCCAGCGCCGCGCCAAGATTGTCATCGTCTCGATTCACGCTCGTGATCACCGCGTGCTGCAACCCGAGCGACGCCACGGCATAGGCCACCCGCTCTGGCTCGCTGTGATCGATCGGCTCCGGCTTGCCTTTGGGCACGGCGCAGAAGCCACAGCGTCGCGTGCACAGGTTGCCGAGCATCATGAACGTCGCGGTCTTATGATTCCAACACTCACCAATGTTCGGGCAGTGCGCGCTCTCGCACACAGTATGAAGGTTCAGATCACGCGCCAACTTCTTTAGTGAGTGGAAGGTCTCACCCATCGGAGCCCTGGCCTTTAGCCACTCGGGCTTCGGCATCGACTTGCGCGGCGCAAGATCAATCTGCACCAGATCATCGGCTTGAATCAAGGGAGCCATCCGCATCTTCCATTGTATCGTCCCGCTCCTATGCGGTTGGCATTCCCTCTTTTTCACGCAACAACCGCGCCATTCGCACAACCAGACAAATCAGGGCTGCCGCCATTAGCACCCACACCACATCCAGCATCCGCACCGCAAACATCGGAGCCACTCCCGCGTGCCGCATCAGCGACGGCATAAAGTTCCACGCGCGCACATGCAGCGCATCAAACGAGTCCACCACCGCACCCGGCAGATCGATCCCCGCCGGCATCGGCCGGTCCGTTGCCATTGCCCAGATGTTTCTGAAGCGTAGCGCCACCGTCCACGCATCATGCCCCATCGCATCAATCTGGTAAATCTCCAGGGGCAGCCAGAACGCCAACGAGGCCACCTGGATTGCCCCGCTCGCCGTGACGATACACCATCCGCACGTCGTCACCACGCGCCCCAGCTCACGCCGCCACTGGATTAACAGCGGCACAGCCAGCAACGCAAACAGCTCCACCACACTCGAGATATACCGGTCGCCCCACGCAAAATCGCCGGCCCACGCAAAATACCGTGCATAAAACAGGATGTACATCGCCAGCATGACCAGCATCGCGACCGCATACGCGCGCACCGCCGGCGAGATTCGCTTCCAAAGCACCACGATCAGAAGCAGCCCCAGAACAAACAATGGATCAAACACTAAGATCGACTTCTCGGGCTCAAATAGCGGGCCCAACAGTCCCGAATGGACACCTCCCTGAAGCCAGTGCCCGCTGAATGGAAAGTTCTTCGGCAGCGTAGGGTCCAGGGTCATTTGACGATCCGCCTGCAAACGCATGTACGTGGTCGTCCATGACCCGAACCGCAAAAACTGATAGAGCCGGTCCAGAAATATAAACACCGCATACACCGGCACGGTTGTGCGCAGATACTCCTTCACTCTGCGTACGCTCAATAACTTCGCCCGCATCGAATCTTCACCGGCTGCACGAGCAAATCTCCCCATCAACAGCAGAAAGAGACACGCACCCACCACATCGAGAACCGTTGTGACACGCGTCAGCAAATTCAACCCCAGCGCGCCCGCTCCCAACAACAGTGCCTTCCGCTCTCCTGTCGCTGCCCAACGCAACTGCATCCACAGTCCCGTCAACGTCAACAGAAAGATGTAGTTGTTCTCCTGCATGTTCTGCGCGTAGTGCAAATGCGTCGTCGCACAAATCAGCGCCAGCGCCCCTGCAATCGATTGAACACGAGAGAACCCCAGCAGTTCCAGGAACCGCAGCGCGATCAGCGCCGTCAGCACATTCAGCAACACGTTGGTGGTCACGCTCACGACAATTCCGCGAATCTGCGGCGTCGCCCGGCTTTGCGCATACCCGCGCCACCACGGCGCGCGGGCTGCCGCCGTGCCCACCATATCCGCGGGCAGCATCAATAGCGACTGCCCAACCCCATACCACGCGTAGATCCGCCCACCTCGACCCACACTCCCAAACTCTGCGTAGTCCGCCTGTGGCACCTGCGGGGCGCTGGTCCACAACGAGTGCGTCACTTGGAGCCGCCGCGTCGTGTCCGCTGTACCCAGCTCACCCGGCTGAATCATTGCTGTCAGTAGCGCCACTGCCACCAACAGCAGAGCTACGGGACTCGACCACACTTGACGAAACATCCCCATCTATTTCGTTGTACATGAGCACGCATCACATCGCGCGCATGAAAAAAGTGCGCAGCGAATCCCCTCGATCCGCTGCGCTTATGCTTTTTGCAAACTGATTTCGAACACGGCTACCTGCATCCAGGTGCCGGCCGACCCACATACTGCCCCGGTGCCGTCTGCAGCAGGCAGCCCGCCGGCTCAATCAACTGCAATGCCGTCATCGCTACGATGTCATGTCCGCGCGTTGTAGGATGCAGATCGTCCCAGAACAGATAGGTGTCCGGATCCACTGGCATTAGCTGCGCGCTGTCCGTAACGTTTGCCAGCCCGAATTTCGCAGGCGATGCAACAATGCCCTTCACCAGCGCGAACGTATTCAACCGGTTGATCGTCAGATGTTTGCCAAAGTTCAACAACGGCAACAGGGAAATCCATGTATCCAGCGTGGTGTCGTACAGCGCAGAAGCCGTGTTCGCTGTGACCGCTGCTGCTGGCGAAGGATTGAAACGCGGACTCAGGCCCAGCGGCGGCAGATTCAGCACCAGGAACTGGGTCGCACCGGCGGAGATCAACCGCTGAATGTCCCGGACCTCATCGAGCGCTCCATTCACCACCTCGCCCGCCGACCCCGCCTCCAGCACATCGTTCGCACCCGCCCACACGACAAACAGCGTATGGTTGTCGATCTGCGGATGGGTGGCCAGGTAGTCGTCGATCTGCTGCCCCACGTTCTCCACCTGAATCGAGAAACCAGGCGCAAACGTCAGCAGCGTTGTTCCGCTGCCCGTCTTCGCAAATCCAAAGGCGTAGTTTGTTCCTCCCTGGAGCGACGCCACCACCGTCGGATGTGCCGGCAGAGCGGCAGCCAATTGCTCCACCCACACGCCGAAGTAGTTCAACGCTGGCGGCAACGTATCCGCTCCGTCAGTGAAGCGCCCGAGTGTGTAATCCGCGACAGGGCCAGGGATGGGAACGTGGAATTGAAGAAAGCTGAGCACCGCATCATTGCCCGTGTCAGAGAGCGAATCCCCAAACACCACGATCTTCGTATACTCCTGCGCCTGCGCCGCAGCCCCGGCTAAAATCAGCAGCAGAACAAGGAGCATCCATGATGGATGCCAACTCGCGCGCTTCCTGATGCAAGCTCTCACATCGAGAGGTTTGGTTGAGGAATCTTCGGCAGAGGAGGAGACGCACAAGTCCCGGAGGCGCATAATACCCCGCAGTCGTGCTGAATTTGATTAACAGCCGAGCGAAGCCAAACTACGCGCCACCCCGCAGAGTGTCAACTGGAAACTTTTTCTTTTTGAATATGAACATCGACGACTGCCTCATTCCGTGCACGTCTCTCCGCCGATTCGCTCTCGCTTGGCAGTCTCTGAACCGCTTCGCGCAGACTTCCCTAGCGTAATCAACAGCACGCTTGCCAGCACGAGTACCGTCCCAAGAATCGTGCGCAGACCCAGCGGCTCGCCCCCCAGGAAATATCCCAGCAGAACAGCGACCACCGGATTGACATACGCATACGTGCCCACCTTGGTCGGCGATTCACGGTGAATCAACCATAGATAGGAAGTAAACCCAATGATCGAGCCCATCACGATCAGGTACACCAGCGCGAACCAGGCCCGCCCCGACACTGCTGCAGGGTGAAATCTCCGTGGCTCGCCGAACGCCGCTGCGACCACCGCCAGCATCGCTCCTCCCACAAGCATCTGGGCTCCTGAACTGAACACCTTGGACGACGGTAGTGGCAGCTTGCGCGTCATGACCGATGCGATAGACCAGGAGATTGCTGCTGTGATCAGCGCTACTGCACCCACCGCGCTGATCGGCGCAGTGCCTAAGCGAAACGATCGGGCCATCAGCACCATCACACCGGCGATTCCTACTAACAGCGCGCCGGCGAGCCGTAGCGTCATCCGTTGTGTGCGCAGCACCACAATCTCCGCAATCGCAATAAATACCGGAATGGTTGCCATGATTACGGCCGCAATGCCCGATGCAACCTTCATTTCGGCCCAGAACAGCAGCCCGTAATCACAGACAAAGATCAGCGCAGCGAGCAGCGCGATCGAGGCCCACTCCCGTGCTTTTGGCCACGGTTCACGTCGCGCAAGCGTCCACGCCACCAGCAGGAGTCCGGCCGTAAAAAAGCGTATTGCCGCAAACAGAAGCGGAGGTACTTCATGCACCCCAACGCGGATAAAAATGTACGTGGATCCCCAGACGAAGTAGATGATGCCAAACGCAAGCAGCGTCTTCCCTCTCTGGCTCATATTCAAGTTGTATCAGTGCTGGCTATCGCAACCGCTCGCGAACCTCGGTCCGGCTCAGGTACAGAAAGAACACCAGCGCAAACAACCCCTGAACGATGTACGGCGCAATGTGTGTGCGATGAAATCCGTAGAAATAACCTGCGGCCATCAGAAGGCAGCCCGCGCTCACAATCGCCCATCCCCACCGCAACAGGCGCAGCAGACCAAACACTCCCACCACCAGCAGGGTGCAGATCGCCAGAATGCTGTACTTTGCCGCGCCGGTGCCGAAGCTCCCGCGTGCTGCGGCAAAGGCATTCAGCATCGCCAGCACCAGCAAATATATGCCGATCAATGCCATTCCGGGCAGCATGCCCTTCGACTCACCGGCCGGCGTCCCCGGCAATTTCCGAGCGCGAAAACCCTTATCTTCCGCGGGCGCAGCCTTTGGGTCTACAAATCGCGATTTCTGCTCTTCAGTCATCAGGAATTAATCACTTCAAAGCGTCCGGAGGTACGCCAGCAAATCATCCAGATCCTGCGGATCCATATTCGGTTGTCCAAGCATCAACCCATGTCCGTGCAGCACGGTCGACGTCACCCGCTCGTCATTCGCCGGCGCTCCGCTCGGCAGATACGGCCTCTTGTACATCCCGCGTAGCGATGGTCCATGCAGCGCACCCTCCTCGCGATCATAATGACATTGCCCGCAGCGCGACTGGAATACCGCATGCCCTCGAAGTTGCTGGGAGTTCAATTGATCCAAAGGAGTCGGAGGGGGCAGTCGATGGCACCCGCCCATCAGTCCAACCAACGCGCTCAACAACGCGTACCCTGACCGCCGCCGAACATCCGCAGTCATCGCCTACTTCGCCATCTCCTTGAAGACCTCTTCCGCGTAGAAGTTCCTTACCTTCGCCTCATCAGTGAGAATCTCGAAGTACGCATTCTTCAGCAGCTGCGAGCGGCTGTCTTGCAACTGCTTGCGAATCGACTGCTGCACGCGCGGATCGCTGAGGTCTCGCTGTCCCGCCTGCTCCTTGCTGATCAGCTTATAGATCACGTACCCCGCCGGCTTTTTCGTCTGCGCTTCCAGCAGCGGCAAAATCTCCGTCGTTTCGCCCGGCTTCAGCTTCGTGATCGCCGCATAGGTCGACGGGTCTGTTGCCTGCTTCATCTGCGACTCGTAAATGAAGCCCATGTCGCCGCCGTTCGGCCCCGTGTTCGGCTGCTCCGAAAACTGTATCGCCAGCGTGCCGAAGTCCTCGCCAGCATCGATGCGATTCTTCAGCGCCTGGATCTTCTTGCGCGCGTCCACGTCGCCTACGGCCTTGTTGTTTTGCAGGTTATTCACCTGCTGCGTCGACTGCCCCGTCACCTGGATCTGCGCGAGGTGATATTGCGGCTCAATCAGGTTGAACTCGGCCTTGTGGGCGTTGTAGTAGCTCGTCACATCAGGGTCCGTTACCGTAATGCGCGAGTTAATCTCTTTGTTCAGCAGCTTCTCGAACGTCAGGCTCCGACGCAGCGTGCGCCGCAGCGTATCCATCGTCTGTCCGCCCGCCTGCAGCTTCTGCCGGAACTGCTCCTCGGTATAGGGGGCCTTCAACTCCGTCAGCTTGGCATCCACTTCAGGGTCCGTCGCCGTCAGCCCAAGCTTCGCCGCATGCTGCTCCACAATCTCTTCCACAATCATGCTGTGAAGAAGATTTAGCCGCAGCGCATCCCCCTGATCGGTCGATGGCTTTTCCTGTTGAGGATTGTTCGCAAGTTGTGCGTTGTAATTCTTATCGAGATCGGCACGAAGAATCGGATGACCGTTCACCGTAGCGACTACGCCGTTCTGCTGAACCTGGCGGCATCCGGTCAGCACAACGAACGACGATGCAAGAAGGAGGCTGGAGAGACGTACTGATTTCTGCATTCGGGAGGTTCCTGGCCAGCCTGGGCCGGCCGTCAGTTCAGTCTACAGGAAACCTGCTGTCATTCCGCGCCGCTTTGAAAGCGGTGCGGCTTCAGCCGCACCGTCGTGCCCATCAACGAAACTGGTTTTAGCCCCTGAACGAAGGAGCCACCTGGCCGTCTACAGCTTAGGTAACTGCACCGCACGAACACTCGTAATCGCGTCCACCTTTTTCAGCTCCGCGGTTGCCTCGGCCAGGGCGCTCTCGTCGCCCGGCGCAACGTCCAGTTGCACCACTGCCAGCGCATGGCCCTCTGGGACCCGCCCGCCGCGGCTGCGGCCCAATGCAAAGTTCGCTATATTCAGCCGGGCCTCGCCCAAAATCGTTCCAATCCGCCCAATGACTCCCGGCACGTCCTGGTTGCGAATGATCACCAGCGTCCCCGCCAGCTCCGCCTCAATATCAATCCCGTCATAGCTCAGCAGTCGCGGCGAGTTCCCATGGATCACCGTCGCCAGTCCCGTCCAGTCGCCCCGGTTCGGTGCAGCCTGGTGTCCCGGTGTCCCCTCGCCTTTGCGTACCCAGTGCAGGCTCAGCCGCAACGTTGAGCCTGTACCGCCCGCAACGTGCTCGCGCTTGTCCTCCTGCACCCGTATCCCTCGCTCAGTCGCTGCAGCCGCAGCATTGATGCGGTTGATCCCATCCGCCCCATGCAGCACGCCCGCGATCGCTGCATTGCGAATCAGGTCTGTCTTCAACTGCGCCAGCCGTCCGTTGTACGTCAGCGAAATGCTCTCCACGCTGCCCAGTCCGTCGCCCGCGCCATTCGCCGCCTCATGGCTCAGCAACTGCCCCAGCCGCGCCGCCATCTCGATGTACGGCGAAACCTCCGCATACTCCTCTTCGCTCAGCGAGGCCACGTTCACCGCGTTCTGCACCACGCCCAGCTTCAGGTAGTCCCTCACCTGGTTCGCCAGCTGAATCCCAATCGCTTCCTGCGCCTCATCCGTCGACCCCGCAATGTGCGGGCTCAGCATCACGTTTTCTATCTCAAAGTACGGCGACTCCTTCAGCGGCTCCTTGCGGAACACATCCAGCGCCGCACCCGCAACCTTGCCGCTCTTCAAACCCTCTACCAGCGCCTCATCCACAATCAGTTCGCCGCGTGCGCAGTTCAAAATCCGCACGCCCTTCTTCATGATCGCAATCGAGTGCTGATTGATCAGCCCTTCCGTTTGCGGCGTCAGGCCCACGTGCAGCGACAGGTAATCGCTCTGCGAAAAGATCTCGTCGATCGGCACCAGCGTCACGCCGTTCTCGCGCGCAATCACCGGCGCCACAAACGGATCGTATCCGATCAGATTCATCCCGAAGGCCTTTGCGCGCCGCGCTACCTCCAGCCCAATGCGCCCCAGCCCCACGATCCCAAGCGTCTTTCCGCGCAGCTCGCTGCCCTGCAGGCTCTTCTTGTCCCACTTGCCCGCATGCAGTCCCGTGTTCGCGCGCGGCACGCTCCGCGCCATCGCGATCATCAGCCCCAGCGTAAGCTCCGCTACTGCAACCGCATTCGCACCCGGCGTATTCATCACCACGATGCCGCGCCGCGTCGCCTCTTCCGCATCAATGTTGTCGACGCCCACACCCGCGCGCCCGATAATCCGCAGCTTCGGCGCATGGCTCAACAACTCCGCGTCGGCCTGAACCGCCGAACGCACTACCAGTGCGTCCGCATCCGCCAACTCCGCCGCCAGTCCGCCCGGAGCAATCTTGTCAGCCGTTACGACATTCCAGCCCGGTTCCTTCTGGAAAATGGCAAGGGTGGCGGGCGAGACCTTTTCAGCGAGAACGATCTTCAAAGCAACTCCAGGGGCGCAAATGGGCGCAATACAAACATTTTATCCGCTGCGCACCAACCACCGCTGAACGCCTACCGTTTCCGCTCCTTCTCACACTGGTGCGGCGCGTGAACGTCCATGCCGACCAGTCTATCTGCGGCTCTTCACTCGCAGGCTATCTAAAGTAGTGCGGCACGAAGCTCGAATAATTCCCCGTCACCCTTCCCGCATCCTCGCGAATCCCCATCCCGCCGCACTCCTGGTCGATCATCCACAAGCCCAGCACCGGCCACCGGCGCGCTCCACTCGCATCCGCAAACGACACCTCCGGCCCCAGCCGCTGATCGATAATCTTGCGATTCGTATATTCGCCCGGCGTTTCAATCTTCCGCCCATCCTCAAGCTTCATCACGATGTTCGCTCCCTCGCGCGAGTGCATCGGCTTCCGCACCCAACCCGCCTGCGGCTCCCATCCGCTGCTTTCATCGACGAACCGGGCTTCCAGCAGCAACTCATGCCCTGGATACAGTTCCCACAACACTGGCAGAATCCCCTTGTTCGACAGCAGCATCTTCCAGATCGGCTCAATCCACCGCATCTGCCTGTACGTCCGCAGACACTGCTCCGCGAACTCTTCCTCCATCATCGACTCCCATGGATACAGCTTGAAGATCGACCGTACAGCATCCTCGTACCGCGTGTTGTCGACAAAACACCCGCGCCGCTCATTCCACCCGATCTCGCGCATCGCCAGCTGCCGCGTCTTAATTCCCGCCTGCTCTGCCGTATCGCGCAGATACGCAACCGTCAGCTGATCCTCCGCGAAGTCCGCGCTCGCAAAATAGATCGGCTTCGATAGATACGCGTCGACATCCTTCCACTTCGCAATCAGCCGCTCATGCAGCGAGTTGAATTGGTCTCGCTCTGGATATCTATCCTTCAGCCAATACCACTGAATCACCGCCGCCTCCACCAGCGACGTCGGCGTATCCGCGTTGTACTCCAGCAGCTTCGGCGGCCCACTCCCATCAAACAGCACATCGAACCGCCCATAGATCGCCGGCGGCTCTTCATTCCACGCCCACTCGATCATCGGCACAGCCTCGGCCGGAATCTCGAGCTCGGCGTACCGTTTCTCATCGATCACATGCTGCGCCGCCGCCAGGCACATCGCCTGCAGCTTGTTTGCCGCAGCCTCCAGCCTGTCCACCTCCGCCGAGGTGAACTCGTAGCACGCACTCTCGTCCCAATACCGCCGCCCGTTCCCCACCCCCGGCGCACTCCGCGGGGATTGAGAATCGAGCACCTGTACGGTATGAAACGTCAGCCCCTGCTGCTCGACGATCTGCTGCCAGTTCTCGCGCGGTGCAATGCTATGCCGCTGCATCGCTACTCCCCCGCTCCGCCGCCGTGCGCGCCGCCTTCGCCACCGCCGCCAAAGCTCGACCCAAAACCACCACGCGCCGTCCCACTCGTCGTCGAGTAGCTATGTCCGCTCTCCGGCGCATACTTTCCACTCGTTACCACCGACCCCGGCACATAGCTTCCGCCACCGCCGTAATACCAGCGGTAGTAGTGCGCTCCGCCGCTCGGTCCGACCGTCGTCTGCGTGCTTCCCCGCTGCAGCGTATTGCAGTAACCCGGTTCCATCACGCGATTGTTCTCGTCCACACAGCGCTGCATATCCGGCTTACATCCACCCAACAAAACCGCTGCCGCCGACGCAAGAATCGGCGCCACCACCTGCTTAGACCGTCTCATAAACTTGCGACCATCCTAGCAGCAGCCCTGTTGCGCTTATTCACCCGGACTCACAAACCGTCCAGCAACAACAATGGCGCCTGCTACCGCAAACCACCAGATCACAAGATGATTCGTAAAGCGTGCGCCGACTCCTCCGAAGCGTGTCTGAGTTACGTGCTCCGAACACGCGGCCTATGGCGGACACACCGACGCCTCATGGCACCCAGATAGCGCCGTAACTGCGGCTGCCGCAAGCAGCGGCGCATAGACATGAGAAGATCGGCGCACTCATAACCCTCCGCGAAAAGAAGCAGAGTGCATCCTATCGCGCACTGACCCTCAGCGCACCCTCCGGCTCTAAATTTTTTCGCGTGTACCTAGTACGGCCGCTGATACATCCGCGAAATCCGATCGTGCCATCCCAGCCGATCGTCATCCAGCAGCACCCACAGCATCCCCAGCCCCAGCGGGCAGACCGCCAGCAGCTGCGCCAGCACGCGCCGCCGCATCTGCCTCCGCGTCGGACTCGCATCTGCAAACAGGCACAGCCCGACGCGCGCGTACCGCATCCCTGGCGTAGCCTCGTTCAGCGAGAAGAACAGCAGCTGATACAGCAGCGCCGCAATCGCAAACGTGAACACCGCCGTCGCGCCGACCACCGGCTTTGACATCGCCTGCAGTGCCGGTCCCGAAATATACGACACCACCGTCGCAAACCCGACCAATGCCGCCCCGATGCAGCAGCCATCCACCATCGCTGCCATCAGGCGCCGCGACACCGGAGCAATATCCATCGGTCCCGTCGCCACCGCAGCCTCGCGCTCCCGTACGCGAACCCGATCGACCGCCGTATCCAGCAGCATCCCCTGCCAAACCGGCGCGTCGCTCACATCCTCTTCCGCGGCCACCGGCTCCGTCGAAATCTGCTCAGGCTCCACTTCGAAGATCCGCAACTGCGGCTCCGGCGCAGTCTCCTCGCGCAGCGGGCCTTCGGCTAACCGCGGCCGCGCCTTGCGCGAAGCCACCAGCTCCCGCGGAAACTCAATCAAATTTGCCGGCAGCGGCATCGTCTCGATGATGTGGTCCACAAACTCCGGAGCCCGCCGGAACGCGATCTCCTGTTCCAGCTCCGCCAGCTCCTCCATTGCCAACTCTGCGTCCTCCATCATCAGACGCGGTCGCGCCTTCATCTCCGGCAGCACCGCGGTCCCCAGTGAACCTGTTCGCTGGGGTGAAAGCGCAGGCAATACTGGCCCAATATCGTCATACAGCCGCACGGTCAGCCCACCCGTCGAAACCTCCCGCAAAGGCTGCGGTTCAACAAACAGATCTCCACTCCGCCCTACCGGCTCTTCAACAAAGCCAATCCTCGGTTCATCCCACTCCCACCTCGCGCGCTCATCCTCAAACGGCGCCGCCGCCGTCGGCGCAGCCTCAAACCTGGAGTTCTCCTCCTGCTTCAACTCCTCCAGCAGTTGCATCTGCGCCTCGGCAATCGCCTTCGCATTCCGAGCCGCGACCTCCGCCTCGGCCTGCGCCTGCTGCATCGCGCGCTCGGCCTCAGCCGCCAGAAAATCCCTGTAGCTCTGTGACTTCTCGTACCGCGCCTTTACGGCATCGCGCACATTTGCCGCGCCCCGCCGGGCATCCCGCTCCCCCCGAGCGTGTTCCTCACGCAAGGCCTCTTCCCGGGCAGCCTCTAAAGCCTGGGCTCCCGCCCGCCTGCTCCGATGCGCAGCCACTCTCGCCGCCGCAGCCGCTCGCAAAGAGGCCGCACCCGTGTCAAAGAGTGTGCCATCCGTGCCCGTCGCCAGCAGTCCCTGCGCCGCCATCTCCTCCACCTCTGCGCTGCCCATCGAACCCTGCATCCCCAAAGCCTCTATTGCCTACTGCAGCACGCCACAGCTTCGCGCGCTATCCATCGTTTAACCTGAAATCTGTGACTCGTAACGCCTCACTCCCAATTCAGAACCGTTCGAGAGTGCGTTGGCGTTCGCAGTTACGCCTTGCCGTCCTGTTCTTATCTATCATCGGTCCTTCCGCCGTTCATCCACATCTCCTCATTGCACAGGTGTCAAATCCGGCACCTCCACCCACATCTGCCGGCACAACCCTTCCCGAAATCCCACGTGCCACTCCCCTCCTCCCTGAGAAGGCCCCCGACATTGTCTCCTCGGAAGCGGATGTCCAATCCGAACACGGCAACCTGACTCTGCTCTCCGGAAACGTCGAGATCACCTACACCAGCCATCTCCTGCGCGCCGACTCCATCTCCTACGACAAAGACACCGGCGACGTCACTGCCAACGGCCACGTCCGTCTCAGCGGCGGCGAAAACGACGAGTACCTCGCTGCCTCGCACGGCACCTACAACCTCAAATCCGGTACCGGCCGCTTCTACGACGTCACCGGCTCCATTGGCCTGCACGGCGCCGCCGCTACTCCCAACACCGTCGGCAAGACCGGCCTCGTTACGCCGAACCCGTTTCTCTTCTCCGGCAAAGTCGTCGTTAAAACGGGACCGGGCGCCTACGACGTCTACGACGGCTCCGTCACCTCCTGCCTCCTCCCCCACCCGGACTGGATCCTCACCTCCGCCCATCTATCACTCAACGAAGGCCAGGCTCGAGCGGGCAATACCGTCTTCCACCTGCTCGGCATGCCGCTCTTCTTCCTCCCCTACGCCACGCACCCGGTCAACTCCGAGCAGCGTCAGAGCGGCATCCTCATCCCCGTCCTCGGCCAGTCCAGCACCAAGGGCTGGATCATCGGCGAGCAGGCCTACATCACTCTCGGCCGCTCCGCCGACCTCACCCTCGGCCTGCAGTACTACTCCCTCCGCGGTTACGCCGAATCCGCTACTTTTCGCGCCCGCGGCTTCAACGAAGACTTCGCCCAGGCCCACTTCTCCGCGCTGCAGGACCGCGGCTACACTCCCGAGAACGGCACCTACACCAACCAGGGCGGCGAGGACGTTACCGGGGCCTTCCGCAAACAACTCGCTCCCACCTCCCGCATCGTCGGAGACGTCGAGTACCTCAGCTCTTACGTCTACCGCGAGGCCTTCACCGAGAACTTCAACCAGGCCGTCAGCTCCGACATCACCTCCATCGGCTACTTCACCAATCAGGACCGCGGCATCGACATGGCCGTTCGCGCCGACCGCTATCAGGGCCTCAAGCGCGTTCCCGTTGGCGGTTCGCCCGGCGAGCAGGTCCACATCCTCCACGTCCCCTCGCTCGATTTCACCGCCGTTGACCATCCGCTCGGCAACACGCCGGTTCTCTTCAGCTTCACCGGTTCCATGGCCGGCCTCAAACGCTCGCAGCCCAACTTCACCTCCTCCGGCATCATCGAACGCTTCGATCTCCGGCCCGAGCTCTCCCTTCCGCTCAGCGGTGACGGCTGGCATCTCCTCGCCTCCATCGCCGCCCGCGAGACCTTCTATACCCGCTCCCGCCAGACCTCCTCCACGCCCGGCCAGCCGCCCCTCGAGTCCACCGACCCCATTAACCGGGCCAACTTCGACCTCCGCGTCGCCATTCGCCCGCCTGCCATTGAGCGCACCTTCCAAGTCCCCGAGTCGCTGCAAAAACTCTTCGGGACCGAACTCCGTCACACCGTTGAGCCCGAGATCACCTACCGCAACGTCCATGGCATCGAAAACTTCGACAACATCCTTCGCTTCGACGATATCGACCTCGCCTCCGACACCAACGAGCTCGAGTACGGCGTCACGCAGCACGTCTATTTCCGCCCCGGGATCAAGCCCGTCCATCCGAAGCCCGGCTGCCCCACAACATCCGCCACACTGACCACCGGCGGCATCCAGCTCTCGCAGACCTCCGCCCCGCCGGAGCTCCCCGACGTCCTCAACCCCACACCCGACCAGAGCACGGACGCCAACGGCATCCCGGACGCCGACGCTCAGGCGCCTCAATCCCCCACTCGTACGCACGCCAAAGCTGACGACTGCGCCCAGGGTCCGGTCCCACAACAACAGGAGTGGTTCTCCTGGCGCGTCACGCAGCGCTACTTCTTCGACCCAACCTTCGGGCACGCGGTCATCACCGGGCGCCGCAACATCTTCGACACCACGCTCAGTCTCTCCGGCATCGCCTTCCTCACCGAGCCGCGCAACATCTCGCCGCTCATCTCCCGCATGCGCTTCCGCACCTCCGGCCACACAGACGTCGAGTGGGACTTCGACTACGACACCGGCGCCTCCAAGTTCACCAGGTCCAACATCTTCCTTGACGCCCGCAAGGGCCGGCTCTTCGGCGGCGTCTCCTACGCTCTGCTCGCCGCCCCCGGCCGCTTCGCCACCGGGAGCATCGACACCAACAACAACGATCAGGAGACCCTGACCACCTCGCCCACCTCCAACTTCAAACAAATGCGCGTGCTCGGCGGCTTCGGCGATCCCAACCGCGTCGGCCTCGCCGTCGCCGCCAATGCTGGCATCGACATCAACCTCGGCCAGATCCAATACGCCGCCATCCAGACAAACTACAACTGGAATTGCTGCGGCTTCTCCATCGAATACCGCAAATACGAGCTCGGCGCCGTCCGCAACGAGAACGCCTACCGCTTCAACTTCACCCTCGCCAACATCGGCTCCGCCGGCAACCTCCGCCGCGCCGAACGCCTCTTCTAGCCGTGCGTATGCCGCGTCGAGCCCGGTCTTTCCTGCCTTGACTGGATGACTCCCGACTGCTGCGAGATCGGCACCCTCATGAAGGCCTCCGCAGCATGGCTGCGAATCCGTGCCGCCAGTCCGCGTAGCTGGGCCTCCATTCCAGGACGCGTTTTGCCTTGCCGTTTGCCGCGCCGCGCATCTTCGTCATCATGAAGGCGGTGCTCGCTCCGGCAAAGAGCCTGCCGAGCCATACCGGAACTCTCTTGGGCGGCTTTGCCTCGAGAAGCCGAGCCAGCTCTGGCAGCCATTCCCCAACAGCCGCGGGATGATCGTCCGTAACATGATATGTGCCTGCGGGAGCGTCTTCGATCGCGATACGGGTCGCTTCGGCGGCGTCTTCGACGTGAATAAAAGACCAAACCCCCGTTCCCTTCCCGATGACCGGAAAGTTGCCCTTTCGTACAACCTCAATCGTGCTCGCCGTCGAATCGAAAGAGGTCCCGGGTCCGTAAAAGAATCCATAACGAAGCACAACGCCAACAGGCGACTGCGACGAAACCACCATCTCTTCCATCTGCTGGATAGCGCGAAGCGAGTTCTTCATCCGCGCAGGTAAATCCATTGCGTAGGGAGTCTCCTCCGGATTCGCGATGGCACTGCCGGCCTGCAGCGGCCAACCGGCAAAACTCTGCACGACGATCTTCCGTACCTCGTTTTGTCGTGCGGCCTCCAACAGATAGGCAGTTCCCTCCCTCCGCAACCGGTTGGTGAGTTCAAATTCCTTATCGAAGTTCCTGTAGTTCTGAACACTCGCGAGTGACGTCATCTGGTTAACGACGACATCAGCCTTGGCTGCAGTCACCGCTCGAAGCACGGAGTCACGATCCAGGCCATTCATGAGGATGGCTTCGCTTCCCATGTGCTCCAACTCCTGGAGCCGTTCCTTCGTGCTGGATGTGCCTACTACGCTGTGACCACGCTTAAGCAACTTCGGAATAAGGTTCCGTCCCAGCACGCCGGTCGCTCCGGCGATAAAGATCCGCATCGTGATTTTCCTCCACCAAAGGATGACGAGTCAGATCGTTCGTTTGTGACAGCGGCCATGCCTCGTCCGGTCTGGAGGCCAAGGTTTAGCCGCGCGCCACAATCGGAAGCGGCTATCTTCACTGTCACCAATATCAGAGCATCGACAACCTCTGCCGCGCCGGACGCCTCCTGTGAGTCTCTCGCTTTGAAAGGCCCGGGTCTCTCCGCTTTGAGATGCCCGGGTCTGTCGCTTTGAAAGGGCGGGGCTTCAGCCCCGCCGCCACCGACCGCTTCAATCAAGGGGCTTTAGCCCCTGGGGAAATGAAGAGGCATCGAAACTGTATGGAGGTTGGGTTATGCCATTCAAGAGCGAAGCGCAGCGCCGCTATTTCGAGGCGAACAAAGCAAAACTGGAGAAGCAGGGCGTCGACGTAAAGGAATGGGAGCAATCAAGCAAGGGGTTGAAGCTCCCCGAGCGCGCCCCCAAATCCAAAGCCGGAAAGAGCCGATAGGTGTTGCGTCCCATGCAGCCGCGCCCTCCATGACGAATTCACAAGTTACAGATTGAGGATCTCCATCCCCTTCTCAATCGTCTTCGTCAGGCCGACATCCTCCGCGCCATACGCGTCATGCCACCGCCACCACTTGTACCGCTCCGTCTTCGGATACCCTTCCGGCGAATCCTCCCAGTCCTCCTGCCGTCCCAGCGGCGTCACATCCAGGTAGCTCCACACGTTGCCCATCGCCTCATCCCCGCGATTATTGATGAAGTATGTCCGATAGACCCTGTCCTTCTCGTCCCGGAAGAACACGTTGTGTCCGTGCCACTGGTCCACGCTGAAGTCCTTATCGAAATCGTCGGTGATCGTATACCAGGGAATTCTCTCCCAGCCCATGCGCTGCTTCAGACGCGCAATATTCTCCTGCGATCCGCGCGAGGCGTAGGCGAGCGTGGTATCCCGTGCGTGCAAGTGCGACAGGTGCGAGACCTGGTCAGCGCCCAGCGAGCAACCGACGCAGGCGTGATCAGGCCAGCCGTAGACGTTCGAGTCATAGAACGCGCGATACAGCACAAGCTGCCGCCGCCCGTCGAACAACTCCATCAGCGAACGCTTTCCCTCCGGCCCATCGAAGACATACTGCTTCTCCACTGCAAGCCATGGCATCCTGCGCCGCGCCGCCGCCATCGCATCGCGCGAGCGCATGACCTCCTTCTCCCTCACCAGCAGCTCCTGCCACTTCTTCTGCCACTCCTCCGCCGATACCACCGGCGGCTTCTTCATCGTTGCGATCTGTTCATTGCTTGTCATGCTTTCCTCCTTGTTCCTGTGCTTTCCTGTTCCAGAGCTTCGCTGCAGTCACCGCCGTCGCACCGCCGGCCGCGACAGCACCGGCTGCAATCCATATCGCTGTACCTATGCAGAAGGGACACATGACTAGTCCTCCTTTTGGTTCGAAATCAAACCGACACACATCGTTGGTTCCCGCGCCTTACGCTCGGCGCGCTGTTTGATCTGGTCAACCTGGTGCGTCCAATACCGCTCGAAGGTCTTCACCCAGTCGTGCACGGGCTTCAGACCCTCAGGATTCAAGCGATACATCCGATGCTGTCCGCGCCTGACCACCGTCACCACGCCGGCCCTGCGCAGCGCGCCGAGATGCTTGGAGACGGCAGGCTGCGCCATCCTCATCCGAACCACAACCTCGTTGACCGCATACTCCCGGCCGTCCGACAGCACCGCAATCACCTCGCGCCGCCGCGGTTCTGCAATCGCGCTGAAGACATCCCCGGGATGAGCCCTCCGCGTCATGATTTCTAATATATTCCCATATCGGAATATGTCAAGGCGCACCGTGACCGGCATCGATATTTCGTGACAGGCGATCGTTGCCCGTCTTCAGTTAAGCGTCGACGAACTGCTGTCCGCCATCGATGTCGTAGGTCGCGCCCGTAAGCGCCGTATTGCTCATGAGGTGTACGGCAAGCGCCGCAACGTCCGCCGGCGTAACGACGCGCCGGATCGGCAGCGTGGTGCGAAGCTGTTCGCGGCGCTTTTCCAGGTCGTCCCCGAGCAGCGATGCCGACAACGGTGTATCCACAAAGCCCGCAGCGATGAGGTTGACCCTCACCGGAGCCAGCGCCACCGCCAGGCTCGCGGTGAGCGCCGGCATCGCGGCAGTCACCGTCGGCACCATCCCAAGTTCGATGTTTTGACGGCGTCCTCCGGTCCCGCCCATAAACACCAGCGTGCCGCCTGGTCGCACCTTGTGCTTCGCACTCCGTCCCACCTGGATCATCTGGAGAAGATGCGTATCGAGCGCGCTGCGTGTCTCCTCGAAGTCCATGTCGAGCAGGTGCCCGTAGCGCGGCGCACCCGCTGTCACCATCACGTGATCAATCATTCCCGGCAGGCTTGAGAAGAATCGCTCGATGGCAGCCGGATCGTTCGCGTCGAACGTCGCTGTACTCTGCGCTCCGAGTTCCTCGGCAGCCACCTTAAGCCGCTCGGCGTTTCTGCCGGTAAGGATCACCCGGGCCCCCTCGGCACGTGCTCGTCGAGCCGTCTCTAGCCCAATTCCGGCGCTGCCACCGACCACTACGACTGTTTGCCCGAGGAGTTCCGGTTCGCGCCGAACCGCAGCCATAACCGTCGCAGTCGCCATAATTCCTCCCTGCCGTTCGTCAACACCGTCACATCAACCGCGAAGAATAGCGGCTCCTCGAGGTCTGGTCGGTCATTCCCCACTGCCTCTAAGGTGCGTACTGCGTGAAAACGAGATCGTGATTCTTTTCCCGCGCGTGGCAGGGATAGCAGGACTTCATCGCTGCCTCGGCGCCCGGCTTGCCATCCGGCGTGAAGTTGCCGAAGCCCCAGCCGCCTGTCGCGGCATACTTGTGCGAATCCTTGATCATGAACTGAATGTTGGTCGGTTTACCGGGAGTGAACGACTGCTCTTGCCCGAAGATCCGATTGTTCTCTGCGTTGGGCGAGTGCGTGTAGTGCAACGCGGCAAGGATCGTGCCGTCCGGAAAGGGAAGAGTCTTCGCGCGGTAGGCCTTCATCGCCACATCGTTGCCCAGCATGGCGCCCAGGCTGTTCAGGCCGCCTGCCTCGTGTGCCACGGAGATGAACCTGTAGTCGCGATATCCTGCGGGCATTCTTGTCACGTAGGCCGCGGTGGCCTGCTCACTTGTTTGTTTCGCTGCGTTGGACTCATGGGCGGCAATACCAGCCACCGATGCGGCGGCCACCAGCAGAAAAGCGAGCGTTCTCATAGGCGTTTTCCTTGAGATGTGAGCACCGTTCAGTTATTCGGGCAGAGGAGCGCCGGACTGCTCCGCGATCATGTACGCCGCGTACCAATCAGGCCAGTTCTCATCACGTTGTCCGCCGAGGCGCTTCTCATGCTCGCCATGCGCCGCCTCCGCACGTCGAAACGCACTCGCTAAATCGCCCGCCGTTGCGAAGCTCGTCGCCGTGGAATCGATACGACCCGGCAGCCGCGCCGTAATCTCCTGGAACAGCCAGCCGTTCCCATCCGGATCTTTGAACGAGGCGAACGACCGATAGCTGCGACGCTCAGGATCGGGACCCTTCACCCGGATCTTTCCAAAGATGTACGCCTCGTCCGGCCCGCTGTACACATTGTCGCCGCCATGGAAAACCTCGCTGACGGCAACACCACGCTGAAGCAAATCCTTGCGCGCGGCCCCGACGTCACGAACGATCAGATACATCCCCTGCGCCGAGCCCGGAGCCGCACCCGTCACATTCTTGCCGAAGATGACCGAGCACCCGGAACCGGGCGGCGTGAACTGAATTACGCGAAAGTCCTTGCCATTGTCGAAGTCGGCATCCAGCCGCCAGCCAAGCTTCGTATAGAACTCCTTCGCGCGACCCACATCCGAGACCGGGATCACAACGATCTCGAACTTCATGTCGATCTTCGCCGCGCTCGCGGCACCATCCTTGGCCTGGACTTCAGCCGTCGCGTTTGCCATATTCTGTTCTCCTTCGCAGTCAATTCAAAAGCCAGATATCTGAAAAGGTCCCTTCGTCTCTCCGCATCGGAGCCACGAATCATCATCTGGAGTTCACAGGTTTTGTGGATGAATTACGAATTGAGCATGAGAGCCCGAAGCCGTTCCCAGGCTATGCGCAGGCCGCGGCGAATCCGATCTGCTTCCGTGGCCGCTGAGCCCATTACAACAAACGGGTTCGCCGCCACACGACGGTCCTTGCACGACAAATTCGACCCAATCAACGCCACTTTCGGAAGGTGAAGAATCGTGCCCGCCCCAACCCGGTCTCCTATTTCACGAGCATTTTTGCGTTCTATAAATTATTCTTTTCCGCATACATTCAGCCGGTCTTCGCGAGTCTCCAATTCGCCTCATCCGTCTGTACTGAAATCCAGCAATGAAATCCAGCGGCAAGAGGGGCTTCCACCCTCAAGCGAAAAATTGCACATCGAGAGCAAATCGGAGGAAAGCAAAAAGATGGACCGGCGCCAGCTTCTGAAGGGTAGTGGATTAGCAATTCTGGGAGCGGGCACGCTGAGTCCGCAGCAACTCCTCGCACAGGCTCATCCCGGCAAGACATCGCACGCAGCCACAACAGCCGCGTGCGCCTGTGAAACGGCAGCCGACGGCACCCCGCTCGATACCGGCACCAGCGAGATGATCCCGGTCGTCGAGCGTTATGACGTGGAGCTCGCAGAAATCAGCCGGCGCTTCCTCCCCGGCTCCGCCCTGCACCACAGCGAGAGCGAGAAGTTTTTCGCCGGCCAGCTTCGCCTGCTCGAATCGTTCCACTTCGACGCGATGAGCCAGTCCGGCAAGGTCGACTGTCTTCTCCTCCGCAGCCACATCCAGGGAGAGCAGCGCCAGCTCGCCGAGGATGCCAAAAAGGAAGCCGAGGTCGTCGCCATCCTCCCGTTCCAGCAGGACATCTACGGCCTCGAGGAAGCCCGCCGCCGCATGGAGACCCTCGACGAGAAAAAGGCAGCCGCCACACTCTCCAGCTTGCAAAAGCAACTCGCCACGGCCAAGCCGCCCGCCGGCGCGAACCCGGCAGCGCTCGGACGCGCCGCCTCACGCGTGCAGGAGCTCCGCGGCGTGCTGCAGGAGTGGAGCACCTTCTACGCGATCTACGACCCTCTGTTCGCCTTCTGGGATAACGACGAGTTGAAGCGCACCGATGAAGCCCTCGGCAAGTACGCCGAAGCCCTGTTTGCCGCCTCCGGTCAGCCCGGACAGCTCGAGCCGGTGCCAACCATGGGTCGTGGAGGTCCAGGAGCGGCAGGTTTTGGTGGCCGCGGCGGCCGTGGCGGCGCGGGTGGAGGCAATCGCCAGCGCCCTCGCAGCGACGCTCCGCTCGGCAGCGAAAAGGAGATTGCCGGCATCGGCCCCGTCGGCCATGACGTCTTGCAGGAGGAGCTGCGCCAGGCCTGGATCCCCTACACACCCGAAGAGCTGATCACCCTCGCGAACAAAGAGTTCGAGTGGTGCGACCGGGAGATGAACAAGGCCGCGCAGGAGATGGGCCTCGGCAACGACTGGAAGGCCGCGCAGGAGAAGGCCAAGAACATGTACGTCGAGCCGGGCCAGATGATCTATTGGGTCCGCGACAACGCGCGCAAGGCCATCGCCTTCATGGAAGAGAAGCAGGTGCTGACCATCCCTGAAGGAGCGAAGCAGGATTGGTGGGAGCAGGCCATGACGCCGCAGCAGCAACTGGTCAATCCATTCTTCACCGGCGGCCAGACGATCCAGGTCTCCTCGCCCGCCAGCACCATGACGTACGACCAGAAGCTCGACAGCCTGCGCGCCAACAATATTCCGCAGGCCTTCGATACCGTGTACCACGAGCTCGTACCCGGCCATCACATGCAGAGCTACATGACCGCCCGCTACCGCACCTACCGCCGCAGCTTCGCCGGCGCCGGCCCGTTCTGGAGCGAGGGAATGGCCTTCTACTGGGAAATGTTGATGTGGGATCTCGGCTGGTTCAAGACCCCCGAGGAGCGCGTCGGCGCACTCTTCTGGAGAAAGGAACGCTGCGCCCGCATCATCTTCTCCGTGAAATTCAACCTCGGACAGATGAAGGCACTCGAGTGCGTGCAGTTCCTCATCGACCGCGTAGGTCATGACCGTTTCAGCGCCGAAGGCGAAGTGCGCCGCTCGTTCAATGGCTCCTACTCTCCCATCTACCAGTGTGCCTACATGCTCGGCGCACTGCAGTTCTACGCGCTGCACAAAGAGCTCGTAGGCGGCGGCAAGATGACCAACCGCCAGTTCCACGACGCGTTCTATCGCGAAGGCAACATGCCCATCGAGATGGTGCGCGCCCAGATTGCCAACACACCGCTCACCCGCGACTACCAGAGCACCTGGAAGTTTTACGGCAACCTGAGCTAACCACGAAACACAACGGGCGCCTCCATCTTCGCAGGCGCCCGTTGTCATTTGCATCAGGCGATTCAAAAGCGATTTAGAACTTCAAAAGAAACGCTGCTGTAACCCGGTTCTCGCTGTTCCGGAGATCGGGCGTCCAGCCAGGCACGACCGAGCCCGGTGTCCCCTGATTGCCTCCCGGAGGCGTTACACCTCCCGGACCGGCAAAATACGCAACGTTCGCCGCGCGGTGGTTGTACTCCAGCCGATACGTGAAGTACTGGCTCGGCATGTAGTCGACCGTCACCGACGCATCCCATGCCTTGAAAGGATCGCCCGGGTTCTCCGTAAAGTAAGGTGTGCCCGAAGCTGCGGTCGCTCCATTGATTGGCGGCAGAAGCACCAGATACCGTCCCGCGTTGTTGATCCGGCCGCCTCCCAACGTTAGTCCAAACTGATCGCGATCGAACCAGAAGCGGTTATAGGCCATGAAGCCCACAAAGCTCTGCTTGGGGCCACCCTTTCCATTGCCGAAGCAGCTCACGCCGCCACCGCTTTCGCAACCGAGGTCGCCGGTCAGCGAGAACGCAGCCTTGGTCAGGAACGAAGTCGGATGGTCGAGATACTTGTACTCGACGCTGTCGTCTGTGTGATAGCGAGTACGGCTTCCCACCCCTAGCGCATCCTCACCGTAGCCATACTGGTTGCCGAGAATCTGCAGCTTCCCGTTGGGTCTCCAGAGAATCTGTCCCCCCAGCCCGGGCCGATTGTTGAAGCGGCCATAGGACTGCCATCCATTGACGATCCATGGCTCGATCTTCAGCTTCTCCGTCGGGTAGTACTGCACGCGCACGCCAGTAAAAAACCACGGCGTGTTCGACGAAACATACGAGGGCTGATACGCCCAGTTGTCGAACTGGTAGAACGAGAACAGGCCAACGTAGGAAAGAAAAATGCCCGCGTCCACATTGAGGCCATGCTGCACGTCAAAGTGATAGCCCGCATTCGCCTCCGACAGATAGCGATACGCATTGTCCAGTTGCCATTGTCCGCGCACCGGGCTCGCGTCATTGCGCGGAGTCGCCGTGGAATAAAGACCATTCTGGGTAAGGATGCGGCCCTGGACATGATCCAGGTGAAAGTTTCCGCCCACCGCCAGGTCCGTTAACACCACTTCCTGCGCGCGAAACACTTCGCTCGAACCGACAATCGTATCGTCCGCAGGATGGTTGAAGTCGTAGGTGTAACTTACGTCCGAACGAACTTCAGGCGTGAAAAATTTCGTCGCGTACGGAGTGTCCTTGGTGCGCGCGTTCCCATTCAGCCAGGTGAAGTCGGCAAAGGCGAACGGATCGGAATGCGGGGTCTTGGTCTCGACCGGCTTTTGCTCGGAAAGAGCGGCTACGGAGTTGGGACTGACCGCCGCCAACGAGGAACTGGCGATCATCATCGACGAAGGCTCAGCGCCAGCGACGACGGCCACATGGGTGGGCGTCTCTGCCGCCTTGACGCCGCGCGTCTCAGCGCTGTCTGCACCGCTCTGCTTCAGGAGATTGATCTGTCTTTGCAGCTCATCGATTTGCCGCTGCAATTCTTCGAGTGTCGGCCTCTTCTGTTGGACTGTTGCGTTTGTTGCTGCATCGTCCTGCTGCGTAATCTGGCCAACGCTGTAAGGCGCGGCCATCACAATCAGGGCGAGACTGCCCGCACGCGCCGCCGCATGGAATGCTTTTCTCCGCATTGCAATTGCTCACATTCTGACCCAGCGCACACACCGCGAGGGCCATCATGTATTCGAATCGTCGCGCCCATAAAGAAGGCGTTAGAGGGCAGTTAAATCGCAGTAGAAATGACCCTGCCACCATCCTGTCCCGCCCCGAGCTCCGCTTCGATCACAGCCGGGAGCGCCTCGGCTACAACAACGGCGCCGCCCGCAACCGGTTCTTCCTCGGAGGAGACCTCATCTACAAGTTCTGAGTACAGGCCCTTCTCAAAACCGCAGATAAGTCTGAAAGAGTATTTCCCGCGGGCCGCCCGAAATATTCTGCGACTTCCCAAACAGCGGCGAGCTCAGCGTCTGGTTCGGCGAAGCAAGATTCGGATGGTTCAGCACGTTCTGGGCTAGCGCCGAAAACTGCAGCGTGTACTTGCGTGGCGACGGCCCCTTCGCACCCGGCGGACGCTTCTGCTCCGCTCCAAAGCTCCAGCTGCGGCTGATCTGCATCTGCGTCGTAACGGTTCCGGGAGCGCGGCCATAGTTATAGGGAATGATCTTTTGCGTGGGCAGAGGATCGGTGTCGAACGTTCCCCACTTCGTGCTCACCACACTCGGCCGCGTAAGGTCGGTCGCAAACGCCGGACGATCGTTGAAGATGGAATCGCCATTCAGATCCTGACCCAGCAGGATGTTGAACGGCGGATCGGTGTTCGCGTTAGCGTACACGCTCGTATTGAAGTGCCACGGCAACGGCACGCTGCCACCCACCAGGATTCTGTGCCGGATGTCCAGATAACCCGGCCCCTTGTCCACCCTGATGTCATATTGATTCGAAGGAAAGCTGCCGCCACTCGAATCCACCGTGTACCAGACCATCTGGTATTGCGCGGTGATAAACATCCCTTTGCTGTTGCTGTAGAAAAAATTCGGCATCAGCCGGTAATAGCGGGACAGCCCGGCCGAATCATATTGATAGATGTTGTTCGTCCCACCATAAGGACGCACGCCGCTGTTCGGGTCGTTCGGGTCGTAAGTCCCCGGCAGCGGAGCATTGATGTTGCGAATCATCGGGTCGTTAATGCCCCGCGCGTACCAGTAGTTCACTGAAAGCCGGCCAGTCTTTAGTATTGGATGACTGACATTGATCGACGCTACGTAGACCTTCTGGGCGCGGTAGTGCGGATTGATCTCGTACGTGCTCGGTGTGACTCTACCGCTCAGCTGCGATGGATCAGGAATGGCCGGAAAAAAATCCGGCAACTGGACAAAGTACTGTTGCTGGTTGACGCCGTTTTGCCGTTCCGCGTTCAGAATGTTCGAGACCGGAAACCGGTGATAAAACATACCATTGCCACCAGCCAGCGTGTACGGGCTCTTCTTCGGTCCGAAGTTCCACGCGAATCCCAGGCGCGGCGCAACGTTGCTGTAGTCGGAGATATGATTTTGCGTCTCGTAACGCAACCCGTAGCTCAGGGTGAAGTTCGGCTTCCACCTGAAGTCATCCTCCAAGAAGAAACCCACATCCGTCATGCTGACGGCAACCGAAGGGTTGCCCGCCGTTAAGGTGAACTGGCTCGCCCCTCCGCCCGCAGCACGAATTTCCGCCGGAGTCAGACCGTGCTGTATCCCCTGCTCCGTGATCTGGTACGTATCGATCGAAGGAAATGTGTACTGACCATTGAAATTCGCAACCGAGTGGTTCGCATCGCGCGCATTTCGCAGCCGCACACCAAAGTTCAGGTAATGTTTGCGCGCAGCAAACGAAACGTAATCCTGAAACTCGTACCTGTCCTGATTGTCGTGGTGATTGCCGCCCGGACTTCCGCCGCCATTGAACGCTCCCTGCACCGCGAGGCTTGCATCCGTGCTGTAAGGATTCTGGCTCGTGCGCTGCCGCGTGTACTGAAAGCGCGTCTCATTCACAATCCTGTTGTGGATCGTCTGGCTGTTACTGATCTGCAATGTCTGAAACAGGCTCTCACTGTCGTAGCCCTGGCTCTCGAGCGTGATGCCGCCGCCACCCCAGCTATTCGTGATCGAACGTGAAAGCTGATATCGGACACTCAGCGTGTCATTCTTCCCCGCCTGCAGGTCGAATCGCGGTTAAAGAACAACGAATCTGACTTTTGCGGCCGCGCCGCGCTGTAGGGCACCTGACTGCTGAAGTCCGGCGTGAGAATCACCGCCGAGATCGTCTGGTTCGAATGCGAAACGAACTGCCCGCCATTCGCGAAATAGGAGCTGTGTTTCGTCAGCGGTCCCGAAACATTTCCCTGCAAGTCGTAGGAATCGTAGTCAGGCTGATTCGGGTAGAACGGATTCTTCGCATTCAGCGCGGAATGATTTCCAGACGCCAGAACGAACCCATGCACTTTATCCGTGCCCGGCTTGGTGAATATCTCGACGAATCCTTCAATCGGGTCCGTATCGTTCTTCGCCGAATAAGAATTCTGATTGATTCGAATCTCTCGAATCATGTTCTTCGGCGGAATCGTACCGCCCGAAAATCCATCCACAAAAATCTGCGGGCTCGCGCTTCCGCTCAGCCCCTGAATCTCCTGCGAAAGCATATCGGGATCATCGGGAAGCGTATCGACCTGCTGCTGATTCAGCGTGAGCCCATCTGGGTTGTTGTTCGGATCAAGCGTGTCGCCCCTCATATCCACGTCGACCTGCTGCTCTGCCGTCGCAATCTTCATCCGCGCGTCGACACTCGCTGCAAGCTTTCCGGGAGTCACACTGAACTTGCCATGAAACTCCGCAAAGCCATCCCGGGTGATGCTGATCGTGTATTGCCCCACGGCGAGGTCCTGAAACTGAAACCTCCCCAGCGGGTCCGTCTCCGTCTTCCTCTCAGTTCCGTTTTTGACGGACTGAATCGTGACCACCGCGCCGGGAATCACCGCATCGGTGGGGTCCTCTACCTTGCCTGAGAGATGTCCATATTCTGCGTTCAGCCCCGCACTCACCGCCGGGGCGGCTGGCCGGTCCTGTCCAACCGCGCTTCGAAACGGCAGAAACATCAGCAGAGCCAAAGCTCCCGTCACAACACCTGCCTGGATCGACCTCAACATCCTGGGGTTACACAGCTTCTTCAATCGCCGAAGTGTCAACGTACACATCACTCTCACGTGCGCCACCGATTCTCAACAGTTCCCGGTGCACGGGCAGGCTCCGAAGACTCCTCACCCAAAATGTCCCCTGATCCAAAATGTCCCTTGCTAAGGCGAAGCCCATCATAGCCGCCCGCTCCAATGTGCGCATACTATTTCGTATTCGTCGTACTGAGATCGATCATCCCGCGCGCAATTCATCCTCGCGCTCAGGAAGCAGGAAATCGTCGGCCCACAGCCTCGTTCAGCGGCTTCCCGCGATGCGGCGCGTTCTCTCGTAGTGCCGCCCCAAATGCGATAATCAAACTGTGCGTTTCTCTCTCTCGTTCTCCACGACCCTCCTCGCCCTGACCCTCGCTACCCTCGGCTGTCACGCCCAAACGGCCTCCACAACCGGTCAGCAGCTCACCCCCGCCGAGCAGCATCGCGTCGAGGTCCTCCTCCGCCAGAAGGCCAACCTTCCGCCGGCGTCCAGCGTGCATCTCGGTCCGCGCACGACCTCCGAGATCCCGGGTTACGACAATATCTCCGTCAGCTTCAGCGCCGAAGGCAAGGACTCCAAGCCCGTCAACTTCCTTATCTCCAAAGACGGCAAGAGTCTCGCCCAGTTCTCGAAGTACGACCTCACCGCCGACACGCGCACCATGATTGCCTCCGACGGCCGGCCATCACGCGGCGGCCCCGCCACCGCGCCCGTTGTCATCGTCGGCTTCGATGACCTGGAATGCCCGTATTGCGGCCGCCTGCACGAGAGCATCTTTCCCGCCCTCACGCAGCGCTACGGCGATAAGGTCCGTTTCGTCTATAAGGACTTTCCACTCGATATGCATCCCTGGGCCATGCGCGCCGCGGTCGATGTGAATTGCCTCGCCGCCCAGTCCCCCAACGGCTACTGGAACCTCGTCGACTACATCCACGGCCACTCCTCCGCGATCGGAGAAGACCCCAAGGACGCCAAGGCCGAAAAGACCCTCGCCCGCGCCGATGAGCAGCTCGACAAGCTCACCCGCGACCAGGGCCAGTTCCAGAAGGCCAACATGCCGGAGCTCGAAGCCTGCCTCACCAAGCAGGACACCGCCGTTATCGAAGCCTCCAAGAAGATCGGCGAAGGCCTGAACATCGACTCCACACCCACGCTCTACATCAACGGCGCCAAGATCGACGGCGCGGTCCCGCTGGACTTCCTCTTCGGGGAGATCGACGGCGCCCTCCGCGCCCAGGGCGTCCAGCCCCCGCCGCCCTACGTCGCCCCCACCCCACCCCCCGCAGAACCTCCGGCCACCGCGCCCAAACCCGGCACCCCCAAACCCACCGCCAAATAACGTTAGGGGAACCCCCCTCCCCCCTCTTTCTTCTTAATTCTTTGGAATCAGGGAGTTGCGGTGGAGTGGTGGCTGTAAAATATTGATTCTAGATAAATTAGCGTGTAAAATCTCTGGAATCAACGTTTTGTGGTCGTTTTGAGCGGTGCGAGTTCAGAGTAACGAGAGCAAAGAAAAAAGGCTGCGGAGTCCGCAGCCTTTTTCTTATCCCTATGTATTAAGTATAGCGGATGGAGGGTAATTAACCGGCAACTATATCTGCTTTGTTTTCAATGAGTTGATCGGGCAGGGGGCTTGACAAGTTAGTTTTGGGCCAAACTCATAGAAAAATTTTGTAAGCCGCTGATTGCAAGGAGTTTGAGTACGAGAGGATTGGGGTGATTCCGCGGCGTCCCTAACTCCCTAACTCGCTCCTACCCAAACAGCGTCGGCGCGGCATTCCGCCTTGGCATCTCGATCCCCAGGTGCTCATACGCCAGGCGCGTCGCCACCCGGCCACGGGGTGTGCGGTCCAGGAAGCCGATCTGGATCAGGAACGGCTCGTACACCTCCTCGAGCGTATCCTGCTCCTCCGCCAGCGCCGCCGCCAGCGTATTCAGCCCCACCGGCCCGCCATCGTACTTCTCGATGATGGTCCGCAGCAGTCTGCGGTCGAGCTCATCGAACCCATGCGCGTCGACCTCCAGCAGCTCCAGCGCTCGAATCGCCGTCTCGCGGTCGATCCTTCCCGCCGCTCGCACCTCGGCGAAGTCCCGCACGCGCCGCAGCAGCCGGTTGGCAATCCTCGGTGTGCCGCGCGAGCGCACCGCAATCTCCGCCGCTCCATCCACATCGATCGGCACTTTCAGTACATCAGCCGAGCGCTCCACGATGAACCGCAGCTCATCCTCGGTGTAGAACTCCAGGCGCAACGGAATCCCGAACCGCGCCCGCAGCGGAGAGCTCAGCATCCCTTGCCGGGTCGTCGCCCCGACGAGCGTGAACGGCTTCAGCTCCAGCGTATGTGTCCGCGCGCTCGGCCCCTGCCCGATGATGATGTCCATCTGGTAGTCCTCGAGTGCCGTGTACAGCTTCTCCTCGAGCACCGGCTGCAAGCGGTGAATCTCATCCAGGAACAGCACCTGCTTCTCGCGCAAGTTCGTCAGAATGGCAGTCAGGTCGCCCTGGATCTGCAGCGCCGGCCCGCTTGTCTGCTGGTAGCCAACTTCAAGTTCGTTGGCGATGATGGTCGCCAGCGTGGTCTTGCCCAGCCCCGGAGGACCGAACAGCAGCACATGATCGAGCGCCTCGCCGCGTGACTTCGCCGCCTCCAGCGCAATCGCCAGCTGCTCCTTCGCCTTCGACTGGCCGATGAACTCGGCCAGTCTCTTCGGGCGCAGCTTGAGCTCGAACTGCGAGTCGTCCTCCACCGGAGCAGCGGACACAAGCCGCTCCGCGCTCTCGCGCGACGCTTTCCCGGAAGGCGCGGAATCGGATTTACGAGGTTGAAACTGGAACGGAGCAGCCACTGAGGCGAGGATACGGCGAAGACGAGCTCCTCGCAATGCAAGCTTGAGCACCCCTGTGCAAAGCGGCACGCAAACGCCAAAGGCCGCCCCGAAGGACCGCCCCGGCAAAGGTGAGAGCCAAATAAGACGTACAGACTGGGTGTTAGGCGAGTCCCGCGTTCTCTCCCCCAAGAGAACGCGGGTTCCTGCCTCGCCCCCCGCATGCCTCAGGCAGTTGCGCCTTCCGCATGGTGCGTAGAACCCGGATCAGCTCCTTGCGGAGCCCCCGTGACCGGGTCTGCGCTTTCGCGAGCACTCAACAAGATTTGGACTGCGAGTGCCCTTTTGACCTGGGAAAAGGTTGGGCTCTCAATGTCGTTTCCTTGTCTGGCGCTTCTGAAGACAAAGCTACGGTCGAACGGCCAGACCGTGAAGATGCACTTGGTAATCACGTGCACAGCTCTGGTAACCGCTGAATTGCGGAGTCGTAACGTGACATCGGTGCGGTTAACGCCCCAGCAGCAGCAGGCACCCATGCGGAGGAATCGTCGCGCGAACCCGCTGCATTCTCGGTGTCTCCTTGCCAGACCATACATCGAGGACGCCGTGCGCTTCACTCTCGCCCGCGTGCAACAGCCCGACCTCGCCCAGCGAACGATCAACCTGCATCGGCTTGTCGCCCAGGTTGAACAGCGCGACTGCCAGTTGGTTGTGAGCGCCCGGCCGGGCGGGTTGCACCTCCGCGCGCCAGACGCGCAGATCGCCCGTCTCGAAGCCCTGCATCGGACGCCCGCGCACTGCCGCGTGCTGATCGATCGCCAGCAGATCGCGGTTCGTGAGTAAGCGTAGCGTTGCGGGATCGAGCATCGTCAGGTTCGCGCCGAGGATCAGCGGACTCTGTCCCATCGACCACAGCGTCATCACCGTCTTCTGTTCGTCGGGAGTCAGACGCGTGTGGCGCGGCTGGCCCCAGCCGGGTGAAGGCCGCAGCTCTCCAAACGGCAGCATGTCCGCGTCCGCCCATTGTCCCGGATGGAGGTCGAACTTCGACCACGTGGCGACACGATCGAACTGCCCTTTCAGCGGCTGCGGAAACGTCTCACCGGGTTTTTGTGCCATCGTCCAGACGTCCCAGAAGTCGTCCGAGATGCGCCACATGTTCGAGAGTGAGGCGAACTCGGCCTCGTGTGACGGACTTGCCGGCCCTTCGGAGAGGCTGAGAACCATCCTGCGGCCGGACTTATCGATCGCACGCCGGATCTGCCGGATCTCGGTCGGCTTGTAGGTCTTTTCGAGAATGCAGTCCACCTTGAGGAAGTCGACGCCCCAATCGGCGTACTGCTTAATGAGCGAGTCATACCAGGCCTGACCTGCGGCGTTGTCCTTCACACCCCAGTTGGTCGGATCCCACGGACACGCATCGCTTGTGTCGGCTGCATCCTGGGCGTGGAAGTTGGAATCCGCAATCGGCATGTTCCGTTCGACCGAAGCTCGTGGAATTCCGTGCACGATATGAATGCCGAAGAGCAGCCCTTGCGCATGAACCCAGTCGGCGAGCGGCTTGAAGCTGGTCTCCTCTATCGTCGCCGCCAATTTGCCCTTTGTGTCCGAGACAGCGGTAACGCTGCTCTTCGCGGAAGGAAACCTCGCAGGCACAGGCACATAGCGCCCATGGGCGTCGATCGCATAGCGCAGCGTGTCGGGCTTTGGTCTATCCTGCGGATTCTCGAAGAACCAGCCCTCGTCGATGACGGCATAGCGCCAGCCGAACGGCAGCAGCTTGTCGTGCAACACCGCGACGTTGGCGCGGAATTGCGCCTCAGTAATCGTGAGACCATAGGCGTCCCAGCTGTTCCATCCCATCGGTGGCGTGGGTGCAGGGGTTTGGGTAGAGGCGGAAAGAGCGCAGAGCATTGCAGCAGTCACAAGCAGCCGTCGGAGCATGCCCGGAAGGATAACAAGCAGCGACCGGCTGCGCATCCGGTGCATCAGAAATGGAGCAGCCTGAGAACAGCAGACTGTATTCTTGAAGCAGCGCAGTTTTCAGCCTGAGAAGGACCCGTAATGCCTCTTTACGAGTACGAATGCAAGGAGTGCGGTCGCCGCACCGAAAAGATCCAGAAGTTCGCCGACGCTCCATTGACCGTGTGTCCGCACTGCGGCGGCCGGATGGAGCGCACCCTGACGGCGCCTGCTGCCCACTTCAAGGGTGGCGGATGGTACAAGGACCTGTATTCCTCCGCGAAGCCCGCTTCAGCCGACGGGAGCAAGGACGCCAAGTCGGGAAGCGAGCCTTCGAAGTCGTCCGAGAGTTCGACACCGGCAGCGAGTTCCGGCAGCTCGAACAGCACCTCCAGTTCATCGGGAACGACTGCTTCCCCGACGACCACGACAACGTCCAAGAGTTGATTCCCAGACTGTGTGGCCGCAGACCGAGGTTCGAGCATCTGATTCGAACGCCGATGTTAACCTTCAGGTAACCTCCACAGAGGTGGCATTCGATGGTAATGAACAAATTTAACAGGGGTGCGCTATTATCCATCGCATGAAATCGAGACACTCACTCCGGAGTGCATGTCGCGAGGACCTGGCTGCGGAGTCGGGCGGGACCTTTATGCGGAACGTAGGGCTGGTATCAGCGGGGATCACCGTGCTGGCCATTGGTGTTGTCGTCGGACGGGAACTGCGGGAGCGGTACAAGTTCCATCGGCGGACGCCGTACGACATCTACTCCCATTCGGGCGACCAGGCGCAGGACCTGGAGTTCGGCGTCGGGGTCTAGCCAGGATGACGGGCCAGGGTTGTTCCCTCCGGGCCGATGCGCTTCAGGCTGCGCCTGTCCTGCCGATGCGCGGCTGGGCCTGAAGCAGCCGGATCAGGTCTTCGACCGTAAGCAGCGGGGTGGGCTGCAGGCCGGGGCTGTACTCTCGCCGCAGCGCCAGGGTCAGGTCGCGGACACTCTGGTCGACGTCTTCTGGCGTGAGTCCGAGATCCTTGTCAAGATCGTCGCCGGGAAGCACGGGGAACGGAACCATCTGCACCTCACGGAGATAGCGGAAGGTTGCTCCGGTGATTACCGGATCGAATCCATATTGCTGCAGCTGGGCGGTGAAGGTCTCCTGGGTGATACCGGCGCGAGCCTTGCGGAGCTTATGGTCGCGCAGCCAGGCAGAGAGACGCAGCAGAGCCACGCAGACCACAGTGAGGGTCAGCAACAGCCAAAGCGGCCAGGCACGATGGCCCAGCCACGCCGTGATGGAAAGCATCCGCACGCGCAACCTGCCTCGCAGGAGGGAAAGGCTCAGACTGCCGCCGGGGGTGCGGACCCTGGATGGTTTCCTCCATGAGAGTGGCCCCAGTATGCCACGGACGGCCCCTAAAGGCTTCCGAAAACTGCATCGAAAGAATACTGTTGCCTTATGGCCGCTGCTTTGCCACCCATCCTCGACCCGCTGACCGACGCTCCTGAGGGGTGGAGCAGACCTTCGGATGCCGCTTCGAGCGTCGAGGCGAGGCTTCGGGATAAGCATGGACGGGCGATTACGGACCTGCGGCTCTCGGTGACCGACCGTTGTAACTACAAGTGTGTCTACTGCCGGACCGGGAACGAGGGCGCCCAGTACAGCGAGCTGCCGATCGAGGAGTACGCGCGGATGGTGCGGCTCTTTGTGTCGCTGGGAGTGGAGAAGGTTCGGCTGACGGGCGGCGAGCCGCTGCTGAGGCGAGGATTGCTGGACCTGATCCGCGAAGTATCGGGGATGCGGCCGGCGTTCAGTTCCGATCCTCTGGATATCGCCCTGACGACCAACGGCCACCTGCTGGCCGGAATGGCCAGGGACCTGAAGCGCGCCGGTCTGAGCCGCGTGACCGTGAGCATGGACGCTGTGGACGCCGAGACCTTTGCTCGCATTACACGCGTGCCGGGTAGCTTCGAGCGGGTGCGTGACGGAATTCGCGCCGCACAGGATGCAGGGCTGGGACCGGTGAAGGTGAACGCTGTGCTCCTGCGCGGCTTCAACGACGGCGAGGTCGAGGCATTCGCGGAGTTCTCGCGCCGTGAGGGCGTTATCGTCCGGTTTATCGAGTGGATGCCGCTGGAGGAGGACCGCAGCTGGACACCCGAAGCTGTCGTACGGATGGACGAGATCATCGACCGTTTGAACGCGGTGCGCCGCCTGGTGGCCCTGCCACCGACCCATAGCTCAGAGACGGCGCGGCGCTTCACGTTCGAGGACGGTGTGGGAGAGATCGGGATCATCGCGCCGGTGTCCCATCCCTTCTGCGGACACTGCAGCCGCGTACGCGTGACCTCCGATGGCAAGGTGAGGACCTGCCTGTTTTCGCAGAGCGATCACGACCTTGTGGGACCGATGCGGCGGGGCGTGAGCGACGATGAGCTGCGCGCGCGCATTCGCAAAATCGTTGACCACAAAGAGGCTCGGCATCATATCGGCGAGCCCGGGTTTCAGAAACCCTCGCGATCCATGGTGCATATTGGCGGTTAGTTGTTGCGACGTGAGAATCATGTCGCGATTTGGCACAATACTGGCGCAATCGATGCAGGAGCCGATGCACCTAGTATGCAAACTGTCCGAGAAGAGTTAGCGCTAAATCCGGTGGAAATCTTGCGCTATCCTTGGGACACGACTGTAGAGAACGGCCCTACCCGAAACACAGGAAGGCACGTGGCAGACCGGCGTCATTCCGAGTTGATGGACAGCAGACAGATGGACCACCTGCGCGTCTTTCACGAAGTTGCGCGCGCACTCACGGCGAATCTTGAATTAGAGCCGCTGCTGCGGGCCATTCTCTCGCAGATGGAAGAGTACTTCGGCCCGGAGCAGTGGTCGCTGCTGATGCTGGACGAAGAAAGCAATGAGCTCTACTACGCTCTTCACGCGGGATTCGATGCGGAGAACATTGCGGAGTTCCGGATCAAAATGGGCGAAGGTATCTCCGGCTATGTTGCGCTGACGGGGAACCCTCTCGTAGTCCCGGACATAACGGCCGACCCGGACTGGTCGAGCTTCGCCAGGCAGCATCCTGAGCTGCACCTGCAGTCGATTGCCTGCCTTCCGCTGCGGCATGGCGGACGCACCCTGGGCGTGCTGCAACTGCACAACAGCAAACTGGATCTTCTGCCGGATTCCTCCATCTCGTTTCTGCGCGTGCTTTGCGATTACGCGGCCATCGCGCTGGCGAACGCGCGCTACGTGAAGCTGGTGCAGCACCTCACCATCACCGATGACTGCACAGGCCTCTTCAACGCGCGGTATCTGTACACCATGCTGGAGAATGAGATTGCGGCGGAAAACGATCCGCGTGTGATTCCGATCCAACCGCACTTCAGCCTTTTGTTCCTCGATCTCGACCACTTCAAGAGCGTGAACGATACGCATGGCCACCTGGTCGGATCGCGGCTGCTGGCCGAGGTTGGCGGCGTGATCAAGCGCACGCTGGGGCCGGCGCATGCGGGCTTCCGCTACGGCGGCGATGAGTTTGTCGCGCTGCTGCGCGGGCTGGACAAGGTGGCGGCCACGGAGCTTGCAAAATCGCTTCGCACGGCCATCCGAGAGACCGCTTTCTTAACCGGTGAGGGTCTGTCGCTCCACCTGGCTGCGAGCTTCGGGCTCGCGACCTATCCGCAGGACGGCGACACGCTGCACGCGATCATCCGCTCGGCCGACACGATGATGTATCACGCGAAGGCGAGAGGGCGCGACCAGATTGCGGTAGCGGATCGCGACGTGCTCGCATCGATGCCAGTGCCGAAGACCTCGCGGCACGCGTAACTGCAAAAATTATCGCGGACGGCGTCGCTCGAGTGAAGGCGAGCGTTTCTCTTCCGCACGAATCGCCTCGACGTTCTCCGGGGCGTCGGAGTGGATGCCAAAGTCCCAGACATCGAGGTTCACCGCGTTGGGGCCGAGGACTTCGATCAGCGCATACTCTCCGAAGTCCAGCGGCTGCAAAGGCGTGAGCTTCATCCAATGCCCGCCGGGAAGAACCTCCGCTTTCATCTCAATGATGTCGCGCTGCGAGCGGCCGGTGCCGAGCAAGGCAATTCGAAGGCTGTCGACGATGCGCAAATCGGCGCGGGCATCGACGCGTTGGATGACATAGGTGCTGTTGGCGTTACCGCCGGACGGCGTGGCACGGCCACTGGCTCCATGCGTGTTCACAGTGAAAGTGCCGCCACTGGTTACCGGCTCATCGTCATGCCCGCTGTTGATGCGTACGTAGAAAACCGGGTCGGGAACGTGGAGCTGGATGTCGGAGCGCTCGCGCGGAATGTCGGCGATGCGATGGGGACTGGAGGCGGGATTGATGGTGCCCTTCTGCACGGCATGCGCAGTCTCTTTATTCAGGTCGGAGGCGCTCTGCGGCATAGGTACGAGCTCCGGCGTGCCGCGGTAGGTATCGAGCGCGAGCACACTGTCCTCTTCGGGCAGGTGAAGATCCGGCGCGATCTCCGGCGTGAGTGCGGCGCGCGCAGCCTCTTCCTTCGCAAGCTCCGGGCTGATCACCGGAGACTGTGCGGTCTGCTCCGGAATTGCCCCGGGCTCGTGATCCTTTTTCCACTTCTCCGTCGCCGGCATATCGACGAGCGCGACGGGAACCTCCTCCTGCTGACCGTCTCGCTCGGCACTGCGGTACTGGACGACGTCGCCGACGATTTTGTAGCTGTAGACGAGCTGATAGCTTCCATCTTTCAGGATGAGACGCGTGCGCGTAGGTTCATCAGGGCTCTGCGTCGGACTCGGAACATCCATGGGACGATGTTGCTTCTGCGGTTGCTGGCAGAGCGCAGGCATGGCGCAGAGCAACAGGATGACCGGCAGAGCGAGCCGCGTGACGGCAGGCCATCGACGACTCCCATGCGGCGGATACCCCGTGCCGACCACCTCGATCCTCCTGCTCCGCCTGAGCGACGCTACAGCACCAAACTAGCAGAGTTGAGCGCGTTCAGGATTTGACCCCGACCGTGAACGAGGATGGGATTTCGCTCTTGTCGTCAGTCTTCTGCTCGACCTTCAGCGAGATGTGCCCTGCAACGCCGGGCGACAGGTCGTGCGTGGGGAGCGTGGCGCAATGGAGGCCGAGTCCGGTGTCCAGGGTTTCCGCTTCGCCGTCGTATTTGCCGGCGGTCCAGCGAATGCGAGCGGGCGCAGGTAAATCAAGGCGCAGGTCTTTGCCGGGCGTGAGCCAGCCTCGCTGCTGATCGGGTGTCCATATCTGAAAGCTCGCAATGCGGTGCTCGCGCTGATAGCGCTGTTCGGTTTGCGGGATGCGATCCCAGACAGCGCCTTCGTGCAGCGAGCGGAGCAGCTTGATGTACTCGGCGTGCGCCCAGGCGAGCGGCATGCCGGAACCGGTGGGATGACCGTTGAACAGAGAGTGTTCTGGAATGTCGTCCGCATCCCAGATCTGCTCGGGAATCATGCCGCACTCGCTGGTCTGCCGTGCGATGGTCTTCAAAAGTTCCAGTGCGGCCTCACGCCGGCCGGCGGCGAGTTCGTAGTGGGCGCGTTCGCCAGTGAGCAGCGGCCAGCAGCGGCCGATGCCGCGCTTGTCGAACGGCCGCCCGTCGACTTTTTCGCCGTAACCGTCGTCCGTGGAGCGATGCCACGCGGGACCGGTCTTCGTCTCGACGCGCAGCGTGGCATCCAGCAGTTTCACCGTATCGACGATGCGCGGATCGTCAGGCGCGCGCAGTCCCATCCGCACCAGTGAAAGTGCACCGGGGCTTACGATGTCAATCGCTCTACGGCTCTTCGGACCAGACTTGACGTTGGGCGTTCGAATGCGAAGATGCCCAATATCGCGAGCTTCGATGCGGCGCGGAGGCGCCATGCGCATGTAATATCCGCGAACGCCGTGCCGCTGTGCGAGCGGCGTGTCTTCCACATACGTCAGTTCGTCAATCGCATCGTTCCAGGCGTCAGCAGTCTCGCGAAGAAACTGCGCGCGGTTGTGTTCGCCCTCCAAATCGATGAAGTCTGCTGCAGCGAGCAGCGCAGCAACCTCGGCGGCCATCGTGTTTGGGGAGTAGCCGGGCGTGGTCTCCCAACGGTCCTGCTGCGTGACCGGACCGTGTCGCAAAAGATAGCGCACAGCATTGTGCATGATGCGGTTAGGGCGATAGCCGTCGAGCGCATTCTCGCGCCGCATCTTGTCGGCAAGCAGAATGGGCAGCGCGATCGCATCCATCTGGATCGAGCTCCAGTGCGGCGTTCCATCGAGCCACATGTTCTGGCTCCAGCCACCGTCCGCGTTCTGCGTGCACGCCAAATAGAAGAGAGCGGAGCGGGCGTTTTGCGCATCACCGCTGGCGAGCTTGCCCATGGCAATCTCGACCATGTCGCGCGGCCAGACCACGTGATAGCCGCCGATGTCTTTGTCACCGCGCGCGAAGCCCCACGGAACCGAGAGACTCGCGACGAAGCCGCCACGGAAGCGCTTGGACTGATGCGTCTCGAGCACGGCCGTGCTGACGCGATACATGTCGAGCCGGTGGCCGGAGAGATCGCGGATGTCACGATACTGCGCCTGGCGGTCGCGCCACTGACGCAGGAAGAGATCACGCGTGGTGTCGAAGTCTTCGAGGATCCCCGCGCGTGCCTGCTGTGCGGCCTCCGCAGAGTCGGCGCCGGCAGCGAGCGCAATCACAAAATTTCCGTCCCCCTGGCTGTAGTCGATCTCGAGGGTCATCGCTACGTTGCCATCGGGCGCGTAGGTCGATGCCGGCAACGGATCACCGCGTCGCAGGACCGTGAAGCCGTCCGATGCACCGATGTATCCGACGCTCATCTGCCGTGGCGACGGCGAGCAGGCGAAGGCGAAACAGACAGAGGATCGCTGCGCGAAGACCATCGGCACATCCTTGTACTGTCCGGCCCATGCTTCGTTGTTCGAGCCGAGATCGCCGATATGGACGTCGAGGACAAGATACAGCCGCAGCTTCTTTTGCTCTGTGGGCTGAAAGCTGCAACGCAGCAGCAGCGTATCGCGCATGGGGTCGGGCACAATCTCTTTGGTCAAACGGTAGGCGCCGGCTTTGCACCGCGACTCGATGCGGCAGGCCGGCACGCCGGGAGCAATCCATTCCACCGTGTGCTCAGCATCCCACTTCTCGTCGGAAAAGAAGTTGCCGTCGCCGGTGACGACAAAGCGCACGGAACGCGTGTTCGCCTGGTCAACGTCAGGATGGTAGACCTCGGAAAGCGTTCCGTTGTCGACGGTGTACCAGATGCGGCTCTCAGGCAGGACGGCCGTGCCAACGATGGTCTTCGCGCCGGAAGCCCAGTGCGGCTTGGCCCCAGGTTGTCCGCGCGCCTTCTTCGGCTTCCGAGGACGCGTGATTTCCTTGCTCTCGATCCCCTTATCCATGGATGTGCCAGCTCAATGGTTACCCATATAGCTTGGATGCAGAATGCGAGAGAAATTCTGGCTATGCGTGCGACGCCTTAGAACTTCTGGCGCTGCAGCCATTCGCGGAAGCGCGGGCCGAGGTCGTTGCGGCGCAGCGCGAACTCTACGGTGGCCTTCAGGAAGCCGAGCTTGTCGCCGGCGTCGTAGCGCGTGCCCTCGTAGGTGAAGCCGTAAACTTTTTCATACTGCAACAGCGCCTTGATGCCGTCGGTGAGTTGAATCTCACCACCTGAGCCCGGCGTAACGGTCTCCAGCATCTCGAAGATGCGCGGCGTGAGGATGTAGCGGCCAATGATCGCGTGCTGGCTGGGCGCATCTTCCGGCTTCGGCTTCTCGACCATGTTCGATACATCGAGCAGGCGAGGATCATCCGGATCCTGGACGCAGTCGAGGCAGCCGTACGAGGAGATCGCCGCGCCCTCGACGATCTCAGAGGCGAGGATCGATGCCTGCGTCTGCTGGAAGGCGTCCACCATCTGCTTCAGGCAGGGAACCTGTGCGTCGACAACGTCGTCGGGAAGAATGACGGCGAAGGGCTCATTGCCGACGAGCTCCTTTGCGCATAACACCGCGTGGCCGAGGCCGAGCGCGTCCGGCTGACGCGTGTAGCTGATCTTCGCAAGGTGAGAGACGGAGCGGACCATCTCGAGGAGCGCTGTCTTGCCGCGAGCTCCAAGCGCGGTCTCGAGTTCGTAGGACTTGTCGAAATGATCCTCGAGCGACGATTTGCCGCGGCCCGTGACGATGATGATCTCAGTACAGCCGGCGGCGACAGCCTCCTCGACACCGTACTGGATCAGCGGCTTATCAACTAGCGGCAGCATCTCCTTGGGGGTTGCCTTGGTGGCTGGCAAAAAGCGAGTGCCAAAGCCGGCTGCCGGAAAGACAGCCTTGCGCACCTTCATCAGTGACATGCGATGTTCCTATTCTCCTGCTTGGCTGCAGTAATGGTACCAACGGCTTCGATGCCAAAATTCGAATCTGTGGACGATGCCTCGAAGCTCTGCGGTGCGGGCCCTAGCCTAGAGTACAGGCGAGTTGTCGTGCAACATCGCCTTACGGATTACCTTGATCGGTGCAAAACCCTGGCGCATGAAAGCGTCATGAAATCGCTGCAATGAGAACGAGGCGCCTTCGCGCTTTTGCAAATCGCTTCGCAATTGCATGATCTCCAGCTTGCCGAGCGTGTAGTAGAGATAAAGCGCGTCCGAGGTGCCGCGCTTGGTTTCGACCTCCGCGATGGGCCGCGACTGATAGCCCTCATTGACGAAGAAGTCTTCGGCTTGCGGGAGGGTCAGTTCGCCGCCGACGCCGGTATGCATGCGGATGGCGACGATGAAGCGCGCGTCGCGCAGCAAGGCATCCTGCAGTTGACCGAGGCGGATGAGCTTCGACTCATGCTCCGCCTGCTCCGTTCCTGCCGCGGCGATTGTCCCGACGCCCGGAGCGTTGTAGCCCTCGTCGAGCATCATCTGCTCGCAGTAGTGCGCCCATCCTTCGATGTTGGTATTCGCGCCGAGCAGCTTGCGGATCGTGGAAGGAAACTGCGGCTGCCAAAGGAACTGCGTGTAGTGGCCCGGATACGCCTCGTGCACGCTGGTAGAGACGATCGTGCCGACGTTGAACGCGGCCATGTACTCGCTGGTCTTCTGCGCGCTCCAGTTCGACTCCGGGAGCGTGACATTGAACAGAGCCTTCGTAGAGTGCGTCTCGAAGGGGCCGGGCGAGTCCATCGACGCCTGTGTCGTCGCGCGCATGAAGGGCGGCGTCTCCTCCAGCGTGGGCTGCACGTCGCTGGGGAGCGTGATGATGTTGTGCGAGCGGATGAAGGCAACCTCAGAATCGAAGCGAGCCTGGAACGCCTTTAGAAGGTCGGCAGGAGCAGGATGAATCGATGCCAGCTCGGCGAGCTCCTGCTGCGGCGTTTTGGTTGGGTCGATTTCTTTAGCGACGCGCGCGAACTCCGCCTGGTTCTTATGCAGGTCGTCATATCCGATTTGCAGCAGATGGTCGAGCGGGATGTCGACCATCTCATTCAGTGCGAGCGCCTTGCGGAAGGTATCGGCTCCCCAGCGAAAGTCACCGTTGGATCGCGGCAGAAGATCGGACTTCATCCATGCCGCGTAGGACTTCATTGCGTCGATGACCGCGGAGTTCGTCTTCGCGAATTCTGCTTTCGTCTGAGCGTCGGTCGCATCGGTGAAAGCTTTTGGGACGTCGTTCTGGAAGAAGCTGATGTCGTCGTCAATCTGCTGAAGTGCGATCTCGGTGTAGATGCGCGGAGGATTCTTGAGATTCTTGCGCGCCTCGACGAAAGCCTGCGGAATGAGCTTCTCGCGCTCTACGGCGGCGTGCAGACGAACGTTCACCGGAGCATACGGCCGCTCCATGATGGTGAAAATTGCGTTCGTCAGGCCTGTCGAGTAGATGTCAGGATTCTTCTCCCATCCGCGAATGACTTCGAGTTGGAGAAGCTGCGCGCGGATCGAGTTCAGCAGGATGTCGCGGTCGGCTGCGGGCTCGGCATCGAGAGCTGAGGGATCGATCGCGGCGATCTTCTTGTCCCACTCATGCAATGTGGCGACCTGCTTCTGGATTGTCGCCGCGGAGTAGTCCTCTAGCTGCGTGTCGTACTGGTGCAGACCGGCCGAGGTTCCGGCAGTCGGCGCGTACTTGAAGTAGACCTGCTGGAAGTACTGCTCGGAAAGAGTGTTGAAGGTCTGCCCCGCGCCGTCGGCGGAGGGATGTTGAGCCAACGAGAATGAAGTGCCGAAGGGAAGCATGAGGGCAAGGGAAGCTGCAGCCAGGCGCATATCGGGTCTCAGTCTACACAGGGGATTTGGCTTCTTCGAGCGAAGAAAGCAGTTCGCGGGTCTCAGAAAGGACGGTGTCTGCATCGGAACCCGAGAGCGGCCAGCGCAGCACTCCCTGCGGAGTAAGTTGCGCGCCATTTTTCGCATTGCGTGAGACGAGCTTCATTAGCGCGCCGACATTGATGCCCCTGCCAGGCTCCGAGGGCGCGGCATGCAGCTTCTCGCTGAAGGTGATGAAAAGCATGTCGTGCATCGGCTTCATTCTGCCGGCCTGTGCCAGTGGCGAGCTGGTCGCGCGAGTTGCCGTGGCGTCACGGGCGGCCTTCGCGGCGCTTGACTCCCCACTACGATTCAGCGCGGCTCGTGAAGAGAACTGCAGCGATGCGACCTGCGGCGCCTGCCCGTGGCGACCGGCCAACGGCTGCTGTGTGCGGCTCAACATTGTTGAGGGCTGCCAGGCATTGCCCGGGCGCGTGACCTCTCGACCCGCCCACGACACGGTCTGCGATGCGGGCCTTTGTGGGGACGCAGCCTTCTTCGATTCATCGACGGCAACCCGCTTGCGTTCGATTTGCGCGATAGAGAGCCGTTCGCAAATAAGGCGAATCTCGCCGACCGCGAGAAGGTGCTGTACATTCTCCGGCGGCTGGCCGTAGCGGTCCTGCAACTCGTCGCGAATTTCAGTGAGCATCGCTTCGGAGTTTGCGCCCGCAATGCGCTTGTACATGCGCAACCGCTGGTTTTCCTCTTCGATGTAGCTCTCATCGATGCGCAGCGAGATGCCGAGGTTGACCGTCACCTGCAGACGTTCTTCACGGCCCTCACCCTTGAGCTTGCTCACAGCCTCTTCGAGCATCTGCGTGTAGAGCTCAAACCCAATGGCCTCGATATGACCCGACTGCTCGCCGCCGAGCATGTTGCCCGCGCCGCGCAATTCGAGATCAAGAGCGGCGATCTTGAAGCCGGCGCCGAGGTCGGAGAACTCCTTGAGTGCAGCGAGACGGCGGCGCGCAATCTCCGTGAGCTGCTGCTCCGGTGGAATCAGCAGATACGCGTAGGCGCGGCGGTTCGAGCGGCCGACGCGACCGCGAAGCTGATAGAGCTCGCTGAGCCCGTGGCGATCTGAACGATTGATGATGATGGTGTTTGCGCGCGGAATGTCGAGGCCGTTTTCGATAATGCTCGTCGCGCAGAGCACGTCGTATTCGCCGTTCATAAATGCAAGCATCGAGCGCTCCAGCTCGGCCTCCGGCATCTGGCCATGGCCGACAACAACGCGCGCCTGGGGGACGAGCTCCCGAATCTTCGTCGCCATCTCGTAGATGGTTTCCACGCGGTTCGAGACGAAGTAGGTCTGCCCTCCGCGTTCGAGCTCCACCTCAATCGCCGTGCGAATGAGCTTCTCGTCGAATTTGGCGACAACCGTCTGGATCGCCATACGGTCCTTCGGCGGCGTCTCGATGACGCTCATGTCACGAAGCCCGACGAGACTCATGTTCAACGTTCGCGGAATGGGCGTCGCACTCATGCTGAGCACATCGATAGCCGCACGCATCTGCTTCAAACGTTCCTTGTGACGGACACCGAAGCGCTGCTCCTCGTCGACGACAAGCAGCCCAAGGTCCTGAAACTTGAGCCCCTGCGCAAGGATCGCGTGCGTTCCAATGAGAATGTCGACTTTGCCATCAGCGACACGTTCGAGAATCTCCTTGCGCTCCTTGGGCGTACGAAAGCGCGAGATCATCTCAACTGTCACAGGGAAATTGGCGAAGCGGCGTTTGAAGCTCTCGAAGTGTTGGAAGCAGAGGACCGTCGTCGGTGTGAGTACGGCGACCTGCTTGGAATCCTGCACGGCCTTGAAAGCCGCGCGCATCGCAACCTCGGTCTTGCCGTAACCCACATCGCCGCAGAGCAGGCGGTCCATCGGCTGCGTCGACTCCATATCCGCCTTGATGTCGGCAATTGCGGTGATCTGGTCGTCCGTCTCGTTGTAGTCGAAGGCGTCTTCGAACTCGCGCATCATGTTGTTGTCCGGCGAGAACGCCGTGCCAAGCGCGGCCTTGCGCTGCGCGTAGAGCTTCAACAGCTCCTCCGCCATGTCCTCCATGGCCTTTTTCACACGCGCCTTGGTCTTGGACCATGCCGGATTGCCGAGGCGATTCAACTGCGGCGCAGGTCCCGCCTCGGTGGAGCGGTACTTCTGGATGAGATCGAGTCGCGTGAGCGGCACGTAGAGCTTCGCATCGTCCGCAAAGGTGAGGATCATCAGCTCGAGCTGCGAACCGTCCGCACCATTCGCCTTCTCGTCGATGACGCGCAGGCCGTCGTAACGCGCAATGCCGTGCTCCACGTGGACGACAAAGTCTCCAACGGCGAGATCGCGCAGATCCGAAACGAAGGCCGAGGCCCGGGCACGGCGGACCGGTCGCGCGTGAACGTCGGCATCGTCATTCAGATCGTTCGCGCCGAACAGGACGAACTGCCGCGCTGTGGCGCGATCGAGATCCAGCACCTGCACGCCGTTCGCAATCGCCGCACGGACGATCACGGGCGTACGCAGGTCGCCGGCAAGATAACTCGATTCCGAGAAGACCGTTGTCGATGAACCTTGATCCGTTCGCCAGCCGATGCGGTAAGGCACGCCATAGTCCTGCAACAGACCGGCGAGGCGCTCCACTTCACCCTGATTGGGTGCCGCGATGAGCACGCGCGCCTCGCTCTCCATCAGCTTCTTCAACTCGTCGATGAAACTTGGGATCGAGCCGTGGAACCGCAAGGTGGGCCGCGTTGCAAATTCAATCTCGCTCGCATCGCTGCGCGTGCTCTCAAGCACATCGACTGCGCCGAGTTGATCGAGATCGCAGCCCGGGAACGCGCGCAGCCGATCCTCGAATTCCCATGGCGAGAGGTAAAGATCTTCGGCGCGCACCAGCGAACCGATGCCCGAGCGCTCATGCTTCTGCTCGACCTTGTTCCACCACCGCTCGCCCTGGTTCTGCACCATTGCAGGCTCTTCAATGAAGATGCGTGTGTGCTTTCCCATGAGATCGAGCAGCGAAGATCGCGCGCCCGCGACCGGAGCATAGAACTCCCATCCTGGGAAAATGGTGGCTTCGCGATTATTGCCGGCGATATGCGTCTGCAGTTCACCTGGCGTTTCGCCGCCTTCGAGGGCGGCTCCTGCGGCCCCGCTGCGGGTCAGCCGCGCGTTGATGGCTTCGAGCAGAGCTTCGGTCGCAGGCGTCTCTGTCAGCGGAAGCAGCAGGACCTCATCGATATTGGTGGAGGACCGTTGCGTCTCCGGATCAAAGCGGCGGATCGATTCAATCTCGTCGCCAAAGAAATCGATGCGCACCGGACGCTCCATCTCCGGCCCGTAGACGTCGAGGATTCCCCCGCGAATCGTCACCTGTGCCGGCATATCGACGACGTCCACGCGGGTGTAGCCGATAGAGACGAGATGATCGACCAGCATCTCCGGAATGTGCTCTTCGCCGCGGCGTATATTCAGCGCAAGCGCAGCGTAGTGATCGCGGCCGAAGAGCCGCATGCACGCAGCCTCGACAGGAACGACGACGAACCGCGCCTGTCCGCTTGCGATCTTCCAGAGCGTCGCAGCGCGTTGTTCCTGAATCTCCGGGTGCGGCGAAAGATTCTCAAAGGGAAGTACGTCGTGCGCGGGGAGCCGAAGTATTTCTTCTGCCGGCAGCGCGCCGCTCAACTGGCACGCGGCAAGCAGATTCGCGTGCAATGCTTCCGCTGCCTTATTGTCGGCGACCAGCACAAGTGCGGGCGCGTCCGAAGCGCGAACGAAGTACGGAAGATAGAGCGCCCGTGCTGTCGCCGTGAGGCCGGACACACGTCTCCGCCCCGTGCCGGCCGCAAGATGGCGACGCACACGCTCAAAGACTGGAGATCGTTCAAGGTCCGCGACCAGCTCGCGGACGAACGGAAGAATCATGCAGTCTCCAGTGTAGCCCGGCGTCCGTGAATCCCTCGCATACTAGGTCTCGACCGGCTCCTCGCCCTTCGCCAGAACCGCCTGTCCGTATTCCAGCAGGGTGACCATGAACACACCGCCGCAGATGTTCCCCGCAACCGCGATCCATAGCCAATGAAAGTAACTGCCTGCGCCCAGCTGTCCTCCAAGAACCGCGGACAGAATCTCGCCTGACGTGGCAATGCAATGTGCGAAGTTGCCCAGGCCGACCACGTAGGTGAGGATCCAAAGAATCATCACCGAACCCGTGATCGAGTGCGAACCCGACACCAGCCAGGCCGCGGTCGCGATAATCCATCCTGCCGTGACAGCGCTCCAGAAGATTGCGGACGGATTCCTGTTTGCCGCCTCCAGGCCGAGATCCATCAGGGCACGCCTTGTATCCGGAAGGAGAGCGGAAGTGCGCGCCGCAAGCAACGCAAATGCGAGCGCGCCGAGCACATTGGACGGCAGCACCGTGCACCACAGCCGCAACGTATTCCATAACTCCCGCTTCTCCGAGAGGACGAGCGCGACGGGATAGAGTGTGTTTTCTGTAAAGAGCTGTGCGCGGCCGATAATCACTACGATGAACCCGATGGGATAGAACATGGCCGCGATGAAATGCGTGGTGGCCGACCTGCCGAAGAGGCCAAGCACAAGCGCCGTACCCAGGCCGGAGAGGCCCATGAAGATGCCGCCCGCGAAACCCGAAATGGCCAGCGAAAATGTGGTGCGTTTCAGTTCCGTCTTCGCGTTCAGCGCGACCTGTTCATAGATGTCTTCGGCGGTCGGCCGTTGGAGGTTCCTCTGGTGCGACCCGGTCTCTGCGGCCGAACTGTCGGCAGTGGTCTGTTCTCCGCCGGTGGCTGCTGGTTGCTCTGACATACACTCCTCCGCAGGACTGAACGGATGAGATGCATGGCGGCAGCACTCTGGCGAGACGAGCATTGATAAACTCAAATCATGCCTGCTGTCGCCGGTTTTGCGCCTGAAGTGATTGCCAAATACCAACCCGTGATCGGACTCGAGGTCCACGTTCAGCTGCTGACGAAGACGAAGGCCTTCTGCGGCTGCAAGAACGAGTACGGTGGCGAGCCAAACACTCACATCTGTCCTGTATGCCTTGGGCTGCCCGGAGCCCTGCCGGTTCTGAACCGCCAGGCGGTCGAATTCGCGGCGCTGGCTGCGAAGGCGATCGGGTGCACGATCAACGAGCGCAGCGTCTTCGCGCGCAAGAACTATTTCTACCCGGATCTGCCGAAGGGCTATCAAATATCGCAGTTCGACAAGCCGCTGGCAGAACATGGCTCCCTGACGGTGCCCGACGCGAACGGTGATCCGAAGCGCATCGGCATAACCCGCCTCCACATGGAGGAGGACGCAGGCAAGAGCATCCATGACGGCTTTGCGGATTCCGCTTCCCACACGTACATCGATCTGAATCGCTGCGGCACTCCGCTGATTGAGATCGTCTCCGAACCGGACATCCGGACGCCGGAGGAGGCGTTCGAATACCTGACGCGCCTCAAGGAGATCCTGCTTTACACCGGGGTCAGCGACTGCAACATGGAAGAGGGCTCGCTGCGTTGCGACGCAAATGTGTCGGTCATGCTTAAGACCGACACGAAGTTCGGCACGAAGGCTGAAGTAAAGAACGTCAATAGCTTCCGCTATATTCGCGCGGCGCTGGAGTATGAGATCGAGCGGCAGATTGGCGTACTCGAAGAGGGCGGCCGCGTGGTCCAGGAATCGCGGCTTTGGAACAATGCCGAAGGCCGCACTTACTCCATGCGCAGCAAGGAGCAGGCGCACGACTACCGCTACTTCCCGGAGCCGGATCTACCGCCACTGATCGTTGGTGAAGCATGGCTGCGTGACATTCTCGCCGAAATGCCCGAGCTTCCGGAGGCGCGGCGCGCGCGTTTACTCGTGGATTACGGGCTCAGCACGCAAGATGGTGCGACGCTGACTACCGACCGCGAGCTCGGAGACTTTTTCGAGAAGGCAGCCAGGCTTGCGAAATCACCGAAGCGCGTCGCCTCCATCTTGCTCAGTGAAATCACGATGCGCCTTCGCGCAGCCGAGATCACTCTCGACAAGAGCCCTGTTTCGCTCGACGGTGTGGTACTTGCGACAGACCTTGCCGAAGGCGGCGCGATCAGCTCGAAACAGCTGAAGCAGTTGCTCGACACCTGCTTCGCAGAGGGCCGCGACTTCGCCTTCGTCTATGAGCGCGATAAACCGCAGCAGATCACTGACAGCTCAGCGATTGAGAAGATGATCGACGAAGTCATCGCAGCCAATCCGGCGCAGGTGGCGCAGTTCAAGGGTGGCAAGCGTACCGTGGCAGCCTTCTTTGTCGGTCAGGTAATGAAGCTTTCAAAGGGGCAGGCGAATCCGGCTCTGCTGAACGAGCTTGTAGTGAAAAAGTTAGACGCGTAGACTTCGGGCTCTTGCAATCGGCGGAGGTTCGATGATGCGGCTCGCGCGCACGTCCGTGGTCCTTGCCGCGGTTCTGATCATCTCCGGTTGCAGGCAACGCTATACGCCACCCGAGTCCCCGATGCCGCCAAACACTATCCTGCTCTCGCAAATGATGCGCGAGCTCTCGGCACAGCCCGGGTTTAGAGAGGCTGTGCTGAACGCGCTTCAAGGAGCGGACGATAACAAGAATGGCCCGGCACTGCTGACGCCGGACCTCGCGCACAGGCTTCGGGAGCTGATCCTCGGAGCAGATTGGCAGGGACTTAACCGCTTCCCCGGGTGGACGATGCGCGCGGTCAACCCAACGGTGCGCGTTGTGAGCCGTGTCGCCGAGAAGAAAGCGGCGGAAAACGCATCCGCGAGTAATCCAGGGGCATCCGCGGGAGCCAACGAGACACAAAAGTTTCTGGATCTCGGCCCCTATTCGCTCGATCAGGACGAGACGGTTTCGTTTGACCAGCCTTCGACACTTGCGCCGTTTACGACCGAAGGGACCGTGACTCGCCTTGGCCCGAATACGGTGCGCGGCGACGGACCGAACGACCTCGCGCCGGAACATGCGGAAAGTCAACGGCTTGCCGATGCTCTGAACCGCCTGTCCGCGAATGCACTGGATAGAGCAAAGCCGTTCAACGTGACACTGAATGGGCGCGCTGTGTCGACGCCCCAGGATCTCATCGCGGCACTCGCCGCCAGCGGGCATCAGGTTAGGGTGATCGACGCGCGATATTTCGCCAATTTCGGGCACCTGCACTACAAGGACCAGGACGTGATGATGCCGTTCTGGATTGACACCAGCTTCGCCGTACCCGGCACAGGCGGATTGCTCGGCTGGGGTGCGCGGCCGCTGCTCGTTCCAGTCTCGCATGCTGAATATGAGTGGCAGGTGCGCGGACCGAAGATCAACGCCGACGTCAGCCACTACTTCGGCATTGACGGCAAGAGCGAATGGCGCACCATGGACACGCTCGATCAGTCGTGGGTGCTCAAGCGGGTTGCGCACACCTACACCGGGACGCAGGCGCTCGAGGTCACGCGGCTCGCAGGGCTTCTCACCCTTGCCTATATGCACCAGCATCTGCGGAGACCTGATCTTCCCTTCGGCGGGTACTACTCCCTGGGGGTCTGCCAGGATGGCGTCGCCGCAATCGAAGAACACATGAACGGCAGGTCGACGCTCTTCCCAAACACGGCCGACTCCTCTCTCTTCGACGACCCTCGCGATGCTGAGGTGAACAAGCTCATCGCTGCGATTCCGAAGGATCGCGGCGGCGACCCTCCGCAACCAGACCGCGTCTTTGGTTCGCTTCCTGCAAACCCCGGCCCTGATGGCGGCTTTCGCGCAATCACGATCCCCGGACTCGCGGACGATCTGAAGGCCAGTTACGCCGCATGGCACGAGGATGATCTGCATCGCATTCGCAGCCGCACCTTCTACTGGACCATTACCAGCGTTGCCCTGGCTGGTGCAGGCGTGCTGATTGCGTTTGTTCTGCGTCGCCGCCGCGCTTGATCCGAAGTACACTTCCAATCGCAAAGCAGGCTCAGGTGTCAGGTACGAAGATCCTGCGATGCAACGAAGTTTGTGCAGGAGTGCTCCAACTTCACGGGAGGTAGTACATAAATGGCAACGAAGAAGGCAAGCAAGAAGTCTTCGGGACGCAAGTCGGCCTCGAAGAAATCGTCCAGCAAGAAGAGCGCCGGGCGGAAAACTCCGTCGAAGAAGAGTTCTGCAAAGAAGACTTCTGCAAAGAAGAGCTCAAGCAAAAAATCCTCTTCAAAAAAGAGTTCCGGCCGCAAGTACAGTAAAGGCGCAGGCAAGCAGGTAAAGCGCGAAATGCACGAGATGCATCAAGGCAAGCTGAAGAGCGGCCGCAGTGGCAAGACGGTCAAGAGCCGCAAGCAGGCCATCGCCATCGGTCTTTCCGAGGCGCGCAAGAAGGGCGAGAAGGTTCCGCCCAATCCCAACAAATAACCGCACGGAATTTCAAGGCGCGGCCCTCCTTCGTCAGAAGAGTGACCGCGCCTTTTTCTATTGCTTCTCGCAGTTGCTTATGGATCCAGGTCATCGGGAGATGCCGGCGAACCCGATGCTGCGGGCTGCCGCCGCTCCTGCGCGAGATCAGTGGGCCGCGTTGCGGCGTAGCTGCGATAGACGCTGATGTGGAAACAGGCCTGATGGAATTCCTCTTCCACGTCAATCATCCCGGCGTTCATCAGCGGCGCGAGATACATCCGCATCCACGCAATCTCCGCCATCGTCATACCCTTTTTGCCGAAGTCAACCGCCTGGCCCGTGAGGTGCGGGGACGCGGTCTCACCGGCGATGTCCGCTGCGTTGCCGTTCACCCGTTGCAGACGAAGCTGATACGAAATGGTCCGCACGGCCGAATTCAATTCGAGCGGCTGCCGGAAGCGCGCATAGTAGGCATGAGCTATATCTGAAGCGAACTTCGCAGTCCATGGCCGCGCAAAGCGGCGGATCTCCGGCAACTCCGGATTCACACGCAGCGCGGATGTACTGTCGACCTCGATTAACTGATGCGAGTAACGGAGACGATTCAGTTCTTCGTCGTTCTCAATCCGCTCCAGCCCAGCCGCATCCGCCATCTGATTCTGATGGACGAGAATCTCATGGGAACCGCGCAGTGGCGGAGGAACGATCAGCCGGCCGGCGCGGGTATACATCGGAAAGACGCGGGGAGTAAGAGCGGCCTGTCCTATCTCTTCTGCTGAGAGCGACCCGGCTGCGTTCACCGCGGCCTCGGTGGAGGCATGCGACTCACGGCTCGCGTAATTGGCCCGGGGCGCTGCTTCCACGACGCTGCCCGCGCCCGCGAAGGGACGCACCATGGGCGTTGGAGAGGGACGGCTCGCAGAGACCTTCTCCAGGGACGCCTTTCGAGTGCGACTGCTTCTCGATGCAATGGACCGTGCTGCCGTCCGGCGACTGGAGTTCGTTGCCCGATGCTGTCCGTGCGAACTGACCGCGCGTTCCGTGGCCCGTGTGTGCCGGGACGCGCGGGTCCTGCTCGACCGTGTCGTGTGCGAAGCTGTTCGCCGCGTTCGCTCCGCCCGCACCCGTTGCGGTCGCGCCGACGACGCGGAATGCCGCGATGCGCTTTCGCGTGACGCTGCCTGCACCGGCTGACGCGAAGTCGCGGCGAGAACAAGAGCGATCACAAAGAAGATCGCGAGCGGACGAAGCAGTGACAAGGATGCCTCTGCATTCTCCTCAAATCGGGAGGCAGGGTTCAGCATGGGCCAGGTTTTCAGAGGAGGCGGAGAGCCACCAGAGCTCTTTCAGAGTACCGTTACCCTTCCGTTGGAGCCAGTGCTCATCCGGGTTCTGCCACTCCTACTTCTGTGGAAGGCTGTTGATCCGTGCACAAGGCCGTTTGATCGGCTGGAAATCCGCGCCCTGCAAACAGTGCAGCCTCTGCTGCCCTTCGTCGAACCAGACCCGGAACGACCCTGCCGCCCGCATGGACCCACAACCCGAACTGCGCCGCAGCACTATCGAACTCGCCTTGATTGATATATCGCAGCAGACTGGATCCGAGGAAGTTCCTGCGCCCGACATTGAAGCAGAAGTCGGCCAGCGCATTGAACTGATGCTCTGCGATATCCACCTGAACTGCCTTTCGCACACATTTGATGGCGGAGGCCAGATCGGAACGAAGCAGCGATTCGGCCTCTGTCTCGCTGATGCACTGGCCATGGTGCACCTCTGGCCCGGTGTGTCCGTAGCCGATGGTCCAGACTCCGGCACAGTCTTGATAGGCTGTGAGCCGAAGCCCCTCAAAGCTGCGTGTCAGCGCGAGCCCAGTGCTGCTGTATTGGTAATCATTCATCTTTCGAGCACGCCTCCTGCGCGTGCAACTCATGGCAAATCTGGCGGATTGAATCTCGCCGGGTGGCCGGTACATCCAATCCCGTTGGGCACGTGATGCAAGCGCGGCGTAAACTTAAGAGCGTTCCCTGCACACGCGTGCAAAGCCCCCTGACGAATGGAGCGCATTCCCTTGGCAACAGAGACAACCTATGACCTCGCGGTCCTCGGCGGCGGACCCGCCGGATATACCTGCGCGATCCGCGCCGCACAGCTCGGCCTCAAAGTCGCCCTCATCGAAAAGACCGACAAGCTCGGCGGCACCTGCCTGCACTGGGGCTGCATCCCCACCAAGTCACTGCTGTTCTCCGCAGAAGTGTGGGACCATCTGAAGTCCGCCACCGAGCTCGGCATCGAAAATGTGGACAAGCCCGCGCTGAACTGGGACAATCTGCTGAAGCGTAAAGACAAAGTGATCTCCACCCACACCAAGGGTCTGGACTTCCTGATGAGGAAGAACAAGATCACCGTGGTGCGCGGACACGGCCGCCTCACTGGCGCCGCCAGCGGTGGCGTCTTCACGGTCCAGGTGACCGACGAGGACAAGGGCAAGGGCCGCGACCTGCAGGCCGAAGGCTTCACCCAGCAGACCAAAACCGAGGTGAAGGCGAAGAAAGTCGTGCTCGCCATGGGCTCCGACGCTCGTATGCTGCCCGGCTACCAGGCCGACGACACCATCCTCACCAACATGCAGATCCTCACGCTGCCGAAGATGCCGAAGTCGCTGGTCGTCATCGGCTCCGGCGCAGTGGGTGTAGAGTTCGCTTCCGTCTTCAAGAGCTTCGGCGCGGACGTCACCGTGCTCGAAGCGCTGCCGCGCGTCGTTCCGGTTGAAGACGAAGAGGTCTCCAAGGAGCTCACGCGCCAGTACAAAAAGCGCGGCATCGAGGTCAGCACCTCATGCAAGGTTGAGAAGATCGAGAAGACCAAAGGTGGCGCCAAGGTTTCGTGGACGGACCCCAGCGGCAAGCCTCAGTCCAAGGAAGTAGAAAAAGTTCTCGTCGCCGTCGGCCGCGCGCCGCGCACGTATGACGCTGGCATCCACAAGGTGAACCTGCAGCTCGATCGCGGCTTCGTCACCGTAAACGAATGGATGGAGACCTCAGTCCCCGGCCTCTACGCCATCGGCGACATCGTTGCCGGATTGCCGCAGCTCGCACACGTCGGCGCGATGGCCGGCATCGTCGTCGCCTCCAAACTCGCAGGCAAGTATGCCCGCGCCGTCCGCAAGGACCGCGTCCCCGGCTGCACCTATTGCGACCCGCAGATCGCGAGCGTCGGCCTCACCGAAGCGCAGGCCAAGGAGAAGGGCTACCAGGTCAAGACCGGCAAGTTCCCGTTCGTCGGCAACTCCAAGGCCACGATCGTCGACGCGCATGACGGCTTTGTGAAGATCGTCTCCGACGCGAAGTACGGCGAAATCCTCGGCGTGCACATCATCGGCCCACAGGCCACAGAACTCATCGCCGAAGCTGTCACCGCGATGGAGCTCGAGGCGACGGTGGAAGAGATGATGTTCACCATCCACGCCCACCCCACGCTCTACGAGTCGCTGCTCGATGGCTTCGCTGCCGTAGAGAACATGGCGATCAACGTTTAGGGCTCAGAAGCGATGCGCGCGGTCTTCATTCGACATGCAGAGAGCCTTGCCAACGCCGGCGAGGCATGCAACGACTTCGCGCGTATTACGATCACCAACCATGGAAGGACGCAGGCCCTCGCTCTGGCGGAAAGCTGGAGCGAGGTGCCCACGCTGATCATTCATTCATCCTTTGTACGAACCCTGCAAACGGCCGCGCCCACCATCGAGCGCTTTCCTGACATTGAGGTGCAGGAGTGGCCTGTGCATGAGTTCACCAATCTCAATCCATCTCTGTGGAACGGCACGCTCCCGGAGGACCGCGCCCCGCATGTGGCGGCGTTCTGGGAGCGATGCGATCCGTCGTTTCGCGACGGCGGAATTGCCGAAAGCTTCGCAAGCCTGATGGATCGCGCACGGAATACCCTGTCGCAGCTCGCGTCCCTGCCCGCACACTTTCACGTCTATATCTTCAGTCACGGCTACTTCATCAATGCCATCAGGTCGCTGATTACGGATCCTGAATTGAGTGATCTTGAGCGCATGAAGATTTTCGTTTCAAGCTTCGAGGCCAGTCCCGTTCGTAACACGCAGCGTTTCGAGCTGAGCTACAGCGACAGTCGATGGAAGATAACGCATGAGGTAGCTCCGGCAGCCTTGGCATCGAATGGCCTTGACTAGCATGCATATTTACCTACTTCAACTCCACCCTAGCCCTTGCTGCGAGGTCAAGCTATGAAGCAGGAACAACGCCCTCCACTGCCACCGTTCGCCTTCGAGACCGCAACGGAAAAGGTTCGCAAGGCCGAAGACGCCTGGAACACCCGCGACCCGCACAAGGTTGCGCTCGCGTACACCGTCGATAGCCGCTGGCGAAACCGCTCCGAGTTTCTTACGGGACGCGACGAGATCATCGCGTTCCTGACCCGCAAGTGGAATCGCGAGCTTGACTACCGCCTCACCAAGGAACTCTGGGCCTTCGCCGGCAACCGCATTGCTGTGCGCTTCGCATACGAATGGCGCGACGACTCCGGCAACTGGTTCCGCTCCTATGGCAACGAGAACTGGGAGTTCGACGAGAACGGTCTGATGCGCGTGCGCCACGCCAGCATCAACGATCTGTCGATCACGCCCGATCAGCGCAAGTTCCACTGGCCACTCGGCCGCCGCCCCGACGACCATCCGAGCCTCACGCAAATGGAACTCTGATTCTGATATGCATCTTCATCTCCTCCAACTCGGCCGCATTCCTTACGCCGAAGGCCTGCGTCTTCAGGACGAGATTGTCGCTGCACGCAAGGCCGGCACTATCGGCGACACGCTGCTCCTCATGGAACACCCGCCGGTTCTCACGCTCGGTCGCAACGCCACGCGAGTCAATATCATCGCCAGTGACGAATTGCTCGCGCGCAAAGGCGTCACCATCGTCGAGACCAACCGCGGCGGCGAGGTCACGTACCACGGCCCCGGCCAGCTCGTCGGCTATCCCATCTTCGATCTGCGCGGCGATCTGCCGAACAAACGCGGCGCGTTCCTCGGTCCCGTCGACTTCGTCCGCCTCATGGAGGAAGCGCTCATCCTCTCCTGCAAAGACTTCGGCGTGCCAGCGCAGCGCATCTGCAAGCGCACCGGCGTCTGGACCTACGCCGGCGGCAGCATCCAAGAGAAGAAGATTGCCGCCATCGGCATCCACGTCTCGCAGGCCATCACCTCGCACGGCTTCGCGCTCAACGTCACGACCGACCTCCGCGACTTCGACTGGATCGTTCCCTGCGGCATCGCCGACCGCGGTGTCACGTCGCTCGAACTCGAGTCGCCGCAAGATCCTCTACCGACGCTCGCGCAGGCGTCCAACTCCGTCGCCGCGAACTTCGGCCGCGTCTTCAACCGCCAGGTGCTCGCAGCGGATTCTTTAGAGCAGATGCTTGCTCTGATGGCCTGACATCCTCAGCGTGCTATAGACTGCAGCGGCCTTCAATTTCACTCGGGTCTCGCAATTGATACGCGGTCTAACCGCGACCTCTCGCCACATTCATGGAGCCCGTCATGTCTACAGTTCTCATTACAGGAACGAGTAAGGGCATCGGTTTTGAGACTGCCCTTTGCTTCGCCCGCGCAGGCCACAAGGTTCTGGCCACAATGCGAAACCCCGCACAGTCTCCTGCGCTGGCAGAGATCGCGGCGCGCGAAAAACTTCCCATCGTTATCTCGTCGCTTGATGTGAACTCTGACACCTCTATCAGCGACGGCATCGCCGCGCTGACGAAAGCGCATGGCGGCATCGACGTGCTTGTAAACAATGCCGGCGTGGAAACGATGGGTTCCGTCGAAGAAACCCCGCTCGATCTCTTCCGCTCTGTCATGGAGACCAATTACTTCGGAGTGATTCGCTGCACGCAGGCCGTGTTGCCGCAGATGCGCGAACGGGGCAGCGGATGCATCGTTCAAATCAGTTCCATCGCCGGACGCTTCACTCAGCCTCCGATGGCTGCATACTGTGCCTCCAAGTGGGCCCTTGAGGCCATGACCGAAGCGCTCGCAAGCGAGATGAAGACCTTTGGCGTGCGTGTCGCGCTGATAGAACCGGGCGTGATCAATACCGCCATGGCCCAGCGCCTCGCCAGCGCAGGCACGTCGAAGTATCGGCAAAGCGAAAGGATGGCCGGCTTCTTTACCAAGTCGCTCAGTGAATCGCGGCCGACTTCGCTCGTCGCCGAAAAGATCCTGGAAGTGGTCGACAGCGGTACCTGGCAGTTGCGTCACCCTGTGGGGCCGGATGCGGCTCCTATGATCAGCACGCGCCAATCGATGACCGACGAAGCATGGGTCGACTGGCACTCTGCGGACGACGAGAGGTTCTTCGCAGCGCTCGCCGGTTGACGGCCGCCGAGATAACGATCAGCCAGGCGCAGTCCGCTAACCGCACGTGGCGGACGCAGGTTCCCTGACGTCCGTATAATCGCTAATTGCGCCTTGCGCACTGATTGAACCCCCGGAGAAGGCCCGATGCCGACCGAAGTAGTCATGCCCCAGATGGGCGAATCCATCACCGAAGGCACTCTCACCAAGTGGCTGAAGAAGCCCGGCGACGCCGTTCAGCGCGATGAGCCGCTCTTCGAAATCTCCACCGACAAGGTCGACGCCGAGATCCCCTCGCCCGTTGCCGGCACACTCGGCGAGATCAAGGTGCAGGAAGGCGCCACCGTCAGCATCAACACGGTCGTCGCCACGATTAACGAAGACGGTGCCAAGTGCCGCTGCTCCGGCAAGCTCTGGGGCGGTACCGACGAAGGAAGACACTGTTACTCCCGGAGCCGTTGACACCGCCGTGCGCGATGAAGAGGCCGAGAAGGAAGCTCTCGCTCCCGCCGGTGGCGCCGCTGCAGGCCCCGGCACCGAGGTCATGATGCCGCAGATGGGCGAGTCCATCACCGAGGGCACCATCACCAAGTGGCTCAAGAAGGTCGGCGACACCGTTCAGCGCGACGAGCCCATCTTCGAAATCTCTACCGACAAGGTTGACGCCGAGATTCCCTCGCCTGTCGCCGGCACGCTCACCGAGATCAAGGTCCCCGAAGGCTCGACGGTCGGCATCAACACGGTCGTCGCCGTCATCGGCGGAGGCGCTGCTGCTCCCGCCGCCAAGCCAGCAGCTCCGGCAGCCGCTCCCGCGAAGGCTCCCGCGGCCGCTCCTGCACCAGCCGCGCCTAGCCGCCGCAGCCTCCGCAGCCTCCGCAGGCGAGCGTCCACGCTCCTCGCCGCTGGTCCGCAAGATTGCCTCCGAGAACAACGTCGATCTCACCACCGTTCCCGGCACCGGCGCCTCCGGCCGCATCACCAAGCAGGACATCACCTCGCACATCAGCGGAGGCGGCGCAGCAGCCGCGCAGCCCGCAGCCGCAGCCGCGCCCGCGAAGCCCGCAGCTCCCGCCGCGCCCACCTACGCACCGATGCCTGGCGAGCTCGTTCCGATGTCGAAGATGCGCGCCATCATCGCCAGGCGCATGGTCGAGTCGAAGCAGACCAGCGCGCACGTCCACACCGTCTTCAAGGTGGACATGACGCGCATCGTGAAGCTGCGCGAAAAAGAAAAGAACAAGTACGAGCAGCGCAACGGCGTGAAGCTCACGTACATGCCGTTCATCACGCGCGCCGCAGTCCATGCGCTGCGCAAGCACCCCGTCGTCAACGCGGCCACGCAGGGCGAGGCGATCCTCTACAACAAGAACATCAACATCGGCATCGCCGTAGCGCTGGAGTGGGGCCTCATCGTTCCTGTCATCAAGCAGGCGGAGGACAAGAGCTTCCTCGGCGTCGCGCGTTCCGTCGTCGACCTCGCCGACCGCGCCCGCTCGAAGAAGCTTGCCCCTGACGATGTCGCGGGCGGTACCTTCACGCTCACCAACTCCGGCATCTTCGGCGAACAGTTTGGCACCCCGATCATCGCTCAGCCGCAGTCGGCCATCCTCGGCATCGGCGGCCTCAACAAGGAGCCGATGGTCCTCACGGACAAGGACGGCAACGACTCGATCGCTGTTCGTTCCATCCAGCGCTTCACGCTCGGCTTCGATCACCGCATCATCGACGGCTCCGACGCCGGCAAGTTCATGAGCGACTTCAAAGCCTACCTCGAGAACTGGAACGAAGACATCGGATAAAGAAAGATAAGCGGAAATCGCTTTTCGAATTGCAGCGGCAGACTCCTCGAGTCTGCCGCTTTTACTTGCTAGATCGAAATCCCCAGCGCCCTCAAATCCGCAAGAATCACGCCATCGCCTGCTTGCGCATCGGCGATGAGCTGCTTGATGTCAGCGATCACGGCCTCATCCAGAGCCAGGGAGAGTCCCTTGCTCGAGATAGCACCTGTCGCATCCTTCACGACCTTCACCGCGTCAGACCCGAGCGTAAGCAGCACCGACCGTGTCTGCGGGCTCGAGATAATCAGCCATGCCTGCCTTGCCTTCTGAAAATCTGCGGCAAGCTTCGTATAGAACGCCTTCAGATCATTACCCACCGTCGAAAGTACCGATGCAACGCTCACTCTTTTTCTCCTGTGCTTATTGGTTCGCCTTATGCCACACGCTCGCGTTCAGACACGCGACAACGCCATCCACGATCGACCCAAGCCCGGCTGAAAATCCATCCGCGTCGACGACCGACTTCTGCTCCACTGCATCCACGATGTTCATCGCAGTTGTGACGATGCTCAGCACCGCATGCTTCTTCTGCTCGCCGGACTTCGCGCCGAACATCGCTTCAACGCTCTGAATCACGCTCGGCAGCAGACCCATGCCGCGCAGAAACAGCTTCAAAAAGTTCATCTGGTTTCCTCTCGTTAGTGCCGTGCACCCAGCCACGCAATCGCCAGGTGCACGAACGTCAGCAGCGCGCCGAAGGCACCGCCAAGGCCCTTCAGCCGTTGCACGCTCTGCTCATGCGACTCCACCCGCTGCTCCAGCTTGTGCAATCGCCCCGGCTGCCCGATACCAAGCAACTCCTTCATCTGTGCCTGCAGCACACTCAACTCGCTCAGCACCTGCCGCTCGAACTCATTCATCCTTCACCTCAAACGCGGGCCTCCCGCGCAACCTTCTTATGTCAGCGGCACATTCAAAAACACCGCACTCGAAAACCGTGAGTACAGCGCGGGTGATCCCGCGTCGTACATTCGCACGTAGTACCGCTCGATCTGCGCCGCTCGCGGGATGGAAAAGTTACGCACAGGACTGCGTAAAACCAGGTCGACAGTGTCGACATTTGCTCCGAAGCTCCAGTCGCGCCGCCGCACTTCGAAGCCTCCGCCCGTAGGAGGATCGCATCCTGCATCTATTTGCACCTCGCTGCCGTTCACAGCAGTGACGCTAAGCTGCTGCAGATTTGCCAGCACCTGTGCCGGAGCAGTCTCCGCCACCGGAGGTAGAGAAGCGTTCGGTGCAATCGCCTCGCTCAGCTTCAGGCCGAGCCCATCCTCCCATTCGGTCGCCCAGTCGTTGGCAAATTTAATCGCGTACGTTCGGATCTCCGGAACCGCGTTGCCGTCTTTGATCTCGACGCTTCGCACCAGCAGCGACGACGTCACTCCCTCGCTCGTCACCGCCAGAACGTCGCCTGGCCAGATATCCGCTGTCGGATTTACCGTCCTGTACGAACCAGCGACCGCCGCTGTCCTGCTTGTGGCAAACGCCAGCAACGCCTGTGCCGCGGCCTCGCAGTCCGCGCTCGAACGCGCAACCGGCTTCAAGACTTTGCCAAGCCAGCGGCTCGTGCCGCTGATGTTGCCGGCGGCACCCGTTTGCGCTTCTGCGGCGACGCTCCCGGCATCCGCCATGCGGGCAACCGAGCGCTGCTGATTGCGGTACTGCACCGTCACAATCTCGCCGACCACCGGAACGCGTCCCGCCAGGAACGTTACCTTGCCCGCAGTCCCGGCGCTCGTGCCGTAACTAACTTCGCAGTCGACGCCTTCGCCCGCGGCGCCAATCAGCCGCGTCTGCTTTGTTCCACTCGGCAGCGTGCTCACGACCCACGCGCTTCCCGTTCGCGTCACGTTCACCGAGCGGATCGATCCAACGATCTGCGTTGAGTTGACCACGGCGAAGGAACAGGTTGCTGCCGAACCGGATAGAGTCCCGCTCGCAGCTGCACTGTCGTACAGCACCGTGGCTGGTGTGTTCGAGCTGGCGCCTTCATCCACCAGCTCGAACACAACGTCGCACGGCGCGGTCACGCCGCCCAGATCGCCGAAGCCCTGCACGCTGCCATCGACCATGCAGTAGTAACGCTGCATCACGCGTTGCATCTCCACGCTGTGCAGCCTCAACCGCAACGTGTACGTGTGCCCCGCGAGCGGCGTGAAGCTTGTGCCTGCCTCCTGGCCGTTGATCACCGGCACCAGGATCGTCACACCTCCGGTCTGGCTCGAACTCTGCCGCACGCGGAATCCCGCAAAGCAGTTGGCGAGCTGTACCGGTCCGGCATAAAGACCGCCCAGCACACCATCGGATGCAGCGCCAAGCACAACGCCGCCGAGGTCCACGACGATGCTGCCGCCGATCTCCAGCGCATCCAGCGCTGTCAATACGGTCTGCCCGTCTTGTCCCGTGCCGCCATTCAGCACCAGGCCGCCAGCGCCAAGAACGATGTGTCCTCCCCCATCACTTCCGCTCCACTGCGTTGTGTCGATCGCAGCACCGTCAAAGCTGTCATTGATCAGCGTGCGGCTCGCATCGCGGTAGGCAGATTCGGTCAGATCGAACACAGTCGTCGTTCCATCGCCGACAAAGCTTTCGTTGATATACGCCGCGGGCTCTTCGGCTCCTGAAAGCGTTACGTCGTTGGCCAGTTCGCGGACGGCTCCTGACTGCAGCTCCGCCACGCTCAAACTTCCATCGGCGTCGCTGAAACTATGCGTAACTGAGCCTGCGGGTTGCAGCATGATTTGCCCGTTCAGCGCGCGATAACCTGCATAGGAGGCGCCTGCTGCATCGCTTGCGTTTACGCTCCAGGGCACATCCGCACGCGCCGTGAACACGCCGCCCGCGAGGCCGGCTTGACTGGAGGACACGTCCAGCGAGCCGGCTTGCGTGCGCGCGACCATTCGCGTCAGCAGTTGACTCCCATTGAGCGACAGCGAGGCTCCTGCAGTCTGCGCGGCTCCCGAACCCGCGCGGTCCAGAAGCCATTCATCGCTCACCGCACTCAGGCGCGCGCGGTACACCGCACCGGAGCTCGCCTCCCCTGCGTAGACGCGGATCGGCTCTGTTGCGAGATAGCCGGTGAACAATACCGTTCCATCCTCAGCGTCCACAACTACGCGGCCGAGTCGAGAGGGCAGCGGAAGCCCTTCGACACCCACCCCAAGTTCGGCCGTGCAGCGCGTAGGCGCATTCAGAGTGCGCTGCAGCGTGACCGGCCCCTCCGTCGTCACGGCTGCGGTGTAGTCGCGCGGCCCCACTCCATCCAGATTGTCAATCGTGATCCGCAACTCAATCCCCTCTCTGCGTCAACATCAGTACGCGACGAAACTGCGGAAGCACACCACGCTCTCGCCATCCACTGGATCCTTCACGGGCAGCGCGCGAAACGCTGCACTCTGCCGCAGCATCTCAACCCCGCCACCCCCGGCACCGAAACTCTCTGCAGCGCTGGCCATCGCCTGCAGTCGCGGGTAGTGCCATAGCACTCGCTCGCCTTGCTGTCCGTCAGCTGCAAACAGCGCCGACCACTCCTGGAAGAAGGTCGACCCCTCGCGATCGCAGAATCCCGTAACGCCGCTCACCTTCATCGAGCTCGTTGGAACGCCTGCGAGCAACGGCTGCTCCAGCGTCAAAGCGCTGTTTGCAATGGCCGAGATACGGGAGACGTTGAGCGACACGCGGCGGATATAGTCCACGTCTGTAAGCGCACTTTTCACATACGCTCCGCTGACACCGCCGCCGACGAAGCCAAGCTGCCCTGCGTAGTCGTTATCGACCACGATGGTCTCGCCGACTGCGAAGTTCACAGCCGCGGCCCCAAGCTGCAGCACACTCGCCGTGGATCCGCTCTGCACAGACGTCGCCGCAATCGCGGCTCCTCCCGATCCCGACGCCGCGGCACCGGCTTGCGTCTTAAGAAGATTCAGCTGCTGCGTTCCCGCTGCAAGTGCCATCTGCAACTTGCCCCAGCCCGCAAACTGAAAGGACACAGTCGCATCGATCACGCTTCGGCTCTGCAGCTGCGGAATCGCCGGCGCACCGGCAAGCGTCGGCTCAATCTTCGTCCCCGACTTCCGGGCAAATCCGTTGATCCACCCCAGGTCAATCCACGGCGCCGGTGGCGCATCGAGCGCGAAGGTCCCCTGTTGTGCGGGATCGAAAATCGTGGGCTGCTTCGCCGCTCGATTCACGGGCGCAAAATAAGCGCGCACCCTGCGAATCGCAGGCGGCATCGTTTCCGTCGTCACATTCAAAGCTCACCTGCCTCCTCGCAGCTCATCACGATCACCTTTGCGACCCGGCCAATGCGGTCCGCCTTTACAACAAGAGGCTCCAGCACCACGTCGCTCCACCAGATGTTCGTGCTCATCGCTGCCGCGCTTCCACCCGTTGCAAGCGCGGTGAAGTTTTGTTTAATCGTTGTCTGCGGGGCACTGTTCAGCGCTCCAGCAAGCTCTTCGTCCATCGCCGCCAGCAGGCGACCACGGTCCATGCCGGCGTTTCCGGCCGTCCCCGCCGTCTCATACAGCACCTCGCAGGTGAGCGACGCTACCGGCAAAGCGTTGGCAAAATTAACACCCGCGTCGATCCAGCGAAGACGAAAGCAATCGGGCATTGTCACAGTGGAGACGAGCTCGTTTTCCTCCACCAGCACTCCCGGTCGCGTGATGCCGCGCAGCACGATCGTGCGCTCCGGATTCGCAGCCACAATACGCGAGCGCAGCAATTCATAAAACGTATCTTTCGCGTTCTGCAATCTTCCTCCATGTTTTCGCCATCAGGTCTCTAGCGATCGGGCGCGAGCAGAGCGAGGCTGTACAGATACGTGGCTCCGTCCGCAGTCGTCGCCGTGTTCGAGAGAATCGTGTACAACACACCATCGACAACGACTCCCGCTGCCGTCTCAAACAACACCTCGGCCGAATTGAACTGCAGGCTCCCCACAACCGCCTTCACCGCGCTTCCGGAGATCAGCAGCGTAGCTGCCTTTCCCGCAGCACGAAACGCGGCGGGCGCGAGTTCAACATCCTGGAATTGCGGTGTTGCAAGCCCAAGCTGCTCGCCGTCGTTATTCGCGACGGCTGGCGCCGGAAGCCGCAACAGCACCGCACGCCCTCCATTCGCTCTCAGCAAAGCATCCGCGCTGCGTATTGCCGCATCGCTGCATAGAAGATTCGCCATGCTAGGCCATCCTCTCTGCAACGTAGGGCCGCAGCATCGCTTTCACTTGGGTGTCCATCAGCGAATCGCTGAAGTATTGCGTCTGCAGCGTATCCAGCTTGCTCGACCTCACATTCAAGCCGGGCGTCGCCTGCGCGTTCTTCACAATTTGCGCACATGCAACCTTCACGGCGTCCGGAACAGTCGCCAGGCCCGCCGTGTAGGTAACCTCCGCCTCGGCGTAGCGCAGACCCATCACGTTCCATGGGAACCGAAACTCGCCGAGAGGCACGCTGACCTCGAGTGTTGTGGGATCGACGGTCGCCCACGTACCCGGCAAACCGAAGACCTCAGCGAACTCAACCGCGAACGGCTGCTCTTCAAGAAAGCCTCGCGAGGGCCGGGCATAGCGTGCCTGCACTGCATCCACGCTGATCAGCGGGCCGTAGCTCAGCCGCACGCGCTGCGTGTGACGCGAGACCCGGAGATACTCCGTATAACTCGCCGACATCAGCGAGGGCCGCTTGCAGTACGCCTCCATCATGGTCGAGGCCGCCGTCACCCAGGAGTCCTGCGTGTCCGCCGTCAATCCGTACGCCACATACTCCGAGGGCAGTAGATAGCCCATCTTCACCTCCATAAAATCTGTTCTGCTTGTGCAGGAGGAACAGGTCAGCGGGCAACGAAGGCAGGTTCGCCCCTCGCCACACCGCCGACCTCACTGCAGCCCGTCTCACCGGGCCGCGACTGCACGACTGTTTAGCGGTCTATATCGGCGACCGCGTTTAGCGGTCGACCAGCACCTGGTAGTGCGCGTAGTTCGCGCCCTTCACCACAACACCGCCGAATTTCACCGCGACATACTGGCTCGCCAGCGAACCGGGCAGGCCAAGCTGGAAGACACGCGGATTCGGATCGCCGAGCCAGTGGTACTCGATCAAATCCTCGGTGACGATGTAGGCGGGAAGCACAGCGCTGCCCGAACCCGGTGTGCCGGTGTATGGCAGCGTCCACTCCGGAATCAGCGGAATGTCGCCGGCCTGCGTCGAAAGCGTCTTCACGGTGAGACCGCCCTCGATCGGCTTGGAGTTCAGCACGACGTTGAACTCGCTCTTCATCTCGCGATCGATGAGATCCAGAAGAACCGGGTTCGCATAGATTGCCGTCGGACGAACGCCATAGCTGGTGTTCGAAAGCATTTGCGCGATGGTCGACTTGAAGCCATCGACGATGCTCTCCGACGCGCCGATCGTCACCGTATTGCCGCCGGCAGCAATCTGCCCGGCAGCGCCGAAGTACTGCGCCGTCGTCGGCGAGGACAGGCTGGTATCGGTGCCGTTCCACAGCGCGATGTCGTGCGTGCGGAGAACCCCGTCAACGGTGTCCGCAAGATCCTTCGCCTGCAGATAAGCAAACTGACCCTGCTGCTTGCCGAGCTCGAGATCGAACAGGTTGTAGTTGATCTGCGCAACCAGCGCCTTCAACGGAACCGAGCGCTCCACACGCGTCGGGCTCACGACGGGCGGAACGAGATTGCGCGGGTCCATGAAGCCGGCGGTTGCCGCGGGCGAAGGAATCGCCTGCTCCTCAAAGTAGCGCGACGGATGACCGGTCGCAGGCACCTGCTTGATGCGCTGGCCGAATGGGCCGCGGCGGCGAACCAGGTCCAGAATCTCAGTCTGGTAAAGAGGAACCTCAACTGCGCCGGGTCCGATGTAGTCTGCCGCTGCGCTGATCTCTGTAAACTTCGCGTTCATTCATTCTCCTTGTTGTTGTTGCAGATCTTGTCCACAAAGAAGGGCACAGCGTTGGCTATGCCCTCTCTCTGCATCGACTCGGTCGAGAATCGCTTAGCCGCGATCCGAAGGATTCAACACTCCGGCGCGCATCAACTCAGCCTTCACCGCAATCCGCTGCTCGATGCTCAGGCTTGTGAGCGCGCCATCGATTGCACCGGCCTCCACTGAGTCCATCACCACACCCTGCTTCGCCAGCATGGTCGTCATCGTGGTCGGCAGAGTCCTGCGGCCGGCAGGCTGTTCGTTCGCACATGCAGCCAGCTCGGCGATCTTTGCTTCGGCGTCGGCGAGCTTCCGCTCCAGCTCCGCCTCACGTTGCGTCTCCACCGTTGCCACGATGCGACCCACCTGCGACTCCGCCTCGGCCGCAAGTGCAACCTGCTGCTCTGCCATGCGCGCCACCGTGCGTTCCAGTGCCGACGCTGCTTCCATCAGCCTGTCGGCCGCGGCCTGCAACTCAGTTACCGTCATCTCTTCCATCTCTTCTCCTTCAATCGCTCTCAAGCCATTCGACCGTTGCAGCGTTTGCGCAGCCTGAACGACGTGTTCCGGTAGGCCGCCTTCTCGCGCAGCAGAATCGCCGCGCCAGTGAACGTCGCCCGCGTTAGCGTCCACACATGAGCGCGCATATCCGCCACCTGCGCGTCGGCAAGCTCATAGCTCATGCCCATCTCGCCGGCGGCGTTCGCCTTCAGTCCGCACATGCGCGTCTCCAGTTCCGGAAAGTCACGCGCAAACAGAAAGCCGCTGACCATCAGCCGCTGGCCCTCAAGGTGAGCCGACGTGATGATGCCGCACTTCTGCCTCGCATCATGACCATCCCATCCGGCCTTGTAGTCGACCGCCATCCCCAGCAAACTTGGCAGCGCTGTCTCTGCCGCGGTACGTGTCAGCACTACGCGATGTCCCCGCGCTCCGTTCGGTGCACGATCACTCGGCACATCCACAAGCGTCAGGCAGCCTTCAAACGGCAAGCGGTTCGGATGCTCATTCACCTCCGGAAATTCCACCGCCATGGCTGCCACAGCCAAACCACGCGATCTGTACAACCGCGTCTCCATCTCTCTCAATCGCTCCTCCTGGCTGTTGTAGTTGAGTTAGGAAGCGGGGCTTAAGTAGATAGGTTGCAACATGTGCTTCCTAACTTACTCACTCCCTGACTCCTGACTCTTGCTCCCTCTCATTACTGCTGCGCGCTCTCCGGCAATTCCGGCAGACCACGCATCGTTCTCACCTCCTCCACCGTCAGAACGCCGGCCTTCAACAGCTCCAGCTGAATCTGCACCTCCGTCGACTCATCGCGGCTATCGAGTTCATTCCACACAAACCGCAGATCGTCCCACCCCAGTCGCTTGACGATGACGTCGCGCGTCAGGTGGTCGGCAATCAGCTTTGCCAGCGGAACAACCGCGTTGTCGAAAGCCTCCTTAGCGAACTCCGATGCCGTTGACCGGTTCACATCAATCGATACGCCGAGCAGCATCGCTGGAAGATCGAACGCATTCGCGATCATCGTCAGCAGAAACTGCTGCCACTCGAGCCGCAGATCAGCGTCCGTCCCGCCGCCGAAACGCAGCACCTGCGGCGCCGTCTCGGAACTCATCACCGGAACGCGTCCCGTGCCCTCGACCTCATCCTGCCACCACTGGATCAGCCGCTCGTGCTGCTCCGGAGTGCGGTCCTGCATCCACAGCGCATATTGCACGACACTGTTCGCGGCCAGGCGTCCCGCGTAACGATGCGCCTGCAGAAATTGCGAGATCGACTCAAACGCAACCTCGATCTTCCCGAGCCCAAATACCGTGTGCGTGCGCGGATTGAGCCGCACATACATCAACTCTGAATCGAGCAGCGGCAACACCGAATCCTTTCCGATGCGTCCCGTCACCTGCTCATAGCGCGGCTCATTCGGATCGCCGCTCCATTGGGAGTTGATCTTGATCGTCGCTCCATCCACCGGATACAACCGCACCGGAGCTGCAGCGTCCGAGGTCACTTCAATCTCGGCCGCGCCGAAGCCGCCGACCAGCACATCCTCGATCACCTGCTCGATGAACGTGCGAAAGCTGTCGCTCCCGTTCGGCGATTCAAGCGCCCGGCGCAGCGATCGCATGCGCTCCGCGCGAGTCTCTGTGTTTTCATCGCCCGCATCCGGGCGAGCCTCCAGCCTCCACTCCATGCACGCGATCTTGTCCTTGATGCAGTTGATCGCACGCCTCGCCGCCGGTGTCTCCGCAAACCGGCGAAGGTTTGCTGCCGTCGGCTTCGGCAACGTGTTCACACCCGCACCGCCGCGCACGGGAGCGAAGATCGATCCCGCCAGCGGCGCCGCGATCGTCTTACGCACACCCTCGGCCTCCTGCTCTGCCTGCACACCTGTCACGCGGTCCCACATTGTCCTAACCGCCGCACCCACGCCCATTCGCTCTCCTCTCAAAAACAGTTAGGGAGTCAGGAGTCCGGAAGTTAGGAATATTCTCCTAAGCGCCGAACTCCTAACTCCCCTAACTTCCTAACTCCCCTAACTTCCTAACTTCTCCTACACTCGCAACTCCCGCCGCGCCGTCTCCGCCACACGGCCAAGATCCGCCGTCGTCAGCACCCGAACCGCTGCGCTCTCCATTGCGCCGACGCCAAACCCGTACATCTCGACATCACTCACGGATGCGATCGGCTCGATCACCGCCGTCAACTCCAGCTCGATGCCCTCCACCCGGCCGACGCCTGCGCGCAATGCCTCGGCGGAAAACGCCAGCCCTTTCGCGGCTTCTGCATCGCTCTCCAGTGATACCGCCTGGAACATCCGCACGCGCCCGTTTCTATATCCGCAGTCGATCTTCAGCGGATCACCGGGCCGCGTGTACTGCGCCGCCGAGATCCGCTTCCGCATCAACCCCCACACACCGGCGTGCTCAAACTCCTCACGCATCCTTCCGGCTATCGCCGTTCGCCCGCTTGCCTTACGGCGCACAGCGGCAGCCTTCAGGGGCTCCACGTACATCCGCATCAGCTGCTCCATCTCCGCCAGCATAGATTCGGCCAGCGTCCCGCGCATCTCCGTCACCTGGATGCTGTTTGAAAGCGTATCCTCCATCAGCTCGAGCATCGGCTTCGCGTTCACGCGCACATCAACTCCTCCGCGTAACCGCTCCGCAATCTCCGACTCCAGCGACTCCAGGAGCTCCACATCAGCATTCGGGTCCATGCAACGAACCCGGCTCCAGTCACGCGTGAACCGCACGGTGGCGCCGTCGGCACGTCCCGCCTCGCGCAACACGACACCGATATTCGCAAACTCTCCCTTCACCACATCCGGCACATACCGGATCAAAGAGAACTCGCACTGGACCCGCTCCGCCAAACCACACTCCTTGCCTAAGCTACATAATCAGATTGCCAGCCACGCCCGCAACCGCAAAGCGTCTTGGAAGGACCACACTTTTCGTCGAGCCCCAATTTGGGAATGGCTCCCGATCCGAATCACGAAACGATTCGATTAACTCGCGCACTCTGCTCCGCCGCGCGAGCATCTGCTCCATCAGACGCTCGATGGTACCGAGGTCGCCGCCGTACCACTCCGGCGGAACCTCCTCCGCAATCGCCCACAGCCGCCCTGCGTCGAGCTCTTCGATCCGTGACAGCCACGGCTCGAAGTTTGCCCATCCTGTCGCACGAGCGTAGACCTGGTTGCGCGGAAACACTCCCCGCAGCGGTGAGTCCGGAAAGCTCCACTCCCCTGCATTGAAGCAATATCCCTGGTCGATAAAGACCGCGCGATACTTACGCTCGCGCGGCCTTCGTTCGAACACTGCCTGCCGTCCGTTACAGTTGCCGGTCCACTTGTCCAGCGCCAGGATCCCCGCAAACTCGTTCAGGTTGCGCACCTCTTCCATCTGCGGCTCGGGCAGATAATCCACCACCTGCCCGGGCATCAGCCCACCGACGAACTGGCTCCCAAACTGCAACCCCGCTGCGCACAGCTCCCGGATACCACGTCCGAGCTCGATCACCATGCCCGGACTATTGCGTATCAACCAGTCGCTGACCTCGACGACGTCGCTCTTCGGAACGGTCAACCCAATGGCCTCTGCCAGGCGCGTTGCAATCAATTCATTCGCCAGCACGCGGCGATGCTGTGGGTTGTTCTGAAACTTCACCACCCACAGATTGCCGTCCGCGCCCAGCATCAACTGGCTCTGCGCCCCACCGCGCATCCTGCGAATCGCCTGCACTGCCACAACCGCCAAGGCCCGAGCTCCTCCGGGGTCTCCCCAGCGAACTTGTTCGCCGGGGCAGTCACTAGCAGGGTAGCAGTGCTACGCCCGCGCTTGCACTCCGTGCGGTAGTTTGGCGCCGGAGACGCGTCCACTCCATGCAACGGTCTCTGCGCGCACCGCCTGCGCAATCGCCATGGCCATCACCAGGTCGTCGTGCGATCCCGTCGCGGCAGCCGCGCGCCCGCGTTCGTCCGTCACGAAGGTCCGGCACTCCGCCAGCAGGCGCCGGCTCATGAATCGCTCCGGCGTCTCGCTCAACAAGACTCCCATGCGTGCAACCATCTCCGGCTTGGACGCCGCCGAAGTCAGCCAGCCAGCCTCGCCGTGCTGTTTGTACAGCCGCCGATAGCCCTCTCGCGTCTCGATATACGCGAGCACAGCCGCCCCATGATTGTTGCGCTCAACAGCAATCAACGCTCCGCCATACTCGCGAGCCACCTCAACCGACACGCGAGCCAGGTCCTCCGGCCGCATCCGTTCACGAAGCTCCGCGCACTGCAGACCCGTGGCGATCTCCACAACCTCCACGGCCGCAAAATCACCGTCGTTGCCACCTCCGGCAGAATCCACCGCGACGACATACTCACGGCCCACAACTGGCTTCAGCCACACCTGCAGGGCACCGTTGCGTCTACGGACGATCGGTTCAGGTGCCTCGCGGATTCGCTGATCCAATGTATCGACGTCAAAACAACACGCTCCCGTCGTCCGGAAACAGGTCTCCGGATCTTCAGCAAACTCCTGCGCGCGCAGCAGGCCATACGTGCGCTCCAGCCCGCGCCGGAAGCCGATCTGTTCGGCACTCAAGCCGTGTTTCGCGCTGAGCCCGCGCTCCTCCGCGGTCATCGTATCCGGCGCAACCGCCGGCCCTCGATAGGCCGGCTCCATCCACCACGGGAAAAAGTGGCGCACGACTCCGTTCTCCGCGTTCGCCTCGTCCGTCGCCGCACACCACTCCTCGTAGAATGCGCCATACGCTCCGTTCGGCGTGCTCTCGAGCACCAGTTCTCCCTGCGGAGCCAACGCTGCCCGCAACCCTGCCAGCGTCATTGCAGCATCGCCGGGCCAGCGGCTCACCTCGCTGCAATGCAGGTTCTGCACGCTCAGGCCGCGCCCGGCATTCAACTCCGCGGCACTCGAAATACGAAACTCGCTATCGATCTCACCAAAGACCATCTGTCCAGCGTTCGCTCGCGACAGTCGTAGCGGACCCTCGCGCAGATCTTCAGGAAGTCCTTCCCACATTCTCCGCACCGTGCCAAAGATCGACTCTGCCGCCTCGCGTGTGTGCGCCACCTGGAGCGTCAGCGTGCCTGGCCTCGTGATCGTACGCAGAAAGAATCGCGCCGACACCCATGTTGTGATTCCCATCTGCCGCGCCTTCAGCACAATATTCTGCCGCCCGCATCGCTCCTCGAACGCCTGCTGTGCAGGATTTGCAATCAGCCGCTTCAACTGGCCTTCACGGGTGCGAATGCGCAGCCACTTCTCCGGTGCCTCAATCAAATACTGGGGCCGCCGGTTCCTTACCCGGCGGCCCACCTCTGTCAGAGCCTCAACATCATCCATCAGCTTCTTCGCCACATCTCCTCATCAGAAGCACTGATACGACCACGTGTAGTTCGTGGACGCCGCCAGCGCTGTTGTTCCCACATTCACCGTCCATCCACTGGTGCTCGGCGCGCCCGTGAAGATCGTTCCGCTCACCGCAGCCGCCGCCGCATTTCTCGGCATCAGCGCGCATCCTTGCGGCGCTGTTGTCGAGGGCAACGTCCAGCTGGTCGTCGCCAGCGTGCTGCTGGATGACGGGCTTGTTCCGGTCGTGACAGACAGCACACCCGAGAGCGCCGTGCCGCTCACCGTCGCAGAGGCGCCCGTTCCACCCGCGCTTCCCGCCGTAATGCCGGGGGCTGCACCGGATCCTGTCACCTGCTGCGCCTGCACCACGTTGGCTGCAGCAGTTCCTCCTGCGGTGGTCGAGAGAGTGAACACTCCTGACCCATTCGCGCGAAAGTAGAAGTGGCCGCCCGTAGGAACATCCAGGTACAGGCTTGGATCGCCCGGTGCTCCCCCAATGAAGCCCACACGCTGACCATCGCTATTGTTTCCATTCAGCGTGAAGTTGCTGTATCCGGCGGTTCCACCCGGGGCCAGTTGCGCCCGGCCTTGATAACCCGCGGTCAGGCTCGTCGTCGCCAGGGTCGTGCTGGTTACGTTCGTTGTGTTCACGTTGTTCGCTGTGAAGCCGCTCGGCGCAAAAGTGAACGACTGTCCGCCCAGGGTCCACACCGCCGCGCTGACCTGCGGAGAGTAAAACAGCGAGTCCTCGCCGTTCGATGTGTCGAGTTCGAACAGATCATAGCCCGAGTCCCACCGGTTGCAGCCGCGAAGGTTACAGTGAGCATGAATCACAGAGTCGGTTCCCGCATCCACTTCAAAATCGGTTTTCCACGGGCCGACGACGACATACGCGTCGTCTGGCAGCTGATGCGTTCCTCCCGCGCCAAGATAGTTGTTTGCAGGCACGGCATTCTGAACCTGCCAGCCGCGCATCCCGGGGCCAACCTCTCCCAGGTACATCTTTCCAGCGCTGCTGAACTGGGTCGGGCGGGGCGTGTACTGCGTGATGAATTCCGTGTCCGCGTCTGTCAGTTGCTGATAGTAGTGCGGAATTTCAACGGCATCTCCCGGAGCCCATGAAACTGCATTGGCCGCGAGCGTCAGTTGTCCATCCACCTGCTTTGTGTTCGCGTTGTAGACGCTCAGGACTTCCGCCATCGGATACAGAACGTACCCTCCCGTCAACAGAGAGACTGTTCCTCCCGTACTGCTGCTATCCGGGCCGCTATTGCTATAGGTCACCTTGTTTGGGGTGATGGAGGTCACCTGGAAGCTGCCGTTGTAGGTTGGATCCGCTACACCGCCGACCGTCATTGCCAGCCCCGTCAAATCCGCCGGCGTGTTGCTGGAGAACGTCACCGTGACCACATTGCTCTTGCGCGAGATCGAAGCCACCTGCAAAGAGACGTTCAGATATCCACTCGTGCTGGACGAAGTACTGTTGCCCAGAAGCTGGGAAGTCGCAGCCGCGTAGTAGAGCGAAGTCGCATTCGGCGATCCGATCACCGGAAATACCTGGCGCACCGCACCCACCGTATCGACCGTCTGCTCGACGCCATACCCGCACAGCCCACCGACCGCGATGACAGCTCCGGCTGCGTGAACTTTGTTCAACGTAAAGGTGATGTGACTGGCATCGACGACCGCATAGTTTACGGTCTCGAAGTTCGGGAAGCGGCTGTCGTTTGTATCGGCAACGCAAGCGACCCCCGTCTGCGATGGCAACTGGCTGGTATTGACCGCAAACCCGGCGGGTGCCCCGCTCGTCACCATGGGAATCGTCACCGTTCCCGGAGCGATGTTCTTCGCTTGCGATGTCGCCGCAGCAGCCGTCTGCATAAAGACACTTACAGGAAAGTTCGTCCCCGTGAAGCTCGCCATCGCCAGAATCGTCCAACCACCGGAGACCAGCTGTCCGCCCCCGATCGTCTTTGCGGGATTCTTGTCGATCAGGAATCGTCCCTCGCCCTGAGACCCTCCGGCTGACGTCGCATTCACAAACAAGGAAGTCGACCCCGCCGTGCATCCGCTCGCGCACGTACCCTGAAACGTCTGCGAGTCCTCTCTCACCTGGAGGTCGAAGGGATGCGCTCCCTCGTCGGCTATGTCTCTGTAGCCGCCCTCGCTCGTTAGCACCCAGCTTCCTTCAAGACAGTCGCCGACCGCATAGCAGTTGACCACATGCTCGTCCTGCACGTGCTGACCTTCGGTGTAATAGTTTCCGGTCTGCGAAGACACTCCGTAATTCGCCTTGCCATACGGCGGGTTCTCGATGTCGCCAGGCAGTTGATTCGAGCCGCCCGCCATCGCCGTGTTCGAAACCTTGATGGTCAGGCGCGTGCTTCCGTTGCCGCTGCCCGCCACGCTGGAGTTCGCATCGGAATTTGTTGAAATCTGACTCAACACCTCCGCCGTGCTGTCGCCGGAAGAGCCCACTGGATTCATATAGGTCTCCAGCTTCTGCCCACGGCGAAGATCCACCACGCTGCCCGCGTTGGGAATCTGCGTGCTGATGAGAGGCTCCGCCTGGGGATAGGTGGGCTCGACGATGACTCGGCATGCGCTCCCGCAGTTCTGACTGGCCAGTGCGTTCGCGATCCCGTTGTTGCCGTCGCCTGTTTGAAACTGGCTCGCGTACAGCTCGCCGTTCAGTGCGTTTACCTGCAGTTCCGTGCCGGCGGGCTGCGCTATGGTCTGGGTCACAACAGGCACCATGCTGACCTTTTGCGCTTCGCCTGCGAGCACCGCCGTGATGTTCGTATCGACGTAATGCTTGTCTGCCGCCTGCGTCGGCGTCACCGGATCGGCCGGCAACACCAGCGGTCCGGTCATGGTTCCACCCGTGGTCGGAACGTAGGTCGTTCCAGTGCCCGTTCCCCCCGTCTGCACCTGCGCGATCCTTGCGTCCACATAGGCCCGCGAAGCCGTCTGCATCGCGACACTCGTCGGCAACACCTGGCTTTGAATCGTCGCAAGCGCCACCGGCGTGCTGCTCCCCGGAACGACCCAGTACTGCTGACTCGTCGTTCCATCATCCAGGTGAAACACCGCCGTGTAGTAACTGCCATCCGGTGTCGCCCCGATATTCGCAGTCAATGCCAGCGACAACACGCCGTTCGACCCCAGAGTCACTGACGTATTGCCCGCGGCAACAGCCTGTCCCGCGGCCGTTGTGAACGCCGGCCAGCTTACCAGGATCATCCCGCCCGCGGGTGTCCCATCGGCTCGGTATACCGTGTCCTGGATCGTCGTCGTCGCAACCTGCGCCGTCGCTCCGCAGCACGCACCCAGCAACGCAATGATTACCGTCACCAGGGCCAATCTCCTTCTCACTTCTCGCATTGCACCTCGCTTATCGCTTGTCTGTCCGTTACTAAAACGCAATCGTCCGGCTCAACGCCGTCTCGTTGCGCACGCTCTTCGCTCAGCCGCTTGAGCATTTCTCCTGAAGATGTCGAGCGGGAGACGCTGACCGGGCCGTTTTCCATCGAAGAAAACGGCATTCGACGCTGCGTCCAACCGCGCAGTCTCAGGAGAAATGCTCTACCATCGCTTGAGAAACACCCTCGAAAGGCCACCATGGAATCCAGCAACAACTCGGCTCGCCGCTCTGAAGACATCGCTCTCGACCTGCTCAAATTCATCGCCCCGCATGCCAACGTCGGCCGCGCCGGCAGCGCATCCACGGGCTTCGGCCCACCTAACGCCGCCAAGACCGAGGACCAGATCGCTCAGCTCCTCGACCTCTACAGCCGCTGCCGCGAGGCCGTGGAATCTCCTGCCACCTCTGCAAAGAAGTAGCCTTTGTCCTCACTCCAGCACATACCTCGTGTAGCGGTCGTCGGTGGCGGCGCCTTCGGCCGCAACCATCTCCGCGTCTATCACGAGCTTGAGTCCCTGTATCCCGGCGAACTCGAATTGACCGCTCTCATCGAGCCGGACGCCGCTCGCCGTTCCGAGCTCGCCGCGCAATACAACATCGCCGGCTTCGCCTCAGTCGATGAAGCCCTGCAGAACGGGGCGGCGCCCTTTGACGCCGCCTCCGTCTGCGTTCCCACCATTCATCACGCGAGCGTCGCCGAACAGCTCCTCAACGCGGGCGTCGACGTTCTCATCGAAAAGCCGTTCGCCGCCTCACTCGCCGAAGCCGATCGCATTCTCGCTCTTGCCGAGCGAAATCGACGCATCCTGCAAATCGGCCATCTTGAGCGCTTCAATCCCGCAGTGACCGCAGCCGCCGAGCGCGTCACGCGCCCCATGTTCTTCGAGGCGCATCGCCTCTCTGTCTTTACCCCACGCTCCCTCGACGTCGACGTCGTACTCGACCTGATGATTCATGATCTCGACGTCGTCCTCTCGCTCACACAATCCCCCGTGAAAGAGGTTCGCGCTGTCGGTCTGCCTGTACTCTCACCGAAGGTGGACATCGCCAACGTGCGCGTCGAGTTCGACTCCGGTTGCGTCGCCAACTTCACCGCCAGCCGCGTCTCTACCGAGCAGGTCCGCAAACTGCGGCTCTTTCAGCCGCACGAGTACCTCTCGCTCGACTTCGCGCGGCAGGAGCTGCTCACCATCAAGGTCGACCCTGCGCTGCTGGCACAGTTGACCGCCGGTATGCCTGCTTCAGCGCTCGGTGCAATCGAAGGCTCGCATCCCTCCCGCGGGCTCTCGCTCGAAAAGCTCGACCCGCAGCGCGCCGAGCCGCTGCGGCTTGAGCTCGAGAATTTCCTGGCTTCCGTGCGCAACCGTACGCAACCCCGCGTCACCGGCGCCGCCGGGCGCGCTGCTCTCGCACTTGCGCTTGAGATCAACGGTCAGATCGCCAGCCACGCCCACCGCACTGGCCTCGCCTGAAGGCGAGTTATGGCATCTGCTGGACCTTGACTCCTGCGGGGACCTTCAACTCAAACTGGTCGTCGTCGAACGGTTGATTCAGCGTCAGCTTCGTCACCTGCAGCTTCAGCGTGTATTCCTCGAGAGGGCGCGTGATATCGATCACAGTCGGAAACTGAATTCCGTTGTACTCCTGGTACTTGTCGTACGTCGCCGAGGTCTCGATCTGGCCTTTGTCGTTGTAGATGTCCTGCTGAAACGGCAGCAGCGTGATGCGGCTGAAGTGCACCAGCCGTTCCAGATGCAGCGTATTTCCTTCGCTCTTCTTCAGGACCGCCAACAGGTAGTCCGGTTCCTCGATCGCCGCCTGGTGCTTCGACTGCGCTGCCAGAACGCGTGTGGATTCCGACAGACTGACGTATTCGTCCTCCGCGACACCCGGCACCAGCAGCGAGTCAAAGAAGACCGGCGGCCGCAGGTTTTCGAGGCCGTTTTTTGACGGTGTCGTCACCGTATCGCTGCCCTGAATCCAGACGTCGCCGTGCCCCCCGGTGGCATGCACCAGGGTGAAGGTCTTCCCGTTGCTGACCATATCCAGCGCACGCGAACCGACGACCGGAAGCTGCATAATCACGCGTAAATCGCGTGGCTTGCGGACGAAAATGTAGCCCTTGAACGAGGTATAAGTGACTACCTTGCCCTCTTTGCCGCCGCCCGTACTGGCGATCAGCAGGACCGACGCATTGAATGTCTTGATGCTGTCGTCCCTTTGGGAGATGATTCGCTCCAGGTTCTCAACCGACGTCGACCGGTACATGTCCGGTGCCTGGGTTCGCTGAACGATGTGGGTCGTACGGAAGCAGCCGGTCAAGCCGACCGCCGCCGCGAGCCCCACCATCGACAAAGCTTGGTAAATCTTCATCCCTGCAGACTTCTCAGTATATCGGCGATCAGCATCTCGGAATCCGATGCTCCCGGACCCCAATTGGTTCAGAAACCTTTTGCAAGCTCTAGTTGCGCGCGATCATTCGCCAAGCTCTTCAAGAAGCCGCTGCGCCGAGCCCTTTTTTCGCCGCCCCTCGTCCTTCGCCGACTCCAGCAGTTCGACAGCGAGTTTCATGTGGGCGCAGCCGCCTTTGCGGGCCTCTTCAACAAAACCGCCCACAATCGTGCGGAATTCCGACGCCAGCGTCTTCTGCAGATACTTCTGACACTGCCTTGGCCGCAGCGGTTTCTGCGGCGATTCCTGCGGCTCTGCCTCTGCGCTGATCTCCGTCCCCGTGTTGGACCAACGCCCTTGCCTGTTTCCGTTACAGCGCACCCTGACCCCCAAAATAAAAGCGGGAGACCCGGTGAGGTCTCCCGCTTGATCCTTACTTCTCTAGAATACCAAGCCGAGTGAAATTATCATGTCCTGATTTTTCCTCAGCGAAATAGCTGATTACAGATGGGTTGTCGAGTTTTCCACCATTTCAAGGTCTTGACAAGATTTTTGAGGCTCCAGAAGACGGGCAGCCAAAAAGATTTCGGTCAACCGATCGAGTGCCCGCCCATAGTGAATGACGCACCATTTGAAACTGAGGCCGAGCAGAGGAGCCGCCTCCTCATGCGTGTAACCCTGGATGGCGATCCGCTTAACGAGGCGCTGATCGGATTTGCGGAGTCTGACCACACACCGCTCGACATCCACACAGAAGACGACTTCATCTTCGAACGTGGTCATCGTGTAGTGCGAGGCGCTTCCGCGGAAGAGCTCGCGACCCAGCAGCGATGGCGTGCGGCCGACCTGCGTGGACAGGCGCAGATAGCGGCGCAGCAGGGCCTCCGTGTACTTGCGATAGAAGGCGAGCTCGACCTTTAGCTCAGGAGGAGTCGGCTGTCCTGCCGCGACGGGCGCCTGCATCGGCTCGGCGACGGCCATGATGCGCGGAATTGCGATCGGCCTTCCCGTTGTGCCCTCGCGGAGCTCCGTGCGCTGAATGTTGCGCGAGACGTGTACCAGATGCAGGCCCTTTACCGACTTCTTCATTTCGATCCCCACTACGTTGTTCCTCTTGACTGTGTTCTCCATGTTGATTCCGACCGTTGTGCTGGTTCGGATCCCGAGCGCGCTGTTTGTCATTGTTTTCCCCCCTGACAGACGACCAGCCGTGCCTTCGGCTTCCGTCCGGCGCGGCTGCGACCGCGCGGAGCGGGGAACTGCGAAAGCAGCAGCGCACATCTCTGGCAATAGACCCCATGGTTTTGGGCACGGAGCCAAAGCCCCCCGCACCCCTCGCATACCTTCAAATCAACGCAAAAGTGCTTCATTTTTCTCTCCAAAAGCACACAACTCCCCTGTCGAGCCTCGTCTAATTTCGCGGTCGGATGGGCTCGCACAAGCTGCTGAGACCTCCCGGCGGCGGCGTTCTGCACTCTTTCCTGGCGCAGTGCCACCCCCAGCCTGGGGTCTGTTTGTGTTGGTTGGGTCGGGCCGGTCCATGGGAGATACCGGCTCCAACGTTGCCACTCCCTGCGTTATGGATTCTCAGCCGCCGGACAATTCAATTTGCCGGCCCCGCTGTCCACCGAGGGAGTTCTGCGGTTATAGAACCGACCCCTACTCAAGTCAACGCCAAATTTCCCACAGCGGACCGACAAACCTAAGGTTTTTCAAGAGAATTAGTTCGGCGTATATTGCGGGAGTTTTACGTTCAGTTTTCGCCTAATCTTCGCTTGCGTCAGGGGATGTCTTTCCGTGAGACTCTTGGGTCCGTTGGAGGACACAACGCCTTGGGGTGCATGGTGTGATACCCCAAGTACCTCTTCGGTAACCCCTCTGGAAAACTGAACTGTCGTTTATCGATATTCGGGCGGCGGAAAAGACTTACTTCGTCTCGTGCCTGTAAGTCGCGACGTTCGCATTATGTTCATCGAGCTGGCGCGCAAATTTCGTCGAACCGTCCGGATTTGCGACGAAGTACATGAAGTCCGTCTGCGCCGGATGCAGGGCAGCCTGCAGGGCGGCGAGTCCGGGGTTGCAGATGGGTCCGGGGGGCAGCCCGGCGTGGGTGTAGGTGTTGTATTCCGAGCCGGAGTGCAGCTCGCTCTGGTGGATCACGCCAGCCCAGGTGCCGTTGAGCAAGGATGCGTAGATCACCGAAGGATCTGTCTGCAGAGGCATGCCGGCACGGATGCGGTTCTCGAAGACACCGGCGACCAGCGGCCGCTCTGTCTTCACGCGCACCTCGCGCTCCACGAGCGACGCCATCGTCACGACGCGCCTGGCATCTGCGGGAGAGATTCCAAGACGAGTCGCCACCTCTGCAAAGCGCTTCACCATCGCGCCGAGCATCTGTTCTTCCGTCGAATGGTGGTTGAATTTGTAGGTATCGGGAAAGAGAAAGCCTTCGAGCGAAGGCGCCTGTGGGCTCCAGGCAGCGATCAGTTCCGTGTGTTGCCGCTCGGCAGCGAGGAATTTCGCGCTCGAATCCAGTCCGGCGGCCTGCACCGCGCCCGCGATATCGAAGATGTTGTAACCCTCCGGAATGACCAGCGAAATGGTATAGATATCGCCGCGATGCAGCCGGTCGTAAACTTCCAACGGCGTGGCCGGATGATCGAATCTGTATTCGCCTGCTTTGAGGGTTCCACCGCGGGTGAAGCGGAGCGCTTCAAGCTCGTAGCCGGTGCGCAGGATGCCAGCCTGCTTGAGCTGCCTGCCGATGGCCAACGTGCCCATTCCCGGCGCCACATCGACGAACTGCTCCGAGTTGGGCCCATAGGGCACGAGGAACAGAAACGCCAGCGCGGCGGCCGCAAGCACGATCAGCACCACTAGAAGTTTGAGCACACGCACCGGGGGACCACCTCGCAAACAGTCTAAGTCGCTGTTTCCTTTGATTCGAGCGCCATCTGCCGTGGTGGCGCCATACATCCTCGTTCCGCTTCGACTGCACGAATGATGCAATTGTTTTATCGTGAACCGATATAGGATCGAAAGAGCAGTGCCGTTATTCAATGCAAAATGAAGCGCTGAATGTTGATCGTTTCATCCTGGAGGAGATCGACAGCGTGCCGCACCTGGAGGCGCTGCTGTTGCTGTGGCGAAGTGCGCCTCGGCCCTTCAGTGCGGCGCAGATCGCCGAAAAGCTCTACATCTCCGCTGGCCAGGGTGCGGGGATCGTCGAAGACCTGCATCGTCGCGGCCTGATTGGGAGCGAGCATAACAGCGCCGCAACGTTCTTCTATGACCCGCAGAACGACAGCCGCAACCATCTGATGAAAGCGGTCGACGCAACATACCGGCGTGAACTTATTCGCATCTCAGGCATAATTCATTCCAAACCCTCTCCAGGTGTACGCGCGTTCGCGAACGCATTTCGCTTCAGAAAGGATAAGGACTGAATGGCTGCGGCTGTCTACGTGTTAGGCATGTTCGTTGCTCTTGCATGTGGTGTGCTGCTGGCGCGCGGATACCGGCAGTCACGCCAGCGGCTTCTACTGTGGAGCTCCATTTGTTTTCTCGGGCTCGCGCTCTCAGGTGCGTTGACGTTTCTGGATCTCAGCCTGCTGCCGCCGACGGTTGATCTTCACCTGTTGCGGCGGGCGGTGACGGCGGTTTCGATGCTGGTGCTTCTCTACGGTTTGGTTTGGGATTCGGAGTAGGGCCATGTTGATTGAAGGGTTCTCGCAGGGTTTCGTTGCGACGGCTTCGCTGGTCGCCGCCATATTCTTTCTCCGCTTCTGGATGCGCACGCGAGACTTTCTCTTCCTCGCCTTCGCGATCGCGTTCGCGGCAGAGGCTCTGACGCGGACAATCACCGTGGTCGAGGGAATTCCAGATACCTATTACTCGTGGGTCTACGTGGAGCGGCTGTGCGAGTACCTGTTCATTCTCCTGGCGATTCTGCGCAAGAACCGCAGGACGTCCTAGGTACCGGCGTTCAGGCACTAAGATCGCAAGAGCATGGATTCGCAGCGGATTCTCGCTCTTGATGTAGGCGACAAGCGCATCGGCCTGGCCATTACGGACCCGCTCGGCCTGACCGCGCAGCCGCTGTTCACACTGCATCGCACGACGCTGCGGGCTGACCTCAAGGCAATTGCGCGGTTCATCCGACAGCACAACGTAACGTCCATCGTCGTCGGCCACCCGCTGCACGCGGACGGCACGCTGAGTCCGCAGGCGGCGAAGGCACAGGCGTTCGCCAAGGCACTCCAGGCGGAGCACCCAGCGCTGACGCACCATCTGCTGGACGAACGCCTGACGACGCGAGAGGCGCATGAGCTGTTGGACCTCGCAGGAAATGCTCCTCGTTCGACCGGTCCGGCCTCGCGGACCAGCGGCAAGGAGAAGCGCGTCAGCCGAACGGAAATCATTGATCAGGTGGCCGCGACGCTGTTGCTGGAGTCGTTCCTTTCGCTGAAATCCGGGCCGCCGTTGTTGCCGGATCCGGAGAACGAACCCGGAGCCTAATCCATAGGCTCCGAAGGAATTACGGCCACTTTGACGGGGTCTCGTATAATGGATTTTTATCCCCCTGTGCCTCCGTCACGTCCTCGAGGCCGCGAGAAGTAGACCCACGCATGCAAGACATCATGAAGTCGCTTCAAGAGCAGATTAAGGCTCTGGAATACGAGCTCACCACCGAGCTGCCCGCCGAGATCAAGAAGGCTGTGGCCATGGGCGACCTGTCGGAAAACGCCGAGTATCACATGGCCAAGCAGCGCCAGGAATTTGTGAACGCGCGCCTCGGCCAGATGAAGAAGCGTATGGCCGAGCTCTCGCTGGTCAACCTCGCCAACATCCCCCACGACAAGGTGGGCTTCGGATCGACGGTCGTGGTCTTCGATACCAGCAAGGATGAGGAGCTCACCTATAAGCTGGTCACCAGCGAGGAGTCCGACGTGGCCAAGGGCTTCATCTCGACGACTTCGCCTATCGGCCGCGCGCTGATCGGCAAGGAGGTCGGCGACACCGCCACCGTTGTCACACCGACCGGTAAGCGAGAGCTCGAGGTACTGAAGCTGACAACCATTCACGACGCCGAGGAGTAAGGCACGCCAACGATACAAGAGCAGAGGGCATGGCCTCACGCCATGCCCTCGCTGTTTGCACTCTGCGCGCGATTACTTCATCAATTTCTGCTGCAGGTAGATGTAGTTCATGGCATCGGTGTGCGCGGTCTGTTTCGCATCAGCGCCAGAGCCGTGTCCCCCTTCAATGACCTCGTAGAAGGAATACGGCTCGTGGAACTCCGCCATTTTGGCGGCAAACTTCCGGGCATGCTGCGGGCCGACCCGATCATCCTTGGTCGTGGTCCAGATAAACGGGTCGGGGTACTTTACGCCCGCCTTCAGCTGGTTGTACGGCGAGTGCGCCAGCCAGAACTCCCGTACCTCCGGGTCGCTTATCGAACCGTACTCGCCCACCCAGCTTGCGCCGGCGGCGATCTTCTCGATGCGCAGCATGTCCAGCAGCGGCACCTCAATGACGACGGCTCCCCAAAGATCAGGATGCTCGGTCATCTCGACTCCCATGAGCAGGCCACCGTTCGACCCACCCATGATGCCGAGGTGCGGGGTCGACGTGATCTTGCGGTGGATGAGATCCTCACCGACTGCGGCGAAGTCGTCGTAGATAACCTGGCGCTTCGTCTTCAGTCCGGCTTCATGCCACGCCGGACCGAATTCGCCGCCACCACGAATGTTCGCCAGTACGTAGACGCCGCCTTTTTCCAGCCAGAGTTTGCCGATGACTGCGTTGTACTGCGGTGTCTGCGAGACCTCGAAACCGCCATATGCTGTCAACAGCGTGGGGTTCGAGCCGTCGAGCTTCATGCCCTTCGGATGTACGACGAAGTAGGGAACCTTCGTGCCGTCCCTGGACGTTGCGAACGATTGCTCGACCACGTCCTTACTTGCATCGAAGCGTGCCGGCGCAGTTTTGATCGCCTTCAGCGAACCGGTGGCGGCATCGCCGAGGTAAAGCGTCGTGGGCGTCAGGAAGCCCGTCGCGCTCAGCACGTAGCGGCTGCTGTTCGGATCGGTCGAGACGATCCCGATCGAAGAGTTCTCCGGCAGTTCCAGCCGCTTCGCCGTCCAGCCCCTGGCGCCAGGGGAATAGAGATAGGCGCGGCCCTGCACATTGTCCAGCGTGGTCAGCAGAAGGTGGTGCGGCGTGACACGCGTCGTCTGGAGAAACTCACTCTTTGTCGGCGCAAAAACAACCTGCGGGTTGAGATGCCCGGGATCGCGCAGCACGTCAGCCAGCTTGAGCTCGACCAGCGAACCCGCAGGAATCGCTTTTCCGGTGGCAGTCGTCCACTCCTCGCGAATGTGGACGAGCAGCCGGCCGTCGATCATGCCGGCAATGCTGGCCTTGGACGGTATCGCAAGCTGCTGGATCCGCTTCGGGGTTTCGATAAACCTCTGCGAGGTGAAGAAGGTGACGCCGCGATCGTAGGTGACGAGCGAGTGGCCGTCGGCGTCGTGGATCACGTCAGCTGAAGAACTGAGCTCATCCGTAGGCTGACCGCGGAAGACTTCGGTCGCTGACTCGAGCGGCGTGCCACGCTTCCAACGTTTCACAACGAACGGATAACCGGAGTTGGTGAGCGTGCCCGCTCCCCAGTCTCGCGCCACCAGAAGCGTGTCCTTGTCCTGCCAGTCGATGTTCTGCTTGCTGTGGTCGAGGGTGAATCCGCCGGAAACGAACTTCGCTTCCTTGAGGTTGAACTCGCGCGCCGTTGTGGCGTCTTCGCCGCCGTTGGAGAGCGCGGCAACGCAATACTCGTCGCCCGGGTAGAGGCAGTCCAGACCGCGAGAAACCCACTTCGCGTTCTCCGCACGGTTCAGCTCGTCGATATCCAGTAACGGCTGCCAGTTGGGCGAAGCTGTCAGATAGTCGGAGAGTGTGGTGCGGCGGAGCAAGCCCCGCAGGTGCTGGGCGTCCTTCCATTCGTTGTAGACCCAGTCGCCATTGAGTCTGGGAACGGCCAGCTTTTCGGGATCGTTCAGAATCGCCAGCGCATTCGAATAATCCGCAGCGAAATGCGGATCGCCTTCGAAATCTGCGACGGTCTTCGCATTCTGAGCCTTCACCCACTCCATTGTTTTGGGGTTGGACGTGTCCTCCAGCCACAGATACTTGTCTTCGGGGAGCTGTGTCTGAGCCTTCGCTCCCAGCGCCGCGGCCATCGCCAGCGCTGCACTCCAACGCGCCAAACCGCTAAGATTCAACGTTCGTTTCCTTTCTCTCGGCGTGGCCACTATATACGATTGCGGCGCAAACAACGTGCTCGATCGGCGCGACTCCACTAAACTGTTAATGAGTGATTTCATGACCTGGACTAGCGCATTCGGTAAAGGCAGTGGCTGGCTGCTGCAGAAGATCGTTAACGGGCTCGCCCTCTCGAAGATCTCGCCGAATACTCTCACATTCATCGGCCTGCTGATCAACGTCGTCGCGGCCTTCTTCTTCGGATACGGACGGCCTGATAACTACATCCGCATGTTCCTGTACGCCGGGCTGGTGATTATCGGCGCCGGGCTCTTCGACATGGTCGACGGCCGCGTGGCCCGCCAGACCAACCAGGTTTCCGTCTTCGGCGCCTTCTTCGATTCCGTGCTCGACCGCTATTCGGATGTCGCGCTGTTCTTCGGTCTGCTGGTCTTCTATGCTCGTGGCAACCGCTACTTTTACGTCTTTCTCGTCGCCTTCGTCATGACGGCGTCGCTGATGGTCAGCTACACGCGCGCGCGGGCCGAGGCTCTCATCGGCTCCTGCAAGGTCGGCTTCATGGAGCGCCCGGAGCGCATCGTGCTGATCATCCTGGGCGCGTTGTTCGAGCGCTGGGACGCGATGCCCGCAGCGCTCTGGGTGCTCGCCGTGCTCTCGACGATCACGGTTATCCATCGCATGCGCTACACCTATCTCGAGACCGAGCGCCGGAAGCTTGCCGGTGCCGCTACGCCATAAGATTTTCACTGTCAGAGAAACGGATTAACGATCTCGAGCGACTCGATCCGTTGCTTGTGCTGTAGGTCTTCGCTGTAAAGCACCTCGCAGCGAGACTCCAGTGCGGAGGCGACGATCAGACTGTCATACCAACTAAAACGGTACCGCTCGACGATTTCGAGCGCTCGCTGATAAAGCGCCATCGAAGAACCCACCGCCAGCATCGGACGAAGCACAACCGCTGCATACTGCCGCACATCGTCCACACCCATACGCGGCTCAAATCTTCTCAGCGCCAGGTTGATGAACTCCTGCACAACCTGATAACTGATAACGCCGACGCGACGTTCCAGTCCTTCCCGGGCGAGTTGGTTGGCACGTTTGCGCTTTTCAGGAACCGTCTGGTCGAAGCAGTAGGCCAGGATGTTTGTGTCCAGAAAGTACCTACCGCTCATTCATCTGATCCCGCGAATAAGGTCCGGTGGAACGCGTATACGACAGCTTTGCCATCAACGCGTCATAATCGCCACTGGCGCTGTCCTGTGCGACGTAGTCTCGGAGCCACTCGCGAAAGGCGACATTCAGCGTCTTATGCTGCGAGTGTGCAACGTGGCGTGCACGCTCAATCAGTTCATCATCGGCGGTAAGAGTAACGTTTTTCACGATTATAGTGTACACGAGTTTCGTACGGAGACGTAATGGCACCAAGGAACAATCCGGTTCTCCTTATCCACGGCGGTGCCTGGGCCATGCCGGACGGCGCGGTGGCCGCGCATGAACGTGGCATCGCGAACGCCCTCGCCGCAGGTTGGGCCGTGCTCTCCCGCGAGGGCTCTGCTCTCGATGCCATCGAGGCTGCCATCAGCGTCATGGAGGACGACGACACCTTTGACGCCGGCCGCGGATCCTTTCTCACGCGCGATGGCCGCGTGCAGCTCGACGCCCTGATGATGGACGGCAGCACAATGCGCGCCGGCGGCGTGGCTTGCGTCGAGCGCCTGCGCAACCCCATCCAGGCCGCACGGCTCGTGCTCGACAAATCGCCGCATGTCTACTTCGTCGGCACCGGCGCGGAGCGTTTCGCCACGCAACATGGGATGCGGCTCGTCGACAACACCGAGCTCATCGTGCCCCGCGAGCGCGACCGTCTCATGCGCTTCCAGCAGGCGGAGCTCGCCGGCCACCCCGACTCCACCTTCAGCGGCAACTCCGAGTTCACGTCCAGGCCGCCCGCTTCACCCCGCGACCGCGCCCTGAACCAGACCGCCCTCGACACTGAGGTCGAGCAGGCTCTGCCGGATGAGGTCCGCCTCGACGATCCGACATTGCACTCGCACGACACTGTCGGCGCCGTCGCGCTCGACTCCGAGGGCCGGCTTGCCGCTGGAACATCGACGGGTGGCACGCTTTCAAAGGCGCCCGGCCGCGTCGGCGACAGCTCGCTCATCGGGTGCGGTTGCTACGCCGATAACGGCTCCGCTGCTGTGTCGCTCACCGGCTGGGGCGAGCCGATCATGAAGCTCGTGCTCGGCAAGTGGGCCGTCGACCGAGTCGCTGCCGGGTATTCGCCGCAACAGGCTGCCACGGACGCCATCGACTACCTCTTCGACCGGCTGGGCGGCCACGGCGGCATCATCCTTCTCGGGCCCGACGGCTCCCTCGGCCTCGCGCACAACACGCCGCGCATGGCCTGGGGCATCGCAACAGCAGACGGTCAGGAGCTCGGCATCACGCGCAACTCCTGACGGCTGCATCTCATGGTTTCAGGGAGTCCTATGTCGAAACGAGGAACAATTCGCAAACTCTTTGTCATCGGCAGCGTCGTTTCCGGCGCCGTCGCCGCCTACATCATGTACAAGCGCGGTACCCCGATCATGACGATCGCCAAAAAGACCATCACCAATCCCATCGGTTCGCTCGTTGGAGAGCTGCGTGGAGCACAATAGCTGTAGCATTCGCACAGCCAGTGGTGCCCACAGCCATCGATGACTCGAGAGCTTTTCAACAACTCCGACAACCCGTCCGAGACGGAGTCCTTCCGCCGCCCACTCACGCCGGAACAGGCCGATAAGCTCCCGCACATCCACCGCCTTCTGCTGAAACACTACGGCCAACCGCCCGCACGCGAGCCATGGGACCCGCTCACGCAATTCATCTACTCGCTGCTCAGTTCGCGCACGAAGACCGCGCAATCGCTCCAGGTCATGCGCGACCTCGAGCGCGCCTTCCCCGGAGCCGGCCCCGGCACCTGGGAGCCCGTGCGCGATGCCTCCGTCCCCGACATCGAGCGCGCCCTCGCGATTGTCACTTTTCCTGAGCAGAAGGCGCTGCGCCTCAAGACAGCGCTCGAGCAGATCACCGCGCGCACCGGCGCGCTCTCACTCGACTTTCTGCATCGTTATCGCACGGACAAAATTCGTGGCTGGCTCGAGCAGTTTGAGGGCGTTGGCCCGCAGGTCTCCGCCGCCATCGTCAACTTTTCCACGCTGCGCCGTCGCGCGCTCTCCGTCGACGCCAACCATCTCCGCGTCATCCAGCGACTCTGTGTCGTCCCACGCGCCGATGCAGCCATCACGGAAGAGCGCCTCATGCGCCTCGTGCCTGAAACCTGGGACGCCGAGATGCTCGATGAGCATCACGCGCTCATCAAGCTGCACGCCCAGACACTCTGCACATTCGACAACCCGCGTTGCGACGGCTGCCCTCTGCTCTCCCTCTGTCCCACGGGTCAACGCAATATGAGCGAGCTACGCCTCACCCCGGAAAGTTAATCGCCGCCGCAGCACCTCTGTTATGCTCATCGGTGCCAAACCTAACTAAATATGCGCGCATCGATTCTTTACCGCATCTCCTCGGTTTTGATCCTGTTGTTCGCCATAGGTCACACGCTCGGTTTTCGTCAAACGGATCCATCATGGGGCGTGGATCAGGCGCTCGCCATATTGAAGCGGACGACCTTCCACATACAAGGCTTCGATCGGACCTACTACGGCTTCTACGCTGGCTCTGGTTACTTCGTCACCGTCTTCATACTCTTCACCGCGCTGGTCACGTGGGAGTTGGGACGCCTGCCGGCGGCAACACTCGCGCAACTCCCTTGGCTCCGATGGGGACTCGCACTCGCCTACGCCGGCTCTCTCCTCATCAGCCTGCACTATTTCTTCATGGCGCCCGTGATCTTCTCGGCGCTGATCTTCCTGTGCCTTGCCGCTGCAGCTTTAGTGGATCGCAAGACTCAATAACGCCTCCGCAGCCCCTCGCGCACGATCGCACTCTCCTGGATATGCTCCAGCAACTCCGCCACGCTCGCAAAGACCTCGACGCATCCTGCATCCATCAACTCATCATGCGTCCACCCGCCCGTCTCAACACCAATCGTGCGTAGCCCAGCCTTGCCGGCGGCTTCCGCATCGTACGGCGTGTCGCCCAACGCGATGCATTCCTTCGCCTTCAGCCCGAGGCGACTCAGCGCCGCCGAAAACACATCCGGATGCGGCTTCGCCCGCTCCACATCATCGGCGGATGTCGCTTCATCCAGAAGATCCTCGACCTGCATGATCCGCTTGTAGTCCTCGAGGTCAGCCTTTTTTGAGGAGCTCGCCAAGGCAAATTTTATTTCGCGGCGCTTCAGCTCCTCAGCAAACTCGCGCGCCTTCGGCAGAGCCTTCACCCTTTCAAGAAACTCCGTGCGAAAGATCCATTCGCGATAGCGTTTCAGCGGCTCTTCAACGGCTGCGCGCTTCCACCAGGGCACAAAGACTGGAATCAGTTCGTCGCCACCTTTGCCAATCTGCCGTCTCACCTCTTCGCGTTCGAGCACGACGCCCATCTCGGCAAACGCGCATCGCCATGCGTCCGCGTGCAGCCAGTTGCTGTCCACCAGGGTTCCATCGATATCGCACAGCACCGCCTTGACCATAACCGCTCCACCATCGCCTGATGACCTAAGATGCAATCAGGCGCATGCCGCGCATATTCTCATGCAGACCCCACATCAGACCATCGCCGAGCTCAACGCTTCCTTCGCCATTCCAAACGTCCTCTCCTTCGACGAACACGGCAGCCTTATCCGCGCACGCATCAACACACCGGCGTGCATCGGCGAGCTCTATCTGCAGGGCGCGCACATCACCTTCTGGCAACCAGCGAATGGCCAACCCGTGCTTTTTCTCTCGGAGAAATCCGCCTTTGCTGCCGGCAAAGCCATTCGCGGTGGAATCCCGATCATCTTCCCGTGGTTCGGCTCACGCACCGCGACTCCCGACGACCGGCGCACAGACGGCCCATCGCATGGCTTTGGGCGCACGCAACCCTGGAAGCTCGACTTCGGCGCCTATGCCGCGGACGAACTGCACCTCTCGCTCTCGCTCCAACCCACCGAACTCAGCCGCTCGCTCGGCTTCGACGACTTCCTCGTCGCCTATCAGATCAGTTTCGGTCGCGAACTTCGCCTGTGCCTGTCCGTCGCAAACAACGGCAACCGGTCATTGCACTTCGAGGAGGCTCTGCACACTTATCTGCAGGTCGGCGACGTCGAGCAGGTGCGCATTCATGGCCTCTTCGAGACCGAATATCTCGATAAGACAGACAACTTCACTCGCAAGGCCCAGGCCGAACCTGTCCTCACACTGTCCGGTCTCACTGATCGGCCGTACCTCAACACATCGTCATCCATCGTCGTCGACGATCCGGTGCTGCATCGCCGTATCACCGTCACCAAAGCAAACTCCAGGACGACTGTCGTCTGGAATCCCGGGTCGAACCATGGCCTCGCCGATATGACAGACGACGGCTGGCGCCACATGCTCTGCATCGAATCCGCCAACGTCGCGGAGGACGCAGTGAAGCTTCAGCCGCACGAAGCACACGTGATGGAAACCACTCTATCCGTTGAGGCACTTGCCTGATGCGGCTCATTCTCGCCTCGGCCTCGCCGCGCCGTCGCGAGTTGCTCACACAGGCTGGCATCACGTTCGAGGTCATCCCGGCGCACATCGACGAGACGCGCCAGGCATCGGAGGATCCTGCTGCCTACGTGCAGCGGCTCGCGCTGGAGAAGGCGCAGGCGATTCACGCGCTGCACCCTGACGCCTTCGTGCTGGGCGCTGATACCACGGTCGAGATCGATGGCCATGCGCTCGAAAAGCCTACCGGCCGTGCGGATGCCGAGCGCATGCTGCGTCTTCTCTCGGGCCGTCCGCACCATGTGCACACGGGTCTCGCATTGCTCTCAACGCTCGACAAGCGCACGCATCTCGAAACAACCTCTGTCACTTTCAGCCCGATCGATGAAACCGAACTGCAACACTACCTCGATACCGGCGAGCCTTACGACAAGGCCGGTGCCTACGGCATTCAGGGGTATGCCGCGCGGTGGATCCCGCGCATCGACGGCGATTACTTCAACGTCGTGGGCCTTCCGCTCGCGGCAACCGTACGCCTTCTGAAAGAACTCGGCTACGCTCCGAACTACAGCTCCGACTGAAGCATCGCCGCGAGCATCGCGGTTCTCTCCACGAGATGCGCGGCTACAACATACTCGCCCGGCGAATGTGCTCCTCCGCCAACCGCGCCCATGCCGTCCAGCGTCGGCACGCCAATCGCCGCCGTAAAGTTCCCGTCCGAGCCTCCGCCGGTTGCTGCCTCCTGCAAGTCCAATCCAATCTCGGCTGCCAACTCGTGCGCCTTCCGAAACAGCACAACCGTACCCGGGCTGCGCTCCATCGGCGGCCGATTGATTCCGCCCTCCACGCGCAGCATGCACGCAGCATCGCGTGTACGCAGGTTGCGAAACATCGCCTCAACGACCGCGGCATCTTCCATCGTCACCACGCGCACGTCGACCTCAGCCTTGCACTCTGCGGCAATCACATTCGAGCGCGTGCCACCTCGGATTACACCAACGTTCACTGTGCGTCCCTTACTCAGCTCCGTCCACCCCGAAACCTGCTCCACCAGCCTCGCCATTTCCAGCACGGCAGAGTGACCACTCGCAAAATCGACACCCGCATGCGCGGCGACACCATTGACCGTCAGCTCGAAATGCCCGACACCCTTGCGCGCAGTCTTGTATGCGAGCCCCTGCGCAGGCTCCAGCACGAACACCGCCTCAGACTCCCGCGCAAGCCTCTCCGTATGCGGACGCGAGACCTCGCTGCCGACCTCCTCATCCGGATTCAACAGCAACGTCACCGATCTATTCAGCGCGCTCAGTTCTCGCAGCGCTGCAATCGCCTCCAGCGCCATCACAACCCCGGCCTTCATGTCCACGACGCCCGGCCCCTGCAGCCGCACACCATCCTCCGCGTCGACCTCGCGCCAGGGCATTGTCGCCAGCGTTCCCCCCGGATACACCGTGTCCAGGTGCCCGAGCACCAGCACCGGCTTGCGATCCGACACCTCGCCGAAGCGCAACTCAACGACATCGCCGAAGCTGCCGCCCGGGTGCCGTATCACTTCGGCGCCCAGCTCACGTGCCCAGTCCACGACAAGATCCGCCGCTCGGTTCACCGCCTCGCGATCGTCGCTCGGAGATTCGATCTCTACAAGCTCGCGCAGCCGGGTGCGCAAACGCGGCTCATTGCCGCGTATCTGTTTCATTAAGCTCTGTATCTGCACCGACATATTGTACGGTCGCGTGCCCACAGACTTGTCATGCAGTTATCGCCCTGGAGGCGCAGGCACCATCACAGCACCAGGATCCACCTTCGGAATCCCAAAGTGCCCGCTGATATGCACGAGGTCCATCGGTCGCAGCAAACCGGAGACATGAACGACGTTCATCTCCTTGCGCCCGCGAATCAGCACCGTCACATGATCAATCTCTCCACCCTGCCAGTGGAACCAGATGTCCGCAATCGGCTTCGTCGGTTGAGCGGACTCACGCGGGCCCACATTCGATTCGACCAGGTGTTTCCACCCCGCAGCCTTGTACGCCTGCTCCAGCGAATGCATCTCTTCGGGAATGTAGAAGACCGGCTCAGGATATTGATAATGCTCGAAGCTCACACCATTGAAGCCTGCCACGCTTGCACCTAGCATCGAGTCGAGCATCTCCCGATCGAACGTAACTGTCGTAGCCGTCGCACGTTGCGACGACAGGCCGCCGATCGCTTCGGCGACGCCCGGCGGATCGTAGTACTGCTGGGCCTGAATCGAAGCCGCTCCGGTAAGTAGAGCGCAACAGACAACAGTCGGCACAACACGACACAGCTTCATCGCAATCCTCGCTGTTGCTTCAGACGCGATTCACTCCGGAAAGTTCTGCTGTCGATAACGATTAGCGCTGTGCGCTCGGCGCAAAGTACCCCTTCTTTGCCCGAACGTTATAAGCCCCTGTCACTGCCTGTAGATAGATCGTCCGGAAGCTGCCGTCCTGCTTGAAGTCCGCCGGCACATAGACCAGCGAGTACTGGCTGCGCAGCGCCTCCTCAATGCTATGAAAGCCAGTGGCCACCTGCTCCACCGAGTTCGGGAAGAACGCCTGGCCGCCGGTCGCCTCGGCAATCGCCTTCAGCACGTCGTCACCCTTGTCCTTGCTGGGACCATAGTTTGTGCTGATGGTGTAAACAATCGTCTCTGCGCGCTGGCACATCTTGATCGCGTCCGATTCGTACGCTCGGCTGTAGTCATCATCGCCGTCAGAGACCAGCACAATCGCCCTGCGTACCGCATTGGTCTGCTGCAACGTCAGCATCTGGTCACGACACGTCTTATAGAGTGAATCGAAAAGAGCCGTACCGCCGCCTGGCCGCAGTTTCCGAATGCCTGTATCGAGCAGGTCTACGCGATTGGTAAAGTCCTGCGTCAGCTCGGTCTGAACGTCGAAGCCTTCCACAAAGGCGCGATCCTCCGGACGAAGCACCTGCAGCAAAAAGTCGGTCGCCGCCTGCTGCTCGAACTGGAATCTCTGGCGAATCGAAGTCGATGTGTCGAGCATGATGCCCACGCGCAGCGGAAGGTTTGTCTGCTGCTGGAACCTCATCACACGTTCTGGCGGACGCCCATCGTCCAGCAAACCAAAGTCCTGCTGCTGGAGTCCGGTGACGAATTTCCCTCTGTGGTCCGTGACCGTAAAGATAAGGTCGACCTCGCGCGAGAAAACTGTGATCGTCTTGACGTCCGAGGGCGGTTCGTCACGCGGCAGCAGACCCGTTTGAGACTGCGACCCCGTCGCCGGATTCGCGGGTGTCTGCGCCGGTGCAGTCGTTTGCGCCGGAGTGGAACTCTGAGCGGGCTGATTCGTAGTCGCCGGGGGCAGCGCGGACGTCGCCTGCGCATGCAGGTGGCCAAGGGGTGCGAGGAAAAGGCTCAGTCCCGTGATCGCCATTGCGCGACCCAGCGGGACGAGCCGGGCAGGCATCATCACACTTGACATCTTATCAATGAGACGCCCTCAGCCCACTCCCGGGGAGCACACTGAATTTTTCCCAACGGGGGATTTCCAGCTCTCACTGCGGGATGCACCGCAATCGGCTCTACGCGCCCCCCCCGCAAATCGGCTCTAATAGACTTGTGGCCGACAACCCCAACATTCCGGGCAGGCTAGCCGAACGCGGAGGCGTTGCCCTCGAGTGGGAACGCCTGTGCGGTCGCCTGGCTGCCGCCGCGCGCTCTGAACTTGGCCGCAACCGGGTGCTGGCGCTCGAACCCTCCTCCGACGTGACATGGATCGGCCAGCAGCAGCAGCGCACCGCCGAGATGCGCCGACTGGTTGCCATCAACGCGTCCTTCGACTTCCGCGGCCTTATCGACCCCGGACACCTGCTCGACCAGGCACGAATCGAGGGCTCCGCACTCGAACCCGCGGAACTCCTCTCGCTGCTCACCCACGCCGAACGCGTCGACGCCTGGCGCCGACTCGTCCTTGCTCCGCCTGATGACCTCAAAAATAGCTGGACCGCAGTCGAAGCCCTCTCCGCGCCGCTGATTGAGCACGACCTCGGCAACCTCTTGCACGCGCTCCGCGGCAAGATCGAGCCAGACGGGTCCCTCGCCGACGACGCCAGCCCTGAGCTCGCCCGCGTACGCCGCGCCCTCGCACGCCAGCATCGCGTCATCGAAGAGAGTCTCCGCAAAGCGCTCGCGCACCTGAGCGAGGGCGGCGAAACACAGGGTGACCTCATCACCGTGCGCGGAGAGCGCTTCGTCATACCCGTCAAAGCCGAATTCAAGCGCAAAGTCCGCGGCATCCTCCATGGTTCCAGTTCCAGCGGCCAGACCGTCTACCTCGAGCCCATGGAGACCGTTGAGCAGAACAACGAGCTCGCGCGTCTGCTCGATGATGAGCAGGCCGAGATCCACCGCATCCTCGTCGCGATGACGCGCTCCGTTGCGCTGCATGCGACCCCTCTCACACTCGGCGCAGAGATTCTCTCCGAGCTCGACGCTCACCAGTCCGTTGCCATCTTCGCTCAGGAACTCGAGTGCGTGCGCCCGTTCTTCCTCAACGCACCCGACGCAAACGCTCAGGACATCGAGGAGACGCTCCCACTCAACGTCGAGTTCGAGATCGTCGCCGCGCGCCACCCACTGCTCGAACTCCGCCTTCGCGCCGAAGCCGGACGCATCGTGCCAATGACGGTCGCCCTCCCCAAAAACCAGCGACAGATGATCATCAGCGGCCCCAATACCGGTGGCAAATCCGTCGCACTCAAGACTGTCGGCCTGCTCTCCGCCATGGCCCAGGCTGGCATCCCACTGCCCGCCGAGTCCGCGCGCCTTCCCATCTTCACCGGCATCTTCACCGACATCGGCGACGCACAATCGATCGAGCAGAACCTCTCCACATTCTCCGCGCACATCCGCAATCTCGACCGCATCATCAAGCTCGCCGGCGACCACTCCCTCGTCCTCATCGACGAGCTCGGCTCTGCCACAGACCCGGACGAGGGATCGGCGTTAGCCGTGGCTGTAGCCCAGCACTTCCTCGACCGCCACGTCGCCAGCATCATCACCACGCACCTCACCGCGCTCAAGGTCTACGCCGCCCGCCACACTGGCGTGCTCAACGCCGCCGTCGGCTTCGACGAAACTACACTCACCCCAACGTATGAACTCCGCCTCGGAATCCCCGGCGCCTCCGCCGGCATCAACATCGCCTCGCGTCTCGGCCTCGATCCCGCCATCGTTACCAACGCTCGCTCGCAGCTCACAACGCAGCAGGCAGACATCAGCCGCTTCCTCGACGAGCTCCACGCGCAGCTCACCGCCGCAACCGCCGAACGCGCCGAGCTCGCGGCCACTGAACGCAAGCTGAACAGCGAGCGCCAGCGCCTGCAGCAGGAAGGCCGCGCCGAGCAGCAGGCACGCACCCGCGAGCTCGAGCGCAAACTCGAAACCCTCCTCCGCGATTTCGAGTCGCAGCTCCGTGACACCGTCAAAGATATCGACGACAAGAAAATCGCGCAGAAGATCGCCCGCGACTCCGCCCTCCGCATCGCCCGACTGCGCCGCGAGTTCTCCGAGCAGTTTCAAACCACCGTCGCCGAACACAACATCGAAACCGGCCACGCCCAACAGCAGAGCAAAAAGCGCGACCAGCCGCGCGAGCCTCACGTCGGCGATCTCGTTCGCCTCAAGTCCCTCAACCGCGAAGGCCGCGTCGTGCGCGTCCTCGACGCCAACTCGCTCGAGGTCAGCTTCGGCACCATCAAGACCCGCGTGCCCCGCTCTGACATCGCCGAGATCACACCCGTCCACGAGCCACCAGCCGCAAGCCTCCGCCGTCGCGGTGGCATCACGCTCTCCACCAGCTCAGGCGACGATGACACCCTCAGTTCCGAGATCAACGTCATCGGCCGCACCGCCGACGAAGCCGAATCCGAGGTCGAGCGTTTCGTCGAACGCGCCTTCCTCGCCGGCCTGCCGCGCATCCGCGTCGTCCACGGCGTCGGCATGGGCGTGCTCCGCCGCACGCTGCGAGACTTCCTGCGCAAGCACCCGCACGTCGTGTCCGTGACGGAACCGCCCTATAACGAAGGCGGCCAGGGCGCAACCATCGTCGAGCTCAGGTCCTGAGCAGAGTTTCTGGCTTTATCGACTCGGGCAAATCTACAGCAGGGTTCAAACCGCGGCTGCCACGTCTGCATTGTCGACGAGCACAGTTCTCAGGAAGCACGTGTCCGACAATTGAAACCGCGCAATCTCTTTGACCTGCAATGAAAACGGCGGCTGATCGACGTAGACGCCCGACCCAAAATCTGATCGCACCTCCGGTCCATGCGTCATGTCATGGTTGAACGAGGTCGGCTGCGACGGAAAATCTTCAGTGATCAGTACCTTTGGAACGCAGGACAGCCGCTCAAGGACCTTCGCAATCTCGTCATTCGTCAGGTGTTGCAACACCTGTCGCACCAGATACAGGTCTGCGGTGGGTAAATCATCCGCAATAATATTCGCGCAGGCGAAGCGAACTCGCGGACCCTGGAAGTTCTTCCGATGATGTTGAATAAGTTCCGGAACCACGTCTACGCCGACATATTGCACATCCGTGGCCTCAACGATCCTCTTCGCGATAGAGAAATCGCCACAGCCGCAATCGACAACGCTACGGATCCCATTCTCCTGAATGAACCTGGTCACAGCGGCACAGTACATATCGGATGCCGGTCCGTGAGAGCCCGGCCCTGAGTAGAACTGCTCTCCGTTCTTACCCCACACCTGGTTGCGATAAATCTTGCTAAAGGTGTCCTGTACAGACATCTTCTCGTATTGGCTGTGATCCATTGGGGACCGCCACAACCGCCTGCGGACGCCTCCCAGAAACCTGCGAATCATTTGGTCGCTCCTCCAGCAATAAACTCAACTACCTGCTGCAGAACCTCGCCTGGCCGGATTCATCAGATCATCTTCGAAATTGTTCGACCAGACTCGGGGCCGAGACCACGGGTCTCCGGATAATCCTCATGTAAGTTTTCTTGGTGTCTAGTATGGACTTGCTTCAAAGGTGTCAATGAAGAATTCGCGACAGTTTCGTCTGATTGACCAGCCCTGCACAACCGGCCAGTGCATCGCCCTACAAACCGCTAGCCCGACCTAAGTCGGAGCCCCATTCTTATCGGATATCGACGCGACCCAGCCTGCTGTCAAAACACGTCACGTTACCATTCGCTGCACGGATTCCCCGTTCGCTGCGAATCCGGCGACTTTTAGTGCCCGGAAGAGATACCCTTTTAGGGTTGAGGGAGTTGTGCGAACCCTCGGATGTACTTCTCGGGACAGAACTTACCCCGGTAAGCTGAAACCGAATACGAGTTTAGCGGGCAACGCCGGTAGCGAACTCTGCATGACTCTTTATAGGAGAGACGAAGGATATGGGAAAAGCGGTTAAGCTCCTCGAAAAAGGTGTGGTGCTCGGAGCACGCGCGAGCTGGACAGTATTCGAAAAGCTGAATTCCATCAGCCCCAACAAGAGCTTCACCCCCAAGTGGTCCGACAAGCCGCTTCTCAAGAGCTATCAGAAGGAGAAGCCGCCCCTAGGCTGGCCTCGTACCACCGACTCCCTCTGCCCCAAGTGCGTTCCTGAGATCCGTCAGCAGATCATCGACGGCAAGTTGCCCCACGAGATCCTTCTCAACGAGAAGGTCGGCGAGATCAAGGCCCAGATTATCGAGCGCGACGGCCAGATCCTCATGGTCAAGGATTGTCCCATCCACGGCCACTTCGAGGACCTCATGTCCATCGACCCGCCGATGATGCGCCACCTCGAAGAGGTCTTCCCCGGCCGCGACATCCGCGCCCACAACGACGAGAAGCTGCACAACCACGGGACGTCCACCGTCACGCACGGCCGCGGTTCGGTCCTCACCATCGACCTCACCAACCGCTGCAACATGATGTGCGACCCGTGCTTCATGGACGCCAACCAGGTCGGCTTCGTCCACGAGCTCACCTGGGACGAGATCAAGACCATGCTCGACAACGCGGTGCAGATCAAGCCGCGCCGTCAGATGTCGGTCCAGTTCTCCGGCGGCGAGCCCACGCTCTCGCCCTACTTCCTCGACGCCGTCTCCTACGCCCGCAAGGTTGGTTACAACTCCGTGCAGGCCGCGACCAACGGCATCGAGTTCGCCAAGTCCAAGGAGTTCGCGAAGGCCGCCGCAGAGGCCGGTCTGCGCTACGCCTACCTGCAGTTCGACGGCATCGGCAACGCTGCCAACTCGCACCGCAAGGTCGGCAACGCGTTCGACGTGAAGCTCCAGGCCATCCACAACCTGCACGAGGCCGGCGTCGACATCGTCCCCGTAACGACCATCGTCAATGGCATCAACAACGAGCAGGTCGGCCGCATCATTCAGTTCGCGCTCGACAACCCCAAGAAGATCAACTTCCTCTCCTTCCAGCCGGTTTCGTTCACCGGCCGCGACGAGGCGGTCTCCGACGAGCGCCGCGCCGCACAGCGCTACACCCTCTCGCACCTCGCGCACGACATCCGCGACCAGACGGGTCTCGGCGAATCCACGCGCGACTGGTTCCCCATCAGCTTCATGTCCACGTTCTCGGACTGGGCCGACCTCGTGCACGGACCCGAACACGACTGGGGTCAGCTCTCCTGCGGTTGCCACCCCAACTGCGGCATCGGCATGGCGCTGATGATCGACAAGGAAACCAAGGAAGCCGTTCCGGTCACCGCGTTCCTCAACGCCGACCGTCTCGCCAAGGACATCGCCAAGGTGAACGACGCCTCGCGCGGCAAGGTGCTCACGGTCATCGGTGCGGCGCTCGCACTCATCCGCAACTACGAGCCGAAGAACGCTCCCACGCACTTCAGCATCTTCTCGCTGCTTGAGAAGTTCGATAAGTGCTTCGGCGCCACCAACCGCAACTACGGCAAGGTCACTGCAGACCGCACCATCGACGATATTGAGAAGCGCCGCAAGGACCGCTGGAACTTCCTCTTCATCGCCGGCATGTGGTTCCAGGACCTCTTCAACTACGACTTCCGCCGCACCGAGCAGTGCATCATCCCGTACGCCACGCAGGAAGGCGAAATCTCCTTCTGCGCGTACAACACGGGCGTTGGCTGGCGCAACATCATCGAGAAGATGCACATGACCTCCACGCTCACCAAGTGGTACGACGAGCACGGACGTCACGAAATCTTCGCCGGCGGCAAGAAGGTCGGCCTTGAGAAGCAGGACAAGTACGACCTGGTTCTCAACGAGGAGCACGTCAACTCCGCCGCCAACGACACGTTCGAGAAGTCCGGCATCGCCAAGAATGCGCGCGAAGAAAAGATCCGCGCACGCGACGCGAAGATCAAGCAGGACGCCGAGAACGCCGCCATGGCCAAGCTCTACCGCAAGGAGATCCTCAAGGAGCCCGAGATCGCCGGCTTCGTCTCCCTCGGCGAAATCAAACCCGTAGCCGCTCCCGCCGCGAAGGAAGAAGACCTCGTCGCCGGGGACTAGCATTGCATGCAGCCGACGCGCTGCGCGCAACCACAACAACAAAGGCCGCCCACCCGGGCGGCCTTTGCCTTGTGTCACTTTTGAAACTCTAGCGGTCCGCCGGGTGGCCCATTGATGCGCATTCTCTGCGCATGAGTGGGGTCGAAGACCCTACCATCCCGGCTGCTGATCACCCGAACTCCGCCAACTCCACTCCGAGCCTCTCAAAATGCTTGCGATTCAAGGTCGCCAGCCCCATATCGTTCGCCATAGCGGTTGCGCCAATGAAGGCGTCCATTGCTTTGATCTCCCATCCCTCCTGCCGCGAGCGCGCGAGAATGCGCCCCGCAAGGTCGGCCACATGCCGCTCGACTGGAAGAATGCGCCCGGAGAACTTTGCTGGAAGTTCGTTCACCAGCCAGTCCTCCAGCGCGGCACGCCTTCTGCCTTTCGCGACGAGCTCGACGCCAAACCGGATCTCAGCCAGGGTGGTAGCGCTCAGGTACAAGTCCGAATCGTCCTGCTGGTTGATCCAGCGGAGCACGCCCGCATTGGGACGTTCCTTCGAAAGTTGAGAGATGACATCCGTATCGAGGACGAATTTCAAAACTTGACGTGCCTCGGCGATAGATCAATGCGTTCGAAATCGGCTTCGAGACCCCGAAGGGGTGAATTCCTGAAGAACTCGGCCAAGGTGCGCCGCGAGGAGGGAGCCTCCGGCTGCTTTCTGCTGTGACTCCGCTTGATTTTCAATTCGCTGAGCTGTTCGCGAGTCAGCACCACAAACTCGCGCTTTCTTCGCCGCACAACCTGCGGACCTTCGCTCTCCGCCCTGTCCAGCATCTCGCTGAACTTCGCCTTCGCCTCCGTAGCCGCCCAGTTCATCGCGAACCTCCAAATGACCATTATAGTCATTTACCCAAATCCACTTGGATCGCAGCTTGCAATTCCATCCGTTGACCCTGCGAATTCCATCGTCTACATTGGCGCGCATGAGTCTCCGCGCCCTTCTCGCGTCTCTTCTCTTCGCATCTTCCTCCGTCCTCGTCGCCCAGCAGCGCCCCGCCATCACCGGCATCGCCTTCATGCGCGTCTACACCGACGACGTCCCCGCCGCCGAGCACTTCTATGGCCCGACCATGGGCTACGACGAGAAGCACAACGGCGAAGAGATGGTCTTTCCCGTCAACAAGCACCAGTGGATTGAAGTGATGCCCTCGCAGCTCCGCGACGGCCAGTCCTACATGGCATCGGTAGGCTTCACCGTCAGCGATATCGCCGCGATGAAGCGCTATCTCGATGCAAAGGGCCTGCACACAGAAACCCCCGACACCGGCCTCCTCGAAGTGCATGACCCCGAAGGCAACCTCGTCATCTTCGTCTCAAAGGATTCACCCCTCAAGGAAGCGGTTCTCGCCCGCGAAACCCCGCTCTCACCGCGCGCGCCCAGCCACCACATCATCCACGTCGGCTTCATCGCCCACGACCGCGCCAAAGAAGACGCCTTCTGGAAGGACATCCTCGGCTTCCGCCCCTACTGGTACGGCACCATGCACCCGCCGAACGTCGACTGGATCAGCATGCAGGTCCCCGACGGCACCGACTGGATCGAGTACATGATGATGCCCAACCAGAAGCCGGATAAGCACGACTTCGGCATGAGCGATCACTTCTCGCTCGGCGTCGAACGCATGCAAACCGTGCTGCACGATCTGCAAGCCAACGGCTGCGAAGAGAAACAGTGCATCGCTATCCAGGCCGGCAAAGACGGCAAGATTCAGCTCAACCTCTTCGACCCCGACCAGACCCGCGTCGAGTACATGGAGTTCAAACCCGCCATGAAGCCATGCTGCTCCGATTTCACCGGCCCGCACCCGAATCCAACCGAGAATCAATAAGCCCTCGCAGCGTCCGCACACACTAACTGCGTTATAGTGGCCACCGATGAGATCTGCCCTTCTTTCCCTCGCCGCTCTTCTCTGGACTGTCTTTCTGCCCGCGCAACAACCCACGCGCCCAGCCATCACCGGCATCGCGTTCATGCGCGTCTACACAGCCGATCCCACAGCAGCACAGAAGTTCTACGGCCAGACACTCGGCTTCGCACGCCACGAAGCCGACGGTCTCTGGATTTATCCCGTGAACAAGCTGCAATGGATCGAGGTCATCCCGCATGCCGGCCCTGACGAGAATCACCGCTTGGCCGCAGTCGGCTTCATCACGCGCGACGCCGCTGGTCTCCAACGTTACGTCGCCGCACACGACATCAAGGTTGAGCAACCACTCCACAACGGACAGTTCAGCGTCCGCGACCCAGAAGGCAATCTCATCATCTTTGTTCAAAGCACGGCACGTCCGTCGAACAAATCCGACACACCCGGCTCCATCGCAAAACTCGTCGCCGACGCCCCGCCATCACCAAACGCAACCAGCCAGCGCCTCATCCACGTCGGATTCATCGTCCACGATCCCGACAAGGAAGCCGCATTCTGGAGCGGCATCCTCGGCTTCAAACCCTACTGGCGCGGCGGCCGCCAACCCGGCGAAACCGACTGGATCAGCCAGCAGGTCCCCAACGGCACCGACTGGCTCGAATTCATGCTGCGCGTCAAAGAGCCCGTCGACCTGCATCAGTCCGGCATGTCCGACCACTTCTCGCTGGGCGAGGAGAAGATGGCCGACGCCATCGCAGCTCTCGCGCGCAACGGATGCAATGCTCCCAGTTGCAGCAAGACTCAATTCGGCCACGACGGCAAGGTGCAACTCAATCTCTTCGACCCCGATCAGACGCGCGTCGAATTCATGGAGTTCAAACCCACCCGAACGCCCTGCTGCTCCGAGTTCACCGGCCCGCACCCCGACGCTACAGAAGAGCGCTAACGATTTACACCTCGATTACTTTGCAACCCGGTAACTCATTGACATAGAACGACCCGGCAACGAAGGCTCTCGCGAGCCGCCTGAACCGCATCTATGTCTGGCAATGGCCCGCTCCTGCCGGGTTGCCGTTTGTATGCTCAAGAAACTCCTTCAAATTGCAATAGCGATCTCGGCGTGCCTCGTCGCTTTGCGGGTCGGCTATTACCTTCTCGGTATCGCCTTCTTTGGCTACGACGATGAGGGTTACATGCTTCTCTCCCTGAAGCACTACATCGCCGGCGGCCATTTGTACTCGCAGGTTTTCACGGAGTACGGCCCCATCTTCTTCTGGGTTCAATCTTCTCTATTTCACTTGTTCCATCAACCTGTAACACACGACACCGGCCGTCACATCACGCTCCTGCTCTGGTTCGTGGCATCTCTGGCCGCCGCCTGGTTCCTCTACAGAATCTCGCGCAGCGTGGTGACTGCATCAGCAACGGGCCTTGTCATGATGCTGAACGCAGCCGGCATGGTTACTGAGCCCGACCACCCTCAGCACCTCGCTCTTGCGGTACTGATGCTGGCCTGTTGCGCATCGACCCTGGAAAGCCCAATTGGGTTTCTTATCCTTGGCGCGCTGGGCGCGGCGCTGTTTTTCATCAAGGTCAACATTGGTGTATTTTGCTTCGTCGCAATCTTCGCGACCTTGTGTTGCCTTCTTCGCTCAGGCCCCGTCAGAAAGATTGGTGGACTGATCTTCCTCCTGTACTTCCTCTTCGGTCCCATCGCGCTCATGCATCGAGACCTGCACACCTGGGCCGCGGGATACTGTGTGCTTGCGATGCTGTGTGGCGCAGTAACCTTCGCAACCGCACTCAACACGTCGCCTCGCGTTGACAGTATTCGGTTTCCAATGCCGTTCGCGGTGTCAGGAGCAGTCCTTCTCTCGGTTCTTGTCCTGATTGGGACGACGATTCAAAAGATATCCCTGCATTCCCTGGTTGATGGAATCCTGCTGACTCCGCTTCATCATCCACAGCTGTTTCAGTTTCCTCTGAAATTTTCTCTCCCAGCAACGCTGTGCGTTGCGCTGGTCGTAAGCGGCATCCTCGCGCTGTATATGTTCCATCGCATTAGGCGGCGGGATGTCCATTGGATCAATCTCGTTCGCGCTGCATTGGGTCTATACATCGTAGTGGTCCTCGTATTCAAGGACCACTACGCTATTGTTACCGCCATGTTATTTCTCCCGCTCCCATTGCTCCCGGACACAGGCGAGTGGAGGCCTCAGGGTACATACCGCGCCTCTTTGTCGCTCTCCTGGCAGCAACAGAATTGCTGGAAAGTTACCCCGTCGGTGGCAGTCAGGTTGCCATCTCGGTTGCTCCATTGCTGCTGTGGAGCTTCCTCTGTATTGACGATGGAGTCCGCGAACTGCTGAGACGGTTTCCCAGGTTGAAGGAAGCACCCGGCGCAATCCCTGCAATCAGCACTCTTGCTGGCGTTCTGCTGGTCCTCTGCCTTGAGGCGAAGACCTTGAAAGGCAGTGTATGGAGAATGAGATTCTTTACACCCGCGTCGACATTGCGCGGCTCGCATTCACTGCATCTCGCTCCTGCAACCGAGAAAATGTATGTGACCCTGACGACATCCATCGGTCGCAATTGCGACATGCTCTATACCTTGCCCGGAATGGGAAGCCTCAATCTCTGGTCTGGAGCGGAAGCTCCCAACGGAATGAACCTCACCGCGTGGGTCAGGTTCTTTCGCCCTGATCAGCAGCAGGGAATTCTCCGCATTCTGCAGAATGATCCAAACGCATGTGCTGTTTGGAATCCCACGATTGAAGCGAAGTGGAATCCAATCTCATTCAATGCCTCGTCGCCTCTGGCAAGCTATATCGTCAACGACATGCCGCGAGTTTCCATGGTTGGCGACTATCAGATTCGCATCAACCCGCAACGCAGGCGGCCTTGGGTTGCAGGCACGCCTTAGTTCTTCTCGCGCCAATGCGCGACCTCACACGTGTGTGCAGGACGAGGCTCCCTGAGTCAAAGCGGTTCCTAACCCGCCGCAAACATGGTGCTCGCGAGCACAAGAATCGCAATGACGATCTTGAGCACGACGCTCGCCACTTGAGGCACAATCTCAGGGCTTAGGTGCACATGAGATGACGAAACTCGAAGATGCGGGCCCATACTGTACCACCGAATTCCGAGCTGACAATCCTGGTGAGCCAACTCTCGCAAATGTTGCATCCCTGTTCAGGGCCCGAACTCTGGGAGGGAGCCTTATCCTAGACCCGGTGGCCACGTCGCGCAAACTGCGCGTCTTTACAGGTTTTGCGAGAATCTAATAATGAACAATGGAGAGATTGTCGTGGGTCGACTGCTGATTGCGCTAGGTGTCGCACTCGTCATCGCGGGAATAGCCGTGCTTCTCCTCGAGCGCGTAGGCCTTGGCCTTGGACGATTGCCCGGCGACTTTGCCTATCATGGACGCAACGTGAAGGTGTGGTTTCCGCTCGGCACCTGCATCGTGCTCAGCGTGGTGCTGTCAATCGTGTTCTATCTCATCTCGAAATTGCATCGCTGAGCGCTACTTCACGCCTTTACTCGGATCCCACGAACCTTGCAGCTTGCGGACGTAGACGATCTCGCCGGTATGGTACGCATTGTGCGTGCCGACGTGCGCAATCATATTGGCGCCTTTGGCGAGATCGGCATCGGAGGCGGACTGCACCCACTTTTCCATCTCTGTCATATCGCTGTCATAGCGTGCGACCAGGGCGCTCCACTCGGATGCAGTGATCTTGTTCACGTCATAGCCGACGAACGTCTCTTCGTTATTCCCTGAAAACGCTGCGGGCTTTTTGCCCTGCAACTGTGTAAGCGCGTTCTCGTTCCAGAAGACGAGGTGAGCGACGAGCTGGGCGACCGAGTGCATCTGGGCGTCGGGTTTGGGGACCCAGCGGACCTGGTCCGGCGTGAGGTTGGCGACAGCGGTGTCGAGAGGGACGAACCACTCCGCCTTGTCGTGCGTCGAGTGGATCTGCTTGAGCAGCACCTCGCGCAGGTTCATCGGTTGGGGTTTCTGCTGGTGAGCGAACACCACAGGAGTTGCGAAGAAGAGGAGTGCCGCAAACAGGATTTTTCGCATGCGCTGGATTGTAACGCGCAACCCCTCCCTCCCCTGATTTTGCGCAAAGCCTTGATCCGATGCGGGTTACAGGGGGACCTAATGCAGGTGTGTTGGCAAAATATCTGGAATCAGCGGGTTAAAGGCAAAGTCTTCCATTCAGGCGAATTAAAAGGGAGGGGGTCACTTTTGTGACGAGCGACGGGATTCCAGGGACGGGGTCATAGCTTAGGAAGAATCTCGTTAGCGAGAGCCTTTTCAGCGGCCTGGTTGTCCTGGCGGCTGGCATTGGGGATGGAGGCGCTGAGCAGCAGAAGGTGCTTTTTGCCGAGAGTGTAGAGGTAAGCCGTGGAACCCGTGGAGGAGACGAAGAAGGCATCTTCGCCAACGCCGGTGACCGGCGCCAGGCGGCCGCTGTGCTGCATCTGGGCTTTGGTGACGTTGTAGTTGTCGCGGGTTTTCAGGCTGACGTAGACGCGAGTCTCACCCTTGGCGTCCTTCCAAGTACAGTCGGGGGAGTCTTTGCTGCCCCCGGCCTCGCCCGGGTTCACGGGCACACCGACAACGGCTTTGATCTGGTCGGCCGTGAGGAGGCTGCAGGGGGCTTGTGCGCGCGCGGCGGGAATGAGGGCAGCTGCAGCGGCGAGGATCAGGGTCGTGCGGATCATGTGGGTCTCCGCAAGGTTAGATGCAATGTGAACCAACCGAAACATTGTGGTCCGGAATCAGCAACAGTTCCGCCGAAGAGAGGCATGGCGTAGCATGATCCCTTCTCAACGAGGAGTGTTCCATGCCGAGCACGCTTCATCCGAAGTTGAAGGATTTGCAAGACGGTAGAGAGGCAGATTTCGGCGGAGGCAAAATAGACAGCGAGGAGCTGCGCTCCTTTCTTTTGCAACTCCAGCCGAATGCAGGAAAGACTCCCCGATGCTTCATCAGCAACGCTGTGTTTGAACACAAGGTTGATCTGAGTGACGGTCGCGATCCGTCCGGATCGGCGCTGCCTGCTCTTGAGTTTCACGGTTGCACCTTTCATCAGGGTTTCTGTGCGGACGGAGCGCATATAGAGCGGCTTAAAGTTTTACTGCTGCAGCTTCACCGCCAGGGAAAACGCTCGCAGCGTCAAGTGGCCGGCGACGAAACCATGTGAAAGCTACAAGTCTTCTCAGGACCTCACGCAGAGGCTGCGAAAGCCTGTCAATTGCATCAGCTTGCGACATTGCTGGGTGAATACAGAATTACGTCTGGAATTTCTGAGCCCGGTGGATCATCAGGGCGAACCCGGCGTTTTAACGGTGGACGCCTTTGCGATCCGCGTTGGGACCAACGTGCATATTAGTGACACAACGCTGCGTGCCCAGGAGGGAGAGAGCAGTCCGCTCTCTGAAGAGGCACACTATGCACTTCACCTCGCAACGGCTTCGGTGAACGGAGATGTCCAGCTAATGCCGAATGTGATCCTGGACGGGGGCCTGAAGATGCGCGACGCGCAGGTGGGTGGGTCATTGTGGGGAATGGGCCTGACCGTCACGGACGGCGAGCATCGATCCCGCAATGAGCTGACGAAGCACGGATATCCTCCGCGAAATGCACTGTGGCTGGATACGACCGAGATACAGGGGAATCTCGGCCTGTCAGAGTTCGCCGGCGAGGTCTTCCATGCCGAAGGCGCCGTGAAGTTACTGAACGCAGTGATAGCCGGCGATTTCATTATCGAGGGAGAGATCCGCGACAGCCTCGTGATGCAAGGTGCGACCGTCAAAGGACGGCTGCTGATATCCGGTGAGCTCTGGGTATTTGGTGGAGGGCAGAGCACGATTGAAGGCAACTGCACGATCGCGTGCTCCGGACTTCGCAGTTGCGATCTGAGTGGAGCAAGTTTTCGAGGCACCCTGGATGTCAGCCGTTCCGTATTCGTAGAGAGATACCTGCCCGAAGTCAGGGCGATCGCCCTGAGCCCGAAACTCACCTGCTATCCAGAGATGAGGGTTGCGGAAGTCTTGTGCTTTACGGATGCATTGCGCAGGCCGGCGGATCTATACATAGCTTCCTTTTTAGTTTCCGAAAAGGAAAATGACACTCCAGTATTCCTCGATGGCAATTCCAATCGCCTGCACACTCTTAATAGGCGATCACCCACCGCACTCAAACTCGACAAGCCGGAGGAGGCAAGGGAATATCTGAAACTGTTTTGTGCCTCCGTCTGGGGTGACTGGGGATCCTTCGCGATCATTGATGAGGAAGCCGGCGTGCCTCAGAACTTCCCTCGTGAAAAGCTGGACCGCCGGCGCCTGGCGTTTCAAGTTCATCGTAAGGGCGAATTGTGGACCGCGCTTGGATACGTGAGATACGCCGATGAGTTTTTTGAGGCGGAGTTCCACGGCGACAGGAAAGGAGGGGTCCAGATGATCGGCGAGGCGATACGCGTGGGTGAGTATCGAGGCGCCGTCGATGAAGCCAGATTGACGATGTTCGCGAAGCCATACCGTGTGGCTCCTGCAAATTTTTCCCAATACTGGTCGGACTTCATGGGTCTGCTCCCTGTCTTCCGGGCTCTCGCTCCCGGGTCGCCGGAGGTCATCTTTTGGCAGAACGTACTAAAGCAGGAGGAGGCCTTTCTCTACCCTTCGGCCGACCTGAGTGCTGCCTCCTGCAAGCAGTTGCTTGATTGGCGCCCTGACATTCGAAAACTCGAGCATGAATTTGATCCATCCTTGCCTGCGGATCAAAAGCTGGTGTGGCCACGATCCATGCGTTTGGAGGAGTTTGATTATCGCCAGCTGGCAGTGAGCTATGAGGATCCAACCGGTGAGCGCAAACGCCTCGGCTGGGTTCGCGGAACGGTCGAAATCCCTGAGTTGGATCCGTGGTTTTCATTCGAGCTATTTGTTCTTACAGCGGCGCTCTTGTGTGTCTTTGTCGTTGCCGCACTCGCACTAGCCTGGCTATGGTCCGTGCGAGTTGCATTCCCCACAGACGAATCCAGCGCGCATTTCGGATGGCGATTCCTCGCCGTGTTCGCCGTGCTCTTGTTTGCCGGATATGTAAAAGGGTTCCAGATGTGGGAGGCGCGAGCGAAAACACCTCCGCTGCGACTACAGGATTTCTGGATCAATCGTCTCCGTCCTCTGCTTCGACGCACGCGACTATGGCATCGCCGGGCCAGCTCCCCGCGGACGTTCAGTGCTCAGCCGTACACACACCTCGCGACGGTACTGAGAGGCCGCGGCGACGATGTGGCCGCGCGTGATGTTGAAGCCGAAAAGCTGTGGCTGGAAGCCGCGACTCGAGGGGAAACAGAGTACTGGCAGTGGCTCGCCAAACACCTGCTATGGCGTCCTTACGGGGTCATGTTTCGGTTCGGCTTGTCGCCGATGAGGGCGTTCCTCAGCCTCATACTCTTTTGGTGCCTGGGTTGGGCAGCGACCTATCTGCTCAGCAACAATGGGATGCTCCGCTCAAGCGTCACCACGGTAGCTCCTGCGGTTTTGATGGAAGGAAAACAGCCCAGACCAGCGTTGGAGGATTTATACGCATCGCGGGGAAAAGCAGTGGCGGCGGACTTCTCGTGCCAGGAAGAGATTGAACCCGCCTTGTATGCATTTGAACTGATGACACCGATCGTGAACCTGCATCAGGACAGCCGGTGTGGGTTGCGCTCGAGACCAAACGATCCAGCGGGAAAGACTCCGAAGATCAAAATCGCGCCAGGAATCCCGCTGCCTTTGCTTTTTTCCTATGGATGGTTCTGGGAATACGCCAAGGCGGTCTACATGGTTGTGGGAAGCGTCATTACGTCCCTGGCGCTGTTGACGGTCTCCGGCATCGCGCGCAGGTGGGAGCACTGAGGTTCTTCCCAGAGGGCACCGGCAATAAGACGCCTGCCAAATAATTGATGGCGGACCGTCGTGGAACGATGGGGCAAATGCGCGGTTTTCAGGGGCTAGTTGTGGCTATGACTAAACCTTTGGGACGACAAGTAAATCTATTGACATAGAAGTTTTTGGCCTCTAGCATTCGTCCAGTTTCACATTTGAATCGATTTCAAGGTCTGAGGGCAGCCTGCCAGCCAATCAGAGCTCGACAGGGCCCTCCGCAACTTGAGGGAGGCGTCGATGCTGCTGAAACGAGGAAGTTTTTCCGGAGCGATGCGTTGGCTGTCGGCTGTGATCATCTTTGCCGGGCTGCTTTGCGGCCCGCAGGCGTTTGGCCAGGGCCGCGGTCGAATCAACGGAACCGTGACCGACACGACGGGGGCTGCGGTCTCGGGCGCGAACGTGACCGCCACGAATGCCGGAACGCAGCAGGCGGTGACTACGTCGAGCGACGCCTCGGGCGACTTTACCTTTCCCTCGCTTGCGCCGGCCGACTACACACTGACCGTCACGGCGAAAGGCTTCGCTACCTACACGCAGAACAGGGCGCGTCTGCAGGCCGACCAGGCGTTGACCATTGCTGTGGCCCTGAAGATTGGCAGCGCGACAGAGATTGTGACCGTCAACGCGGCACCTCCCCAGATCGACACGACGACCGGAACGCTGTCGCAGGTGATCGACCAGCAGCGTGTGAATGACCTGCCGCTGAACGGCCGCAATGCGGCGACGATGACGCAACTGGTTCCCGGCGTCGTTGTGGCTTCGAGCCTCAATATCGATCAGGGTCCGACCAAGACCTTCCCTGTCGTTGCGGCCGTGACGATCAATGGCACGCGCGCCAACCAGGTGAACTACATGCTCGACGGTGGAAACAACGTCGACATCTACACCAACGTGAATGCGCCATTTCCGTTCCCCGATGTACTGCAGGAGTTCAGCGTCCAGACGAGCAACTACAACGCCGAGTACGGGCAGAACGCCGGCGGTGTTGTGAACATCATCACGCGCAGCGGACAGAACGGATTTCACGGCGATGCGTTTGAGTACGTCCGCAACCGCGTGTTCAACGCAGCGAACTACTTCTCGTATCAGAACGGCGTAAAGACGAGAGACTTCCTGAAGCGCAATCAGTTTGGCGGCACCATCAACGGTCCTATCCGGATTCCCTTTCTCTACGATGGCCGCGACAAGAGCTTCTTCTCTTTCGGCATGCAAGCCACGCGCTACCGCAACAACTCCGTTGGCGGCACGGCCACGCTTCCTACGCCAGCGCAGCTCGCGGGCATCTTTACCGGTCTCACGGCGAGCGACAAGATCCTGAATCCCATTACGCTGGCGCCGTATCCGTGCACGAGTGTGGGCAGCAGCTATACGTGCCTGGTAAATCCTAAGGACTTTAACTCGGCATCTCTGAATCTGCTGAAGTATCTGCCGGCGATTCCGTCCGGCGGCAGCCCGCTGATCACATTCTTCAAGCCGAGCAGCCAGAACTATATCGAGTACACCGCGCGCGGCGACCAGAAGCTGAGCTCGAAGGACCACCTGACGCTGCGCTACTTCTATGACCGCTACGACCAGAAGGGCGTTCTGGATACCGCCAATCTACTGACTTACAGCGACCAGGCTAGCATTCGCTATCACAGCGCGCTGATCAACGAACAGCACATCTTCTCCGGCACCAAGCTGAACAACTTCATTGTGAACTACCAGATCGACAACGCATCCCGCGGTCCGCTCCCCGGCGCGCCAAGCGTCAAAGACCTCGGCGTCAATGTGTGGCAGCCGGACTTCAGCCAGATCAACCAGATCACCGTCGGCAATTCAACCGCGAGCAACTTCTTCACAATCGGTGATAACCCTGCCGCTACCTTCCGGCGCAACAACTACACCTTTGCCGACGACTTCCACTGGGAGCACTCCGGGCACTCAATCTCCTTCGGCGCGCACTGGGAGATTGCCAAGGTCGATATTGCAAATGACTTCCAGCAGCCCGGCATCTTCATCTTCAACAGCAATCCGACGAACACTGTGCCCATGGCGGACTTCCTGCTCGGCGGCCTCGTGAACCTGCAGCAGGCTTCCGGGCAGTACTTCGCGAATCGCTATCACGTGCAGGGCTATTACGTGCAGGATGTCTGGAAGCTCAGCCGGCGCTTCACGCTGAACTACGGCATTCGTTACGAACCGTTCTCGCCCGAGCACGAGGCAGCCGGACGACAGGGCATGTTCAGCCCGACGAACTGGGCCGCAGGAACGATCTCAACCACGCATCCAACCGCGCTCGCAGGGTTGCTGTTCCCGGGTGATACCGGCTTCGTCAACAACATGATTCACCCCGTGTACACGCACGTGATGCCGCGTGTCGGCTTCGCTTTCGATGTATTTGGCGATGGCAGGAGCAGCCTTCGCGGCGGAGTCGGACAGTTCTATGACACGCGCCTGCCCGGCGTCTTCGACAACATCTTCGCCAACACCGTTCCATTCGTCGCATCCGTGAACCAGACCTTTGCGACAACGGCGACTTCGAGACCCGCGATCTTCACGGATCCCTACGCGAGCGTGTCCGGCGGAAATATCTTCCCTGCACCGCAACCGCCGCCGGCGAACTACTTCACCACGACGAACTATCAGAATGCGGGTTACTCCACATTCAATCCCAACACCTTCCACGTCCCGCTGACGTACTCCTTTAATCTCGGAATGGAACAACAGCTGACGAAGACGCTCTCCGGGCAGCTTGCGTATGTTGGCTCGATGGCCTTCCACCAGATCAATCCGACCGACATCAACCCGGTTTGGAACCAGGGCCCGAACATCGGCAAGCGTTTTTACTCGTCCACGACTACGCAGCGGAACTATACGAGTGCGATGGCGACCGTGGACACGGGTGGCAACTCCAACTATCACTCGCTGCAGTTCTCGCTGCGGGAGCGGATGTCGAACACGCTGACGGCGTTCTTCAACTACACATGGTCGAAGTCGCTGGACAGTAATGCGTTCGGCTCATCGGTAACGGCGGTTGTCCCGGGTTCCTCCTACGTGCTGCCAGTGTATGAGCCGAACTACAAGCGGCTGGATACCGGGCCCGCAGACTATGACCATCGCAACGTGGTCCAGGTCTCCTACGTCTGGCTGCTGCCGAAGATGCACGAAGGCAATGCGGTCGTGCGGTACATCGTGAATGGATGGCAGTCGAACAGCATCTTCATCTTCCGGAGTGGCGATCCGTTGACGGTGACCGGCAACAACGTGGATGGAACCGGACAGAACCGCGATCGCGCGGTCTGGAACGGGCAGAATCCTTATGGCGGAAACGGGTGCGCTGCGGGAGCGCACTGCAAGAACTGGCTGAACAAGGCGAACTTCGCCACGAATCCGTCGTACACGACGAACCTGGCTCTGACCTACGGCAACATCGTGAAGGGGAGCTTTGTTGGGCCGCAGTTTGCGTCGTGGGATACGAGCATCATTCGCATCTTCCCGATTCACGAGTCGCTGGAGCTGCAGTTCCGCGCGGAGTTCTTCAACGTGCTGAACCACACGAACTTCGGCGATCCGCAGCAGAACCAGACCAATGGCAGCTTCGGAACCATCACATCAGCCAATGATCCGAGAATCGGTCAGTTGTCACTGAAGCTGGCTTTTTGACCTCAGAATGCGGCGGGCATAGCTAGAACTTGCCGAGCGCGTCGTTCGCGAGAGTCTTGAGGGCGGCCTTCGTCTGCTCGGCGGAGAAACCTTTGACGTTCAGGCGGACGGTGATGAAGTGACCGCTCTTGAACGCGAAAAGTGTTGGCAGCGGAGCGTTGGGAGGGGTGAAGAAAGCGTCGTCCCCGACGCCGGAGGCGGATTCGTACTGGCCGTACTTCTGGGCGGCGGTCCTGGCGGTTGACCACGTGCCGCCATCGCGGATGCCGAGATAGGCGGTGGTGTTTTTGCCGCTCCAGATGCAGGAAGTGGGCATGCCGGAACCAGCGGTGATGGGATCGTTGGCTACTCCGGCGATCTGCTCCTTGCTGAGGAGGCTGCAGGCATCGGCGGCACGGGCGGCGAGAGGGGCGGCGGCGAACAGCAGGGCGGCAGCGAAAGAAATCAGACGGGCCGAACGGATATGAGCGGAGACCATGCGCGAACTCCTGTCAGAGATTGGGCGCGCTTGAGAATGTGATCCCTTCGGGGCCGAAGAAAGCGACGCCTTGATTCGGCGAGGATTATAGAGCAGCTGTTTTCAGATGCAACCGCTATCGTTTGGGGGCCATACCGGCTACCCGGAAGTTGTGTTGTGCCGGGGGGTGGGCTGTCGTAATCTTTCGCCGGTTTCGCATTTGCGAGGTGCACATGAAAGCTTTTCCAAGCCTTCTTGCGGTGCTCCTAATGTTGAGTTCGACATCGCTCGCGCAGACGGCTCCAGATCAGCAGGCAGTTCCGGATCAGCAGGCGGTTCCAACTCAGCAGGCAGCGGCTGACGCGAGTCCCGCAGCTGTCCCTGCGGCTGCATTGACGCCGGGAGCAAAGCTCTTCCTTGAGCCGATGGGTGGATTTGACCAGTTTCTGGCACGCGCGTTTGTGAAGAAAAAAGTGCCCGTTGTCGTCGTAAATGAGCGCGAAAAGGCCGATTTCGTCGTATCTGGCGAGACCCATTTGAAGAAACCGGGCTGGCTCGCGGGCAATGTCCTGGGGAATCACGGCAAGGGAGACATTTCGATCAAGGACGCTCGTACGGGCGACGTGGTGTGGGTCAATAAGTTCAACCGCGTGGATCAGATGACGACTGACTATTGGATCTACACAAGGTGGGCCGAGGAGAGCGCGAAACACTTGAAGAAGGCGATGGAGAAGCGGCAGGGTCCCCCCTCCCCCTGAATGTGTGCAAAATCTTCATCTCATTGGACTTAGGCTTGGACCTCAGGCGCTAATCTCGGTAAATTCTCTGGAATCAGTGGCTTAGAGGCAAATTCTTGGATTCAGGGGAGTTAACAGGTGGGGGGTCACTTTTCCGGTTAGGGCCTGGTGAGTTTCATGGGCAGCTTGCGGGTCAGTTGCGTAGATGTTTTGTAGGGGTTCGACGGAGTTCCAGCATGGAAAGCACGATGAAGAAGACGGGCTGGGCGCGCTGGGGAGGATTGGCGGGTGGATGGCTGCTGGTCGTCCTCGGGCTCGTGGGATTTGTGCTGCCGGTGATCCCCGGGATTCCGCTGCTGCTGGCAGGGCTGGGGCTGCTCGCGTGCGAATACGTGTGGGCGAAGCGATTGCTGGAGCGGGTGCGGGGGTGGTGGCAGCAGGTTCGGCCGAAGAGAGGTTGAGTTCGACGACCGAGCCTGGCAAGAAAACGGTCCACTTTGTCGGATTGAGTATTGCCTGAATCAAGAAACGCAATTCAGCTCATTGGACTTCGCTCAGGGCTGCGCTCCGGCCTTCGGCAGACCGCGAGGCCACCCACCCGACCTGAGTGTCACTAGGTTTTTCCTTGTTTCCGCCCGTGGCCTTGTCTTAGAAAGGTACGAACAATAAACGCCATCTCGAGAGAACAATGAAAGCTAGCTCTTCGGAATCAAAGAAGATTTACAGGTTTGAACCGTACGGACCGTTTCGGCTGCGGCTCGATGAACGCGGTGTTATCACCTCTAAAGAGCTGAATGAGTTTTGGTCTACCGTCGACGGCCAAGCAAAAGGCTTATCTCGGGCTGTCGGTTGTTACATCTTTAGCATCGCGCTTCGCGGGCGTGAGTTACCGTGGTATGTCGGTAAGACTGAGAAGAAAACCTTTCGCTTCGAAACGATGCAACGGCACAAGATACAGCACTATCAGGAGGCGCTTCGCAAAAAACAGGGCAATCCTCTTCTTTATCTGATTCCGCGGATCACGGATGGCGGTAGGTTCCGCCGGTCGTGGAGTAGCAAAATGTTATCCGTTTCCAAATTGGAAGGCATGCTGATTGAGGCCGCGTTGAAGAAGAATCCCGAGCTCCGAAATAGCCACGCCACGAAGCACTTAACGCAGACTGTGCTTCCGGGATTTGTAGGTGATGAAAAAGAGGGACGATCTGATCCTGCGAACCGGTTAGCGAGTCTTCTGGGAGCCTGACGGCGCGAGACAGGTATGGGCAATTACAACAGCTCGAAGACAAGAGTTCAACCGTTCTTCGATCGCCTCCTGCGTGTAGATCCAACTGGCGAATCTTGGCTGCCGAGCCTGCTACGGGCCATGCCCTTTGGCTCAAACCTGGGCGAGATTGCGTTGGATCCTGGCCGAATACGAATGGACAAGGTAGCGCCGCTCCCCAACTCATCAAGAGAGCGACTTATTGGTCCTCCAACTGCGTTCCTGCGATGGCTGGTCGAGAATCCCGATGAACTTCGGTGGCAAAAAAACGGTGGAACAAGAGATGAGCGCAAGAGAATGTGGCGCGAGAAGTTGTGCTCGAGGACCGCGGGGAAAACTGATCGGGAACTCGCGTTAGAGAAAACCGAAGCAATGCGCGAGGGCCTCCGATTGCTCAACGAATTTGGTAGCCGGAGGGCTCGTCAACAGTGGTGGTCTTTTGAGGGTGAGACGCATGTCGACTATTTCATTGCAACGGATCGGGGACTCCAGCTTTATGTCGAGGGAAAGCGAACTGAATCGTTGTCATCATCCACGGCGTGGTTTCCTCAACGAAATCAGTTCGTGCGCAATATCGAAGCGGCGCGTGAAGACGCAGGTGGGGCATTGTTCGCATGTTTGTTGATGAGCGAAGTCGAGATTGAAGTTCCACCAAACTCAATCGCAAGTGGGCTTCCACATTTGGACCCTAGTGAGCGGAGAGATTTGCTGCAACACTATGTCGGTAACGTGACTTGGCAACGGGCATGCGAGATCACCGGAATTCCTTTCGCTGATCTGCCGGATGTCTGTCTTACAGATTCACCTACTCTTCTATGAAGAAATCGGGATCAAGCTTTTTCACGGCGTAGGATGTCTGTGCCACCACCCCAATCCCAAAATCGACGCAGAGTTTTGCAAGCTCAGAGCCATCAATCAGAACAATCTTCTTCTCGATCCGCGAGACGTACTCACGAGCTTCTTGTGTGAAGTTGCTCGTTGTAATAAAAACTCCCTTTCGACCTCGCTGTCCCTCTAGACTGCCGGCAAAGTTCTGAATCTCTGGGCGACCGACTGTCTTTTCATTCCAACGCTTTGCTTGGATATGAATGAGATCGAGCCCAAGTCGATCCTCTTTTATTACTCCATCGATCCCGTCGTCTCCGCTTCTTTTCGTCGTCTTTGCGGCGTCTTCGATGGAGCCACCGTATCCCATAGATACGAGCAAATTTAGAACTACTTTCTCGAAGAAGATGGGCGTCGAGTTCTTGAATGCATCCAGAAGTTCGCCTTCAAGGCTGCTGCGGATCGATTGAAAGAGACGCTGCAATTCTTCTTCAGGCGTTTCTTGCGAACCATTATTTTCCGCTTCGATGGTCGATTCGGACGATACCATCGACGGTTTCGATCCTCTCCCTTTGAACTCCAGATACTCCGGGTAACGCTCAAGGTCCTTAAGTCCTAGTGTCTTCGGATGCTCGTTTAGGAGCTGTCTTCCACGGTCCGTAATCCGAAATACTCCCCATGAGACCGATTCGATTAACTTCGATTTACGGAGATAGGTGATTGCCCAAAGAACGCGATCCATCAACCGAGTCCTTCCATTTGGCAGGCGCTCACTGAGGTCTTCTTCAGTTAGAGGAAACTGTTCGCTTACATACGCCAAGGTGTCGGCCGGGCGGTGAGCTTCGCCGTCGCTTACATGGCGCAATATCGGAAGCAACATCTCATGGAAAATAGGAACGCTCATTCGAAGGACCCTTTGTTCTGCTCTGGTTTCGGACCGAGTGTAATCGATTGACCCCCAATCAAAAAGGCGCAGCCCGGAAGGCAGCGCCTTTTTGATTGGCTTAAGGAACTATTGCATTAACGTGCCGTTTTCGCCGTTGGTCTTTTGAGGCTTCGAGTGGGATGACGGTGGCGCTGGCGACCTTGTCGTCGGACTCGAGATTCAAGAGGCGGACGCCGGGAGGTGGAGCGGCCGGCGGAGCGGACGCTCCTGGTGTCGATGCGATTCGAAGCGAATACAGGGATCCTTCGCCTGCGGCTCAGGATGACGGCGAAAGGGGAAGGAAGGCTCGGGCTGAAGCCTGAGCCTTTGGTGTTTTGGGGTGGGTCTGGACGGCGGGGCTGAAGCCCCGCCCCTTCCCGTTTGCCATTGAACGTTGGATCGAAGGGATCCGAAGCCAAATACAGAGGTCCTTCGCCTACGGCTCAGGATGACGGCGAAAGAAAATGCGAGTTACTGCACGAGTGTGCCGTTTTCGCCGGTCTTTGGGTCTTCGGGTGGGATGACGGTGGCACTGGCGACCTTGTCGTCGGACTCGAGATTCAAGAGGCGGACGCCGGAGGTGGAGCGGCCGGCGGCGCGGACGCTCTTGGTGTCGATGCGGATGATCTTGCCGAACTGGCTGATGACCATCATCTCGGTGGTGTCGTCGACGAGCTGGATGCTGACGACTTTGCCGACCTTGGAGTTGGCCTTCATGTTGATGACGCCCTTGCCGCCGCGCGTCTGCAGGCGGTAGGCGTCGACGTCGGTGCGCTTGCCGTAGCCGTTCTCGGAGACGGTGAGGATGAGGCAGGGGGTGAGGCCGAGCTTCTCGTCGAGCTTCTGCAGCTTGGCGGCGGCTTCGGGGGAGAGCTCGGGCGCGGCGGCGGTGTCGTCGGCCTCGGCGAGCTCGAGAGGCTGAGCGGCGGCGGAGTCGGCTGCATCGTCGATGGCCTTTTGGACCTGGGCGGCGAGGCCGGCGGCGGCGGCGCGGGCGAGCCGGGCCTTGTTGCGGGCGTCGTTGGAGGGCGTGACGGCGGCCCCGATGACGTAGTCGCCCTTCTTGAGCGAGATGCCGCGGTTCCCAAACGCAGGACGCCCCATGGCGCGGAGGTCGCGCTCGTCGAAGCGGATGGCCATGCCGTCGTGCGTGGCGAGGAAGATGACCTGCTCGCCGTCGGTCATGCGCGCGGTGACGAGCTCGTCGTCCTTGTCAATGCCGATGGCGATGATGCCGCGGGCCATGACGTTGGAGAAGTCCTTGAGTGCGGTCTTCTTGACGGTGCCGTTGCGCGTGGCGAAGAGGACGAAGCGTGACTCTTCGGTGAGGTCGCGGACGGGGAGGATGGTGACGACCTTTTCGCCGGGCTGGAGGTCCACGAGCGAGGCCATCGCCTTGCCCTTGCCGGCGGCGCCGACGTCGGGGATCTCGTAGACCTTGAGCCAGTAGACGCGGCCGGTGTTGGTGAAGCAGAGCAGATAGGCGTGCGTGGAGTCGATGATGAGCTGCGAGACGAAGTCTTCCTCGCGGGTCTTCATGCCCATGCGGCCGGTGCCGCCGCGGCGCTGCTGGCGGTAGGTGGAGATGGGCGTGCGCTTGAGGTAGCCGGTGTTGGAGACGGTGACGGCGACCTGCTCGTCGGCGATGAGGTCCTCGAGGGTGAGCTCGGCGGACTCGTCGATGATAGCGGTGCGGCGGGCGTCGCCGTATTTGTCGCGGATGTCTTCGAGCTCCTTGATGATGACGCGGCGGAGTTTTTTCTCGGAGGCGAGGATGGACTCGTACTCGGCGATGTTGTCGCGGACGGCGCGGAGCTCGTTGAGGAGCTCGTCGATGCTGAGTTGGGTGAGGCGGTAGAGCTGCAGTTCGAGGATCGCGTCGATCTGGCGGTAGCTCAAGATCAAGGTGCCCAGCGCGCCCGTCGTGTTGCCTGCAAGCTGCGCGGAGACGCTGCCGCCGGCGAGGTCGATGTCGTACTTCGAGGGGTTGAGCTTGACGCCCTTGAGCTCGGTGCCGCGCAGGTTGATCGTGCGGTTGGAGAAGAACTGGAAGAGATTCTCGCGGGCGTCGGCACGTGAGGACGACTGGCGGATGATCTTGATGACGTTGTCGAGGTGGTCGAGCGCGATCTGGTAGCCGAGCAGAATGTGCTCGCGCTCGCGGGCCTTGTTGAGCAGGAAGGCGGTGCGGCGGCGGACGACGTCGATGCGGTGATCGATGAAGGCGTGGATGGCTGCGGGGAGCGAGAGCTCCTTGGGCTGATTGTTGTGCACAGCCAGGAAGATCATCGAGAAGCTCTCTTGCATCTGCGTGTGCTTGTAGAGCTGGTTGAGGACGATCTCATGCTGCGCGCCGCGCTTGAGCTCGATGACGATGCGCATGCCGTCGCGGTCGGACTCGTCGCGCACGTCGGAGATGTCGTCGATGACCTTGTCATTGACGAGCTCGGCGATGCGCTTGATGAGGTTTGATTTGTTGACCTGGTACGGAATCTCTGTGGTGATAATCGCTTGGCGCCCGCCGGGGATCTGCTCGAGGCCGCACTTGGCGCGCATGATGAAGCGGCCGCGGCCGGTCTTGTAGGTCTGCGCAAGATTGCCGCGGCCATAGAGGTAGCCGCCGGTGGGGAAGTCAGGACCCTTCACATGCTCGAGCACCATCTCAAGATCGGACTTCGCTTCGCCCTTTTCTTTCTGGATGAGAGCGATCGTGGCGTTGAGGACCTCGGTGAGGTTGTGCGGCGGAATGTTGGTGGCCATGCCGACGGCGATGCCGGTGCTGCCGTTGACGATAAGGTTGGGGAAGCGCGCCGGCAGGACCGAGGGCTCGGTGGTGGACTCGTCGTAGTTCGGGACGAAGTCGACCGTATCGGAGTCGATGTCCGCCAACATTTCTCCAGCCAGGCGCATCATGCGGCTCTCGGTGTAGCGCATCGCGGCGGGTGGGTCACCGTCGACGGAGCCGAAGTTGCCCTGGCCGTCGATCAACGGATAGCGGAGCGAGAAGGGCTGCGCGAGGCGCACCATCGTGTCGTAAATGGCGGAGTCGCCGTGAGGATGGTAATTGCCCATCACGTGGCCGACGACCTTCGCGGACTTGGTGTACTTCTTGTTGAACTGCAGGCCCATCTCCTGCATGCCGTAAAGGACGCGGCGATGCACGGGCTTCAGGCCGTCACGTGCATCAGGCAGGGCGCGGCCGATGATGACCGACATCGAGTAATCGAGATACGACCGGCGCATCTCCTCCTCGATGTTGATGGGCAGAAGCTGCAGAGCTCCGGGACCCGTGGGCGCACCCGGGCCGTCTCCGCCACCGCCGCCGGGGGGCGGGTTGTTGGAGTTGGCGTCCTGCGCCGAGGGGGGATCGTTAGGGTTGGAGCCGAGGGGGAGCTGGTTCTGATCGTCAGGCATCGTCACTAGCTATTATAGGCGTTTTCAGCGGCCTTTGAGCGCAGGTGCCATGCCGTGTACGCGACGCAAAATCAGCAGTTTAGAGGCAGAAAAAAGAGGCGCCCGAAGGCGCCCCTTGAGTCTTGTGCGGAGCCTTCGCTGAGGAAGGCGCCGCGTTGAAAGTTAGAAGTTCAGCTTGAGCTGGAACTCCATGGTGCGGGGGCCGCCCTGGTCGAAGGTCCCTGAGCCACGCTGGACACGCGAGCTGTTGAGCGCGGCGTACGTGTTGTAGCCGGTCACGTAACCGACCTGGTTGTTGGTGGTGCCCGCGTCCGTCGTGTTCAGCAAGGTACCGCTCTGAGTACTGTAGTTGGCGAAGTTCGCCACGTTGTACATGGCAACCGCAGGCTCAAGGCTCATCCCCTCTCGGATGCGGCTGAGCCGAATCGGATAAGAGAAGTTGAGGTCGAGCGAACGGAAGGTTGGGTTCAGGATGGCAGCCGGACTGGCGACCTGGGCGATCGGCTGGATGGCTCCCCCGATTGCGACCATCTGTGACTGGCTCAGCAGGCCGGAGTTAACCACCACCTTACCTGCCGGCGTGAGCTGCCCCGCCATGGAGGTGTTGAAATTCGAGATGTAGTGGTTCATCCCCGAGCCCTTGAACGAGCGCATGTAGGCGCCGGGGAGCGTGCCGGGCGCGAGATCGCCCGTCGTTCCGTCGCCAGTGACGTCGCTGAAGAAGATCGCACCTGCTCCGCTCCCCCCTGAATCGAGGGTGAGCGTGGTGGGACGCGCCGAGTTGAAGTGGCCGATCAAACCAACCTGCGGGCCGTGCTTGAACAGGAAGGAACCACCGAATCCGAACTGATGGGTACGGTCGAGGTCGTTCTCCCCCATGTAGGCCATCGGGTTGTCGTTGTCCCACGAGCCGTAGCTGAAGAACTGGTCGCTGGCACCGGTCGAGCTGGTGACGATGCGGGAGAGGTTATAGGAGATCTGGAAGTTGGCGTGCGAGATGGCGTGATAGAGGAAGTCGCTCTTCTGCTGACGATAGACAACCTGCAGCGCGTCATAGCCGGAGCGGCCAATGGGCTGAATCATGGCGCCGTTGCCGAGATTGACATTCGCACCCGGGAAGGCTGCGCCGGTTGAAGGCGTGTAGCCATAAGCGGCTGCAGAGTACCCGCTCAAATAGACGTTGCCTGAGTCGAGTCCGTTGTTAGCGAAGTCGGCGATGGTGGCGCCGGCGTTGATTGCGCAAGTGACAGCGGCCTGCGAGAAGCCGCCGGTGCAGCCGTAGCCAGACGTAGTTGCTGCCACTGCCGCCTGCGCCGAGGCCAGGTTGAAGTAACGCGAGGCTCCGACGTGGTTGACGTCAAGAGTTTGACCGATCTTCAGCGTTGAGTTGTGAACGTAGTCAACGCTGAGAACAGCTCCCTTGAAGAGCTCACGCTGAACACCACCGTTCCACTGCTCCGAGTACGGCGTCTTGTAGTTCGGAGAGTAGGCGCCATCGGCGTTCATGGTGTCGCCGATGTAGCTGGCATTGCCGAGGGCGGAGTGAGCCTTGGTGTCCGTTTGGTACGCCTTCTGGAGCTGGACGATCTGCGGGCCACCAACAGCGAGAGCTGCCTGGCAGGCGGACTTGATGGTTGGGCTGCTGCCGCCGGCGGTGCCGTCGATGTGCGTGGCCAGCGTGCCGTTCGGCATGGCCAGCGTGTAGCTGGAGCAGACGTTGTGGTAGTCAAAGAACGCGCCCTGCTTGAGCAGAACGTTGCGGGCGTTGGTGGTGTTGTTGAAGACGTCGCTCTCGTAGAAGATACCGAACGCGGCGCGGATCGAGGTCTTATGCGATCCGGGACTGAAGTTGATTCCCAGCTGCGGACCGAAGTTTCCATAAGGTTGGTGAACGTGCGTGGCAGCGAACTGGGAACCGAACTGTCCCAGCAGCGTTTCCAGTTCAGGTGATGTACGGGCTGTCGGAGCAGTTCGGCAGACCGATATCCTGGTTGGCGCGATCGGTGTCGACGCTCCAGCGCACTCCCGCGATCAGGGTGAAGCTTGGCGTGACCTTCCAGTTGTCGGACACGTAGGCAGCATTCCGCCAATCGTGGACGCCGCCGCCGATCAGGCCGAAGCCTGAGTTTTCAGTGAAGAAGCCCTGGCCGTTGCCGATGTAGGTGGTGCCGGCATGGTAGCCGTGAGTGGGATCAGTGGGGCACGGAGCCGACACACCGTCTCCGTTGCAGCTCGTCAACAGCGTGCTGCTGTTGATGGAGATGCGCGGGCTGAGCCCGAAGAAGGCTGCGTACCCGCCACCGAGGATGCGGTTCAGGCTGTAGCCGTAACGGATGTCGTGCGCGCCCTTGAGCCAGCTGCCGTCGTAGCGGAGCTGCTTGTCCGATTGGAAGGTGCCCTGCGGTGCGAGATAGTTGGGACCGGAATAGAGGTGCTGCGCTGAGTAGTAGAACGCAACGCCCGGAAGTCCGTTGTAGATGGAGCTGTTGCCGCTCGTGGAATCGGTGATCAGATTGTGAAACTTCTCATAGCTTTCACGGAGTGAGTGCGTGAAGTGTCCCTGGGCGAAGTCCGCGCCGAAGGCATAGCCGGGCGTGTTATCCCGGTTGGCGTAAAGCCAGTAGCCATCGCCATAGTTGGAGGCATCGGAATCGACGTTGTAGTTGACGCGACCAAAGTAGTGGCCATGCAGCGGTCCATTCCAGTCCACGCGCGCCGTGGAGTAGGTGAGGCGATAGGGAGAAGGAATGGCGGGATGAGCGGTGTAGACGGAAGTGAACAGAGCACCGGGGCCCGTCGCGACGGGCGAGGCGGAGCTGGCGTCCTGCTTGATCCGCTCAGCAT
>CAVWYV010000005.1:0-64009 GCA_963759355.1 uncultured Acidobacteriaceae bacterium | reverse complement strand
TGCCCTTGCCGCTTACTGGTTCAGTTAAGGTGCTTGCTTCATTCCCGGCGTGCTCGACGGCGTTGCGAAGCAGGAGAAGGCGGTCGGTCACCCGGTGCCTCAGCCGCCGATTGTGGTGCGTGCGCATGCGACGGACATCGAGCTCGTCTAAAGCAAGCCGCGGATCCGCTTTACTCCAACATCGACACGATGTGGAAGTGGAATGGAGAGTCGCTGACGTGGACGAATATTCGCGGAAGCGTGCGCGAGAAGTTTCAGATGATGGTCGCGAACTCGAACGACACCATCGTCAATATCCATCTGCTCTCCAACTTCGAGCCCCTTCGCTGGGGCGATCCGACCTTCGTGCGGCAGACCGAGAGCAACTTCGTGCGCCTCGGAATCCGCGGCGTGCAAGTGTATCCGCTGCGCTACTGGGATTGGCCGTACAGCGCCGACAAGACCGAACCGCTGCTGACCCAGACCGACCGTGACTGGATCTGGTTTGCAACCTGGGCGCGTTACGCCTGGAATCCGGAGCGCGATCCCGCGCTCGAACAGACCTACTGGAGCGAGCAGTTCGCACGTCGCTTCGCTGTACCCGGCGGCGTGAATGCTGAAGGCCACAGCTCGCGCGTCGTCGGCCTCGAGAGCATTGAAACCATCGCCGCAGAGACTCGCAAGCCCACAGCCGAACAGATGCAGGCCGGAGCGCATCTGCTTGCAGCCTACGAACTCTCAGGCCAGTGCGCTCCTGAAGTCATTCGCCGCCTCGGAATCACCGAGGGCAATCGCGAGGTGCTATCGCTCGGCATGACGATGCCGCAGCTCATCGATGCAGCGCGCTTCAACCCAGCGCAAACGCTCTGGACCGCCGATGCGCCTGATGGCGAGCGGCTCGATGAGTGGGTCCTCAACGAAGTCCATGGCGAGAAGCATCATGGCGAGAATCCGCTCGGCGTTGCTGCGGATGCCGCGCAGAAGTCCACGGAAGCAGTGCAGGAGGTTGAAGCTGCAGCGCCGGGAATTGCGGACGATGCGAAGCCCGAATACGAACGCGTCCTGAACGACATGCGAGCGATTCAGTGCCTCATGGCGTATTACAACGCGAAGGTGCAGGCTGCTGCGCTCGTGATGCGCTACGGATACGACCACGATATGAGCCATCTGGTCGCCGCGCGCACGCTGCTCGCGCAAAGCGTCGGCGAGTTCGCAAAACTGATGAATTTAACCGATAAAACCTATCGAAATGCCGCTGGAATGCAAACGTCACAGCGCCAGATTCCATTACGCGGCGGGCCGCAGACAAATCATTGGCGCGATCTGCTCCCGGTCTACCAGAAGGAACTCGCAACCTTCGATCGTCGTCTAACCGCTCTTCGCTCAAGCTCGCAAATCTCCGAGGCCAAGCCGCATCAGCTTCCAGAAGTCGAATTCTCGCTCCAATCCGCCGGAGGCGAAGTGTTCACTGTTGCGAAGGGCGCAAGCCTGTACAGCGATCAGAATGCACCGATCACTTCTGTCGTGCCTGAACTTGATGGCCTGAAGGGCATTCGTGTCTCAACGCATCAATCAACGCCAATCCACTTCACTCTCGACAAACCCGCGCAGATTCTCGTAGGTTTTTTCAAATCCAACTCGCGGAAACAGGTGAACGTTTCACCGGACACGGAGCAGTGGAACATTCTGCTGCCGAACGCGGTGTCTGAGGCGAAGGGACTGCCGATCAGCGTTTGGGCGAAGCCGCTGCCGCGGGGGAGAATGATCTGGATCTTGGGAAGGGCGCTTATGTGGTGCTCGGATTTATTCCGAAGACACGCGCGTAACTCCGCATGTGAGCTTCGATCCTGGAGGCAAGCAGCCACCGAATCTGGATTGGATGTTTGAGGATTGAGCGTGGAACAGAGTGTTCCGCGTGGAACATTCATTTGTATGTCGCTAAGAAATGCGGAAAACGACGTTTTCTGGGATTGCTGATGACTCCGTTTCGTTATTCGCACGTGAGCATTCCCTAAGGCGGGTTCGGTTCAGTTTCGAGTTACGAGTTAGGGAGTTTTGAGTCTGGGCGTGGGTGGTGGATCGTGGCGGGGGAGGAGGCGCTGGGCTTCCTCTTCGGTGACGCGGAAGAAGCTGCCGTGTTTGGCGGCGTCGGGGAAGTGCATCTTGTCGTTCACGCTGGTCCAGTGGATCCAGTTGGTGGTTTCGACGCCTTCGTAGCGAGGGTTGGGCGGGCGGTAGTGGTCGTAGTAGACGATGGATTTATCGCCGACCTGGATGATGCTGGGGCCTTCGGACCAGGGCTCGTTGATAGGCGCGGAGAGTGGACTCCATGGACCGTTGACGGTCGGAGCAGAAGCCCAGCGCTCGTTGTAGCGGAGCGGGTCGGTGGTCTGGTCCTTGAGGACGAGGACAACGTCGGGTGAGCCGTGGAGGTCGCGGTGGAACATCGTGGCGTCGATGGCGGGGAAGCCGCGGTCGAAGAATTTTTCGGGTTTGGCGAAGGTCCGCCAGTCTGCGTGTGGGCGGACCAGATGCGGAGGCCTTCAGCCGGAGTGGTGGCGGTGGCGTTGAAGGCGCTGGAGAAGATGATGAGCCAGTCTTTGGTTTGCTCGTCCCAGTAGGTTTTGGGCGCCCAGGTGTTTTGCATGTTCGGGAAGGCAGACATGATCTCGATGCGGCGCTGTGGCGACCAGTGGAGGAGGTCGTCGGAGCCGGAGATGCCGATGGCGTTGCCGTGCCAGGCCCAGGTGAAGACCATGCGGAAGTGTGCGCCGTCCGGTGTGCGCGTGATGTAGACGTCGCGCATGAGCTCGCCGGGCTGGTCGGGCTTGAGCCAGGGCTGGCCGTCGTTGAGTGGGGTGAAAGTGTAGCCGTCGCGCGAGAGGGCGAGGTAGATCCCCTGGTTGGCGGGCTCTTTGAAGTAGGCGAAGACGATGGGCGAGGTGGGCTTGGGGGTTTGGGCGTGGGTGAGGGTAGCGAAGTAGAGGGAGGCGGCGAGGGTTGTCAGAATTTGTCGAGCGATGTTCATGCGGGTCGTGCTTCCTGGCTGGCACGGGCAAAGAGCTTTGACGCAAGAGCGCGAAGGTCGCGAAGGTTCGCCACGGGATTCAGGTTAGCTAGTCTCCTTCGGGTTCGGGGAGGTTGTCGGGTTGGGGGTTTGTCGGGGGTGGTGTCGGGGATGTCGGAGTTGAGGAGGGTTTTGTTGCGCCAGTGGCTGGTTGCAGTGAGGTGGCCGGTGGCGTCATAGGTCTGCCAGGTCCAGGTGCCGTCGGTGTTGTAGGTCTTCAGCCAGATGAGGGTGCCGTCTTCGCGCTGGTGCGTTCTTCGCCGACCTTCTTGCCGTCGTGGAAGTTGACGGTCCACATGGGGCGACCGGAGGGGTAGAAGAAGCGCTCCTCGCCTTGGAGGACGACGCGGCCGTCGGGGAGTGCGGCGGTGGTCCAACTGGATTTGAATTTGCCGGTGGGGTAGCGTTCGGTGTGGTGGGTGAGGTGGAGTGTGGATTCGACATGGGCGGGAGCCAATACAGGGGTCTCTCCACTCCGCGCTTCGCGCTCCGGTCGAGATGACACCTCATGCGAGGGCGCTTCATCGGTGGCGGATTTATCCAGGAGCCAGGCTTCGTTGAGTTCGATCTCGTAGTTGACGGTGTTCTTAGTGGTGGCGATGTGGATGATGCCGTCGGGGCCTTGGGTGGCTGTGGTGTAGCCGACGGTGAGGATGTTCGAAGGGAGGCGCTTGATGGTCCAGGTCTGGCCGTCGTCGGAGGAGAGGGCGACGTAGGCGCCGTCTTTATGGTTGTGCTTCTGGTTGTGCGGATTGTAGTCGGCGACGAAGAAGAGCCTGCCGTCGAGGAGGCGGATGACGGAGGGGCGTTCGCCGCTGGCGAGTGGATCGAAGGGGAGCTTGGATTTCGTCCAGGTGCGGCCGTCGTCGTGTGAGGTGGCGAGGGGCATGCGGCCTTCGATGTTGGAGTTCTTGCCGCCGAAGCCGAGGAGGTCGCCGTTGCGCGCGAAGACGATGGTGGTGTGGCGGCCGGCGGTGCGGCCTCCGGTATCGGACCAGGTGCGGCCGTCGTCGGTGGACTTCCAGACGACGGAGATCGAGCCGTTGCCGTCTGAGTCGCGGCCGGTGGAGTCGGTGGGCATGTAGATCGACCCGTCAGGACCCGGACGATGGAGTTGATGGGCTGCGAGACGTAGCGGCCGATGGGTTGCGGGAAGACGGGGAAGTGTGCGGCGGACCAGGTGGCGCCGTTGTCAGTTGACGTTGCCCAGGCGAAAGGCGGCGCGCCGACGAGGCGTGCGAATCCCCAGAAGAACCAGGTGCGACCGCCGGGTTGGGACTGGGACTTTGGATCATTCCAGATGACGGGTGCGGCGAGGCCGGTGTCGGCGAAGAGGGGGAAGGGTTCGGGCATATCCCAGTCTTCAGTGCCGGCGCGGCGGCGGAGCACCATGACGGTTTGGTCGGGGTCGTCCTCGAGGTTGGGCGTGTTGTAGTAGGCGGCGAGCAGGTCGCCGTTGGGAAGCACTTGAATTGCGGAGTTGTGATAGTTGATGCCGATGCCGCGTGCGATGCCGAGACGCCAGCCGACGGAAGGCATGCTCTTGCCGCGGAGGTTGGGAAAGAGCTCGTGCGTGCGGTAGAAGGGCTTTGCTGCGTCGGGGTGGTCGATTGGTTTGGAGAGCGCGGGCGTGCCGGTGATGGCGAGTTGGTGGACGGCGGTCTCGAAGAAGTAGGACTGCGGTGGCGTGGAGTTGGCTTCGGACTCCTCGGGCATCGGGGCTTGAACGACGCGGAAGCCGACGTTGCCATTTTCGGAGGCGTAGGACGGTGGAAGGCTGGCGCGGTTGGCGGGGCGCGAGAAGTAGGGCGCGGTTGCGGGGACGTTGAGATCGGGCGAGGTCTTGGTGGCGGTGTGACGCCAGTCGAGGCCGCCGCCGCGGATGGCTTTCGTCATCGCGGATGTCGCACCGACGGGATCGGGATGTTACCGGGTTGGTAGGGACCGTAGTTGTCGAGCGTCCACTCGGGGCGGCCGACCTCCTGATTCTTCACTCCGAAGGCGTTGGGGTGGTCGAGGGCGATTGGAGTGTCAGACGCGCCGAAGATTTTTGTGCCTCCGGCGCGCACGACGTACTCCCACTCGGCTTCAGTGGGCAGGCGCCAGGGCTTGCCGGTCTTTTGCGTGAGCCAGCGGCAGTAGGCCATGGCCTGCTCCCAGCTGACGCCTGCGGCATACGCGGGAGTGGACGCGTGCGGTTTGTAGGTGGGATCGAACTGGGCGTATTCAGCGGGCGAGACCTGCGTGATGCCGATGGAGAAGGCGTGGGTGAGGCGGACGGTGTGTGCGGGGAGCTCGTCGAAGTCGCCGTGCACGGGGCGCGTGGACATGACGCCGAAGCCCTTGGTGATGGCGGCGGGGAGTGTGGCGGCGTCGGCGCCCATGCGGAAGGTGCCCGGGGTGATGCGCACGGTGGCGGGGATGCCGCTGGGCGGGAGCGGTGGTGGCTCGCCGGGCATGCGGGAGATGATGCCGTCTTTTTGTGCGGGGAGGGTGGTGGCGAGGAGGAGGGTGGCGGCGAGGGAGATCGTGCGAACCCACGTCCCTTCAGGACGTGGGACACCCACCTTAGGCGACGATGAAGCTGTCGCCGAAGACGGGGCACCCGGACTGGTGGCGAGACGTGGCGTGTGTCGGGTGTGGTTTGGCATGGGCTCAGTTCGGGAGGTCGGCTTCGAGGGGGCCGAGGGTGGAGCGATGCGCGATGGTGTGGCCGTCGACGCCGAGCGAGAGGCCACGGCCGTGGTGGTAGTGGTTGCCGGTCGCGTCGAAGGCGATGGTGAGGAGGTGACCGTGGTAGGGGAGCGCGTCGATGGCGAAGTATGTCCAGGACGCGGGTGCGAGCGGGTGGAGGACGATGTGGTTGTCAGCGCGCGGACGCAGGCCGATGAGGCCGGTGATGACGAGGTCGGCGAACCCGGAGTGGTTGTAGTAGTTGCCGCGGCCGACCTGCTTGTTTTTAGCGAGGAGCATGTTCTTGGCGATCCACTCGCCGGTGTCGGCGTCGTAGTCTTCGTCGATCCAGTCGATGGTGCGGCCGTTCGAGAGCTTGATGTGCTGGGCGAGGACGTAGCGGGAGAAGAGCTTGTCGTAGGCGGTGCTGTCGATGGTGTGCGGGCCGGGCGTGTCGAGGTAGTTGGCGAGCGCGGTGAGGGTTTGCGTCATCGCGAAGGGCCAGGCGGGGCCGTTCCAGGTGCACTGGTCTGAGGATGCGAAACGGAAGCGCGGGCTGCGGCGCTCGGCGGTAGTGGCGCCGAAATGGCCGTCGAAGCCCTGGGGGTCGAAGAGCTGATGCCAGGCGATAGAGCGATCGGGCGCGGGCGAGGCGTAGGCCCAGGGGTTGTAGCCGATGAGTTCGCGGACGCCGGAGAACTGGAGGACGGTGCCAGGGTCGATGAACTTTTTCTGGGCGCGGATGCCGGAGTCTTTGGCGGGCGAGACGACCTCGTAGAATTCGTCCTTCGGGTTCCAGAGTTTGGTTTCGATGGGGTTGTTGAGGCGGTCGGCTTTGGTGGTGAACTCGGCGGCAAGGGTGTGGTTGCCGGTGAGAAGTGCGGTGGCGGCGATGGCACGCGCGTCGGAGACGAGGTAGGAGTTGAGCGTGGGGCGGTAGCCGTCGCCGGAGATGGACTTCTCCATGGCGTCGCGGGTGTCGATGGACCAGAAGAGGCCGTTGGGGTCCTGCTGGGTGCGCTCCCAGTCGTGATAGACGCGGATGAACTCGGGGAGGAGTGAGGTGGTGAGGGTGGTGTCGCCGGTGGCGAGGGTGACGTCGCGGACGGCGGTCGTCAGAGGCTGGGAGTAGTTGCGAGGCCTGGATGTGGGGCGGTACCAGTAACGGGCGTAGTCCTCGGCGATCGCGCGGTCGTGAAGCCAGCGGGCCTCGTTGAGATGGAAGGGCGCGGCGTCGGAGAGCGTGCCGCGGTCGGTCATCTCCGGGCGATTGAGCCACTCGGTGATGAGGTAGCCGTTGGGCGTGTGCAGGATGTGCTTCTTGAAGGCGTACCAGCGGAAGTAGTACATCTCCTCAAAGGATTTGTCGGAGGAATCAAACCAGGGGATCTCGCGTGTCATCCAGGGCCAGGCAACTTCGGGAGGCTGGCCGGGGGTGGAGGGTTCGCCGTTATAGATGTGGCCGGTAGCGAGCTGCTCGTCGGCTTCGAAGGTCTGGATGTAGTGGTGGTAGTCGGCGGGGTGGAGGAGGGTTTGCGCTGCCGCGGCTGTACAGAAGATTAGGGCGAGGGCCGCGATTGGCAGTCGGATGGGCATAGCCTCAGCAGATGAAGCCAATATAGCGACTTAGACCGATTTGAATCAAGAAAATGGAAGTTGTGCGACAGATTTGAAAGTTTGAGACGCATTGCCTTAGGTGGGACGGAACGCTCCGAGATGTGGGCCGCACGTCCCTACTGCGTCGCGTTGTTCAGTACATCGTGGATTGCCCCAATAACCATGTCAGGCTGGCTGGTTTGGATAACGTGCCCGCTTTTCGTCGCGATTCTGAGTTCCCCGCGAGGAGATCGCGTAGAAAGATCGACTTGCATCGCGTGCCAAGTGTCCTTCACGTTCTGGTATTGCTCTTCTGTCATTCCTTTGAACATTCCGCGGGGCCACATAATCCCATGCTCGAGAACGATGAGGGGAACATCTGTCTTCCACTTCAAACGTTGTTCCGGCGGAAGCCATCCTTGCGCCTCCAACCTGCTCCAGTTGGGCCACTGTGGATACTCAAAGAGCAATATGGGTGCAATCTTTGCGTAACGCCAGACCTGCTCCTCATCTGCGGAGTCAACGAAGACCAATCCCGAAACCGAGTCCGGATAGGTCTCTTCGAATTTCCGCGCATAGATGCCGCCCATGGAGTGGCCAACAAGAATGTAAGGAGGCGCCACCTTGGCGTTCGTCAGGAGTTGATGCAGGTCTTCGACTATCTCCTCTTCCGTTTGAGTATGCGCAGAGTTGTCACTTTGACCCATGTTCATCCGGTCATAGCTACAGGCAGAGGCGAAAGCAGCCACTCCAGGCTGCACCTTATTCCAAATCGCCGTCGTGTCCCTGCCGGCTCCCGTAAGAAAAATGACAGTGGGGCCTTTGCCTGAGCCGCTGCAGTCGAGAAAGAGGCTGTGGTCTCCTACGCTGACTCTCCGAGCACTATCTGCAGGAAGGGAAAATGAGACGGGACACGAGACCAGCAACACTAATGAAGCAAACCATTGCACGATACGCATGAGATTCGTTCCTCGAAAGATGCGACCGCTGTTCGGCCAAGGCTAACATTCTGCGGAGCCCACATCTCGATACTCGAGATGTGGGGCACGCAAGGCTCTTATTGTTGTGAAGCGGTTGCGGCGCGCTGAACCCAGGTGGCGTAGATGAAGTCGGATTTGCGTTGATCCCAGTCGGAGCGCGGGAGGACGTCGAGTTGTTCGAGGGTTAGGTGGGGGACGTCGGCGGCGACGGCGATGATTCCGGCGTCGCGGTCGTTGCGGTCGTAGTTCTTCGAGAAGCTGGCGCCGACTTGCGTGGCCCAGTCGCCGATGCGGACCGTGGGGAGAGTGTTGGGATCTTTGCCTTGCCAGGCGGGGAAGTGGAGCTGCGAGTTGAGCCAGGTGGCGGCGCGCGGCGTGACCCAGGAGGGGCGATGGCTGGCGCCGGGGTCGAAGTAGGTGGTCAATACGCCTTTGTCGGAGCCGTTGAGTGTGACGACGCGCTGGCGGAGGTCGGCGAAGAAGTCGGGGCCGTGGTGCGGGATGTCGACGACGGTGTCGGCGGTGCCGTTGATGATGAAGGTGTCGCCGCGGCGGGCAGCGAGCGTGAAGAGGACAGCGGGGCGGTCGCCGAGGAAGGCGAGCGAGCGGTAGGGACCGCCCTGGCACATCATGACGTGGCTGAGGTCCCAGTAGCCGTTGGGGCCGTCGAGGTCGCCGCCGCCGACGAGAAGGACGGAGTGGATGCGCGGGTCGACGGCGCCGGTGAGCGATGTGATGAAGGAGCCCATGGAGAAGCCCATCATCGCGATGCGGTGCGGGTCGACGTCATGACGTGACGAGAGATAGCTGACGGCCTGCATGGCGTCGGTGATCATGAGGCCGCCCATGCGGCGCGGCATGGTTTCTGGGTTGATGACGAGTTGGTCGTGCTCGCCGGTGAAGTCTTTGTGGTCGTCGTTGCGCTCGCCTTCGCCGATGGGGTCGTAGGTGAGGACGACGGCGCCTGCGCGAGCGTAGAGGACGCCGGTGTAGTAGGAGTACCAGGATGATTTGTCTGCGCCGTGGCCGTTGACGACGACGATGGCGGGCATTCGCGAGGCGGGTGCGTGCGTGGGACGGAAAATGTCGGCGGGAATGCGCAGGCCGTACGCGGTTTTGTAGATGACCTTGTCGAGGGTGACGCCGGGAGTGACTTCGGTTGATGAGTAGGTTTGTGTTTCGAGTTTGGGAAGAGGATCGGGGATGAAGAGCGTGCGACGAATCTCGCGACGCCAGTTGTCGATTTGCGCGGTGGTGGCGGGGTGCGGAGGAAGTGGAGGCTCGGCGGTGCCGCTCATTGTGGTTGGGGGTGTGAGGTCGGGCTTGCCCCAGCGGTTGTCGAGGAAGTCGAGGTAGTGTTGCCAGTCGAAGGCGGTGACGTCGTGCTTGCCAACGCGCTCGTGATAGGCGACGAAGGTTTCGAGACCGATGGGGTGGTTGAGTGCAGGCTGAGGAGTGTCGTCTGCGAGGGCGGGTTTGCCGAGAAGTTTGTAGACGCGCGAGGCGCTGACGGCCGAGAGGAATTCGCCCTTGGGATCGGACCATTCGTCACCGACAGCGGAGCCGACGTAGAGCGGGCGCGGCGCGATGAGCGAGAGAAGGAGGTTGCCGTCGGCGGGGATGTCGGCGTCGTGGTCGACCCACTTTGCGTAGTTAGGGCAGAACCAGTAGGGGAAGGAGTGCTCAAGATGCGCGACGGTTTCGCCTAGGGCTCGGCGTTGAATGGATTGGCCGCCGTGGCCGCTTTCGTTAGAGAGAACGGCGGCGAAGCGTGTGTCCTGCGCGGCGGCCCAGTCGGCGGCTTTGCCGAGGCGGCTGTGGCCGGTGACGGCGACGTGTGCGGGATCGACGTAGGCGTCGAGGACGAGATAGTCGAGCGCGCGGCTGAGTCCCCAGGCCCAGAGGCCGATGGCTCCCCAGGCGTCGGGTGCGTTGTCGATGGGACCGAAGAGATTGCGTGCGCTGTACTGGCTGGCGTTCTTGAAGTCGGGCTCGAGATCGCCGTAGTAGGCGGTGGCGAAGCCGTAGCCGCGCGACAACAGCAGCTTCACTTGCCATTGTTGTGTAGCGAGGCCGCGGGTTTCTTCGGAGGGCGCGACGTGCTGGAGTTCGGTTGAGCCTTTGGGTTGAATCCAGAGGGGCGTGGGTTGGATGGCGTGGTCGTCGAGGACGGTTTGGTTGCCGAGGAAGTTGAGACCGAGGACGACGGGCACGGGATGATGCGCGGCGGCCGCCGCGGCGGGGATGTAAATGAGCAGGCGCATGGTGCGCTCGGCTTGTGGGGGCGGCGTGACGCCGGGCGCGGGCTCGAAGGTGAGATCGATTTGCTCGCGAACGGCGAGGCCGTCGAGTGCGCGCTCGTTGTGCTCGATGATGCGGGCGTGAGTGATGGCGTTTTTTGCGGCGTCGGGCGTGCGGCCGAAGATGTTTTCTTCGAAGAGATGGAGGATTTCGGGGCGGCGCTCGTCTAGCCACCGCTGTGACGTGGTGATTGCGTGGCCGTCGGCCAGGCGCAGCGGGTCGAGCAGGGTGTAGGGCGGGATTTTGGATTCGTCGTAGTTGTAGCCGGGGACGCGCTGGGCGCGGGCGGGAAGGACGAGGAGGAGAAGCGAGAGGGCGAGGAGAGTGTTGCGGCGGGCTGTGGCCATCGGTGGTCTCTGGTTTTCAGTTTTATGCTTTTTGGAGATGAAATGGAAAACTCGAAGGATGAAATGATGGTTGACAGCCGCGGAAGCAAGGTCGAGATACTGACGGGACTGAGGTGAGATTGAGCGGACGATCGATGTGGCGCGCGTGGTGGGTTGCAGGTGTGTTGATGCTGGGCGTTGCGGGATTGACCGCGCAGCAGGTGGCGGTGCTGCCGGCGGCGAAGGCGGCGGCGCAGGGTGCGGCGCAGCGGTTCGAGTTTGCGAGCGATGGGCCGGTGGGGCCGGGATGGTCCAGACCGGATGCGATTGCACGCGTGTATTTCAAGGGAGAATTGCCGGCGCTGTTCACACGCACGCTGCAGCTGGATGGGGACGTGCCCGAGGGCACGAAGTTGTCGTGGATCTTTACGGGGCCGCATGCGGGGCTGACGGTCGAGCTGACGAACTCGAAGGTCCGGATGGTGGAACGGTTTTATGATTCGACCGCGCTGGATGGTGGAGGGAACTATCCGGACAAGACGGTGCGCGAGGCGGAGCAGCAGTATGTGGGGCATGCGCGCTCGCTGACGGTAGTGGTGGATGCGCATCTTTCGGTGAACGTGCTGCTGAATGGGGAGCGGGTGCTGGTGGCTCCGCTGATGTTTGATCTGACGCGGCAGCAGTTGATGTTTGCGGGGCCGCGGAGTGAACATCTGACGCTGGCGGGTGCTCTGCTGGCGGAGTCGGCGCAGGACGCGACGGTGACGGTGGATGCGGCGAAGGTGCATCAGTCGATGCTGGGGTTTGGCGGGAGCCCGAGTGTGCCGGCGTATGCGGGGCTGAGCGACGAGGGCAAGCGGATGTACTGGCAGATGCTGAAGCGGTACAACCTGCTGGTGGATCGTGAGTACCCGATGGGCGCGCAGTTGAAGCAGGATCTGTCGAATGCGGAGGATTTGAAGGACGCGACGCCGCACTATTACGGCGATAACTTTCCGAATAGTGAGGTCTCGGATTTTGAGTACAGCCGCCGCACGCGTGAGTTGGGCGGAATGGTGCTCTATGAGATGTGGGCGTTGCCGGAGTGGGCAGTGCAGGCGTACACGCCGGACGGGAAGCCCGGTATTGACGCGTGGGGCAAGCCGGTGAAGCGAGCGGCGAAGCCGAATGTGTATGCGCGGATTGTCGTGGAGTTTTGCGAGAGAGCGAAAGAGCGTTCGGGCGCGGCGCCGGAGATTATCGGGATTCAGAACGAAGTGGAGCAGCCGCCGGAGATTTTTGCGGCGATGACGGCGGCGGTGCGGACGGCTCTGGATGCGGCAAGCTTTGCGTCGACGAAGATTCAGATGGCAGACGCGCCGTATGCGTGGATTGCGATTCACCGCGTCAACGATGCGAAGCGGTTTCCGGAGGCGTGGAGTGCGACGGACTTCACGGCGGCGCACCAGTACGACTTCCAGGAGTTCCTGGCGAATCCGGACATGTATGACGCGCGGCTGCGGGCGCTGCATGAGGCAAGTGCGGGCAAGCCGTTTCTGGCGACGGAGATATGCTTGAACGACGGGGCGTACCAGGAGCCGTCGTACAGGATTGCGCTGCAGGTGGGGCAGTTGTATCAGAAGGATTTGACCGAAGCCGATGCGGAGATGTTGTTGTACTGCTGGCTGCTGCTGGACGTAGAGCAGCCGAGCTTTGGGGCATCGCGGTCGCTGATCGTGCCGGATCGAGCGAAGGGTGACGTGCCGGTGGCGTCGAGCTTTCAGCTGAGGGTGCTGGGAGCGTTCAGCCGGCATGTGCTGAAGGGCATGCGGCGGGTGGAGACGCAGACGGCGAACGGCGATCTGCTGACGGCTGGCTTCAAGGATGGGAAGCGGAATAGTTTGATTGTGCTGAATAGGTCGACGGAGGAGCAGCGGCTGCACGTGGATTGGAACGGCGTGCGGTGGACGAGGATGGAGCGGACGAGCTTCTACGACGAGAATGTGGAGACCGCGGTGCCCAGCGAGATTGTTGTGGCGCCGGGTGAGATTGTGACGCTGGCGGACTTCAGCGCGGATGAGGTTGTGAAGTGAGGAAGAGTGTTGCGGTGGTGTGCGCGCTGATGGTTTCGTGTGGGTTGAGTGCGCAGGTGGCGCACAACACGGATGCGGGCGTGAAGCCGCAGAGTGAGTTCATCTTTGAGCCGGGGTCGGCGCCGTTTCCGGAGTGCCATGCGTCGACGATTGTGGAGTTGAAGGGTGGCGAGTTGCTCGCGGCGTGGTTTGGTGGAACGCATGAGCGGGCGCCAGATGTGGCGATATGGACGGCGCGGTATGCGAACGGTGCGTGGTCGAAGCCGATGGAGGTGGCGCGCGAGAAAAATATTCCGACGTGGAACCCGGTACTGTTTCACACAAAGAATGGGCGGCTGTGGCTGTACTACAAAGCCGGGCCGGACACGGGCAGCTGGTCGGGCGCTCGGATGTGGAGCACGGATGAAGGGCGCACGTGGTCAAGGCCGGAACGGCTGCCGGCGGGATTGCTGGGGCCGATTCGCGCGAAGCCGCTGGTGCTGGCGGATGGAACGATTGTGAGCGGCTCGTCGGTGGAGGCGTACAAGACGTGGGCTGGCTGGATTGAGCGCAGCACGGACGACGGGGCGACGTGGAAGAAGATTGGGCCGATCACGGTGACAGAGGAGCAGGATAAGGCGGAGACGCCGGCGCCTGATCCGCCGATGGACAGCCCGGAGATTCGCGCGAAGGATCATGGACCGCGGCAGTTTGAAGGGATCATTCAGCCGTCGGTGGTGCGGTTGAGTGGAAGGCATCTGCGGTTGTATGCGAGATCGCGGACGCTGGCGGCGAAGGTAGTTGTGGCGGATTCGTTCGATGATGGCGTGACTTGGACGAAGACTCATTTTCTGGATGTGCCTAACAGCAACTCGGGACTGGATGCGGTGGCACTGAAGGATGGGCGGGTGGTGATGATCTTCAACGACACGCCGCGCGGAAGATCGCCGCTGAATTTGGCGGTGAGCCGGGATGGAGAGCACTTCCGGGTGTTTGCGACGCTGGAGCAGGGAGCAGGAGAGTATTCATACCCGGCGGTTATTCAGGATGCCAGTGGCGATTTGGAGATGACGTACACGTGGCATCGGACAGCGATCAAGCATGTGCACTTGCCGTTGTCGCAGGTTCCGGAGCGTTGATGTTGTGCGGTGAGTGAGTTTGGTTGCGTGTAAGAGCTGAGTTCCAGAGGAGATGCATGTGAATCATTTTGTTAGAGGGTTTGCTGTATGTGGAGCGTTGCTGGCGTCCTGCGCGACCGTGCGTGCGCAGGATCTGCCGCTGACGCAGACGTTGAGTCCGAGCCGCGTGGAGCCGCTCGATCCGTCACGTGATGTGACAGCGCCTGCGATGGAGAGCAAGATTCATACCCAACTGCCGGAGCAGTATGTGTGGACCGCGGCGGAGAAGAAGAATGGGAAGCTTGTCTATAAGTTTCCGGCGATCACGGCAGAGACGGAGCCGCATTATTTTCGAGCGCATTTCCGCGTCGACGATGTGCCGCACGAGGCGACGCTGTATATCGCGGGACCGCGGTCGGTTTCGGTGTGGGTGAATGGGCAGCCTGTTGAGAAGGTGGCGAGCGACACGAGTTCGCCGTTGGGCATGCATGTGTTTGCGACCTCCGTGGCAAAGTTTTTGAAGGCTGGCGAGAATGTCATCGCGATTCAAGCAGTGCGCGGGCGCGGCGTGACGGGGTTTGCGAACAGCGCGCTGGTGCAACAACAGACCTCGGGTCGCGTGCTGGTGGCGAAGATCGTTCCCCGTGCGGAGGGAGTGGAAGCGCCGGACCTGATGAACAGCGGACCGGAGTGGCGCAGCTCGACGACAACGGAGAAGGGATGGGAGCAGCCGGGATTTCATGATGCAGATTGGAATTCGGTGGAAGCGTTCGGCGGAATTGAGAGCAACATTGAGATGTATCAGTGGAACGCGGATGCGGGGCTGTACAACTGGCCCGGCTACGACGGAATCTCGCCGTTCCTGGCGCATATGCCGTTGCGGGTGATGAGTGTGATGGCTTCCTATGCAGGACGAGGAAGTTTTGACGGATTGAAGAACCTGGAGAGCGGCGGCGGTGATGTGGTGGTGCATCTTCCTGCCGCGAAGCTGATAGATGAGGAAGCGCCAAGCGTAACACTGGACTTCGGGCGCGAACTGACGGGAAGGCTGGAGATCGATTCGGACTCCGATGAACCCGTGACGGTGACGGTGCAGGTGGGTGAATCGGAGTCCGAGGCGTTGAAGGTGCCGTATCTCGGTGTGAATCAGCTGACAATTCCGCCGCATGGAACGGGGCATTCGCCGAAGACGGCGTTCCGGTTTGCGAGGGTGCGCTTCCTCAGCGGGGCTTCTGAGTTGCGTGAGGTGCGCGTGAAGTCGATTCATGCGGACCACATCTACTATCCGGTGAAGTATGAGGGATCGTTTGAAAGCTCGGATGCGTTGCTGAATCGCATCTGGGAGACGGGAGCGTACACGGCGCACCTGTGCATGCAGGACGGAGTGTGGGATGCGAGCAAGCGCGATCGTGGGCGTTGGATGGGCGACACGGACGTGAGTGGGCCGGTGATCGAGGACGTGTTTGCGGATAAGTACCTTCTGGAGGACACGCTCGACCGCCTGCTCGGCGCGGATCCCAAACTGCCGGTGGATCAGCATGTGAATGGGATTCCGGGTTATTCGTCGTTCTGGTTTACCGGCGTGGCGGACTTTTATCGGCACACAGGAGATAAGGCATTCCTGGAACGGGAGCATCAGCGGATGCTGCAGTTGCTGCAACTGGTAGATAGCGAGTTTGACGACAGGAACATCTACGCGAACAAGAGCAAGGTGTGGCTGTATGTTGACTGGTCGCCGGAGTTGAACGGCGACACGCCGGAGACGCGGCGGGCGACGACGATCGAATTTGTGCGGGCGTATCGCGAAGCCACGTTTCTGCTGCAGGCGATTGGTGATGATGCGAATGCCGCGAAGTGTCGTGAGCGCGCGGAAGCGGTGAAGGCTGCAGCGGATAAGTATCTGACGGATGCGTCGGGGACGTTCGGGCCTCGGTGGCAGACGAATGCAGCGGCGGTGATCAGCGGGGCGGCAGGGCCGGAGCGATATGACGCGATCTGGGGCGATGTGCTGTCGAAGGTGGGACATGAGGCTGCGCCGGGGTTGCAGTATCCAATCATGACACCGTACTACGGCGATTATGTGCTGCGCGCGATGGCGAAGATGAATCATCGCGAGGCCGCGCTCGAGTGGATGCGGCAGTATTGGGGCGGGATGCTGAACGAAGGCGCGACGAGCTTCTGGGAGGCCTACGACACGCATTGGTATCACGAGGATTTTCACTCGTCGCTGCAGGCGGACAACCGCTCGGGCTACTTTGTATCGCTGGCGCACGGGTGGTCATCGGGACCGACGGCATGGCTGATGGAGGAGGTGCTGGGGATTCAGCCGACGGGCGCGGGATTCGCGACAGTGAATCTGCGGCCTGACCTGGTCGATCTAGAGTGGGCGCGCGGAGCGATGCCGACGCCGCACGGGTTGATCAAGGTGGATGCGCACAAGAGGGCGGGCGCCACCGAGATTGCGGTGGATTTGCCGGAGGGTGTGGTGGCGCGGTTGTCGGTGCCTATGTCAGGCGCGAGTACGACGGCGGTGCGTGTGAACGGCAAGAGTGAGCCGGGCGAGAGAGCGGAGGGTGACGCGCGGCGCGTGGTCGTGCTCGATCACGCGGGGCACTATGTCGTGAGCGAGTGAGAGTCGCTTAGCTGCGGAAGCACTGTGAGTAGATGGATTCGGCGTCGGCTTGTGTGAGCTCGCGCGGATTGTTGCGCAGGAGGCGCTGGACGGTCATCGCAGCTGCGGCGAGATACGGGATCGTGCTGCGGTCGATGCCGTGATGAGCGAGGTTGGTGTCGATGCCGCTGTCGTGAGTGAGTTGCTCGAGTTGCACGGCGCCGGCGAGTGCGGTCGCGAGCGCGGTGGATTGCGAAGCAGCGCCAAGTGCGAGGGCGACGTTCGCGTGGCGCTCCGGTGAGGCTTCGGCATTGAAGCGGAAGACTGCTGGGAGGAGTACGGCATTCGAGAGGCCGTGTGGGAGGTGGAACTCGCCGCCGAGCGGATAGGCGAGCGCGTGTACGGCTGCCGCGTTGACGGGGCCGAGGCAGAGGCCGCCGTAAAGGCTCGCGCGCGACATGCCTTCGCGAGCTTCGGCGTCTTTGGGATTGTGGACAGCGCGCTGAAGGAAGCGAGCGCAAAGTGCGATGCCTTCGAGAGCGTAGATATCGACGAGAGGATGCGCGAAGCGGTTGGTGTAGGCCTCGATGAGGTGTGTGAGAGCGTCGAGGCCGGTGTAGGCGGTGACGGCGGGCGGAACGGAGTGCGTGAGCGTGGGGTCGATGAAGGCTGCGTCGGGTACGAGGTGTGGGCTGATGACACCCTTCTTTAGCTGCGCGGATTCGTCGAGGATGATCGCGTTGGGCGAGACCTCGCTGCTGGTGCCGGAGGTGGTCGGAATGCTGACGAGATGGCAGTTGCGCAACAATGCGTTGTGCGTGCTTCGACTCAGTTGTTGCTCGCCGCAACTTGCCCTCTCGTCATCTATCCCGTCCACCTCCGGCACCGGCGGCGAGGTCTCACCCAACGCGATCATCCTCGACGAATCCGCACAGTTAAAAAAAGGCGTCATCAGCCCACACCTCGTTCCCGACGCAGCCTTCATCGCCCCCACGCTCACGCACTCCGTTCCGCCCGCCGTCACCGCCTACACCGGCCTCGACGCCCTCACGCACCTCATCGAGGCCTACACCAACCGCTTCGCGCATCCGCTCGTCGATATCTACGCTCTCGAAGGCATTTGCACTTTGCGCTCAGCTTTCTCGAGCGCGCCGTCGCACAATCCCATAAGACGCCGCAGCTACGCGACGGCATGTCGCGCGCAGCCTCTTACGGCGGCCTCTGCCTCGGCCCCGTCAACGCGGCAGCCATGCACGCGCTCGCCTATCCTCTCGGCGGCGAGTTCCACCTCCCACACGGCCTCTCGAATGCCGTTCTCCTCCCTGCTGCTCTTCCGCTTCAATGCCAAAGCCTCACAACCGGAGCGCCACGCGAACGTCGCCCTCGCACTTGGCGCTGCCTCGGAATCCACCGCGCTCGCGATCGCACTCGCCGGCGCCGTGCAACTCGAGCAACTCACTCACGACAGCGGCATCGACACCAACCTCGCTCATCACGGCATCGACCGCAGCACGATCCCGTATCTCGCCGCAGCTGCGATGACCGTCCAGCGCCTCCTGCGCAACAATCCGCGCGACCTCACACAAGCCGACGCCGAATCCATCTACTCACAGTGCTTCCGCAGCTAAGCGACTCTCACTCGCTCACGACATAGTGCCCCGCGTGATCGAGCACGACCACGCGCCGCGCGTCACCCTCCGCTCTCTCGCCCGGCTCACTCTTGCCGTTCACACGCACCGCCGTCGTACTCGCGCCTGACATAGGCACCGACAACCGCGCCACCATACCCTCCGGCAAATCCACTGCGATCTCGGTGGCGCCCGCCCTCTTGTGCGCATCCACCTTGATCAACCCGTGCGGCGTCGGCATCGCTCCGCGCGCCCACTCTAGATCGACCAGGTCAGGCCGCAGATTCACTGTCGCGAATCCCGCGCCCGTCGGCTGAATCCCCAGCACCTCCTCCATCAGCCATGCCGTCGGTCCCGATGACCACCCGTGCGCCAGCGATACAAAATAGCCCGAGCGGTTGTCCGCCTGCAGCGACGAGTGAAAATCCTCGTGATACCAATGCGTGTCGTAGGCCTCCCAGAAGCTCGTCGCGCCTTCGTTCAGCATCCCGCCCCAATACTGCCGCATCCACTCGAGCGCGGCCTCGCGATGATTCATCTTCGCCATCGCGCGCAGCACATAATCGCCGTAGTACGGTGTCATGATTGGATACTGCAACCCCGGCGCAGCCTCATGTCCTACCTTCGACAGCACATCGCCCCAGATCGCGTCATATCGCTCCGGCCCTGCCGCCCCGCTGATCACCGCCGCTGCATTCGTCTGCCACCGAGGCCCGAACGTCCCCGACGCAATCCGTCAGATACTTATCCGCTGCAGCCTTCACCGCTCTCCGCGCGCTCACGACACTTCGCGGCATTCGCATCATCACCAATCGCCTGCAGCAGAAACGTGGCCTCGCGATACGCCCGCACAAATTCGATCGTCGTCGCCGCGCGTCTCCGGCGTGTCGCCGTTCAACTCCGGCGACCAGTCAACATACAGCCACACCTTGCTCTTGTTCGCGTAGATGTTCCTGTCGTCAAACTCGCTATCTACCAGTTGCAGCAACTGCAGCATCCGCTGATGCTCCCGTTCCAGGAATGCCTTATCTCCTGTGTGCCGATAAAAGTCCGCCACGCCGGTAAACCAGAACGACGAATAACCCGGAATCCCATTCACATGCTGATCCACCGGCAGTTTCGGGATCCGCGCCGAGCAGCCGGTCCAGCGTGTCCTCCAGCAACGTACTTATCCGCAAACACGTCCTCGATCACCGGCCCGCTCACGTCCTTGTCGCCCATCCAACGCCCACGATCGCGCTTGCTCGCATCCCACACTCCGTCCTGCATGCACAGATGCGCCGTGTACGCTCCCGTCTCCCAGATGCGATTCAGCAACGCATCCGAGCTTTCAAACGATCCCTCATACTTCACCGGATAGTAGATGTGGTCCGCATGAATCGACTTCACGCGCACCTCACGCAACTCAGAAGCCCCGCTGAGGAAGCGCACCCTCGCAAACCGGAACGCCGTCTTCGGCGAATGCCCCGTTCCATGCGGCGGAATTGTCAGCTGATTCACACCGAGATACGGCACCTTCAACGCCTCGGACTCCGATTCACCCACCTGCACCGTCACCGTCATCGGGTTCATCGGAGTCCTAATCGATTTCCAGCCTTCCCGTCAGTTCGCGCCCGAAGTCCAGTGTTACGCTTGGCGCTTCCTCATCTATCAGCTTCGCGGCAGGAAGATGCACCACCACATCACCGCCGCCGCTCCTCCAGGTTCTTCAATCCGTCGAAACTTCCTCGTCCTGCATAGGAAGCCATCACACTCATCACCCGCAACGGCATATGCGCCAGGAACGGCGAGATTCCGTCGTAGCCGGGCCAGTTGTACAGCCCCGCATCCGCGTTCCACTGATACATCTCAATGTTGCTCTCAATTCCGCCGAACGCTTCCACCGAATTCCAATCTCGCATCATGAAATCCCGGCTGCTCCCATCCCTTCTCCGTTGTCGTCGAGCTGCGCCACTCCGGTCCGCTGTTCATCAGGTCCGGCGCCTCCACTCCCTCCGCACGGGGAACGATCTTCGCCACCAGCACGCGACCCGAGGTCTGTTGTTGCACCAGCGCGCTGTTCGCAAACCCCGTCACGCCGCGCCCGCGCACTGCTTGAATCGCGATGACATTCTCGCCAGCCTTCAAAAACTTTGCCACGGAGGTCGCAAACACATGCATGCCCAACGGCGAACTCGTGTCGCTCGCCACCTTCTCAACAGGCTGCCCATTCACCCACACCGAAACCGACCGCGGTCCCGCGATATACAGCGTCGCCTCGTGCGGCACATCGTCGACGCGGAAATGCGCTCGAAAATAATGCGGCTCCGTCTCTGCCGTGATCGCCGGAAACTTATAGACAAGCTTCCCATTCTTCTTCTCCGCCGCGGTCCACACATACTGCTCCGGCAGTTGGCGTATGAATCTTGCTCTCCATCGCAGGCGCTGTCACATCACGTGACGGATCGAGCGGCTCCACGCGGCTCGGACTCAACGTCTGCGTCAGCGGCAGATCCTGCGCACGCACGGTCGCGCAGGACGCCAGCAACGCTCCACATACAGCAAACCCTCTAACAAAATGATTCACATGCATCTCCTCTGGAACTCAGCTCTTACACGCAACCAAACTCACTCACCGCACAACATCAACGCTCCGGAACCTGCGACAACGGCAAGTGCACATGCTTGATCGCTGTCCGATGCCACGTGTACGTCATCTCCAAATCGCCACTGGCATCCTGAATAACCGCCGGGTATGAATACTCTCCTGCTCCCTGCTCCAGCGTCGCAAACACCCGGAAGTGCTCTCCATCCCGGCTCACCGCCAAATTCAGCGGCGATCTTCCGCGCGGCGTGTCGTTGAAGATCATCACCACCCGCCCATCCTTCAGTGCCACCGCATCCAGTCCCGAGTTGCTGTTCGGCACATCCAGAAAATGAGTCTTCGTCCAAGTCACGCCATCATCGAACGAATCCGCCACAACTACCTTCGCCGCCAGCGTCCGCGATCTCGCATACAACCGCAGATGCCTTCCACTCAACCGCACCACCGACGGCTGAATGATCCCTTCAAACTGCCGCGGTCCATGATCCTTCGCGCGAATCTCCGGGCTGTCCATCGGCGGATCAGGCGCCGGCGTCTCCGCCTTATCCTGCTCCTCTGTCACCGTGATCGGCCCAATCTTCTTCCACGTCGCCCCGTCGTCCGTGCTGCGCTCAATCCAGCCAGCCCACGTCTTGTACGCCTCCACCGACGAGCCGCTCACAATCGTTCCATCCGCCAGCACCAGCGGCTTCGCGCGAATCGGCCCCAGCAATCCCGCCGGCAGCCGTTCCGGCCTTGACCACGTGCGCCCTCATCCGTGCTCCACATCCGAGCGCCCGACCAGCTGCCCGTGTCCGGCCCGGCTTTGTAGTACAGCCACAGCCGCCCATTCTTTGTGTGAAACAGTACCGGGTTCCACGTCGGAATATTTTTCTCGCGCGCCACCTCCATCGGCTTCGACCACGCACCGTTCGCATACCGCGCCGTCCATATCGCCACATCTGGCGCCCGCTCATGCGTTCCACCAAACCACGCCGCGAGCAACTCGCCACCCTTCAACTCCACAATCGTCGACGCATGGCACTCCGGAAACGGCGCCGACCCCGGCTCAAAGATGAACTCACTCTGCGGCTTCACGCCCGCATCCGTGTTGTGCGCCACCTGCGCACTCAACCCACACGAAACCATCAGCGCGCACACTCACCGCAACACTCTTCCTCACTTCACAACCTCATCCGCGCTGAAGTCCGCCAGCGTCACAATCTCACCCGGCGCCACAACAATCTCGCTGGGCACCGCGGTCTCCACATTCTCGTCGTAGAAGCTCGTCCGCTCCATCCTCGTCCACCGCACGCCGTTCCAATCCACGTGCAGCCGCTGCTCCTCCGTCGACCTATTCAGCACAATCAAACTATTCCGCTTCCCATCCTTGAAGCCAGCCGTCAGCAGATCGCCGTTCGCCGTCTGCGTCTCCACCCGCCGCATGCCCTTCAGCACATGCCGGCTGAACGCTCCCAGCACCCTCAGCTGAAAGCTCGACGCCACCGGCACGTCACCCTTCGCTCGATCCGGCACGATCAGCGACCGCGATGCCCCAAAGCTCGGCTGCTCTACGTCCAGCAGCAGCCAGCAGTACAACAACATCTCCGCATCGGCTTCGGTCAAATCCTTCTGATACAACTGCCCCACCTGCAGCGCAATCCTGTACGACGGCTCCTGGTACGCCCCGTCGTTCAAGCATATCTCCGTCGCCAGAAACGGCTTGCCCGCACTTGCCTCATGCAGCGCCCGCAGCCGCGCGTCATACATGTCCGGATTCGCCAGGAACTCCTGGAAGTCGTACTGGTGCGCCGCCGTGAAGTCCGTCGCACTCCACGCCTCCGGAAACCGCTTCGCATCGTTGACGCGGTGAATCGCAATCCACGCATACGGCGCGTCTGCCATCTGAATCTTCGTCGACGCAAAGCTTGCCGCATCCAGAGCCGTCCGCACCGCCGCCGTCATCGCCGCAAAAATCTCCGGCGGCTGTTCCACTTCGTTCTGAATCCCGATAATCTCCGGCGCCGCGCCCGAACGCTCTTTCGCTCTCTCGCAAAACTCCACGACAATCCGCGCATACACATTCGGCTTCGCCGCTCGCTTCACCGGCTTGCCCCACGCATCAATACCGGGCTTCCCGTCCGGCGTGTACGCCTGCACTGCCCACTCCGGCAACGCCCACATCTCATAGAGCACCATTCCGCCCAACTCACGCGTGCGGCGGCTGTACTCAAAATCCGAGACCTCACTATTCGGAAAGTTATCGCCGTAATAGTGCGGCGTCGCGTCCTTCAAATCCTCCGCATTCGACAGATCCTGCTTCAACTGCGCGCCCATCGGGTACTCACGATCCACCAGCAGGTTGTACCGCTTCAGCATCTGCCAGTACATCCGCTTGCCCTCGTCGCTCAGCCCCGCATACGCCGGCACACTCGGGCTCCCGCCAAACCCCAGCATCGACTGATGCACCTTCGCCGCATCCACCGTCACCGTCGCGTCCTGCGCCGACTCCGCCAGCAGAGCACCCGCCAGCGTCAGATGTTCACTCCGCGGCCCCGCAAACATCAACTGCTGCCGCGTCAGATCAAACATCAGCGGAGCCACCAGCACCCGCTCCCCATTCAGCAGCACGTTCACCGAAAGATGCGCATCCACCACCACCGTCAGCGAGCGCGCATGCCCCACATACTGCTGCTCCGCCTCGCGCACCGTCTTGTCCGGATAGTTCCCTCCACCATCCAGCGCGGTCGAATCATAAAACCGTTCCACCATCCGGACCTTCGAGTTCGTCAGCTCGACCGTCAGCCCCGCATGCGGCCCCGTAAAGATCCACGACAACTTCGTGCGCTCGGGCACGTCCCCATCCAGCTGCAGCGTGCGTGTGAACAGCGCCGGCAATTCTCCCTTGAAATACACGCGTGCAATCGCATCCGGTCTGGACCATCCCGGCCCCACCGGCCCATCGCTCGCAAACTCGAACCGCTGCGCCGCACCCTGCGCCACCACCCTCCCCGCCGGCAGCACCGCCACCTGCTGCGCGGTCAATCCCGCAACGCCCAGCATCAACACACCTGCAACCCACCACGCGCGCCACATCGATCGTCCGCTCAATCTCACCTCAGTCCCGTCAGTATCTCGACCTTGCTTCCGCGGCTGTCAACCATCATTTCATCCTTCGAGTTTTCCATTTCATCTCCAAAAAGCATAAAACTGAAAACCAGAGACCACCGATGGCCACAGCCCGCCGCAACACTCTCCTCGCCCTCTCGCTTCTCCTCCTCGTCCTTCCCGCCCGCGCCCAGCGCGTCCCCGGCTACAACTACGACGAATCCAAAATCCCGCCCTACACCCTGCTCGACCCGCTGCGCCTGGCCGACGGCCACGCAATCACCACGTCACAGCGGTGGCTAGACGAGCGCCGCCCCGAAATCCTCCATCTCTTCGAAGAAAACATCTTCGGCCGCACGCCCGACGCCGCAAAAAACGCCATCACTCACGCCCGCATCATCGAGCACAACGAGCGCGCACTCGACGGCCTCGCCGTTCGCGAGCAAATCGATCTCACCTTCGAGCCCGCGCCCGGCGTCACGCCGCCCCCACAAGCCGAGCGCACCATGCGCCTGCTCATTTACATCCCCGCCGCGGCGGCCGCCGCGCATCATCCCGTGCCCGTCGTCCTCGGTCTCAACTTCCTCGGCAACCAAACCGTCCTCGACGACCACGCCATCCAACCCACGCCCCTCTGGATTCAACCCAAAGGCTCAACCGAACTCCAGCACGTCGCGCCCTCCGAAGAAACCCGCGGCCTCGCTACACAACAATGGCAAGTGAAGCTGCTGTTGTCGCGCGGCTACGGCTTCGCCACCGCCCACTACGGCGATCTCGAGCCCGACTTCAAGAACGCCAGCCAGTACAGCGCACGCAATCTCTTCGGTCCCATCGACAACGCACCCGACGCCTGGGGAGCCATCGGCCTCTGGGCCTGGGGACTCAGCCGCGCGCTCGACTATCTCGTCCTCGACGCCTACGTCGATCCCGCACACGTCGCCGTCACCGGCCACAGCCGCCTCGGCAAAGCCGCTGACTGGGCCGCCGCGCAGGACACACGCTTCGCCGCCGTTCTCTCTAACGAAAGCGGCCACGGCGGCCAATCCATTCAACGCCGAGCCCTAGGCGAAACCGTCGCGCATCTTGAGCACTCCTTCCCCTACTGGTTCTGCCCTAACTACGCAAAGTGGGTCGGCCACGACGCCGACATCCCCGCCGACGGCAACCTCCTTCTCTCGCTCATCGCGCCGCGCCCGCTCCACGTCGGCTCCGCTGTCGGTGACGAATGGTCCGACCCCAAGGGCGAATTCCTCTCGGCCGTCAGCGCCTCGCGCGTCTACAAACTTCTCGGCAAACCCGCCCTCGCAGACGACACTCCTCAGCCTGCACTCAACCACCCCATCGGTCTCGAAACCTTCGTCGCCTATCACGAGCGCGTTGGCAAGCACGACGTCACCGCCTTCGACTGGCAACACTACCTCGACTTCCTCGACAACCGTTGGGGCAAGCCCGATCTCACGCCCCCCACCACAATGAGCGGCGGCGCCGAGCCTCCACTTCCTCCGCACCCCGCCACCAACGCGCAGATCAACAACTGGCGTCGCGAGATTCGTCGCACGCTCTTCATCCCCGATCCTCTTCCGAAACTCGAAACGCAAACCGTCTCATCAAGCGAAGTCACTCCCGGCGTCACCCTCGACAAGGTCATCTACATCACCGCGTACGGCCTGCGCATTCCCGCCGACGTTTTCCGTCCCACGCACGCACCCGCCTCGCGAATGCCCGCCATCGTCGTCGTCAACGGCCACGGCGCCGACAAATCATCCTGGTACTCCTACTACACCGGCGTCCTCTACGCTCGCGCAGGCGCCGTCGTCCTCGCCTACGACCCCATCGGCGAAGGCGAGCGCAACGACGACCACAAAGACTTCACCGGCGAGCACGACCAGCTCGTCATCAACCCCGAAACCATGCCGCGCCGCATGGGCGGCCTCATGATCACAGACGCCATGCAGGCCGTCAGCTATCTCTCGTCACGTCATGACGTCGACCCGCACCGCATCGCGATGATGGGCTTCTCCATGGGCTCCTTCATCACATCGCTCACCGGCGCCGTCGACCCGCGCATCCACTCCGTCCTTCTCGTCGGCGGCGGCGACCTCGACGGCCCCAACGGCTACTGGGACCTCAGCCACGTCATGATGTGCCAGGGCGGTCCCTACCGCTCGCTCGCCTTCCTCGGCGACCGCCCCGCTGTCCTCTTCACGCTCGCTGCCCGCCGCGGCGACACCTTCATCATCAACGGCACCGCCGACACCGTCGTCGACATCCCGCACCACGGCCCCGACTTCTTCGCCGACCTCCGCCAGCGCGTCGTCACACTCAACGGCTCCGACAAAGGCGTATTGACCACCTACTTCGACCCCGGCGCCAGCCATCGCCCCTCCTGGGTCACGCCGCGCGCCGCCACCTGGCTCAACTCGCAGCTCCACTTCCCCGCCTGGCAAGGCAAAGATCCCAACACTCTCCCCACGGTCCGCATCGGCGACTGGGCCACGCAAGTCGGCGCCAGCTTCTCGAAGAACTACGACCGCAACGACCGCGACGCCGGAATCATCGCCGTCGCCGCCGACGTCCCCCACCTAACCCTCGAACAACTCGACGTCCTCCCGCGCTCCGACTGGGATCAACGCAAATCCGACTTCATCTACGCCACCTGGGTTCAGCGCGCCGGCGCCGCCGCGGACCAACGACCGTAGCCTAGGACGCTACCGGACCGTCGGCCTTCCCATTGACTGCTGCTCGCGCAGGCGATCGTCGCATTCTTGCCCCAGAGCCTGTTCCTCCTCCGTCACCACTGGCCTTAAATAGCGGGAAGAGGTCACGACTCCTGCTTCCAACGAGTCCTGCCGGATGAGTTTGCCAAATCCATACACGAGGATCACAATCGCGCGCTCTTGAGGATTCGATGTGGTCGGTAGAGGTATTCGGTTCAATCGCAGATAACTTTCGACATCAACTTGAGACGGAAGCCCAAGACTTTGCCGAACCTCATTGAAGTTAGGCGCGAGTGGAGACATGATCGATGAAAGGGGCTGGAGATCCCCATTGGATAATCCTCCCATTGTGAATGCTGCGAATTGTGCCGTTAGCCTCGTAGTTTGCAGGGACCGGCAAAGATCAACTCGCGCATACCGGCGCGAAAGAACCGCACTATCGAAATCGAAGTAAGCGGAGGAACATCTCTCGGCGCCTCGGGAACAACTTGTCCGGAATCTCCCTGTCCGATCTCCGGATGTAAGCTCTGGATGAGAACTCTGATTGAAGATGGATTAGTTTTCGTTGACCGCGCGGTTATAGAAACACGTTTTCTCAGCAACCACCGCACCAAAAGGGCCGGCGATGATTTCGTCGGTCTTCACAGTCCTCTCGAGACGATGACCTGATCTTCTTCCAGATAAAGAAGCCGATGCACATCCGCGTTTTGTCCTTGCGTTGCTAAATGGTTGACCGTTGTGAGTTTCGTTGCGGTATGAAAAAAAAATGTACGAATCGGCGGCAGGATGATTCAGCGATTTGGGGCCAACAGGGATGAGATGCTGTCCGGAGTCGATCTTCATTTCCCCAACGTAATAGCTTGTTTGTCCGCACGCGGAACCTATCGCTGCCAGCATGCTGAGGGCTGCTAGCGCCGGAATGATGGCGATGCGATGCACAGGGACAATGTTCGATCGCATGGTTCGTTTCTCTTCCCGCAAATTCTAGACTGGATGCGCGTAACCATTGTGGCTGGCGACTCGCTGCGCTTAGCCCTCCGCACTACACTCCTCCTTCGATACTTTCAAATTTGCTTCACAATTTCCATTTTCCATTGCAGACCACCGCATCATCCGCTATAGTGCTGCCATCGCCGGAGATAACGCTCCAGCCGCCTCCGCATAGAATGCCCCTGAACTCCATCCCACTCAGGCTCGCCCTTCTCCCGCTGCTCCTCGGCGCGGCCCAAATTCCCGCGCAAACCCTCCTCCACCCCGCCGACTACCACCACTACATCCAGACCTTCGAAGCCGACGAGCAACTCGCCACCGGCCACCTCTACAACGGCGAACCCTCCGTCCCCGGCCAGCCCGCTGAAGCTGCCTGGCCTTGGATGACACGCGAGATCCCCTGGTTTGATTCCTCCGACAAATCCTTTGAGGAGATGTACTACTTCCGCTGGTACGCCTTCAAGAAGCACATCCTGCACACGCCCAACGGCTACCTCATCACCGAGTGGCTCAATCGCCCGGAGATGACCGACCGCGGCACGCTCTCCGACGCCGCGCCCTTCCATCTCAACGAGGCCCGCTGGCTTCACGACCGCGCGATCGCCGAGGACTACGCCCGTTACTGGTACCGCCCCACATCCAGGCCTCGCAACTACTCCCAGCCTCTGACGACCGCCGTCCGCGACGTCACCCTCGCCACCGGCGACACCACCCTCACCACCTCACTCCTCCCCGAGTTCATCCGCGTCTATCACGACTGGGAGCGCACCCAGCAGGACCCCAACGGCCTCTTCTGGTCCATCGACACCCGCGACGCCATGGAGAAGTCCATCTCCGGCGACGGCTACCGCCCCACGCTCAACTCCTACCTCGTCTCCGACGCGCGTGCCATCGCCGCCACCGCACTTCTCACCGGCAACCACACCCTTGCCGCCGAGTTCACCACCAAAGCCGACCGCCTCAACAACCCCATCGAAACCAAACTCTGGAACCCGAAGGACGAATTCTACGAGGTCGTCTCGCCCGCCAAAGACTCCGGCATCCGCGCCCAGAAAAAGTTCATCGACCCTGGCACCGTCCTCCAGTTCTCCGGCGTCCGCGAACTCATCGGCTACAACCCCTGGGCCTACGCCTCGCCCGCGCCCGATCGCTCTATCGCCTGGCATCAGCTCTTCGACCCCCAGGGCTTCGACGGCCATTTCGGCGCCACTACCGCCGAGCGCCGCAGCCCGCGCTTCCGTTTCGCATCCTCAGACCAGTGCACCTGGAACGGCCCCGCCTGGCCCTTCGCGATGACGCAAACCCTCACCGCGCTCGCCAACTACCTCGACACGCCCGGCCCGCACACCATCGACAGCACCGCCTACGACAAGCTCTTCTCCCGCTACGTCCTCGCCCAGCACATCAAGCTCTCGAACGGCCGCACCATCGACTGGATCGACGAAGACTACGACGCCGACACCGGCGAGTGGATCGCCAAGAACATGCTCCTCGCTAAAAACAAGCAGGTCGGCCGCGGCAACTACTACAACCACTCCGGGTTCGCCGACCTCGTCATCACCGGCCTCATCGGCCTGCGTCCGCGCGCTGACAACCACATCGTCCTCCACCCGCTCGCACCCGCGTCCTGGACATACTTCGCCATCGACGCGCTCCCCTACCACGGTCACCTCCTCACCATCGCCTTCGACGCGACCGGCAACCACTACCACCACGGCCGTGGCCTCTCGCTCGCCGTCGACGGCCACACCATCGCGCATCGCTCCACCCTCGGCCCCCTCGAAGCCGACCTCCCGAACTGAGCCCATGCCAAACCACACCCGACACACGCCACGTCTCGCCACCAGTCCGGGTGCCCCGTCTTCGGCGACAGCTTCATCGTCGCCTAAGGCGGGTGTCCCACGTCCTGAAGGGACGTGGGTTCGCACGATCTCCCTCGCCGCCACCCTCCTCCTCGCCACCACCCTCCCCGCACAAAAAGACGGCATCATCTCCCGCATGCCCGGCGAGCCACCACCGCTCCCGCCCAGCGGCATCCCCGCCACCGTGCGCATCACCCCGGGCACCTTCCGCATGGGCGCCGACGCCGCCACACTCCCCGCCGCCATCACCAAGGGCTTCGGCGTCATGTCCACGCGCCCCGTGCACGGCGACTTCGACGAGCTCCCCGCACACACCGTCCGCCTCACCCACGCCTTCTCCATCGGCATCACGCAGGTCTCGCCCGCTGAATACGCCCAGTTCGATCCCACCTACAAACCGCACGCGTCCACTCCCGCGTATGCCGCAGGCGTCAGCTGGGAGCAGGCCATGGCCTACTGCCGCTGGCTCACGCAAAAGACCGGCAAGCCCTGGCGCCTGCCCACTGAAGCCGAGTGGGAGTACGTCGTGCGCGCCGGAGGCACAAAAATCTTCGGCGCGTCTGACACTCCAATCGCCCTCGACCACCCCAACGCCTTCGGAGTGAAGAATCAGGAGGTCGGCCGCCCCGAGTGGACGCTCGACAACTACGGTCCCTACCAACCCGGTAACATCACCGATCCCGTCGGTGCGACATCCGCGATGACGAAAGCCATCCGCGGCGGCGGCCTCGACTGGCGTCACACCGCCACCAAGACCTCGCCCGATCTCAACGTCCCCGCAACCGCGCCCTACTTCTCGCGCCCCGCCAACCGCGCCAGCCTTCCACCGTCCTACGCCTCCGAAAATGGCAACGTCGGCTTCCGCGTCGTTCAAGCCCCGATGCCCGAGGAGTCCGAAGCCAACTCCACGCCACCGCAGTCCTACTTCTTCGAGACCGCCGTCCACCAACTCGCCATCACCGGCACGCCCGCTCTCTCAAAACCACTCGACCACCCCGACGCACAAAAGCCCTTCTACCGCACGCACGAGCTCTTTCCCAACCTCCGCGGCAAGAGCATGCCTTCCGTCGGCTGGCGTCTCGGCATCGCACGCGGCATCGGCATCAACTATCACAACTCCGCAATTCAAGTGCTTCCCAACGGCGACCTTCTCGCCGCCTTCTACAACACGCCCGACCTCGAGGACGACCCCGACCAAACCGTCATGGTGCTCCGCCGCCGCGCCGGCACTGAAGACTGGGATATGCCCGAACCCTTCCCCCTCTTCGCCGACACCGGCCTCGCCGCACCCGTCATCTGGAATGATCCAAAGTTCCAGTCCCAACCCGGCGGTCGCACCTGGTTCTTCTGGGGATTCGCACGCCTCGTCGGCGCGCCGCCTTTCGCCTGGGCAACGTCAACTGACAACGGCGCCACCTGGTCCGCCGCACACTTCCCCGTCTTCCCGCAACCCATCGGCCGCTACGTCTCGCAGCCCATCAACTCCATCGTCCGGGGTCCTGACGGGTCGATCTACATGCCCACCGACTCCACCGGCCGCGACTCAGACGGCAACGGCTCCATCTCCGTCGTCTGGAAGTCCACCGACGACGGCCGCACCTGGTCCGATACCGGAGGCCGCACCGCCGGCCGCCACACCACCATCGTCTTCGCGCGCAACGGCGACCTCCTCGGCTTCGGCGGCAAGAACTCCAACATCGAAGGCCGCATGCCCCTCGCCACCTCACACGACGACGGCCGCACCTGGACGAAATCCAAGCTCCCCTTCGATCCACTCGCCAGCGGCGAACGCCCCTCCGTCATCCGCCTCCTCGACGGCAAGCTCTTCTTCGTCGCCGACTACAATCCGCACAACCAGAAGCACAACCATAAAGACGGCGCCTACGTCGCCCTCTCCTCCGACGACGGCCAGACCTGGACCATCAAGCGCCTCCCTTCGAACATCCTCACCGTCGGCTACACCACAGCCACCCAAGGCCCCGACGGCATCATCCACATCGCCACCACTAAGAACACCGTCAACTACGAGATCGAACTCAACGAAGCCTGGCTCCTGGATAAATCCGCCACCGATGAAGCGCCCTCGCATGAGGTGTCATCTCGACCGGAGCGCGAAGCGCGGAGTGGAGAGACCCCTGTATTGGCTCCCGCCCATGTCGAATCCACACTCCACCTCACCCACCACACCGAACGCTACCCCACCGGCAAATTCAAATCCAGTTGGACCACCGCCGCACTCCCCGACGGCCGCGTCGTCCTCCAAGGCGAGGAGCGCTTCTTCTACCCCTCCGGTCGCCCCATGTGGACCGTCAACTTCCACGACGGCAAGAAGGTCGGCGAAGAACGCTACCAGCGCGAAGACGGCACCCTCATCTGGCTGAAGACCTACAACACCGACGGCACCTGGACCTGGCAGACCTATGACGCCACCGGCCACCTCACTGCAACCAGCCACTGGCGCAACAAAACCCTCCTCAACTCCGACATCCCCGACACCACCCCCGACAAACGCCCCAACTCCGACAACCTCCCCGAACCCGAAGGAGACTAGCTAACCTGAATCCCGTGGCGAACCTTCGCGACCTTCGCGCTCTTTGCGTCAAAGCTCTTTGCCCGTGCCAGCCAGGAAGCACGACCCGCATGAACATCGCTCGACAAATTCTGACAACCCTCGCCGCCTCCCTCTACTTCGCTACCCTCACCCACGCCCAAACCCCCAAGCCCACCTCGCCCATCGTCTTCGCCTACTTCAAAGAGCCCGCCAACCAGGGGATCTACCTCGCCCTCTCGCGCGACGGCTACACTTTCACCCCACTCAACGACGGCCAGCCCTGGCTCAAGCCCGACCAGCCCGGCGAGCTCATGCGCGACGTCTACATCACGCGCACACCGGACGGCGCACACTTCCGCATGGTCTTCACCTGGGCCTGGCACGGCAACGCCATCGGCATCTCCGGCTCCGACGACCTCCTCCACTGGTCGCCACAGCGCCGCATCGAGATCATGTCTGCCTTCCCGAACGTGCAAAACACCTGGGCGCCCGAAACCTACTGGGACGAGCAAACCAAAGACTGGCTCATCATCTTCTCCAGCGCCTTCAACGCCACCGCCACCACTCCGGCTGAAGGCCTCCGCATCTGGTCCGCCCACACGCCAGACTGGCGGACCTTCACCAAACCCGAAAAATTCTTCGACCGCGGCTTCCCCGCCATCGACGCCACGATGTTCCACCGCGACCTCCACGGCTCACCCGACGTTGTCCTCGTCCTCAAGGACCAGACCACCGACCCGCTCCGCTACAACGAGCGCTGGGCTTCTGCTCCGACCGTCAACGGTCCATGGAGTCCACTCTCCGCGCCTATCAACGAGCCCTGGTCCGAAGGCCCCAGCATCATCCAGGTCGGCGATAAATCCATCGTCTACTACGACCACTACCGCCCGCCCAACCCTCGCTACGAAGGCGTCGAAACCACCGACTGGATCCACTGGACCAGCGTGAACGACAAGATGCACTTCCCCGACGCCGCCAAACACGGCAGCTTCTTCCGCGTCACCGAAGAGGAAGCCCAGCGCCTCCTCCCCCGCCACGATCCACCACCCACGCCCTAGACTCAAAACTCCCTAACTCGTAACTCGAAACTGAACCGAACCCGCCTTAGGGAATGCTCACGTGCGAATAACGAAACGGAGTCATCAGCAATCCACAGAAAACGTCGTTTTCCACATTTCTTAGCGACATACAAATGAATGTTCCACGCGGAACACTCTGTTCCACGCTCAATCCTCAAACATCCAATCCAGATTCGGTGGCTGCTTGCCTCCAGGATCGAAGCTCACATGCGGAGTTACGCGCGTGTCTTCGGGAATAAATCCGAGCACCACATAAGCGCCCTTCCCAAGATCCAGATCATTCTCCCCCGCGGGCAGCGGCTTCGCCCAAACGCTGATCGGCAGTCCCTTCGCCTCAGACACCGCGTTCGGCAGCAGAATGTTCCACTGCTCCGTGTCCGGTGAAACGTTCACCTGTTTCCGCGAGTTGGATTTGAAAAAACCTACGAGAATCTGCGCGGGTTTGTCGAGAGTGAAGTGGATTGGCGTTGATTGATGCGTTGAGACGCGAATGCCCTTCAGGCCATCAAGTTCAGGCACGACAGAAGTGATCGGTGCATTCTGATCGCTGTACAGGCTTGCGCCCTTCGCAACAGTGAACACTTCGCCTCCGGCGGATTGGAGCGAGAATTCGACTTCTGGAAGCTGATGCGGCTTGGCCTCGGAGATTTGCGAGCTTGAGCGAAGAGCGGTTAGACGACGATCGAAGGTTGCGAGTTCCTTCTGGTAGACCGGGAGCAGATCGCGCCAATGATTTGTCTGCGGCCCGCCGCGTACTGGAATCTGGCGCTGTGACGTTTGCATTCCAGCGGCATTTCGATAGGTTTTATCGGTTAAATTCGTCAGTTTTGCGAACTCGCCGACGCTTTGCGCGAGCAGCGTGCGCGCGGCGACCAGATGGCTCATATCGTGGTCGTATCCGTAGCGCATCACGAGCGCAGCAGCCTGCACCTTCGCGTTGTAATACGCCATGAGGCACTGAATCGCTCGCATGTCGTTCAGGACGCGTTCGTATTCGGGCTTCGCATCGTCCGCAATTCCCGGCGCTGCAGCTTCAACCTCCTGCACTGCTTCCGTGGACTTCTGCGCGGCATCCGCAGCAACGCCGAGCGGATTCTCGCCATGATGCTTCTCGCCATGGACTTCGTTGAGGACCCACTCATCGAGCCGCTCGCCATCAGGCGCATCGGCGGTCCAGAGCGTTTGCGCTGGGTTGAAGCGCGCTGCATCGATGAGCTGCGGCATCGTCATGCCGAGCGATAGCACCTCGCGATTGCCCTCGGTGATTCCGAGGCGGCGAATGACTTCAGGAGCGCACTGGCCTGAGAGTTCGTAGGCTGCAAGCAGATGCGCTCCGGCCTGCATCTGCTCGGTTGTGGGCTTGCTCTTCTCTGCTGCGATGGTCTGAATACTCTCGAGCCCCACAACATCTGAGCTGTGGCCCTGAGTGTTCACACCACCGGCAACAGCAAAGCGGCGAGCAAACTGCTCGCTCCAGTAGGTCTGTTCCAGCGCGGGATCGCGCTCCGGATTCCAGGCGTAACGCGCCCAGGTTGCAAACCATATCCAGTCACGGTCGGTCTGGGTCAGCAGCGGTTCGGTCTTGTCGGCGCTGTACGGCCAATCCCAGTAGCGCAGCGGATACACTTGCACGCCGCGGATTCCGAGGCGCACGAAGTTGCTCTCGGTCTGCCGCACGAAGGTCGGATCGCCCCAGCGAAAGGGCTCGAAGTCGGAGAGCAGATGGATATTGACGATGGTGTCGTTCGAGTTCGCGACCATCATCTGAAACTTCTCGCGCACGCTTCCGCGAATATTCGTCCACGTCAGCGACTCTCCATTCCACTTCCACATCGTGTCGATGTTCGGAAGTAAAGCGGCCCGGCTTGCTTTAGAGCGAGCTCGATGTCCGTCGCATGCGCACGCACCACAATCGGCGGCTGAGGCACCGGGTGACCGACCGCCTTCTCCTGCTCCGCAACGCCGTCGAGCACGCCGGGAATGATCGTCTTCGAGAGCCATTCGGGGCCGTAGTGCGGGCCCATCGCTTCTCCGAGTGTCATGAAGATGCCGACGTTTGGATACTCACGAATGAACTCGGAGATGCAGTAACGCGTGTACTCACTCGAGAGCTCAGTGGGCGCGGATAGATGGAACGGCACGTGATGCGCGCGAGCGAAGTTGTGCGAGAGATGAATGTTGTAGAAGCCCTGCAGAATCCAGATGCCGCGCCTGTCCGCCTCGGCTGTAATCCAGCGAAACATCGCGATGTTCTGTTCAAGCTGCGCGGTGGGGAGCTCCTGTGCTTCTGGGTACTTCGGCAGCTTCAGCAGTGAGGTGAACGGATGTCCGTTCCAGAGAAAGAGCGCGTTGGTGCGCTGCTCGGCGAGTTGATCGAGGTACTTCGTCCACTCGGCCTTGTCGTAGAACCAGGCAAAGTCCTTCGGCGTGTACGGGTAGTCGTACTCGGCGCCCTCGTAGGTGATCTCGGGCTTCTGCAGACCGATGACGGCGCCGCGAATTCGCAGTTGCGGATGGTCCTCGAAGTCGAGTTGCTTCGGCAGTAAACCAGAAGCGTGAATGCGGTCGATGAGCTCTTCGGTTCCATAGAGCACGCCCGAGGAATCAGAGCCTTCGATGACGATCGTGTTGCCGAGACGCTTGAGTACGAAGGCCTCTTTCGCGCCCGGCCAGAGTTCGGGCACATCTTTGCCGAGTGGAGCGAAGAGCGGGTCATGCTCGACTGCGAGAAGGATGCGCTCGTTGCCGCCGAGCTTCGCGACAGCCTCGCGCAGGTGTTCCGCGGCGTAGTGCTCCCGTGGCGTGGCGTGCGTCGAGAGCTCGACGCGCGGCGCGGCGAAGGCGGTGAGGGGAGCGACAACAGCGATCAGCGAAAGGAGGAGCGTGCGCATGGTGAGCAGTCTGGTCGATTTGGGGGTCATTCTGTGGTTGCCGATTAGTGGTGATCCGAAATACAGAGATCCTTCGCCTTCGGCTCAGGATGACGGCATGAAGGGACGAACGTGAGACGCATGGAGAGCGATCTCCTAGTCGGGGATTTCAGGGGTTGGAGCTTTGCCGGTGGGTTTGCCCACGACGTCAGAGACCTTACGAAAAACGATCGCCTGATACGGGCGATTCGGCAGATCGATGCGTGACTTGCCGGAGAATGTGCCGGACAATTTCTTCTCGGTCATCTCGAACGGATCGATCAGCGCAGCTTCGAAGTTCGCGGTGTTCGGCAGCGGGAACTCGTAGCGCGCGGGGCGATGATAGTCGAAGTACCAGAGATAGAGTTGATTCGGCGTGCCGGCGGAAAGATAGTACGAACCTTCGTATTCGTTGAGACCGACGTTGGTATCGCGTGCGACGAGATCGCGCAGGAACTTAATGCGCGAAGCGGAGTCGCCACGAAGACGGCCGGCGTCAGACCAGCTTGATTCGTGGGCGTGCGGGCCGGAGTCTGCGGAGATGAAGACTTCGCCGTGCGAGGCGTAGCTGCCGTAGATTGTCGCGAGCCAGAAACGGCGCGTCATCTCTTCAGCAGAAAGATTGCCCCAACGGCGCTCAACGTCGCCTTCGTACTGGATCTCGTCATAGATGATGGGCTTGTTCCATGCGAGTCGGCGCTCGGCGGACTTTTCGAAGTCGTAGCTCTGCAGGCTGGCATGTGTGCACCACGGCCTGGAGTGGTCGTAGATAACGCGCGAGTGATGGATGGAACGAAGGTGGCTGTACGGATCTTCGGCCTGCACGACGCGGAAGAAGTGATCCCAGTCCGACATTGTCTTGGCGCGGACGAGATCGTACTCGTTCGCGATGGACCACCAGACGTTGCGGAATGCGGCGAGACGCGCGATGGCATAGCGGAGATAAAAGTCGTCGACCTCGTTGGGCATTGCCTTATAACCCCACGCATCGTAGGGATGAAAGAGGATGCAGTCGGCTTCGATGCCCGCGGCCTGAAGTTGGAGGAGGCGTTTCTCGAGGCGTTGGAAATATTCGGGGTTGAATCGGCTGTAGTCGTTCGCTTTGCCTGTGCCGTCGGATGTGCCGTTGAGGAGAAATGGCAACATCTGCACGCCGTGCTCGGCGCCGGCGCCGAGCGGCTTCGGCAGCACGCACGCGCGGGTCTTGTTGAACTTGCCGGTCATGCCGGCGAGTGAGTTCGCGGCGTTGTCCTCGCTGGTGAAGAAGAATGCGTAGGTGGTAGTGCCGAACGGAAAGTACGGCGAGCCGTCGGCGTGCTCAAAGTGGAACTGATGGGCCGTGGTGACCGGGCCGTGGTTGCCGGGCTTCGGTGGCGTACACGTGAAGCGCCCCGTTTTGCCGTTGAGCTCGGCGGCGGAGCTGGCGGTTTTGTAGCTCCAGGGGCCGGTGGAGTCGGGCATGAAACGGATGCGATAGGCACCGTCGCCGTCATAGAAGCCCTTCACTTCGACGGTGCGGTGCTCCTGCGTGAAGTTCGCGGAGAGGGTTACGTCGCGGAAGGGATTGCCGGAGGACGGGCCTTTAAGGGTGACTTCATAAAGCCCCCACTGCTCGGCGGCGGCAGACTCTGCCGGGGGGATAACCGGCTCTGCGGTGAGGACTTCCGGGTTCAGGGCGGCAGCCAACGTGGTGGCTGCGCCGAGCTTCAGGACATCTCTGCGATGCATGGGTTCCTTTCGCCGGCGAATCGGAGTAGAGTCGACGCGAACTCGTTATTTGAAAATTATGTCGCAAAAGTGAAATATGCGCGATATCTTACAATAGCGCTCGGATCGGGAACGGTTCCGAAGAATGGAATTCTGGGCGGGGACGAAGAGTTATGGCAACGAACTCACCGGCGAAGAAGAGTGTCAGGCGGCGGATACCGAAATGGGCTTTGCAGAACGGAGACGGGGCGCCGGGCGATGAGGTGTATTACCTGCGCTCCATTGGGCGGGCACTGGATGTTCTCGACTGCTTTGACGGGCAAACGCCTTTGTCTCTGAAGGATATAAGCGCGAAGATGCGCCTGCCTGAGTCGACGCTGTTTCGCGTGCTCCGAACGCTGGAACGACACGAATATCTGCAGCAGGATAGAGACGGCACCTATCAACTTTCGCCGCGTCTGATCTTCGGCTGGCTGGTGCGCGCGGCCGATCACGTGCGCGAAGTGGCGCGGCCCGAGATGGAGCGGCTGGTAAATACGTTCAACGAAACGGCCAGCCTGGCGTTTCTGTTCGACGACCGAATTCATGTGCTGGACTGCATGGAAACGTTCCATGAGATCCGCATGACGAACAAGATCGGGCGCGTATTGCCGCCTCATTGCTCGGCACTCGGGAAGGCGATTACGGCATTTCAGGACAGGCGTTTAGCCGACCGGATGCTGGAGGTTTACGGCCTGACTTCGCGCACCGAGCATACGATTACGGACAGGCAGCGGCTGTTTGATGAGTTCAACGTGATTCGCGACAGTGGGGTGGCGTGCGATCGCGAGGAGTCGATCCGGGGTGGGATCTGCTACGGCGCGGCGATCCAGGCGGATGGCCGGGCGGTGAAGGCGGCGATCAGCGTGTCGACCCCGACGATGCGTATGGATACGGTGCGGGAAAAGGAAACGCGCGCGGCAGTGCTGGAGGCGGCGGCGGAGATCGGGCGCAGATTGTAAGGAAGTGCCCTCCATTGCGGGGGCCGCTGTGACTTGGCAGGCTACATCCCACAATCAGCGAATTTATACCCATTTCCGGTAGAGAACCGACCGAAACCTGCTTGACAGCCGCACATTGGGTGAACTATTTTCACCATCGTCCCACAATTTTCATTTTCGCAAATCTGGAGTTTCAGCCCGTGAAATGGCGCAATTTGTTCCTTCTGTTTGGCCTTTGCACGCTGACATCCTTTGGCTGGTCGCAGGAGTTTCGCGCAACCCTGACCGGTCGCGTTACCGATCCAAGCGGCGCCGTCGTTCCTAAAGCCGTGGTCACCGTCACCAATACCGCCACTGGCGTGAAGGTGACAACGAAATCGGATCAGGGGGGCGAGTCCTGCTGAATGGAGTGCCGAACAATCAGGACTCCAGCCGTGTTCCGGGCTACAGTCCGAACCTGGATGCTGTGGATGCAGTACGCACTGACATCTTTCAATCGGATGCATCTTTCGGGGATACTTCCGGCGGAACGGTGAACATTACCACGAAGGCCGGCACAAACAACTTCCATGGGACGGTGAGCGAGTTCAACCAGTTTTCGGCGATTAACGCGCCGCAGCGCTGGTTTGTTAAGCCGGGCACGGTGACTCCTGCGACGCGGCAGAACCAGTATGGGGCTACGCTCGGTGGGCCCGTGTGGATACCGAAAATTTTTGACGGCCGCAATCGGCTCTTCTTCTTCTATTCTTACGAGCGCTTCAAAGACAGTGTTCCGAACGCCAATACCACGACCGTACCGACAGATGCAGAGCGGAACGGAGACTTCTCGGCGTTGCTGAGCCTGCCCGCCGGCTGTCAAAGCTCGGGTGGCTATAACCCCACGACGGGCCTATGCAGCAATGGCCAGCCCAGTTCCTACCAGCTCTATGATCCGTATTCGAGTGTGGTGGGCCCCAACAACGTGATTACGCGAACGCCAATCCCGTTTAATAAGATCGATGCCTCGAAGTTCAACAAAGTAGCGCAATCGTATCTGCAGTTTTATCCGCATGCGAATCTGCCAGGCTCCGCCGACGGCGAACAGAACTATTTCTCAAATGTGCCCACGACGGACGACTACAACTCTCATGCTGGTCGACTGGACTGGAGTCTCAGCGACTACAACAAATTCTTCTTTGAAGTTCACCGCAGCGAATACTTTCGCGAGCAGTCGAACATCTTCAATAACATCGCCACAGGCACCAGCACTTATAACGTTTACAACGGCGGTCTTGTAGATTACATCCACACCTTTAACGCGACAACGACACTGGATGTCCGGGGCAGTATCACGCGTGCCTATGCGAATACCACGTTACCTGCGCCATCACCAACCCCTTCAAGGGTCTGCCGAACATGACTGGCACGTACGCCACGAACAGCACCATCCTTAAATACAACCTGCTGCAATCCCATCCGCAGTTCAGCGCGCTAACGCAAGGCCTGGTTCCGGGCGCATCAGCGAGCTTCAACCAGGTTTTTGCGCGACTGCATCTCCGTACGCAGAACGGTCTGACGTTCAACGCCAATTATGAGTTCTCGCGGAACCTGATCGCCTCACAGCTGAATGCCGGAGAAACGAACCTTTCGTATCAGGAATCGACCTCCGACTATCCGCACCATTTCTCATTCACGGGTTCTTACGAACTTCCGTTCGGCAGGAATCGCCGCTTTTTGAATCATGGAGCTTTGGTGGACGCACTCGTAGGTGGCTTCCAAGTGAATACGATTTATCAGTTCCTTTCGGGTACGCCGATCCAGTGGGGAAGCCCCGGCAACAACGGCATGTGGGATTTCGCCAATGGGTCAGCGGGCTTCCAGCAGAATTTCAAGGTCAATATGCGCAATATCGGCCAGGCGTTCAATACCGCCGCATTTTATACGGGCAACGGCAGCGGGGAGGCGAACTGCGTGGCTGGCAAATCCGGCTGCGATCCGACCGACACGGGTCAACCCAGCGGCACCTACAACTACCGTACGGATCCGCTTTACTTCTTCCGCAGCGATTTCACGAACAACCTTGACGCCTCAATCATCAAGAGGTTCCATATCGGTGAACGCTTCAACCTTGAGTATCGGTTCGAAGCATTCAACGTTCTCAACCACACGCAGTTCGGAGCGCCAAATGTCAGCCCGACGTCCACGGCATTTGGCACGATCACTTCAATCTCGAGTACGAATCGAACTCTGCAACAGGGATTGCGTGTTCAGTTCTAGTCACCGGTGAAGAAAACAAAAAGAATGAGGCCATCGCTCGATGGCCTCATTCTTTTTTGCCAACCAGTTAGAGGCTCTTCACAAGTCTTCGACGTTAAGAGACACGTCTAAGCCGTTTCAAGCACGATCCTGTCCCCAGCTTTACTCTCAAGCTCAACAATGCCTAGCGCATCGGCTCTTGAAACTGTTGGTGCGTGGCCTTTCCTTCGCACAAGGATTTGCTTAATGCCGAATGGGATGGCCACTCGTATGTGCCGCGATATCGAACAGAACAGCTCTGCTCTCTCCATTCGGCCGCCAGACCACTGACAACTCACCTCGAGGCCTCCCTGGGCTCGAAGGCCCTGGAAGCTGCCGGTTGCCCAGGCTTTCGGCAGCGCAGGCAGGAGGCGGATGACGTGGGTTGGTGTGACTGGCGCATTGGAATTTTGCTGTGGGGGTATCAGAGGTGTCCCGGCGTGCGACTGCAAAAGCATCTCGATGAAGCCGTTGGGCGCGCCAAGGTTGCCGTCGATCTGGAAGGGCGAGTTTTCCTTCATGCCGCAGACGTCAAAGAGATTGCCGCGTGTGCTGTAGCGGAGAAGCGCGAGAATATTCTCGTGGCACGCATCGCCGTCACCGAGCCGCGCCATGCAGTTGATGATCCACGAGCGCGACCAGCCAGTAGAACCTCCGCCGGCGGCGAGGCGTTTGTCGAGGACGAGGCGGGCAGCGTGCGCGAGTTCTGGTGTTCCCTGCACCGTGATCTGGTCCTCAGGAAAGAGGCCGAAGAGATGCGAGATGTGGCGGTGGCCGGGTTCATGATCCTTGTAGTCAACTTGCCATTCCTGCAGGCGGCCGTCGTGACCGATCTGGAAAGGCGGTAACTGCGACATCGCGGTGCGAACGCGTGCGAGGAGTTCCTGGTCGGCAGCGATTGCGGTCTTGTCGCCTTCGGCGAGATTCTTCAGATGGTCCGCGCTTTGGAGAAGGCGCCAGAAGACGGCACGGACGATGGAGATGTCCATCGTGGGCCCCATACAGAGGTTGTAGGATTTGCCGTCAGGAAGCTGTAGGCGTTCTCAGGGGAGCAAGATGGGCCGGTGATGAGATGGCCAGTCTTGGGATCGCGCACGAGGTAGTCCAGTAGAAAGGCCGCGTTCTCGCACAGTGCGGGATAGGCCTGTTCGGCAAGGAAACGCAAGTCACCGGTGTAGGTGTAGTGATGCCATAGATGCAGCGAAATCCATGCCGCTCCCATGGGCCAGACGCCGCCGCCAAGTCCGTCGATGGGACCGGAGTCGCCCCAGATGTCTGTGTTGTGATGCACAACTGAACCATTCGCGCGGTAGTATTTCCTTGGCGCTCACCGCGCCCGGTTGCACGGTGGCGTGGAGCAGATCGAAGAGCGGCAGATGGCAGTTCCCGAGGTTCGCGCGCTCAGCAAGCCAGTAGTTCATCTCAGCATTGATGTTGACCGTGTACTTCGACCCCAGGGTGGATCGACCGATTCGTTCCAGATGCCCTGGAGATTCGCGGCGAGCGTGCCGGGACGCGACTGGAGATGAGCATGTAGCGGCCGAACTGGAAGTAGATCGGCAGGAGATGCAACATCCTCGCCGCCTCCTTGATGGCTGCACATCGCTGGTCTGTAGGAATGGCCGCCTTTGGGTCGGGTCCGAAGCCGGATGGCGGCCCGGCGAAAATATCGTTGATGATCTTCGATGTGCCGGCGGCGGAGATCGGCATAGGCCGGCGCGAGGTCGGCAAGATTGCGATCGACGGCGGCGCGCATCCTTCAGGATTCCGGCGAGACCGTCGGCGTCTACGCCGCTTTCTTGTCTGCGTGCGCTGGATATCGATAGCTTGTCGCGCAGTCGATGAACAGTGTGATTGCATTCGCGGCGGTGATCTCGAGGGTTGTGTCACCCTGCCGATCTAGCCGAAAGAATTGTGCCACCCTCGGGAACTGCCAACAATCCCGCGTGAAACCGCACACCTGTCGGTGCTCCTTCACTGGAAGCCCAGGATTGTCGTTCACAGGGATCGCCTGCCCCTGCATAACAAGCCGTCCTTAGCGGCGCGCTCGTGTGGACGCTGCCGGGGCGGTCCAGTGAGAGCCGGAGATGGAGGCTTCCGGGTTGATCCGCAGTGATCCGCATGACGATCACCTGGTCCGGCGCGGATGATGAACATCTTCGCGTATAGGTGACGTTCCGCTGTGGCGAAAGGTCGTCCTTCGCAACCGCAGTATCAAGATCGAGTTGCAGGCGTAGTTCTCGACCGCGACGTCGGGCGCGAGACCCATCGGCGCAAAATCGAGGTGCAGGTCGCCCGAGTGTCTGGTAGCACGGCATGCGGCGCGGGATGGACAGAACATCGCTTACTGCAAGTGCCTCAGCCTCCGCGATGCTGCCGGCGAAGAGCAACTCGCGGATGCGTGGCATGGCCGCAGCGGCCTTGGGATTATTGCGGTCCCGATTCGGCTCGCCATCCCAGATCGACTCCTCGTTTAGTTGGAGGCGGTCCATCGCCGGTGCCCGAATACCATAGCGCCGAGCCGCCCGTTGCCGACGGGCAACGCATCAGGCCACTTTGATGCAGGCTGCGCAAAGTGGAGGATGTATGGAGTGGGCTCGGCGTGACTCTGAGACGCATAGAGATTCTTGATAACGCTGCCGTCGGTAATCAACGCAGTAGCGGCAGCAGTTCCGGAGAGAAAACTCCGTCTCGAAATTCTGGGCCTTTGATGTTTCATTGCTATTACTCTCAGTTTCGTGTCAGGTGGTCATTGCGCTTTTGAGGTCGAAGACGACCGCAGTGTAGGGAGATACAGTGGCCACCTTGCTGTAATGTCGATCAGGTACAGGCGAGAGCTCTATACCTTGCTTTGCGTCAATTGCGGGGCCACGCAGGACCAAAGCTGGGGCGGCAAGTACGCCCGGGGACAAGCTGCACGTAAAGGACGAGTCGGTCTTGTTGATCAAGGCCAACTCGAGTTTTCTGTTTCGCTCAAAAACAAAGGCATCAATGAGTGGGTCGGCATTATGGAGGGCTACCGACACCAGCTGAGCACCCGCGAAGTGCTGCGCGAACTTCATGCCGAAGTACTCGGGTCTTCGTGTAAAGCCAGTTGACTGCGCGCCGGCAATTGGCGTGTAGAAGCCGTTTCCTCCACCGTGGAAATTTACGCCGGCCCACCCACGCGTGGCGCATTCCAGCATGTAGCCAGCGCACCACAAGGCAGAAGCAAACGTGTCGGAGACTCCGGGCTTGCCTCCGTCCCAGCATGAGTTGCCTTCCGACATGCGGTAGGGCAGATGCGCAGTCTGTTGAGCGTCAGCAATCACATGCAGATCGCGCCGCTTCAATGTTGCAAGCTTGGGGTCAGGCGATAGGAGGTTTTCGAGAGTGGCCGCGGGTGCGCTTGCGGGTCCCATAGCGTAGTAATGGCTGGTCAGCACAATTACGTCAGGATGCCTAACAGCTTCCTGGGCGAACGCTGTCAGATAAGGGAGTTTGTTGGAGATATCGGGTCCAGCGAACTTTGCCTGCGGCACGGCGGAAAGAATTGCTGTGTGGAAGTGATTCCACTCAGCGATGAAATCGTCCGGTCCGTAGGTCGCAGGCCGGAAACGCCTACGAAAGCTATCAGGCTCATTGCCGATCTGAAAGGCAAATAACCGCGAACCGAGAATCTTATGCGCGGCGGTTGCCTCGCTCACTGCATTCTCAACAGAGCCTTGTCCCAGGTTCAGTCCATAGAGGCAGGACCAGTTCGTCGCATCCAGGAACTCGCGAAGATTTCGGAGCGCGAGAGACGAGGTGATCGTTCCCTGCTTGACCGTCTTGGACGTGTCCGGACCGAAGACCTCAAACGGCGGAGGTCCAGAGGGCGCCTCATCAGAGTAGGTTGTGTATTCGCTGGAGCCGCCGCCGAGCCTCAGATTGCCATGCGGCGCAAGGTCGCGGAAGAGCCGGATAAGGGCATGATTCTTCGCGGAGAAAAAATCGGGATTCGCAAGTTGGGCGCTTTCGTAAGACAGGCCGACGAATTCGTCAGGAATTGTCGAATGTGGTTGCACCACGCCGATTGTCAAAGACGGCGATTCCTGTGCCACCGATTGCGCTGAGCACTGTAGAGATGAAGCCGCGGCAGACACGGCCAGTGCAGCTAGGAATTCGCGACGGTTCACGCTGTGGCTCCAGCGCGAGCGATTTTTTCACCTTCGACTGGCGTGCAGAGTGAAGAAAAGCTATCTAACAATCGGCGACCCCTACTATTTTCTGACGTTAGTGGTTCTTCGATGTAAGCCTGCTGGGCTTCGATCGGCATGCTGGCTATTCAGTCCCCAAGATCGTATGTTCGTATATATAGGAATTCTAATCTGAAATAGTTTCCTGATCTTTTCTTCGGGCAACTCAGAACAAGGAATGATGCATGAAAGCCGTATCCCTGCAGAGCCCTGGACATGCGAAGCTGGTTGACCTGCCCGAGCCCACGCGACAGTCTGGAGAACTTCTGTTGCGGGTGGAAATGGTGGGACTTTGCGGCACAGACTTGAATAGCTTTCGAGGGCGAAATCCGTTGGTTACGTTTCCCAGGGTCATCGGGCATGAGATCGCAGCGACCGTTATCGAGGGTTCCAACAATGTGCCAGCAGGCACTCAGGTGACCGTATCTCCGTACACCAGTTGTGGCGAGTGCGCCTCCTGTCTCAACGAAAGGTTCAATGCCTGCAAAGACAACCAGACCTACGGTGTTCAGCGCGACGGGGCCATGACTGAACGGATTTCAGTTCCGGAGGAGAAGGTGTATGTGTCACCGCTTTCCCTCAAGGAACTCTGCATTGTTGAGCCCCTGACAGTCGGCGTTCATGCAGTATCACGTGGACGCGTCGGGCCAGGCGATACCGTGGCTGTGTTCGGGTGTGGCGGCGTCGGTTTAGGCGCGGTTGCAGGGGCGGCATTTCGCGGAGCACGCACTATTGCCGTTGATGTCGATGAGGCAAAGCTCAACACTGCGCGGGCCGCTGGCGCAACGGATCTCATTCACTCAGCAAACGAGGACGTTCATGCGCGCCTCAAGGACATCACCGACGGGCATGGGCCTTCTGTTGTCATCGAGGCAATCGGTCTGCCAGAGACATTCGTGGCCGCAGTAGAGGAGGTCGCGTTCACGGGCCGCGTTATCTACATCGGTTATGCAAAGCAGCCGGTTGCGTACGACACAAAGCTGTTTGTCCAAAAAGAACTGGACATCATGGGGTCACGAAATGCGCTTCCAGAGGACTTTCGGGAAGTGATCGCGATGCTCGAGGCAGGCCGCTTTCCTGTCAATGAGGCTGTCTCGACCGTAATCGGCATGGATGAGGTTCCGGCGGTTCTTCAACAGTGGTCGGAATCACCCACATCTTTCCGGAAGATCATCGCGCAAGTTAGATAGATTTCTGCCTGTCTGGGGATTTGCTGCCGCCCACACGCGCACCTTGCTACGTGCCTGGTCAAATAGCCGTGTGTAGTTTCCTCGTTGGACCTTCTCCCGCATCTCAGGAGTAAGAGCATCGAGCGCAGGTGTTCAGCCGTGCTGAACACCTGATACAGCGCCGCAACGCACTAATAGCTTGTTTCCTTTGAAAAGTTGTACTTTGCAGTCAGCTGTATCTTGTAGTCATTCACATTCCATCCACTACTGAAGTTCACCCGACGCCCGAACTGGAACTCGCCACCCACCATCACATTCTTAACCGGGTAATACAGCAGATTGGTTAGTGCGTAGTCGCCTTGATGAAAATCCTGTGGGTTTTGACGATCAGAATTCCAGATATTAAGCATCGAGGCGCCAACGGTGCTGCTGAATTTAGTGCTCCAATCGTGATCCAGAAATGCGGTAGCGCCAAGCATAGGCAGAGCGACACCCTTGATCGGACGGTTCGGCTGAGAGGGATTCGACTTAATACTCACGTCCACCGGCGCGTCGTTCATATAGTTCTGCACACCGGCGCCATAGACCACTCCCATCTGAAGATTGTCTTTCTTTGTAAATTTCAGATTCGTGGTTGTATTAATCCCCCAGCCCAGGACAGTGTCACCAATATTGAAGCCGGATGTGTTATTGTTGTCCACCCAGCTTATCTTGCGAAAGATTCCCGCGACCTGCAAGTACCCCCACTCGTGGCTTGTCCTTATCCGCCATGAGAAATCTGGCATGTCAAACTTAGGCGTGACACCAGCGATTTCTATACGGCCTGAGTAGACCCCACCATCCGCGCTCGCGCCAGGCCGCTCAGCGGCTAACCAGAGCTGCAAATTATTTCGGTTGACTGGCATCCACCTAAATTGGACATTGCGAAAGAAGACCATTCCATTCGGTCCCCAATATTCTACGGAGTTGGGGAATACATCGATGTCCATGAAAGGGCTCCAGTTTTGTCCGGCGCCGAAGTGCCCCAGTTCTCCCCATGCGTGGCGCAGCCTGAACGTCGTTTGGCCGGCATCGACACCAGTGCCAAAGAGCTCGAACTCGAAGATTGTTTTAAGATCTCCGTAGTTGGTTGGCGTCGACGTCTTCACCCCGAAGCGTGTCTGGCGCACGCTGAAATAGACGCTGCCGTCCGGGCCAAATTGATTCTTGTAGGCGGCCAGCTTCGTTGGGCGCTCTACGTCAAACCATGCAGGATCGATCTGGCCAAGACGATAACCGCTGTCCATCTGGGCAAAACCATAGAGCTGAATTGTCCCAAGGTTATTCTTGACTGGCTCCACGGTAGCCTCAGAAGCATGTTCATCTGCATTTCCCTTGGGGAGTTCCGTCGCGGGAGCGGCAGCCGGCTTCGCGCCTTCGAGCGTCTTGATCTCACCCTGGATCTCGGTCATCTCACGCTGGATATCCTGCAGCTTGTCTTTCAGCTGCTGGAGGGTAGGGTTCTGAGAGCTGTCCTGGCCAAATCCAGATCCCACACTGCAGATGCACAGCAGAATTGCTGTGCATAAGGCACTAACGGTAATCTTGCACCGATCCTGGACCATTGGACGTCTCCCTCTCCTAAACAGGTCCGCGCGGGTGTGAAGGTCCGTCTGCCAACTGTGTGTTCACCCTCGCGATGACATAAGTTGAGTCGCATCCCTCTAGATAGATATTCCCAGAGTTCTGTTAGGACCCTAGTAGAGAGGCCGCACTGGAACAACTAGTACTAGTTACAGCGCGATTGCGAGTTCTACCTATCGATTGGGATCGTATGTATACACGATTCAACTTCGGCTCGCTGCTGTATCGGCTACGGCCGCGAACGCGAGTCATAAGTTGTCAATCCACTTGGTTGTACTCACAAAAACACGCCAGCCCTGCGGAATTCCAGATCTCTTCCGGGAGATCAGGTTTCGTGCAGGGGCTGGGGTGTCTTGTTAGATCGACCTAGAATCGCGGATCTAGGACATCTGTCTCCTAATCCGAAGACTTATTCCAGACATAAGACTCAACACTCCAAGCAGGCCCAGGAGCGGGAGTTGACTTGCGGTCTTGGGCAGAGCTGCCGGGGTAGCTTCAGCAGTCTGCGTTGACGTTGAAGCTGGAGCTACCTGGACAGGTCTTGTCACTACAATCAGGATTGGCATATCAGCGGCTGGTGGAGGCGGGGGAGGAGGCATGGAACCTGTAAGCTTCCGTTCATGCTCTACGACGGTTATGGGCTCTTCAACAACCTTAGTGGCCGACACCATCATGCCTTTTTTCAATCCCCAGGCATCTGTCATTTGCCCATTGACGTTGAATTTTTGACCTTTCGGAATTTTGAACTGCTGCTGGGTTCCATCCTCTAAAGTGAGGATTACCGATGAGGGCGGCTGCACGTGCCATACTTTGCCCGTAACGCTCTGAGTCGTTGTAATTACTTTGGGTGTCGTTGTGGTAGTGATTGTCCTATGCAGGGTCATGCCCGGCTTCAGTTCATGAATCCCTAGCTCTCTTCCATCGACGTCCACCTTAGCGCTTTCCGAGACGCTGGAGAAGTGCCGAAGCGAGCCGTCACTCATCTTCACTACCAGATCATTTCCATTGACGGAGACAACCTGTGCGCTTTCTACCGTGGTTGTTTGACTTCCGACTCCATGTGCCACCTGAGTATCAGTTTGTATTTGAGCCATGATTGCCGCTGTGAACGCAAGGGATGCGACCCCAGTCCCGAGCGCCAGCCACCGAGTCTTCCACAAATTTACTCGATTCATTGTGTACTCTCCTTTTTTGGTGTTCCGGACCTAGAGGGTTACCCCGTAGTTCGGTTACTTGATAAAACATCTCCGGAAACTGTCAGTCCGCAGGCGTTTTTTCAAACCTTATGTTCTTACTTACTTCCAGCTTTTTGCCGCTCGTGCCTACTATTGAGGCCCGCACAATGTACCGTTGCGGCGCGCTGCCGACAAAATAAAAGGGGTAACAGGTTACAAGCGTGATGCTCGGTTGCGCTCTCGGAGCAAGAACCTCCACATTTGAAGGATCGACAACCGTAATTTCGTCGATCACGTATCTGGCTTCGCTCTCTGGAGTGACAATCTCGATCGTGTCCCCCGTACTAACATTCTTGAGGCCTCTAAAAAATCCATCTCTGTGGCCCGCGATGCCTACGTTCCCGTTCTCGCCAGGTCTCGCTGTCCCCCCGATATGTCCGACGGCGCGGTTCAAACTGAGGTCATCCGTTCCGTCCAAAACGGGAACCTCCAAATTGATCTTGGGAATGCGAAGCAGCGCGAGGGCCGGGGCAAAGTGCGCTGCCAAACTCTCCTGGTAATCATGGACACGCTTAGGAGACCAAAGACTAAAATCGGGCTTTTCACCTACAACCTCAGTCCCAGCCTTCAGTTCCCTGGTCACCAGAACCTTATCCTTGAATCTTGCGACCTCGGCGTGCGAAAGAACAGAGCGATGGATGCGGGCTCCCAGGTAGACCCCAAACATGAGCAGGCCAGCAACCAGAAGAAGCCACTCCAATGCTCTTGTCCATCGCGTCATGACGACCTTCCTACCAACTGCCCCGCCAGCCAGCAATCCGCTTATAGGTCCTTGAGGGTGGTGTTCCAGAAAAACCAGCCGGCTGGCAAATACAACTACTTATTTCTTCGGCGGAGGATAGTTTTTCAACATTTTAGCGGCAGCCTTGTCGAGATTCTTCTGGCGCTTTTCTGGCTTTGCTTTTGTATCTATTGTCTTGCTTGCGACGCCGCGCCACACCAGGTCGTGGCCGTTGCGATCGTACATATCCAACGCTAATTGCCCTGTATAGATAGTGGAGGTTGTCCCAGTGGTTGTGCTGCTATTCATGCCACCGCCGCCATACCATCCGCCGCCCCAACCTGGGCCATAGCCCCATCCGGAGTTGAAGGAAGTGTACTGCTTCTCCTGGCCAATCGCAGTCTGATAGCCAATGTAGAGATCGGCATCATCCGAGTTAGTTTTCTCAAGGCCTTTGGTGACGAGCACACTGTCGATCGATTGTTTAATCTGCTTATCTGTGATGTCATCAACTTTCGTTGCGTCCTTGAGTTCCACCCACTTATAGGTCTTGAACTTAGCGAAGTCGGCAGACTTGTCGAAGTTGTAGCGGACATCCTGAGCACGTGCTGCCCCCGCGATCACCAGTAGTAGCGCAAAGAATATAGACGCAGCTCTTTTCATACCTCTCCTCCAGGCGTCTGAGTTCGCTGAGGGCGACGTGACGCAACGGGTTTGCCCACAGAAGTGGAACTTGGGTGATGCTACGAGGCTGGCGAAAGGGCGGGAACTGTCACTCTTAACAGACGGTTGCGGCTGCCGGTTTGCAATTCTTCCAAACAAAGAACTTGCGGGGCACTATTAAACGACCAATGTTTAGTCGCAGGCAGACTAAACGAGCCCTAAAGCTCTCGCTTTCGACAGTTCGCGGTGAAAGAGTGATCTGTCGTTGCCAGTCGATCTCATTCATCCATCCAGTACCCAGAGGGTGAGCCGCAGTCAACATTGAGTTCAGGAAAACTGGTTGATGGCCTTACGCAGCTTTTCTTCTCCGCGCCTTCTTCCTGGCTCCGGTACGTTTTGGTTTCGTCTCGCCGAGGCTATTTCGTAGCGCATCCATGATGTTCACAACTTTAGAATTTGGGGCCTGGGGCTCTTCTTTGGGCAGTGGCTTTCCCTTGCGCTTCGCTTCTACCAGTTTCTTCAGAGCCTCCTCATAGTCATCCTTATAGTCGCCAGGATCGAATTTTGAAGTCTTGCCGTTGATTAGCTGTTTCGCCAGAGACAGCTCCTCTGCCTCTACAGATTTCTCTTTCGTGTCTTTGAGTGCGGACGCGGAATCCCGGAGTTCATTCTCGTAGCGGAGCGTATAGAGCATCAGGCCTTTTTGCTTCGGATCGGATGGCGCACCAATAGCGACGAGATGCTCCCGTCCGCTGAAGGCTATTTCTCCGATTCCCAGGGTGTCGGTATCGGCCAAGGCCTTACGCATGATTCCGAGTGCCTTCGCCTGAACCTCATCCTTTGGAGCGACAAAATAAGGACGTTCATAAAACGACGGTGCCAGCTCCTCCGCTTTCACGAACTGTTTTATCTGCATCGTCGCCGCAGTAGGAAGGCGGAGTGACTTTAGTTCCTCCGGGTCGATTTCGATGTACCGATTTTTAGCGTACTCATATCCTTTGACGATGTCCGCCTTGCTCACTTCACCCTGCTCGTCGACATTCCGATGGTGAATGCGCTTGTGAGTTTTACGGTCGATCAGGTGGAACTCCACCTGGCGTCCCGGGTTTGTCGCCGGGAAAATTTTTACAGCGATTGAAACGAGTGAAATCTGAAGCGAACCGGACCACGTTGGGCGAGTTGGCATCCTTCTCCTCCTGCCGGAGCAACATATTTGCGCTCGGAAAGCAGCATCGCGCACATGTGTTCTGATGCGTTTTCCGCGATGCTTGTGTGCCAGCGCTCAACCGCACCGGGCTACGTAAAGACAACGTTGTCTAGAAGTGCAGAAACGAGATATGATCGGGCGACACATGTCAGGATCTGCGGAAATCACACCGAATACGATGTTTATGACGCGAAGGACTCTTGTGCAAACAATGGGCACATGTATCGCGGGTGCCGGAGCGCTTTCACTGGTACCGCGTTCCGCATGGGGACGGGCAAATCCGTCGGTCGGATCCAGGCGGCCGCCGGCCGGCGATCGAATGTTCCGCAGCGACGCGGTAGAGGCCTACATCGCTTCGACGCAACGGGTTATCGGTGATCCCGTATTATCTGCCATTTTTGCAAACTGCTTCCCCAACACCCTTGACACTACGATCAGGCTCGGCACATTCGATGGAAAACCCGACACAGCCGTGATTACTGGCGACATTCCTGCGATGTGGTTACGCGATTCCTCAGCTCAGGTATGGCCATATCTGCCCTTGGCATCGGAAGACCGCCATCTGCGCGATCTTCTTGAGGGAGTCATTCGGCGGCAGACGCGCTGCTTGCTGATCGATCCATATGCCAACTGTTTTATGGCGGACCTGAACGCCCCTCCCCTCGAAGGCAGTCGCCGGGACAAGACTGAGATGAAGCAAGGTGTTGGTGAGCGCAAGTATGAGTTGGATTCCCTCTGCTATCCCATTCGCCTTGCTTACGGATACTGGAAGTACACCGGCGACACCACGCCTTTCGACTCGGCATGGAAGCACGCAATGCAAACCATCCTCTCAACGATGCAGATTCAGCAGCGGAAAGAGAATGACGGGCCGTACCGCTTCCAACGGAACACACCCAATCCTACAGATACGCTTGTGAATGGGATTGGCAACCCGGTAAAGCCGGTCGGCTTGATCGCCTCTTGCTTCCGTCCCTCCGATGATGCTTGCATTTTCTCCTTCTTGGTGCCCGCAAATCTTTTTGCGGTCACTTCGCTTCACCAACTTGCGACGATGTCCAACAGTATCCTTCATGATGCGAGGATGGCGAATCAAGCGATTGGCCTCGCAGACGAAGTTCAAGCCGCTCTCACGAAATACGCCATCATCCCAATTCGATCCGGAACGATTTGGGCCTATGAGGTTGACGGTTACGGGGGCCATGTACTCATGGATGACGCCAACGTTCCGAGCCTGCTGAGCCTACCATACCTTGATAGCTCGCCTGATCCTCTTCTGTACGCTCGCACCCGGCGATTCGTATGGAGCGAAGCGAACCCCTGGTTCTTTCGCGGGACCGCCGGCGAAGGGATTGGTGGTCCACACATAGGACGCGATAGCATCTGGCCCATGTCTCAAATCGTCTACGCGCTCACGAGCAATTCAAGCGCAGAAGTCGGCCGATCAATCCAAATGTTGAAATCATCTGCCGCCGGGACTGGATTCATGCATGAGTCTTACAACCGGAATGATGTGTCGATCTATACAAGATCCTGGTTTGCCTGGGCAAATACCTTGTTCGGGGAACTTATCGCAACAGCAGTCCGACGCTATCCTGATTTGCTGTCATGACATCCTGATTTTCATTGTCGTCACAAGCCGCGGAGAGCCCATCAATCCTCCGCCGCCTATTCGAGATAGGCAGTTAGTCTCGCACGTGACAACCGCAGGACTGGCGAAGGATTAATGATGTGGGCAATACCACCGACTGGGGCGTAGCTCCCCCGGCTTTCAGCCGTACGAAAAGCAACCTCGCAGCTTCTCGTCCGAGCATCTCAGCAGGCTGACGAACAGCTGACAGCCCAGGCGTTAACATATCGGCCAATTCAAAATCATCAAAGGAAAGCATCGCTACATCTTGTCCCGCCGTTTTCCCAATTTTTCGAAGACCACGCAAGGTAAGCATAGTGCAGACCCAATTCAGGGTGAACACAGCATCAGCCTTCTGAAACCCCAAAACCTGCGACTCGAGCCATCCGGGAGTTAACATGCTTTCGTGTTCGACCAAACACTCTCTTGGCTCGAGAGATGCTGCTTTCATTCCCGCCCGATAACCGGCTAAGCGTTCCTTGCAGGTATAAAGGTGAGCCCGCGCGCCGATGGCGACAATGCGGCGCCAGCCGTGACCCGCCAGATGTTCAGTCGCCTCTCGGGCGCCACGGCGGTTGGTTACTGTGACCGAGTCCAGTTCAGCCTTTCGAAGTAGCTGATCAAATGTCACGACATGGACGCCGGCGGGGATAATATCGTCGAAAGTATTTTTCCGGCTATCTGCCGGTGCAACAATCAGGCCGTCTATCTGTCGACCTACTAAGCTCACAATTTCAGATCGTTCCACATCGACGTAGCCTCCGGAACTGGCGAGAATCACAACGTATCCATTTGCCCGTGCAACTTCTTGAACTGCATTTACCGCATTTGCGGTGAAGGGGTCAGAAAGATTCGGCACGATCATCCCGATCGCCGCGGATCTTTGCGCTTTGAGCCCTCGAGCCAGTTCGTTTGGGCGATAACCGAGCCGCTGCATCACAGCTCGTACCCGCACGGCTTTTTCCTCGCTGACGTTTTTCGAGTTGTTGAGGACACGTGACGCTGTCTTCAGTGAAACGTCGGCCTCTCGAGCGACGTCTACCAACGTGGGTGCCTGTGCTTTTTTTGTCGCCATATCGGAGCCACCCTGGTCGCGAAGTCTAGTGAAGTCTATCCTTTTCTGCGCATCCTGCGAGAGCGAACGCTCCAAGGTCGGTTCCTCTTGTCTCGGGATACCAGAGCCACACAACGACGATCTGAATGACCATCATCACAGCGAAGATATAAAACGCTCGAACGGGTGAGACATGTTGAAGGACCGGAAAGACAGACACCAGAATAGCGTTCACGATCCAGTGTATCGACGTGCCATACCCTTGGCCGAGACCCCGTATTCCCGCCGGGAACAGCTCGCTGAGGTAGACCCATACAACAGTGCCCTGGGAGAAGGCAAAGAATGCGTTGTATGCAACGAAAATGAAGAAGTAGAGCAACGGGTCGAAATGATGCGGTATAGAAGCGCCCAAGGTGAACAAACATAGAGCCATACCAGTAGAGCCGAGATACAAGAGCGGCTTGCGCCCTAATCGGTCCACGAAAGCCATCCCGAGCATAGTTGTTGCCAGGCTAAGGCAAGAAACGAGTACTGCATATGTGTGACCGGCGGAGATAGTTATTCCGGCACTCGCGAAGATCTCCAGCATGTACAGCAGGAGAATGTTGACCCCGGAGAGCTGATTGAAGACTGCGATGCTGGTCGCCAACAAGATTGGACGTATATTCCTTTTGCGGAACAGCTTCGCCCGCCTATGGCTTCCCGGAGAAACGGATGACGGCACCATCTTCGAGGAGATCTTACTAATGCCGCCTTCATAAAGGCTGGACCTCACCGGGGGCATAAATCGCAACGATAACAGTAGAGCGATTGCGGGCACGGCTCCCAGCCCCAGAGACCATCGCCAGGCAGCGCTGGGTGACGCCAGATGCATCGACACTGCGCCGGTGGAGAAGGCCACTATTACACCAATGCCGACTTGCACCTGAAACAAACCGACTATCCTTCCGCGCATCGTGATCGGGGCGATCTCGGACAGGTACAGAGGACAGCCAACCGTGAGCGCGCCAACAGCAATCCCGCCCAGGAACCTCATAGCGAGGATGGAGATCCAGTCGCCTGGAACAGGCAGTGTGATGCAGATTGCGGCAAGTGCATATAGGATTGAAGCCCCGGCAATCAGATTTCTTCGGCCGATCTTGTCTGCGACGCGGCCTGCAAGGATAGAACCGCAGACCGTACCCCATACGGATGCCGCGATCGTCAGACCGAAATCCCCAGGCGAGAGGCTAAATAAGCCTCTCAGACTCTCGGTTACTGCTGAAAGAGCACCAAGGTCATATCCAAAGATGAATCCGCCCAACGATCCGATGGAAATTGCTGCGATCAGGCTTCGATTCAATAAGCGTTCCTCGATCATTCGTCCCCCCGAGGATATCCCGGGATCGTGGGTGCGCCATGCGAGTTCGGCAAGATTCGAAAAGAGTCTCTCGGGGGACGCTTCAAGATGGCTTTGATGGAATACCCTGTGTTCCATCTTGACAGCTACAAAATGGATCGTATAACTTTCAAGGCGATTAGACAACGTTGTCTTCTTGAACGAGCCTTGGAATTTTAAATGGGAAGACTGAACATCCACCTGCGGGTGTCCACGCGCTTTTTGATGAACGGGGCTCGTCTCAAATGCAGATCTTCTGTCGCGAAGTAGGCTTTAGTCAACCGAACGAGGACTAATATACCGAATTACTGGAATTCACAACCATACCCGAACCGCAAGCAACTAGCCGCACCGCATGTTAATGCGCTGCATGGGAGCGAAGAGCGCGAAGAACCTATGAGGGAAAACATTTCTTACACTGTTATCGGCAAGGGGAGAAATGCTTGTACAGTGATTTCCTACATTGCCGCATCGCTGCTTTTGCTCTTTCCTGGAATCGCGACTGCACAGGCTCGATCCGCGACGAGCCAGGCTGTTCCCTACTCTCTTCCCGTGTGCGACGCTTGCAGTATCAGAAGCCTCGAGTATGCGCACCAATTGTCGGATGAGTACTGATGTAGAGAGTCGCGTCGGCGAATACCGATGGCGTGGCGGATCACTGCATGGTTGTGGCTCCAGCGATGTCGTCAACAACAAGACTCAGTGCTAACAGCCTGCGTCCCATCCGCTCGCATGTCTCCGGGGATCACCGAACGAGAAGCGTACGTCCGCCCCGGCGAACTCTCAGATTGCATCGGCTTGCTTGAGCTCCTTCTTCATGCCTTCCCAACTTCTGCGCGTTGAGGCTTCCGGACTGCCGGCGCCCCTCCAGTGAGTCTCCAGGCTCACGGCGTCGTGATAGCCGATCTTCGCGAAGGCGCGAAATTGAGCTGCCCAATCGATGTAACCAATGTCGACCGGAGACCAGACAATTTTGCCAGTGTCATCTTTCACCGCGTTCTTAACGTGGCAGTGATGGATGCGGTCTTTTGGTATCGCGTCCCAACCGTTGGGGAATGCATCCAGTTCGCCCCGCATCACCGCATTGCCCGGATCCCAATTGAGCGCAAGGTTACGCGAGGGTACACCAGCCAGTGTTGCCGCTGCCTCACGCCCGGTTGCAGTGTTGCAGGCAAACTCATTCTCCAGGACAAGTATGATGTTCTGCCTCGCTGCCTTTTCCGCTGACTCCCGCAGTTTGTCGTTGATGGCCGCGCGGTAAGGTTTGACATCGTCGATACGCCAGAAATCAAAGCATCGAACCTTATTGGTTTTAAACTGTTTTGCAAGCGAAATGGAACGTTCCAGGATCTCATCCTGTTGTTTGAAAGTGGTCTCGTCGGCCCCGTGCAGGTCGGCTTTTGAACCGTACTGCGAGTGCGGGGCTTCCGGCCAGTCTACTTTGAAAAGCGGACTTGCAATGTCGGTTACCTGCAACCCATAGCGATCTAGGATCTTCTGTGCCTCCGCAATCTGCGCATCAGTAGCCGCCTGCAGATTCTTACCCCAAATATCGCGAAGTTCTACGTAATGAAGTCCGAAATCCTTGGCGATCACGAAGCAGGCATGGTCGAAGTCCTGCGAAATCTCATCCGAGATGACTCCCACCTTGAACTTCGAGCTACTCCCAAAGAGACGCATGGGAGTCGTTAATAGGGCAGCAGCTGCGCTGGCTCCAACGGCAAAACGACGACGAGAAAAGCCTGAATGAATTGACATGACTCTTAGCCTTTGGTCCGAAATTTAGTAGAAAGAGGTGTTGGACTGAAACATCTGAAAGGTTAGAAACAATACCCACGCGCGCTTTCCGACGGGCAGGAGGAAAAAGGAGGCGATGGGAGGTTAACCCCACCGCCTTCGAGGAGGCACACAGAGTTCAGAAGTTGAACCCGGCACCAAAACTACAAAACGTCGAAGGCTGGACCACTCTTCGCAAATCTGTACGCTCATAGAGATAGGCATCTGTACTTAGAGATGTGGCGCCCAGCCATTTTCGTAGTCGCGGCCCCAGAACTTCATGGCCTCTTTATCGTCGAGAAGATGTCCCGTTGCCGCATCAAGTCTGAGCTCCCGTCGCATGTCCCAGGCAATGTTTGAGAGTTGCAACATCGTGACCGAAACGTTGCCGGATTCGATCGGCTGGGTCAGTTTCTCTCCTGTGCGCATAGCGGCGATGAAGTTGGCAAAATGAGCATCGGTCATGCTGTCTGCTCCTGTGAGGTCTGCGGAAGCAGCGGCCTTTCCCGCCCTATGCTCGTCTATCTTCGCGCCCTTCAGGTCATAGACTTCATATCCGCCCTCATCCAGAACAAGGCTGCCGGTGGTCCCAGTAATTACGACTCCGCGGTCACGCCCATAGAGCTTCATCCCACTGCAGCTCTTGCATTCCCAGGAGATCAGCTTGTCATCGTATTCAAAGCTGGTGACAAGCGTGTCGTAGAACTGCCAATCGTCCTTGAATTGGTATCGCCCTCCCGACGACGTGATGCGCTTCGGAAGATCAACTCCGAGAGCCCAGCGGCAGACGTCCACTTCGTGCGTTCCGTTATTGAGCGCCTCACCCGTGCCCCACGTCTTGAACCAGTGCCAGTTATAGGGTTGAACATTGTCCCTGTACCCTACGCGAGGTGCCGGCCCCTGCCATAAGTCCCAATCGAGCGTAGCTGGGACTGGCGCCGGTCTGCCGGTCCCAATAGATTTCCGAGTGTTGCTGTACCACGCCTTTGCATAATACGGGCGCCCAAGAAGACCATCGTGGATCCGACCGATGATATCGATGTAGAGCGGCGACGAACGACGCTGAGTCCCCATCTGCACCAGCTTCTTATAACGCTGCTGGGCCTGGACCAGGAGCACCCCCTCAGCAGGGTTATGGCTGCATGGCTTTTCGACGTAGACGTTCTTACCTGCCTGCAGGCCGGCAATAGCCATAGGTGCATGCCAGTGGTCGGGCGTTGCAATCGTAATTGCATCTACATCTTTTACGGCGAGGATCTTGCGGAAGTCCCGGTCAGTCGCGGGTGCGGTGCCCATCGATCGTTCAGTTGCAGCAGCGAATTTCTGCAAAATCGCACTATCTACATCGCACACGTGCGAAATCCGTGCGTTCGCCCTATTCGCCTTGAGCGAAGAGAGATGTGCGTAGGCTCGGGAGTTCAACCCAATGACGGCAAAGTTCAATCGGTCGTTCGCCCCAATGATCTGAGCGTAACTCTTTGCAGTCGAGGCGACCGCCAGGGCAGCTACTCCCGAGGTAAATTCACGTCGTGTAATCATCAAATCCCTCAACTAATTCTAAATCGCGGTGGCGGACCTTACACCACGGCGCAGCGCCACCTGGCAAGTTGCTATAAGTGGCGCTGCCCGACGGTTGACTTTCACGTGGCTCAGAAGGAGATACGGGCCGAAGCTTGTAGGGACCGTCCGCCTCCTATTCCATTTACGCTGCCTTGTCCGCTGCCCAGCGTGCCGGTGACCTGACCGAAGCTGGTCGCCGTGCAGCAGTTGTTAGAGGTCGGGTTCGCGAACTGCGGCGTATTGCTCAGTTGGAACGCCTCAATTCCGGTCTCGAGTGCGGTTTCACGCCACAAGCCGAAGCTCTTGAACAACGAGAAGTTGTCCTGGATGAAACCGGGCCCCCGGAACGCGTTGCGGCCCGTGTTCCCTGCACCGGGGTTCGGGCAGGGGGCCGGCAATGCCGGGCAACCGGTCGGAGTGCTGAAGGCTGCTGGATTGAACCAGTGAGCTGCCGATCCGGTTTGATGCACTACGTTGTAGGCTCCGGTTAGATTTGCTGTCTGTGTAGTGCCAGGTGTATTCAGGTTTGATCCATTGGTGGAAACCGTGAACGGCGTTCCGGTGACCGCAGAGAATGTTCCCGAGATCCTCCACCCGCCTAACACCTGTGCTGCAAAGCCAGAACTCAGATACTTTTGTCCGTGGCCAAATGGCAGGTGATAGGTGAAGCTCTGCGCGAAGTTGAACGTCCGATCGAAGTCAGTGGGTGCATAGTTCCTGCGCAATGAACCGGCGAAGAAGCTAAGGCCGCCATCATCACCGCCGATATAGCCCATCCCCTTACCCCACGTGAGGGCGCTGGTGAAAGCAAAGCCGTGGGTCATCCGCTTCGTCAGTTGCATCTGTAGCGACTGATAGTTGGAGGAGAAGCCCAGGAAATAAACAGTGGAGGATGCCGTGCGGTGAAGGTTCGGTGGGCAACCGACGCAGTTGTACTCAGGATCCGACGCGTTTCCCCCACCAAAGGTTGTGGGGAGATTTATGTTCTGGCTGCCCGAGATGTCGACGCCATGGTTTGCGACATAGGCCAGTTGCAGCGACATGTCTCCGGGAAGAGCCTGCTGCGCTGCAAGGTTCCAGGACTCGACGTAGGGGTTCTTGTAAGAGTGAGGGATGATGAGGTAGTTCTGGGCCACCAGGAACTGTGTGTTGGTGGGGATGAGGCCGTTGGAAGGAATCGGGATGGCCACGGGTGCCGGGAAGCCTGCCTGGAAGGTGGCGGTCGTCACGCCATCCGATCCGACCGCCGCCGTATAGGGTGAACTGCCGGTTAGGCCGTAGCTATTGTTAGCGCGGATCGGATAGTTATAGGCGTAACTATTGTCCGGAAAAGGGGTATAGCTGATACCAAAGCCACCGCGGAAAACGGTCTTCTCGTTCGGGCGATAGGCGAAACCTGTTCGCGGGGCGAAATACTTATACTGCGTAGTCATGCCAAGATTCGAGGGATTGCTTCCCAGGCCCGCTTCGACCAGCTGATTGTTGGCAGGATCGTAGTTTGAGAAGCCTCCTGGAATTTTCGGGGTAGCGGGCGGATAGAAATCCCATTGCAAGCCCAAATCGAGCGTCAATTTTGGAGTTACCTGCCATTTGTCCCCGGCATACGCGAAGAACCACCACTGACGGTAGGCGGGGAAGAAGGTATTGAGGTCCCGTCCCGCCGAGCTGGGAAGATCGAAAAGGAAGCTGGCGATGTCGTTGCCCAGATTGGTTGAAGCGCCCGCCTGAGACGTCTGCACGTCGGAGAAGGTGAACACGCCGCGGGGACTGAAGGTCTGGTCCTGCAGCAGGTCGTCGCGAACCCGGCGAAGATCGCCCCCGAATTTGAACGTGTGGTTCCGGACTATCTTGGTCCAGTTGTTGACGAAGTCGATGTTCGCTTCTGCGCGAATCCACGGGACTGACGCAGAGTACCCGATAAGCGTGCCGCTGAATCCACCATTGATGGTGATTCCCACCTGGCCAGAGGTGAAGGGCTGGTCCGGGATATTGACACCTGGGATGCCCAGCGTTGTCGCGTCATTAGAGCCGTAGTCAATGGGCTGAGCTGAATTCTTCATATGAGCTACGCCCACACGCACCTCGGTTAGGAGGGTCGGGGAGAAGACTCGGTCAAAGTTCACGCCCAGGCTGTATGCATTGGTGATTCCATTAGCCTCGAATCCGCCTGCAGCCGGACCGCCTAGGAATGATCCAAACGCAGGTGCCTGATACACGGGCACATGCTGCCAGCTGTAGCGGCCGCTGAGATGATTTTTTTCTGTAACAGCCCAGTCGAGCTTGGTGTCGAAACTGGAGGGTGACTTGGTAAAAGGCAACGTGGTCGTGTAGTTGTTCGCTGGGTTGCCGATGGGCGCGTTGGGATTCAGCTTGCCATATTGCGCCGCCGCCGCGTTTACCTTCTGCAGAATCGACAGCGACACCGGATTGACGCGGCCGAACGGAATCTGGTTATTCACGAACGGCTTGCGGTTGCCGCAAGTACCCGTGGTGGCCGTGCCATTTCCGGTGGCGGGATCGAAGATCTGCCCCGTCTGGTATCCACACGGGTTGGCCGCGCCTGTAAGCGTTCCGCTCAGGTCGATAAATCCGGAGGAGTTTGGCGTGTAATACCTGGGGTCGGGAATGGTAAGAGTGTTCGAAACACTCTCATGATCGATCGATTGCAGGTAGTCACCGAAGAAGAATAATTTCTTCTTGAGGATCGGGCCGCCGATGCTGCCCCCGAAGTAGTTGTAAGAGAGATGGCCAAGAGGCGGCCCGAAGTAGGACCGCGCATTCGTCGCGCTGTTCTGGATGTACTCGAACGCTGAGCCGTGGAAGCTATTGGTTCCCGACTTGAGAGTGACGTTGGTAACAGCGCCAATAGCTCGTCCCAATTCCGCCTCGTAGTTGTTAGTCGAAATATCAACCGAAGCGATGGCGTCCGCGGGGGGAATGATGAGTTGCAGAAGGCCCGTGCGCTCGTCGTCGTCAATACCCTCAATCTGATAGAGATTCCCTTCGCGAGGGATGCCGTTGGCGTTGGTCTGAAGGGAGCTTTGCGAATTGAAGAACTGGGAGTGCTGAAAGACTGCGGGCGCCATTCCGGGCACAAGATTGAGTAGCGATTGAAAGTTGCGGTTGGTGCCGATGGGCAAATCGGCCATTTCGCGACTGGAAATCTCAGTGCTGATATCGGCGCGATCCGTTTGAAGCAACGGTGGAACGGTAGTCACGATGACGGTCTCGGTGACGCCGCCGGCAAAGAGATCAACGTCGACACGTTGCGTGGTATTGGTGAGGACCTGGATATTCTCGCGGGTTTCCTTCTTGAAGCCTGGGCTGACCACGGTAACGTTGTAGGTGCCCGGCGTAATATTCGGCAGAGTGTAGTTTCCACTTTCGTTCGAGATAGTCTCGCGAATGACGCCGGTGGAGGTCTCAGTCACGGTGATCTTGGCGTTAGAGATGACCGCGCCTCCCGCGTCTGTGACCGTGCCGAGCAAGGTTCCAGTCACCGATTGGGCATGAAGGACAACGCCCAAGCAGCAAAAGAACACAGTTGTAGCCAGCGTTATCCATTTCAAGCGTCGACTAAAGTTCAACATATGGCTTTTTCTCCTAAGCAAGTCATTTAACGCGACAAGGATCCCGTATACGCAACCTGCAAAGCACTCTCGATGGCTGCTTGTGACAACGATGTCAATTAATTCTCACGCGAAACCCTACATGCAGGTCATAATAAGTGTCAACCATAATCTTGCACGTCCGAATCTACCTTAAATTTGTAGGCCGACAGATCAGGCGGCCTGGCTGTTTCCCGGGTTTCCAACCCAAATCCCTGACTCTTTGCGTGAGGGTTGCCCTGGGAAATCTAGGAAGTGACGGATCAGGGAACGGGCCGCAGCGGTCTCTCGCACGAAGGGATAGTTACGCAGCAGCAAAAACGGCAATCGAGAGTATTACCCGGACGATGGCCATTGAACTGGCTGCGGACGGCATCACGGCGAATGCGATCGCCCCCGGTCCAACCGAGCCGGAGCTATTTCGTACCAACAATCCTGAAGGCAGTGAAGGAGAGGCGCGCTTCCTGACCAGAGTCCCAATGCGGCGCTTGCGCACCCCAGCGACATTTGCTGGCGCGATAGCTTTTCTCGCCGGCAAGACCCCGCCTACATCACAGGCCGAACACTATTCATCGATGGCGGGGCAATGGGCGACGCGAAGACGGAAGCTTCGCGGAAGCCTGTTCCGATGCCGTCATTCCTCATGTCAGCCATGCGGGAATGGAGGTCGGTATCGCTCTACAAAGGCGACGACGATTTCCTGTTTCCGTCGGTCAGGACCAACGGGCGAACGCCGATCTCACCGGACTCGATCCTCAAGAAGGCGATACGCCCAGCGCTGACCGAGTTGAAGATCAAGAAGGTCATCGGCTGGCACTCGTTCCGCCACGGCCTCGGAACCATGCTTCGCCAGAACGGAGCCGACGTGAAGACGGCGCAGGAGATGCTGCGCCACGCTAATCCCCGGATCACACTTGCGATTTACCAGCAGGCTGTGAGCGAGGAGAAGCGTGCCGCTCAGGACCGGGTGTGTGATGTGTTGTTCGATGGGAGCTTTACTATTGGACCCTTCAGGACCCTCGTCGAGGGCAACAATGAAGAGGTCTGTGCCATAAACCAAACTAATTCTGTTGTTTATGGCGGGGACGACGGGGCTCG
>CAVWYV010000004.1:0-432791 GCA_963759355.1 uncultured Acidobacteriaceae bacterium | reverse complement strand
TTCCTTGTCAAAGTCGAGGAGGAGGATTTCGGAGATCTTCATGGGGAGCTCTCTGTTTGGGATTGAAGTCCTGGGTAGCTGCGGCCGGTTTCTGTTATGAGATTCGAGCGCGAGACAGGAGATGCGAATTTAATCGCGGATCACTGGACGGATCAATGCGCGGAGGGTTGCTGGCGGATGGCGTAGGTGCGGGATTCTTTGGCGATGAGCTTTGTGGTGTCGGCGAGCGCCTTTTGGGCGTTGCTGTCGAGCTCGGTGATGCCGCGGGTGTGGGTTTCGCGGCGGATGGAGGCGTCGTCGAGCGTGCCGCCGGAGAAGACCTTGGCGGAGAACAGGAGAGTGACGGCGTTCTGCGGGTTGTCGACGGCGATGCGGTGGACGGCGTAGCGGTAGTTGTTGCAGGCGTCAATGTGTTCGGCGTCGCTGAGGCCGGCGTGGATCTGGTCGGCGCGGCAGGCGTGGAGGGTCTTGTAGAAGGAGACGAGGATGACGGTGTACTGGCCGCGCTCGATGAAGGATGCAGCGTTCTGGGAGAGCCAGTCGTCGTTGGAGGGGTCTTCGATGAAGAGATCGACGTCTGGTGTCGAGAGGATGGGGAGAAGCGTGGACCACTGGCCGCTGTCGGTGATGACCGGAGGGGACGTTGAGAGCGCCGGACCTGGACGATTTGCTGTGAGGGTGAGGCGGGTTGCTGGGCTGCGGATGCGGCGAGAGTGCGAGGGCGAGGGAAGGTGGTGCGAGGAACGTGAGAAGCATCAGGTCTCGATCTCTTCTGGTGAGAAACCAGGTAGAGACAAAATTATATGCGGTGTAGTGACGGAGAGCGAGGTCGCCTTAGATCCCGGTGACGTTGAAGCCGCAGTCGACGAAGGTGATCTCGCCGGTAACGGCGCAGGCGAGAGGGGAGCAGAGGAAGAGAGCGGTGCCGCCGACCTCTTCCTGCTCGACGTTGCGATGGAGTGGGGCGCGGTGGGTGACGGTGTCGAGGATGGTGGCGAAGTCTCCGATGCCGCGGGCGGCCAGCGTGTTGATGGGGCCGGCGGAAATGGCGTTGACGCGGATTTTTTTGAGGCCGAGTTCGGCGGCGAGGTAACGGACCGCAGCTTCGAGTCCAGCTTTACAAACACCCATGATGTTGTAGTTGGGGAAGACTTTTTCGGCGCCGTAGTAGGTGAGGGTAAGGATCGAAGAGCCTTCGGGCATGAGGGGAGCGGCGGCGCGGGCGATGGCGATCAGCGAGTAGACGCTGATGTCGTTGGCGATGGCGAAGTCCTGGCGCGTGGTTTCGAGGACGGAGTTTTTGATGTTGGGCGCGAAGCCGATGGAGTGGACGACGGTGTTGATGGATGGAAACTTCGCCTGGATTTGAGAGAAGGCTGTGGCGATGGCGTCGTCGCTGGAGACGTCGCACTCGACAAGGAGGCCCTTGTCGGCCTGGCCGAGCGAGGTGAGGAGCTCTTCAGAGGCTTTGCGGAGGCGGTCGGACTGGTAGCCGAGGACGAGCGTGGCACCGGCCTGGGCGAGTTTTTCGGCGATGGCGTAGGCGATGGAGCGCTTGTTGGCGACCCCGAAGACAACGGCGACCTGACCCTGCATGTTGATCATTTCTTATGCTCCGTTGGTCAGGATAGCAGGGTCAGATGTGGGTGTCGGCGGCGGCGGCGGGTGACATTGGAGAGGTGGGTGTGGGGGCGCCGATAGCGCCTGTGCCATTGAGGCGGATGGTCTTGGGGGTTCTGGCGGTGTTGTCGGCGATGATGATGGTGACGTGGAGATCGGCGGCGGATTGGGGCTTGAAGGTGATAGTGAGGTTGCAGGTGGCGGACGGGGCGAGCATGGAGCCGCAGGTGCTCGTCATGGCGAAGTTTGTGGTGTCGCTGAGGGTGATGCTGGGAAGCGCGAGCGCGGCGGTGCCCATGTTGGTGAGCGTGACGGTTTGGGCGCGGCTGGTCTGGCCGACGTTGGCGGTGAAGAACAGGGCAATGCCGGAGAGCGCGAGTTCTGCAGTGTTCGGTGGAGGGGGTTGGCTGCTGGGCGTGTCGTGATGACAGCCTGTCGCAACGATGAGCAGCAGGAGGACGTTGGCGAAGCGAGAGCGAGCCATAGCGTCTATCCCTCCCTCCTGTGATGGAACTCTAGGGAGTGAGACGCAGGCTACTGTCCGTGGGTAAGCGCCGGAACTGCGCATTTCCGCAGGGGTCAAAAGGCCATCCCTTTCAACGCCAGCAAAATACAGAGATCCCTTCGGCTTCGCCTCAGGATGACGGCGCCAATTGGCGATTGTGCGTGCGGGAGCGAGCCGTCCTCAGTCGTTGAGCAGCCAGTCGAACTGTGCGTCGGTAAGGGGAACGACGGAGAGACGGAACTGGCGGAAGAGGAGGGAGTCTTTGAAGACTTTGGCTTCGCGCATTTCGGCGAGAGTCTTTTCGCGCTTGAGTCGTTTGCCGGCTTTGAGGCGGACGAGCGGCGTCTTGCCGTCGGCGTCGAGCTTGACGGAGACAACCTTCGCGAGGCCGACGGCGGCTTTGCCAGTGTTCGAGTGGTAGATGACGACCTGCTCGCCCGGCTTCATGTTGCGGAGCGTGATGAGAGCCTGCGGGTTCTTGATGCCGTCCCATGTGGTCTCGCCGTCGCGGACGAGGTCGTCGAAGGAGTAAGCGTCGGGTTCGGATTTGAGGAGGTAGGGCATAGAGAAGTTAGGGAGTGAGGAGTTAGAGAGTTAGGTTGAGTGAGCAGTAAATAGCGAATAAGGCAAAGACAAAGGCAGGAGCAGATTGCCTTCGGGTATGACAACAAGAAAAGCAAAGACAGTTTAGCCGTTGACGCTGACGATCGGAAGTAGGTCGCGTCGTCGCGAAATACAGAGGTCCTTCGGCTACGCCTCAGGATGACGGCGCTTGCGGGGATGATGTCGGGAGACTGGGGTTAGCCGCCGAGGTCGAGCAGCTGGACTTCGGAGATCGGTTGGTTGAGGAAGTGCGAGCCGAGGCGTTGGAACTTTTCGACGGAGTCGGTAGCGAGGCACTCGAAGGTGGAGGGTGCGTTGGTGAGTTGATGGATGAGGGGCATGGTGGCGAGAGTGCGGGCGACGGCGTCGGCGGTGGCCTGGGCGGAGTCGATGACGACGGCGTGGGAGTAGAGGCCGCGGACCTCGGCTTCGATGGCGTCGTGAAGGAGCGGGTAGTGCGTGCACCCGAGAAGGACGCCGCGCGGTGTGCATTCGTCGAAGGCTTCGCGGAGGTAGATGCGGATGACCTCGCGGGTGACGGGGTGGTGGACCCAGCCTTCTTCGACGAGAGGCACGAGGAGCGGGCAGGCCTTCTCGGTGGCCTGCATGCCGAGCGCGGCGCAGGCGGCGTGGTAGGCGTGAGACTGCACGGTGGCCGCGGTGGCGAGAACGAGAACTTCGGGGTTGGTGAGGCCCGGATCGGTGGCGGCGATGGCTTCGGCGGTGGCGAGGGCGCCGGGCTCGATGACGCCGACGACGGGGATGCTGACGGCGGCGCGGATGTCGTCGAGGGCAAGAGCTGTCGCGGTGTTGCAGGCGATGACGAGGAGCTGCGCGCCGCGGGACTCGAGGAGGCGAGCGCTTTCAACGGCGTAGCGCGCGACTGTGGCGCGGGACTTGGCGCCGTAGGGGAGGCGGGCGGTGTCGCCGATATAGACGAAGTGCGCGCCCGCAATGGTGGAGAGCAGGGCGCGGAGAACGGTGAGGCCGCCGAAGCCGGAGTCGAAGACGCCGAGGATAGGGCGTTGGGGAATGTCGGAAATCGATTCAGACATGAGGTATTCGCTGGAGCTATTCGCTGCCGTTGGAGGTGTCGCGCGAGGGGTAGGTGCGGAGAAGGTCGGCGTGGCCGGCGAGGGTTTCGCGGGTCTGGCCGTCGACGAGGAAGCGAACCTGCTCGATCTGCGGGAGGTTGGCGTGAAGTGTGCCGATCATAGAGAGCAGGGTGAGGTTTTCGACCTCGACGCCGGAAGGATGTTGGTTGACGAAGGTGCCGCGGAGGTCGATGACGGCGAGTTGACCGGCGGTGCTGTTGGGCGTGAGGACGTTGGGATTGTCGGAGGCGACGGGGACGGTCGGGACGCGACCGTTGGCGTCCGTGGCGAGTGAGTTGTCGACGGCGTGGCCGACGATGGGAAGCGGGAGGAGGAAGACCTCATCGACGGCGGAGCCCGGCTCAAGCGGGTGGGCGGAGCCGGGGAGGGCGTACTCGTTGACGAGGTGGTCGAGCAGGGCGCGGGCGCGGGCCGTGGTCTCGGCGGGCAGAGCGATCTTGCGCGTCTCGGCGGAGATGGTGCCGTCCTCGTCGTTGGCGAGGAGGAAAGTGACGGGCTCCGCGTCGGTGTAAGGAGCGTCGAGGGGAGCGGCATCGGCGAGGCGCTCCACGCGGCCGCGGCGTTCCTCGCGGTGGGCAAACAGCTTGATGCCCATGCCGATGATGACGGCGATCATGATCCAGAAGAGGATGCGGGAGGTGCGGATGCTCATGGTGTGCCGGCCTCTGCAGGGTTGGGCTCAGGGGCGGGCGGCGCCAGGTGGGGCGGGGGCTGGACGGCATCCTTCCAGAGGATGAGCGCGTTGGCGGCGGCCTGGGCGACGGATTGCTGATAACCGTCGTCGTTGATGGATTCGGGGTCGTCCGTGCGCGGGGCGAGCTCGAAGACCAGTGCGGGGCAGGCGGTGGAGTCGACCGGCCGGATGGAGGCAGCGCCGTCCACGAGCGGAATGCGAGAACGGTTCAGTGCGTCGGCTATGCGGCCGCTGAGGCGCTTGCTCTCGACGACCCAGGGTGCCTGCAAGGTGAGCCATGGAGCCGCGGTAGGCTCACCGGGAGCCGGCGTGAGCTCGGAGGTGTAGAGATGAACGCCGGTGCCGGAAGAGGTGGCGTGGAGGAAGATGCAGGCGGAGGCGCGCTCGTGATTGGCGATGCCGGCGCGGTCGTCGAGGGAGAGCGGAGCGAAGGGCGGCGTGGTGTTGCTGGCCTTATCGTCTTCGCGGGTAAGCACGACGTTGAAGCCACGGGCGCTGAGGAGCGAGCGGAGACGAAACGCCAGCGCGAGAGTGACGTCCTTCTCGACGATGGAGTCGGAGATGCGCGAGCCGTTGTCGGCGCCGCCGTGAGCCGGGTCGATGACGATGGTCTCTTTATGAAACTGCAGCGGCGGAAGCGAGACGAGGGCGTTGTGGAGGCGCTCGGCGGGGGTCTTGGTGGGGACCGGGGGCCTGGGCGCAGGTGCGGTTTGGGAGCGTGTAACCGGGAAGGACTCTTTGTAAGGCGGAGGCGCAGGTTGTGGCTCTATTTGCTGCTGGGATGGCTGTTGCTGGGCTTGATGGCTGAGAGCCAGAGCCGCCACCGAGAGAAGCAGGAGCGTGCCGAGGAGGGCGATGTATCGTGCCGAAGTCTTTTGGAGAGAGATCAAGCAGTCGCCTTCTGGTACGGAGCGGGGGTCGCTCGGGTTGATTGTACCGGGTGAGATGCGGGCGGGGCGATGAGCGGCGGGGCAGAGGTAGACTGGGGGACAATCATGCGCGTGTTCGGGATCGACTGCGGAACAGAGTTTACGGGCTATGGCGTTGTCGAGGTGGAGGAGACCGCGCGGACGCCGCGGCTGAAGCCGCTGTGTGCGGGCGCGATCAAGCTGAACAAGAAGGATCACACGCCGGTGCGACTGTCACAGGTGTACGCCGAACTGATGGCGCTGATGGAGATGTGGGAGCCGCAGGTGGTGGCGATTGAGGATGTGTTCTTTGCGGCCAACGCGAAGAGCGCGCTGAAGCTGGGACATGTGCGCGGTGTGGCGATGCTGGCGGCGGCGAACTGTGGACTTCCGGTGGCGGAGTATGCGCCGCTTTCGATTAAGAGTGCTGTAGTGGGGTACGGGCTGGCGGCCAAGGAGCAGGTGCAGTTTATGGTGGCGAGGCTGCTGGATCTGGAGCGCGCTCCGGAACCGGCAGACGCGGCGGACGCGCTGGCGATTGCGATCTGCCACATTCATCATGCGCAGACGGCGGAGGGGTTGCGGCGATGAGACGAGCGACGGCGTTGGTGGTGCTGGGAGGAGCGGCGTTGTTTGCGGCGAGCGCGGCGTTGTTTGCGGCGACGGCGGCGGTGGCTGCGGGCAGAGCTGTCGGCGGAGCTATCGGCGGATCCGCGCTTAAGTGGACGGCTGTCGAGCTTTCGATGGTTCCCCGCAGTGACCAGGTTTCGCCGCCGTGGAAGGTGCGGCTGCAGGCGGACGGCGCGGGGACCTACAGCGAGGGCGCATCGGCCGATGCGAAATCGGTGCCGCTGACGGTGAGTGCGGCGACCCTGGAGAAAGTGAAGCAGGGCGAGCACGCGACGAAAAGCGGCAAGTGCGAGACAAAGGCGAAGAATGTTGCGAAGACCGGAGAGAAGACGATCCGGTATGAGGTCGCAGACAAGACGGCGGAGTGCACGTTCAACTACTCGGATGATGCGGGATTGATGAGCACAGCGGCGACGTTCCTTGCGATTGCGGATACGATTCAGCGCGGGGAACGTCTGCAACATGAGCTGCGCTATGACCGCCTGGGGTTGGACGCCGAGATGGAGTCGCTGGTGACGGCGCAGAAGGATGGCAGCGCGATCGAGATTGGGAACATCGCAACCATTCTGCAGACGCTGGTGTCGGACGACCATGTGATCGACCGCGTGCGGCGCAGGGCGGCTCGATTGCTTCAGGACACGGGCTCGCCGGTGCCGGCGGGATACGATCCGAGCGACCGGTAGAGCTCCGCCATCGATTCAAGAGAGACAGCTTCCGCGCGGATCTGCGCTGGGAGATCGTTTGGCCACGCGCGCACAGTCTGCGCGGAGCCGTAGCCGCTGGAGCGCAGATTGTTCGCCAGCGTCTTGCGCTTCTGGGCGAAACCGGCGCGAAGGAAGCGGTTGAATCCTTCGGGGTCGACGTGAAGTTCATCGAAGCGTGGAGCGAAGTTGAGGCGGATGACGGTGGAGTAGACGTCAGGCGGTGGCGAGAAAGCCGACGGCGGCAGCGTGAAAAGGTTTTCGCCTTGCGCGTGAAGCTGCGTGAAGGCAGAGAGCGCACCGTAGTCGCTGACGCCGGGCGAGGCGGTGATGCGGTCGGCGACCTCGCGCTGCATCATGAGCACGGCGCGGCGGAGCAAGTTGGCGCGTGCGGCGGCGTAGAGGTGCAGCAGGATGTCGGAGGTGATGTAGTAGGGGAGATTGCCGATGATGTCGAGAGTGTTCCCGTCGAAGATAGAGGCGAGGTTGAACTGAAGGATGTCGGCGCGGTGGATGGTGACGCGCGGGTTATCCCGAAATTTGAAGGTGAGTTCTTTGGCGAGCGATGGATCGAACTCGATGCAGTGAAGATGCGCGGCGCGTGTGGCAAGGATGGACGTGATGGCGCCGTGGCCGGGGCCGATCTCGACGACCGTGCGAGTGGTGATGTCGCCGAGCGCATCGGCGATTCGAAGGCAGGCGGCGTCGTCGGTGAGGAAGTTCTGGCCGAGCTTGGGTTTTGATTTGGGCATCAGGTCTCGGAGCGGCGCTCGCGCGAAGGCTGCTTGGATGTCATCCACCAATAGAGTGGCACGCCGAGAAGGATGACGGCGGCTCCAGTGATGGAATTGCGCGGCTCTGTGACGAAGCTGAAAACGATGATCATGAGCGCGGCGAGGATGAAAAGGATCGGCGTGATCGGATATCCATTGACGCTGTAGGGGCGCGGGCGGTTGGGCTCGCGGTGGCGGAAGACGAAGACAGTGGAGGCGGTGAGCGCGTAGAAGAGCCACTCCGAGACGATGGCGAGCGAGAAGAGCGCCTGGAATTTCCCGACGGCGAGCAGAAGCAGCGAGCTTAGAACCGCTTGCAGGATGAGGCTCGCGGAGGGTGTGTGGAAACGTGGATGAATCGCGGCGAGCGAGCGCGGGAAGAGATGATCTCGCGCCGCGGCGAAGGGAACGCGCGCTCCGGAAAGAGAGCTGCCGACGAACGTTGCGCAGATGCTGACAGCCATGCCGATGGTCACGAGGGCGGCGCCTGCGCTGCCGGCGATGACGCGAAGGGCGTCGGCTGCGGGGCGATCGGACGTTGCGATGAGCGCGGCAGGGAGGATGTATTGAATCGCGCCCTGCACGAGCATGTAGAGCCCAGCGACGATGAAGACGCCGCCGACGAGCGCGACCGGCATGGAGCGCTGTGGGTCGCGGACCTCTCCGGCGAGTTGCGAGACGTCGGACCAGCCGTCATAGGCCCAGAGCGCTGCGATGAGCGCGGTCATGAAGCCAGTTAGGCCGCCGCGTGCGCCGAGATAGACCGTCGCGAGATTGTGCAGTGAACCGTGGCGGAAGCTCGCAAAGCAGACGATGGCGATGCCGACAATGAGAAGAATTTTGAGCCAGGTGAGTACGGCCTGCACGTTGGCAGACTCGCGCGTGCTGACGATGTTGAGCCAGGTGATGAGCCAGGTGGCGACGATAGCTGCTACCTGCGACCACAGCAGATGCGCGAAAGCTGGTTGCGAGAGAAAGCTCAGCGCGGAGAAGCTGCCCAGCACCCGCATGAGGCCAGCAGCGATGGTGGCGATCGATGCGGGTTTGGCGATGGTCACCCAGGTCCAGGTGTAGAGGAAGGCCGGGAGGTCGCCGTAGGCTTCGCGGATGAAGGCGTACTCGCCGCCGACCCGCGGGCGAAGGGCAGCGATCTCTGCGTAGCTCATCGCTCCGAAGAGCGAGAGGAGGCCGCCGATGATCCAGACTGTGTAAACAACGCTGACGCGGCCCGTGGCGGCCATCATCTCTCGCGGGACAAGGAAGATGCCTGAGCCGATGACGATGCCGACGACGATGGAGATCGCGTGACGAGCGGTGAGGACGCGCGGGAGTTCGTTCGGGGCGCTGGGCTGCATTGGTTGCAGCGTAGCAGAGCCTGCGAGTGCTTAGGTGTAGTGGATGATCTTGGCGAAGGTCTCGGGTACGAGGCTGGCGCCGCCGACGAGTGCGCCGTCGATGCCATCTTCGGCCATGAGTTCGCTGATGTTGTCAGGCTTGACGGAGCCGCCGTAGAGAATACGCGTGGCCTCTGCGATGCTCTCGCCGCAGCAGTTGCCGAGCTCGTGGCGGACGATGCGATGAGCCTCGGCGGCGATCTCGGGGGTCGCTGTTGAGCCGGTGCCGATGGCCCAGACGGGCTCATAGGCGATGACGAGGCGGTGGGCTTCGGCGGAGGAGATGTTGCTCAGAGCGATGCGGAGCTGGCGGCGGACGGTCTCTTCGGTGCGGCCGTCTTCGCGCTCAGTGAGGGTTTCACCGACGCAGACGATGGGCGTGAGGCCGTGATTGATGGCTGCCTTCAGCTTGAGGTTGACCCTGTCGTCGGTCTCGCCAAAATAGAGACGCTGCTCGGAGTGGCCGAGCAGGACATGGCGGCAGCCGATCGACATGAGCATCGTGGGAGAGATCTCGCCGGTGTAGGGGCCTTCGTTGAGCCAATGCATGTTCTGCGCGCCGGCGCGGAGGTTGTGGTCGTCGGTGGCAATGATGGCTGCGGCGAGCGAGGTGAAGGGAGGGAAGATGAGGATCTCGTCGCGCTCGTGGCCCGCGATGAGCGGAAGCAACGTCTCGATGAAGGCTACGGACTCGTTTGGGGTTTTGTACATCTTCCAGTTGCCGGCGATGATCGGCTTGCGCATGCGTTTCTTGAGACTCCCGGGGAACAGTCTTTTGCTGATGAAGAGAAGTATTTCACAGCTCGTGCATCGCAAGGGTTACTTCCAGTTCGCCAGTTCTCCGTTTGCAGTTAAACTCTGAACTGAGAACTGAAGACTGAAAACTGAGAGCGGGTCCTTTGCAGAATTTCGGAAGCTGGATATCTGGAAGAAAGCGCACGAGCTTGTGCTGGCTGTTTATCGCGCGAGCCCGGATCTGCCCAAAGAAGAGGTCTTTGGGATAACAATTCAACTGCGTAGATCCGCGACTGCGATTCCGACGCGCATCGCGGAAGGATGCGGTCGCGAGGCAAGCTCGGAGTTCATTACAGACCTGAGAAGGGCTGTCGCAGCGAGCAACGAACTCGACTATCTATTGTTGCTGGCGAAGGACCTTGGATATCTAAGATTGGAGACGTATGACAGCCTAAACGCAGAGACCGTGGAGGTTCGGAAGATGATCTACGGTCTGCTGCGCAAGCTGTAGTTACTTGTCGTCGAGAGCGGCGACGCCGGGGAGAGCCTTGCCTTCGAGGAACTCGAGCGAGGCTCCGCCGCCGGTGGAGATGTGAGTGATTTTGTCGGCGACGCCGGAGTTGTTGACGGCTGCGACGGAATCACCGCCGCCGACGATGGAGATGCAGTCCTCGTTTTTGGAGATGGCGCGCGCGATGGCGTTGGTGCCTTTGGCGAAGGGCGCGAGTTCGGCGACGCCCATAGGTCCGTTCCAGACGATGGTGGCGGCGTCGGTGATCTCAGTCGAGAAGAGCTTGATGGTCTCGGGGCCAATGTCGAGCGCCATCATGTTTTCGGGGAAGGGGCCGTCGCCGGAGAAGATCTGCGTCTTCGCGTCGGCGGCGAACTTGTCCGCGAGGACGTGATCGACGGGGAGGAGGAACTTCACCTCTCGCTTCGTGGCCTTCTGCATTGCGGCGCGGGCGACGTCGATCTTATCGGGCTCAGTGAGGGATTTGCCCGTGGTCTGGCCCCTGGCGTTGAGGAAGGTGTAGGCCATCGCGCCGCCGATGAGCAGAGCGTCGACCTTGTCGAGCAGAGCGTTGATGACCTCGATCTTGTCGGAGACCTTGGCGCCGCCGATGATGGCGACGAAGGGACGATTGGCGTCGGCGACGGCCTTACTCAGGTAGGTGAGTTCTTTCTCCATCAGCAGGCCGGCGGCACACTGCCCGCCCTTCTGCTTTATGAATTTCGTGATGCCTTCGGTAGAGGCATGCGCGCGGTGTGCAGCACCGAAGGCGTCGTTGATATAGACGTCGCAGAGCTCGGCGAGCTGTTTCGCGAAGGCCGGATCGTTGGCCTCTTCGGCGTTGTGGAAACGCAAATTTTCGAGCAGCAGCGTCTGGCCGGACTCGAGGTTGCCGGCCATCTCGCGCGCGATGGGGCCGACGCAGTCGGGAGCAAAGGCCACGTTCTCGCCGTCGGTGAGGACGTTCTCGAGGAGCTGGCGCAGGCGGTCGACGACGGGGCGAAGGCTCATGGTGTCGACGCGCTTGCCCTTGGGACGGCCCAGGTGGGCAGCGAGAATGACCTTGGCTTTCCGGCGCAGCGCGTACTCGATGGTGGGGATGGTCTCGCGGATGCGCGTGTCGTCGGTGATGGTGCCCTCTTTAGAGAGAGGAACGTTGAAGTCGACGCGAATAAATACACGCTTGTCGGCGAGGTCGAGGTCACGGATGGAAAGCTTGGGCATTGCGAAGAGGATATACGAGGGCTGGGGATTTTCCGCTGGCGTATGAGGATTTTCAGGGATTTATTCGGGGGGCGAAGCGCCGGGCGATCAGCGCGATGGGCAGGCCCATAAAGAGAAGCAGGGCGAGCACGCCGTTGATCAGCACGGCCGGAGCCAGATGGTGGGTGCGCGGCGGCAAACGCGTCAGAGGAAGGACGACGAAGTTCATGAGGACATAGATCAGTCCGCCGTAGAGGAGTCCACTGGCGATGGCGTAGCGCGTAAGAAAACCTGCTCGCGTCGCCGCAAGAAGGAAGAGTGCGGACCAGAAGAGTGTGATGGTGTAGTGGATAGCGAGTCCGAGAGCGGCCATTCCGATCCCGCCGTGGAGGGCGGAGACTCCGACGAGGCAGCCGGCGATGAATCGGAGGAGGCCCAGGGGCGGGACACCGCGGAGGCCGAAGAAGATGAGGGCATCTGCGATGTCGAGCGTGCCGGCGATGAGCAGGCAGAGGAGCAGGGCTTTGCCAAACGAGCGGCCGGTCATGCGGGCGATTGTAGACGGCCCGGACCCGGTTGCCAGGGATTTTTGCAGCGAAGAGGAGGTTCTTTTCAGGGGAGAACGGCGTCGGCGTCGATTTCAACGCGCCACTTGGGGTTGAGGAGTTCCTTCACGGTGACCATCGTGGCGGCAGGACGAATGTTGGCAAAGACCTCGCCGTGAGCGCGGCCGACCTCCTGCCAGTCTTCGGTGTGCGTGAGGTAGATGCGGGTGCGGACGACGTGCTCGAACCCGGCACCGGCGGTGTGGAGGGCGGTCTCGATGAGCTTGAGGCAGGCACCAGTTTGTTCATAGGCGGACAGGTCTTCGGCTCCGACTGGCGCAGTGCCGGAGACATGGATGACGTTGCCGATGCGGACGGCGCGCGAGAAACCAATGATGGGCTCGAAAGGCGATGTGCCGGGGATGTTCGTACGGTTCATGAGCTTGATGTTAACCAACTCTACGGACATTCGTTATGGCGGGCGAAGACGGTCAGATTGATCGGGGGAGAAGGAAGATGGAGCGAAGAACGTCGGTTCGGGGAACGATTGGATTGATGGTGCTCGCGGCGGCGATGTGCGCGCCAGGTGCCGTGCAGGCGCAGGGTCCAACGCAGGAGGAAACAGCGAGTGTGCCCGCAACAACGCAGGACCTTGGAGCCACGCAACAACAGTTGATGCATTGGCTGCGCGTCACGCCTAACTTGGCCGAGGTAGTGGCTAGTGATCCCTCCCTGCTGGCGGATCAACAGTATGTGGCGAAGACGAATCCCGAGCTGGCCGAATTTCTGCAGCAACATCCCGAGATTGGCAGAAACCCTTCGTTCTGGCTTTTTTCTGAGCTGCGGGGTCCGCGGCAGAGGAACTACGAGGTGCTGGAGCCGAAGCAGGGTTTTGTGCCGTCGAGAGACGTGAGGAGTGAGGGGCTCGACCGGATAATGAACAGCGTGGCACCCATGATTGTGATGGTCGTGCTCTTTTGCGCACTGGCGTGGGTCATTCGGACGCTGGTGGAAAGCCGGCGGTGGACGCGAGTGTTCACCTTGCAAAGCGAGGTACACGGCAAGCTGATTGATCGCTTCGCGAGCAATCAGGAACTGCTCGGGTATATGGAAACAGACTCGGGAAGGCGCTTTCTGGAGGCCGCGCCGATTGTGACCGAAACGGATTCGCGACGGATGCCGAACCTGGTCGCTCGCATGGTCGCGACGATGCAGGTCGGGTTGGTGCTGACACTGCTGGGGGCGGGACTCCTGGCGCTGAGGAACGCGGTAGGAGATGCGGGCACGACAATGCTGGTGCTCGGAATGATCTCGCTGATGCCCGGGATCGGGCTTATCCTTTCCGCGGGCGTGCTGTGGTTCCTGGGGAAGCGGCTGAACCTGATGGAGCCGCCGAACGTACCTGTAGACATGGATATTCGGGGGCGCCAATGAGCGGTATTGAGGCCGCGCCCTGGATGAGGATGGCGCGATGACCTGGGATGAGGTTCTCGAGAGTGTGCAGGCAGGTGAGGACGCTGCAGCCGAGTCGCGCATGGACAGAGATGCGTTTGCAGGATTCTATGAGCGATCGGCGCGGCCCTTGTGGGCGTACCTGGCGAGGGTGTCGGGCGATCCTGCCTTGGCAGACGACCTGGTGCAGGAGAGCTTCGTGCGCATGCTGGGCGCGGCAACGCCGATGGACGGCGAGGTTCACGCGAAGCGCTACCTGTTCCGCATCGCGACGAATTTGCTGAAGGACTACTGGCGCAGGCCGAAGGCTTCGTCGATTGAAGACATGCCGGAGGGCGTGTTTGCGAAGGTGTGCAGCAACGGCGCCGATGCGCAGATGATGCTGGAGCCGCGGCTGCTGCAGCTTCGTCCCCGCGAAAGGCAGTTGCTGTGGCTGGCGCATGCGGAGGGATATTCGCATAAGGAGATTGCGGAGATCATGGGGGTGCGGTCGCCGAGCATACGTCTGATGCTGTTTCGCGCGCGCCACCGGCTGGCGGAGCTACTGAAGGATGGAGGTGCGCGATGATGGGCTGCTCGCGCACGGCGGAGGTGCAGGAGATGTTGCGGCTGGGCCACTGGCCGCAGGCGGCGGGTGGGGAGCTCGCAGAGCATGTGCGCGGATGTCACCGGTGCGGCGAGATGGTGCTCGTGACGCAGGCGTTTGGTGCGGCGAAGGCGAACTCGATGAGCGAGGCGCGTGTGGAACCGCCGGCGCTGCTATGGTGGCGTGCGCAGCTTCGAAGGAAGCACGAGGCAATGCAGCGCGTGGAGCGCCCGGTGCGCGCGCAGATGCTGGTCGTGCTGGCGGTGGTTTGTGTAGGGCTGGCACTGGCGTTTCGGTTGAGCGGCGGCGCGTCCACGTGGCGCTCGTGGATGACTGCGGGTGCGGAAGCTGTGGTGCGATCGGGTGTAGCGAGCCTTGGGTTGGGGCTGCTGGTCGCGAGTGTGGTGGCGCTGGCGATGATGGCAGGGTTGGCGGTGTATCTGACGGTCGAGCGAAAGTGATCGCAGAGCCATTGGACTTGATGGAGATCTAATCGCCGGATCAAAGCAGATGGTTTTCGCTGGAATAGGATTGGCTGCGATCGAGGTTGGTTACTTATAGCAGCCCAGCTTATTACCCTTCCTTGTTACTCATGACGCGTTCGCGGTTCGTGCGATGAGAAATCTATTTCCACTTCGCCTGGAAAAGTTTTGGGACACGCTATTACTTTTCCTGCATAGTAGGTCGCAGCTTCGGCCGAAAGCCTGCGAGTTTGTCGAAATTGTGTGTCTTCCTAGCATCAGGGTTTGGCAACAGGATTGCACCCATAGAACGATAAATACCAACCGGCCACTGCGGTCTCTGATCCCGAGTAAGTAATAGACCCGCATTGACTACAACCTAATTAGCCGCCACGGAAAGTGGGCCTTCACGGAGGTAACGTGTGGTTTGGGCCAAGTGTGCTTTGGGATTGCAGAGCTGCGCACTTGAACAAATCGACTCGGGTCAGAACGAGTCAGGAGAATTCTTGAGATGAGAAAGTTATGGGCACTTCTCCCATGTATCTGTTTGGCTCTGGTTTCTTTGTCTGCGAAGGCCGACACTCTAACCTTCAATAGCGTACCGGGCGGCGGAGATATCGGTCCTTACAGCATGACGCTGAATCCGGCGAACACCAACCTCCTTCTGTTCTGCATGAACGACCAGAATTTCATCCAGTCGGGTGAGACCTGGAGCGTCAATGTAGTAAATGGCTCAAACCTCGTCTCCGACCTTGGGTTGTCGCTGGGTCAGGAGTATGAGGAGGAGGCGTATATCTACAGCCACTACGACGGCCTCAATGCAAATGACGTCCAGCTTGCCTTGTGGAAGATCTTCGACGCTTCGGAGAACATCAGCGGCGACGCGGGTGCTCAAGCTCTGGTAGCGGCTGCGGGCGATCTGTCGAATGCGTTTTATTCGGATGGCTCGTTGAGCGGCTACACGTTCTATCTGTATGACGGCGGATCGATCACCGGTCAGTATCAGAATTATCTTCCGCAGAATTTCCTCGGTAACGCTCCTGAACCGTCGAGCCTGATTCTGCTGGGATCGAGTCTTATCGGTTTGGCTGGGGCTGCACGCCGAAAGTTCGCTCGCTAATCAATTCGTCGTTTCGAAAACGAAAGCGAGCGCGCGGATCAATTTCCGTGCGCTCGCTTTCTTCGTTGCGTATGTAATTGAGGTTTGCCTAGAGGCCCTTCTTCACGAGGAAGAGAACGAGGTCGCGGACGCGGTTGGAGTAGCCCCACTCGTTGTCGTACCAGCTGATGACCTTGCCGGTATTGCCGATCGCCTTGGTCAGCTTGGAGTCGACGATGGAGGAGAGTGGGTTGCCCTTGAAGTCCGAGCTGACCAGTTCTTCGTCGGTATAGCCGAGGATGCCCTTCAGCGGGCCTTCGGCAGCCGACTTCAGCGCGGCGTTGATGCTCTTGGCGTCGATGGGCTTCTCGGTGACGAAGGTGAGGTCGACGACCGAGACGTTGGGGGTCGGAACGCGGATAGCGAACCCGTCGAGTTTGCCATCCATCTCCGGGATGACGAGCTTGAGGGCCTTGGCGGCGCCGGTGGAGCTCGGGATCATAGACAGCGCAGCAGCGCGGGCGCGGCGAAGATCCTTGTGCGGCGTGTCCAGGATGACCTGATCGTTGGTGTAGCTGTGGATCGTGGTCATGATGCCGGACGTGATGTTGAAGGTTTCGTGCAGCACCTTCACGACGGGCGCGAGGCAGTTCGTGGTGCAGGATGCGTTGGAGATGACGTTATGCTTCGCAGGATCGTACTTGCCTTCGTTGACTCCGAGGACGATGGTGATGTCCTCATTGCTGGCGGGCGCGGAGATGATGACCTTCTTGACGGTCTTGCCAAGGTGCGCCTTGGCCTTTTCGGCGTCGGTGAAGAAGCCGGTGGACTCGATGACGATTTCGGCTCCGACGGAGGCCCAGTCGAGCTTGGAGGGGTCGCGCTCGGCGAAGACCTTGAGGGTCTTGCCGTCAACGGTGAGGGAGTTCTCGCCGTGGGAGACCTGGTTGGGCAGGTTGCCGAGGATGGAGTCGTACTTCAGAAGATGGGCGAGGGTGGCGGGAGTGGTGAGGTCATTGACGGCGACGAATTCGATGTCCTTGTTGCCGAGTGCGCTGCGGAAGATGTTGCGCCCGATGCGGCCGAAGCCGTTAATACCTACCTTTACTGCCATTAGCTGCTAGACCTCGCTGGAATTTGTTTGAGAGTGACGTGGTTCAGGAACGGATGAGGACGCGCGTGCTCCCAATTACTGAGGCTATCAAAGCGGCGTGTGCGTCGCAAATGAGGGCGCCACCGTATGCACCGTTTGGGCGGCACGGCATCCCTGTGATAAAAGCAGCGTATGCGCGAATGGATGCGCGAGAAATTCATGAGACGACGTTCTAAGCGTGGGCCTAACGATTCTGAGTCCACTGGCAAGATAGGGCAGGAGATACCCACCAACCAACCGGCACCGCTGAGGCCGGCCTACCCGGAGCCCCCGAAAGCCGGGAAGCCCGGCCGAATGGACGCTGAGCCACAGCCGGATGTCGCGGCCGAGATGCATGGACTGCAGCCCGGCGAGGCGACACCGCCCGACGGTGAGGCGATGCAACAGGGCAGCGAGCCTGACGCGGAGCCGCAACGGGTTGAGGTGGAAACGCAGCCGGAGTCGCTGGCAACACCGCCGCCGGCGCCGCCTGCGGTGTCGCAGCGGTCCCCACGCGGCTATGTGGTGCTGACGATCGGGCTGCCTGGCTCCGGCAAGACGACCTGGTACAAGCGCCGAGGGGTCACACCGCTTTCGAGCGATATGCTGCGCTCGATTCTGTTTGACGACATCACCGACCAGCGCTACCAGGGGCTGGTGTTCAGCACCCTGCGCAGCCTGCTGCGTGCGCGGCTGATTGCGAAGATGCCGTGGAACTATGTCGACGCGACCAACCTGAGTCCCCATGAGCGGCGCCAGTGGATCAAGATGGCGAAGAGCTTTGGCTACGAGGTGCAGGCAGTCTTCTTCGACGTTCCGCTTGCCGTCTGCCTGGAGCGAAACGCCAAGCGCGACCGCCAGGTATCGGACGAAGTGATGCACAAGATGGCCGAGAGGCTGCGGCCGCCGGCCTTCAAGGAAGGTTTCGACAAGATCACAGTGGTGCGCGTTAAGGGAGCGCAATCCGCTGGCGGTTCCGGTGTGAGCGCTGAGAACGAGCCGGAGACGCCGATCGAGGAATAAGAAAACAGCAGAAACGCCGCCAGACGGGCGCAGGAGAACGATGGCCACTCATGGGGTGGAGTTCGCGGATGTGAGCTTCACGGTGGGTGGCCGTTCCATTTTGCGCAACATTTCGTTTCGCGTGGAACAGGGGACCACGACGGCGCTGCTGGGGCGAAGCGGTTCCGGCAAAACGACGCTGCTACGTACCGTGAATGCGCTGGTCCGGCCGACGAGCGGACGCGTGCTGTTGGACGGACGTGATGTTGCCGGGCGCGATGTGGCGGCCGAGGATGTCATCGCGCTTCGACGCGGTATCGGGTATGTGATCCAGGAGACTGGTTTGTTTCCGCACATGACGGTCGAGCGAAATGTCGGGATGACGCTCGAGCTTGCGGGGAAATCGCGTCAGGAGATTCGAGCGCGTTCGGCAGAGATGCTGCGCATGGTCGGGCTGCCCGAGGACGCGGCCGCACGTTATCCGTGGCAGCTGAGCGGAGGGCAGCGCCAGCGCGTAGGTGTAGCCCGTGCGCTGGCGAACAAGCCCAAGGTGCTGCTGATGGATGAGCCATTCGGCGCCTTGGATCCGTTGACGCGCGCCGAGATGCAGACGATGTTGCGCGATCTGCTTCATCACACGGAGGTGACGACGCTCCTCGTGACGCACGATCTTGAGGAGGCCCTGTACCTCGCGGATCGTGTGGTGTTGCTGGAGAACGGTGTGGCGGAGGCGGACCTCGCGAGTGCCGAGGTCCGAAAGTCGCCCAATGAGGCGATGCGAAAGTACGTGGCGGCCACACATCGCGAGGTGTGTGCGTGAACCTGTTCCTTCAGCGTTACGGAGCCGAGATTGCGCGGCTCACGTTTGAGCACATCTGGCTGACGGCCAGCGCGATGCTGTTTGCATGCGCGATCGCCCTGCCGCTGGGCGTTCTGTTGACACGCAGGCAGGCGCTGGCAAAACCGGTCATCGGCGTAGCGAACGTGTTGCAGACCATTCCGAGCCTGGCGATGTTCGGGCTGCTGCTGCCTGTGCCGTTTCTCGGCGAGCGAGCGGCGCGGTTGGCGATTGTGGCGCTCACGGCCTATGCGCTCCTGCCGATTCTTCGCAACACCTATGCCGGAATCAACAGCCTCGATCCGGCAGTCATCGATGTCGCGAACGCGCTCGGGATGACGGGCTGGCAGCGCTTGCGCAAGGTGGAATTGCCGATGGCGTCGAGTGTGATCCTCGCCGGCCTGCGTACCGCGACGGTGACCTGCGTAGGCATCGCGACGATTGCGGCTGCGATTGGCGCCGGTGGCCTGGGCGAGTTGATCTTTCGCGGCGTGGCAAGCGTGGACAACGGCCTGGTGCTGGCCGGTGCTATTCCCGCCGCGCTGCTGGCCCTGTGCGCGGATGGCGTGCTGGGGTGGTTTGAGAAGCGGCTTGTGGTGCGGCGGTGAGAGCTGCGGCCGCGTTGCTGATGGTGCTCATGTTGACTGCGTGTGCGCCGCCTCGTTCGTCGCACATTGTGATCGGGGCAAAAAACTTCACCGAGCAGGTAGTGCTCGGCGAGTTGCTCGCGCAGGAGATTGAAGCAAGCGGTGGCGGAAAAGTTGAGCGGAGATTCTGGCTGGCAGGCAGTTACCTGTGTCAGCAGGCGCTGATCTCGAATCGCATGGACGGATATGTTGAGTACACGGGCACGGCACTGACCGCGATCTTGAAACAGCCTCTGCCAAAGTCCGGCACATGCGATGAGGCATGCGTGCACGCGGCGGTCGCGCGGCTGTATGAACAACGATTTGGCGTGCGGGTAGGGCCCGGGCTCGGGTTCGAGGACACGTTTGCAATGGTGGTGCGTGGCGAGGATGCGCGGCGGCTTGGGCTGCGGACGATATCGGACGTGGCGAAGGTGGATCCGCCGATGCGCCTGGGGGTCGGCTATGAGTTCGCCGAGCGGCCCGATGGTCTGCGCGGGCTGAGCGCAGCCTACGGGTTGAAGTTTTATGGGTCGCCGAGGACGATGGAACTCGGTCTGCTGTATCGTGCGCTGCAGGCGAATCAGGTGGATATCGTGGCGGGAAACTCAACGGACGGAGCGATAAAGGCGCAGGGGTTTGTGGTGCTTGCTGATGATCGCCACTACTTTCCTCCCTATGAAGCCGTGCCGCTGGTCCGCGAAGATTCGCTGAAGCGCTGGCCGCAGATTGGAGTCGCGATGGAGCGGCTCGCAGGCAAGGTGAACGATGAAGATATGCGTGCGATGAATCTGGCCGTGGAATCGCAGCATCGGGATGTGGCAGAGGTGGTGCACGAATTTCGTGCGAGAAAGGGATTGTGATGGAGAAGCAGGTGTCGAGTGCGGTGGAGCCATGGATGCGCGGGACGCATAGCGATCTGGACGTCATGCGGCGGGCGGTGATTCATGCGCTGGAGCTCGCGGAGGAAGACATTGCAAAGTGGTGCGGCGGGTTGAGTGACGCCGAGATGATGGCACGGCCGCACGATATCGCGCCGGTTGCGTTTCATCTGCGGCACATCGCCCGGTCGCTCGACAGATTGCTCACGTACGCTGACAATCACGTGCTTGATGAAGCGCAGATGCGAGCGCTGAAGACCGAGATGGATGTCGCAACGGCAGCCGACGTGCTGCGTGAGTTCCGCGACGGCATCGCAAGTGCCAAGCAGCGCGTACACGCATTTTCGCCGGAGATGTATGAAGAGTTTCGCGGCATCGGACGGAAGCAATTGCCGACGACTGTAGGGGGTCTGCTGATTCATTGTGCAGAGCACACGTCACGGCATGTAGGCCAGGCCGTCACGACGGCGAAGCTGGTCGCGGCGAGAGAGGAGCAGCAATGAAGATCGATTTTGCAGGCAAGGTGGTGCTGGTTGCCGGAGGGACCGGCGGACTTGGGCGTGCCGTATCGCTGGCGTTTCTGGACGAGGGTGCGAAGGTCATTGTTCCCTACCGAAGTGAAAAGGAGTTTGCGGAACTGAAGCGCGCGGCAGTGGGACGAGAGTCGCAGTTGATCGGCCGCGCTGTCGACGTGCTGGAGGAGGTCGCGCTCGCGAAGTTGGTGGACGAGATCGGGCGGATCGACGTCCTCGTGAACACGGTAGGTGGCTATGTTGGAGGAATTGAGCTTTGGAATCTTGCCCCTGCGATGTTCGATCGCATGCTGAACCTCAATGCACGCACGGGATATTTGCTGGCTCGCGCCATCGTGCCCGGGATGTTGAAGCGCGGAAGCGGTGCGGTGGTGAATGTGTCTGCGAAGGCTGCGCTGGATCACGGCGCCGGCGCCTCGGCCTACGCTGCGTCGAAGGCGGCGTCGCTGGCGATGATGGATTCTCTGGCGGCGGACACGCGCGGCACCGGCGTACGCGTGAACTCCGTGCTGCCGAGCATCATCGACACGAAGGCCAACCGCGAGGCTATGCCGGATGCAAAGTTCGATACGTGGCCGAAGCCGGAGGATATTGCCAAGGTGATTCTGTTTCTCGCAAGCGACGCGGCGAAGGTGGTTCACGGCGCTGCGGTGACGGTGTACGGGGATAGCTAAGCACGATCACGGGGTAAGGTCACCCGCCGGTGTGGGCGCCCCGGGTTAGCTGACGAGATGTCCCATCTTGTCGCGCTTGGTTTCGAGGTAACGCTCGAAGGTAGGCTCGACGGGTATCTCGGCGGACAGGCGTTCGACGACTTTGATGCCCGAAGCTTCGAGTGCGGCAACCTTCTCCGGATTGTTGGTAAGAAGGCGAACTTCGCTGACGCCGAGCTGTTTCAGGACCGCCGCGGGAAGCTCGAAGTTGCGGCAATCGGCCTGAAAGCCCAGCTCGAGGTTGGCTTCGATCGTATCCAGACCCTGGTCCTGCAATTCGTACGCACGGAGCTTCGCCATGAGGCCGATGCCGCGGCCCTCCTGCTGCTCGTAGAGCAAAATGCCTGCGCCCTCTTCGGCGATGCGCGCCAGGGCGAGATGCAACTGATCGTGACAGTCGCAGCGCAGCGAATGAAACACATCGCCGGTCGTGCATTGCGAGTGAATGCGGATGATCGGGGGCTTCGAGTGAATATCGCCCATCACAAGCGCGATGGCGCTCTCCACGGGTTGGCGGCCGGCTTCACCTGGTTGCGTGAGCCCTTCGAAGCCGAGAATGCGGAAGTGTCCCCAGCGCGTGGGAAAATCGGCGTCGGCAACCTTGGAAACACTAACGAGAGGCATAACAAAATTATAGATTCGGATTGGCGCTAGAAGATTCAACTTGGCTGCTGCACAGCGGAATAAGTCGACTATTCTCGAGCAATTAGCTTGGGGCTGTTGGATAAGCCTGTTGCGGACCAGACCGGCCTGGCCGGAACATACGATTTCACGATTGAGTTTGCGCAGCCTCAACGGCCGAACGCCGACCCGGGAATGAATGCGGCGCAGCCGTTCAGCGCATGTGCGCACGTCTGCGAAGCGCAACTGCACCCGCGATGGTGCCGACGCCGGTGAAGAAGAGCACACCGGACGAGGGCTCCGGAACGGCCGGTGTGGACTCTGTGGCAACCAGTGTGCCGGAGACAGGAATTGCGCCGTCGGCATCGGGCGTAACCATACCACTGAGCACAAAGGTCCCGGTCAGCATCGTGGGATCCGTCAGCGGTCCACTGAAAAGCACAGGTCCATGCAGGACGTTCGCTCCGCTGCCGGCCCCGCCGCCACCGGAGGTGTCGAAGAAGTCCACATCTCCGGTGAACGTTCCCTGGCCCGGAATCGTCACAACAAGATTGTTGTACTGAAAGAAGTCGGCTCCGACCGAGCTCGGCGTGGGATTGTCGGGAAGGCTGAAGGTTGCGGTGGTTCCGAAAGCTGTGAAGGAATAAAGAATGTCGGCCCGCGCTGGTGTCGCGCCGAGGCCAATCAGAAGCAGCGGACTGGTAAGTGGAAGAAGTCGGTGCAAGTTCAATGGAAACCTCCTGGCGAGTTTCGAGGGTTCAACCGACTGTTGCATTGGACGCTCGCGGAAGCGTGGCGTGACCAGGGCGCTGCCGCAGCCACGAGCTTGTGTTTTCTGAGCTTTTTGTGCGTGCAGGAATGAAATTTGATGAGGCAAAGAGGGATTAGAGTAAAGTCGTGCACGCAAGTGACAACCTGATCCTCATCACGCTGCTGGTGAAGCTGGGCGTGGCGGCCGCACTTGCGAGTTCGCTCGCAAGATCTACGCGCTTCAAGAAGCTGCTGTTGCGCGGCGCCGACCGTACCCGGGCTGAGACGATGCGGCTCGTTGCATGGATCTGCGTCCCGCTGACGCTGGGCGTGCTCGTACGAGTTCGGGTGCCGAATTTCCTGGCTGCCGATCTTGCGTTTGAGGGGACGACGCTGCTGGCGCTGCTGTTCGGCCCATCGGCGGCATTCGCCGGCGGAGTCGCGCTGGCGTTGCCGGCGGTGCTGCATCGCGAATACTTCGCACTGGCCGTGAACCTCTGTGTAGCCGCGATCTTCAGCACCTTCAGAGAATTCGTTGATGAAGAGGACATCTGGTCCTTTTCCCCTTTGATCGACCTCAGCATCTATCGCTGGATTCGGAGAACGGTGAGATTTCCGCATCTGGACAGGCAGATCTTCTTGCTGGTGCTGATCATGGCCGTGCAGTTGATCGCGAGCCTGATTTCAAAGTTCTATTCCACGCGCTATTTCGAGCTGTACTCGCAGCGGTGGGTCATTGAGCTTGCGATCTGCTCGTGCGCCCCGGTGGTCGTGGGGATTCCACTGAAGATCTGGAATGCAGTGCGCATTGAGCACAAGCTCGAAGAGCAGGGCCGGTTGTTGCTGGAAGCACGGCTCGATGCGCTGCAGCGGCAGATCAATCCCCACTTTCTGTTCAACACCTTGAACTCGATTGCATCGCTTATGCGTTCGCGGCCGGAGCTGGCACGCGAACATCATCGTGAAGCTGGGCAACATTTTGCGCGCTTTGCTGCGCGAGCGCGACGCGTTTGTGCCGCTGGGCGAGGAACTCGCCTTCACGGACGACTACGTGGACATCGAGGTTGTGCGCTTCGGAGAGAAGCTGCGCGTCGTGAAGGAGATTGCCGAAGAGACGCTCGACTTTGTCGTGCCGAGCATGCTGTTGCAGCCGCTGATCGAGAACAGCATCAAGCACGGACTGGAGCCGCGCATCAGCGGTGGCACGGTGACGGTGCGCAGCCGGCTCGAGGGCGAACGCCTGGTGATCGAGGTCGAGGACGATGGTGTAGGCGTGGAACCCGGGCGCTCCGTCACGGAGCCCGTAAGCGGGCTGGTGCGCGAGGGTTCCGGCATTGGACTGCGCAACGTGCGAGAGCGCATGCAGGTGCTGTATGGCGACGATGCAGTCGTCGAGATGGTCAGCCGCCCGGGGCGCGGAACACGCGTGCGCCTGAGTATGCCGGTGATGGCGCATGAACGCGAGGAGAGCCGCAAGTCGAAAGCCGCGACGGCCGGGCGTTCAGCATGAGTTCGCGGTTGCTTGTTAGAATTGGCGCGGTGGGCCGCTCGATGGCTGAATGGGTTGACACGATTGGCGCGGTGACGGGCTCACCGATTGCGGTGGACAACCGCCCTGCATTGATCGATCGGTTGCGGCATAGCATCGTGCGCCGGCCTAAGAAATTAGAGAAGAGATTAGGAAAGAAAGAGAGACAGAGAAATTCAATGACTGAGATTGCATCGATTCATGCGCGCGAGATTCTGGACAGCCGCGGAAACCCGACTGTGGAAGCAGATGTGGTACTTGAAGACGGAACGCGCGGTCGCGCTGCAGTGCCGAGCGGAGCTTCGACCGGCGAGCATGAGGCGGTGGAGCTGCGCGACGGCGACAAGAAGCACTATCTCGGCAAGGGCGTGTTGAACGCCGTCGAAAACGTCGAGAGCATCATTGCTCCTGAGCTCGCGGGAATGGATGCGACCAATCAGCGGCTGATTGACGCGACGATGATTTCGCTCGACGGCACGGAGAACAAGGGCAAGCTGGGTGCGAATGCAATCCTTGCGGTCTCGATGGCCTGCGCGCGCGCTGCGGCGGAGTCGCTCGGCGTGCCGCTGTACCGCTACCTCGGCGGCGTGAATGCGTGCGTGCTGCCAACGCCGATGATGAACATCCTGAACGGCGGAGCGCATGCCGACAACAACGTGGACTTCCAGGAGTTCATGGTGATGCCCGTGGGCGCGGAGACGCTTCAGCGATGCACTGCGCTGGGGCACGGAAGTTTTTCACACGCTGAAGGGCGTACTGAAGAAGAAGGGCTACAACACAGCCGTCGGCGATGAAGGCGGATTTGCACCGAGTTTGAAGTCGAACGTGGAAGCACTCGAGGTGATTCTCGAGGCGATTGAGATTGCAGGCTACAAAGCCGGCGAGCAGATTGCGATTGCGCTGGATCCGGCGTCGAGCGAGTTCTACGACAAGGCCGCAGGTCGCTACGTCTTCAAGAAGTCCGACAAGAGCGAGAAGACCTCCGACCAGATGGCCGGATTACTGGGCGAACTGGGTGCGTCAGTATCCGATCGTCTCGATCGAAGACGGCCTTGCAGAAGACGACTGGCAGGGCTGGAAGATACCTGACCGAGAAGGTCGGCCGCAAGATTCAGCTTGTGGGCGATGACCTGTTCGTGACCAACGTAAAGCGGCTGCAGCGCGGTATCGATGAGCAGGTCGGCAACTCGATCCTCGTGAAGGTGAACCAGATCGGCAGCATCAGCGAAACACTGGACGCGATTGAGCTGGCGCGCCGCAACGGCTACACCGCTGTGATCTCGCACCGCTCCGGCGAGACCGAGGACACGTTCATCGCCGACCTCGCGGTGGCGACGAACGCTGGCCAGATCAAGACCGGTTCAGCCTCGCGCACCGACCGCATCGCGAAGTACAACCAGCTGCTGCGCATCGAGGAAGAGCTCGGGCAAACCGCAGAGTTCCTGGGACGGCAGAGCCTGAACGGCGGAGAGTAATCGAATCATGGCAAGACGTAGCGGACCGGTGGTCCTGACCATTCTTGACGGCTGGGGCTACCGGGCCGAGACGAACGGCAATGCAATCGCGCTGGCGCGAAAGCCGAACTACGATCGTCTGCTGCGCGAGTACCCGAACACGCTGATTCGGGCGAGCGAGCACTTTGTTGGTCTGCCCGATGGGCAGATGGGTAACTCCGAGGTGGGACATCTGAACCTCGGCGCGGGGCGCGTGGTGCGCATGGATATCACGCGCATCGATGCGGCGATTGTGTCGGGCGAGTTTTTTGAGGACCCGACGCTGCTGAAGGCAATGCAGGCTGGAGCACGTGAAGGACATGCGCTGCACCTGATCGGCCTGGTGAGCGATGGCGGCGTGCACTCGCAGCAGCGGCATCTGCATGCGCTGATCAAGATGGCGGCGCAGCAGAAGCTGGAGCGCGTTTATGTGCACGCGTTTATGGACGGTCGCGACACGCTGCCGACCAGCGGTGCGGGTTATCTCGAAGAACTGCAGCAGGCGTTCCAGGAGTACGGTGTCGGCAAGATCGCCAGCGTGAGCGGGCGGTACTACGCGATGGACCGCGACCTGCGCTGGGAGCGAGAGCTGAAGGCGTTTCGCGCGATGGTGACGGGTTCGGCCGAAGGCGGAGCGTATCGCAGACCCGGTTGCGCGCGTGCAAGAGAGCTACAACAACGGAATTACGGACGAGTTCATTGAGCCGTTTGTGTGTGTTGAGGCAAACGGCGAGCCGATTGCGAAGATCAGCGACGGCGATGCAGTGATCTGCTTCAACTACCGCGCCGACCGCGTGCGCCAGATTACGCGCGTGCTGACGCGGAGGTCAGGGCTCGCCGCGGATCGTGGTATTTCGCTGCCGAAGGCCGCGGAGCTGGATGCGGAGATTCCGGTGGAGAGCACGCCGCGCGATCTTACATACATTTGCATGACGCAATACGATCCGAAGTTCGCGCTGCCGATTGTGATTCCGCCGGAGAGCATGGATAACCTGCTGGCGAACGTGATGGCGAAGTATGAGCTTCGCAATCTGCGTGTGGCGGAGACGGAGAAGTATGCGCACGTGACCTACTTCTTCAACGGCGGGATTGAAAAACCGTTTGCCGGCGAAGACCGCGAACTGGTCGCGTCCCAAAAAGTGGCGACGTACGATCTGGCGCCGGAGATGTCGGCGGAAGGCATTGGCGATATTGTCGAACGGGCGGTGAAGGATACGGCGTTCGACGTGGTGATTGTGAACTTTGCGAATGCCGATATGGTGGGGCATTCGGGCAAGCTTGAGCCGACGGTGCGCGCGGTGGAGACGATCGATGCGCAACTCGGGAGGATTTACAACGCGATACGCGCCGCGAATGCGAACTGGATTATCACAGCGGACCACGGCAATGCGGAGATGCTGATCGATCCGGCGACGGGCGGACCGCATACCGCACACACGACCAATCCGGTGCCGTTCATCCTGGTGACGGAACACGGAAAAAATATTGGCGTGCGTGAGGGCGGGTCACTGCGGGATATCTCTCCTACTGTGTTGGGGTTAATTGGATTGGAGCTGCCAAAAGAGATGACTGGCGGCGATCTGCGAGTCATATAGCGAGTTTCGGGCGGGCTTACAAATAAGGCGAATGCGCATCTAAGGGAATGCACATGTCTGCCGCCTTTTCTAAGCTCGGACCGTTGTCTGTGGAATCGTCCGTCAGTGGATTCGGTCCGCATATTGAGGAGTTGCACGCGTTTTTTAAGACGCGCGGGGTGGAATATGGGTCGCCGCAGGACCTGAAGCCGTTCATGGAACGGCTGGACTCCGACACAGCCTTTCGCGATGAGATCGGGTCGCTGGTGCGAACGATCATTTATCAAGAGCGCGATAGCTTGTCGTGGGCGGAGCTGATGGAGCTGCTGGCGGCTGCAGTGGGCGGGCCGGGATTGGATGATGTGACCGAGCCTGAAGTCCGGGAGGCCGGCCGGCGGTTGATGGTGTTTGTGGAGAATGTCTTCCGGTCACGGCGGAATCCGGGTTTAGCGAACAGCGCGAGCGTGGTACAGATGCCTTTCCCGGAACCGGAGAAGCCGGAGATTGCAGCGGCGCCGGTGGTCGAGCAGGAATCGATCAAAGATGGTTCCGACGGTGTGCCTGCGGAGCCCGCTTCGAATGCTGCGCCAGCGAAGGTGGATATGTTCTTCCGGGCACGCAAGGTGGCGGAGGAACGGCGGTTTGAGTCGGTCGTGGAGCAGCGAGTCTCTGAGAACTCAGAGAGGTTGAAGTTTGAGCATGATGCGGCCGAAGCGGAGTCTGCGCTCCAACCAAACCTGAAGTGGCACGTTCCGCTCGAGGATTTCGAGGCACAGGAGACGGCGGAGCGAGGGTCTCCGGCGTGGCTGTGGGTGGCGGGATTGTGCGCTCTGCTGCTGGCTTTCTGTGCGGGGTTGTTTGTTCATCAACGGTTGATCGTACCGCTGCGGGCTGCCAATACGCCGTACGAGACTCCGCCAGCGGAGGCGAAGCAGGAGCCGAATGCCACCCCGCCAGCGCCTGCAGGACCGTCCACGATGGAGAGCTCGAAGACGAGTCCGGCAGCAGCGGCGAAGGCGAAGGCGGCAGCAACGGCCGCGCCCGTGAACGATGTGAGACAACTGCCGAGGTATATGGCACCGGCCACCATCGGAGCGTCGCCGTCTGCGATGGCTGCGCGCCTGGTGTATGCGCCTCCGCCGTCGTACCCGATGGTGGCGGAGATGACGCGGATCCACGGGAAGGTGACGGTGGAGGCGGTGGTGGGCAAGAGCGGGCGGGTGATTCGCGCGCAAGCGGTCGACGGGCATCGGCTGCTGCGCGGGGCGGCGGTGCGAGAGGTTTACGCCCGGCGGTATCGGCCGTACACGGTGAATGATCGTCCGGTGAATGTGGCGACGATCGTCACGGTGGATTTCCGGTTGAAGAAGTAGACCCCCCTCCCCCCTGTTTTTGCGCAAAATCTTTGAAAGAAAGAAGTTACGTCCGGACCTCGCGCATGGCTACTCGCCCAGCTCCTGGAGAAGACGCCAGGCGGAGCCTTTGGGCACGTCGGCTTCGAACTCGGCGGGTGGGGCGAGCAGGCCATGCTCGGGGTCGAGGGTGATTTCGGAGACGGGCTCGGAGAGCTCTTCGCGGTTGGATTTGGGGAGATTGCGGCTGGCGATCTGGAGGCCGTAGAGGAGCAGGCCGGCGCGGCGGGGGTCGAGCTCGTTGGAGGCGATGCGGCGGAGGATTTCGCCGATGGCGAGCTGGATGCCGGAGCGGTCGGAGAGGTCGCCGGGAGTGGGAAGGGCGAAGTCGGTCTGGGAGCCTGCTTTGGCTGTAGCGCGGCGGAGACGGTCGGCGCGGTCGGCCGCCTGGAGGGGGCGGCGGGAGCTGTGGTGGAAGTAGCAGAAGTTTTCGGCGCCTTCGGGACCGCGGAGGGCCGGGCTGCCGCAGCGGCGGCCGTCGGTGAAGAGGTGGCGGCACTGGAAGCGGGTGGATTCGGTGCTGGTGATGTATTCGGGATTCATAGGCAGGGCCCTTTCGCAGGTTCGGGGTTGGGGGTTAAAAGAAAATGGCCGCCGGGCGATATCGCCTGCGGCAGCCTTGAGCTTTTGTCTCTATTTCTATTTTACCAAATCGAGTGGAATTGACTGGACGTGATTTTTCAACAGGGTTTGGCTTGTGGTTTGTTTAGGTTCCGGCGATTTCCACTTTTGCAGGGGCTTGACAGGTTTTTCGGAGGGTGCGAAAGGGGGGATTCGGGTTTTGTGGCTGATGGAAGAAAGGCAATTTCGGTCATTTCGTCCTTCGGACTTCATGACGGCCTTCGGCAGAGCGGAAGGCGCTGCGCGCGGCGCTTGGGAGGCCCGACCCTGAAGGGTCGGGTTACCTGTTCGTGCCGGGATTCTATGGAAGGCGGGGCGAAGGTGATTCTGACGGAGAGGCCGGAGGCGCGGTGGAGATGGATCCGGAGGCGGGGATTGCGTTGATTCGGGTGTGGCGTTGGCCAGCTACTCGAGATTCATGCGGCTAGCAGAGGAAGGCAATTCAGTCGTTTCGTCCTTCGGACTTCACGACGGCCTTCGGCAGAGCGGAAGGCGCTTCGCGCTGCGCTTGGGAGGCCCGACCCTGAAGGGTCGGGTTACCTGGATGCGGAGATGTGCGAGGAAATACTCCACGCGTCGCGACGATACTGCGATAGAATGAGGCACCCGGGATGTGGATATTCGGGAGATGGAGAGAGGCCGCCTTACTTGCTGGTTTCGAGAATGTTAAAGGGCGTCGGAACGTCACGGAAATGGCAGTATGCGCTCAAAAGAATCCAACGAAACGCGGAAGTAACGTCCACGTAGACGTAGTCGAACAGGGCCTCCATGACGGCGATAGACTTTCAAGCCCCGCTACTATCGGGCTTTCAAACGCAATAAAGGCAACGATTCTTTCGCCCGGCTCAAGGTTTCCGTTCCTGTGTCGGGTAATGTGAAGCTCGATATGCCTGAAGGGCAGAGGCTGATCCGGCTTGAGGATACTGACGAATGAAGTAACGAGAGGGGCGTGCGATGTTTGTTTTCGTTTACCAGCTCATCGAGGATCGTGAGTTCGTTCGGGGTGGCGCTTGGCAAAAAGGCGGGCTGAAGAGAATGGATTATCTTCTTCGCCTCTGGGCTGACTCCCTTCAGTCGATTGTTTTGCAACGCCGTCTTGTAACCCTCCTGCGTCGTGCAAACAGGAAAGGCGTTGCAGCGTTTTGGTGTCTTGCCATTCGCCTCAACCAGCAGCCATACGAGATAGTCGCAAGTAACTGACCGCAGATTTTGAAAAAAATCTCCCGCGATGAGCCCAAATCGCGCGGGGACGGGCTCTTTAGGGACATACATGAAAAGAGGTTTGTCTGACGTACTTTCGGGAGCAGGACCTAGATGACCAGGGTCGGACGAAAACCATACCCCCAATTCTCGCAGCGCTTCATCGAAATGTTGTTTAGTTCTGAAGAGTTTCCACTGAATGACTAAAGGAAATTGCTCCATGGCCGCCCATGGTACCAAGGTTGGTGAGCCAAATATGGGTGTTATCGAAATCGAGGGAGCCGAAGGTGGCGTGCTGAAGGTCCCGAGGCGCGGTGCAAGGAAATGGATCCAGAGTGGGGATTGCGTTGATTCGGATTTAGGTTTGCGTTGCGGCGGTGCAGACTAGAACGCTTCACCGACTCCGACGGCCCAGGTGAAGTTGTCTTTGCCCCATGCGAAATCGGTGCGCAGGTTGACGTGGTAGCTCCTGCTGAGCATGAAGCGGAGTCCTGTGCCGCCACCGGGCAGAAATTGGTTGGACCTCAACTTGGAGGCTCCTGGAGTGACGGCGCCGATACCGGCGAAGCCAACGACGCCAAGTCGCCAGGGGAGTTCGAGGCGGTCCTCCAACTGGGTGGCGATCATGTAGTGATCGATGTAGCGTCCGGCGGTGTAGCCTCGCAGCTCGTTGTTTGAGCCGTAGATGCACTGGGCGTAGAAGGGCGGTGAACCTCCGCTGGCACAGTAGTACAGGTTGTAGGCGAGCACTTGCTTCTTAGACAGGGTGAAGTATTTGTTGAAGGTGAATTTGTAGGACTGAAAGGAATACTTGCTGCCGAGTGGTTCTGCAAAGACGTCGGCTGTGAAGTCGAGATAGGTGCCTTTGACGGGATAGAAGCGGTTGGGGCGGGTATCGCGATAGACCTCTGCGCCCAGAGAGCGAAGGTTGGTGTGCGCGCCGACGTCAGGAGGAATTGGCGGGAGATTCCCGGAGGCCGGCTTGATGGTGATCAAGGAACTGCCTGTAAAGAAGCGGCCGCCAACGTAGATGCTCCAAGGGACGCGGTGTAAGAACTTGATGAAGAAGACGTCGCCGGATTGCTCGACGGGCAGTTTGTAGCCCAGATTTCCGTTGACGAATCCCTCGCCGTAGAGGTTGTAGTCGAGGCTGCCGTGGAGGTAGCCGGAGGTCAGCTCATATCGTGCGTGTTTGAAGTAGAGATCGGTTGCGGCAGCGATTCCGCGGCTTCCATTGTCGGTGATCAGGCCGGCGAGGCCGAATACGGAGGGTGTTTCTTCGCGATCGCTGGGCGGGATGGGAGTGATGTAGCCGACGACCGGGATGATGCCGGAGCCGATGGCGGGACTCACCAGAGGAATCGGAGCAATGATGAAGGAGCCGCTGTGTTTTTTCTCTTCCTTCTTCTTTTTCTCTTCAGCTTTCTGTTGAGAGTCATCGGGGTTCGAGGGAGCGGAGGTGGTTTGGGGGTCGGGCGCGGTGGGGGTTGCGGTCGACTGAGCCGAACAGAGGCAGACGTCTCCAAGGACGGATGCGAGGAGCAGGCAGAAGATTTGCAATCGCTGCTGATTGTGACGAGAAGCCATCTGGAGACCCTGGCGAAGCTCGCAGGCACACCCGTGTAGAGATCGCCTCTCTAAGGATTCAATTTGAACGAGTTGGGTCGCGCTGGGAACTGTCTCTTGTGACAGGAGAACGGCGCTAGAGGGCGCGGCGGTTTTCGAGGGCGCGGGTCATGGTGACCTCGTCGGCGTACTCGATGTCGGAGCCGGCGGGGACGCCGGTGGCGATGCGCGTGATGGTGAGGGAGGGGAAGCGTGTGTGGGATTCGTCGGCGAGGTAGCGGGCGGTGGCTTCGCCTTCGACGGTGGGGGATGTGGCGAGGATGAGTTCTTTATCTCAGGGTCCCACTTCGCCGACTCCGTGGCGAGATGGGGCACCGGAGTGTCGGTGGACTCGAGGGCGGCGAGGCGGGGCCAGAGGTTGGTGAGGCGGAGCTGGTCGGGGCCGATGCCGTTGACGGGCGAAAGCGTGCCGTGGAGGACATGGTAGACGCCGTTGTAGCTGCGGGTCTTTTCGATGGAGGCGATGTTGGTGGGCTCTTCGACGACGCAGATGAGGCGCTGGTTGCGCGTGGGCGAGGCGCAGTAGAGGCAGGGGTCGACGTCGGTGATGTTGTTGCAGAGGGAGCAGAGGCGGAGCGCGGCTTTGAGGGCGCGGATGGAGTCGGCGAGCGCGGCGGCGTCGGCGTCAGAGGAGCGCAGGATGTGGAAGGCGAAGCGCTGCGCGGTGCGCGTGCCGACGCCGGGGAGCTTGCGGAGTTCGTCGATGAGGCGGGTCATCGGTGCGGCGTAGCGGTTCATAAAGGCAGCAGTAGGGTATAGGGAGTAGAGGTAGAAAGCGTTAGAGGCCGGGGAGGTTGAGGCCGCCGAGGAGGCTGGAGGCAGAGGATTGCAGGGCGTCGTCGGCCTTGCGGGCGGCGGCGTTGATGGCGGCGACGATGAGGTCCTCGAGCATGGTGATGTCACCGGCTGCCGATGAGGCGGCGGAGGGCGCGATGGTGAGTTTCAGCAATTCTTTTTTGCCGTTCATGCGGGCGGTGACGGCGCCGCCGCCGGAGTCGGCTTCGACGATGGTTTCGGCGAGGCGCTGCTCCATCTGCTCGCGCATGGCGGTGGCCTGGGAGAGCATTTCCTGCATTTTGGAGAGGTCCATCGTGGCTCCTTTGGGTACGAGCGGTGGCGAGGGGTTCGTGCGATCAGTTGCCAGTTGTCAGTTGCCAGTTTTCGATTAAAAGCTGATGCAACGCTAGTCTTTGTCGCGGAGGTCGATGACGTTGGAGATCTCGGCGGAGAAGAGGCGCCTGGCTTCCTGCACCATGGGATGCTTCTCGGCGAGTTCAGTGGCAGAGCCTGCGGCGGCGGCGCGTTTTTTCTTCGGGGCCGTGGCGGCCGCTGTGCCGGGGAGGAGAGAAGCTTGAGGTTGGGGTGAGACTGACGCAGGGTGGCGGTGAGGATGCGGTTGGCGTCGGCGTTGAAGAGGGTGGGGAGCATTGCTTTGGAGACCGCGGTTTGAATCTGCAGGGTGTCGCCGGTGAGGGTGAGGGTGGCGTCGTGGATGGCGTCGGAGGCAGACTGCTGGCCTTTGACGGCGGCGAGGGCTTCGGTGAGAGAGGCCTGGAGGGCGTCGAGATCGGGTGCGGTTTGTGCGGTTGATTGAGGGACTAGTTGTGGACGCTCGGGTTCGGGCGCTTTCGTTTCGGGGGCGAGGGCGAGCGAGCCGTCGGTGGTCGAGAAGGTCGAGGCGGATGCGGTGGGGCGGACAGCCTCGGGGTCCTTCGACTGCGCGCTCCCTGCCCCAGCCAGCAAGCTGGCCGGGGACCCCGGACGCGCTTCGCTCAGGATGACGGGAGTTTCGTGGTGGTGCCACGGACCCCACCCGGTCGAGATGACGAGACGGCAGAGGTGCGAGACGGAAGGAGTTAGAGGCCATCCGGCTCGAGATGACATGGTTGTCGTCGAAGCGGTCTCGTCGCGAGCCCACCTTAGCCGACGATGAAGCTGTCGGCGAAGATGGGGCACCCGGACCCATGGCGCCGATGATGAAAGGCTTGTGGGAGTTGTTGTTGGGGTGGGTGGGGATTTGGTGGCGCCGAGCTGGGTGAGGAGGTCTTCGACGGGGAGGAGGCGCTGGAGGTGGACGAGCTTGAGGACGCCGAGCTCGAGGTGGAAGCGGGGCTCCTGGCGATAGCCGAGGTCGTCGAAGGTGCGGAGGAGGATCGAGAGGAAGCGTGAGAGCTCTTCTTCGGTGAAGAGTGTCGCGGTGCGCGCGGCGCGGGAGCGCTCTTCGGGGGAGATCTGGAGGAGGTCGGCGGCGAGGCCGTGTGCGGGTTGGTCCGGCGCGAGGTTCGTGATTTTGGCGATGGTGCAGTTGCGGAGGTAGCGGACGAACTGGCGGGCGAGTGGCTGGGGGCCGTTGCCGGCGTCGAGGAGGCGGCCGAGGATGGCGAGGGCGTCGGCGGAGTTGTTGGCGTGGACCGCGGCGAGGATCTGCTCGAAGACGGCGTTGGAGACGGTGCCCATGAGCCCGCGGATTTCGTCGGCGGAGAGTGCGGGAACACCCCCTTCAACGGAAGCGGAGGCGATGGCCTGGTCCATGATGGAGAGGGCGTCGCGCATGGAGCCGTCGCCGGCTTCGGCGAGCAGGGCGAGCGTGGCGTCGTCGGCGGAGATGTTTTCGGCGGTGGCGATGCTGCGGAGCTGGCCGACGATGTCTTCAAGCTTGACGGCGTGAAAGCTGAAGTGCTGGCAGCGCGAGCGGATGGTCTGGGGGATGTCTTCGGGCTGCGTGGTGGCCATCATGAAGACGATGTGGTCGGGCGGCTCTTCGAGGGTCTTGAGGAGGGCGTTGAAGGCGGCGTCGGTGATCTGGTGCGCCTCGTCGAGGATGATGATCTTGTACTTGTCGCGGGCGGGGCGGTAGCGGGCGGCGTCGCGGAGGTCGCGGATCTCGTCGATGCCGCGGTTGGTGGCGGCGTCGATTTCGATGACGTCGACGGAGTTGCCGGAGCGGATCTCGGTGCAGGACTCGCAGACGTTGCAGGGCTCGGGCGTGGGGCGGGCTGGATCGCCAATGGCCGTCCGGCAATTGAGGGCGCTCGCGAGGATGCGCGCGATGGTGGTCTTGCCGATGCCGCGATGGCCGGAGAAGATGTAGCCGTGGGCGATGCGGTTCTGCGAGAGCGCGTTGAGCAGCGTGCGGGTGACGTGGTCCTGGCCGACGACGTCGTCGAAGCGGGTGGGGCGGTATTTACGGGCGAGAACCTGATAGGGCATCGGCAGGGTTGATTGTATCGTTGGCGGTGGGTGTGCGAGTTAGCGGGTTCGCGGTTAGCGGTTAGCGGGTTAGCGGGTAAGGTGTAGCTGTTAGGCTGGAGCGGCCGAACCGCTGAAGAGCCAGGTGATCGTGAGGCTGGAGGGCGCTTATGGATGTGTGGCCGGAGCTTCCGCACGGCGCGTGGAGCGATAGTTGCGCGACGCTGCAGATGTGGTTGCAGATAGTGGGCAAGATTCGCATGGCACTGACGCCGGCGCTGAATCAGTGCTGGAACGTGACGCTGTATCCCACGGCGCGCGGGCTGACCACGCTGCCGATGTGGCATGGGACGAAGACGTTACAGATTGATTTTGACTTCATCGATCATGAGGTGGTTCTTCAATCGAGCAGCGGCGGGCGCGGGACGATTGCGCTGCGGCCGATGACGGTGGCGGAGTTCTACAAGAGGATGATGCTGGTGCTGGAAGCCATGGGGACACCAGTGAAGATCTGGCCGCATCCGGTGGAGGTGCAGGAGGCGATTCCGTTTGAGGAGGATACGACGCACAAGGCGTACGACCCCGAGTCTGTGCGGAAGTTCTGGCAGGTGCTGCTGCAGACGACGCGGGTGTTTGCGATCTTTCGGGCGCGGTTCACTGGGAAGGTGAGCCCGATTCATCTGTTCTGGGGGGCGATGGACCTGGCGTGCACGAGGTTTTCAGGGCGGACGGCACCGGAGCATCCGAGCATGCCGGGACTGCCGGACCGCGTGACGCGGGATGCGTATTCCCACGAGGTGAGCAGCGCGGGTTTCTGGCCGGGAGCGCCGGGTGTGGAAGCGTTCTTCTACAGCTACGCGTACCCGGAGCCGAAGGGATATCGCGAATACAAAGTGCAGCCGGCGGAGGCGCGGTTCGACGAGGCGATGGGCGAGTTCATTCTGCCGTATGAGGCGGTGCGGAAGGCGGCGGACCCGGAGGCGGCACTGCTGGCCTTTCTGCAGAGTACGTACGAGGCTGCGGCGGACCTGGCGAAGTGGGACAGAGCAGCGCTGGAGACTTCTGCGTAAGAGTGCCGGGAGACGCGTGCGGCTCAGCTGAGCGATGTGCTCTTTTGCGAGCTCGCGGTGAAGAATGTGAATGGGTTGAAGTTGGTGTGGGCGTCGTAGGCGTCGGAGTTTTCGGCGCGCTTGAGGAAGTTGACGACGAGGTAGGTGAGCGGCGTGGCGAGGATCTCGTAGGCGACCTTCACGCAATAGCTGGTGAGGATGAGGCGCGCGAGCGTGTGCGCGGGGTAGCTGCCGGCGAAGGTGAGGATGATGACGATGGTGGTGTCGACGGCCTGGCCGACGACGGTGGAACCGACGGTGCGGGTCCAGAGCCAGCGGCCGCGGGTGAGAATTTTCATGCGGGCCATGGTGTAGGAGTTGGCGAATTCTCCAGCCCAGAAGGCGAGGAGGCTGGCGGCGAGCAGGCGCGGAAGGATGCCGAAGACGGTGATGAAGGCCTGTTGATCGTGGAAGCCGGGATCCGCGGGAAGCGCGATGATGAGCGCGCCGACGGCGAACATGAGGGCCGTGCCGCAGAAGCCAAGCCAGATGGCGCGGCGTGAGGCGGCGTAGCCGTAGACCTCGGTGAAGATGTCTCCGAAGATGTAGGTGAGGGGGAAGAGAACGAGGGCGCCGGAGATGGAGACGGGGCCGATGCGAATGATCTTCTGGGCGACGAGGTTGGAGACCAGCAGGATGACGACAAAGGCGGTGATGAGGACGTCGAGGTAGCGGAACTGTCGTGCGGGCATCGTGAGCAAGGGTATCTGGAGCGAGCAAAAAGAGTACCGGAAATAGCACGAATTACGTACCGGATTTCCGCCGGAATCTTCGCTTTTCTTTTGCTTGTGTCCGATTTTGCTGCTAGACTCGGCTCATCTCCACCTTGAGCAGTTTGCGTGGTGAAAAGGAGAATCACGTGGCAGATGACCGCACCCGGGCTATAGAGACCGCCCTTTCGCAGTTGGAAAAGCAGTTTGGCAAGGGATCGGTGATGCGGCTGGGAGCGAAAGAGGCGATTGGGCCAATTTCGGTCATCTCCACCGGATCAATCTCGTTCGATGCGGCGCTGGGTGTGGGCGGTGTGCCGCGGGGAAGAGTGATTGAGATCTTCGGACCGGAGAGCTCGGGCAAGACGACGATTACGCTGCAGGTGATTGCCGAGGCGCAGAAGAATGGCGGCCTGGCGGCGTTTGTGGACGCAGAGCACGCGCTGGATCCGGGCTATGCGAAAAAGCTGGGCGTGGATACGGACAACCTGCTGGTGAGCCAGCCGGACTATGGCGAGCAGGCGCTGGAGATTGTGGAAGCGCTGGTGCGGTCGGGTGCGGTGGACGTGCTGGTGGTGGACTCGGTGGCGGCACTGGTTCCCAAGGCGGAGCTTGACGGCGAGATGGGCGACTCGCATATGGGCCTGCAGGCGAGGTTGATGTCGCAGGCGCTGCGCAAGCTGACGGGAACGGTGGCGAAGTCGCGCACGAGCCTGATCTTTATTAATCAGGTGCGCGAGAAGATTGGCGTGATGTTCGGCAACCCGGAGACGACGACGGGTGGACGCGCGCTGAAGTTTTACTCGTCGGTGCGTATCGACATTCGCCGCATTGGCGCGGTGAAGGAAGGCGAAGTGGTTGTCGGGTCGCGCACGAAAGTGAAGATCGTCAAGAACAAGGTGGCGGCACCGTTCCGCGATGCCGAGTTCGACATTCTGTATGGCGAAGGCATCTCGCGCGAGGGCGATGTGCTGGACCTGGCAGTGCTGCACAACATCGTGGAGAAGAGCGGCGCGTGGTACAGCTACAGCGGCGAGCGCATCGGGCAGGGACGCGAGAATGTGCGCAACTTCCTGAAGGAGAATAAAGAGATCTTCGGACGGATGGACAGCGAACTGCGTAAGAAGCTGGGCATCAAGGCTGTGAGTGAAGTCGAGATTCCTGAGGTTCCGGTGAATGGCACGGCCAAGGCTGCGGAGGTTGTCAAGTCGCGGCGAGGGTAAGGTTCTCTGGTCGTGCCCGGTTGCTGTGAGGCAGCGGTCACGGTATCGTTTTTCGAGTCGTAGAAGTTTGTCGCGGGTGCCTCTTCGTTGAAGAGGCATTCTGCTTTGTGGGGCGTTTCGCGACGCGGTTACCGTGAGGTAAAATGTGTCTCAGGGTCGGAGAGGTGGCAGAGCCCGGTTGAATGCACCTGACTCGAAATCAGACATAGTCGCAAGGCTATCGGGGGTTCGAATCCCTCCCTCTCCGCCACAGAATCTACTAAGCCGCTGATAGAGCTAGTAAATAGCTGAAATCAGCGGCTTACGTGTTTTTACAGATTGAGCGTGCTGTGCGTACAGTGCGGCTTAGTAAGGCTGATGAGCCTGTTTTGCATTACTAAACGGGCAGAGCATTACTACGCGTAGCAAACGGGACGGATGGGCGAAGACTCCCGTATTGCCGGTGATACGGCCCGTTTGGGCTCGGCGTGCCGTAGGACGATCTGTCAGTTTGTTCTCCGCGCCTTTAGAAAAGCGTCGCACTGCTCAGTCAGTTCGAAAAGCCGCAAGTGTTCCATGTCGAGAGCCGTTCCGCCAGATGTACGGAGTTGTTTGTTGCCCCACTTCGGATCGTATAACTGCGGCTGTGAAACCCAAAAATCGTGTAGCTCAGCGACAGTCGGCGCCGCTGGAGCAAAGTGTTCATGGTCTAACTCTCGAATCAGCAGTGAAGTCTCTTCAAACTTCACGAATAGCGGTGAACCGACGACGGTCAACCGATCCAACCAATCTGGCGTCAATGTCGGTCCGACAGTCCTCCAATAGATCACGTCCTGCTGCAACCTCGCGTGTAATTGCCTGCCACTGTCCTTGCCCGCGGCCTCGACAAACACACGGATCAAGGCATCCCCGTCATAAAATGACGCCGGTGGCTTATCCATGACTTGCAGTATCTCTGGTAGCGCAACGGTACCGGCCTTTCCTAAAGCCTCAATGGCTTCTTTCTCCGCGGGATACACGTTGCTCTGCGCGATGAATCCAAGCCTCTCCGCCCGCACCTCAACGTTCGGGAACGCAAGTGTCTCTGCGAGGCCTTCTTGCGCTTGCAAAACCTCTTGAATCCGTGCGATGAATACCGCCGCATCCGACGATCTCACGGTCCACCGCAGGCATGGTGAAAGGTTGGTGGCTGTCCCCCAAGTCTCCAGTGCTTGAAAGCAGAAGGCCTTTCCGCCATCGATCCAGAGAACCGAAATCTTCATTTCGTTCCCGATGGCCGGCCCCCATTTCACCGGTGTTTCAACGCCATTTCCATCTTGCTTCTTCAAGAACAAAATCACTCGTGAACCAATGGGCTGTCTGGGGATTCGTTCGCTAATTCCCGACTCGTCCCGGAGATAAGAGCCCACAGGCTTTGGGTAGCTTGAGATTGGCACTGCATTCTCGTTTGGTTTTAGCTCAGGAACCGCGATCGAGTCGCCGGGCTTCAAATCGCCTTTCCAGGATTCGACAACCGAGAGTACGCCGTCGTTGGCTGTCGTTTGGGCGAGCACAATGTGAGTGGCGTGCCACGAGAATCGATCAATTTCGAAATCCAGACGAAGGGCCGCATGAAGAGAGATCGGACTGATTCCTAACCAGATCAGACAGGCAGCCAAGGATGCCCATGCCAAGTTCAGTCGCATGAAGTTCTGTCCTCGCGTGCTCATCAAAACACATGACATTTGGTTTTGGAAGGCAATTGCATCTCGGCCCGGGCGTCCAAGGCTTTCTCGCTGGGAAACGGGAGTTCCAACTGCGATAACAGGCAATCTCTGCAAGGTGTGCAGAACGGAATTGCCTAGAACTATTTAGGGGATACCTAGGGTTCACCGAGACACAACGATGCGTCTACGGGCCCGTAAACGCCGAGAATGGGCACACTACGTCGTGCCACTCGTGTCTTACATATGGTCGCGCTCGCTTGAGATATAGGGGTGGGGGCGATGGAGGCAACCATGGTGGTGATCTCGGTCACCGTAAAGCGGCAATGCTCCACGCTGGTTGAAGACGATGCGGGAGGCCAAATAGCGCAATGCGTCGAACTTGCCGAAAACCCGACTTTGCGGGAACTACCGTGGGGTCATTATGGTGGACGCTGTGACGGGCCGATCTGAGGAATCACTCGGGCCCGCCAGAAGCGCGTGCCCCTGGCCTAAAAGGGATGCACCGAGCGCCATGTACATCAGGCCGCTGACCGAGCACAAATTTCATTTCCCTTCGCTCGTTCGGCTTCAGAATGATATTCGTCTCCTGCGATATTAGTCCTGACGGCTGCTGAAAGAGCACGGAAAGCGGTTCACCCGATGGGACAATGTACGTGAAGTTACCAGCATCCGAAGTGTGTATTTCTGCGGACCTCTTAGCGGCATCGGCGTGACACAAAACCACCGCTACATTTCTCAACGGCAGCCCATCGCTGCTTACGACCGTTCCTGCAATCACACCCGCTTCTCGTGGGAGCACCAGATCTTTCTTCGCATGTTCGCCGCTCTTCAAGATCATGCGCTCAGGAGAAGCACTCAGGAACATGTTGTTTCTGATTGGATACTGATCGCTGTTGTTATAGGGATAGAGTACGTATTGGCCTGGTTCCAAGTCCGGTACACGGTAATGACCCTCGGCATCACTCCGCACCTCTGTCCGTAGAGTCGCTAGCGGAAATACGCCTTGTATAGAGAGATTCATATTAGGCGCAGGTCTGCCATCCGCGGTAAAGATTTGGCCTTCGACGGTGCTCACCGCAGGCTTAGTCTGTGTGTCCTGCATGGCCAAGAGGCACAGCAAACAAATCGTCTTGATCATTTGAAAATGACTACTCCTGGGTGTCCTTTGCGCGTCTGCGGTATCCTGCGGCGGTTGCGGCCATTCGTGCCGAAATCATCCTCCGCCGATACCTTCTCTTGAACACCAATCGCGTAGCTGCCTATTGAATTATGAGCCTAGGGTCAAGTGAGGAGTGAAGTTCCCGGGAAACGGGGTTTTCGGAAACTACGAGACGAACTTGCTGATAACCCGACTTCACAGGCAGTTCGGCGGAAGGGTTGAGGACCAACGCGGAACTGACGCTATGTTGATTCTGATATATGTCTAATGGTTAGACTTGGGTGAAACCCGCAATGGCGCACGTCCACGATTCCATTTCGCAGTCCGCGGAGACAGAAGAGGTTCGCAAGGCCGATGCGGGCGAGATACCTGCCCCGCAGGAAGGGGTCCCTGCGCCTGAACTCGTCGATAAGGCCTGGCCTGCAGAAATGGAAGCAGAACAATCTGAAGAAACGACGGCGGCAGACGCACCGCAAATTCTGGAGGATACAACCGTGCTCGACGTGCATCCCCCGCATGAAGGCATCCACAACTGGCGACAATACCTGCTGCACATGAGCACAATTGTGCTAGGTCTGCTGATCGCGATTGGCCTGGAACAGAGCGTTGAGGCGACACACCGCGCGCGCGAGCGTGCGGACCTTCGCGAGTCGCTGCGCCGCGATACCGAACTGGCCATTGCCAATGCGCAGTCCTCGGAACAGGCAGAAACTCCTTCCCTGCGCTGGCTGGTGGACCGCCAGCAACTGGTCCGCGATGCACTGCGGGCGCATCGTACGCTGACGGGGAGTCTCCCGAGAGCTCCTCACGTCACCTCCACGATGCCGACCGATCCCGCGTGGGGCGCGGCAAAATCGAGCGGATTGCTTTCGCTTCTGAGTCAGGAAGAGGTGGAGGTGTACAGCCAGGCCGATCTGCTGCTGAATCAGGCAGCACAGGAGTTCAGCCTGGGAATTGCGGCATCGGGAAAACGCGGGCAACTTGAGTTCAAATTCATGGACCCAAACAACAATGATCGGATCGACCTTTCCACGGCCACCCCTGCTGATTTAGATCAATACCGTGGTCTTCTGCTGGACGAGGACAGCGCCTGGTACCAGTACCGCATACTGTGCGAATACATTCGTGGCACCGAGACGGCGATTCGCGACGGCGAGAGGGATCCGGCCAAGGTTCATGCTGCCCAGTACCGGTTCTACCAGCGCACGCCTCGGTGACGCTTCTATACTCCATGGGAGAAATCCCTACGAACCACAAGCCGTTCTGTTGGGCAGGTGCGGGGCAGAGAATACTCAGCGCAGATGAAAATCGATGTTCGGCGAAGATTTAGAGACTGATGTCCGCCGGATGCGAGGCGTACGTTTCAGTAGCCAGCGCACCGCGAGACCGCCTGCGAAGATGACGGCGGAGATGGCGGCCAGTATGTATGTGCGCTGGTCGTTGTGCCTTTGGAATTCCTCGAGCGCGACCGTAAGAATCCAGAGCTGCAGAGCCAGCAGGAGGATGCCGATCAACAGCGCGGCGCCGACCAGGCCTGATTCGCCGGGCGGGGGAATGGCGCGCTTCGGTTGTTCACGGAAGCCTGGAGTGCGCGTTCGAAAAGGGGTGGTCATGGTTCCACTCCGATGGCGTAGAGCTTGTCCCCGTTTGCCTGGAGTGTGATGCGCGAGAGCGGACGCACGGGCGGGCCGGCGATCGGTTCGCCCGTCCTGGTGTCGAAGACGCCTTCATGGCAGGGACAGAAGAGCCGGTTCTCATCCTTCTGGTAATAGACGGAGCAGGACAAGTGCGTGCATGTCTGACTGTAGGCGACGAAGTGTCCGCTATTCAGACGAAGGAGCATGGCCTGATCCTCCGGTCCGGGATAGTGGAAGTAGACGGCGTCGTCGTGCGGAATGTCCGCGATACTTGCGATCTCCTGCGGAGCAAATTTTCGCGAAGGGAGAAATCGACGTAATAGCGCCAGAAACGCGGTGCCGAGAAACAGCGTTCCGGAAGCATACACCGCAAACTGCAGCAGATCGCGGCGTGAAGTGAGTTCATCGGCGTCCCAATGGTAGGGGAACTCCGATTCCCATTGCTTCTGCAGTGGAACGTCTTCGTCGGGGTAGTTCGGATTCGTTATTTCACTCATAGAACCCAGGGGTCCTCCTCTTGAGAGACTTCGCCGGCGCGAAGGGCGCCATCTTTATCCGTGCCGACCTGCAGGCGAGAATTGTCGGGGGGAAGAACATGATAGACACGGGTGCGCACGGTTTGTGTGCCGAAGTCCGTCTGGCGCACGGCTGCGCCCTTCCGCTCCTGTGTGAACTGCTCATAGGTGCCGTACCAAAGTGCGTCGGTAGGACAGGCTTGAGCACACCAGGGCTGTAAATCCTGCGACGTGCGGTCGTAGCAGAGATTGCATTTCTTCATCAGTCGTGCGTTCAGATCCATCTTGGGCACGCCGAATGGACAAGCGTACACGCAATTGCGGCATGCGATGCAGCGCGAGGCATCGGCCTGCTGAACGACGCCCTCAGGCGTGATGAGAATTGCCATCACGGGGCAGACCTGCGCACAAGGGGCAACGGGTGATTCGCAATGCATGCAGACGGTCGGCTGGGTCGCCACACTCAGGCCGCGGTCGATGAAGTCGACCATGATCATGCTCTCGCCTTTGTGAGAGTCGCACTCGCGGCAGGCGGCTTCACAGGCGCGGCAACCGATACATCGTGATGGGTCGACGAACAGCGTGTCAATGGACATCGTGCGATCTGCCTCCGTGTGTTTCAGCCGGTCCTTTGGTTTCACCCACGGTGTAGGGGAACATCCTGGGAGAATTTGCCGGAGTGAGGTTTTCGGTTGCGTGCTGCGCGCCGTCCGGCAGCGGCGAATCGATGCGTTCGAGCGTGGCAGCACAGACCTTGTATTCGGGAATCTTCACGGTGGGTTCGACGGCCGGATTGGTTAGCTGATTGACGGCTCCCTCATGGCCATAGTGAAACGGGATGAAGATCGTGTCGGGACGAATGGTCGGCGCAACGACCGCCTTCAGTTCCATATGACCGCGCGGTGTGCGGACGCGGACGCGGTCATCGTGGACTATGCCGAAGCGCGCAGCCGCGCTGGGATGGATCTCCACCCACGGGTCGGGCGCCTGATCGTTCAGAAATCCAAGCCTGCGTGTCTGATTGCCGCTGAGGTAGTGATAGACGACGCGGCCTGTGGTGAGGCGCAGAGGAAAGGCGTCGTTTGGTTCCTCCGCGGCCGGTTTGTAGACGATGGGATGGAAGCGGGCGAGGCCATCCTTGTGAGCGAAGCGCTCGGTGAAGAGGCGCGGGGTTCCTGGATCCTCTTCCGTTTTGCACGGCCAGAAGACGCCGCTTTGACGGTCGATCTTCTCCCAGGTGATGCCGGCGTAATCTGCGATGCCGCCTTTGGACGCGCGTCGCAGCTCGTCGAAAATTTCGCGGCTGGAGTGGAAGTCGAAGAACTGGCCTCGACCAAGACGGCGGGCGAGTTCACAGACGATCTCCCAATCGCGCTTACTCTCACCCGGAGGATCTACGGCCTGATTGATTTTGATGACGCGGCCTTCGAGGTTTGTGGTGGTGCCTTCATCTTCACACCAGACGGAGCCGGGCAGCACCACGTCAGCCCGTTCTGCTGTCTCGGACATGAAGAAGTCGATGACGACCAGCGGATCGAGGTTGTCGAGAGCACGGGCGACAACGGCATTATCGGGCAAGCTGACCATCAGGTTGGAGCAGATGACAAGGCAGCTCTTGATTTCGCCGCTGGCCATCAGCTTTACCATTTCGGTGGCCGCTGCGCCTTCGCCGGGGATTTCGCTTTCGGGTATTCCCCAGACATCCGCGATCTCCTGGCGCTCTTCGAGCACGTCGATGTGACGATAGCCGGGGAGTTGATTTGCCTTCTGACCTACCTCGCGACCTCCTTGTCCGTTGCCTTGCCCGGTGATCATCATCACGCCGCCGCCGCGTTTACCGACCTGCCCGCGCGCCAGCGAAAGATTGATGCAGGCGAGACAGTTGTCGACGCCATGAGTGCTGTGCTCAATGCCCCGGGCGTGCATGATCATCGACCGGGGAGCGCGGCCGAACATCTCCGCCGCCGCGAGGATGCGCTTCGCGGGGACGCCTGCGATACGCTCCGCCATCTCCGGGGTGTATGGATCGACGGCGGCTTTCACTTTGTCCCAGTCGCGCGTGCGGGAGGCGATGTACTCCTCGTCGGCGAGGCCCTCGGAGATGACGTAACGCAGCATTGCGTTCAGGATCGCGACGTCCGTGCCGGGGCGGAGCGGAAGCCACAGATCCGCCGTTCGCGCGGTGGGCGTCTCTCGAGGATCCATGACGATGAGCTTGGCGCCGTTGTCACGGGCTCGCCAAAGCCACTGCATCATTACAGGAAAGCATTCGGCGATGTTGGAGCCGGGCACGAGAATGCAATTTGTTTCGGGTATGTCCGTCATCGGAAACGGCGCGCGGTCCAAACCGAACGCTTTCGCGTAGGCCAGGCCTGCCGAGGACATGCAGAGCCGGCCGTTGTAATCGATGTGGCGCGTGCCCAGGCCGACGCGTGCGAATTTGCCCATCAGATAACATTTCTCGTTTGTCATCGACGAACCGCTGTAGACCGAGACGGAGTTCTTTCCGTGCTCCTGCTGCAGCGCCTGCCAGCGGTTCACGATGTAGTCGAGGGCTTCATCCCAGCTTGCCCGCTCCAGTTTGCCGCCCTTTCCGCCTCGGCGCATCAGGGGATACCGTAAGCGGTCAGGATGATTCACCTGCTGATACGCCACAACTCCTTTTGGGCACAGCGCGCCGCGATTGTGTGGGTAGTCGCGCGGTTCGACTCCTGTGACCTGACCGTCGGAGACGCGCAGATACATTCCGCATTGCACTCCGCAGAACGAGCAGTGCGTGGGAACCAGCGTGTCGGGGAGTTGGTCTGATTTGGTCCAGCCGGTCTCCGGCTTCCCGGCGGACTGGAAGTCGTAGTTTGGATCGCGAGCTGGATCAAAGGTGTCCTTGTTTACGCTCATCGTCAGATCAACTTTCTACCGGCTGCGGTGTAATAGGACTGGCCACGGAGAATGCGTTTGCAGGTGGGGCAGAAGTCCTGAAGCTGAAGGTCGGGAGAGCCGAGTTCGTAACGCTGTCCCAACTCGCCAAGCGTGGCCTTGAGGTCCTCAATGAACTGCTGGGATGGCAACGCTCGCTGACATCGTCTGCAATGTGCGGGATGAACATCAGAGGGGCGAACGTCGCCCGGTGATTGCTCGAGACCCTGGTTGACGGTCTGATAGAGCGTGACTCCAATGCTGGCCGGGCGCTGAAAGATGTGGAAGAACTTGCCGAATGGAAGGGAAAGCAGCCAGCCGACGACAAGGACCTGGTGCGTCAGGGAGATGAACCAATAGTAGCGGCCCTGCCACCAAGTCGCGGACGCTGTAAGCGCGAGACCTGTGATCGCGATCGCAAACAACAAGACCAGCGGCACGAGGTCGAATCCAAAGCGCTGGGTCGTGCGCAGGCCAACGTCTTCAAGGCGCCGCTTCAAAGCAATACCCAAGCCGATCATCAGGAGCGCCGCGGTGAAGTCGAGTCCGTGGAAGATACAGAACCCGACAAATCCCCGAATGGCGAACTGGAAGAACGGAAAGCCGAAGAACCACATTCGATAGTGATCGGGGCTGGAGAGGGTGAAGCGGAACCATCCGAAGGTCAGCGGAAAGGTAATGACGCACGAGAGGATGACTCCCCAGGAGAGGCACATGTGCATCAGCCAGCGCTCGAAGCTGCGGCCTAGAAGGAACGTCTGTCCGAAGATGTCACGCCACCACGCTCTTGGAATGAGTGCGGTATATTGCCGAAAGTTTTTCAGAGAGAAAAAGTTGACCCAGCCGGCCTTGAAGTATCGCCAGGTGGGCGGGCGCACAATCCAAACCGTGTATCGGTACACGATGGCGGCGAGCGCGAAGACGGTCGCGACGGCGTAGCCAATGAGGGCCGGATCGAAATCACGGAAGCCGCGCGAGCCAACGTAGATGAGCAGAATCAAAATGGCAACGGAGCCTGCCGCCAGCACACCGGGCGCATATCTCCGGCCGCGGAATCCTCGGGCCTCTGTTGGTCCGGTGCCTGGGGGTGTGGCGATCTTCAAACTGTCACCTCGGGAAACCGTATTTCGTAGAGAGCCATGCGCTGTTGTCCGTTCGAGTAGACTGCCAACCTTCCTGCAATCTCTGACTCTAATCAATACTCGCTCGGATGCTTTCAGGCAACGAACCGTACGACTGGCGGTTTGTTCCACCGATTATCGGTAATATCGATGCCGACTTCCGTGACCTATGTCACGCGTTCTGTCAGAGCTTTGATCTAGAGTGAATGTGCGATTCGAGATATTGAGAATGGCCGCATATGCGATCCCAAGCGTCGAAAACGACTTGTCGGCGCCGCACGAGTTTCGTCTCGGGCTGTATAAGAAGGCGCTGACCACGCCATCAGGCTGACTGATCTTTATGTCCAAACCCGAACCGCTGGTTCTACCGGAGGCTCCGAAAAGATTGAGAAACCCGAATGACTCACAACCTCACCGGCGCGAGCATGTTTACGAATTTGTTGAGCGGCTGAGACTGAACTGGCTGCTATCCCACCGTCCACCCCGGGCAGTGTGGGCGTCGTATGTGTTTCTGAACAGCTTCGTCACGATCGCTTTGCTGGCCCTTCTGGCCGTGCTCACGCACAATCCCTTTGTGTTTCCATCGCTCGGACCCACGGCCTATCTGTTTTTCTTTTCCCCACTTGCGGAAGCATCCGCTCCGCGGAATGCGATCTACGGCCATGCCATAGGTCTCGCGTGCGGCTTCTTTGCCTATTACGTCACCGGGATGCATGCGTTTCCCCAGGGCGCGGTGGGCCACGTCTACTGGCCGCGAATACTCGCATCCGCGCTGGCTTTATCGCTGACGGGCGCCTTTATGGTTCTACTGCGCGTGAATCACCCACCGGCGGGAGCGACGACGATGATCGTCTCGCTCGGAATCCTTGCCAAGCCGCAATATCTTCCGATCATCGAGGTGGCAGTCGTGCTTCTTGTGATTCAGGCATGGATCATCAATCGGCTGGCCGGTCTGCCTTACCCGAACTGGAAAGCAAAGCCGCGACCGGGGTCAGATCGTTGATGGTGGGATCACGGGATCAATTGATGATTGCCGGCCTGGGCGTGATGATGGCCGGCCTGGGCGGTGCACGAAAGATTGTGATCCCGAGGTTGATCGCGAACAGGCTTACCGCGGTCAGTTCAATCAATGCAGATAGGGGAAGCACTTTCCACGCGGCCGTCCAGATGCCTTCATAGGCGAGCGGCTCAGTAAGGACGCGGAGAGAGCACCCCAAAAAGAGAAGCGCGAGTGACCAGCCCATCAGGCGTTCGCTCCACAGGACGCGCATCCCGCAGAACGCCGGCAGGACACGCTGTCCGATAGCAAAAACCATGATGGCTACGAAGCCGACCGTCAACGCGTGGCGGCTTGCTCCCCAGATGCCGCCCGACGTGTCCCAACGAACCGCCAGGATGGACAGCAGACACGAAATCAGAAGCCAGCCGTAAGCAAGGCGCACGAACTTAGGAAAGCTGCGGTGCACGTGCAACAGCTTCGGTGGATGGACGCTCCGCTGCCAGACGTGAAGACCTTCGATCGCCAGGAGCGCCGCGATAAGAAACGCCACTTGCGCGACGTCAAGCAGGGAAGCAAAGGTAGCAAGAACACCAAGTACGCTGAACGCGTACGCGGCATAAAGAACCTTCTGGTTCGGTGGCCGGAGCCCGAGAAAGACTGGCAGCCAGCGGGCGTTAAAGCCCCAGATGGTTGGAACGAGCACTCCCCAGACGGCGAGCACCACGATCTGCTGGTCCGCCCGGTGGGGGAGAGCCGGAGAATCTCCGTTGATCGCCTGATGCAGGGTCATCCAGCCGTTGACGGCCAGCGTCACCAGGAACGCGAGGGTCGCCCACGCAACGAGATGCATCCACGCTGTGTCTCTCGCGTCGCCGGCTGCTGACGGCCTGTGGCGGCGCACGGGCACATAAAACGACAGGAACCCGGCCAATTGAAAGAGGACGGAGAGACACAGGAGCGTGCGCCACGCATCCGCTGTAACGCCGCCGAACCAGCGCAGCAGGACTCCGGTTGTCCACAAAGCCCAGGCTGTCCAGCCGGCGCGGACAGGAAAGGCTTTCGTGCTTTTCATCTTGGTGAGCGAATAGAACCCAATGCCGAGGATGAAAGAACCGATCCAGCCGAAGATCTGTGCCTGTCCATGCGCCTGAAGCCATGCCTGGGAGATCGTTTCCGGCCGGTGGCCCTCCGAGATGCTGATCAGGTTCCAGACGCCAAGAAAGCTGCCTGGCAGAAGCATGAAGATCAACCCACTGAGGATGAAGGCCGTGACGACCCGCTGGCTACGGCGTTCGCCGACAATTCGCGCGGCATCCGTCGGGTTGATGATTGGAAGTGCAGAGCTCACGATGTCCTCGGTTCCTATGCTGCCGTAGAAAGCGCCTGCCGGCCGTGACATAAGTCACGAGAAATTGCGAAGGCAGATGAAAACACGGAAGATAGGAGTGCATGACCCTTCAACAGAGACTTGACGCGTTAGTCCGGACAGAGCTCTTCGGCGCGCTGCCCCAGGAGGCGCAGCAAGAACTTGCGAGTGCCGCACGAGGACGCTGCCTGACGCAGGGACAGATTCTTTTCTCCGCGGGAGAGAAGGCTACAGGGCTGTTTGTGGTCGTTTCCGGAACGCTAAGAGCGTACAGACAGACGCGAGAAGGCCGCGAGCAGACAATCCACGTGGAGAGCGCGGGCGCAACGCTCGCAGAGGTTCCTGTGTTCGATGGTGGACCGTATCCGTCCACCGTGCAGGCTGAAGAAGATGCCGTCGTCTTGTTCCTTCCACAGCGGACGATATGGAGCGTTCTGAGGAAGAACCCTGAAGCCGCCGTGGCCGCGCTCAAACTTATGGCGCGACGGCTAAGAAACGTATCAGCGTTGGCCGAACATCTGGCCTTGAAGGACGTTGCGCAGAGGTTGGCGGCCATGCTGGCGGAAGAGGCGTCCACCGAGGCCGGCGAGTTGAAGGATGGTGCTGCCTTTTCATTACCGCCGCATCAAAGCATCGCTGCGCGGCTGGGATCCGTCCGCGAGGTGATTACCCGGCAATTGCACAAATTGATTGACGACGGGGTGATCTCGATCCAGGGCCACACGATCGTCATTCTGGACGCCTCCGCGCTGCGGGCGCGAGCGAGTCTGGACTAGCTCTGCAGCGGAAAGTTGACGAAATCGACCGCGAGAGATGCTTCTCGGCCAGGCGTGACTTATGTCACGGACTCAACAGCGGAACACTCCTACGATCGCTCTTAGTGCTGAACTTCACCGAGGAGCGATTCATATGCAGATTCATAAGCTGGATGAGTTGATCGAGTTCGACGAGAAAAAGGCGGTTCCCAAGGTACTGATGAACCGGCCTGGTTATCGGCTCGTGCTGTTGAACCTGCGCGGCGGTCAGACCATACCGGAACACGCGACCCGAGAGATGGTCACCGTGTACGCCGTTCGCGGACACATTACGTTTTACGAAGGGAAGTCACCCAACGAACTCCGCGCGGGCGAAGTTCTGTGGATCGAGGGAGGGGTGCCCCATGCTCTGAAAGCTCATGAAGACTCGACGGTACTGGTGGTAGCCGCTGGCGACTCCGGTTCGCAGGCGATTCCAGAGTTGGATTTGCGTGGAATTCTTCGCCCGCAGCGGCACGCGCTGGTGTTCGCGCAATTCGACGCGCTCGAGCTGGGAGAGTCCCTGGAACTGGTCAACGACCACGATCCTGTTCCGCTGAACAGGCAGATCGATGCGATGCGTCCTGGACAAGCCGAGTGGAGCTACGTTGCCCGCGGCCCGGAGATTTTCCGGATTCGCCTTCGTCGCATTGCCTCGCGAAGCAGCCCTGCAATTCTGGCGGTCCCGCCCGAAGAGCTATGGAACATTCAGGGATGACCTGGGATGTGAGTGTATCGACCCACCGGAAATTTCAAAGGAGCCGCGGCCATGCTAATGCAAATTGGGCAGAAGCCAGACAGTGATTTTGATGAGCCGATCGGGGTTCTCGAAGATTGTCACAAGCGCATTCTTCACTTCATCAAGACGTTGTCTGCACTGGCGGAATCGGCTGCCTCTGCACCGCTCAGTTCCGCAGATCGGGATTCTGTGGAGCGCTCGTTGAGATATTTCCGCGAGGCCGCACCACGTCACAATGCGGACGAAGAACAGTCGCTGTTTCCGCTGGTTCGCAGACATGCTGACGCGCAGGCAGATGAGATGGCCGTGCGCCTTGCCTCCCTTGCAAACGACCATCGCTGGGCCGAGGAATTGCACTGCGAGATGGACGCGATCGGCAGTCGCTGGCTTGCTGCCGGCACGCTCCGGTCGAATGACCGCGCAAGATTACGTTCTCTCACTCGTTTGCTGTCACAGTTCTACGTGCAGCACATCGCCATAGAAGAGACAGAGCTGTTCCCGGCCGCCCGCCGACTGCTTTCGCCTGCCGAAAGCAAGCGGCTGGGCCAAGAGATGGCGGAAAGGCACGGTGTGGTTCAGAGGCTCCGGTCCAACAACGTGAGGCAGGGTGCCCTTGCTGCGTCCATTTCGTGAGCTCGCGTTGGCAGTCGGGATCGGTTTGACACTATGCAGCGCGGCCGGCTCAGGGCAGAGTGCCACGTCGGCCGGGTCGAATCCCGCGAATTACACCGTCGCGATTCGCGAGCGCACCAACGTCACAGAGTGGTTCTCCGCAACGCCTTCGGCAGAAGAGTACGCGTATCAGGACTCGCTCCTGCGCGTATCCGTCGCGCAGCGGATCAGGCGTTGGGAATATCAGCTCGAGCTTGGCCAAAGCGCAGAGCTTGGGCTTTCTTCCGGCGCAGTATCTCCGGTCTCCGCGCAGGGGCAGCTTGGACTTGGCGGCACGTATTTTGCCGCGAACGGCAACAATAGCGCTCCTGCCGCGGTGTCCTTCCGCCAAGGTTTCATGCGGTATAGCTTCCCGCAGCGAGCGGCTTCCATCCGTGCGGGGCGCTTCGAGTTCATGGAGGGACAGGAGACCGCCCCGCGCAATTCGGCCCTGGCGTGGCTTCAAGCCAACCGCATCGCCCAACGGCTGGTCGGCAATTTCGGATTTTCGAACGGCCAGCGATCTTTCGATGGCATCGACGGCAAGGTGGGCGGGAACACGTGGAACCTCACTGCTATGGCCGGACGCGCCACCCAGGGCGTGTTCAACATGAACGCCAATCCGGAGTTGAATGTTGACATCCAGTATGTTGCCTACACGCGCTCCGTCGCTGGCCAACACGTTATGCTTCGTGCCTTCGGACTGGGATATCACGACGGGCGCACTGGAATCACCAAGACGGACAATCGAAGTCCGGGCGCGCGAGCGCTCGATCATAAGAACATACGCATCGGCACCTACGGGGGTGACGCGATGGCATCAGCCCCGCTATTCAAAGGCGTGTCGGGGGATCTTCTGTTCTGGGGAGCAGGCCAGTTCGGCACGTGGGGACTACTCAATCATTCCGCAGAGGCCATGGCTACCGAAGCCGGTGTCCGCCTTGATTCAGTTCGAACCACCCCGTGGCTGCGCGGAGGCTACTTCCGTTCCAGAGGTGACCACAACAACACGGACGGCACGCATAACACGTTTTTTCAAGTGCTGCCTACGCCTCGCATCTACGCGCGCTTCCCGATCTACAACCTGATGAACTCCACGGACGCGTTCGCGCAGCTGGTGGACAAGCCAGCAAAGCACGTCGAGGTGCGAGCCGACGTTCACTTCCTGCGGCTGACCTCTGCTCCCGACTTGTGGTATCAGGGCGGAGGAGCCTACGACAACGCGGTTTTCGGTTATACAGGGCGTCCTTCGAACGGTCATAGCGGCCTCGGCACGGTGCTCGACATCAGTGCAGATATCGGCCTGACGGATCGAGTTTCGCTAGGCACCTACTACGCGCATGCTTCTGGGAAGCCCGTGGTCAGCGCAATCTATTCTGCACACTCTGGCGCCAACTATGGCTACTTCGAGTTGAATTACAAGCTGCAGGGTACGTTGTCCAGGCTGATCGGACATTGAGCTGTCACCAGGGCGCCCTTTCGTCGATCGGCCGATAAGGCAGCCACTCCTGTCGATCAGCGGCTGCAGGATCGGCTCACGGTTGCGAGCGTCCGGGTTTCTGCGGTTTGAGGCAACACCGATTCTTTTTGGCTTACGGTGCTGGTTTTCATCGGAAGAGCAGGCGTATTCGCGGCTGTGCCATTTGCTGAATGCCGGCTCCAATTCCGGGGCGCGGAAGGGGGCGGAAATGCTAAAACGGTTGGCGATTATGTGTTGTCAAAACGAAGGGTGCAACTGTTAAAAAATGTTGGTCAGCGCGTTCTATCCCCCTGTTTGCAATAGATTTGCAGCCCTTCATTTTTCATGCTTGTTTTGTATTCAAAATAGTCTACAATCCCTTTCATGGTTTCGGCGACGAGCAAGCGGGTCAAAGTATTGGATTCGCATACAGAGGGGGAGCCCACCCGGGTGGTACTGGAGGGCGGGCCTGAGTTAGGGGAAGGGTCGCTTGCCGACCGACTCGAGGTGTTTCGCTCCCAATACGATGGGTTCCGCTCCGGCGTCAGCTGCGAGCCGCGCGGTTCCGAGGTGGTGGTCGGAGCATTGCTCTGCAAGCCCTTGAATCCAAAGTGCGCGACAGGCGTCATCTTCTTTAATGATGTGGGATACCTGGGCATGTGCGGGCACGGCACCATAGGGGTCGTACGCTCGCTGGCGCATCTCGGACGGATTCAGCCCGGGAAGCACTGCATCGAGACGCCGGTGGGCGAGGTTCCAGTCGAATTGCTGCCCGATGGGAGTGTCTCGGTTTCGAATGTTTTGAGCTATCGCTATCGCCGCGCGGTTCCGATTGATGTTCCGGGAATCGGCCTGCTGGCGGGTGATATCGCGTGGGCCGGCAATTGGTTTTTTCTCATCGGCAACCACCCCTTTGAGCTGACGCTCAGCCGGCGCACGGAGCTGGTGGCCGCGGCGCGCACCATCCGGACGGCGCTGGTTGATGCCGGGATCACGGGCAAAGACGGCGCGCTGATCGACCACATCGAGTTTTTCGGCAAGCCGGAGAATCCGGACAATTCAAGCCGGAACTTCGTGTTGTGCCCGGGGGCGTCGTTTGACCGTTCGCCATGCGGTACGGGCACGAGCGCGAAGATGGCTTGTCTGTATGCGGATGGAAAGCTGGCCGAGGGACAGGTGTGGCGGCAGGAGGGTTTCCTGGGCACGCACTTCGCCGGTACGATTTGTGCGCAGGGTGAAGCGGTTCTTCCGACAATCAGAGGGCGGGCATGGATTACGGGTGAGTCAGAGCTGCTGTTTGAGCATGACGATCCTTTCGCAGGCGGCATTGGGTTCTAATGGAGATGTTCGACGCAGTCATTCTCGGTGCAGGCATCGTCGGAGCGGCGTGTGCTAACGAGTGTGCTGCGGCCGGATTGCGGGTTGCGGTCGTAGAGCCAGGAGTGCCGGGTGGCGGAGCGAGTGCCGCCGGGATGGGGCACCTGGTGGTGATGGACGACTCGCCGGCGCAACTTGCCCTGACGCATTTTTCGCGCGATCTGTGGCGGGAGATGCAGGACACGCTTCCCGATACGGTTGAATTTGAAGAGTGCGGGACGCTGTGGGTTGCGGCCGACGATGACGAGATGCAGGAGGTCTTCGCGAAGCGGAAGACCTATGGCGAGCGCGGGATTAAGACCGCAGGTCCTGGATGAGCAGTTGCTGCGCGAAGCGGAACCCAATCTGCGTGAAGGCCTGGCGGGCGCGCTGCGTGTACCGAACGACGCCGTGATCTATCCGCCGGCTGCGGCAGGACATTTTCTCGCCAGCGCGCAGCGCATGGGAGCGCAGTTCTACTTTGGGAAACGCGCGGTCTCGGCGGGAAAAGGCAAGGTTGAGCTGGAGGATTCGACGCGGCTGAGTGCTCGTCACATCGTGATCGCTACGGGTACGGATGTCAGCCTTTGTCCGTGGGTCACTGTCAATCGGCGCAAGGGGCACCTGGCGATTACAGATCGATATCCGGGGACTCTGCGTCATCAGCTTGTGGAGTTGGGTTATTTGAAGAGCGCGCATTCGCTCTCAGCGGACTCTGTGGCATTCAATGTGCAGCCGCGTAAGACGGGACAACTGCTGATTGGATCGTCGCGCCAGTATGGCGATCTTTCGGCCCAGGCGGAGCCGGACGATGTTGCGCAAGATGCTCGACCGGGCGTTGGAATATATGCCGATGCTCGCGGGCCTTTCAGTGATTCGCGTGTGGACTGGATTCCGCGCGGCGACTCCGGACAAGCTTCCGTTGATTGGCCCGACAGCGGACAGCTCCGTTTTGCTGGCGATGGGATTTGAGGGGCTTGGTATTACACAGGCGCCCGGCGTTGCCCGCCTGGTGCTGCATCACATCACGAAGTCGGCGATCTCGCTCGATCCGCAACCGTACCTCCCCAGTCGCGTGGGTGTGCCGGAGGCGATGTATGTCTGAGCGGAATGGCTCCGGCGGAGCGGTGACCGTGCGCGTGAACGGCGAGCAGGTGACACTGCCGCGCGGTTCGATGCTGATCGCGGCGCTGCTGAAGACCGGGACCCCATGCCGCGTTTCGGTGAGCGGCGAAGAACGCACGGCGCTTTGCGGAATGGGAATTTGCTTTGAATGCCGCGCGACTGTTAACGGCGCACCGCAACAGCGCACATGCCAGATCGTGTGCAAAGAAGGGATGACGGTGGAGACGCAATGAAGAGCCATGCGTTTGACATCGTCGTTGTAGGCGCGGGACCGGCGGGGCTGGCCGCGGCGGCGGCTGCAGCGAAGGCGGGCCGCAAGGTTGCCGTGCTCGATGACAATCCCCGCGTGGGCGGACAGATCTGGCGCGCGGGAGCAGGAAAGTCTGCGCCAGACCGCGCACGAGAACGTGCGGTTGCGGAGTTTGAGGCATCACGCGCCGTGCTTTTTGCGGGTTACCAGGTAGTGGATGCGGCGCCCGGCGCGCTGCAGGCCTGGGTGGGCGCGGAGCAGAGGCTCGAGAGCTTCCAGTTTGAGTCGTTGATCCTTGCAACCGGTGCGCGGGAACGGTTCCTTCCCTTTCCCGGCTGGACGCTGCCCGGAGTTTTTGGTGCAGGGGGATTACAGGCACTGGTGCGCGGAGGATATGACGTTAGCGGCAAGCGCATCGTGGTGGCCGGTGCGGGACCCCTGCTGCTGGCGGTCGCCGCGCACCTGAAGCAGGATGGCGCGGAGATTGTGACGATTGCCGAGCAGGCGCCGATCAGTCAACTGGCTGGATTTGGTCCAAGCCTGCTTTCACGGCCGGGAAAGATTCTGCAAGGTATGCAGCTTCGCCTGGAACTGGCGGGCGTTCCGTATCGCACGGGCTGCTGGGTCGCCGGCGTTGAAGGGGACGAGGCCGTAACGGCGGTGCGTTTAAGCGACGGCTCGCGTACGTGGGTGGAACGCTGCGACCTGCTGGCCTGCGGTTTTCACCTGGTGCCGAACACGGAGCTCGCGCGGTTGCTCGGTTGCCGCGTCACGGAGACGGGTGTTGAGGTGAACGAGGAGCAGCGGACCTCCGTGGCGGGCGTCTATTGCGCGGGGGAACCGACAGGCGTCGCGGGCGTGGATGCTGCAACGGTCCAGGGCAAAATCGCCGGACTGGTTGCCGCCGGGCAGGTAGAAGCTGCCGCCCGACTGTACGGCCGGCGCAATGCGGAAGCTTCCTTCGGGCGAGCCATGACCCGCGCGTTCTCCCTGCGCCCGGAGCTTCTTAAGCTGGCGGCGCCGGATACTATCGTTTGCCGCTGCGAAGATGTGCGCCTTGGCGAGTTGGAGGCGACCGTCCCCCGCAGAGGCTGGACGGATGCAAAGCTGCAGACACGCTGCGGCATGGGCCCTTGCCAGGGACGAATCTGCGGCCCTGCGCTGGAGGCGTTGTTTGGATGGCGCAATGCTTCGGTGCGTCCTCCGGTATTTCCTATTCCGATTGCGGCGTTGTGCTCTGCGCCGTCGCATGACAAAGTTTCAATCCTCGAACCACAGGAGATCTCCCAATGAATTGGTTTGGCGTTATGCCCGCCGCTACTACCCCTTTTGACAAAGACCTCAAGGTCGATCACGAGTTTCTTGCCCGCCATTCCGCATGGTTGCTGGACAATGGCTGCGTTGGCCTGGTCATGCTTGGCTCGCTCGGCGAGGGCGCAACCCTGGAACACGATGAGAAGGTCGCGATCCTGAAGACCGCGGTGAAGGCCTCGCAGGCCAGGAAGACCCCGGTCGTCGCAGCGATTTCGGCGCTTTCGACGCACAATGCCGTGCAACTGGCCAGGGACGCTGAGCAGGCAGGCTGCAGCGGATTGATGGTTCTGCCGCCGTATGTCTACACCTCGGACTGGCGTGAGATGAAGCAGCACGTGTCGGAGATCATCCGCGCGACGAAGCTGCCGTGCATGCTCTACAACAACCCGATCGCCTACAAGACAGACTTCCTTGCCACGCAGATCGCGGAACTGGCAGCAGAGCATTCGAATCTGCAGGCAGTGAAGGAGTCGAGTGCCGATGTGCGGCGCGTGATGGCGATCCGCGAGGTCGTTGGCGACCGGCTGAAGATCTTCGTCGGCGTTGACGATGTGCTGGTTGAGGCTGTGGATGCAGGCGCGACAGGCTGGGTCGCAGGTCTCGTCAATGCCTTCCCGCGCGAATCGGTGGAGCTGTTCGAGCTGGCGATGGCAGGGAAGCGCAAGGAAGCCTATGCGCTCTACCAGTGGTTCCTGCCGCTGCTGCGGATGGATACCGTGCCGAAGTTCGTGCAGCTGATCAAGTGGGTGCAGGAGCAGACCGGCACTGGACGCGCCGCGGTGCGTGCACCTCGTCTTGAGATCACCGGCGCGGAGCTGGATGAGGCGAAGGCGATTCTGAAGAAGGCTCTCGGTGCGCGGCCGAGTGTGAAGTCCACCGCGCTGGAGGCGCTGCAGGAAGCGTAGGTCACGCAATACTGCCAGGCAAAACAAAGAGAGCCACGCCCTAGGGCGTGGCTCTCTTCTTGGATTCAGCGCGTTGGATTCAGCGATCGCGGGTCTAGGTAGCGGACTGCATCCAGACCTTCGAATCGACCTTGCGGGGAGCGCGTGTGCGCCGCAGTGGAGCGTTTGCGGGAGTGGTCGATCCCTGGAAGGTGCCCGCCTTCGCAGTGCTGTTGTTTCCGCCCGTTGCTCCCGGAGCATAGTTCACCGACGTGTCCCCGGCGGCGGCGGACTGATCGTGTTCTACGCGATTCATGCGGGCATAGTTGGGAATTGCCAGCATGGACGTTCCGTCCTGCCATTTGCCGGTGATGACCATGACGCCGCCCAGCAGATCGGGCCGCCACTCCGCCTTCAGCGGTTCCTTGCTGAGGGGCTGATCGAGGCTGTGCTGATCCGCGGTCTCCACGTTGTAGACCAGCGGACCGTACTGCAGAGCGACGAGGTTTCCGTCAGCCTTGATGCGCGGGTCGGCCTTGAGGCGTTGGACCTCCATTGGAAGCTCGAGCTCGATCGTGTCGCCGGGCTCCCAACGACGCTCGATCACTGCATAGCCGTTCACGATGTGTGGCGTGAAGGGTTTGCCGTTCAGGGCAATCCGCTTCAGGCCGCTGACCGCGGGTGTCGTGGTGTAAAGCACCGAGGTGGCGCGATTGGGCACGCGTATGTGCACGCTGAAGGTCTGCGCCTTCTCGGGATTGATGGTGATCGCGACAGCGCCCTTCCACGGGTAGTCGGTTTTCTGTACCACCTGCACGTTCGTGCCGGCGATCTTGCCGACGTTCACGCGGCTGCCGATGAACAGGTTCACATGCAGCGCGGAGGGGCCCTTGGTGTAGCTCCAGGTGGGAACCATCAGCAACGTGCGCGTGATGTTGCTGACACAGCATGGGCAAACGTGCCAGGGCGTGCGCTCGGTGTTAATCAGAGGATTGGTGTAGCAGAAGTTCTTGCCCTTCAGATCGACGGAGCCGAAGAGGGCGTTGTACATCGTCTGCTCGTACAGATCGGCATACTTGGCGTCGTGATAGGCGAGGTTCATCTTGTACTGGAAGAAGATGAGACCGCAGCTCGAGCAGGACTCGCAGTAGGCCTCGTTGCGCAACGAGTAGTTGGGGCCGAAGCCTTCCGATGTTTCGCCGCTGCCGATGCCGCCCGTGACGTAGTACTTCTTGTTGACCATGTTGTCCCAGAGCGAGAGAACAGCGCTCTGGTAGTCAGGGTTGTGGGTCTCGGCTGCTACGTCGGCCATGCCGGAGTAGAAGTACGTCGCGCGAACGGCGTGCCCGACCGCTTCGTACTGCTTGATGGCCGGCTCATGAGTCTGGTCATACTCCGAACCGTTGGGATCCTGTCCACGGCAATCGATGAGGAACTTTGCGAGCGCGATGTAGTTGTCGCCGTGACCCTGGCCCTCCATATCGTTGACGAAGCGACCGAAGCGGACAAGGGCCTGCTCCATCTCCTGATGGCCGTCGTACCACTTCTGCTTGCCGGGCGTGGGGCCGATGCTGGCGAACCAGCAGTCGGCGAGTTTCTTGGCGGCGTTGTAGAGACGAAGGTCTTGTCCCTGCGTGAGGGTGTAGTGATTGATGGCAGACTCGATGAAGTAGCCCGCGGTGTAGCCTTCATGGTTGCCGCGATGCTCGACCATCCAGTGCCTGGGCCAACGGCTGCGATCGGAGAGTGTGTAGGCGGTCTGCAGATAGCCGTCGGGTTCCTGCGCCGCAAGGACGATCGGGATCCACCGGTCGAGTGTCTCCTTGAAGTGCTTCTGTGCGGCGATGATGTCCTGATCGCCCTGCGGGTCGACCATGAGCGCGATGGACATCGCCTCCACGGTCTGGTGCACCCAGGCGTTGGAGAAGACGTAGCCCTTGTGCTTGCCGTGCGGCTCGCCGCGCAGTGCCTTGGCGGCTTCGATGAAGTTATCGAGTCCACCCTGACCCTGCGTGAGATCGGTGCGCTCACACATGTCGATGACGTGCGGAATCCAGTCGACAATGAGGGTCTTCGCGCGTTCGTTCCACATGGGGTTGTCGATCGCGTAGACAGGAGTGGTGTAGACGACGTCGAGCCGGTCCTTTGGCGGCGCCTTTTCGGCATGCACGAACAGCTTCGAGGTGCTGTTGTCTGGCTTGCCGACAGCCGTCAGCTCGAGGACATATTCGCCGGGAACAGAGAAGGTGGCAGTCGTGTCCATCGCCGTTGCATCGGCGAAGACGACATGGCCGGGCCCGGAGAGCTTGCTCCAGCGCACGCGCTTCGGGGAGGACGGCAGCAGCCAGTCGGCTGAGCCGGAGAGATAGGTGTTCGCGCCGAGCACGACCGAACGATCTACACCTGCATTGACGAGGGGAGGGAAGAGAGGAACGGGACCGCTGCTGTAGACCTTCCACTCGATGATCCCTGCGGGATGCGTGCCATCTGAGACGATCTCGAGGCGCAGTTTGTCCGTCTTCACCGGATCGAAGGTAGTGCTGTTGAAGCTGTCCGCGCTGACTCCCAGGCCTTTTGCATTGGCAACCGGAACGTAGGCTGACCCGTTCCAGTAGGTCACCTTGTAGGAGGCCGGCGCTCCGCCGAACCGATTGTCGACGGACCAATACACCTCGACACGATTCGTGGTGACAGGCTTGCTCCACTCGTACTGCACCCAATGCGGTTCGGTGGGAGGCCACATGACGAAGACCGGGTGGGTCCGGTCGTGCGAGTTCTCAGGGTCGAAGCCATCATTGAGCGCGGAGATCCTGTTGTCGCCCGGCGCATTGGCCGTGGAAGCAGTGGCGACCTTCGCGAGGTTCACCGAGATGTCTTCATTGGCGACAGCGGCGAATGCGGGCGAGCGATCGACGGCCGCTACGAGGGCGGCGCCCGCGGCGCCGGCGAGGAAGTGTCTCCGGTTGACTGCAATAGCGGGGAGAGCGGATTCCGTAGCTGCTGCGGAAGAGGAGAGCTCATGGGATGACGGACGAACGGGCTTCATTGTCGATTCCTTTACCGTGATTGCATGTTGAGTCGAGAGCGGAGCAGAGAACTGCTCGGGAGTGTACTGATAATCGAACGCAAATTTGATCCGCTCACGACCTCTGCGCAAAGTATCGTACCGCCGGTGAGACTGCAATTTCCAGTGGTCAAAAACGCAGTTTGCATCGGTTTTGGTATACGTCAATGTACACACGGAAATTAGCTTTGTCCATAAGTGCTTTGAAACTCGAAAGAACAGGCCAAACGCGACGAAAGACCTGATATTTCGCGGCAACCCTGCCCGAGCCCGACAGGGGAAGACGGATGGGGTCCCGTCCGGGTAAAATAGAGATTCCAACCATCCGTCATCAAAAAAATAGCAAATTTTTGCAAAAGTTCGGTTGACATTGGATACACAGTTGAATACAAAATAAGACCCACAGCGAAAACCGTGCCTGATCGTTTTGAAAGTGCCCGCGGCAGAGCTCCGTTGACAGGGGCACACACGGATTCGCTGCCGATGTTCTTGCTTGTCCTTAATGGAGGCGCAGTATGAGATTTCGATTAGCAACTTTAACAACTTCCCTGGCAGCGCTGCTACTGCTCATCCCTGGAGGTCTCAAAGCACAGTCCTCTGGTAATCAGGGAACTGTCACGGTGACAGTTCAGGACGCCTCTGGCGCTCTGATCCCAGGTGCGAAGATCGAGCTGATCGAGAACCGGTCAGCCAGCCCACGAGCCGCAGAGACCGATAGCAAAGGCTTGCACAGCTTTGTAAACCTCAACATCGGTACGTACCATCTCACGATTTCGCACGCCGGATACCAGACGAAGATCTACCAGGATGTGCTGGTCGAGAGCTCGGCGACAACGACGCTCAACGTCGTCCTTCCTGTCGGCCAGGTTACCGAGACGGTGAACGTGACGTCGCAGGCAAATTCCTTGCTGCAGACTTCGTCCACTGAAATCGGCACTGTCATCAACTCGACCGATATCGAAAATCTTCCGATCTCGGGCCGCTCGATCTCCAGCTTGACCACATTGACGCCGGGTTACTCGGGCACGTGGAACGGTCTGCCGGAGCCGGCGGAAGGCACCAACGTTGATGGCGCGGTAGCGAACAACGGCCGCACCAAGTACCAGGGCACCATCTCGACCTCCATCTCTCCCCGCATCGAGTCGTTTGAGCAGGTGAGCGTGGTGACGGACGGACTGAGCCTCGCCAACGGTTTCGGCCAGGCCACGATGCAGCTCAACTACGTATCTCGCCGCGGAAGCAACCGTTTCCACGGACGCGCGTACTATGACTTCCGCAACTCCGGCCTGAATGCGAACTCGTGGACGAACAATGTAACGCACACCCGCAAGGCCAAGCTCATTCAGCATGACTTCGGCGTCAGCGTCGGCGGCCCGATCTTCCATAACAAGCTCTTCTTCTTCGGCACGTTTGCGATGTTCAAGCAGCCGGGCACGGTGATTGCAACCAACAATGTCTTCGCACCGTCTGCTGTGCAAGGTAACTTCACCTACACCGGCACCGACAAAGCGACCCATACCGTCAACGTCTTTCAGCTGGCACAGCAGTATGGCAACGGTTTGCCGACCACCATTAATCCTGGCGTCAATACGCTGATCCAGAACGCGCTGACCGCCACCCAGGGCATCAACAAGGGCAGCTACACAGATCCCACAATCCAGAGCATCGCCTTCAACGTTCCGGGCACCCAGACGCAGTACTATCCGGTCGCGCGCCTGGATTACAACGTGAATGACAAGGTGCGCATGTATCTCTCGTGGATCATGAACGAGAGCAAGCCAGTCGGAAGCTATCCGGCGCCCTATCCGGGCTCTCTTTATGCTAACCAGAACGGCAACAACTACACGCGCAACTTCAACGCGAACTACGGCATCGACTACATCATCACTACCAAGCTGATCAACCAGTTCAAAGTCGGGTTCCTGTACAGCAAGCAGTTGTTTGCAGCCGGGTCTACACCGAACTGGCAGACGAATCCGGTTGTGTTCTTCAATATGACCGGCGATGGCGGCAACAAGATGTCGGGCGCGAATTACACGCTGCCCAGCGGCTATGAGTATCCGGTCTTCAGCCTCTCCGACGGTGTTACCTATGAGAAGGGGTCGCACGCCATCAACTTCGGCTTCCAGGGATATCGCGAACAGGATCATTACTACAATCCTCCCGTCGGTTTCCCGAACATCAACTTCGGCCTCGTGACCGGCGATCCGGCACAGAACGCATTTTCTTACACCGGCTCCAACCCCACACTCCCCAGTGCCAACAGCACGGTCCAGGGTGAAGCGTGGCAACTGTACGCGATTCTGTCCGGCCGCATCTCCAGCGTGGGTGGCAGCAACGGTTACGACTTCAGCACCAACTCCTATCAGCCACACTCCTTCAACCTGGACGAGGTCGCGCTGGCGACCGGAGTCTGGGCGCAGGATTCGTGGAAGGTCCTGCCGAACCTCACGGTCAACTATGGCATGCGGTGGGACTTCGTTGTCGATCCGCATGACGTCAAGGCCGCCTACCATAATGCGAAGGTGGACAGCATCTACGGTCCAACCGCGGTCGGCAATCTGTTCAACCCCGGATCCCTGGGCGGCAATCTGAGCCCGTCGTTCTCACTGAACCCGCGGCCGTTCCATGGCTGGTATAAGACGCCGCAGCCGCAGCTTGCGCTGAACTGGAGCCCACGCCCCGAGAAGGGATCGGCCTGGTCGCACATCTTCGGAGACAACGCTACGTCGATTCGCGCCGGCTTCGGACTCCGCAACTTCACTCAGCCCTACCAGTTCTACTGGGATGCCGCATCGGCCCAGGCCCTGCTCTATTACCAGAGCTTCGGTTTGACCGCCAACACCAGCGGCGCGCCGGGTACCTACGCACCGGGCTCCCTGTCCTACGGCCAGACCCTGCCGTCCTACGCGGTCAACCCCGCAACCTTCCCGACAACGGCACCGATGTCGAACTTCACGTTCATCAACGGCGGCGTGCCCGTGGAGGGCATCAACTCCAATATCCGCATGCCGTACTCCGAGTCATGGAACCTCGGCATTCAGCGGGCGCTGGCACATAACACCGTTGTCGAGGTTCGCTACAACGGCAACCACACGGTGCACAACTGGACAACCTACAACTACAACGAAGTCAATATTTTCGAAAACGGCTTCCTGAAGGAGTTCCAGAACGCGCAAGCGAATTACCTCGCGAACGGCAAGACAAACTTCAGCGACAAGAACGGCATCCACACGCCGATCCTCGATGCAGCCTTTGCCAACACGCCGAGCGCGTTTACCAATGCCACGTTCCTTGGTTATCTCCAGAATGGACAGGCGGGCTCGTTCGCTCGTCAGCTCGCTGGAAATAGTCAGAACACGCCGGCGTACTTCTGCGCACTGGTTGGCTCCAGCTTTGGGCCATGCAAGAACAATGCCAACTTCAGCGGCGCTGGTGCCGGCTATCCGATCAACTTCTTCCAGAGCAATCCCTACGCTGCTGGTTCGAACTCGGCTTATATGACGGATGCCGCGTACTCGAACTACAACGCGCTTCAAATCGATGTGCGTCAAGGCGCGTGGCACGGGCTCCAGGGAGACGTCAACTACACGTTCGCGAAGACACTCGGCTTCGGAACCAACAACAACGACTACCTTGCGACGCTGGATAACTTCTATACGATTCGCAATCCCCACGCCTCCTATGTGCCGCAATCGTTCGATCTCCGCCACGTATTCCATGGCTATGGAACGTACGACCTGCCGTTTGGCAAGAACAAGGCGTTCCTGAACTCGAACAACCTTGAAAACAGCGTCTTCGGCGGCTTCACACTGGGCACGGTTATCGGCTATCAGGGGGGCTTCCCGTTCCTGCTTACCGGCGGCTATGACACCTTCAATCAGTACGATGGCGGTGTAAGGCTGGTCGGCACGACGGCACAGGCCCTTCAGAGCAAGGTGGGCATCCACTACGCTCCGACTCACACAACGGCTCTGGCCTTCGATCCTTCGCTGTACTCCGGCGGCGCGAACGGCGGCACTTCGAATACCTCGGTTCTGGCTCCGAACACGACGCCCGGAACGATTGGCAGCGTGACGTTCCTGCACGGACCGCACGTCTTCACCCAGAACATGGCCCTCTCGAAGCTGATTCCCATCAAGGAGAGTGTCGCTGTGAGCCTGCAGGCAGAGTTCATCAACGTGTGGAACCACCCCACGTGGGGAACGCCCAACGGCTCTCTGCAGTCCACCAGCTTCGGTACGTCGAGCGTCTCCACAGGTGCCCGTTCGATCGAGCTACGCGGCAACATCACCTTCTAACCCAGGGCTCGAATTTGAGCCTGAAACTATGGACCGAGGCCGATGCAGTGACTCCCCTCACTGCATCGGCCTTTTTCCTGTTTGCGGTCGTCAAACGAAGTAGATCGTGCCAGGAAGGTGTGGCTCGGTGGATGGGGAAGGATGTGAGATGAACATGAATCGCCGTCAGTTTGTGAAAGGTGCGGCTGTCCTGACCGCTGCAGGAACATCGCCGGCGATGGCACGAGCAGCGGCGGCCAAAGGCGTGGTGCCTTCTTCCGTCAAGCCGCTGCCGCTGACGGCAGTGCGTCTCCTGCCCTCCGACTTCGCCACGGCAGTTGAGGTCAATCGTAAGTTCCTGCTGAGCCTCAGCGCGGACCGCCTGCTGCACAATTTCCTGAAGTATGCCGGCCTCCCTCCGAAGGGCGAGATCTACGGCGGATGGGAGAGCGATACGCTCGCCGGGCATACTGCGGGCCACTACCTTTCTGCCTTATCGCAGATGTATGAGCAGACCGGAGATGTGGACTGTAAGACGCGAGCGGACTACGTCGTGAGCGAACTTGCGCGAGCCCAGGCGGCGCGCGGGAACGGTTATGTCGGTGCCCTGGGGCGCAAGCTGAAGGACGGCACGATTGTCGATGGTGAGGCGATCTTTCCTGAGGTGATGAAGGGCGATATCCGTTCGAGCGGCTTCGACCTCAATGGCTCGTGGTCGCCCCTGTACACCGTGCACAAGGTGATGGCCGGACTCCTGGATGTGCACGATGCGTGGGGAAATCCGCAGGCGCTGCAGGTCAACCTCGGCCTTGCGGGCTATTTTCAAAAGGTCTTCGCCGCGCTCAGCGACGAACAGATGGAGCAGATGCTCCACACGGAGTACGGCGGTTTGAACGAGAGCTTCGCGGAGTTGTCTGTGCAGTCGGGAGACAAGCGCTGGCTGGAGCTCTCGCAGCGCATCTACGACCACAGGGTTCTCGATTCGCTGGAAGCCGGCAAGGACAATCTCGCGAACCTGCACGCGAATACGCAGATTCCGAAGCTGATTGGCCTGGCGCGCATTCATGAACTGAACGGAAAGCCCGCCCCCGGAGATGGCGCAAGCTTTTTCTGGAAAGCAGTGACGGAGCATCACAGCTACGTCATCGGCGGCAATGCCGACCGCGAATACTTTACTGCGCCGGATACCCTGGCGGCGCATATCACCGAGCAGACCTGTGAGCATTGCAACACGTACAACATGCTCAAGCTCACGCGCCACGTGTACAGCTGGACGCCGGATGCTTCGTATTTCGACTACTACGAGCGCGCACACCTGAACCACGTCATGGCGGCGCAGAATCCGGCGACGAGTGGCTTCACCTACATGACACCGTTGATGACCGGCTCGCAGCGTGACTTCTCGAGCCCGGATCATGACGCTTTCTGGTGCTGCGTGGGCACGGGCATGGAAAGCCATGCCAGGCACGGTGATTCGATCTTCTGGGAAGGTGACGGCACACTGCTGGTCAACCTCTACATCCCCGCCGAGGCCACATGGTCCGCGCGCCATGCCAGGGTGAAGCTCGAAACCAGGTATCCAATGCAGCCGGAGTCGCGCCTGACGCTGACAAGTTTGCGGAAGCCCGGCAAATTCGCCATCGCTCTGCGCGTACCAGGCTGGGCGAAGGGTAATGCCACGGTCGCCGTGAACGGCAGGAATGTTGAGCCGGCCATGAGCAAGGGCTACGCCATCGTTGACCGGAACTGGAAGCAGGGAGATGTCGTGGCGATCACACTGCCGCTCGACCTGCGCATCGAATCCGCTCCGGGCGATGAGAGCACGATCGCCATCCTCCGCGGGCCGATGGTGATGGCTGCAGATCTGGGGCCGGCCGCAGACAAATGGGATCAACCCGATCCAGCGATGGTGGGCGAGAACCTGCTGGGCGGTTTCAAAGCCACTCCCAACCAGGAACGTGTCTCCTACGCAACGCAGGGGGTCATTCGCCCTGCCAACCTCACGTTCGTGCCTTTCTACAGTCAGTACGAGCGGCGCAGCGCCGTCTACTTTAAGCGCTTCAGCGAAGATCAATGGAAGGCGGAGCAGGCAGCCTTCATGGCTGAACAGCAGCACCTGAAAGACATTGCCGCGCGCTCGGTGGATGTGATGCACCTTGGAGAAATGCAGCCGGAACGCGACCACAATTTCGTTTCGCAGATCTCCTACCCCGTGGTTTACCGCGGACGGCAGGGCCGCGATGCGCGTTCGGGCGGCTACTTCGAGTTCACGATGAAGACCAAGCCCGTTCCCCTTGTGCTGATGGCAACCTACTGGGGCGACGAGCGCGGAAACACTTTCGACATTCTGATCGACGACGTCCTGCTGGCCACGCAGCAGTTGAAGGCCAACAAGCCCGGCAAGTTCTTCGAAGTCGAGTACCCAATCCCCGAAGCACTCACCAAGGGCAAGGCCAGCCTTCGTGTGAAGTTTGTCCCGCACAACCGCTCAACAGCGGGACCGGTCTTCGGCGTGACACTCTTCACGCAGAAGCCGTTGAACGGTCCGCCAAACGGCCAGGCCACCACAACGACCTCTTCCTCCCTTTGAGAGGGAAGAAGACCGAAAATCAGGAAAGCTTCACAGACATGCCGGCCGCGGCGAGCGTAAAGCTCTTCTCTCCGCCTCCCGCAAGCTTCGCGTGAAACGCACGTGGCTTCGTGCGCGAGCCTTTGGCACGACGCAACGTGAGAGTCTTCGACCCATCCTCCCAGCGCATGGCAATCTCTTCAAAATCGCCACGCTCATAGGCGAAGCTCGTTCCGTCATCGTCGTAGAGCGTGAAGCTGCCGTCCGCGCCCGGGTAGATGTTCAGCGTCACCGGCTCGCTTGACGGTTCATCGGCGTACTGCTTCACGGGACCTGTCGGCACGATTCCTCCCGCACGCACCAGCAGCGGCATCGAATCGAACGGTGCGTCGACCGTTACGCCGCGGCCGCCCTGGACCTGCTGCGCGGTCCAGAAGTTCCACCACGCACCTTCCGGCAGTGTGACCGAACGCGATGTTGCGCCGCTCTCAAAGACAGGAGCAACGAGCAAGCTTGGCCCGAAGAGATACGCATCGGCCGTCGCCCACGCTTTTTCGTCGCCGGGAAACGCAAGCCCAAGACTGCGAATGAGCGGGAGTCCGGTACTGTGTGTCTCGTACGCCGCGGAGTACAGATAGGGAAGCAGCCGGTAGCGTGTCTCAAGGAACTTGCGGCAGATCGGTTCGACCGCAGCGTTGTGCAGGTCCTCTGGTTTGGGAAGGAACGAGGCTGCATTCGGTCCCATCTCCGACGGGCCATAGCCGCCCGTGTTCCAACCCCATGGGCGGCGCAACTGCCACGTCCGGCCATGGCAACGAAAGGACGGGCAGAATGCCCCGAACTGAAACCAGCGAACAAAGAGTTCCGCTGTTAATTCACGCGTGGGTACAAAGCCGCCGATGTCGGTGCCCCAGTAGGGGATGCCATTCAACCCGGCGTTAATGCCCTCCATGATCTGCGTCTCCAGCGTCTTCCACGTCGAGGTGGTGTCTCCGGACCACAACCATCCCCAGCGCTGGATGCCGGCATAGCAGTTGCGGTGCAGCGCGAAGGGTCGCCGGTCGGCGCGCGTCTTGCGGCCACCCTCCCAATACATGCGATTGCGCACAAGCCGTGAATACGTCGGCAGCACATCGCCTTCGTCTGGCCACCAGCCATCAACGCCGAGATTCACGAAAGGTTCGTGCTGTTCCCAGTAGTTGGCTGCGTCTCCGCGCACCGAAGCTGCGGCGCCAGTGTCATGCACGGCACCGTGCAGTGTTTCAGGCGGATTGACCACATGCAGCACAACCTTGAAGTGCTTGTCATGAAACTCACGCAGAATTTGTTGCGGATCGGGAAACACAGCTTTGTTGAAGACAAACGAACCGTGCCCGGTATTCCATCCCGAGGGGCAGAAACCGGTCCCGAGGTAGATCACTGCATCGCAGGGCAGCTTCTTCTCCCGGAACGTCGCGGCCTCGTCAAGGATCTGCTTCCGGTCGTCCAGCGTACGATGCGACTGCTGAAATCCGAGCGTCCAGCGTGCGGGCAGGTGGGGAAAGCCGGTGAGTTCGGCGTACTCGCGCAACAACTCTGCAGGCGTTTCGCCTACGACCAGGAAGATGTCCTGCGCGCGGGCGACGTCACTCGGATGCCATACGCCCGCATCGCCTGTGAGATCGAACTGACCGGTCGGCAGGTGGAAGTAGAGGCCCCACCCCTTGCCCAGCAACCATGGAATTGGATTGCGCGCGCCGAAGACGCGCAGATTGTCGCCTGCGCCATTGCGCATGATGTCTTTGGTGCCGCGCCGGTCCAGTGGATGCGTGCCCGGACCAAGCCCGTAGACGGGTGCGCCGCCGTACTGAAAGAGCACCTGGTTGTGCTCCGGGTGAAAGGTCAGCTCCTGGACGCTGCCGCGCTGCGGATGCGTGACGCTCACGCGTAGTGGCGCCGTCTCGATATGAACCTTGTATTCTCCCCACGCGACGTCGCCGGGAGCCGCCTGTTCGTCTGCGCCCTGACGGTGCAGGGGAGCGGGATAGGTGCGCGAAACCAGGCTGCCGTCGTCATAGTATTTGTCGATATCTTCACCAACGGCCGCCACCGTGATTCGCAGTATCCGTGGCGAGACGGCAACAAGCGTCAAATTCGTTCCGGCCTCGCCTGTAAGGATGGGCGATTTCGAAGCTGAATGTTGTTCGGGCCTTGCGGCCGTCTGCTCCGGAGACTCAGCAAAGGATGAAGGACCGGACAGCAGCATGCCGGCGGTTCCCGCCCCAGCCGTCTTGAGCAGCTTTCTTCTGGATATCGGGTGACCGGTAGAACGCATGAAGAGAACTCCTTTGCGGGGCCTTGCGCGAAGCAAGACCAGGCGTCGAGATGAACTTCTGTGGTGTCGAGCCAATATATACGAATACCGATTTGTATACAAAGTCGTGGACGTGTATAAAGGGTGCCACGCATAGGTGGTCCTTCATCGGCAGCAGGTTTTATCGCCTGTATAGGGGGTCGGTAAAGGACCGCCTGTGCTACTCAAACTCGGGATTACGGCGCTCCTGCGCCCAATCCGGGAGCCGTGTCTGAGGATGCGCAAAGAAGGGTAAATTCATGGATCGACGCAGATTTCTGCAGACCGTCGCAGCCAGTGCGGCCGCTGCCAAAACATTGAATGCGGCAGCTCAGCAAAAGACGGCCGGCCGGCCGGCCACCAGTACACCTCTGGGAACGGTTGCAGCGAGCAACGCCGACGTAAGCGGGCACACCCTCGTGTGTTCCTTCAGCCACGAAGGTGCGACCTGGAAGGTCTACGAAGACCTGCGCACACGCGATGGCGTGATCACCTTTGTCTCATCCTCCGGCCGCGCTCGCGTGCTGACCAAGAGTGCCGAAGCAAGCTTTGCCTCCGATGGGCCGCAGCATCTCGGGCTGGACATCAAGGACATTGGAATGGCCGGGCCGGACCTGCTCGCCGACAAGCTGCTGGCGCAGGGCGACCCGAAGGAAGACGACGTGCGCAACGCCGCGCCGCCGATGCACTCCTTTCATCCCACCACGCCGAACCGGAACTTTCGGCCGAGTTGGGAGACGTTCGTGGGCACGCGGGAATGCAATGACACGATGCCCGTATATCCCAGCGGCAATACGCGCACCTATCATCCGGTGCAGTACTTCAGGGAGCTCACGCAGGAGCGGGCGAATAAGCGCTTCGAAGGCCTCATCGGCGGATGGATGCCCGCCGTGCGAAAGGTCATGCCAGGCGATGACGGCTCTCACTATGAAGTTGTCGTCTTCGGCGATGTGCTGGCGAAGGACAAGTTCATCGTTCAGACGTGGCACCGCACAGCGCACGTGCAGAATGGCAAGATCGTCAAGGTCGAGTACGGCTATAGCTACCCCGCATACACTCGCCGCCGCCAGGATCCGAAGCCCGAAGAGTTCTTCCGCGCGATGCTGATCTTCGCAATGTACTGGGAACGTCAGCTGCGGGACATGTCTGCCATCACACTGCCCGATCCAAGCTGGACGAACATGGCGCGTTATGCCTTCGTGAAGGAGTTGATGGTGCGCCCGGGCGGCACCTATCCCAAGTACGGTGCGGTGGACCGTGACTACTATGGCCCCGAGTACGATGGCTTCCAGGACATCTTCACCATGTCTCTCTACGCCAATTTGGAGAGCGGCCGGCTGGACCTCGCGCGCGAAGTGTTCGATGGATACTTCGCTGACTTCACCGACGACAAGGGCATGATCAACATGCGCGGGCCGGAGACCGCGCAATACGGTCTCACTCTCTTTCTCGTCGCGCACTTCTACGGAGTGACCGGTGACCGCGCGATGCTGGTCAAGCACCGCGAAAAAATCGAAGCGATCGCAACGATGCTCGCAGAGCTTGAAGATGAAGGGCTGGCGCTTCCCGCGAGCGATCGCGGCCACGGCCTCATTCACGGCTGGTGCGAGTCCGACTCCTGTCTCGCAGCCGATCCCTCCGTGTGGTGGAAGCCGTATTACGCAAACAGCGCGTTCGCCGTGCGCGGCTGGCGTGAGCTCGCCGTAACCTGGCGCAAACTGAACCTGCCCGGTGGAGCGGCGAAGGTTGCAGATTGGGAGCGTCGCGCCGATCGTTTGCAGAACACGCTGCTCAAAAGCATCGACGCGAACACGAAGAAGGATATGAAGCCGCCTTATGTGCCGCTTCTTCCCGGTTCGCAATACACTTTCCGCGAGGCGATGGAGAAGGAGCGTCCCAGCGAGCAGCAGTGGCCGCACCGCTGCTACACCGAACTCGTGCATGCGAATGTGTTGCCTGACCCGACGGCGAATGCCGTCGTCGACACGATGCGCGCCTACGGCACCACCACCATCGGTGTCGTGGCCAATGCAGGGCGTGCCAATCCCAATGGCCGCGCCATTCTCGGCTTCATCTCGTATGGCTACGCGCAGATGCTGCTCCGGCTGGACCGCGTCGAGGAGTACATCCTCTTCATGTATGCGCATCGTTACCACGACCACACGCGCGGCAGCTGGACCGCCGGGGAGGTCTCAGGCATCACCGGCGGCGGCGCCATCTTCTGCATTCCTGCGCAGCAGACGATTCCGCTTCTCGTGCGCTGGATGCTCGTCTTTGAAGACAACGACAAGGACCGGCTGCACCTGGGCCGGGCCGTCCCGCGCGATTGGGTGGCGACAGGCAAGCCGATTGCAATTGAGCAGGCGCCGACTCGCTACGGCCATGTGAACTATAAGCTCGAGACCCGCGGTGACGAACTTGTTGCGACGGTAGCGTTATCTCCAACCGGCAAACTGCCGAAGGAACTGCACGTCACCTTCCGGGCTCCGCGCGGCAAGAATGTTGCCAGTGTCACAGTGAACGGCAAACCGGGTACGCTGGGGGGAACTCATCGTGACGCGGCGATTATTGTTCCGAAGGGCGCCCGTCGCTTTGAGGTCGTGGCAAAGCTTGCCTGAAGAAAAATGGCAACGCTCACAAAGAAATAGCGGCAGGAGACAACGGACTTGAACGCAGACGTGCAGTTGGTGGAGTCGAAACCGGGCCACGAGAACACAGGAGAGTTCCGCAAAGCGCTGGGACTGTTCGATTCCATCATGATTGTCTCGGGCATCATGGTGGGCTCGGGCATCTTTATTGTCAGCGCGGAGATTTCGCGGCAGGTAGGCTCAGCCGGCTGGCTTTTAGTGGCGTGGATCATCACGGGCGTGCTCACCGTCGCGGGCGCGCTCTGCTACGGGGAGCTGGCGGCAATGATGCCGCAGGCCGGCGGCATGTACGTCTATCTGCGTGAGGCCTACTCGCCGTTGCTGGGCTTCCTCTACGGATGGACATTGCTGACGGTCATCCAGACGGGAACCATCGCTGCTGTCGCCATTGCCTTTGCACGATTCACAGGCGTCGTCCTTCCACGCATCAGCGAGAGCAACTATCTCGTCGCGCCGATCAACATTGTGCCCGGCTATGCGATTTCGCTGTCCACGGCGCAGGCACTGGCGCTGGTCATCATTCTGCTCATTGCCCTCGTGAATTGTTATGGCGTGCGCTGGGGCAAGCTCATCCAGAACGTCTTCACGATCGCCAAGCTGCTGGGAATGGTTCTGCTGCTCGGCCTGGGTGCGTATGTGTTCTTCCGCATGCCGGCCGTCTTCCATGCAAACTTCGCTCACGCCTGGACCCCGCATGCGATAACGCAGATCGGCACCACGAACGTAGCGACGTGGTTCGGCATGCTGGTCGCGCTCTGCGTCTCCCAAACCGGTTCGCTCTTCTCCGCCGATAGCTGGCACGATGTCACCTTTGTCGCAGGGGAAGTCCGCCGGCCGGAGCGCAATCTTCCGCTTGCCCTCGCCATAGGCACATCGCTCGTGATCGTGCTCTACCTGCTCTGCAATCTTTGCTACCTCGCCGTGCTGCCGGTGAGCGCGATTCAGACCGCGCCGTCGGACCGCGTGGCGACGCTTGTCGTCAACAACGTGTTGCCCGGCCTCGGTGAGTTGGCGATGGCGCTGCTCATCATGGTCTCTACCTTTGGCACGGTGAACGGCATCACGCTCGCCGGCGGCCGCGCCTGCTACGCCATGGCGCAGGACGGTCTCTTCTTCCGCCGCGCCGGAAGACTTAATAAAGAGGGCGTTCCTTCTTCGGCCCTCATGATGCAATGCGCCTGGGCGCTCCTGCTCGTGTTGCCGCGCACGTACGATGCAGCAACCAGAACGTACGGCAATCTGTACAGCAATCTGCTGGACTACGTGATTTCCGCCGCGCTCATCTTTTACATCCTCACGGTCGCGGCCATCTTCCGCCTGCGCCGCACCCGACCGGATGCCGTGCGGCCCTATCGCTGCTGGGGCTATCCATGGCTGCCGGCGCTCTACGTTGTGGGAGCCGCCGTCGTTCTCGTCGTGCTGTTCTGCTACCGCGCCTCAACCACCTGGCCGGGACTGTTTATCGTCATCACCGGGATCCCCGTATACTGGTTTCTCCGCAGACGCAACGGCAAGCCGCAGGAGGGAAGTTCACCTCTCGCCGTATCGTCCTGAACCTTTTAGCTGTTATTTGAATATGTACTGACAATATAGCGATGGTCGGTACATGATTTTTTCTATTTCTTGTATACAGTTTTGCGTTTCACTCGTACGATAAAACGTGTTTACGTATGATAACCAGGAAAAAACCGACCTCCGCCAAGAATTCCCGATCGAAGCCTGAACACGGCACCAGCCTCATTACCGCATTTCGAGAGATTCGCGAGTTAATAGTGCACGGCCGTCTCTCCCCCGGAACATGGATCCTCGAGGCGGACCTCGCCGAGCGGTTGAACATGAGCCGGACCCCGGTGCGCGGCGCCATCCAGTGGCTGCAGCGCGAAGGCTACGTGCTCGAGCACCGGAACATCAGCAAGTCCCGAATGATCGTCGCGCCCCTGACCAAAGAGGATGCGAACGAGCTGTATATGATCATCGGCAGCCTGGAGGCGATTGCAGGCCGAGGCGTGGCGCTTCTTCCCCAGCCTCAGCGCAAGCAGATCGCGGCTCAGCTGCGTTCGCTCAACGACCGGCTGGACGCGATTGCCGGCGGGGCACCCTGCCATCCCGGTGAGATCTTCGAAATCGATCGCGACTTTCACCGCCTTATCGTTAAGTACGGTGCCGGCCCGCGGCTCACGACGTTGCATGGTGGTATCGAGCCGCAGACCGAACGCTACTGGCGTCTCTACGCAAGCTCCATCATCAAGGACCTCCACATTTCAGTGGAAGAACACAAAGAGATCATCCGCGCTGTGGAGGAAGAAGATGCTGACTCCGTGGACACGGGCCTGAAACTCAACTGGCTGAGGGGCTCGGAACGTCTTGGCCACGTCATCGAGATCTTCGGGGAGCGCGGAAGCTGGTAGTGAACCGACCCGTGACGGCGCCCAGGCTGGCCGGAATTCGGGTCTTCCCAACGATGTCCTCGTTGATATATACAAAAACGTATTCTGATTCGTGTTTCGTTGGTAATGGCGCCAGTCGATTCGTCCCGGCTGCGCCTCTGCCGCTCAGTCCTAACCTCGCCGATCGTGCATCCGGATCGGCACTGGAGTCCGTGTGAATCGTCTTTCATCGTCTCGCCTCGTGCTCATCGCCGCCTTCGCCCTCGCGACCTGCGGTCTGGGTTCTACTCTCCACGCTCAGGAGCTGAGCGGCTACTGGGATGTGAGCACACCCAATCCAAACGGTGACGGAACCTCCCGCCACACCTTCTTCCATATCGAGCAGAGCGGCGAGACGATCAGCGGAGAGCTCGTCCGCAAGCCCAACGGCATTCCCATCAACGGCACCTTTAAGAATGGTGCTCTGCACTTCGTCACGGTGCCGCCGCCACCTCCGCCTCCACCGCCGGGCCAGCCGGCCCGCCGCGGATTCCCGGTCATGACCTATGACGGCACCTTCGAAGGTGGCAAGCTCATGCTCACGTCGCAGGGTCGCAACGGCGAGATTCACTCCGTCGGTGAAAAGGTAACGAAGGAAGCCACCGAGCCGCCTGCCGCGTTGCCATTGCCCGCGCTCAAGGACGTGCCTTATAACGGCATGGCAAAAACTCCGCCGATGGGCTGGAACAGCTGGAACAAATTCGCGGGCCGCGTGGACGACGCAGCTGTCCGCGGCATGGCCGATGCCATGGTTTCGAGCGGCATGCGCGACGCCGGCTATGTCTACATCAACATCGACGACACATGGGAGCTCGGCCGCGACGCGCAGGGAAATCTCATCTCGAACAAGAAGTTTCCGGACATGAAGGCGCTGGCCGACTACGTCCACTCCAAGGGTTTGAAGATCGGCATCTACTCATCGCCAGGACCAAAGACCTGCGCCGGCTATGAGGGCACCTATGGGCACGTCGAGCAGGACGCGAAGACCTGGGCCGCCTGGGGCATCGACTATCTGAAGTACGACCTCTGCAGCGATCTCGAAATTTACAAAGATGACGCGCCGACACTGCAGGCGATCTATCAGGAGATGGGCGAAGCGCTCCAGGCCACCAAGCGGCCCATCGTCTACAGCCTCTGCGAATACGGCCGCGCTCAGCCCTGGACCGGCTGGGGCGAAAAGACCGGCGGCAATCTCTGGCGCACCACCGGCGACATCAGCGACCACTGGCAGTCCATGGACCGCATCGGCTTCAGCCAGCTCAAAATCGCGTCCTATGCCAAACCCGGCCACTGGAACGACCCTGACATGCTCGAGATCGGCAACGGCGGCATGACGGCCGACGAGTACCGTACGCACATGAGCCTGTGGTCGCTTCTCGCCGCTCCGCTCATCGCCGGCAACGACCTCCGCTCCATGACCGACGAAACCAAGAGCATCCTCGAGAACCGCGACGTCATCGCGGTCGACCAGGACCCGAACTACAAACCCGCGGTTTCCGTCTCGAGCAACAACGGCCTCGAGGTCTTGATGCGTCCGCTCTCTGACGGCTCCGTTGTCGTCGGCCTCTTCAATCGCACCGAAGCCCCGGCTGAAATGTCCTTCCCGAAGGCCAGCCTCCCCGCAAACTTCGCCGGCAAGAAGCTCGCGCTGCGCGACCTCTGGAAGCATGAAGCGGCCACCATGAACGGCGACAACTTTACCGCGACCGTGCCAACCCACGGCGTCGTGCTCGTGAAGTTCAGCGCGCACTAAAGCGAATCGTTCATGCAATCGGCTCGCGAAAGGGAAGAGGCATTGAAGCTCAGGAGACGGCAGCGCCTCTGCACAGCGCTGTTCGTCGCGCTGCTTCCAGCCTCTCTCCCGCTCGCGCGCAGCACGGCGCAGACCGCGACCGTACCCGCACCGCAAACCATCCACAGTCGCGGCAACCCCATCCTCTCCGACGGCTCTTACTACTCCGCGGACCCCGCGCCCATCGTTGCAGGCGACACGCTGTACATCCTCGCCGGCCGTGACGAAGCCCCGCCCAACCGCAACGACTTCATCATGAACGAGTGGCAGATCTTCGCCACCAAAGATGTCGCCTCGCACGTCTGGCAGCACTATCCGGGCATCCTGCGTCCCGAGACTGTCTTCGCCTGGTCGAAGCCCGGCCATGCCTATGCCGGGCAAATCGTCGAAGGCCCCGACCACCGGTTCTATCTCTACGCTCCCGTACAGGAAGGGAAGCGTGAGCATCGCGATCCCTTCGTGATCGGCGTCGCCGTCTCCGACACTCCGCTCGGCCCATGGAAGGACGCTCACCCCTCCGGGCCTATCGTCTCGCAGTCTCTGCCCGAGCCCAACAACATCCAGAACATCGATCCCACCGCCTTTGTCGACAAAGACGGCCGCGTCTATCTCTACTGGGGAACCTTCGGCCAGCTCCGCGGCGTCGAGCTCGAACGCGACATGGTGACGCCCAAAGGCCCCGTCGTCGCAGTGCACTCGCTCACCGGCTTCTTCGAGGCCTCATGGCTTATGCGCCGCGGCGACACCTATTACATGGTCTATGCCGACAACCAGGCAGGCCCCGCCTCGCCCTGCACGCAGGCCGTCTATCACGCGTGCATCGCCTACGGCACCTCTGACTCGCCGCTCGGCCCCTGGACCTATCGCGGCGTCATCCTCGATCCCGTCTCCTCCACCACCTCTCATCCCGGCGTCGTCGAGTTCAAAGGGCAGTGGTACCTCATCTACCACACGGCCGATGCCAAAGGCGGCGGCCACTTCCGCCGCAGCGTCGCGATCGACAAAGTCGAGTGGGACGACAGCGTAAAACCGGCGCGCATGCTCAAGGTCATCCAGACTCACGAGCCGCAGCCGCCTCCGCAGCCCACCCGCAACGTCGCGATGGCCGCACACGCCGCTGCCTCCAACGAGCCCATCCCCCTCCAGTACTGGATCAAATCCCTCAACGACGGCATCGTGCGCGAGAACCCGCTGCCGCCGGACATGTGGGGCAGCTGGTCGCGCCACAATCCACCGCGCCAGTGGATCGAGTACGCCTGGTCTAAACCCGTTACGCTCAACGGTGCCCGCATCGTCTTCTGGAGCGACCACCCCGCCGGCGCAACCGAGGGCGTCGCCCCACCCGCCAGCTGGCACCTCGAGTATCGGAAGAATGGCGCCTGGCAGCCGCTCCCCAATGCAGGCGCATACCCTACGTCGCCCATGCGCTCCTTCCTCGACATCACCTTCCCGAAGATCAAGACCCAGTGTCTGCGCGCCGTCTTCGATGCCTCCGGAACGGCAGATCACTACGCGGCGGTCGCCGTCGAGGAGTGGGAAGCCCTGACTCCAAAACCCGCGCTTCCCTCGAAGAGTGGAGCGCCCCCGCCGGACGCCTCCGCCTGCCCGGCCCAGTAAGGTGCTGATTTTGCACAAATCCAAAAAATTCCCGAGTCTTTGAAAATACTTTTACGTATACTTCTTCGTGTCCCAAAATTCCTGAAACTGTCGCGCGGTAAAGCGTACGTGTTTTTTCCGCTTTCACCGCAATCCGACAGACGCTGACTTCCACAAGTCAGCATCGTTGCGTACCTGAAAGGATCCTTCGTTGAAGATGAACTGCCGCTGCCTCTCTCCGATCCTGTTGCTCGCCTTTGCCGCGCCCGCCCTCTACGCGCAGGGCACCCTCGCCGACTACCAGCGCGCGCACGACCTGCAGGACAAAGCCAAGGATTTGGTGCTCGATGAGCCCGGCCCTCCGCACTGGATCGGCGACACGCATCACTTCTGGTATGCGCACAGTGTCAAGGGCGGCGCCGAGTACATGCTCGTCGACGGCGACGGCGCGTCGAAGAAAGTGGCCTTCGATCACGCCAAGCTGACCGAGGCCGTCAACAAGGCAACCGGCGAGCACTACACTCCGCAGACCTTGCCCTTTCAGCCGGGTATCGGACGTCCGGGTGCAGCCGCAAGACGTGGAGCCGGTGGGCCTCCGCAGACCGCCCCGCTGAACTTTGTTGACGACGAAAAGGCGATCGAGTTCGGTGTGAAGGGCTCGATGTACAAGTGCGATCTGCAGGCCTACACCTGCAACAAGACCGGCCCCATTCGTCCGCCCGAGAACGGCCGTCGCGGTGCGGCGCCGTATGCAGAGCCGAACCCTGAGGATGTAAGCCCCGAGGGACCCGGCGGCGATCCCACAGACGGCCTCGCCTGGCAGCCACCCGCGCCGCAGGAAGGCGACAACGGCCGGCCCGGCCGTGAGCCGCAGCGTGCCTGCGCCGTTTCGCATGATCGCCAGGGACAGCGAGAGAGGCCAGCCCCGCAGGAACCGGCACGCATGGGCGTCGGCTCTCAGTTCCCGGACCAGCTTCCTCCCACGCCGCCTGAGACCTGCAACTCGTTCGACGGCAAATGGCAGGCTTACATCCAGGACTTCAACGTCTTCCTCAAGCCTGAGACAGGCAAGGGCGAGCCCGTTCAACTCAGCTTCGACGGCTCTGAGAAGAACTACTATTCCCTGCGCACCCTCGCATGGTCGCCCGATTCGAAGAAGCTCGCGGCCTACCACACCGTTCCCGGGTTCGATCGCGAGATTATGTACATCGATTCCTCGCCGGCCGACCAGGTGCAGCCGAAGCACATGACGCTGCACTATGCGAAGCCCGGCGACCCCGTCGACATCGCATACCCCGTGCTCTTTGATGTGGACTCGCGCAAGGGCATATCGAGATCGACCACTCGCTCTTTCCGAACCCCTACGCCATCACCCCGCCGGTGTGGTGGAAGGACAGCCGCGCTTTCACCTTCGAGTACAACCAGCGCGGACATCAGGTCTACAAGGTGATCGAGGTCGACGCCAGCACCGGCACCCCGCGCGCTCTCATCGACGAAGAGGCAAAGACCTTCTTCTACTACAGCAATCTTGGGCCGGGCATGTCGGCGGGCCGCAAGTTCCGCTATGACGTGAACGACGGCAAGGAGATCATCTGGGCCTCCGAACGCGACGGTTGGGAGCACCTTTATCTCTACGACGGCATCACCGGCAAGGTGAAAAATCAGATCACCAAGGGCGACTGGCTGGTGCGCGATGTCGCCTGCGTGGACGACGCCAACCGGCAGATCTGGTTTGCAGCCGGCGGCTCGGTCCCGGGACAGGATCCCTACTTCACGCAGTACTACCGCATCAACTTCGACGGCACCGGCCTCACGAAGCTCACCGACGCCGACGGCATGCACAACGTCGTCTTCTCGAACGACCACAAGTTCTACGTCGACACCTGGTCGCGCGTCGATCTCGCGCCCGTCGCGCAGCTTCGCCGCACGCGACGACCAGAAGGTCGTGCTCGATCTCGACAAGGGCGACACCACCGCCCTGCTCGCCGCCGGCTTCAAGGCACCCGAGGTCTTCGTCGCCAAGGGACGCGACGGCAAGACCGACATCTGGGGCATGATCACCAGGCCGCTGAACTTCGATCCCCACAAGAAGTATCCGGTCATCGAAAACATCTACGCCGGCCCGCAGGGCTCGTTCGTTCCCAAGACCTTCAGCGCACTCGCTCCCGACCAGGCGCTCGCCGAGCTCGGATTCATCGTCGTGCACATCGACGGCATGGGCACCAGCAATCGCTCCAAGGCCTTCCACGATGTGGCCTGGCAAGAACATCGGCGACGCCGGATTCCCGGACCGCATCCTCTGGCACAAGGCCGCGGCCGCAAAGTATCCCTGGTACGACATCACGCGCGTCGGCATCTTCGGCACCTCCGCCGGCGGCCAGAACTCTCTCGGCGCGTCTACTCTTCCACCCCGAGTTCTACAAGGTCGTGGTCACCAACAGCGGCTGCCACGACAACCGCATGGACAAGATGTGGTGGAACGAACAGTGGATGGGCTATCCGCTCGGCCCGCAGTATGAGGCTTCGTCGAACGTCGACAATGCCCATCGCCTGCAGGGGCAAGCGCTCATCATCATCGGAGAGATGGACAGCAACGTGGACCCCGCTTCCTCGCTGCAGGTCGTGAATGCGCTGGTGAAGGCGCACAAGCACTTCGACATGATGTACATCCCCGGCCAGAATCACGGCGTCGGCATCCTCGGCAGGGAACACTATCGCGACGACTACTTCGTGCATTATCTGCTCGGTGTAGAGCCGCCGGACTGGAACAAGGTCGCGCTGAAGGAATCGCCGAGCGATCACGAGGAAGCCGGGCAGTAGCCGTCGGCATGGCGTGCGAGGGAGACGAAACGGGATGCCGCTGTTGCGCAGACTGAGCCGTTGCGGCCCGGAGGTCGGAGCCATCGGCCTCGGGACCTTCAGCTTCTCGCACGCCTATGGCCGGGCTGATTCGCATCAGTCCCTGCGAACACTCGACCGCGCTCTGGAACTCGGCTGCACGCTGCTCGATACAGCGGACAGCTACGGTGCCGGAGAGAACGAGCGATGGCTTGGCTCGGCGCTCGAAGGCCGTCGCCACACCGTCGTGCTCGGCACCAAAGTCGGCTTCGTCTGCGATAAGGAAGGCAAACCCGTCCGGCGCGATGGCCGGCCCGAGGCTCTTCGTCGCGCCATCGACGCAAGCCTCCGCCGGCTGCGCACCGACGTTCTCGACCTCTGCACCCTGCATCGCATCGATCCGGCGGTGCCCCTCGAAGACAGCGTCGGCGCCATGGCCGAAGCCATCGCAGAAGGCAAAGTTCGTCTCCTCGGACTCTCCGAAATCGAGCCCTCCGAACTTTTGCGAGCCCACCAGGTCCACCCCATCGCCGCAGTCCAGTCAGAGTTCGCCCTCTGGACCCGCGAACCCGAGCGCGAGATCATCCCGCTCTGCGATCAACTCGGCGCCGCCTTCATCGCGTTCTCCCCGCTGGGACGCGGCTTGTTCGCTGCTCCGCAGTCCCTCTCCCTTGAAGAAGGCGACTTCCGCCGCTCGCTGCCACGATTCCAGCCGGAGAACCTCGCAAAGAACCAGCATCTCGCTGAAACCGTCCGCTCCATCGCCGCCCGCCGCGGCGCCACACCCAGCCAGGTTGCTCTCGCCTGGGTACTCCGCGCCGGTTCCAACGTCTTCGCAATCGCAGGCACTCGGTCGAGCGCGCATCTCGAAGAGAATCTCGCCGCGCAAAATCTTCACCTCGCACCCGAAGACATCGAAGAACTCGACCGCACGTTCACACCCAGGGCCGCGGGCGGCGGACGCTATGCCCAAGGCTCCATCTTCGGCCCCCACAACCACGAATCTTCGATGCAGCAACCCTGAGTTTTTCACGTCAACGCCCGCAAGTCTCAGCGCTCTACGAACCACGAGGACAGAACAGCATGCCTGCAAACCACTTGAAGGTGTTTCGATTGAATCCGGCAACTCGTCTACTCGGCAGCCTGGCGCTGCTCGGTGTAATGGCGGCAGCCGCAGCCGTCGCGCAGGACCGCAACACGCCCGGCAAGTCCCTCGGCACAGTGACCACGCAGGGGAACCTCATCATCCTCACGCTCAACGAGGACGCGCTCGGCAAGCCGCATCTCTTCGATCTCTCGCATCGCACCCTCCGCTTCACGCCGGATGGCTCGCGCTTTCGCGTCGAGACTCTGCCCGAAGCCTGGGACAACGACTTCGGCACCGAGCTCAAGGATCCGCACGCCACGTTCAGCAAGATCACCTTCCCGTTCTCCGGCCAGAAGTGGAATGAAATGTCTGTCGGCGTCACCGGCTCCATCACGTTCGGCGCGCCTGCAACTCCTAACGGCCGCGGACGCGGTGGCGCGTTCCCGAACCGTCAGGGCGGCCTCGCTGTCGAGCGCTACGCTCTGCTGCAGCAGGTAGGAAGCACCTTCATCAACGCCACGCCCGCCATCAGCGCCTTCTTCAAGCCGCGCATGATGGGAACCCGCTACCTCAAAGAACTCGACGACCGCGCTGTCGTCACCTGGACACTCACCGAGCCCTACGCCGGCATTCAGGACTGGACCTGGAAACCCACCGTCAATCGCTTTCAAGCGGTCCTGCATAGCGATGGCGTCATCGACCTCACCTACGACGAGGTCCACGCCAGCGACGGCATCGTCGGCATCTTCCCCAAAGTGCAGGGCGGGGAAGAGAAGGCCCTCGCCACACTAACCGGCGAAAGCGCGGCCTCTTCGCCGCAGCAGATCAAATCGATCAAGCTCAGCGCGCTTGACGGCATCTACCTTCAGGCAAAGATCGAAGCCGGTGCTCCGCTCCCCACCGCCGACGACGCATCCGCAACCTCGCCCGTCTATCGCCTGTGCCTCAGCACAACGAAGTCCACAACTCCTTGCACCGCCAACACCCCCGGAGCCACTGTCTGGAGCGTGCAGCGCATGCGCGCCTTCCGTCAGCGTCCTGATTCAGCCGGTCGCGGTGCGCGCTACATCGGCTTCGGCAACGGCCTCAATCCGGATGTAACCGTCGAAGGCAGCACGATCACTCTCAAGGGCACGTTGCCCGCAGGGGTTCGCTCGGGTTCGCAGCTCTTTGTCTCCGCCACTACAGAATCCGCCCCCGGCCCGCAAGCTGTTGCTGCCGCTCCCACGCCGGCATCGCACATGTCGGCACAGGCCGTGAAGCTCGAGGGCCTCGCCAGCGCGGAGATGAATCTCGCCACTCTGAAGAAGCAGGATGGCCCCTTCCCCGTCATCTACGAAAGCTTCTACTACCCCGAGTCACCCCGCCCCAACGACCTCACCTGCTCCGTCATCAAGGCACTCGGCGATAAGTTCGACCTGCTCGCCTACTACTCCGACTTCCGCATCGACAACCCTGAAGCCGGCACGCCCAGCACCGGCCCGCTCGGCGGCGGACCCAACGGCGGTCAGGTTACGGGCATCGGCGCGCAGCAGCGAAATCTCGCCAGCTACTGCAGCCAGGGCCGCTTCCAGTGGCAGTACGTGCAGCCCGTCTACATGGGTGCCAACCAGATGGACGAGTATCCTCCCGAGGGCCTCAAAGACGACAATCGCCACGACGCCATGGGCTATGCGCAGCAACTCGAACGCCGCACCTTCAATGGAAAGATCCCGCCCTACGATTACGCCATGTCTCAGATCGGCCATGAGATGGGGCACCGCTGGTCCGCATTCGTCTCCGCGAAGCTCAAGGACGAAACGATCGTGCTCGGTCCCACTCACTGGGCCACCGGCCTCCAGGCCCCCGCACCGTTCCCCTATCAGCGGCCCACGGAAGCCTCCGCAATGGGCGGCGGCGTCTGGCAGGACAACCTCGACGGCACCTTCACCCAGCTGGACGACGACTACTACGTGCCCGCCACCGGTTACTCCTACCTTGACCTCTACCTCATGGGTCTCCTCACACCAGCCGAGGTGCCCGACTTCTTCATCCTGCGCAACCTCCAGCGTCAGGGAGTCGACGCGAACGGTCACACGATCTTCAAGGCCGACCGTACCAGGCTCACCATCAACGACGTCATCGCTGCCGAGGGTCCGCGCGAGCCTGACTTCGACCACTCGCAGAAGCACTTCAACACCGGAATGGTCATCGTGCTCCAGCACGGCCACAAACCGCCGCCGGACCTGATCAAAAATGTCGAGGGCATCAGCGCGCGCTGGATCGACTACTGGTCGACCACGACAGGCCACCGCTCGGACATGACCACCAATCCAAAGTAGGGACTGGATTCGGGAGGAGGACGGAAATCGCCTCCTCCCGAAATCCTGTCAAGCCCCCGGAAACGTGGAAATCTCTCGAACCTAAAGAAAGCAAAGTCGAATCTCGGTGGAAAAATCACGACATGTTAATTCCACTCGATTCTCTACAATTGAAATAGAAGGTTTGGCAATCCAGGCTGCGCTCCGCGCAGCTTTTTCCTTTTAACGAACCACGAACCAATGACCACTAACTACCGGCTGCAAGTTGCTGATTTCAGATATTTTGCAAACAAAATGTCTGAAATCAATATTTTGCAGCCACGCCCGCTTGCAACTCACACATTCCAGATATTTAACCAAAACAAGGGGGGAGGGGGTCCCCCCACGGCGGATCACCGCCGGGCATTGCCGCGATGGAGCTGGATGCAATAATGTTCAAAGTACGAACGAAAGGATAGAGGGTCATGAGGAGAAACTCGGTCGCGCTCTGCGCAGCGATGGTTTTGTTCAGTCTCACTGCGATGGCGCAACAACCGCTGCACTCCCCCTGGGATGGAAAGCCCGTCGCGATGACCTCCGCACCGTATACCTGCCCCGCAACTCCCGACATCACACCCGACCTCACCACGGACGGCTTCTATCGCCTGGACGACCCGACTCACTCCATCATCGATCCCGTCCGTCAAGCGGCATATACCAGGTCGAGCGGTCCCGTGAAGGCCGCCGGCCAGGCAGTGGTCGCCGCTGCCGACGCCTATCGCACCACCGGCTCGCGGCAGGCTGCCGAGTGCGCATTGAAGCTCATCTCCTCTATGGCTCAGCAGCACTCACTGACCGGAAAGATGTCCTCCAATCAGGCGTACTACGTGCAAGGCTGGGTCGCCGGAGCCATCGCGATCGGCTATCTGAAAATACGCGATGCTCATCTCGCGACGCCTGAGCAGAATAAGGCGATCGCTGACTGGCTGGTAAGCAATGGCGAGCAGACGAAGAGCTATTTCGTTCCTCGCATGGCAAAAGGCACAAGCGACGCGCGGAACAACCACCTCTACTGGGCTGGCGTCGAACTGGCCGCCATCGGCGTCGCAGCCAACAACCGTGCCGACTTCGATTGGGCGGTTGCAGCCTACGACGCAGGCGTCAAGCAGATTCGCCCTGATGGGACCCTGCCGCTGGAAATGGCCCGTGGCAAACGAGCCTTGCACTATCACCTGTACGCGCTTGCGCCGCTCGTTATGATTGCCGAGTTCGGCGAGGCCAACGGCCTGGACCTCTACGCGCACTCGGATGGTGCGATCCACCGGCTCGCAGACGTATCCGTCGCAGGACTCGCGAATCCGGAGTTCTTTGCGAAGGCCACCGGTGTGCAGCAGGAGGTCCCGGCAAAGCCGAGCGGTGACCAAATCGGCTGGGCTCCGCCGTACGAACACCGATTCCCAAATCCGCAGCTCTCGAAGTACATCGCAAACGCACCCAGCCTCAGCGTCTACTATCTCGGCGGTCTTCCTCCCAGGGCGTAGAGCCAGCCAAACTACGCCATCACGCGTCGCAGTGTTTCTGCCGCAGACTCCGGCGTGATGTCGCGTTGCGGCGAACCCAGCAGTTCAAACCCGACCATGAACTTGCGGATCGTCGCCGACCGCAGCAGTGGCGGATAGAAGTGCGCGTGCAGTTGCCACTCCGAATGCTCCTCTCCATCGCACGGAGCTCCATGAAAGCCCATCGAGTAGGGAAATGGAGCGTTGAAGACCTTGTTGTAGCCAGCCGTAACAACCTTCAGAATGGCGGCAAGCCCCTCGCGTTGTTTCGCATCGAGTTGATGAATCGTGCTGACGGTCGCGCGTGGCAGCAACAGTGTCTCGAACGGCCAAACCGCCCAGAACGGAACGAGAGCGACCCAGGATTCGTTCTCGGCCACGATGCGCTCGCGCAGCTTCAGTTCCATCTCGAGATAGTCGAGCAGCAGCGGACGTCCACGTTCGACAAAATACTCGCGCTGTGATGCCAGCTCGGCAGCAGGTTCGTTCGGGATGTGCTCGGTGGCCCAGATCTGGCCGTGCGGATGTGGATTGCTCGCGCCCATCATCGCGCCGCGGTTCTCAAAGATCTCGACGTAGGAGATGTCCTCTCGTGAACCGAGGTCGCGCTCCTGTTCGGCCCACACATCCACGACGCGACGAATCGCGGGCACTCCCATGGTCGCGAGCGTGAGGTCGTGACGCGGATCAAAACACAGCACGCGGCACACGCCGCGCTCCGTTGTGGCACGCAGCAGGCCGGCGTTCTCAGCGTCAAATTCCGCTGGCACGACATCGCTTTTCAGGGCAGCGAAATCATTCTCGAAAACGTAGGTCTCCGTATAGACCGGGGTACGATGACCGCCGGCGCGCACATTGCCTGGACACAGATAGCATTCCGGGTCATAGCTCTTCGCGGAAACAGTTGCAGTCTCCTCGGTCTGGCCCTGCCATGGCCGCTGCGTTCGATGCGGCGACACGATCACCCACTCGCGGCGCAAGGGATTCCAGCGGCGATGCGGAGATTCTTTGAATACTTCGAGCATCAGCGAGCCTCCGGGAGGCTGCGCCTGCGTTGCGCAGCATTGCGTGCAAGTGCACCGTCGACGGCCGCACACACATAGGTTTCGAGTTGCAGTGAAAACCGGCCGCGATACGCCAAACTCAATGCGGCAATAAACTCGTCGACATCCGCGGAGTTGACAAGGTTTACCGTGCAACCACCGAAGCCTCCGCCGGTAAGCCGCGCACCATAGCAACCGCGCAAATGGGTCGCGGTGTCTACCAGAAAATCGATCTCGTCGATGCTGCATTCAAAGTCATCGCGCTCGCTCGCGTGAGCCGCTGTCATCACAGTGCCGAGCCGTTCGGGATCACCCGTGAGCATCGCTTCTCGCGCCTCGCGCACCCGGAGATTCTCGGTGATGATATGCCGGCACCTGCGAAAGCTCTCCGGCGACATCTGCTCCTCGCAGGTTGCCAGCTGTTCCAGGGTTGCGTCCCCGAGGTCGCGCACCTCAGGGAAGCGCTGGCGCAGTTTCGACTGGCCAGCTTCTACCTCGCGCCGCCGAAGCCCGTAATCTCCGCCAGCAATCGAGTGCCTGACACCAGAGTTCGCAACCACGATCCGGCAACCGGCGAGATCTCCTTTGTTCATCGGCAGGAGCTCGTAGGTCAAATCACGCGTGTTGAGCAGCAACGCATGATCCGCCGTGGCCGAGGTCACCACGAACTGGTCCATGATCCCGCAGGGAGAACCGACGTAATTGTTCTCCGCGCTCTGGCAGAGCTTCGCGATCACCGCGGCGGGAAGCGTCGCCTGCGCGTGTGAGAGAAGCGCGATTGCGGTCGCAACCTCGACAGAGGCAGAGGAGGACAGGCCCGCGCCCAGAGGCACATCTCCGCTGAGGCGCAAGGCGAAGGGTGGAATCTGCAGTCCGCGTTCCTGCAACTCGCGCAGAACTCCTACAGGGTAGTCACTCCAGTCTCCGGCGCGCGGAGAACGATCCTCGGGCGCCATTGAGCGCGTTGTCGAAAAGCGCTCGCTTGAAAAGGAGTATTGCCCGTCGGTCGCCGGACGAAGTTGCGCCACGGTGCAGAAGGGGATTGCCATGGGCATCACGAAGCCGCCTGTGTAATCCGTATGCTCGCCAATCAGGTTCACACGTGCTGGAGCGGCGAATTGCTGCGCAAGGGATTGTGATGAGCCGGAGTAGTGTTCGTCGGAGAGAAGTGTCATCAAGGGCTTGGCTTTCGAATACTCTCTATTCACTTTAACTGCTTTGGCGCGACCGGAGGTGCCAAGTTGCACCAGCGGTGATAAAACTATTGGCATTCTCATGAGCCGCAACTCCACTCGGGACACCGAAGAACGGCCGATCAGTCTAAAGGGTCTCGCCGAGTACCTGGGGCTCTCGCCGGCAACTGTTTCCCTTGTGGTGAACAATGCTCCGGGGGCAAAAACCATCGCGCCCAAAACCAGGGAACGCGTGCTTGCGGCCGCGCAAAAGCTAAAGTATCGGCCAAACTTCCTTGCCCGCTCTCTCCGCACGCGCCAGACCTTCACCATCGGCGTTATCGTGCCGGAGTTCAGCGAAGGCTATTTCACCATGGTGATGAACGGCGTTGAAGAGCACCTGCTGCAGGCGGGCTACCTCCACTTTGTCGTCAGCCATCAGGGCCGCAGCGACCTGCTGGACGGTTACCCGCGAATCCTCACCGAGCGCGCCGTGGACGGTTTCATCCTGGTGAACACGATGCTGCATGATGCAGTGAATGTGCCAGTCGTCTCCATCTCCGGGCACAAGAAGATGCGCGGCGTGACGAACGTGATGCTGGATCACGATCACTCGGCTACCCTCGCGCTTCAACATCTCTACGATCTGGGCCATCGTGACATCGCCTTCATGAAAGGCCAGCCGCACGCGCTCGATTCTGAGTGGCGGTGGCAGAGCATCCGCCAGATTGCAGAACGCATTGGCATCCGCATGCGCCCCGAGCTCTGCGTCCACATCCGGAATAATTCGTGGTCGCCGGAACTTGGCTACCCGGTTGTGCGCGATCTTCTCGCCACGGGGCACCATTTCACTGCCATCTTCTGCTTCAACGACATTGCGGCCATCGGCGCTATACGCGCCATCAAGGATGCGGGGCTTCGCTGCCCGGAAGATATCTCGGTCCTTGGCTTTGACGATATTGCAAGTGCGGCGTATCACACACCCAGCCTGACGACGATTCGACAGCCGCTGCGCCGCATGGGAGAGATGGCGGCGCAGCAACTTTTGAAACGCATTCAGAATCCGAACGATGCCTTCCCGGACACGATTATGTTCGAGCCGGAGTTGATGCAACGCGAGTCCACGATCGCCATTCCTGTCGACGCCTCCCCGAAGAAGGGAAAGCGTTCTTCAGTTTCAGCGACTAAGCCAGGCCGCCGCGCGCGATGACATCGCGATAGAACGCCGCACTCATCTTGGGCGTCCTCTTTTGCGTTGCATAGTCAACGTACACAATGCCGAAGCGCTTCGCGTATCCGTCTGCCCACTCAAAGTTGTCCAGCAGGCTCCAGACGAAATATCCTTTCACCGGCGCCCCCTCCGAGATCGCCCGATGCAGTTGGCCGATGTAATTCCGCAGGTACATGATGCGGTCGGAATCCACGATCGTCCCATCACTCTCAGGCACGTCCGACGACGACGCTCCGTTCTCGGTGATGTACAGTTCCCTGGGATTCCAGAGCTGGTTCACGAGTCGCGTAGCCCAGTAGATGGCTTCCGGGCCAACATAGAGCCACGGGCTGTACATATGCGGAAACGATGCCGGCGGCGTAACCACCGCATATCCCTTGGCGGATTCGTCCGCGCGAACATAGGTCGGCTGATAGATATTCAATCCGATAAAGTCCAGCGGCGAAGCGATGATCTTCATCTCTTCGGGTGTGAACTTCGGCGCGTTGGCGCCCAGGCGGTGCAGATATGCATCGGTGTAGCGACCTTCGCGAATCACGGTCAGGTACTGCGCGTTCTGCTCGCGCATCGCGCGCGTTGCCGCCTCAATGTGCGGAGCCGTCTCAATCAGCGGTGTCGTGGCCTGAACATTGTCTGCGATACCCACCTGCGTTCCCGGGCGCGCCGACGCCCGAATCGCCTGCACGCCGAGTCCGTGCGCAAGTACCGCATGGTGGTTCAGCTGAGCGACGCGCGCTTCATTCAGCTTGAGGCCCGGAGCATGAGTGCCTTGTTGATAGCCCAGCTCAACAAACGATCGAATTTCATTCATCGTCATGAAGCGATGAACCCGATCCGAGAGCTTGCTCGCCACATAGCCGGCGTAGTCTGCGAAGGCCTGTGCTGTATCGCGATTCTCCCATCCGCCTTTATCCTGCAGCGTTTGCGGAAGGTCCCAGTGATATAGCGTGCAGAACGGCTCGATGCCGTTCGCGAGCAACTCATCGACAACGCGGCTGTAAAAATCGAGGCCCTTCGCATTCGGGGTCCCGGTGCCAGATGGAAAGATCCGTGACCACGCAATCGAGAATCGGTAGCCGCGCACGCCCAGGCTCTTCATCAGCGCGATGTCCTGCCTGTACCGGTGGTAGTAGTCCACCGATACATCCCCGGTATTGCCGCCGGCGACTGCGCCGGGCAGATGGCTGAATGTATCCCAGATGGTCGGTCCGCGGCCGTCTTCGTGCACAGCCCCCTCCACCTGATAGGAGGCCGTCGCCGACCCCCAGAGAAATCCTTCCGGGAAAATCATTCGGCTCGTGCCCGGGCCCGGCAATGCGTTCTTCATCCCGCTCGCAAGCGATGGCACAGAGGCGGTGCCGACAACAGCGCCGACGAGACGAGCAAACGTACGCCTGGAAAACAAGGTCTTCAAGACAGCCCCCCTTCGGACCGGTGGCAGCGCTCGTTGACGCGCTGAAAATAGGTCGAGAACCGTACAGAATCCTTTACTAAATCGATTAGGTTAATTGCAAGCACATTCTCAACAGTTTCTGAAACTTATTTCGAAAACGGGGCTTGCGGAGCGCCGACATGTCGCCTTCCGCACTGCGATAGACTTCGAACGATGAACCGGAGAGAGTTTGTTGCCGCTTCGGCGGCGGCCATATGGAATGTCAAGTCGAGGGCTCAGCGCCAAACCTCCGCGGCAAAGCTCGACGTGGCGAGAATCGACCACAATCGCATCCTTAGCGCCGCCGACCGGTATCTGAAAGAGCAGCCGAAGACCATTACGAGCGTTCGTGCGGCCAGGAGCGAAGGCGGCCCGCACGACTACTTCTCCGAGGGCGATTACTGGTGGCCTGATCCGAAAAACCCGAGCGGCCCCTACATCCGGCGGGATGGCTTCTCCAACCCCGCGAACTTCAACGATCATCGCGAGCTTGTCATCCGTCTCAGCCTGCAGATGCCCGCACTCACCGCGGCGTGGGCGGTGACGCGCGACCGGCGTTATGCCGCGAAGGCAGCCGATCACCTGCGCGCCTGGTTCTCCGATCCGGACACGCGCATGAATCCGAACCTGCAGTTTGCGCAGGCCATTCATGGAGTCACGCCCGGCCGCGGTATCGGGATCATCGATACTCTTCACCTGGTCGAGGTCGCCCGCGCGGCGGCATGGATCGAGCGCTCCGCAGCGCTCAGGTCCCCCGAGGTGGACTCGGTCCGGCACTGGTTCGCCGACTATCTCGCCTGGATGACCACCTCAAAGAACGGCCTTGAGGAACGTGCTGCCAAGAACAATCATGGCACCTGCTGGGTCGCGCAGGCCGCCGAGTTCGCGCGCTTCACGCACGACGACGCGAACCTTGAGGAATGCCGCAACCTCTTCCGCACCAAGCTGGTCCCCGACCAGATTGCGCCCGATGGACGCCTTCCGCTTGAACTCGCGCGCACCAAACCCTACAGCTACTCGCTCTTTGACATGGATGCGCTTTCGCTCGTGTGCCAGATTGCCAGCCGCCCGGGGGACAACCTCTGGGCATTTACGACGCCCGATGGCCGCGGAATTCGCAAGACAGTCGACTTCATGGTTCCCTACATCCGCAACAAGTCGAAGTGGCCCTTCCTGCACGACGTCGAGTACTTCGACGATCTGCCTGTGCGGCAGCCCAGCCTGCTGTTCGCGGGCCTCGCCTATAACGACGACGCCTATCTGCAACTCTGGAAGACGTTGAACCCCGATCCAACCGTGCCGGAAATTATTCGCAACTTTCCAGTTCGTCAACCCGTGCTCTGGGTCAGCGAACCGGCGTAATCGCGCTACTGCAACGTGCCGGAGTTCAGTACCAGCGCGACTGCACTGCGGAGACGCGCCGATCCGCCATCGTAGGCCGGTCGAAGCACGGCACTCGAACTGAGCGCATGTCGATGCATCTCCGCCTCGATCATCGGGCCGAACCGGTACCACGCGGACGTGAAGTCTCCTACGATGACGATCTCTTTCGGAGCGAGTGCTGTCGCAATCATTCGCAACCCGCGGCCAAGGTTCATCGACATTCTTTCAAGCGCCAGAATGGCAGTCGGATCCCCGGAGTGCGCCAACGACAGCAATGTCCCGAACGAAGTTCCCGCAGGCCCGCCTGACTCTACGAAATGACGCACCGCAGCGCGGTTCGACGCGAGCGTCTCCCAGCAACCGTTATTGCCGCAACCGCACGGAGGCCCATCGGGATCCAACTGCACGTGCCCAAACTCGCCAGCCATGCCCTTGTCCCCGCGCAGCAATTTTCCATTGGCCAGGATGCCTGTGCCGATACCTTCCGAAACGTTCACAACCACGAGGTCATGCGCGCCATCGCTTTCGCCAAACCACACCTCAGCCAGCGCACACGCATTGGCCACATTGTCCATTTCGACGCGTAAACCGGTAGCGTTTGCGATCCGTTTGCGGATGTCGCGAATAGGGAAATGAAGGTTCGGTGCGAAGATGGGGTCTTCGCGCACCGGATCGGTGCGTCCCGGCAGGCATACGCCGATTCCATCAAACGCCTTCTGTTTGTGCTCCGAAATCATTTTCTTGATCGCTGAAACGATCCCTGCCACCGATCGTGTGCCCTCAGGAATATCGATCAGCTTCTGCGCGAGAATCTTGCCGCCAAGATCCGAAATCGCGAGCGTAATCTGCTCAGGGTGTATATCCAGCGCGAGAACTGCGCGCTGGGAGTTCAGCTGCAGAAACGTCGGCCGCCGTCCGCGTGGAAGCCTTCCTGTGGGTCCTTCCACCACCAGGCGATCTGCAATGAGCTCCTCAATGATCAGCGATACAGTGCTGCGCTGCAGCCCCGAAACACGCGCGAGATCGGCGCGCGAGATTGGCTGCTGCTTGCGGACGAGATTCAGGATGAGATTGCGGTTGATTTGCCGCGGAGTCCGATTCGAGGCACTCTGTCGTTCGAAAGGAAGGTACTGTCGCGTGATGGCCAATCGTGTCCGCCGGTTCTCAGCACGTTCGTGCAGATAGTCTGAAAAGCGGACTTAGTCTACAGCATGAGCAAAGTCCTGTCAGCGCATATTTGGGGAAAGAAGCTGTTGAAACACAAACGAACCATGCGCCGTCAGGATGCGCTCCGGTCGATCCTTACCTGATTTGTTCAGGCTGTCGAACTTTATTGCGAATTATCTCGCAGGGGGCTCTGCCACGCGTTTCTCTCCGCGCAGGCGCAGGTAGATCTTGCGCTGGCATGAGCGGCACTCCCATGGGAAGAGCCCGAACAACGGCAGGATGGAGCGCTCCAGCACTCCTTCGCGCGGAAGGCGTCGATATTCTTGATGACCGCAAGTGGGACAAGGCCGCACAAAAAACCTCGGGAGCCTGCAAGCAGGCGAAGCGTCAAAGGCCAGAGGGCAGGATAACCTACTGGTACGGGACTCCGCTGCGGTACCTCGGTGTACCTCTGCCTACGAACCGTAAAGTCCGCGACAGATGGTAATCGCACGCACAGACCGCGAGTGGATCGAACAACAGGTCCGTCATGCGGGATTCGACCTGGCAGGAGTCGCTGCCGTTCCTGCCGAAAGAACTGTCGCCAGTGTCGAATCCAGCCGGCGCTTCGCCGCCTGGATCGCCTCCGGCCACGCCGGCGAGATGGAATGGCTCAAGCGGCTCGACAACTTTGGTGAACTCATCCGCGGCGACTTGCATCGCTCCATGCCCTGGGCGCGTTCCGTCGTGGTCTGCGCCATCAATTACAACCCGGACGCACCACGTTCCATCGACGAGGCTCCGGCCGGCACCGGCTGGATCGCACGGTATGCGTGGAGCAGTCGCACCGATAACGTCTCGCGTGGCAGCGACTATCACGATGTCCTGCTGGCGAAGCTGCGTGGCATCGAACAAACTCTCAGCGAGCGATTCGGTTCCGACCTGCAGACACGCTGTTATGTCGATACGGGGCCCATCGTCGAGCGCGAGTATGCGCAGCGTGCCGGCATTGGCTGGATCGGCAAAAACACCTGCGTCCTCAACGAAGGCCTCGGGTCCTGGCTTCTGCTTGGGGTGATTATTACCTCGCTCGACCTTGTTGCTGACGCATGGGCGATGGAGGCTGCAGATCGTTGCGGCACATGCACGCGATGCATCGATGCCTGCCCCACCAACGCGCTCACCCATCATCAGATGGATGCCTCGCGCTGCATCTCCTATCTCACCATCGAGAAGAAGGGGCCCATCGACGACTCGCTGCGCGCTCCGATCGGCCGCCAGGTTTTCGGCTGCGACATCTGCCAGGACGTCTGCCCCTGGAATCGCCGCGCTCCCGTAGCGGTCTCACAGGCTTTGCCCGCTCGCGCTGAACTTGTGAACCCATCTCTGGACTGGCTTGCCTCGATGGACGGTCCCACCTTCAACCTCACCTTTCGCGGATCACCGCTCGAGCGCACCGGCCGCCGTCGCCTCCACCGCAACGTTGCCATCGCCATGGGCAACAGCGGCGATCCGGCCTACGCAACGAAACTCCGCGAATGGTGTGAGGGTGAAGACCCCGTGCTTGCGGACGCCGCAAGGTGGGCTCTCGATAGACTGGGACGATGAGTTCTGAGCAGCAAAACTCCGGGACAAATGGCAGCAGCGATCGTCAGATTGCGGCTGAAGCAGGCGCTGTCCCAAAGAAGGCCGGCGACGAGTCCATTTCGCCGAAATTGGCCGCTGCTGCCGCCGTCCCTGTCCCCGGCAACGGCTCCTGGGAGCAACTCAAAGCTCTCGGCCACTACCTCACGAAGACCGAGGTCCACACCTACGCTTTTTCGGTCGCGGCGCAGGCTATCCTCTCGCTCTTCCCGTTCATCGTTCTTTTGCTTACCATCTCGCAGCGCGTGTTTCACTCCTCCCACATGACCATTGTGGTCGGAGAAATGATGTCGAACTTCCTGCCGAGTAATCAGGACTTCGTCATGCACAACATGCGTCTGCTTGCGCTAACGCGTGCGCCCGTCAAGATTTTTTCAATCGTTATGCTGATCATCACGACAACCGGTGTTTTCGTCCCGCTGGAGGTCGCGCTCAACAGCGTCTGGGGCGTTAAGAGAATCGCTCCTATCTACAGAACCAGCTCGTCTCCATCGGTCTCGCGATTGGCGTCGCGCTTCTGGCGATGGCATCTATCGCACTCTCAGCCGCTCAGCGCACGGTGCTCGACTGGATGTTCTTCGGCCACACTGAGAATGCACTTTTCGATCTTGTGGGGAAATTTTTTCTGCAGATTGTGGCTCTCTGCGCAGCCAGCGGCGTGTTTTTCCTCATCTACTGGATACTGCCGCACCGAAAAATCCCACCGCTCGCTGTCATGCGCACTGCGATCGTAATGGGCGTCCTTTGGACCGCGGCAAAGTACATCTACATCCTCGTGCTGCCGCACCTCAACTATCACGCTGTCTACGGTCCGTTTTATGTCTCTGCAGGGCTCATTACCTGGGCCTTTATCTCGGGTCTTCTGCTGCTGGGCGGAGCTTACGTTTCCGCCACCCGCCAGGCTCTCCGCGAGACCCGCGAGTCCGAATCACAGGATCAATGATGAAGCGCCGGCCGCACGTGGAACGACTTGACTACAAGGTCGTTCGGGCGATCGCCTGCCGGCAGCATGGTCACCAGCGACGGCCCATCCTTGCTTTGCATCCGAATGACCGCAACGTCTGACGATCCGGCATCGGCAACCAGCAGCAGGTGCTCGTCTGCTGAGAATGCCAGCGCATCCGGTCTTGAACCTGTGCGCACATCTGCCACCAGCCGGCCGTCATCAATCGAGTACAAACTCACTGAATCTGCGCCGAAGTTCGTCACGCACAGCGTCGAATCGTCGCGGCTGATGATTCCGCGCGACGGCTTCGCACCGATCACGTACGTTCCCAGCACCTCGTTGGTCCACGTCGACATCTCCGAGATCGAGTCCGAATCAAAGTTCATCGAGAAGACCTCGCCGCCATCCGGCTTCAGAGCGATATGCGTCGGTGTCTTGCCGACATCCAGCATCGTCAGCATCTGATCGCGCTGCAGCGTCGCGTCCTGCTTGCCTCGCCAGGAATCCGGCGCCGCCCCCAACCAGATCGCCATCACGCGGTGTGTGGCTGAGCACGCCACAAATGCCTTGCTCGAATCTGGCAGGATCGCGATATCGGTGGCTCCCGGGCAGCCCGCAAACGCATCGCGCAACGTCAGTGGGGGCCCTGACTCGTTGATCGCATACACCGAGACGCTGCCTGCCTGCTGGTTCGACACCACCAGCGTGCGGTTGTCCGGTGCCACTCGCGCCACGCCCGGCCCTTCACCGGTCGCAGCGACCGCTATCTGCTGCCGCGCATCCAGATCAATCACGCTCACCGTGTTCGAGCCCGAATTCGGAACATAAGCACGCTTGCCATCCGGAGCCACGGCGATGAAGTACGGCCGCTGATGAACGCCGATCGTCGCCACCACGTTGTTCGTAGTCGCATCAATCACGCTCACCGAATTACTGCCCGAATTGACCGCATACACCTCATTCCGCACCGGATTTACCGCGAGCCCCGTCGGATTCCGCCCCACCTGCAGCACGCGATCTTTGCGCAGATATACCAGATCGAGAACAGTGACAGTGTTCGATCCGCCGCCCGTTACATACGCAAATTCGCGATAGTTCTCCGGATACTCCGGAAACCCGTAGCGGTGACATCCGGCCAGCAGGAAGCTCGCGCTGGCAAGCAATGCTGCCGCTGCGCGCAGTACAGGTCGGCTACGATCTTGTCGGATCAGGAACACGTCTCCCGAGTCTATGGGTCAGGTTGCGCAGCCGCAACGTGGAAGAAACTCTTACGCAACCAGATTGAAAATGCCAGGTTCGCCAGATGGACGAGACAGCCAGACTGAGCGGCCCGTTGCAGGCGACTCTTTGGACCCATGGGTCAGAGCTACCCGCTTTGCTCCGTTGTCTTATTGACCGTCGGCCGGTTCCGGCTCCGGCGCCACTGAATCGCCAGCCACGTGCCGTAGCCGAATTGCAGAATCCACACCGCGCAATAGGCATACACCAGGTGCCGTTCGGAGACCGTTGAAAAGGGAATCATCGAACCTCCAGAACGGGGCTTGCCGGTGCAATCACAGGCCCGCTTTCAGGCGCCGCAATCCGTTGCCGCCGCCGCTCAATCGCGTAACGAAGTCCCAACACGAAAGCGCCCCACATCGCCCACGCGGCAACATTCCAGAGCACTGCCGGGTACATGTGCGGATCAATTCCCGAGTCCGCGCCACCGCCGAATACGGGAGCCGGATGCTGGGTCCTCCACCAGCGGATGGACTCAAAACAAATCGGGATATCAATCGCTGCGAAGATCGCGAGCACAGCGGAGAGCACTGCCTTCTGATCCCCCGTAGTAAGTCGCCGCAGCAACAGGTAGCTCACATACAGCAGCCACAGCAGCAGGTAGGTTGTCAGCCGCGCGTCCCACGTCCACCAGATACCCCACGCCGCTCGCGCCCACAGCATGCCCGTCGCCAGACCAACCGAAGCATAGAGAACAGTGATTTCGGCTGATGCCAGCGCGAATGCGTCCGCCTTCAATGCATGCTGGGGATTCACTCTGCGCCAGTACAGATACAGAAACGCGGCCGCGCAGTTCAGGTACGGGAACACAAAGCTCAGGATCGTGTGGGGAAAGTGGTAGAAGAACACCCGGTAGAGGTTGCCCATCGTCGCCTCTTTCGGTGCCGTCATCGCCTCGTAGAATCCGATGGCGAGAACGGCGAACGTCAGCACGAGATAGAGGCTGGCCCAGAGCGGGAACCGTTGTGTTTGGCTGCGGTTGTTCACTTCTCTTCAATCTTATCGCGTTGTCGGGGCGCTAATCGGCCACATGCAGCACGGTTTCGAAGAGAAAGATGCAGGCTATCGTGAAAAGGACGTCATAGCCGATAAGCAGCTTGATCCAGAGTCCCGGGTCGAGTTCGCCGGTCAGTACGTTTGTTGTCGCCTGAATCATCGCCAGCAGTGCCGGCATCGCGATTGGACAGAGAACCAGCGGCAGCAGAAGCTCGCGGTTCCGGGTGCGCAGGCTCAGCGCCGCAAAGAAGGTCCCGTTTACCGTCAGAGCCCATGTGCCCAGCGGCAGAATGACAAACAACAGCCACGCCTGGCCTACCGGATGGAGGTTGTAGAAGATCGCGAAGACCGGCGCCAGCACCAACTCGATGATGCTGACAAAGATAAGATTGGCCAGCGCCTTTCCTAGAAAAAATGCAGAAGCAGGCGCGGGAGAGAGCCGTTGTGCATCCAGAACCTGGTTGTGCAGTTCGCGCGCCCAGCTCTGATTCAGTGCGGTCATCGACGCAAACAGCAGCCCCACCCACAGCAACCCGCCGCTGATCTGACGTGCCATCGTGGGGTAGGACGTGGGATCAAATGCAAGCGAGAAGACGACCACCACCAGCAGCGCGAAGAACAGCATGCCGTTGATCATTTCCCGCGCGCGCCACTCGAGCCGCAGATCCTTGCGCAGATGCGTCAGCACGTGACCGAGATAGCTCATCCCTGCGTCCCTGCTGAATTCTGCGGTGCTGCCTTCGTGAGATCTGCAAGAGTCGCTTCCGTTGCGCTCAAGTAATCTGCGGGCGACAGCACGATCTGCACACCGCGCTGTCCTGCCGAGATGGAGATGTGATCGAAGAGTTCAATCGTCTCGTCGGCAAACGCACGAAACGGCTTCTTTGCGGCGAGCACCGTTACACCGCCACGCACATATCCCGTCAGGGGTTCGACTTCCTTCAACGCCGCTAACTCAGCCTTGCGCGCCCCTGCGGCCGCTGCCAGTTTCTTCAGGTCGAGCTCATCTCCTCCCGGAACCACGGCAAACAGGTGCTCACCGTCCGAGGTGTGAGTGAGCAGTGTCTTGAACACCTGTTCGATCGGCATCCCGATCTTCCGCGCGACAGAAATCGCAGTCAGGTCCTCCGGATCGACCTCGTAGGTGCGGATTTCGTAACTGATTCCCAGCTTGTCGAGCAGGCGTGCAGCGTTGGTCTTCATGCGTTGTCAATTCCTCGCAGCCAGTTGTCCCGCCATGAGTGTCAGCGTCGTTGTGGCCAGCGGTCGCGCCAGGTCGGCCTGGTGTGTCGTGAGAAAGAGCGTGCGTGCGACTCCGTCGCGTCCCGGTTGCGAAAGGAATGTCCGCAATCGTGCAGTCATCATCTGCACGGATACAGCATCCATATTGGAGAATGGCTCATCCAGCAGGAGCAGATCAGGCTCCAGCATCAGGACGCGTGCCAGCGATGCGCGCTGCCGCATGCCTTGTGAGTATTCACCGACCCGTCTTGGAAGCTGCGGATCGAGCCCGACATCTCGCAGCGCCTGCTCACCGCTGGTTCTTTCGATTCCATAGAGCGAAGCGAAGTAGCGCAGGTTCTCGATTCCTGTCAGCTCGTCGTAGAGCATCGGCGCGTGACTCATGAAGGCAAGCCGGTCGCGCTCCGTGCGCGGCGTTCCTCCGAGGACAGCCAGGGTTCCTTCGCTTGGCGAGATAAGCCCCGCGATAAGCCGCAGCAGAGTTGATTTGCCCGCTCCGTTTTCTCCAAGCAGCAGCACCGACGCGCCGGCATGCACTCGCATCGAGATGTTCCGCAGCGCTCGAAAGCTGCCGTAGAGCCGTGAGATTCCGGAGAGTTCGACGGCGGGTTGAATGTCTGGAGATGCGGGCATCGCTGCTATGCGAGTATAGAGCCAGCGCTCAGTACGAGACACGAGATGCAAGAGACCAGAAGAGTTGTCTGCGGCTTCGCGGCGATGAGTGTACTGCTGCTATGTGGTGTTCAATCGCCGTTGGCTCAGAGTGCCACGGCTCTTCCGGAGCAGGATCGGGCTCTTGCACGCGACCTTTTCAAACAACTTATCGAGACCAACACGCAGGACTCCGATGGCAGCGTGACGGCAGCCGCGGAGAAGATGCGCCAGCGCTTGCTCGACGCAGGATTTCCCGCCGCGGACCTCGTGCTCGCCGGACCGAACGATCGTAAACAAAATCTTGTAGCGCGTTATCGCGGCAAACCGGGCTCAACGCTGAAGCCGATCCTCACAATTTGCCATCTTGATGTCGTGGAAGCACGGAAGTCCGACTGGACGACAGATCCGTATCAATTTGTCGAAAAAGATGGGTACTTTTACGGGCGCGGGACGCAGGACATCAAGGAGGAGGACGCGGCGCTGGTCGAGACCTTCATCCGGATGAAGCGCGAGGGATATGTGCCGAACCGCGATCTCGTGATTGCGTTGACTGCGGATGAAGAGGGCGGGGCGTCGAATGGGGTGGCATGGCTGCTGGAGCACCGGCCTGACCTGATGCGAGCGGACTTCGTGATCAATCCGGATGCGGGTGGGCTGGAGCTGCGGGGAGGAAGGCCGAGCGAGTTCGATGTGGAGGCCACGGAGAAGCTCTATGCGGACTTTGAGGTGACGGCGACGAATCCGGGTGGGCACAGCTCGCAGCCGCGGCCGGACAACGCGATCTATGAGCTGGTGCTTGCGCTGGCGAAGCTGGAGGCCTCGCCGTTTCCGGTGGAGCTGAATGCGGTGACGCGGGCGGAGCTGGAGGAGAAGGCGAAGATCGCGGGGCAAACCGATCCGCAGAGAGCGGAGTTGATACGAAGCGTGCTGGCGAATCCGCCAGATCCGGCGGCTGTGGCGGAGTTCGCAAAGGATCCGACGGACAATGCGACGCTGCGGACGACTTGCGTGGCGACCATGGTGAATGCAGGGCACGCGCGGAATGCGCTGCCGGGAATGGCCAGGGCGAACGTGAACTGCAGGATTCTCCCAGGGCACTCGCAGGAGCAGATTCGGCAGCAGTTGATCAAGATCTTTGAGGATCCAAAGCTTGCGGTGAACTATGTGAACGATGCCGGCGAGGTGATGGGGCCGGGGTCGGGGAAGAAGAGCATGGAGCCACCCCCGGCACGGGACGATGTTTACGGGCCCTTGCGCGGGGTGGTGCGGGAGATGTGGCCGGGGGTGCCGGTGGTTCCGGCGATGTCGACGGGGGCCAGCGACTCCATCATCACCATGGGGGCGGGAATTCCCAGCTACGGGGTCAGCGGGATGGGTGTGGATTTCGACGACGACCGGGCCCATGGGCGAGATGAGCGGATTCGTACCGAGGCGTTCTACCAGGGCGTCGAGTTTCGGTATTTGTTCATGAAGGCGCTGACGAAGTAGAAGCCACCAAGCGCGCTGGCGCCCGGGTATCCCTCCCCTGTTTTTGCGCAAAATCTAGATGAGATTGGGGTTAGGGGTGGACCTAATGTGAGCCCTGCGCTGCTGGGGTCTGGACGACCCCCCTCGCGGGAGCTGGGTTTTGTCAAGTTGGCTGGTGTTATGGAGAGAAGAAGATTTCTCTTGATACGACCGAGGTACGTCGGATAGGCTGGCGGGCCATATGTCCTTGTCTTATAACTATCCACCGCAATATGCGTACCCGTCTGCGCCTCCGGTTTACCGCGCGCTGCCCGCTCCTCCGCGGCTGCATTGGGGATGGGTGCTGGTCCTCACGATTGTCACTGTCGGAATCTTTGGTGTGGTCTGGATGGCCGTCCAGGCGTACTGGGTGAAGAAGGCGACCAAGAACGGGAAACCGTTTGCCTGGGCGATGGCTTATGTCGTCTTCCTGGGTGTCGCGATCCTCATGGGGATGGCCGAGGGGGTTCTTTTGGTTCTGGCGGCACGCGGGGCCGACGTTTCAGGCCTTATCGTGCTGTTCCGCCTGGTGCCGCGGCTGGGCGGCCTTGTGCTGTACCTGCTTGCGGCTTACACGCTGAAGGGAGCACTGGAGGCGGAGCCAATTGACATTCCGCTCAGCGGTGTCGTGACGTTCTTCCTGGCTGCCACATATTTCCAGTACCACCTGTACGACTACAACGTGGAGGGAAGGGTGGCAGAACAGTTGAATGCGCCCACCGAGGCTGCGCTGGCGAGCGTTGCTGGGCCGGCTGTGAGTGTGCAGGAGCTTCCGCCGCAGGCGTAGGAAGCGTACCTCAGGGGCTAAAGCCCCGTTGCATTGGCGACTGAACGGCACGGCTGAAGCCGTGCCCTTAACAAGATGCGCGGGTTGTTTGGCCCGACGGTTGTGGTGGAAAAAGGTTTGAGCGGTTGTGGTGATCTTGGCGGTGTCGGGGTTCTTCGACTGCGCGTCACGGTGAGGCCGTGACGCTTCGCTCAGAATGACGGGTTATCGGGGACGCAATCGCGTCTCGCTCAACGGCAACAGCATGAATGGGGTACATCCGGGCCTTTTGTGGAATCGTCTGAAGTTCTGCGGCAGGTGTAGAAGTGGGAGACTGATACCTACTGCATGAACATCAGCGTTCGTATTTATGAAGGTCCGCGCTCGTTTTCGACGGTCGCTGGAGAGTTCCTGCGGTCGCGTCCGGTTCTGCACAACCTGATCCTGACGATTGTGGACAGGCGGTTGACGGAGTCGGAACAGGGACACTACTGGGTTGCGTCTCGTGGCGCGGAGGTTGTGGGCGTGGTGCTGCAGTCTCCGCTGGCGTATCCGGCGACGGTGGTGCCGATGGAGCCTGAGGTGGCCGCGGCTGTTGTCGATGCGATTGTGGAACGCGGCGGCAACCTGCCGGGAGTCAATGGCGACGTTGCAACGGCAGCGAGCTTCGCGGGGAGATGGGCGGAGCGGCGGAGATCGGCGGCCGTTCCGACCCAAGGGACGCGTCTTTACGAGTTGAAGCAGTTGAATGAGATCGCACCTGCCGATGGGCGGTTGCGAAAAGCAGATGCGCGCGACCGCAGCCTGGTGGTGAGATGGATGCAGGAGTTCGATACTGAGGCGCATGTCTCGCCGAGAGATGTGGAGAGCTTCATCGACAGTGCGCTGTTGTCGTCGCGGGTTTGGATATGGGACGCAGGAGGGCCGGTTTCAATGGCCGTCGGCAGCAAAGCGATCGAGGGAGTCGTTCGCATCTCCGGGGTGTACACGCCGAAGGAAGAGAGAGGTTGCGGATATGCGCAGGCGTGTGTTCACGGGCTGTCGTCGCTGCTGACCGATGCGGGCTACCGCTGCATTCTCTATACCGACCTGGGCAATCCAACATCGAACTCGATTTACCGCAGGATTGGATATGAGGCGGTGAGTGAGGGGATTTGTTATCGGTTCGATGAGTTGTGAGTTCCCAGTTGGCTGGAGAGCTCGAGGACGAGACATCGCGCATACCCCAGGGGCTAAAGCCCCTTTTTCCAGCGCAGGCCTGAAAGGCCCGAGCCTGAAGGCTCGGGTTACCTAGAAGTAAGGCTCGGGGTACCTAGAAGCAAGGCTCGGGGTACCTGGAAGCAAATACAGGGGTCTCTCCACTCCGCGGACGATGAGGCCGTCCGCTCCGGTCGAGATGACAGGCCATTGAGATGACAGGCCACTGAGACGGCGGCGGGTGAGACGGCGGCGGGTGAGATGGCGGCGGGTGAGATGGCGGCGGGTGAGATGGCTGCGGGGGTTTACGGAGGGCGGGCTCGGGGGGCGTGCGTTCGTTACAAAGTCGGGTTAGTTGGGGGTGGGCTTGTCGATGTGGTCGATGACCATGTGGTCGACGGGACCGCGCGTTGCGGTGAGGCGAAGGCCGAGCTGGGTGCGCAGGGCGTCGAAGAGCGAGGGAAGGTCGCGCTGCTCGGGTGGGAGCGCATCGGGGGGCGCGTCCGGGGGGAGGATGGGGCGGAAGCTGAGGGTGAAGTCGTAGTTGCCGGTGAGGCCGGTCTGATCGACGACGGGCCGACCGTCGGCCTGCAGAAGCAGGGATAGAAACCAGGTGAGATAGACCATGGGGACGCGAACGCCGGTGGTGTGAGTCGGGCTGCCGTTGACGGGGATCCTGTCGTCTTCGGGCGAGGTGTTGGGTTTGAGCTTGAGGCCGGAGGGGTCGATGGTGAGGGCGTAGATGTTGCCTTCGCGAACGTCGTGGTGGAAGCGAAGGCCGAAGCGGTCGGCGAGGAGGTTCTGGTACATGGTGTGGAGGTCGTCGACGGAGTGCGGGCCGTCGGCGCGGGCTTCGACGTCGAAGCCCTCGTTATTGATCCAGTCGGGGCCGCCTTCAAGCTGGCGTGCCGGGATCTTGTACATGAGGGCGATCATCAGGCCAACAGGGAAGTTCTGCGCGGTGTAGCCGTGGTTGCCTGGGATGGGCTTGATGCGGCCTCCCTGCGCGCCAGGGTCTGCGGGATGGATGGAGACGACGTCGAAGGTGAGGGGCTGGGCGGGCGTTTGCGCGAGAAGGCAGGCACCGATGACGAGTGCAGAGAGCTTCACAGAGAGATTGTAGTCGGCTGGTAGTGGAGACTTCTTGATCTGGGCTGAAATACAAAGATCCTTCGCCTTTGGCTCAGGATGACGGCTTGTAATGGGTTGGCTGGAAGCGGGAGCTGTAGAAGAATCGCGCGTCTTAACGTGCGATACCACCACGCTCCACCCCACCGAGCAAAGAACGCTCGCTGGGGACCCCGGCCTGCCCGGCTACGCCGGCCGAGGGTGGGGCACCCGGTTTAGTGGCTGACCGGGGCGGCGGAGGCGGTGGTGGTGAGCGGGGTGGTGTTGCCGGTGGGGGCGGTGCTGCCAGGTTTGGCGGGGGCGTACTTGGAGGCGCACTTGGCCTGGAGCTGTGTGGCGTGGAAGACGCCGTCGCGGCCGTAGGTGCCGATGGCGAGAGCCTGCGCGTCGTCCTTGAACGTATCGGGCGGGGGCTCGGTGCCGCGGTAGTCGACACGAACGGTCTTGTCGAGCTCGACGAGAGTGAAGGTGGCGTTGGTGCCGACGCGCTCGATGGTGCCGGGCTTGACGTTGCCGGCGACGCGGAGGTGCCGGGTGTAGGCCTTCGGGCCCATCTGCTGGAGCTCGGCGATGGTGACGTAGTAGCTCTTGGCCTGGGTGCCCGCGGAGACCGCCAGCCAGATGATGACGGCGACGACGAGCGCGCCGGCGACAACGAACTTCAGCGGAGAGCTTTTCTGAACAGCCATAGGTTTATTTTAGCGCGGACCGGTGGGATAAGGAGTTGCAGGCTCAGTGTGTGGGTTCCTGAGCGAGCTTGCGGACGATGTTGGTGGTGGAGAAGCCTTCGACGGTGGGTACGATGGCGACGCGGCCGCCGTAGGCCGTCACGACTTCGTGGCCGACAACGGTTTCGAGTGTGTAGTCGCCGCCTTTGACGAGGACGTCGGGGCGGATCTCGCGGATGAGCTCGAGGGGCGTGTCTTCGGCGAAGAGGACGACGGCGTCGACGGCGGCGAGGGCGGCCATGACGCGGGCGCGCTCGTTCTCGCCGACGATGGGACGCGTGGGGCCTTTGAGGCGGCAGACGGAGGCGTCGGTGTTGAGGCCGAGGACAAGCTTGGTGCCGAACTTGCGGCAGTCTTCAAGCAGCGTGATGTGGCCGACGTGGAGGAGGTCGAAGCAGCCGTTGGTGAACACGATGGTTTCGCCGGAGGCACGCCAGTCGGCGATGCGCGCGGCGAGGCGCTGGCGGTCGAGGATCTTCTCTGTGCCGCTGAGCGGTGAAGACGGCGTGAGGAGGGAGATGAGCTCGTGATGCGCGATGGGCGCCGTGCCGACTTTGCCCACGACGACGCCGGCAGCGAGATTGGCGAGGTCGGTGGCGGTTTCGACCTTGAGGCCGGCGGCCATGGAGGCGGCCAGGGTGGCGATGACGGTGTCGCCGGCGCCGGAGACGTCGAAGACTTCGCGGGCGCGGGCAGGGGAGTGGAAGCTGGAGCCGGCGGAAAGGACCTGGATGCCACGATCGCTCATGGTGGCGGTGAGGTAGTCGAAGCCGTGCTCGGAGCGCTGGCGCTCGGCGGCGGCGAGGAGATCGTCGATTTTGTGAGTGGGGACGCCGGTGGCCTGCGATAGTTCGCTGAGGTTGGGGCAGACCATGGTGGCGCCGGAGTACTTGGAGAGGTCGGAGGTTTTGGGGTCGACGAGGATGGGGACGTCAAGGCGGCGGGCGGCGCGGATGGCGGAGGTACAGAGCTCGTAGGTGAGCGCGCCCTTGGCGTAGTCGGAGAGGATGACGGCGTGGACTTTTTCGACAAGTGCGAGGACGCGGTCGCGGAGGTGCTCGATGTCGGTGCTGGACGGAGCTTCGCGGGATTCGATGTCGAGGCGGAGGAGCTGTTGGGTGCGGCCGACGATGCGGGTCTTGGAGATGGTGGGGAGCGAGCAGGTGACGACGCCGGCGGTGTCGATGTGCGCGGCTTCGAGAGCGGCGGCGAGCTCGCGCTGCTCGGGGTCTGCGCCCCAGAGGCCGGCGAGCAGCGCCTGGCAGCCGAGGCCAGCGAGGTTCATCGCGACGTTGGCGGCGCCGCCGGGGCGCTGGTAGCGGTGCGCGTGGCGGAGGATGGGCACGGGGGCTTCGGGAGAGATGCGGTCGACGTCGCCGACGATGTAGCGATCGAGCATGAGGTCGCCGACGACGAGGACGCGGATGTCGTGGAAGCCGCCTTCGAGGAGGCCGAGGACGCGGTGGAGTTCGGGAAGCATGGTCACTCTACATCTTCGCAGATGAAGGGAAGTGAAGAGGCATTGCCTACCGGCGCGACGACATTTCATCTTGGCGAGCGCATTTCGCTTCAGCTGGATTTCAGTGCGCCTCCCGATGCAGCATCTCGGTGTGACGACGGCGAGCTACGACCGAAGCGGAAGGCTTGCATCCGGCGATGTATACGGTGTATACGTCTTCTGTATACAACGTAGACTTATGGCAGAGATTCGAAGCAACTCTTCAAATAAGACAAATACGGCGGCGCGGATTCTGACGGCAGCGCGTGCCCTTCTGGATCTTGAGGGGCCTGCGGCGGTGGCGATGCGGCCCGTGGCGGAGAGGGTGGGCATTACGCCGATGGCGATCTATCGGCACTATACCGATCGCGAGAGCCTGTTGAATGCGATTGCGAATGAGGGTTTTCGTGAGCTGGCCGAGCGGGTTCTGGCGCGGCGCCTGACGGGAGACGTGGAGAAGAGACTGCTGCAGATTGGAGACGTGTTTCTGGAGTGGGCGCTCGGGTTTCCTCATCTGTATCACCTCATGTTTCTTGCTCCGCGCGAGGGAGCAAGGCAGTACCCGAAAGACTTTACGGCCGGGCGTTCGCCGACGTTCAACCCATCGGTGCGCGTGCTCGAAGAGGCGATGCGAGATGGTGAGCTGCGGCCCGACGATCCGGTGGAGATCGCGTTCGAACTGAGCGCGATTTCGCACGGATTGATCGTGTTGTATCTGGGTGGGCGTGTCGGTCTTTCCGAAAAGAAGTTTCGAGAGCTTTACAGGCGTTCGTTCAGGAGATACCTCGATGGACTTCGTGCGTAAACACCCTCTGCTTGCCGCGGGTGTCGCTGCTGTATCGACGGCGGTGCTGCTGTCGATTGGGAACGGGATGAATCCGGTGTGGCCGGTGATGTGGATCGCTTTGCTGCCGGTTCTGGTGTTGGCTGCGGAGACAGATTCATGGCGGGTTGCAGGGGCTACGGCTGCGCTCGGGATGCTGCTGGGCAGTCTCCCGATGCTGTCTTACCTGCACGTCGCACTACATATGCCGGTGTACGCGTGGCTTATCCCGTACACTCTCGCCTCGCTTCTGTTTGCGGCGGGTGTGCTTTTGTTCCGCGCTCTGCTGCGCCGGGGCGCTGTCTTCAGTGCGGTGGTTTCGCTTCCTGCGCTTTGGACGGTTGGCGAGTACCTGAGCAGCTTCGTGCCGGCTAACGGCACGGCAGGCAGCCTGGCGTATACGCAGCTGAAGTTTCTGCCGTTTCTGCAGCTGGCGTCGCTAACGGGCCCGTGGGGAATCAGCTTTCTGCTGTTGTTGTTTCCTGTAGCGATTGCGGCGGTGTTTTATCTCCGGCGCGATTCTCCGGCGCGAAGGATGCGTGTCGTTGTACCGGTGGTCACGATTCTTGGGGCCGTAATGATCTTTGGGGCGATACGTCTCGCCGTTCCGAGGCCGGGTCCAACGATCAAGGTTGGGCTGCTGGATACGGACAAGGTGCAGATTGCGGAGCCCGGGGCGGCAGCGCAGGAACTGCTTGAAAATTATGCGGAGCAGGCGGAGAAGCTGGCTGGGCAGGGCGCGCGCCTTGTTGTGATGCCCGAGAAGACGGGTGTGCTGCTGGAGCGCCATGCGAAGAGTGCGGACGCGGGGTTTCAGTCCGTGGCAGATCGCACGGGTGCGACGCTCGTGATTGGCGTGCTGCATGTGGTAGGGCCGGAATCGTTCAATGAAGCTCGGATCTATTCGCCTGAGAGGCCAATTGCGAGCTACCACAAGCACCACTTGCTGCCACCGTTTGAGTCGGACGAGACGCCGGGAAATTCGCTGACGCTGCTGGAGGAATCGGGGGCGCCGGTGGGTGTGGCGATCTGCAAGGACATGGACTTCATTCGTCCGGCGCGGGATTATGGGCGCGCGGGTGTTGCGTTGTTGCTGGACCCCGCATGGGATTTCAATATCGACCGCGGGTGGCATGGGCATATCGCGATCATGCGCGGAGTAGAGAACGGCTACGCGATTGCGCATACGGCGAAGGATGGATTTCTTACGGTGACGGATGATCGCGGGCGGGTTCTTGGCGAGGTGCGCAGCAACAGCGCACCGTTTGCGTCTTTGCTGGTCGATGTACCGATTCGGCATGAGGATACGATGTTCAGCCACTTCGGTGCGTGGTTTGCGTGGGCGGCTGGGCTGCTGTTGCTGGCAACACTCGCTCGGCTGGCGATGGTCTGGGCGCGAGGAGTGATCGGATCAGCGTTAGTTGACCGAAGAGCTGCGCGGATCTCGCTAAGGACCTCGTCGACGGTGATGGAGAGGATGCATTTTTTCTGTTGCTCGATGCAGGTTTCGAGGCCGCAGCCGGCGCACTCGACGCGGTGGTAGAGGATGCGGTGGGTGGGGCCGTAGGGGAACCACTGGCGCGGGATGTTGCGCGCGGCGAAGATGGCGACGCAGGGTGTGCCGACGGCGGCGGCGAGGTGCATCGGGCCGGAGTCGTGGCCGATGAAGAGGCGGGCGCGGGCGAAGGCGGCGGCGGACTCGCGTGGCGTGAGGCGGCCGCAGAGGTTGATGACGGGGCCTCCGCCGTTCACGATCCAATCTGAGGCGGCGAAGTCGGAGGCTTCGGATTCTTCGCGAGACCCGGCGAGGAGGAGAGAACGGTTGGGGAAGGCACGCGCGAGGCGGGTGAGGAGCTCGTGCCAGTTGTCGCGGCCCCAGTCCTTGGATTGGACCTTGGTGCCGACGCTGACGGCGAGGAGTTCGCGGCGGAGGGCGTGGGGACCGATGGCGCGGGCGGCGGTGGCGTGCTCGCCGGGGGTGAGGTGAAGGTCCCAGGAGGCGGGGTCGTCGAGCTGGGCGTCGCCTAGTTCGCGAAGGTTGCGGGCAAGGCGTGAGGCTTCGGGCTCGAGGTCGGCGTTGGGAGTGGCGGGAAATTCGCCGCCAAAGAGGTTGAGTTGGGCGGCGGTGGTGAGGGGGACGCCGACCTGGCGGGAGACACCGGCCAGGCGGAAGAATTTGGCGTCGCGGCGGGCGGAGTCGAGACCGCGGGCACCGGTGAGATAGACCAGAACGTCAGGTTTCCAGTGGCGGATGGCGACGGCGAGGCGGAGGAGCTCGCGGATGGAGCGGGTGCCGGTGGTGTAGCGCATGTAGCCGTGGATGAGGCCAGTGTTTTCGAGCACGGCGGCGGCGGGCGGGGCCTTGGCGGCGATGGGGAGGTTGGTGAGGAGACGGCGCTCGGCGTGCGGGAAGGCGCGGGCGATGAGGTGGAAGGAAGGCAGGGCGATGAGGGTGTCGCCGAGGCTGCCAAGCCGGTAGACCAGCACACGCCGGATGTCGTCAGCCATGGTTTTCAGTGTAGCCGCGATATTCTTGAGGCTGTTGATGATGAATGCGGCACATCTTGTGAAGTTGCAGGAAGAGGCGACCCGGCGGTGGCATGAGCCGTCGGAGATGCCGGCACCTGCTGACGAGATGGATCAGCTTGTGCTTGAACAGCACAGGGCAAACTTCGATCTCTGGCATGAAGAGGACCAGGCGCGCGACCCCGAGGCGACGCCTGAGAAGATTGTGGTGGTCAAGAGGGCGATCGATCGACTGAACCAGCGGCGGAATGATCTGATGGAGAGGATCGACCGGATGCTGCTGGAGGGAGCGGGCGAGCAAAGCGAAGACGCGCCGCTGCACTCTGAGACTCCGGGAATGATGATTGACCGGCTGTCGATCCTGGAGTTGAAGCGGTTTCATACCGAAGAGGAGATTGCCCGCGCGGCTGGAAATGAGCACCTGCAGCGCAACCGGGAGCGGCTGGTAGTGTTGAAGGAGCAGAGAGACGATCTGCGCGATGCGCTGGATCGTCTGTGGGCCGAAGTAATGTCGGGCAAGCGACGGTTCAAGCTGTACCGGCAGATGAAGATGTATAACGATCCAGCGCTGAATCCGGTGCTGTATCGTGCGCGGGCCGCGAAGTGAGGGACAAATTCACCGGACCGATTTGACCGCGGGAGGCGCGGAACCGTATAACCTCGAAACAGCTTCCCAAATTGACACAGTTACCGAGGCTATTCTTAGCCGAGACGAACCAGAGAGCGCTATGGCCACGAAGTCGGCATCCACAGTTGCCCAGTCCAGTACCACGAATTCAGGCAAGAACGACGCGAAGTCCAGCAACCTGCGGCGGATGCCGCGGACGCTTGCGGGCTCGCCTGCACCCGACGACGCAACGCGCAAGCAGACGCTCGCGATGTATGAGAGCGCGCTGAAGCTGATGCAGAGCGGCAAGTTTGACAAGGCGCACCAGGCCTTCACGCAGATGCTGCAGGCTGCGCCGCAGGATCTGGCCGACCGCATCCGCATGTACATTGCGGCGTGCGTGGCGCAGATCGAGAAGGGCTCGACCAAGTTCGAGACCAACGAAGAGCGCTACGACTACGCGATCTCGCTGCTGAACCAGGGGCAGTACGAAGATGCGCGCGAGCAATTCCAGCAGATTCTCTCCAAGAATGAGTCGGCGGACTATGCATTCTATGGGCTGGCGCTGCTGGCCAGTATGACTGGCGATACCCAGGAGTGCATCGACAAGCTGCGTGAGGCGATCCGGCTGAACGGCCAGAACCGCCTGCAGGCGAGGGCGGACTCCGATTTCGAGACCGTCTCCGAAGATCCGCGGTTCACGGAATTGCTGTACCCGGAGGCGTGAGGGCAGCGAGTTAGCAGGTCAGCGAGTTAGCGGAGTGCGAAGAACCGGGGCGAACGCCCCGGTTTTCCATTGGTGCTGGGTGGGCTCCGACCAGAAGCAGATTCTCCGCGAATCTGACAGAAAAAGGCAAAGACGGAGGAAGGCTGTTCGTTTTGGATCCCCAAAACTGACTCGCTAACTTACCGACTAGCTGTGGAAGCTTGATTCGCGTGTGCGCTTACACTAAACGGACGCATGGCCGATCGAGTTCTTCCTCAGCTTCGAGTTGTTGCGATCGGTGGCGGCACGGGCCTTTCTACGCTGTTACTGGGGTTGAAGCGCTACGTCGCCACGCCTGGGTCGCCGACCGGGTTTGACCGGCGTGGGGGCTCTCGTGGCCGTGGAGGAGTGAGTCCAGCCGCGGATGTGTCATGCCTGATTCGCGACCTGGCGGCTGTGGTCACGGTGACCGATGACGGAGGATCGTCCGGAAGGCTGCGCGAGGAGTTGCAGATGCTGCCGCCGGGCGACATCCGGAACTGCATGGTCGCGCTGAGCGAGGACGAACACCTGCTGTCGAGGCTGTTTCAGTACAGGTTTGAGCAGGGAGATTTGCAGGGGCACAGCTTCGGCAACCTGTTTCTGGCGGCGCTGAATGGGATTTCGGGTGACTTTGCCGAGGCCGTGCAGACGTCGTCGCAGATTCTGGCGACGAGGGGAAGAATCTATCCGGCGACGACCGCAAACGCGACGCTGACGGCGCAGATGGACGACGGCTCGGTAGTGCGCGGCGAGACAAATATCACGGCGTCGAAACGATCGATTGTTGAGTTGATGCTGGACCCACCTGCGGTGCACCCGATTCCGGAGACGCTGGATGCGGTGGCGCAGGCGGATCTGATTACGCTGGGGCCGGGATCGCTTTATACGTCGCTGATTACCAACCTCCTGGTGCGTGGGGTTCCGGAGGCGATTGCGGGCTCGAAGGCGGTGCGGGTGTATGTGTGCAACCTGATGACGCAGGCGAACGAGTCGCTGGGGCTGACGGCGGCACAACATATCGAGAAGATTTTGAATCACTGCGGTGGGGCGAAGATGTTCGACTATGCGCTGATCAATACCGCGCCAATCCGTCCGGACACGCTTATGCAGTATGAGCGCGGAGGACAGGAGCCAATTCATGCGGACCTCGACCGGGTGCGGGCGCTGGGCGTTGAGCCGATCGCGGGGAACTTCGTGCACGAGGGCGATGTGCTGCGACATGATACCGAGGCCGTTGCGCGGAAGCTGATGGAACTGGCACTGAAGAAAGAGAGCCGCGTCTGATTCCCCGTTGGGGAGAACGGTAAGGTTACGAAAGTTACCAACGTCGTGCTGCGTTATAGCAGCAGGATACGGGCCATTTATGCGGTGGAAGTGCCGCTACGGTTTCTACTTAGTGTTACTTACGGTGTATTTACGGGCAAACAAGGGGACACGTAGCCTCTGCTTACTGGCAAGAACTAACTGCAGGTTTTCTTGCGGGGACTCCGGCGGGCTCACGAATTGCGGACATTGACCCGGGAATTTGAGGTAAGGATGGACGGGCAGAAGCCGGAGGCGGTTGAAGAGCAGTCGCGTACGGAGAACCCCGAGGACGTCGCGGTCCTGTACTCGTGGGCGAATCTGCAGGGTGCGCGCTACCGGGATTTCTCGGGAGCGCGGCGGGAGTCGCGGGCGCTGATGCGTCACCGTGCAGCCCAGGAGGCCAAAGATGCGGAGAGTCGGGCGCAAGCCGAGGCTGAGGCCGCGGCCGCGGCGGCAGAACGTGCGGCTCGGGAAGCTGAGGAGATTGCGCGGCTGCATGAGAAGGCAGCACGCAAGGCCGCGGAAGCAAGACACCGGCGAGACCTGGAACTGGAAGAAGGTGCTCGAGCGCTGGCGATGCGGCAGGCGACGGAGCTAAGTCGCAAGGCTGCTTCAGAGCGTGTGCAGGCGGCGAGAAGGGCCGAGGCAGCTGCCGCGGCCGAGGCAGCGACCAGGAGAGAGGCCCGGGAGATTACAGACGCGAGGGCTTCGGCAGAGCGGCAGGCGTTGCGCTATGCAGAGGCCGAGATGCGCAGGCGCAAGCTGGCGGGGCCGCAACCGGTATCGAAGCTGCCAGGGGAGCTGACGGATCCGTATCAGCATGAGCGCGAGCCGGAACAGCCGGCGCCGGAGAAGTTGTTTTCGACACTCATTACACCCGAGCAGGACATGCGGCCGTCGCGGCTGCCGAAGACGCGCGACACGCAGTTCCAACTGCCACCCACCAACGTGGACAGCGCGACGAGTGAAGATGACGGGATTCTTGCAGATCCGATGACGGCGGCGTTTGCCGTGACTGAGTCAGAGACGGCAGAAGCACAGGGACCGGCATCGGTCGAAAAGATGACGGTGACTGAGGGAGTGATTGAGAGCTTGATCGAGATGCAACAAGCACAGCCAGTTTCCGAGACCGTTGGCACACAAGAATCTCATGCAGAGAGGATGCGCCTGCCTGCTCCAGTGCCGGCGTGGCTTGCGGAAGAGCGTCCGAAGGCTCCGCCGGAGCCCGATACCTCGTCGGTGGAGGATACGCTGCAGCAGTCCCGGGAGCGGGTGGCTTCGCGGTGGTATGCGCTGCGCGAGTTGTTCGAGCAGGGGCCCCATGAGAAGGCACCGGAAACAAAGAAGGCGGCGAGTGGCGAGGTTCCGGTGCTTGGTGTGTTTTCGCTGGCGGGCGGAGTGGGCAAAACGAGCCTGGTGGCGACGCTGGGACGCGCATTGTCGTCGGCCGGCGAGAAGGTGCTGTTGACGGATACGACTTCGCATGGACTGCTGCCGTTTTACTTTGGCGCGAGCGAACTGAAGCCGGGAATGGTGCGGACATTTGCGCCACCGGTGGGAAGCGCGGACGCGCCGATTCATCTGCTGAGTTTCGATTTGCTGGGGAAAGGCGGCGATCTCGAGTCGCAAGAGTGGCTGGCAGAAGAACTGACGCGCAATGGACAAGGGATGCAGCGAGTCCTGGTGGACCTATCGCCGTCCGTGCCGTGGGTGTTGAAAAGGGTCGCGCGCATGAACTCGATTGTGATGGTGCCGTTGGCGCCGGATATGAGCTCGGTGATCAGTTTGAACACGGTGGAGCGGTTCTTTGCGGATGTGACGGATGCGAATGGGAAGCCGGTGCATCCGCGGTATGTGGTGAACGGATTTGACGCCTCGCAACCGCTGCACCTGGATGTGCGTGAGGTGCTGCGGCAGCAGTTGGGCGACAGGCTGCTTCCGTTTGTGATTCGGCGATCGCCCGCGGTGTCGGAGGCGCTGGCTGAGGGAATGACAGTGATGGACTATGCGCCGGAGACGGCGGTGGCGGGTGATGTGCTGAACCTGGCGTCCTGGCTGAGGACGCAGGCGGCACCCGCGCCGGGTTTCAGAAAGGCGCGGTGGAGCGAGCAATGAAGCGGTCGGCTCTATGGCGGGAGTTTGAGTCGAGCGAGTCGATGCTTCCAAGACTCCTGCGATTTCTGATTGTGGCGGGCGGGACGCTGTTCCTGCTCGCGTCGGCCGGCGTGCCTCTAGCGTGGCCGCAGCAGGCGATGCTGGGCGGATTGCTGGTCCTCGCTGCGCTGTGGCTGCATCGCGGGTCCGGTTCGTATCTTACGACGTTGATGCTGGTGCTCTTGTCGTGTTTTGTGACGGTACGCTATGGGATCTGGCGCGTTCACTCGGTAGAACGCTATTTTCGGTTTCACGACACGACCTGGAGCCGCCTGGATGCGTTCTTCGTCGTAGTCGTACTGGCGGCCGAGCTATATGCATTCGTCGCGCTGTTGCTGGGGTACTTCCAGACACTGTGGCCGCTGCGGCGGACCCCGGTGCCGCTGCCCGAGAATCCGGAAAAGTGGCCTGAGGTCGACCTGCTGATTACGACGTATAACGAACCGTTGCGGCTGGTGAAATATACGGCGCTGGCGGCGACGAACATCGACTGGCCTGAAGGCAAACTGAATGTCTACCTGCTGGACGATGGACGGCGGGAGGAGTTTCGCGCCTTCGCGGAGGAGGCGGGGATCGGGTACATGACCCGGCCTGATAACGAGAATGCGAAGGCAGGAAATATCAATTGCGCGCTGGCGCGGCTGAGCGCGCCGTTCGTGGCGATTTTCGATGCGGACCACGTGCCGACGCGAAGCTTCCTGCAATTGACGATGGGATGGTTTGAGCGCGATGTGAACCTGGCGCTGCTGCAGACGCCGCAGCACTACTACTCGCCCGACCCGTTTGAAAGAAACCTGGATCAGTTTCGAAGCGTCCCGAGCGAGAACGAGTTGTTTTACGGTGTTGTGCAGGATGGCAATGACCTGTGGAACGCGACGTCGTTCTGCGGATCATGCGCGGTATTGCGACGCAGAGCGCTGGATGAGATCGGCGGGCTCGCGACTGAGACGGTTACCGAGGATGCGCATACGTCGATCCGGCTGCAGAAGAGGGGCTGGAGCACGGCCTATATCAACATTCCGCAGGCGGCAGGATTGGCGACGGAGCGGCTGAGCAGCCACATTCGCCAACGTGTGCGCTGGGCGCGCGGGATGACGCAGATTCTGCGCCTGGAGAATCCGCTCTTCGGACGCGGACTGAAGCTGGCGCAGCGGCTGTGCTATGTGAACTCGGCGGCGCACTTTCTGTTTGCGCTGCCGCGGCTGGTCTTTCTGATGGCACCGCTTATTTATCTGATCTACGGCGGGACGAACCTGCCGGGAACGTGGCAGGCGATTCTGGCTTTTGCAGCGCCGCATCTGGTGATGCTGTACCTGACTCATCTGCGCATCCAGGGAAGGCACCGGCATTCGTTCTGGAACGAAATCTACGAGACGGTACTGGCACCGTATGTGCTGCTACCTACGATTGGAGCCTTCTTGTGGCCTCGTCGGCCGCGCTTCAACGTGACGGCAAAAGGGCAGGTGTTGTACTCGAGTTTCTTCGACCGGCGGATTGCAAGGCCATTTGTGTTGATGCTGTCCGTGAACCTCATCGGGCTATTGTGCGCGATTCCGCGGCTTCACCCATTTTTGGCGTCGAATGCACCGGGGTGGAAGGGATGGCTGCTGAGCGTGCCGCACCGTATGTATGACCCGCACCACCTCGGCACAATCGTGATGAACGTCGCGTGGACGTTATTCAACATGATCCTGCTGGGGGTGGCGACGGCGGTCGCGTGGGAGAACCAGCAGCGCCGTCGCGCCGTACGCGTGAATGTGGAGGTACCCGGCGGGGTCATTTTGCCGGACGGCAACGTAGTGCAGGGGTTGACGGGCGATCTGTCCAGTACAGGCGTGCGCCTGTGGACGGGGTCGCGCCTGAACGTACAGACCGGAGACGCGGTGAGGATCGTATTGCCGGTGTTGGACAGCGATGCGTCGCTGCCGGCGACCGTAGTGCGCGTGGAGGATGAATCGCTGCGCGCACAGTTCGACGCACTTTCGCTGGCTGAAGAAGAGGCGCTGACGATGGTGTTGTATTCGCGCGCGGATTCGTGGCTGGGCTGGGATCAGAGCCGGAAGGTCGATCATCCGGTGCGCAGTTTTGCGCGGATTGTTCGTTTGGCGGCGCGCGGATTTCGGCAAACGATCGTGCCAGCAAAGCGATCGCGCGATGGCGACCTGATGACAAGCATCGCGCCGTTGTTGATCGCGGCGGCGGTATTGCTGCCGGCGTGGTCCATGGTGAGTGGACAGGAAGCCACTGACACTGCGCCTGCCGCAGTCACGTCCACGGCGCCGAAACAGGATGCTCAGGCTCCATTGAAAGCGGAGCCGACGAAAGTTGAGCCGCAGACGGCAACGAAGAAGGTCGACGGGGTTGCCGGGGCAGTGCAGACACCTCCAGCCAAGACGACCAAGGAAACCTCTACTACGGAGAAGCCGGCGGCGCAGTCAGTTTCCAACGCGCAGCAACCATCCGTGAACACGCAGCAGTCAACCTCCAAGACGCAGAAGGTGAGTGATCCGGCTGACGCGGATGATGATGCCGCACCGGCTCACGATGCCGGATCTGCAACATCGGCGAGCCCGCCAACTCATTTGCCGACCACGCATATCGCGGTTGCGACGGCTATCGCATCCGCGGTGAGTGCACCTGTGGCATCCGCCAAGTCTTTGCCGGCGGCCCCCCCTCGAGTTGCCCCGGCGAAGGCGGTTCCCGCGGCGCCAGTGGCATCGCAACAAGAAAACACAGCAAGTAGCGGAGCGCCGCTGGCGCGGTTCTATCGTGGCCGAATGCTGCCGGCGTGGTGGCGCTCAAGCACGATGGCGGCGCAGTACCCGTGGGCGCTAGTGATTCTTGTTGTGCTGCAAACGTTTTTGATTGCGGTGCTGCTGAGGGCGTCACTGCGGCGGCGGGCGCGCGAGCGGCTACTCGGCCATATTTAAAAACCCTTTCAGCGCGGCACTCCAGCGCGCTGCATCAGGGGTTGAAGCCTGCAGACCTTGAGCAGGCCGTTTTCGTATGGGCAATTGAGCGAGGCGGGCGAGTCGGCGCGCAGGATCACCCAGTCGATACCGAAGGGCGCGAGGTGCTCGCGGAGTTGCGATGCCGTCTGCTGGTCCAGGTCGAGCTGCGCCGTGAAGCCCGCGGCCCACTCGTCTGCCAGGTGCGGCGTAATGGCCGCCTCACCTCCATCCTTTGAGAAATCGGGAAGCACGCTGCGCTGAGCGATGGCGCGGAAAGTCTGAGCGTCCTCTCCAGGGATGGTGATGTACTGGGCGTCGAGTGCAAAGAGCGCGTTTTGTGGCGTGTTATCGCGGCACCATAGAAAAGCGCGGACCCAGGGATTTCGGCTCTGCTGCAGTTGCCAGGGAAGTTCGATGTGTGGGGATCCGGGGAAGTCGCTACGTTCTGCCAGGAACATGCCAAACGCACCGGCGAGTAGAAGGGGCACGACTGCGAAACGGAGGATAGGGAAGCCGAATGAGGCGAGACGTTCAAAGGCCTGCTGCACCGATGCGCCGAGCAGCAGAAGCATCACTGCATAGATCATCAGGAAGGCCCGCAAGGGCTGCAGGCGTGATATCACGTGAGCTGCATAGTTCTCGTGGGCAAATATCACGGTAACGACGGCCGCGAAGCAACCGTACTGAATCGCCGCTGTGGCAAGTGCCTTGCCAGTCGATCCAATTCCGTTACGGTTCGGGTAACGAACAAGAAGAAGAACCAGCAATGGCCCTACGAGTCCGAAGAGTTCGTACCAATGCCATTGCGAGAGAAACCAGTAGTAACGACTTTGCGCGGCGAGGACGACGGAGCGGGAGTCCGGCGCAGCATGTGCCTCGAGCAAAGCGGCTGCGGCAAAGACCAGCAGGCCGAGCGTGATGAGTTGTGAAATCCGGCGTGGGTTCCGCATTCCACGCACAACAAGGATCAAGCCAAGAGCGTACCCGGCCATAAGCGGGTGAAACGCCGCCGCGAGCCCTATGAGCAGGACGCAACTCAGGAATGAGCGCCTGTTGTTGTTCCAGTCGTCCAGCGAAAATGCGAGCGCCCACAATGAGAGCGGAGTGGAGAAGCTGCGCGCCGTGACGTAGGGGTCCATCAGAAGCAGGGAAGTCCCCGCGACCGGTACAGACCAAAGAGCGGCAAGGAGGCCGAGCCCCGCCAGCTGCGCCCACTCGTTCGACGTTACACGCCGAAGCAACGCGCGGGCGGCGGTCAGCATCAGCGTGATGCTGAAGAGCTCGATGAGCAACAGGACAACGAGTAGCGGGAGGTGAGCCGGCCGGGTGATGGCGCTTACTACGGGTGCGAAGAGAGAGAAGCGTACATGCTCGGAGACAAACTCGGTATAGCGCGGAAAGAGGGAGGGGTTCAGCTTCCATTCGATACCAGCGACGTAGAGTCCGCCGTCTTCAGCGAGCGGATGGTAGCCATGAATGAGCAGTACAGCGAGCGAGAGTCCTGCGAGCGCCGCTCCCCACCAGACCAAACGCCGGCGGCGCACCATTCGAACGCGCGACGGTGAGAGCTCAGCTTCGGAGACTTCTCTTCGTGGGAGTGTTGCGGTGGTAGCCAGAAGCGTTCTCGGCAATAACATTGAGTATTGAGACGGATTCCGCAGGTCAACGGGCGACTTTTGAATCAAACGATACAATGAAGATGCGTGCCAATGCTCGATCTCACGACAATATTGCCAAGCAGGCCGGGGTTCAGACAGGCAGGAACCCCACGATGAGTCGTGAGCACCGGTTCAATCTCCTCAAGATGGTCCCGGGGCTGCTGATCAGCGCCTTTTTCCTTTGGTGGACCTTTCGCGGCTTCGACGTGGGGGACCTTGAAGCGGTGCGCTTCGTGGCGCCAGCGTGGATCCTGGGCGTGGTGGTCTTTACGGTCGCGGGCTACAGCGTACGCTGCCTTAGAGCTTGGTGGATGCTGCGCAGTGTCAAGGCCCGCTTCAGTGACTGCGCGCGTATCTTCATGACGTCGCTGGCAGCGAATAATATCCTGCCGCTTCGTATTGGCGACGTGATGCGCGTCTTCACATACGCTCCTGATGTGAATGCGACACCTTCGATGGTGTTGAGCACGGTGATTCTGGAAAAGCTGCTTGATGTGTTCTGCCTGGCCGTGCTGTTCACCTTCACAATGCATGGCGGACGGGCCGTCTCGTCGAAGCTGCGTGGCGGCGCGGAGATCGGGCTGACGATCTCTGCAATTTGCCTGTTGGTGCTTGTGTTTGGAGCGCATACATTGCAGCAGCCGTTGCGCAACCTGGCGGCAAAGAGCGCGAACAGGTTCGTGAAGAAGATCGAGCATTGGCTGCTGCTGGCGATGGAGTGCATCGAGAACATCGGAGTGGGCGGGTCGCTGCTGCTCGTCGTGTTCAGCTTTGTCGCGTGGGCAATCGAGGGGTTGATCTACGTCTCGGCGGCGAAGCTTGTGGCTCTGAAGACGGATGCAATCGGGCCGTGGCAGGCGGTTTCGCAGGCGAATCTTTCGTTCCTGATTCCTAGTTCGCCGGGTGGTATCGGGCCGTTTGAGTGGGCGTGTAAGGATGCACTGGTGCGGCACGGCGCGCCACCACCGGCTGCGGGTCTGTTCGGGTTATTGATTCACGCGTGGCTGCTTGTCTCGATAACCGGCGTCGGTGGCGCGTTGTTCCTTGTGCACCGGCTCCATCGCGCACGGCGCAAGCCACTGGTCGAAGAGCTGGACACGCTGCCTGCGGAACTGCCGTAAGAGAACAGAAATCAGAGATCAGAGAACGGTCAGCAATGTATAGGATTCTGCAGCAGACGATTCAGGCACGGATTCAGGCGCTGTTGAACGAGCGATATGGCGTGGAGCTGGCGCAGCTGGCCGTGGAGCTGCCGCCGAAGCTGGAGTTCGGTGAAATGGCGCTGCCGGTCGCATTCGAACTGGCGAAACGGCTGAAGAAGGCTCCGCGCGCGATCGCACAGGAGCTTCAGCCGGAGCTCGCCAAGATTGACGGAGTGGCAAGTGTCGAGATTGCCGGGGCGGGCTATCTGAATGTGAAGCTTGATCGCGCGGCGACGGCGCGGCGGATTGCAGCGGATGAGCACGCTAGCATTGGCGGCGAAGGATTTCGGCTGATCGAACACACCAGCATCAATCCGAACAAGGCGGCGCACGTTGGGCATCTTCGCAATGCGATTCTCGGCGATAGCTTTGCGCGCATGGTTCGCCCGGATGATTACAAGCCCGGCTATGCAACAGGCGTGCAGAACTATATCGACAATACGGGCGTGCAGGTGGCTGACATTGTCGTCGCCGTGACGACGCTGAAGGGGATGAACCTGGATGCGCTGCGCGGGTGGATGACGGAGTTGCTGGAAACGAATAGGCGGCTCGACTACGTGTGCTGGGACCTGTATGCGCAAGTTTCGCAGTGGTACGAGGCTGAACCGGAGCATGCAGCAGCACGGAGGCAGTTGCGACTCGATACGCTGCATGCGATTGAGCATGGCGGAAACGAGACGGCGGAGATTGCAGAAATCATCTCGACGGGAGTTCTGCGGCGGCATCTTGAGACGATGGAGCGGCTGGAGATCGAGTACGATTTTCTGCCACGCGAGAGCGAGATTCTGCACCTGCATTTCTGGGAGGCCGCGCGCGGGCTGATGGTGGAGCGCGGCGTGCTCTACAAGGAAACCGAGGGCAAAAACGCGGGCTGCTGGGTAATGCGCCGCGCGGGCGCGCCGCCCCTTGCTCCGGGCGAAGTAGATGAGGACGCGAAGATCATTATCCGCTCGAACGGGACAGTGACTTATGTAGGCAAAGACATCGCGTATCACCTTTGGAAGTTCGGACTGCTGGGCCGAGACTTCGGATATGCGCGATTCCGCGAGTATCCCACGCATACATGCTGGGTTTCGACGATGCATGGTGAGGATCCGCATCCGAGCTTTGGACATGCCGATGCGATCTACAACGTTATTGATTCGCGGCAGGATGATCCGCAAACGCAGGTGAAAGAAGCGCTTCGCGCGCTGGGCTATGAAGCGCAGGCGGAACGGTACACGCATCTGAACTATGCGTTCGTAGGGCTCACGGCGAGGACCGCACAGGAGCTTGGTTACACGCTCAGCAGCGAGGATCAGGAGCGCGCCTTCATCGAGGTGAGCGGACGCAAGGGCTTCGGCGTGAAGGCTGACGACCTGATCGACCGGATGATTACGGCGGCGGGCGCGGAGGTGGATGCGCGGCATCCTGAGTTGGATGAGGCGGAGCGTGCCGAGATCGCCAAGGCGATCGGGTTGGGGGCGCTGCGATATTTCATGTTGCGCTTCACGCGGAACACGGTGATCGCGTTTGATTTTCGCGATGCGCTGAGCTTCGAGGGCGAGACCGGACCGTACGCGCAGTATGCCGCAGTGCGCGCGGCAAATATCTTTCGAAAAGGCGAGGCTGACGAAGCGGCGGTCCTTCGTGAGTTCGAAGCGCTGGACGCGAGCGTGCTCGCGCAGTTGCTTGAAGGGGAAGACGGAACCAGCGTGTGGGAGGTTTGGCTAGCGGCGTCGCGGGTGTCGCTCGTGCTGGAGCAGGCAATTGCTGCGGCCGAGCCGGCGATCCTGGCGAAGTATGCCTTTACGCTTGCGCAGAGTTTTAGCAACTTTTATCACCGGCATCGCGTGTTGACGGAGAGCGATCCAGCTCGCAAGACACTGTTGTTTGCGACTGCGGCCGTCGCACGACGCGAAATCACGCGGGTGCTGAGTTGGCTGGGGATCAGCGTGCCTTCTGCGATGTAGCCTCCGGCGGAGGCATCAGCAGGCGAAGTGCATTGGGGATGAGCTCGACGCGCATGGGGGTGGTACCAATCCACTCGCCGTCAGCCTGAACGTGAGTGCGCGGCTCTGCGGCGGAGCAACTGAACTCTGCTACGCGAAAGTGCTGAGTGTACGGATTCCAGCGATGCGTTCGGGTCCAACTTGTAGCGAACCAGAAGGGTAGCGTGAGATGCGAGGGTGGACTCGTAAGCGTAAGTTGAAGGGTGTCGTCGTTGGGTGAGGCGCCATGGGCCAGGGGGCTGAATAGCCCGCCGAGATCGCCCACCCGAATGGCCATTGCGCTGATGGCGTCCCGTTCGAGCGGAACGCCGTTGCATGTAGTGGCGCACACACGAAAGTTTGGGAAGTGGGAACTGAGGAAGAGGCGGGCGGCGCGGAGATAGTAGACAGAGCGACCCAGGCGCTGCTTGCCAGTGGCGAGCATGCGGTAGACAAGCATCCCGTCAGGACCTGCTCCGGCCATCACGGCAAAGTAGCGGGAGCACTGGCCTTCTGAGGTTTCGCAGGTGACGCGCCCGAGCGGGATGGATTGCGCGGTGAACTTGAGCTGCTGACGTACGGCTTCGGCCGGATTGAAAGAGAGACCGAGGTGACGCGCGAGGGCGTTTGCACTTCCGAGAGGAAGAATGCCAACCGTCGCCGACGGGTGGTGAGCGAGCCCTTGAATGACCTCATGGAGCGTGCCGTCTCCGCCACAGGCGAATATTAGATCGGCGCCCTGCGTGACGGCATCTGCACTCTGTATGCCCGCGGTACCGCTGGCACGGGTCGGGATGATCTCAACCTGGATGCCATTACTGAGAAGTACGTTTGCGGCGCGTTCGAGCAGCCCCAGACGGGAGCGGCCTGCCCGTCCGGCGTTCGGATTGAAGATGAAGGCCGCGCGCGTCATGCGCTCAGGTTATTCCTGCTGCGGTCGATGAGGTGTGCTTGCTTCTGCCCGCGGCGATTCAAATCACTTCGAAGGTTGCGGTGTCGTGGGTGCAGCAGGGGCAGGTCCGCTCCGTTCATGAGAAGCAGGAACGAAGACCTCTGGTTTGGACATGCCGCGATGGCAGGTGCCGCAGGTAACCGGATTGGCCGGCTTCGGATTGGTCAACTGCGTGAGGAACTGCGTGTTGATGGTGCTTGTCATCTTCATCATCAGGCGTGCGCGGTCCTTCATCGGATTTTCATCGGACGCGAAGTTGGGGTGGCCAGTTGCGGCATCCCGAGCGTGACAGTAGGTGCAGTCGACGCCGAGGTCACCGGTGAAGCCCCGCATGATGGAAATCACTTGTGGTCCGGTAGTGTCTTTCGGGAGCACCTTCAGGTTGGTCGGCGCCGGCATTTGGCGTCGCTGCGCGGGAGCACTTGCTGGTGCGTTTCCGTTGGTCTGACCGAAGGCTGGGAAGATCGTCAAGAGAGCGCCGACTGCGAGGAGTGACAGGGAACGGCCGACCATGGATGTCCTTTAGTTGCGAAAGGTTTGTGGTTCCTGCTGAGGGTATGAAACAGTTCGGGTTGTGTCAATGCGATTGAACAATTTATGGTGACGCGATTGCCGGGAATCTACTTCGCGTGATTGCGAACCCACTCCGTGATGCTGCGCACGCCGATGCCGCTGGGGCCTTTGGACTGCCAGGGCTTCTGTTCGTCGACCCAGGCTGTCCCGGCGATGTCGAGGTGTATCCAAGGCGTATCGCCGGCGAATTCTTTCAGGAACATGGCGCCGGCGGTGGCTCCGCCATAACGTGATCCTCCGGTGTTCATGATGTCGGCGATGGAGCTCTTGATCTGCTCGCGATAGTCATCGGTGCAGGGCATCTGCCAGAATTTTTCGCCAGCGACGGGATAAACATCGAGAAATCGCCGCGTGGTTTCGTCGTCGTTGGAGAAGAGCCCAGCGTTGAGCTGCCCGAGCGCGATGCTGATGGCTCCGGTGAGGGTGGCAGCGTTGATGAGTCGAGTAGCGCCGAGGGTCTGCGCGTAGTGCAGCCCGTCGGCGAGCACAAGGCGGCCTTCGGCATCGGTGTTCAGCACTTCGATTGTCTTGCCGGACATTGCAGTAAGGACGTCGCCGGGCTTGTACGCACGGCCGGAGGGCATATTTTCACACGAGCAGATGACACAGATCACACGCACGGCGGGTTTCAGCAGTGCGACCGCCCGCATCGTGCCGAGCATCGCGGCGGCGCCGGCCATGTCGTACTTCATCTTGTCCATGTTGTCTGCCGGCTTGATGGAGATGCCACCGGTGTCGAAGGTGATGCCCTTGCCGACAAGTCCGAGGGTGGGGGTACCAGGTGCAGGGCCGGCAGGCGGTTCGTAACGTAGAACGATGAGCGCAGGCGGCTCGGCGGAGCCTTGCGCGACGGCGAGGAAGGCGCCCATTTTGAGCTCCTTCAGCTTGTCGGTCGAGTGAACCTCACAGCTGAGTCCGAACTCCTTCGCCATTGCGGTAGCACGGCGGCCGAGTTCGGTGGGGGTGAGGACATTGCCCGGTTCGTTGACCAGCGTGCGCGTGAAATTCTGGCTTTCGCCAAGGATGACGCCCTCATCCCAGCCGCGTTGTATGTCCTTTCGGGTCTCGTCATCGGCTTCCGGAAAGAGCACGGTAACGCCGCGGATGCTCTGGTCTTTTCGATCGGAGCGGTAGACATCGATATCAAAGTCTGCGAGTAGGGCGCCCTCAGCCACAGCGCGCGCGGCAAGATAGCAGGGGAGGGCGTCGATGTGCTCGTCGGAGAGTGCGCGGTCCTCGGGAAAGGCGATCGCTATGTCGCGAAATCCGCGTGGACGAGCCATGCGGACTGCGGCTCCGGCACCCTTACGGAGTTCGTTTGCGGTGAGGGATTTGGCTTTTCCCAGCCCAATAATCAGCAAGCGCTCCGCCTTGAGTCCGTCGGGACGGCGCAGGAGCAGTGGTTCTGCAAGAGCTGCCTTGAACTCTTCGGTACCGAACCACGGTGCCGCAACTGCGGCGAGCGCGTCCGATGTCGTGAGCAGCGCGGGGGAGGCCGGCTCGTCTTTACCGGAGGCGATGTCGACGGCGAAGACGACGAGCAGAGGTGTGGCGAAGCCGGCGGGGTCCTGGAAGATTAGATTGGAAGTCATCGCGATGTGTTTATGTTAGCGCGAGTGGTAGAACCTGGAGCAATGGAAGCTTTGCACAGACCACCATCAGCTGCGGCCCGTTTCTTTCCGGTACATCGAACCACCCAGCGTAACGCGGGTAAAACACGGGATCAGCGGCGCTGGCCGCGCGCGATTGCAGCCCGAGCTTCCTTGTCAGCCTCGCGTTTGCGTTCGGTTTCGCGCTTATCCCACTGTTGCTTTCCAGTGGCGACCGCGAGTTCGCATTTGACGCGGCCATTGCGAAAATAAAGACGTACCGGGATGAGTGTGGTGCCCTTTCCCTGGGTGGCGGCGGTGAGTTTCTCAATCTCACGGCGATGGAGCAGCAGCTTCCTTGTCCGTAAACTTTCGTGGTTCATCATGTTGCCGTGTGAGAACGGGCCGATGTGGGCGTTCAGGAGGAAGGCTTCGCCGTCCTTGAGCAGGCCATAGGCGTCCTTGAGGTTTGCCCGGCCCTCGCGAATAGACTTGACTTCCGTGCCGCGCAGGGCGACGCCGCACTCGTAGCGGTCGCTGAGGAAGTAATTAAAGCTGGCCGAGCGGTTGAAGGCGGCGTCGCGCTGCCCGGCCGCCACGGGGTCGCGGTCCTTGGGCTTAGCTGCCGGTTTGGCAGTTGCCGTGGAGCTGGTCGGATTCGAGAGCGAACGAGGCATCGGCGAAGTTTCGATGCTAGCAGAGCACGGAGGATGCAACGAAGCTGGCGGATGAATGACCTACAGCCAAAGATGTAGGGGTCCGCGCTCAGCGGGTCGGTCGGCTCGTATAACTTCGCGGGTGGCGACCCGTCCAATGGAATAAGGCAGCTCCTGACGTGACGACCAACCATCCTGAAGACCAGCCCCAGAGCGTGCACCGGGTGGGCGGCGGCTACCAGTGAGGACCTGTCTGGATACGGCTTTTCGGTGCGGAGAGCGTCGTAACGCCGATGGTAGTATGGAGCGAGCCCGGACATCCGCTCGAACCGCAGCAGACTCACCCCGGAAGCGCCTGAGCGCCGCTCCGGAGGCTTCCGGCGGCGTTGCGAGCCCACAGTGCGGGATTATCGGAAGCGGGTTAAAGGAATGAAACGACGCGAGATCGGCCAGTGGTACAGGACGCCGTCAGCCCGTTGGGCACGAGCGGTCACGGGGCTATCTCTCCTGCTTTTCTTTGTGATGTTAGCTGGCGTCGCGCATGCGCAGTCTGCCAGCACCTGGAATCAACGCGGCCAGGAGGCTGAGGCGCGTGAGGACTACGACGCGGCTTTTGAGGCCTTTCGACAGGCGTATCTGAAGAAGCCCCACGATCTGCGTTACAAGGAACGCTATGAACGGCTGCGGTTCCAGAGCGCCAATCAGCATGTCGACCGAGGACGGGTTCTGCGGCAGTCCGGCGATGTGGGAGGGGCGATCAATGAGTTTGCGCGCGCGCTGCAGATAGATCCTGGCAACCAGGCGGCAGCGCAGGAACTGGAATTGACACAGAAGCCGACGACGCCGGGCGGACGGCCTCAAGCGAGCGCCGCGGAAGCGGTTGGTGGGGGGATCAACAACCAGGCACTCTCAAACGCGGGACCGGAGGCAAAGGTACTGGTTCCGGGTGTCGATGAAGAGACGCCGCACCAGCGCGAGGTTCGCCAGGAGATCAACTCATTGAGCGCGCCGCCGCGGCTGCAGCCGGTCTCCAATGATCCCATCACACTGCACATGGTGGAGGACACGAAGAACATCTACACCGCGATCGGCAAAGCTGCCGGGCTGAACGTGATCTTCGATCCGAAATACAACTCGATCCGGATTCCGGTGGACCTCACGAACGTCTCCCTTTATGACGCGCTGCGCATCGTGGGGACTCTAAGCAAGACGTTCTGGCGACCGGTAACGCCGAACACCATCTACGTCACCGAAGACACGCCGACCAATCGCAACGAGCAGAGCGAGCAGGCGGTGCAGACGTTTTACCTGACGAACGTCTCACAGCAGAACGACGCGAATGAGATTTTGATTGCGCTCCGCAACCTGCTGGATACGCGGGCAAAGCTATATCTGATCGCCAGCCAGAATGCGATTGTGCTGCGTGCGTCGCCCGATGAGCTGGTTCTTGCGGAAAAGATCATCAACGATCTGGATCGAACAAAGCCTGAAGTTGTGGTGGATGTAGCTGTGCTCGAGGTGAACCGGCAGAAGGAACGCAATCTTGGCATCACGCTGCCGACGAGTATTGGCGTCACTCCGGTTGCCACTGGTTCGAATGGTGTTTCTACGACGACGAACGGAACGTCCACCACGAACGGCGGAACGACGACAAACAACAGCACGACCCAGATCACTCTCAACACGCTCGCCAATGCAAACGCTACCAACTTCGCGGTGACGATTACGGGTGGGCAGGTGAACGCTCTTCTTTCGGATTCGGATACACGCATCCTGCAGAACCCGCGCGTCCGCGCGACGGATGGACAGCGTGCAACTCTCAAGATCGGATCAAAGATCCCGGTGGCGACCGGCTCGTACAACGCTGGAGTTTCAGCGGGTATTGCGAGCCTTGGCGTGCAGACACAGTTCCAATACCTGGACGTTGGCGTGAACATCGATATGACGCCGACCGTGCACTACGACCGAGAGATCTCGCTGAAGATGCACGTCGAGGTATCGAGTCAGAACGGACAGGTGACGATCTCGGGCGTGACAGAGCCCATCATCTCTCAACGAACGGCAGATCAGACGATTCAGCTCAAAGATGGAGAACCGAGCCTGCTGGCCGGCATCCTGACCAACCAGGACACTAAAGGCGTGAATGGAACACCCGGGTTGGGTGAACTGCCGATTCTCAAGTACTTCTTCGCGAGCCACGACACGATCAACCAATCAGACGAGATCGTCTTTCTCGTCATTCCTCACATCGTGCGCGACTCCATCCTGACAGATGAGAATACGCGCGCGATCTATTCGGGAACTGGACAGACGGTGGAACTGATTCGCCACGGTACGGAGGCTTCTTCCGGGGCGCCGCAACCGACCCGGGCGTCGTACGAGGCAACGCCGAGTTCGACCACGGCTGCAAACGCTGCGGCGGCGATGATCCCGCACATCGCTGCTGAGGGTCAGCCAGTGCCGCCGCCGGCGGCAGGCGCAGCCGCTGCACCGACGGCTCCGAACGTCCCGTCGTCGACTGCGGTGACACCGCTGAACCTGTCGGTAGTCTCTCCGGCGCAGGCACAGGTGGGCGCGACCTTCCAGGTAACCGTGCGAGCGACGAATGCGCACGACCTCTTTGGAGTTCCGCTGCAGATGCAATTCGACCCCAAGGTATTGTCTCTCGTAGGTGTTGACGCAGGTGACCTGCTGGGCAAAGACGGCCAGGCGGTGGCCCTCAGTCATCGTGACGACGGCGAAGGTGCTGTCACGATGTCGCTGTCCCGGCCGCCCAATACGGCGGGTGTCAGCGGGGACGGACCGTTGTGTGTGCTGACCTTCAAGGCTGTTGCGCCGGGCACCTCGTCACTATCCCTGGTACGGGTAGGGGCGCAGGACAGCCACCAAAACAAGCTTCCGGTGATTGGCGGTCAGGGAACGGTGCGTGTGACAGCCGGCGGTGCACCACCGCATCAGTGAGGGCTTGAGGATGACTCGGGGCTTACAGAAGCGGGTTGAACAGCGCAACTTGAGGCGGCGATCGGGTCAAGCCGGAGTGACGCTGGTCGAACTCATCATCGTGATGGCGATTTTGTCGATCCTCGCGATGGCCGCGCTGCCCGTGGCGAGATTCGAGGTGAAGCGCCGCAAGGAGCGCGAGTTGCGACGCGACCTCTGGGAGATGCGCGCCGCGATCGATTCGTACAAGGATGCAGCGGACAAGGGTGGCATCCAGACCAAGGCGGACTCGAATAACTACCCCCCGGATCTGCAGACGCTGGTGGACGGAGTAGATATCCAGGATCACAAGGTGCGGTTCCTGCGCGCGATTCCGGTCGATCCAATGACGAATTCCGCAGACTGGGGTTTGCGGGCGAACCAGGATGATCCGGATTCTGATAGCTTCGGCGGCCAGAACGTCTACGATGTCTATACGAAGAGCCAGGGAACTGGGCTGGACGGGACCAAGTACAGCACATGGTAAGAAGGACGACATCCCGAATGCTGATGCGAAAACCGCAAGCGGATGAGGGCGGTTTCACGCTTTTCGAACTGATGATTGTGATGGCAATCATTGCGGTCCTGACGTCGGTCGCGGTTCCCAGCTATATCAATGCAGTACGGCACGGGCGCGAGGCGGCGCTGCGGCAGGATTTGTGGGTATTGCGGCAAGCGATCGATAGCTACACCGTGGATAAGGAGAAGGCACCCCAGTCGTTAGACGACCTAGTTCAGTCTGGCTATCTGAAAGCGATCCCGGTGGACCCCATGACCGGCAGCTCTGACACATGGATGCCGGATACCTCGGATACCTTGGTGGATATCGACCAGACTGCCGGGGGAATCAACAATGTGCACTCCGCGGCACAGGGACTTGCGACAGACGGTTCGAGCTATAACACCTGGTAGACGACTCATTGTTGGCTAGCTCACAGATCGCAACTTGCAACCATAGCGGTCCAAACCCGTCTACAATGTTGTAGAGCGCTGTGCCTTGACGGCAGGGCCTCCGGCCTCCGGGAGTATGCCATGCGCGTCCCACTTTTTCTCGCCTTTGCGGGTCTTTCCGCAACCCTCGTCTTCGCACAGCAACCCACTCCGACAACTCCTGCGGGATCGAATACGCCGACAGTGACGCAGATTCCTGCGGCGCCGCCGTCCGCTCAGAATCCCAGCACATCACCCACCGCGCAGAGTCCTGCGCCCGCTCAGCAGACCCCTGTGGCGACGGCGCCCCCATCGGATACCAGTGCCGCTCCGGCGGACACGCCCGATGCCAAGGCGGATGCGAAGGTGGAGAGCGGTGGGAAGGCCGCCAAGCCCGGGAAGAAGGGGAAGGTCAAGGCCGACCCGTCGCCTGAGGATGCGAAGGCCGACTCGATTCCAAATCCGGGCGAAGATCTCGATCCGCATATCAAGAAGGGCAGCGAAGAGGATGTGAGCGCTGTCGGACAGCGGAACATCGGGGGTCGCGGAATCGGCAATTGGTACTCGACAAATTGGGAGATCGGCACGGGCAAGCAATACTCGATGGAGATCGAGAAGAGTTCTCACCTTGTCACGGATCCGGTTGTGGTGGAGTACATCAATCGCGTCGGGCAGAACATCGTGAAGAACTCAGACGCGAAGGTGCCGTTCACAATCAAGGTGCTGGACACGGACGAGATCAACGCGATGGCGCTGCCGGGCGGCTTCTTCTATGTGAACTCGGGATTGATTCTGGCGTGTGACTCCGAGGACGAACTCGCGGGCGTCATGGCTCACGAGATCTCGCATGTGGCTGCGCATCATGCTGCTCGCGAAATGACCAAGATGAACTACATGCAGCTCGGCCAGATTCCTCTGATTATCTTCACGCAGGGGACATGGGTGGGCTATGGCATTTACGAGGCGGCGCAGCTTGCGGTGCCGCTGACCTTCCTGCAGTTCTCGCGTGAGTATGAGGCCGAGGCGGACTACCTTGGCATCCAGTACATGTACAAGGCGGGGTACGATCCGCAGGGCATGGTGAGCATCTTTGAGAAGCTGTCTGCGCTTGAGAAACATAAGCCCGGCGCGCTGTCGAAGGCCTTCAGTGACCACCCGGCAACTCCCGACCGGATTGCAGCGGTAGAGAACGAGATCGCGACGATCCTGCCGGCGGAGCCGCAGTACATGGTGACGAGCTCGGAGTTTGACACGGTGAAGGCGCGACTGGCGAGGATTCAGAACAAGCGCGGACTGAATGACAAGAAGGACAACTCCAAGCCGACGTTGCGACGCACTGCAGGAACCAATAACGACCCGAACGCACCGAATACTCCGAGCAGCTCAACGGATGATCGGCCGACACTGGGACGCCGTGATTAGAAGGCGATAATAGTCTCGGGGGAGCTTCGGCTCCCCCTTTGCTTTTGGTCCCGGGCCGTGCGACCCCATCGTGCGTACGGTTACCTGCTAGATCCCGGCGTACCACGCATAGCCGCCTTCGGGAGCAGCGGAGCCGAGGCCTTTACCGAAATGCTTCATGGAGTCGGTGACGGTGATGTGGTTGACGAATTTGACACTCTTGTAACCAAGTTGGCGCGGCACGCGGAGCCGCAATGGGCCTCCGAAGCCGACGGGCAAATCCCCGTCGTTCATGCCCCATGTGACCAGGCTTCCAGGGTGGAGGGCTTCGGCGATGTCTACGCTATCCCACCAGTCGGGCTGAATCGAGAAATAGGCGAGAAACCGCGCTTCGGGTTTGATGCCGGCTTCACGCAGGACGGCGGAAAGGGGCGTGCCGATCCACTCCGCGATGTAAGACCAGCCTTCTTCGCAAGCGACCTCGGTGATCTGGTTGCGTGTAGCGAGGGCACGGAGGTCTGGTATGGAGAGTGAAAGCGGGTGCGCGACGAGGCCATCGACAGTGAGGCGCCAGTCCGAGAAGTTGAGGGATTGAGATTGTTTGAAGGCCTCAGGGATATTGAAGATCACCCCATTGGCGAAGGGCGATTTGGAGATCATGCTGCGCGGGAACTCGCGCATGGGACGCTGCAAGGTGAGAACGCGCTGGCATGCGTAAGTGAGTGCTTCGCCTGGGCCGTAGAGACCGCGGTGATCGGGTGCAAGCAGGCCGTGCTTTTCGGCGATTCGTGCAGCGCTGGTGAGTCCTGCGGCTCCGGCGATTACTGCAGTGCCCGTGTACAACATCTTGCGACGGGAGACGGAGGTCATGGGAGTTCCTTTGGATTGAGATCGCGGGCAGATCGAGTTTCTCCTGTAATCATCGCTCTCATACGGTGCCGAAATCCGGAGAGCGCCACCATGGCGACATGCACGATGAGAAAGAGGACGAGTGCAACCGTGACGAAGAGATGAATCGTGCGCGCTGACTGGCGCCCGCCAAGCAAGGAGGAGACGAACGGAAATGCCGCGGTTACCGCCGGCGACATCGCGAGGCCAGTCCAGATGATGAGCGGGAAGAAGCCGAAGATGACCACAAGGTAGGAAGAGCGCTGGAGGACGTTATAGCTGTGAAACTCGCCGGTCTGCGTCTTTGCGAGCCGAAAATAATTGCCGATTCCCACCGCATACGCATGCAGAGAGCGCTGCTCGCTTGTAGGAAAGAGATTGCGGCGGAGATGCCCGGAGAGAATGAGATAAGCAAGATAGACGGCACCTGCAAAAACAAGAATCCACGCAGCCTGGAAATGCAGGTAGCGGCTCCAGCCGTTTTGGTCAGGGAGGACGTAGCCATATCCAGTGGGCACCGTGTCGCGCGAGGCAGGGATGTGAAAACTGAAAAGCGGCTGCGTGTTCACGTTGCCGACCTCGCCCCAGTAGAAGCGCGGATGCGAAATCAGAATCTCAATCCCCGTAACCAGGAGCGCGACGAACGCGATGAAGGTAAGCCAATGCGTGATGCGAACGAGCAGAGAATGGCGCACGGTCGTGGCGCTCGGAACCTCAGTGGCTGTTGGCACGCCGCGAGGATAGCACGTGTAAGCGGTGATGATGTAGCAGAATGCGGAGGCAAATCCTGAACGGTCCTTCGGGTGGAAAGATTGGCATGAACCAGCGACATCGGTCATCCAACCCGTAGACTACGGGTGGAGAGAAGGATGAGCGACTCAAAGATAGAAATCTGGCTGGTGCGACACGGAGAGACGGAGTGGTCGCTGGATGGTCGGCATACGAGCATCACCGACATTCCCCTCACAGACCGGGGCAGAGAACGAGCGCGCGAGCTGAGAGACTATCTGGCTGGAAGGAAGTTTGCCGCCGTATTTGTAAGCCCGATGCGACGGGCAAAGGAGACGTGTGACATTGCCGGGTACGGCAATGCCGCGATCGTCGAGAAGAACCTGATGGAGTGGAATTACGGAGAAAGCGAAGGCAAAACGACGGCTGAAATGCGCGCGAAGTACGGGCCTGAGTGGAGCGTGTGGTCGAATCAGATCGTCGGTGGTGAGAGCGTAGACCAGGTAGGTGAGCGTGCGGACAAAGTAATCGAACGCGCGCTGGGAGCGGTCGCTATTGGGCCGAACGCGGATGACTCATATGAGGTGGCGCTCTTTGCCCATGCGCATATCTTGCGAATTCTGGCCGCGCGGTGGATCGGGTTGCCGGCGGTGGATGGAAAGATGTTCGCGCTGGGAACGGGAAGTGTGAGCGTGCTTGGATTCGAGCGTGAACAGAGGGTGATCTCGCGCTGGAACCGGAGCTTCGAGGAGTGAGTGCAGGTCAGCGAACGTAGGAGAAGACCCCACAGAGATTTGTTGCATCATTAAGGGCATCCACCGTGAGTGCAGGTGGCGTGGCTCCCGAGAAGAGAGCGACATGCAGATCGCGGCCCTGGGCGTAGGTGACAATCCATTGCGTAGCTTCGGAACCGCACAGAGTGTTGTGATGGAGGAACTTCCTGTCTGCGGGAATATCGACTCGGAAGAGGTTGCCGCCTCCAGTGGCGCTGTCAGGATTGAAGAGTGCAAGAATCTCCTCAGTCTTGAGTGACCGGATCTGGGCAATCGTGAAGCTGGTGAAGTTGATCGTGACCTTGAGCGGCGAGAACATAACATCGCCCGTGATGGCCCGGGAGTTCGTGCTGGCAGCACGCCACGGCCCGTTCTCCTGGGCGGCGGCGGGAAGAGTAAAAGCAAGAACGGCAGCGAAAGGGGCGAGCAAAGCCGGACGAAGGCGCATAGCTTGAGGATGACATCTGCAGTGCGATGCAGGCAAACCTGAGCCTGACGATAGACTGTGGGCGACCACTGTTCGTTGAGGAGTTGAGATTGAAGAACCAGAGATACCCGGTCCTTGAGCCGGGTGTGCAAAGGACGGGGCTTGAAGAGATTTGCGCGCTGGCAGTGATGGCGAAAGCTCCGCGGCCGGGAAAGGTAAAGACCCGACTGCAGCCCCCATTAACTGCGGAGGTAGCGGCGGCGCTGAATGTCTGCTTTTTGCGAGACACGGCCGCGAACATTGCATCGGTGGCAACTGAAGGTAGCGCACAGGGGCTCATCTGCTATACGCCGGTGGGAGATGAGGCCGCGTTCGACGGTCTACTGCCTGAAGGTTTCGCACTGATTGCCCAGCGCGGCGATGAGTTTGGCGAACGATTGCTGTGCGCGGCGGAGGATATCCTGAGTTGCGGATTCGGCGCCGTGTGTCTGATCGATTCTGATTCTCCGACCCTGCCGCCGGACGCTTTGCGAACTGCCGTGGCCGAATTGACGCGGCCGTGCGGGCGTGTCGTTGTTGGGGCATCCGACGACGGGGGTTATTACCTGATTGGAATGAAACGCGCGGAGCCGCGGCTGTTCGAGCGAATTGCATGGAGCACGGAGCGTGTCTATGCGCAGACCGTTGAGCGTGCGCGTGAAGCGGGATTACTGCTGATGGAATTGCCGAAGTGGTACGACGTGGATGACGCGGAGACGTTGGTAAAGCTGGAGCGTGAGTTACTACTGGACGAACCTCCCGCATTTGCGACGGTGCAGGGGTTCGATGCGCGATGGACACGTGAGTTTCTGGCGGAGCGAGTGAGTGAGGCTTCGTGAACGCGCGCGGTGAACTGATGCGCTGGCGTGCAGGCCACGCATGGCTGACGAACGTTGTCTTGTGCGCGCTGGGGCTCGGTCTAGTCGCTATGACGCGACAGTTTGTCGCCGAGCACTTCCGATACAGAATTGGCTATTCAGGCGTGTCGGGATGGTCGGATGTGCTCTTTGTGGCAGCGGTGGCGATTGTGCTCACTCAGCCCACCAATAGAGCAACACTCTGGATCGTGTTGGGTTTTGCGTTGGCGATGCGTGGGATTGTGTTGTTCGCGCCGCCCTATCTCTCGACGGACATCTATCGCTATGTATGGGACGGGATTGTGCAGCATGCGCACATCAGTCCGTATCGCTACGTGCCGGGCGATCCCGCACTTGCAGCCTTGCAAGCCAAATACCCTTTCATATTTCAGCACATCAATCGACGCGACTATGCGCACACCATCTATCCCCCGGTTGCACAGATGATCTACTGGCTCGCTACGCTTTTTTCGCCGACGGTACAGGCGATGAAGCTGGCGATGTTCTGCTTCGAATGCATTGCCGCAGCGGCATTGATTGCTTTGTTGAAGCAGATGAAACGACGGGCGACGGATGTTCTCCTGTACGCGTGGTGTCCGCTGCTGGTCTGGGAAATCGACGGTGCTGGACACATCGATGCGGCCATACTTGCGTTTATCGCACTGGCGTTGCTGTATCGGTATCGCGAGCGGCCGGTGATCACGGGACTATTCCTCGGACTCGCTGTGATGACGAAGTTCTATCCGTTGATATTGCTGCCAGCGCTGTGGAGGCGCTGCGACTGGAAGATGCCCGCAACCGTTGTTACGGTGTGCGCGGCAGGTTATGCAGTGTATGCGTCAGTGGGCAGACTGGTATTTGGTTTTCTCGGCGGCTATGCGTCGGAGGAAGGTTTGGATAGCGGAACGCGGTACTTCCTGCTGGACTACGCACAACGCAGTCTGCATTGGCTGAGCAAAACGGATTACCAAATATTCTGCGCTGTTGTGTTCGGCTTGATCACGTTGTGGGCTTGGCGGAACTCTTCGATTGAGCGGCACGGGATAAGTGCGCGCGTACTGCGACCCGCGTTTGCGCGTGCTTCGATGATGTATGCATTGACGCTGATGCTGCTGTTTTCGCCGCACTATCCTTGGTACATCGCTTGGTTGATTCCACTGATGGCGTTGTATCCGACCTGGATGACATTGGCGTATGTGTGCGCGTTCTTCTATGGGTTCACGACGAAGTGGGCGGTGCCCGGCCCCAACATGTTTTTGCTGAATAGATGGATATACTTCACAGTCTTCTGTGCACTCGTGTTGGAGATCGTCTGGCAGGAGTGGAGGCTGGGAAGGTGGTTCGACTGCAGGGGAACCGCTCATGCCGAGTAGAGTTTCGGTAGTGATTCCGGCGCTGAACGAGGCCGAGTCGATTGGGGTTGTCGTTCGATCGCTGCCTTGGGCAGAGATTTCCGAATGCATTGTGGTGGACAACGGAAGCACTGACGCAACTGCCGAGATCGCCCGCGCAGCCGGTGCGAGAGTAGTCAATTCACCGCGCGGGTACGGCGCAGCATGTGCGGCAGGCGCGAAGGCTGCCTTGCGGTCGACCGACGTCTTCGTATTTCTGGACGGCGATGGCTCCGATGATGTGGGTTCGATGGATCGATTGGTGGAGCCAATCGAAAGGGGCGAGGCAGACTTCGTGATCGGTTCGCGAACGCTCGGTAAGGCCGAGCCAGGTTCATTGAACGGAGCGCAAATCTTTGCAGCAAGCTTGATTGGCGCGCTGGTAAATATGTTCTATGGCTTTCGCTATACGGATATGGGTCCATTCCGCGCGATTCGTCGCGACTCTTTAGAGTCGATGCACCTGCGCGAAATGACCTACGGGTGGAACCTGGAAATGCAGATCAAAGCGCTGAAGATGAGGCTGCGTGTTGTGGAGATTCCAGTGAACTATCGGTGCAGAATCGGCGGGCAGTCGAAGGTCTCGGGAAATGCCTGGGCGAGCGTAAAGGCTGGGTTCAGGATCCTGGCGGTGCTGGCGAGAGTTCGCTGAGAGCGCGCTGCTCTGACAAACTAGACAGATGGTGAGTCATGAACCGTTGATCGAGTTGGAGCATGTGCATGTGGCCCGGGGCAACAATATCGTGCTACACGATGTGAGTTTGCGTGTCGCGCGCGGAGAGCATGTCGCGATCCTCGGTCCGAATGGATGCGGGAAGTCAACGCTTCTGAAAACGATGACGTGTGAGTTATATCCGATTGTTAAACCACAGACGCGTGTTCGTTTGCTCGGGCGCGAGCGCTGGGACCTTACCCAGCTGAAGCGAAGGATGGGTGTGGTGAGTCCGGAATTGCCAGGGAGGCCCACCTTGCATACGACTGGCTTTGATGCCGTGGTGACGGGATTCTTCTCGAGCTCAACCCTTTGGCCGAATCTGCATGTCACGGACGCGATGCGCGAGCGCGCAGAGGAGATTCTCGCATTGGTCGGCGCGGAGGAATTGCGAGAGAAGCCCGTCGGACAGATGAGTGCAGGGCAGCAGCGGCGCGTGATGATCGGGCGAGCGCTGGCAGGTGCGTCTGTTGATGGCGATGTTCAAATGCTGCTGCTGGATGAGCCTTCGAATGCGCTCGACCTGGCAGCTCAGCATGATTTGCGAGAAATGCTGCGCGGCCTGGCGCAACGTGGTGTAGCGATCGTCATGATCACGCATCACATTGCGGATATCCTGCCGGAGATGAATCGCGTCATCATGATGCGCCACGGCAGAATCGTGGTGGACGGCGACAAGCGTGAATCACTGACAGCGGACAGATTGAGCGAGTTGTTCGGCAGGGAGATCACCCTGACCGAACGGGATGGTTTCTGGAACGCATGGTGAGGGAGTTGCTCTGATGATCGGTCAGGCCGACTCGGTGAGGACACCCAGTCGAGACTGGAGCTGCTTGCGATACTTACGGCTGAGGCGAAGCGTTGCGCCGTTGTGGAGCAACACCGTGTAGTCACCGTCCTCGTTTGAGCGGAGTCCGCGCACGCGGTCAAGATTAACGATGGCCGAGCGATGAATCCGACAGAATAGCAAGGGATCCAGATCCTGCTCAAGATCAGAAAGACTGCGACGCAGCAGATTGGTGCGCGTGCCGATGTGGAGCGCTGCATAGTAATCCGCAGCTTCGATCCAGTCGATTTCAGATAGCGCAATGAAGTCGATTTGACCAGCGGACTTGATGGTCAGGCGGTCGAATTTGCGCGGGTGGTCTTTGCCAAGTTCGATCTTGTGCTTCGCTCGCGAGAGCGCGAGCTCGAAGCGTGCATTGTCAAACGGTTTGAGGAGATAGTCGAGCGCACCGGCCTCAAAGGCACGAAGCGCGTATTGATCGTACGCGGTAACGAAGACGATAGCGGGCGGAAGGTCGGCACCCAGAAGCTCAATTACGTCGAAGCCGTCGCACTCTGGCATCTGGACATCGAGAAAGAGAAGATCGGGGCGTGTACGGCGGATCACTTCGGGAGCATCGGGTCCAGACCCGCATTCAGCCACGATGTCGATGTTGACGTCCCGCTTGAGCAGCACAGAGAGGTTAGACCGTGCAAGCGGCTCATCGTCGACGATGACGGTCCGGATTGTTTGTGCATCGGCGGCCAAGAGTGCTCCTAGTGCTCGATGAACGGAACAGAGACGGAGACTTCAACGCCGCCGGGCCGCTGGTTCTGCATATTGAGTGCAAATGCATCGCCATAGAGTCCTTGCAGACGCGTGCGCATGTTGGAAAGCCCAATGCCTGAAGTTGCCAGGTCGGTAGGAAGGCTTGGGCCATCGTTATAGACCGAGAGCGTAAGCGTACCGTTGGTGCGCGTCGCAGAGATGCGAACGAGACCGCCTTGCGCGCGCTTGGCAATACCGTGCTTAATGGCGTTTTCAACCATGAGCTGCAGGATGAGCGTTGGAACCTGCGCAACCAGCAGATCGCTGGGGACGTCCATGGCGAGTTGCAGACGATCCACGAACCGGACCTTCTGGATGTCGAGATACTTCCGCGCGAACTCCATCTCTTCCGCGAGTGGCACCTGTTGACGCGACGGATCGGCGAGGATCCGTCGTAAAAAGTCGCTCAGGCCGGCGATCATCATCACGGCGGCATTGTTGCGGTTCTCACGAATCAACGCGGAAACCGAGTTGAGCGTGTTGAAGAGAAAGTGCGGTTCGATCTGGCGGCGGAGTGCGTCAAGTTGTGCCTTGGAGAGCTGCTCGTTGAGGCGTGCGGTTTCGGCCTGTTGACGCGCGAGGCGGGCGCGTGAATCGAGCACCAGGTCGATCGCAAGGATGGCGCCATAGAGGATGATCGTAAAAAAGAACTCTTGGACGAAGATCGGAAACCAGACAGCGTGAAAGGGTTTAGGCGGGCCGGGATCAGCGTAAGGGTTAAGAGAAACCCGTAGGCGAGCCATCCAGGAAGACCAGACAAGGTCGGTGAATACGCAGGCGGAGAGGTGGGCGACCCACGTTTTGACCGAACGCCATTGGGTTATGGGAAGGCGCTGGTTTAGTCGCATGATGGGCGCTGTCAGGAGAGCCCACGGGAGAAAGATCGCTATGTAATAGAAAAAGAGCCTTCCCCAGGAATGATGCATGCCTTCGGAATGCATCATGAAAGTGGACTCCATGGCCTCCAACAGGCCGAAACCGAACCAGACGGCAAAAATCCAGAGCCAGCGCGAGCGCAGGCTTGTGCGGTTGTCCATTGTGAAATCCTAGACCCGGAGACGCAGGTTGGGAACCAGAATGCAGCGAATTGCAGGAACGGTGCAGCAGGCGGTCTGGCGATTGAACCTGCCCGGACGCATACTGCGAACATGCTTACTACAGCAAAGGTCGGCTTGGTGCTGATGGCGCTGCTGGTGCCGGTAGCCAAGTTTCTCGGCGTGATCGAATGTGACGACTGCCCACAGTACACCAGCGATGGGCAGATGAAGTTTCCAGAGAACTATCGTCAATGGGTGTACCTGACGACAGGGTTTGACATGAGCTACAGTGCGTCGTCCGGAGCCCCGGATCATCACATGTTCGACAACGTCTTCGTGAATCCTGATGCATACAAGACCTTTGTCGCAACGGGACATTGGCCGGACAAGACGATGCTCGTGCTCGAGGTACGTGGCGCGCGTGGCAGGGGTTCAATCAACCAGCGCGGGAACTACCAGGACGAGATCATGGGTCTCGAGGTGCATGTGCGCGACGACGCGCGCTTTCCGGGGAAGTGGGCTTTCTTCGGCTTCGACGGCGGAAAGACCGGAAAGATGGATCCGCCGACGGCGACCTGCTACAGCTGTCACCAGGATCACGGCGCCGTGGACACGACCTTCGTGCAGTTTTACCCGACCTTGTTGTCGATAGCGAAGATAAAAAACACACTTGAGGAGAAATATCTCAAAGAGATCTCCATGCCGGAGACGAAGCAGCCCCTATAGCCAGTGACGAAGTTGAAGGAATGTTTCAAGAGAAGCCCCGGTCGCGCTCCGGGGCTTTTTGTTGTTCGTCAAGCGCTCGCGACCTGATCGAAACCGGCGGGCTGGTCAATCCAACGGCTGCACTGGTGCCAGCTGGTCTCGATCTCGGGGACGCTGAGACGGCCGTGGCCCTGCTTACACGTCTGCTCGGTACCGGTCCACTCCAGCAAATTATGTGAAGGACGGCCAACGCGTGCCGGTGTCGCGAGCGCGCACAGGCAATGCTTGCATCGTTGTTCCTGGTCATGGAAGGACCAGCGCACAGCCAGCAGAGCGAACAGAACGAAGAAAAGAATCTGCAGAAGATCGGCAGCGTGTGGCAGTGGGATATAGAGAGGACGCGAGAGACAAACGCTGAGCAGAAACGTCACCATAAGTACAAGCGAAGTCTTCAAACAGGTGAACAGCAGGTGCTTAACCCAACGCAGCGTGTGTGGAATGGAACTGAGCTCAACGTGGCTGAAACTGGCGATCGCTGAACTGACGAAAAGGATAATGGGAACTGCAACCAGACAATGTTCTGCCTGGCGAGGGAAGTAGTGATCGAGTGAGTGCCATCCGCCGTAGGACAGTACAGCGAAGGCAAACGAAAGCAGCGAGAGAGCAAGCAGCGAAGCGATGCAGAGAGTGGGGGTCCCTTCCAGGCGGCGGCGCAGGCTGTGCGTGCGAAGCCACGCGGCATCCGAGGCAACGCCGAGGGGAAGGTCGACATGCAGGCGAAGTGCACCGAGGCGGCGGCGCGGGACGCAATGGAGCATGTGGTACAGCTCGGCGTGCCAGCTCCGCACAAAATCGTCGCGCTCAGCAAATGGTACGAGGTGCTGCGCGGTGCGTAAGACCGCGCGATGGAAGAATGGCAGAGGTGAGGGCCGAGAGCTCATGAGTGCTTCTCCGGAAGAAGACGAGCGAGCAGAGGATAACGTTCTGTGGCGGCGAGAGCGGCAGCTTTGCCCTCGCGCGTGAGCTGATAGTAACGCCTCGCAGGGCGTTGATTCGAAAAAGCGTCCTCTTCTGACTCCCAGCGGGACTCGACGAGTTCGTCGCGCTCGAGCCGCCGCAACGCGGGATAGACCGTGCCGCTCGGCAGGCCGGTGATCTCCATGACATCGAAGCCAAAGCAGAAGCCCAGGCTGATGGCCTTGAGGATGAGAGCCGCGCTGTGGGAAAGGCGAGGAGGGCTCATGGCTATGTAGTATGCTATCACGAGTAGTATGCTACATAGGGTAGGAGGGATCGAAATGCTCGAACTGAGCCATGTATGGAAGAGTTTTCGAAGCATTCCGGCGGTGAGGGATGTCAGCTTCGTCGTGAATCCGGGCGAAGTGCTCGGGTACCTCGGCCCCAACGGTTCCGGAAAATCAACCACAGTGAAGATGGTGATCGGGTTGATCAAGCCGACGAAGGGACATGTGTTGTTCTGCGGCCGCAAGATCTACGACGATCTGCCGGGATATCGCGCGCAGCTCGGATACGTGCCCGAGGAAGCGCAGGTTTATACGCATCTTTCCGGGCTCGAATATCTGCAACTGGTGGGCCGGCTGCGCGGCATGGAAGAGCGCCTGATTGAGGCGAAGGCGCGTGAATTGCTGAAACTGCTATCGCTGGAGTCCGCGCAGTATTCGGCACTCTCGGACTACTCCAAGGGAATGAAGCAGAGGGTATTGATCGCCGCGGCTCTTCTGCATGATCCAAAGTTGATCGTGTTTGATGAGCCTCAGTCGGGGTTGGATGCGGTCTCGGCGAGGCTGTTCAAGGACTTGCTTGTGTTGCTGGCGAAAGAGGGCAAGGCGATTCTCTACATTTCACACGTGCTGGAGGTGGTGGAGCGTGTGTGCGATCGCGTGATCGTCCTCTCAAAGGGCAACGTGGTGGCCGACGCTGCGCCCAGTGATCTGACGAAGTTAATGGAGCTTCCGACATTGGAGAGTGTCTTCGCGCAACTTGTCCAGCAGACAGATACCGAGCGCGTGGCTCGCGATCTCGTCGGAGTGATGCAGGTGCGTCATGCGTAACGATCGCGGAGTCTTCAGCTATCTTGTGGAGCACTTCTTCCGGCGCTTCTTCGACAACGACACGCTGCAGATTGAGGGGGACACGCAGACCTCAGTAGTGCGGGCATTTGCGACCGTTGCTGTGCCAGGACTGATGTTCGGCTTCTGGCTGCAGAACGAATATCCGCGCAGGACGGTGTGGGGGGCGATTGAAGATCAGTACTTCTTCGTCCTGTTTTCCTTCGTCGTGATGGGAATAGTGGCCATCTTCGAGTGGGAGATGCTGTTTCCGGACCGGCTGGATTTTCTGATCCTTTCGCCGACGTCTGTGCGGCCGTTGCAGATGCTGGGAGCAAAGGCGGCGGCACTGGGCGGTTTCGTCGGACTGTTTCTCGTCGGATGCAACGTCTGCGGGGCACTGATCCTGCCCGCGGTCACAACGCATGTTGCGACCGTGAATGGGCATGCGCAAGTCGTAAGCGATTTCTGGCGGCAGTTGGGCGCACATGCGGCGGCCGTTTCGCTGGCGGGAGTATTTGCGGCGCTCCTTTTTGTGGCCATTGGCGGCGTGTTGCTGTGTGTCCTGAGTGCGCAACAATTTCGGGCAGTTTCGCCGGTCGTGCAAACGCTATCCGTGGCGGGGCTGGTACTGCTGCTGGTCGCCTATCTGGAGTACGGTGGTGCGATGCAGGAGCTGCTGTCGAGCCCATCGGGATGGATCCGATGGGAGCCGACCTTCTGGTTCCTCGCGGTGTATGAACGTCTATTGCATGGGAACGACGCGCCGCAATTTGCGCGACAGCTGAGCAAGTATGCATATTGCGCGGTAGGAATTACTGCGGCGATCGCCGTGGCGACCTATCCGCTGGCTTGGGCGCGCATGCGAAGGATGGCGATTGAAGGCGGAGTCAGGCGAAGAAGCGAACCGCCAAGGCGGATTGCAGGAACGATTCATCGCGTAGTGCGCAAGCCCGCTCAGCGCGCGGTCTTTCATTTCGTCGGGCAAACGATGGTGAGAAACAATCACTACCAGGTGTATCTCGCGATGTACTGCGGAACAGGGCTGGCTTTAGCGGTGGCTTGTGCGGTCACGTATCATACGAAAGGCCTGGCCGGGTGGGCGCCTTCGGAAAGGGGACTGCATGCCGTTATGCCGCTGCTGGTTTTTTGGACGGTGGCCGGACTCCGTGCCGCGTTCGCGTTCCCGTTGAATCTGCCGGCGGCCTGGGTTTATCGCGTGACGCGGGTGACGGAGGATGCACTGAATGATTGCGCCGAAGCCGGGAGCCGGTGGGCTCTGATGTGCGCGCTGGGCGTGACGCTGGGAGTTGCGACTCTGCTTGCCTGCCTGGGCTGGGACGCGCGAAGGCTCCTGGTCCAGATGGTCTGCGGTGCGGGCCTGGCCGTGCTGCTGACGGATGCGTTCTTCATGTTTCTGCAAAGCGTACCGTTTGCGCAGCCGAGAATGCCCGGTAAAACGAGCCTGCCGCTGATGCTCACTCTCTACGTTGGCGTGTTGCCGGTGTTCGTGTTCGAAATGGCGCGATTGGAGATTTCGCTCGAACACAACCTGGTCAGGTTAATGTTCGTGACGGGTGCAGCGGCCGCAACACACCTGACGGCGTTGCGATTGAGCCGCCGGGTGGCAGAGAGCGAAGAGGAGATGGAAGGCTATGAGGGGGAGTTTCAGCTATTGAACCTTGCGGAGCGTTGACGTTCGTCAGGCAATGGGAGCGCTGGCGGCCTTGTAGATTGCTTCCATAGCCAGCATGTCCGCGAGGCCCTCTTCTCCCGCAGTCAGTGGCGCAGTGTTGTTGCGAATGCAGGCCGCAAAATGGTCGGCCTCATAGACGAACTGATAGGGGCCCTTGGCATCGTTCGATCCGCTTACCGGACCGTTCTTTGTGTAGGCGGTGAACTTGAGGCCGTCATAGAGAAACGCCGGCTGCACCTGAATGTAGCCGTTGGTGCCGCAGATGTTCAGATAGGCCGGACCAATTTGGCCGTAGGAGCTTCCGCTGCTCGCGAGCGTGCCCGACGGGAATTTCATGTTGAACTCGATCGTCTCCTCGACCGACGCGAACCGAGGGTCGGTAAGCTTTGTGGCGACCTGCGCTGCGTAGCTGGAAGGCTCCTCGCCGGCAATCCATCGGATCGCGTTCAGCGGGTAGATGCCGAGATCCATGAGCGAACCGCCGCCGGCGAGCTTGCGGTCGAGCCGCCATTCACCTTCGCGCTTCGGGCCATAGAAGCCACCTTGAAAGCCCTGGATTTCGCCGATGGCACCGGAGTGAGCGAGCTCGCGGATGTGTTGCCAGGTCGGGTCGTATTGGATGCGGTAGGCGATCATCAGCTTCACGTTGTGAGCGCGGCAGGCGTCGATCATCTTGCGGCACTCGGCGGAGGAGATCGCCATGGGCTTCTCGCAGAGGACGTGTTTGCCGGCTTCAGCGGCGCGGATGGTGTACTCCGCGTGCATGGAATTCGGAAGGCCAATGTAGACGGCGTCGATCGCAGGGTTGTCACGAATTTTGTCGTAGGTCTCGTAGGTGTAGATGGAGCTTTGCGGAATGTTGAACTGCTGCTGATAGCGCGGAGCCTTTTGTTCAGCATGGCCTGAAACCAGGCCGGTGATGCGGGCGTTCGGAGTCTGCGCGCAGGCGCGCATAAAGATGCCGGAGATAGAGCCGAGGCCGACGGGGGCGTAACCGACGGGTTTCGCGAGAGTTGAGGCCCCGGTGGGGGATTGTGTCGGCGTCTGGGCGGGAAGGCGGGTGGCAGCGAGAGAGAGGGCGCTGAGCTTCGTGAAGGCGCGGCGGTCCAAAGGGCTCATGGGCAACACTGTACGCCTGTTGGGGGAAGGGGGCATTTGAGGCCAGAGGTACCCCTCCCCCTGTTTTTGCGCAAAATCTTCATAACATTGTACTTAGGGGGGGACCTCATGTGGCAAAATCTTGATTCTAAAGGGTCGGAGACCTATCAGGGGGTGCACTCTCGTTTCGGAGGCAGGTCCGAAACGAGAGTGCCGCCAAACCTTTGAATTAAGGGGGCTTACTCGGAAATTATTGCGGCTGCAAGTTGAGTGGCAGGTTTCCCATGACACTGGTACGGAGCTTATAGACCGAATGTGAGGCGGTGATGTAAAGGGTCTTGCCGTCGTCGCCCCAGGCAAGGTTGGCGGCGACTTCGGGGAGTTTGATCTGACCGAGTATTTTGCCTTCGGGCGTGAAGATGCGAATGCCGCCGGGGCTGGATCCCCAGATGTTGCCGTGGGAGTCGAGCTTCATGCCGTCAGGGACGCCGCGTTCGGGTGAGGGCTCGAAGCGGGCGACGAGTGTGCCGGGGCCGACGGTGCCATCTGCGAGAACCGGATACTTCATGTACTTCATGTCGGGGCCGGAGTTGTCGACGTAGAGCGTCTTCTGGTCGGGCGAGAGCGCGATGCCGTTGGGGAGGGTGAGGTCGCGGATGATGAGTGTGAGCTTGCCGTCCTTGTAGTGGTAGACGCCGTTGAAGGGCAGCTCTTTCGCGGGGTCTTTGTTCATGCCTTTGAGGCCGAAGGGCGGGTCAGTGAAGTAGAAGCTGCCGTCGCGCGCGAAGACGATGTCGTTGGGGCTGTTGAGACGCTTGCCTTCGTAGGTCTCGAACATGGTCTCGACTTTGAGCTTGTCGTCGGGTCCGACGAGGCGAACGACGCGGCGTCCGTCCTGCTCGCACATGACGACACTACCTTGAGGATCGGGAGCGTTGCCGTTGGGGCCGAGGAAGTTGGCGAAGCCGGTTGCCGAAGTGAGCAACTCGGTGACGTGGCCGTCGGGAGTGACGGCGCGGAGCTTGTTCTGCGGGCCGTCGACGAACCAGAGACGGCCGTGGCGCCATTGTGGGCCTTCGGTGAAGCCGAAGCCGGTGGCGATGCGCTCGGGCTTGGCGTCGGCCGGGATGAGCGCGTCGAGCGCGGGGTCGAGGCGGACGATGGAGGGCTCGGGCTTGGGGGAGGATGTCTGAGCTGTCATGGGAATTGAGATGGCGATGGCTGCGACGGCGGCGAATCGGAGGAGCGGCATGGGGAACATGGTAGCGCAGAGGATGGTGGCGAGTGATGGTCCGAAATACAGAGGTCCTTCGCCTTCGGCTCAGGATGACGGCGAAATTAAGGCCTGGCGACTCCACGTTTCAAAGTCGGGGCCCTAGTCTAACGATCTGCGGGATTTTCCGAACTGGAGCGCGGGTATACTCCTGTGCAAACGACATGCGGCGATCAATTATCTTTTTGCTAGCGGGAATCCTCTGTGCAGTTCTCATTATCTCCATCGTCTCGGTCTATCTGCTTCGGGACGTGGATCATGATCAAGTGGGTCACCTGAACGCCGCATTTGCAGGCTTGTTTGCCGAGGGTGCCATATTCGGTCTGATCGTGGGAGGCGGAACGGGGCTTCTCACGCTGTTAGGGAAGAAGCTCTTTGGATTGAATGGAGCCTTCGGTCGCGGACAACGGAGTTTCCTGCTCGGCGTAAGCATTACAGTGCTCCAATATCCGTGGGATCTGGCCTCAAGAAAAATCTCTCCGAAATTTGCTGATCTGTCTCTTTCGGTTTACATGGTAGTTGCAGTCGTTCTTTGCACGGTTATTTTCCTCTACGGCAATGCACGGCAGAGAGCACCGGAAAAAGCGGGCGAAGCTTGATCATTTGCCGAGCGTGGAACCGACTGATATTGACATTTTTCTCGCGCGTCTTAACGCGCGATACCGCCACCCTGTCGCTTCGCGCCGAGAGTGGGCACCCGGTCTGGTGGGGCATCCGGCTTCGCTGGGAGCCTGGATATTCCCTCAGGGGCTAAAGCCCCTCATCGATTTGTCGGGCTGGCGGCGGGGCTGAAGCCCCGCCCTTTCAAGGCGAGGTGATAGAGGCCTCCTGTGAGCCCACGTCTCAAAAGCGAAACGTGGTTTCACAGTCTTCTCATGATCCTGACATTTTTATCGCGCGTCTTAACGCGCGATACCCCGATCTGTCGCGGCGAAGTCGTGCCGAGGGTGGGCACCCGGTGCTCGGTAATCCGATGCTGTTGTGCCTAACTGGTATTCTCGGCATGCATGAGCGCAGCGGAAGTCAGGAACGCATTGAGGTCAAAGACGGGCGTTGTTGCGGGTGCGACGACTGCGCTGGTGTTGTTGACCGCGATGAACTTTGTGAACTACCTGGATCGCTACATTCTTCCGGCGGTTCAGGAGCAGATTAAGCACGAGTTCACGCTGACCGATAACCAGATTGGGTCGCTGACGCTGTGGTTCATGGTGGCGTATGTGTGCGTGTCGCCGATTACGGGGTGGCTGGGCGACAGGTTTCCACGCAAGCCGATGATTGTGGCGGCGGCGCTGGCGATTGCTGCGATGAACTTTCTGACGGCGCATGTCCAGGGATACTCAGAACTAAACTTCAGGCATGCGGCGCTGGGTGTGGGCGAGGCGTGCTTCGGAATCTTTGCGCCGGCGCTGCTGGCGGATTTTTATCCGCAGAGCAAGCGCAACAAGGTGATGACGATTTTTAACATCGCGCTGCCGGTGGGCGCGGCGGCGGGGTATGAGGCGGGCGCGTGGGTCGCGGCGCATCACGGATGGAGAATGAGTTTTATTTCGAGTGCGGTGCCGGGAGTTCTTGTGGCGCTGCTGATTTTGTTCTTCATGCGCGAGCCGCAGAGGACGGGCGGAGGGGAGAAGGCGAAGGCCGACAAGGCGAGCGTGCTGTCGCTGGCGAAGAACAAGGCGTATCTGAGCTCGATTCTGGGATACGCGGCGGTGACGTTCTCGCTGGGCGGAATCTCGTGGTGGATGCCGTCGTTTCTGCATCGCGAGGCGGGTTATTCGGTTGAAGCGGCGGGCGCGATCATGGGGCCGATCATCGTGGTTGCGGGCCTGGGCGGCACGGCGCTGGGTGGATGGGCGGCGCAGGTGTGGTCGAAGAAGACACCGAAGGCGTTGTACCTGGTGCCCGCGCTGAGTGCGGCGCTGACGATTCCGCCGGCGATCGTGTGCTTTTTCGGACCGCAGAGCTTGATCGTGCCATCGCTCGCGGTGGCTGTGTTTCTGATTTTCCTCGGGACGGGACCGGTGAATGCGGCAACGCTGAATGCGGTGCCCGCAAATCTACGCGCAACGGCGATGGCCGGGCAGTTGTTCGCAATTCACGTGCTGGGCGATATGCCGTCGTCGAAGGTGATTGGGATGATCAGCGACGCGGCGAACCTGCGGACCGGTATGGCAGTGACGCTGGTGGCGTTTGCGGTGGGCGCAGTGATCTTCTTCGTCGGAGCGAGGTATGCCCCTGTGTTGACCGACAGTGTTGAGGCTCCGGCTCCGGCATGATGGGACCTGCGTGGCGAGCGGCGGCCGAGTATGGCGTATGGCTGCTGACTGCGCTGTGGATGTGGAGAACGAACGATGCGATCCGAGGACTGGGTGAGGTCCCGGATATTGCGCAACCGGAGTGGGATCTGATTCCTCCGGATGATGCGGTGCCGTCGCTGACGGTGGTTGTGCCGGCGCGCAATGAGGCGGAGAACATCGGGGCAACTCTTGAAACGCTGATTGTGCAGCAGTACAGCGGCCTGCGTGTGCTGGCAATTGACGACCGCTCGACCGACAAGACGCGCGAGATTGTCGACGAATTTGCGGAACGTTATCCGGAGCGGATTGGCGCGATTCACATCGACTATCTGCCGGAGGGATGGCTGGGCAAGACGTTTGCGCTGGAGGTGGGCACGCGACATTCCTCGAGCGAGTATCTGCTGTTTACGGATGCGGATGTTTTGTTCTCGCCGTCGTCGCTGCGCAGGGCGATGGCGTTTGCGGCGATGACGCGGGCGGACCACGTGGTGGTGATGCCGACGCCGCAGGTGAAGGGGCGCGGCGAAGGAATGCTGCTCGGATTTTTCAGCGTGCTGGGCATGTGGATCACGCGGCCGTGGCGTGTGAGCGATCCGCAGGCCCGGCGCGATGTGATGGGCATTGGTGCCTTCAATCTGGTGCGGCGGGAGGCATTGGAGGTTCTCGGCGGATGGGAGCCGCAGCGTCTTGCCGTGATCGAAGACGTGACGCTGGGTCGGCGGATTAAGGCTGCAGGGCTGAGACAGCGCGTTGCGTTCGGTTCGGATCTGGTGCTGATCCATTGGGCGAAGGGCGCGGGCGGGATTGTGCGTGGGCTGACGAAGAATCTGTTTGCAGCAGTGAACTTCAGGCCGTTGGTTATGCTGGCCGCGTGCGCTGCGATGCTGGTGTTGTTTCTCGCGCCGCTGGCGGGCCTGGCATGGTGGCCAACGATTCTGCCTGCACTGATCGCGCTTTGCTGCATTGGCGCTTCTTATCGCGTGATGAGCAGCCGCAGCCAGATCGATGCGCGCTATGGATGGCTGTATCCGGTGGGCGTGTTTGTGATGGCGTGGGCGATGGTGCGCTCGATGTTGTCGGTGATGGTGAGGCGCGGCGTGATGTGGCGGGGCACGTTCTACTCGTTGCGCGAACTGCGCATGCACAACAGCCCATGGCAATGGGAGCGAAGCGCGGGACAGGCTCGGCGGGCAGAAGAGAAGGGCGGACGAGCGGTGGGAGCGCGCTTGTTGGCGCTGTGGCCCGCGCTGCGCTCGAGGCAGCGTCGGAAATAGCGGTGAGCAGTCTAGCTGGGACTCTGAGAGGGACCGCCCAGGTTGAACATCTGAAGCAGTATCTCCGTTGCCTGCAGAGCATCGTGAGATTTGAAGTCCGCGCCGAGTTGGAGAATTGAAGCTTGTGGCGCAATCGCGGCCAGGCCCCGTGTGGCCATTTCCGGCGGCGTTTGAGCGCTGCACGGACCAACAAGGATGAAATCTGCGGGGTCGACACGAAGCAGCAGCTTGGCGTCGCCGAAGGAGCAGGTCGTGTGGACGTCGAAGCCATATTGAGAGAGGACGGTTCGGGCAAAGGTGCAGAGATCGGGGGAGGGGTCGAAGATAAGCAGGCTGGGCCCTCGCTCTGCTGCGGGTCTCCGGGCAGGGGCGCCGTCGGCGAAAGCGAGGATGGCCTCCTCCTCGCTATCGAAGCTTCGGAGAGTCCCGGATGTCTTTGTGAGGTTGAGCAGGTCGGTGACGAAGGAGGGAGAGGCTGCGAGGTGAATTCCGCCGCCGCGCCTGGCAAGGTACGTCGTCTGGCGCACGAGCAGACCGAGTCCCATGCTGTCGAGTCGCGTGACGCCGCTCATATTGAGGACGATTCGGCAGAACCCGCGCTCAGCGTGATCAATTGCTGCATCCAGAGCACGCTCGTCTTCGCCGAAGACGATGCGGCCGGTGCACTGGATGACGTAGACACTTCCAACATGGCGCGTGTTAAGCGTAAGCGGCATAGAGCCTCGCGTTCGCGTGAGGGATGATTGTTCCGCTCAAGCGTACACCTGCCAGCGAGGGTGCTGGGAGATTTTGGCGGTGGAGTTAGACTTCGACGACCTGGCGACCGTAACGCCGCTCGACGTACTCATCGAGGATGACCTGGAACTCCTCGACGATGTGGTCGCCTTTGAGCGTCGTGAAGAGCTTGCCGTCAACGTAGACGGGAGCTTTGGGCTCCTCGAAGGTTCCGGGAAGGGAGATGCCGATGTTGGCGTGCTTGGACTCGCCGGGGCCGTTGACGATGCAGCCCATGACGGCGAGCTTGAGTTCTTCGACGCCGGGATAGGTCTTCTTCCACTCGGGCATGGACTCCACAAGGTACGCTTGGATTCGCTGGGCCAATTCCTGGAAGTAGGTTGAGGTGGTGCGGCCGCAACCGGGGCAGGAGGTGACCTGCGGCATGAAGCTGCGGATGGAGAGCGACTGGAGGATCTGCTGCGCGCAGCGGACCTCTTCGGCGCGATCGGCACCGGGTTCGGGAGTGAGCGAGACGCGGATGGTGTCGCCGATGCCGTTGAGCAGCAGCGGAGCAAGGCCTGCGGTGGAGGCGACGACGCCTTTCATGCCCATACCGGCTTCAGTGAGGCCGAGGTGCAACGCGTAGTCGCAGCGGCGGGCGAGCTCAGTGTAGACGTCGATGAGGTCGCGGACGTTGGAGACTTTCGCCGAGAGGATGATCTGGTCGCGGCGGAGGCCGTAGCGCTCGGCGGCGGCGGCGTTGTCCAGCGCGGAGACGACCATCGCCTCCATCATCACGTCGCGGGCGTCCTGCGGGTTCGCGGACCGGGAGTTGGCATCCATCATTTTGGTGAGGAGGGCCTGATCGAGCGAGCCCCAGTTGACGCCGATGCGGACGGGCTTCTGATTTTCGACGGCGCACTCGACCATGGTGCGGAAGTTGTCGTCGTCCTTGCGGCCGATGGAGACGTTGCCGGGATTAATGCGGTACTTCGAGAGCGACTTGGCGCAGTCGGGGTATTTCTTGAGCAGCAGGTGTCCGTTGTAATGGAAGTCGCCGACGATGGGGGTTTCCCAGCCTTTGGCGCGAATGCCTTCAACGATGTAGGGCACGGCCTTGGCGGCGTCATCGTTATTGACCGTGACGCGGACGAGCTCGGAGCCGGCGCGGGCGAGGGAAGCGACCTGCTGGATGGTGGATTCGACGTCGGCGGTGTCGGTGTTGGTCATCGACTGGACGACTACGGGGGCGTCGGATCCGACGCGGATGCCGCCGATGTTGACGGTGACGGCATGGCGTCGCTGGATAGATGGCATGTGTTCATTTTATCAGCCTGGCGAGCCATTTTAAGGTCGCCGCATGTTGCGACTGCCGACGCGGTTCGGCGGCAACCTGATGAACGCACAAGGCTTTGTGAACATCTCATGAATTGAGTCGCTCTCGACCCAAGAGACTGCGGAGGGACACGCCATGAAATCGCTGAGGAATCCGACGAAGCTGAAGCCGATGGATCAGGGTCACATTGTGCAGGTCATTGTGGAGACGCCTGCGGGTAGCCGCAACAAGTTCAGCTTCGATGTCGAGCAGGGGATCTTCGCGCACAAGATGGCGCTGCCAGCCGGGATGGCCTTTCCTTACGACTTCGGTTTCCTGCCTCGGACGATTGCTCCGGACGGCGATCCGCTGGATGTGCTGGTGCTGATGGACGATCCCGTCTTCACAGGGTGCGCTGTGCGTGCGCGGCTCATCGGAGTTATCGAGGGGCAGCAGGTTGATGGCAAGAAGAAGATTCGCAACGACCGGCTCGTCGCGGTTGCAGAGGAGACGCACCGCTACAACAATATCCGCAAGCTGAGGGATCTTCCTGACAAATGGACGGACGAGGTTGAGGAGTTCTTTGTGAACTACCACAACCTCCAGGGGAAGAAATATCAGTTGCTCGGAACAAAGGGCGTAAGCGAGGCGCTGCGGCTGATCCGTAAGGGGCGTCGAGCGGCACAGTGAATAGTGAGTATGAATAAAACAAACGCAGATTCCCTTCGGGAATGACAACAAGAAAGGCAAGAGTTGTAGATCATTCCCTTCGGGAATGACAACAAGAAAGGCAAGAGCTGTAGATCAACCTAGCTGTTCGTGCTTGTGTCGATGTTGAAGTTGTCGATGGCGTTGGCGAGGTCAGCCTTGGCGGCATCGAGCGCAGTGGTGCGACTGGTGAGCTCGGTTTGCGCGGCGTTGATCGCGTCTTCGGTTTTGTTGAGCTCGGCGACGAAGCGGTCACGCGAGGACTTGTCGGCGTCCTTGAGGGCGACGATGTTGGCGCGCTGGCGATCCTCGTCGGAGCGCAGCGAGTCGAGCCGGGACTTGGTCTGATCGACGGCGATCTGTGCGGCGCCGGCCTTGCTGCGAGCGTCGAAGATGGGCTGGAGCGCGGCCACGAGCGCGGGGTTGTGGCCGGTGGTGTTGAGCAGGAATTCAAGCTGGTTGTCGTTTGAGCTGGCGAGACGGTAGGTGGTGAAGCCGCTGTGCGTGGATCCAATGTGGAGGCGCGCGGTGCCAGTGGGCGTGATCTCGCTGCGGAAGCGGTAGACGGTCGGGGTGGTCTCGATGGGCCTGGGGTCGGTGGACGAGGAGTTCTCGCTGTCGAGCTTCCAGCCGTTGACGACGGGAACCTCAGAGATGACGGTGCGGCGCGTCGGGTGCGGCGTTGTGGAGGACGTAGCGTGACCTCGTGGAGATCGTCGCGGTGGATGTTGAGGACGCCGTGCGAGCCGCGGAGGAGCGTGATCCGGTTGGTGGTTTTTGTCGTCCTCGATGGCGACGTGGACGGCCTGGTCGGCGGCGTAGGAGAGCAGGCGCTTCTCGTCAGGGTGGATAGGGTCGAGGAGGCCTTCGCCGGCGAAGTTGCCGTCTTCGATGATGGTGAAGGAGCCGCGGTCGAGCGTCAGACCGGAGTTGTTCGTGACCCAGAGCGCGCGGAGCGGCTGCGAGGTGCGTGCCGGTGGATAGGAGACGAGCGTGACGGGGTCGGCGGAGATCTTCGGCCTGCAGTATCGGGACGAGCGCGGACTCGTTTTTGCGGATGGTGATGGGCTGGGTGATGTGGTACTCGAAGAAGTCGTCGAAGCCGGCGGTGTGAGTGTCGGGCGCGATGGAGGCGAAGGCGGTGTCCTCGTAGGTGGCCACGGGAGCAGCGCTCACTTCGACCGTGGCGTTCGTTGAGAAATTGCGAGCGCGCGCGACAGGGCCGCCGGCCGCTCCTCCGGCAAGACCGGACATCGCAGCAGCTGCCCTGGGCAGGAGGTGGTGGCCGCCTCCTCCTTCATCATCTTCACGTCGAAGCCGGAGTCGTGCGTCTGTGGTGTGAGCTGGGCCTCCTGGGCGATGGGGATCTCGGGGCGGCGCGAATAGATGGGTTGCGAGAGCGGCTGGATGAAGCTCTGCGGCGCGCCGGCGATGAGCGAGAGCTGCACGTTGTTCCAGTCGGCGCCGGTGGTGTTGTCGACGACGGACCAGCCCTGGAGGGTTGCCAGCCCACCCTGCCCAGCGTTGCCGGTCGAGGGTGGGGCACCCGGACTTCCCACTCCACCCGGATTTGTGGGGGAGTTGGTGAAGAGGATGCGGTAGGTGGACTTCCAGATGGGGACCTCGGAGATGTAGCTGACGCGGAGCTCGCGGGAGCCGGTGCCGTGGTCCGTGAGGGTGAGGTGGCGGAGGCCCTGGGAGCGGTTGGCGGCGAGGAGTTGGAGGTAGCGGGTGACGTCGCTGTGAAGTGAGGCGTCGAGCAGGCGGACGGAGGTTGAGCTGTTGAGCTCGACGGTGCGGATTTCTCCGGTGTCGGAGACGACGGTGAGGAAGTAGCGGTCGATCGCTGCACTGGGGTCTGTCGCTGGGTTTTGAGGTGCGGACCTCGACGGAGAGCAGGCGGCCGGTGATGGCTGCGCGTGCCGGAGCGGACTTCGACGCGGGCGCCGCGGATGGCGGAGTAGAAGTCGGAGGCGGTGGGGTTGTCGTCGAGGGAGAGCGGGAGGGTTTTGAGCTGCTGGTCGAGCGGCGTGGTGGAGTTGTAGCCGGCGCCGGAGATGCGGCCGCCGTTGAGGTCGATGGCGGTGAGGGACTGGAGAACGTCGTTGAGCTGGCCGCTGGTGAAGTCGATGGTGACGGCGGCGTCGCCGGTGACGTGGCCGGTGTGCTCGAAGAAGCCGACGCCGTTTTTGTAGAGGGCGACGCGGGTGACGGGGAGGGATGCGGCGCGATCCGGGGCAGGAGCAGCGTGGGTGGCGGCGTGTGCGACGGGCAGGACCTGATGCTGTTGGGCGAAGAGGGGGACGGCAAGAAGCAACAGGCAGGCGGCGGGCGGGAAGGGGCGCATGGACTTCCTTTGCGATGACGTTGTGCTTCGGGACCCGGTGATATAGACACCGAGAACGCGAGGATGGTATCAGGGCTGAAATGAGGGGACGGCGGCCGTTCGCGGACCGGGGTCTTGCACGGCGAGGCGGGATTATAGAAAAATCTGATAGATGTAGAAGCACAGCTTATATAAGTAGGCGGAGGACGAAGTGCATTTCGGACTGACAGATGAGCAGGAGCAGCTTCGGCGTGAGGTGCGGGCGTTTGCGGAGCGGGAGGTGGCTCCGCATGTGAGCGAGTGGGACGAGAAGAGCGAGTTTCCGCATGCGGTGGTGAAGAAGCTTGGCGAGATGGGGCTGATGGGCGTCATTTTTCCAGAGGAGCTGGGCGGTGCGGGGCTCGGCTACGTGGAGTACGTGCTGGCGGTAGAGGAGCTTTCGCGAGTGGATGGCAGCGTGGGCATTATTGTCGCGAGCCACAATTCGCTGTGTACGAATCACATCAATGTCGGCGGCAACGACGCGCAGAAGAAGCGTTGGATTCCGAAGCTGGCGAGCGGCGAGTGGCTGGGCGCGTGGGGGCTGACCGAGCCGGGGTCTGGTTCGGATGCCGGCGGCATGCGCACGACAGCGGTGAAGCGCGACGGCGGGTGGGTGCTGAATGGATCGAAGACCTTCATCACCAACGGCACGTATGCGAACTGCGCGCTGGTGCTCGCGGTGACGGATAAAGAGAAGGCGACGCATGGCGGGATCTCCGCGTTTCTGGTCGAGAAGGGGACGCCCGGCTTCCGCAGCGGCAAAAAGGAGAACAAGCTGGGCCTGCGGGCGAGCGATACGGCGGAGCTGATCTTCGAGAACTGCTTTGTGCCGGATGACTGTCTCGTCGGTGAGATTGGCGGAGGGTTCAAGGATGCGATGCGGACGCTGGATGGTGGACGTATTTCAATTGCCGCGCTGAGCCTGGGCATGGCGCGCGGGGCGCTGGACGCTGCGGTGAAGTATTCGAAACAGCGGAAGCAGTTCGGGAAGGCGATCAGCGAATTTCAGGCGATGCAGTTCAAGATGGCGGACATGGCGACGCAATTGGACGCGGCATGGCTGCTGACGATGCGGGCCGCGCAGATGAAGGACCAGGGCAAGACGGTGACTCGTGAAGCGGCGATGGCGAAGCTGTACGCGAGCGAAGCGGCGTGCAGGATCTGCGAGGAAGGCGTGCAGATTCACGGCGGCTACGGGTTCATCAAGGACTACCCGGCGGAGAAGTTCTATCGCGACGTGAAGCTGTGCACGATCGGCGAGGGCACGAGTGAGATTCAGCGGATGGTGATTGCGAGGGAGTTGTTGAAGCAGTGAATAGTGTGTAGTGAATAAAGCAAGAGCAACTGCAAAGGCATTGACGCCAAGACTTCAAAGGAGCGCGAAGGTTCGCCACGGCGGTGGTGCGGCTTCGGTAGGATGGGAGGCGAGGAACTGAATGGCGGAGCCGATTATTGTTACGGGGGCGGCGGGGTTCATCGGCCGCAACGTTGTTGCGGAACTGAATGCTCGTGGTGAAGAAGATCTGATTCTGGTTGACGAGCTGGGCGTCAGCAAGCCGGGCGAGCCGGAGAAGTGGAAGAATCTGGTGGGCCTCCAATATGAGGAGATCATCTCGCCCGAAGATTTTCTGGGACTGTTGGAGCAGCACGCGTACGCCGATGCGCGCGCGGTGATTCACCTGGGCGCGTGCAGCGCAACGACCGAAAAAGATAACGACTACCTGCTGCGCAACAACTATCAGTACACGCGTGTGCTTTGTAACTGGGCGCAGGAGCATGGCGCGCGGTTCGTCTATGCGTCGAGTGCGGCGACGTATGGTGATGGCTCGCAGGGCTACGACGATGATGATGCGGCGACGCCGACGCTGCGGCCTCTGAATATGTACGGGTACTCGAAGCAGATGTTTGATCTGTGGGCGCTGAAGCATGGGCTGTTCGGCCAATCCGGCAACGACCAGGGCGAGGAAGGCAACATTGTCGGCCTCAAGTACTTCAATGTGTATGGGCCGTACGAGGACCACAAGGGCGACATGCGCTCGGTGGTCGTGAAGAGCTTTGAACAGATTCGCGAAACAGGCGAGGTGAAGCTCTTCAAGAGTTATCGGCCGGAGTATAAAGACGGCGAGCAGATGCGCGACTTCATCTATGTGAAAGACGCGGTCGATGTGACGCTGCATTTTGCGTTGCAGGATGCAGGCGCTGCGGGCGGCCTCTTCAACTGCGGCACGGGCAAGGCGCGCACATGGCTGGACCTGACGCGCGCGGTGTTCGCGGCGATGGGGCGCGAGCCGAAGATCGAGTTCATCGAGATGCCGAAGGATCTGCAGGGAAAGTATCAGTACTTCACCGAGGCGAAGACGGAGAAGCTACGCGCGGCGGGGTATGAGCATCCGTTCACTTCGCTTGAAGATGGCGTGCGCGATTATGTGCAGGGTTATCTCGAGAAGCGTGGATAGACCGCTTAAAGGTGAAATACAGGGGTCTCTCCGCTCCGTCCCCGCTACGCGGAGACTCCGGTCGAGATGACAGTTTTGAGGAAGACGAAACCTGTATGCTTGGGTTGCTATGAGTAAGGCGATTACGGCGATCTATCCGGGAACGTTTGATCCGCCGACGAATGGGCACCTGGATGTGATCGCGCGGGCGGCGAAGATTGCCGACCACCTGGTGGTGGCGATTTTGCGCAATGCATCGAAGGGAACGCCGCTGTTTACGGTGAGCGAGCGCGAGGAGATGTTGCGGGAGGCGACGAAGGGCTTCGGGAATGTGACGGTGGAGATCTTCGACGGCCTGCTTGTGGAGTTCGCTCGGGCCAAGGGGGCGAAGGCCGTGATCCGCGGAATCCGCGCCGTCTCGGACTACGAGTATGAGTTCCAGATGGCCATGATGAATCGCAAGCTGGATCCGGGCTGGAGACGCTGTTCATGATGCCGGCGGAGAAGTACACCTACGTCAGCTCGCGGCTGATCAAGGGCGTCTATCAGCTGGGAGGGGACATCTCGTCGCTGGTACCGCCGGTCGTCGTAGAGCGGCTGAGGAAGAAGAAGGTGACCGGCGTGGCTGTTCCGGGAGCGGAGTAGGTGTGACCATCCAGGAGCAGTTCGGGCAGATCGATATCTATGTGTTCGACCAGATTCTTCGCGGAAATATCGCGGCTGGGATGAAAGTCCTCGACGCCGGGTGCGGGTTCGGACGCAACCTGGTGTATCTGTTGCGCGAAGGCTGCGAGGTGTATGCGCTGGATGCGAACCCGGAGGGTGTTGAGCACGTGCGTGCGCTGGCGGCGGGGTTGAATCCGAAGCTGCCGGCGGAGAACTTTCAGGTTGGGCAGATTGAGGCGCTGCCGTTCGCGGACGGATTCGCCGATGTGGTGATGTGCAACTCGGTGCTGCACTTTGCGCGGGACCAGCACCAGTTTCTGAGCATGCTTGAGGAGTTGTGGAGGGTGTTGCGGCCGGGAGGGCTGCTGTTCACGCGCATGGGATCCAGGATCGGGATGCAATTTGAGCAGGTGAGGCCAGACATTTACCGGATCGGCGACGGGCAGGAGTGGTTTCTGGTGGATGAGGAGCTGCTGCTGGGGCTGACGAACGAGTTGAACGGCGTGATGGTGGATCCGCTGAAGACGACAATTGTGCAGGATTACCGGTGTATGACGACCTGGGTGGTACGGAAACGGACTTTATCTGCACGGGCAAATCTGAAAGACTAAGAGCATGAGCACAGCGACCGTTGCAGCGCCCACGAAGATTCTGACCGACCGCATCAACCGCATTGAAGTTTCGGCGACGATGGCTATCACCGCCGAGGCCCTGAAGATGAAGTCGCAGGGCATTGACCTTGCGGACTTCGGCGCGGGCGAGCCGCACTTTTCGACGCCGCAGCATATTAAGGATGCGGCCATCGAGGCGATTCAGAAGAACTTCACGCGCTACACGGCCGTGGCCGGCGTACCCGAGGTTCGCAAGGCGATTGTTGAGCGGCACGCGGCGGACTTCGGCACCAACTACACGGTTGAAGAGTGCGTCTTCTCCGCGGGTGGAAAGCTGTCGATCTTCAACGCGGCCGAGGTGCTGATCGATCATGGCGACGAGGTCATCATCCCGACACCCTACTGGGTCAGCTACAAGGACATCGTGCAGTTTGCCGGCGGCAAGCCGGTCTTCGTCGAGACGAGCGAGGCCGACAACTTCCGCGTTACGGCTGAGATGATCGAGGCTGCGGTGACGGATCGCACAAAGGCCATCATCCTGAACACGCCGTCGAACCCCTCCGGTGCGGTTATCCCGAAGGATGACCTCTACGCGATCGTTCGCATGGCACATGAGCGCGGCATCTATGTGTGGCTGGACGAGTGTTACGCCTACCTGAACTTCAGCGGAGACCTAGTCTCCGGTGCTTCACTCACTGAGTGCAAGGAGCACGTGCTGGTGCTTGGGTCGCTCTCGAAGACCTACGCGATGACCGGATGGCGTGCGGGCTTTGCGCTGGGACCGAAACCGATTATCGCGGTGATGAGCAAGCTGCAGTCGCAGTCGACCTCCAACACGGCGAGCATGGTGCAGCGTGCGTCAATTGCGGCGTTGACCGCGAGCCAGGAGTGCGTGAAGGAGATGCGCGCGGACTACATCAGGCTGCGTGACCGTGTACTCGAAGGCTTCAAGTCGATTCCTGGATTGACCTGCACGAAACCTGAGGGCGCGTTCTATGTTTATCCGAACATCAGCGCCTTCCTCGGCAAGGGCGGCGTGAAGACTGCAAGCGAACTGGCGTCGCGTTTGCTGACCGAGGCACACGTCGTTACCGTTCCCGGCGAGGCCTTCGGAACCGACGAGCACATTCGCCTCTCCTACGCGGTGAGCGCGGATGTCATCGACAAGGGTATCGAGCGGATTGGCAAGTTCCTCGGTGAGCTGAGCTAAGCGTGAGCGGCGGAGGCAGCAAGCGCGAGAAAGCGGCCGGTGCAGCGCGGCCGGAGTTCGCCGCAGTGATTCTGGCCGGCGGAAGCGGAACGCGCTTCTGGCCGCGCAGCCGCCGCGCCCGGCCGAAGCAGGTGCTGTCTCTCGACGGCGATCGCACGATGATTCAGAACACGGTCGAACGTATCAAGCCCCTCGTGTCTGACGGTCAGGTGTGGGTCGTCACGAACGATTTGCTGGCGCAGACCATCGCGAAGCAGCTTCCCGACGTAACTGAAAAGCACATCCTGCGTGAACCCGCAGCCCGGAATACAGCGCCGGCATGCGGGCTCGCGGCGTTTCTGCTGGAGCGTCAATCGCCCGACACGGTGCTGGGCGTGTTTCCGTCCGACCACACCATCGGCGATGTGACGCGCTTCCGGCGTGTTGTGTGTGCAGGCGCGGCGCTCGCCAGGCGCAGTGCAGCGATTGTGGTGCTGGGAGTTTCGCCGTCGCGGCCGGAGACTGGCTACGGCTACATTGAACTCGGCGCGGCCATCGATCCGATTGTCGAGAGCGGCGAGTCGATCCCGGTGCGCCGCGTCCATCGCTTCACGGAGAAGCCGGACAAGGTGAAGGCGAAGCGATTCCTGCGCTCCGGCAACTACGCGTGGAACAGCGGCATGTTTCTGTGGACGGCGAAGACGCTGGCGGACGCGATGCGCGAGCACCAGCCGAAGAGCGCTGAGCTGCTCGAAAGAATCGCCGAAGCATGGGGAACGCCAAGGTTCGACGAGGTGTTTGCGGAGATTTATCCGCGCTGCGAATCGATCTCGATTGACTACGCCGTGCTGGAGCCGCGCTCGGCGAAGGGTGAAGCGAAGAGCGAACTCTACTGCCTGCCAGGCGACTTCGCATGGAGCGATCTTGGTTCGTGGGCCGCGCTGCATGAGCATGTCGCCGAGCGCACGGAGACGCACAACTCCAACGTGGTTGAGGCAGAGCATCACGTGGAGATCGCGTCGAGTGGATGTTATGTTTTTTCGCCGAACAAGACCGTTGCTCTTGTTGGAGTGAAAGACCTGGTCGTCGTTGAGACGGACGATGCGATCCTGATTACGACACGCGAAGGCTCGCAGGATGTGGGCAAGGTTGTGGCCGAGTTGAAGAACACAGGACGCCACGACCTGACGTAAAAAAGCTCAAGCAAAGATTGAGGCCAGATGGAGCAGAAGACAGTCGTTAAATTCGGCACAGATGGATGGCGCGGCGTCATTGCCGACGACTTCACCTACGAGAACGTCCGCATCGCCGCGCGAGCCATCGCACTCTTCGTACTGAAACACGAGAATGCGGCGGCGGGCGTGTGCATTGGCTGGGACACGCGCTTCGCTTCGCAGGCCTTCGCGAAGGTCGTTGCCGAGGTCCTTTCAGAGGCAGGAATTCCGGTTGCTCTCTCCGGCAAAGTCACTCCCACACCGGAACTCTCGTTTGCTGTGCGGGAGCGCGGTGCTGCGGGTGGTGTGATGATTACGTCGAGCCACAACCCCGCGCAGTGGAACGGCGTGAAATACAAGGCGAGCTACGGTGGGGCCGGCAGTCCCGGCATTATCGCGGCGATCGAGACCGAACTTCTGCAGCCGGTGGCGAAGGCCAACAAACCGGGCAAGATCGAAGAGGTCGACTTTGCCCCCACCTACATCGCGGCGCTCGAGAGCTTCGTCGACCTCGAGGCCATCAAACGCTCAGGGTTCCGCTTCCTTATCGACACGATGTATGGCGCGGGCAAGGGCTACATCGCCGGCATCTTCACGCGCGCGGGGATTCCTTTCGTCGAGTTTCGCAGCGAGCTCAATCCTGCGTTCCCCGGCATCAACCCGGAGCCGATCCTGCCGCACATCGCCGCAACGCAGAAGGCGGTGGTCGAATACAAGTGCGACGCCGGCCTGATCACCGACGGTGACGCGGACCGCATTGGCGCGGTGGATGAGCACGGGAACGTCGTCGACGCACACAAGATCTACGCGGTGCTGCTCAACTGGCTACTGGAGCGCAAGGGCTGGCCCGGCGACGTTACCCGCGCGTTCAACACGACGAAGATGCTCGACCGCATCGCCGCCAAGTATGGTCGCAAGCTGCATGAGCACGGCATCGGCTTCAAGTATGTTGTCGACCTTATGCTCGCGCAGCCGATTCTTATCGGTGGCGAGGAGTCCGGCGGCGTCGGCATCTCGAAACATCTGCCCGAGCGCGACGGCCTGCTGAACAGTCTGTTGATAGCCAACGTCATGGCAGACGAGGGCAAGACGCTGGGACAACTTGTCGCCGCGCTGCAGGAAGAGTTTGGCGAGCACCACTACGGTCGCGTCGACATGCACATCGCCGAGCAGATCAAGCAGTCTGCGATTGCACGGGCGAAGGAAATCGTTCCGGGAACAAACGCATTTGCCGGCATGAAGGTGCTGCGCAAGGAGACGCTCGACGGTATCAAGTTCTTTCTCGACAACCCCGCTTGCGCATCGAAGAAGAATGCTGCTGAAACGTGGCTGTTGCTGCGCGCCAGTGGCACCGAGCCGCTGCTGCGTGTCTACTGCGAGAGCTGCAGCCCCGAAAGCGTGCAGGCGATTCTTGCAGCAGCACAGAGCTTTGTGATGGAAGGGCAGAACAGGTGATTGCAGAGGTGATTCAAAGCGTTGAGATCGAAGTGTCCGGCTTGCTGTTCGACATGGATGGCGTGCTCGTCAGCTCGATTGGAAGTGTGCTGCGCAGCTGGCGGCGTTGGGCGAAGCATTATGGCCTTCCAAATCCGGAGAAGGTCGAGATTCCGCACGGTGTACGCGCGATCGACATCATCACGCAGCTCAAGCCGGACATCGACAAGGTCGAAGGGCTCAAGCTGATCGAGGAGATTGAGATCGCCGACACGGCTGACCTCGAAGTGCTTGCGGGTGTCCGCGCACTTCTTGAGAGTCTGCCCGCACATCACTGGGCCATTGTTACTTCAGCCACGCGCAGGTTGTTGCTGGGGCGACTCAAAGCGGCGGGACTGCCGATTCCGGACCGCATCATCAGTGGCGACCAGGTGAAACGGGGAAAGCCGGACCCTGAGCCTTATCGTCGAGGTGCAGAGCTTCTTGGCGTGCAGCCACAGGACTGCCTGGTCTTTGAAGATGCGCCCAGCGGCGTGCGCGCGGGCGTTGCCGCCGGATGCAAAGTTCTCGGCGTGCTTGGCACGCATAATGCGGAAGAACTGCGCGAGGCGGGCGCGAGCTGGATCGTGAGTTCGCTGACCAAGGTGCGGACCGAGACCAGGGATGGGCGGATCACGATCGCGATCCAGGCGATCTAGGCCTGCTGCCGCGCCAGCAGCTTCGCCACAAGGTGTAAATCCTCTTCCGTATCGACGCCAATGGTGTCGTGCGGGCTTTCGCTGACGTAGATGTCGATGCCGTTCTCGAGCAGTCGAAGCTGTTCGAGCCGCTCGATCTGCTCCAGTTGTCCCGGCGGCAACGCAGCGAAACGGGCCAGCGCCTGCTTGCGGTAGGCATAGAGTCCGAGGTGCTTCCAGTGAGTCACCTGTTGAGCGTCACGATTGAAGGGAATCGCAGCGCGCGAGAAGTAGAGCGCGCGGCCGTCTGGCGCTGTTACGACCTTGACGACATTCGGGTCTGCGACTGCGTGCTCAGGGCAGCGAACCTTCAGCGTCGATACCGGCACCTTTGGATCCTCGAAGGGCCGCAGCAGCGCCTCGATGTGCGCCGGCTCCAGCATCGGCTCGTCGGCCTGGATATTCACATAGATATCGGCGTCGATCTCGCGGGAGACGGCGAACAGCCGGTCGCTGCCGCTCGGCAACTCCGGCGAAGTCATCAGGCACCGCCAGCCCTGAATCGAGCAAAGCTCCGCGACCTCCGCAGAGTCCGCCGCTATGACGACCTGCCCAATCTGGGGGCAGCGCAGAGCGGCTTCCACAACCCAGGCCAGCAGCGGCTGTCCATTCAACTCCCGCAACACCTTGCGGGGCAGGCGGGTAGAGGCAAGCCGCGCGGGAATGACGGCGAGAACCCGCTCAGGGCTCACGGGGGCGCCCGGGCTCATCGGCCTTCCTTACTGTTCAGGTGGTTTTTACGGATCAGGTGGATGGCAAGGCCGATCACGATAAAGAGAAGAATAGCGAGAATCCACGCCGCTGCTTCCAGCCAGTGGAGGAACCCGAGCATGCGGCACTCGAGCGATGTGGAGTCCGCGGGGCAGGGCGCTGCCGCGGCGAACGCGCCGACCGGTACGAGCATAAAGCTCGCCAGGAGTACGACGTATCTGCATATTGCGATGTGGTTTGAGAAGAAGCCCTGCACGTTTGACCTGTGTCTGCGACGCTTATAGGATTGAGTTTAGAGGTTGCCACCCCAGTGAGCGAACTTCCTGGGGGATTCGGGTTGACGTCGCGGCACCGGCCGCTGGATGCAACCTGTTCCTTTCGGTTACCACCGGCGGCGTAGCTCAGATGGTTAGAGCGACGGACTCATAACCCGTAGGTCGGCAGTTCGATTCTGCCCGCCGCCACCACAAGCCTGTCTGAACTACGGCGCGTCGAAACAGGGCGCAATCTTTGGCTTTGAGAGTATCATTCACACAGGCACGCACGTCTAACCTGCGTCTGTAGCCCTGTGCCTCAAGTCGTTCTCCGGAGCCCGAACCCGCGATGCCAAAAAGCTTCAAAATCTCTCTCCTGGCCATTTCCGTCGTCTTTGTGCTTTGCCTCTTCCTCGGGGTAAACACCCGAGGTGTCTCGGCGGCTGGAGACCAGTCGCAGGAAGGAGCCTACCGCCAGATCAACGTCTATGGCGAGGTGCTCCAGCACATCCAGAACGACTACGTCGAAGACCCCAGCATTCCCAAGGTGACCAACGGTGCTTTGCGCGGCCTGCTTGAGTCCCTTGATGCCGACTCCAGCTACCTGAGCCCGACCGACTACAAGACTTATAAGGAAGACAAGGGTGGCAAGGCGCAGGTCGGAATCAACGTCTCCAAGCGCTACGGCTACGCGACGGTTGTTTCTGTTGTGCCTGGTAGTCCGGCGGACAAGGCGGATCTGAACGATGGCGATATCATCGAGGCCATCGGGAACCAGGACACCCGCGACATCTCGCTGGCGGTCATTCAGCTGATGCTTGAAGGAGTTCCCGGCAGCCAATTGGAGCTCGCAGTCATCCGCCCGCGCCAGGCCAAGCCGCAGAAGGTTGTCCTGAACCGTATCGTCGTCTCCGAACCCGCGGTGAGCGAGACCCTCTACGACAACTCCTCGATCCTGTACCTGAAGCCTTACATCCTCGACAAGGAACACGTAAACGGGCTTGAGGCGAAGCTGAAGGGAATGAGCAAGACCGGCACGAAGAAGGTCCTGCTCGACCTGCGCGATGTCTCATCCGGCGACGATGCTGAAGCAACGCGTCTCGCCAACTTCTTCCTGCAGTCCGGCACCATTGCCACGCTCGAGGGGCAAAAGGTTCCGAAGCAGACCTTCACCGCCGACCCATCCAAGACGATCGACGGAACCGGTCCGCTGGCCGTGCTTATTAATCGCGGCACGGCCGGCCCTGCCGAGATCGTCGCGGCTGCCATTGCGGACAATAAGCGCGGCGACCTTGTCGGCGAGCGCACCTTCGGCGAAGGGATACAGCAGAAGACCTTCGAGCTCGCCGATGGCGGTGCGGTTATCCTCTCGGTCGCGAAATACGCCTCTCCCAAGGGCAAGAAGTTTGAGGATGACGCAGTGACCCCCACGACCCAGGTTGCGCAGGCCCTGGATCTTGAAGATGACAACACCGATACTGACAACGCAACGAAGGCGCCTGCAGTCAAACACTCACAGTCCGACGATCAGCTTTCAAAGGCACTGGAGATGCTGAAGGCGAAGTCGGCCTAGCGGCCTGAAGGCTGCACGGTACGGTGGAGGAGCTGTGCAGACCACGCTGAGCCAACCAGAGACAACTTCCGACCAGAAGAAGCGGCGGCGCGGCCATCTATGGACGGCGATGCGCCGTTTTCCGGTCATGGATCCGGCGCCCGGCGAGCCAAAGGTCGCGCGTCGAGCGGCCTTCCTCATGCTTCTCCTGGGAGCCGCAATTCTGGGCGTCATGGCATCGCTGGTGATGGTCTTCAACGTGACCATACCGCAGATGGCGGAGCTCGAACGCTACCGGCCGGACACGACCACCGAGCTCTACGACGTCCACGGAAAGATCTTCGGCTCGTTCGCGCTGGAGCGGCGAATCGTTGTACCGTACTCTGAATTCCCTCCCGTGCTTCGCCAGGCGATCTTTTCCATTGAGGACAAGAACTTCGAAACCAACGGTGGCATCAATTTTGTACGCGTGGTCGAGGCGGCCTATGCGGACCTGCACTCCGACAAGCGCGCGCAGGGTGCTTCCACGATCACGATGCAGCTCACGCGCAACCTCTTCCTCTCCACGGAAAAGACGTACAGCCGCAAATTTCAGGAGATATTCCTGGCGCTGCAGATCGAACGCCACTTCACCAAGCAGCAGATCTTCACGCTTTACGCGAACCAGATTTATCTCGGCCGCGGCACCTACGGCTTCGAAGCCGGCTCGCAGTATTACTTCTCCAAGCACGCCCGCGATCTCACCTTGCCTGAGGCGGCCCTTCTTGCCGCGTTGCCCAAGGGCCCCGAGGAGTTTTCGCCGGTGCGGCACCCGGATCGTGCGCTGAAGCGCCGCAACCTCGTCCTGCAGGAGTTGCTGCAGGATCACAAGATCACGCAGCAGCAGGCTGCAACGTCGGAGGCATCACCGCTCGGTCTGCACCTCGAGCGGCCCGCAAACACGGAAGCACCCTACTTCGTCGAAGAGGTGCGTCGCCAGCTCGAGCGTGAATACGGTGTCGACGAGGTTCACGGTGCCGGTCTGCGCGTCTATACAACCCTCGACCTTGATCTGCAACGCGCTGGCGAAAAGGCCGTGCTCGATAACGTGGCGACCTATGAGCGCCGGCGCGGATGGAAGAGCGGTCTCGAAAACGTGCTGCGCGAGGGCTCTAATCTCGCAACGTATAAACATCCGGACTGGGTTCAGCCGATCGTGCAGGGAGCGTACTTTCACGCGCTCGTAACCGAGGTTTCACCGGTGAAGATGACGGTGCGCATCGGCAATCAGAATGCAACGATGACCTATCCGGATTGGGCGTGGACCACTGCCACTCGCGCGACCGATCTCGTGAAGGAAGGGGACATCGTCTACGTGAAGGTGACGAGCGCCGGCCCGTCGGACCCGCTGCATGTGATCCTCGAGCAGGACAGCGGAGCGCAGGCCTCGCTGATGGCCATCGACAACGCGAATGGCGAAGTGCTCGCCATGGTCGGTGGCCGTGACTTTGCGCTGTCGCAGTTCAACCGCGCCACTCAGGCGGAGCGGCAGGTCGGTTCGTCCTTCAAGATCTACGACTACACCGCGGCGATGGAAGCCGGTATGAAGCCGTACGACACCGTGCTCGACACACCCGCAACCTTCTTCACCGCCAGCGGACCGTACACGCCGCACAATTATGAGCGCGGAAGCTGGGCCGGTTCGATGACGCTCATCGATGCCTTCGCGCAATCGCGCAATATTCCTGCATTGCGGATCGCCGACAAGGTTGGAATCAGAAAGATCATCGAGCTCGCGCATCGCTTTGGAGTCACCAGCAACATCCCCGCGTTCCTGCCGGTCGCGATCGGTTCGGCCGACCTTACACTCGCCGAGCAGGTTGGTTCCTACAGCGTCTTTCCCAACGACGGCATTCGCATTACGCCGCACTACATTCGCCGTGTGGTGTCGCCGGACGGAAACCCGATCCAGGAACGTGCGCCGCAGGTTCGGGAGGTCATCTCAGTGGACATCGCGCGCGAGATGATGGTGCTTCTGCAGGCTGTCGTGCAGCATGGAACCGCCGCCGCTGCCTCGTCCATGAATCATGCCTTCGGCGGCAAGACAGGAACGACGAACGACTACACCGACGCGTGGTTCATCGGCTTCTCTCCGTCAGTCACCGCGGGCACGTGGATCGGTTTCGACGATCGTCGCTCGCTCGGTGAGAAGGAAACGGGGGCACGCGCGGCACTGCCCATCTGGATGGATTTCATGAAGGTTGCGGTGGCCGACCGCCCGAACGAACAGTTCCCACGCGCCAACGCTCCGAAGAAGAAGCTGGAAGTTGCGATCACGCCTCCCGATCAACAGCCAGCTGCGCCAGCCGCAGACAACGGCGATGAGGTTGACGAGAGCACTCCGCCGCCACCACCGCCGCAGAGCGCTGTCCCATCACCAGCTCCGCTGAATCAGCCGCTGCCGAACGACGAGCCCGCTCCGGTCGCCGGTCCACAGCTGCCCGCGCCGAAACGGCCAACCGTCGTCCCTCGCCGGCCAAACGACGAGGAGCAAAACTAAAAGACAGACGTGAGTCAGCTCGCGAAGATCTTCTTCGCTTCAGCGACGTCGAGTTGGATCTGCGCGCGCAGAGCCTCGGGAGATTCGAAGCGGCGCTCGTCGCGAAGACGATGCAGAAAGCTCAGATCAAGCGGAGTTGCTTCGTCCAGGACAATCGGTTCGAAGTCGAGCAGGTGCGTCTCGACAGCAAACGAATCGGCACCGAACGTGGGACGATTGCCGACGTTCGTGACACCTTGAAACACGCGCTCATCTTCACCTGCGCCCACTTTGAGCTTTGTTAAGTACACACCGATCGCCGGCAGAAGCTCCGAGTAGGGCGCAAGGTTGATCGTCGGAACGGTGTAGAGCGTGCCGTAGCCACGGCCGTGCGCTGGTGTGCTGCGGACCGAGAAATTGCGGCCGAGCAGAGCGTTTGCGTCAGCGATGTCGCCAGCGGCGATCAGTGCGCGGATGCGGCTCGACGACACAGGAGCGCCATCGATGATGCGCGGCTCATAGGCGCGCACTGTAAAGTCGCACTCACGTCCCATATCTGCCAGGCTGGCAACATCCGCGGCGGCGCCGTAGCCAAAGCGGAATGTCTCGCCCTCGTGGACCTCCACCGTGCGCAACGCGTCGCAGAGCACGCGATGACAGAATTCTTGCGCGCTCCAGCGGCGCAGGTCTTCGTTGAACTGCAGAACCAGAGTGAGATCGATTCCGCTGGCGTCCAGCAGATCGAGCTTCTGCGGAAGCGGTGTAATCAGCGGCGTGCGGCGCGAGCTGTGCAGCACGTGGGATGGATGCGGGTCGAATGTGACCACGGCTGACTGCGCCTCGAGTTCGCGTGCGCGATCGACCATGGACTTCAGTACCATCTGGTGGCCGAGATGAACTCCATCAAAGTTGCCGACACTCACGACGGAGCGCCGTTGATTGCTGGTGAGTTCGTCGAGGCTGCGGAGGATCTGCATATCAGTTCTGCTCAGGTGCAATCTCGAAAGTGAGTTGCAGGCCGTCGTGTGCAAGTCGGATGTTGTCAGGAAGCGAAGCGTTCGTCGATTCGTGGTCGAGGTCGTGGCTGATATGAGTGAAGTAAGCGCGTTTGGGAGCGATTTTGTTGACCAATTCGATGGAATTATCGAGGTGCGAGTGGCTGGGATGTGGGTCGCGCCGCAGCGCGTCGAGGATGAGGATGTCGAGATCCCGGAGCAGCGGAAGGCTCTCTTCTGGGATGTCGCTCATGTCGGTGAGGTAGGCCGCGGAGCCGAAACGGTAGCCTGCGATGGTGTCGCGGCCGTGGGTGACGGGAACGCGAAGGAATTGGGTGCCGAAGAGTTCGACCGATGTGCCGGGCTCGGTGGGGATGCGATGAAGCTTTACGCGAGCGCTTGTGGGGTAGCGGTCGATCTTGCGAAAGGTGTACTCGAAGACGCGCTCGATGACATCGGCGGTGGCGTCGTCGGCGTACAGCGGGAGTTCGCCGTGGTGCCCGAAGGTGAGCGGGCGCAGGTCGTCCATGCCGAGGACGTGGTCGGCGTGGCCGTGGGTGTAGAGCACGGCATCGAGGTGCTGGAGGTTTTCGCGGACGGCTTGATGGTGGAAATCCTGGCCGGTGTCGATAAGGACGTGGTGACTGTCATACGCAAGCAGGATGGACGGGCGCGTGCGGCGGTTTCGCGAGCCGGGGCGATGGGCGTCGGTGCAGACGGCGCAGCCGCAGCCGAGCGTGGGGACGGCCATGGAGGTGCCGCTGCCGAGAAAGGTGAGTGTGGCCTGCATCCGTGGGGTGAATAGTGAGTCGTGAAGAGTGAATAAAACAAACGGCCGCTCTTCGGCAGCCGCTGCGGGCTTGGAGCTGTTTGCTAGCGGACGATGCTGGGTCCGCCGGGTATGGGTGGTACGCCGGGGCCGCCCTTTGCAGCGGCCTGGCGGGCGATAGCCTGCGTGACCTCGAGGAAGCCCATACGGAGCTCGAAGAGAGCGGATTGAGTGAGCTGGTCCTCAGCGTCGGTGAGGTTGCCCTTGGACTTGTCGGCGATGACTGTGAGCATATCGATGGTCTGACGGGCGCCGAGGAGGTCAACCTGGGCAGGCTGTCCGGGCTCGGTGACTCCGCCGAGTTGGAGCAGCGCCTGCATGTACAGCGACTGCACGAGGCGGTCGTAGTTCATCTCGGGCATGCGCTCCATGCCGGGGTTGGTGGCGCGGATGGCGGTGTCTAGGCGGTCGACGGTAGCGGTGTAGGCGCGGTTGGCCTGCTCGGTCTGCTCGGCCGTCGGCGGCGGAGGAAGGTGCTCCTCGTCGGGCAGAGCGGCGGCCGCTTCAGCAGCGGCGGTTTCGGCTGTGGGCGACGGAAAGGGGATCGGCGCCCTGGCTTCGGCGGAGGGTTCGGCAGCGGGCCTGGACTCCTGGCTTTCGGATGATTGCTCGCGCTCGGAGTGGGGGGCGTCGGGGCGAAGGTCGCCCTCGGAGGTGAACTTGCGGCGGTCGTTGATGACGAAGGGGGTTTTCTCTGACATGGGCTTTCGAGTGGTTAGACGTTACTGGTTGGTAGTTATGGGTCTCTCTTTAGATGCGTTGCGCGGTGCGGCGGTGCCACCCGAGTAGGTTAGCGCGGCGTGGGTATCGAGTGCCTCACGGCGGACATAGCCAAGCGCGAGAATCTGGTCGCCTTCCGGCAGCGGGACGACAGCGGCGGAGGTTATCTCGCCGACGGGCTTTCCGTCGGCTTCTATGGGTGAAGGCAATTCGGTCGGGAATTCGCCGGTGAGGGTTAGCGAAGTGAGGAGGCGGTGAACCTGGCCGCGGGAGCGGATGCGCTCGACGATCTCCTGGCCAAGGTAGCAGCCCTTGTTGAAGTGCAGGGCGTTGAGCTGGTTGGTCTCCTGCGGGAGGTATTTCTCGGTGATGTCGCGGCCGTAGAGCGGGCGGCCTTCGATGAGGCGCAGGGCTTCCAGAGCTTCGGGGGAAACTTCGGTTGCACCGTGTTTGCGGGCGAAGTTCATCAGAGCATCGGGATGTGACGAGGTGATCTCGAAGGCGACGCTACTGCCTTGCGGTTTGGTGGTGACCTGTTGAACAAGCTCCGGGTGGAACGCGAGACGAAGCGCTGGCAACGTGGAGAGGTCAGGGCCTTTGGAGGACGCGTAGTAGGCGTGCAGTAGCTCGGGTGCCTCGGTGCCGAGTAACAGGACGGTCTGTTCATTCGAGGCGGAGGGAACCAGCTCGACGTCGTCCATGATGATGAAGTGGTCGAGGTGTGTGCGAACAGTTTCCAGTTGCGAGTTGCCAGTTTCCAGTAGGAACGATGCAGGTTCGGCGGGGTCGATCTCGCGGTAGACGGTGAGGTCTGCGAGGATGCGGCCCTGGGCGTTGAGGAGGAAGTTGTAGCAGCCTTCTCCGGGAGCGAGGGCTTGCACGGAGTTGGTGACCATGCCGTTGAGCCAGCGGGTGGCGTCGGAGCCGGTGATGCGCAGGAAGGCTCGGTCGTTCAGTGGAGCGATGGCGGCGTGATTGAGGATGGCGTCGAGTTCTGTCTTGAGGCTCATGGCTCGGTAACCCCCCTCCCGTCACTTTTGCGTAAAATCTTCAAAAGATTGTACTTAGGCCCGGACCTATAGCGCAAAATATTCATTCTAAATGACTTATTTAGTAAAGTCTCTTAATTCAATAAGTTGCGGCCAGTTAGTTCAAAATCTACATAGTCGCCTCTTTCTATTGTAGTGAGTCGGAGGGATCAGGGAACAGGGATCAGGGAACAGGAGTCAGGCGGTCGGGACCTGTCAGTTGTTGAAGGAGAGAATGGAGCGTCCAAGTGCGTAGACTGGTGGGAATGTTTGGAGGCGGTGTGAAGGCAGGTCTAAAGCGTAACGGGTGGGTTGTATTGGCGGCGGGTTTGCTGGTGGCGGTGGGCGCCGGAGGGCAGCAGGCAGGTGCCCAACAAGGCCAGGCACCGTCGAAGCAGCAGCAGAATCCGAATCAGCCGGTCCCCCTGTCGACGCCTGGTGTCGAGCCCCCGAAGCTGCAGGAGGGACAGACAAATATCGTTATCGACCAGCCGCTGACGAAGGCGCAGGAGAAGCAGTTGCTGGCGGATGCGGACGAGATCTTCCACTTTGTGAGCAATGACACGGGGCTGCCGATTCAGAAGTCGGTGAAGAAGGTTTTCATCACGCGCGATAAGGTGAACGCCGAGCTGAAGAAAAAGTTCGACGAGGACAAGAGCAACAAGCGCATGGAGCGCAGCGAGCTGGTGCTGAAGAAGTTCGGGCTGCTGGACAAGGACTTCAACCTGCGGCCGTTTCTGCTGAGTCTGCTGACGGAGCAGATTGCGGGCTTCTACGACAACAAGACGAAGACGATGAACCTGCTGGACTGGGTGCCGATCGACCAGCAGAAGCCGGTGATGGCGCATGAGCTGACGCATGCGTTGCAGGACCAGAAGGTGGGACTGACGAAGTGGGAGGACCTGGAGCCGGACTCGGTCGCGAAGAATGTTGAGGATGATGCGAAGCACATCCAGACGGACGAGACGGATACGGCGCGCGAGGCGGTGCTGGAAGGGCAGGCGATGGTGAGCTTCGCGGACTACATGCTGAAGCCGACGGGCAAGACCTTGAAGGATGTGCCGGCGGTGGGCGAGCAGTTGCAGGCAGGCGCGGGCGACATGAGCGATTCGCCGGTGCTGGCGCGGGCTCCGCTGATTCTCCAGGAGTCGCTGCTGTTTCCGTATACGGAGGGCCTGGCGTTTGAGCAGGCGGTGCTGTTGAAGGCGGGAACGGAGAAGGCATTTACGGGTGTCCTGGACTCGCCGCCGAATACGAGCTCAGAAATTATGCACCCGAACGACTACATCGCGCGGAAGCCGGAGCCGGTGCTGGCGTTTCCGAATATTCATCCGACGCTGGAAAGCGCGGGGTATGAGCCTTATGACGTGGGCGTGATGGGCGAACTGGACGTGAAGATGACGGCGGAGCTGTTTGGCGGCAAGCCGGTGGCCGAGGCCCTGGCTCCGCAGTGGGACGGCGGTGTGTACTACGCGGCGCAGCGCAAGAATGCGAGTGATGCGGACAAGTCGTCAACCAAGTCCATTGCGATTCTGTACCTGTCGCGGTGGAAGAATGCGGAGGCGGCGCGGAGCTTCTTTCACGTGTTCGAGCAGCAGATGCCGCGGCAATATAACGGCCTGAAGCGGCGCAACGCTGACGAGACCGATGCGGACGAGCGCGTGTACTCGGCCGGAGCCGAAGGTGATGTGCTGTTGTCGATCAAGGGCAATGAGGTTTGGGTGAGCGAGGGATTTGAGCTGGCGACGGCGACAAAGCTGCGCGAGATGATTATGAGCGCGCAGGGTTCGGGACCGATCCGGCAGGCTCGTGTTGGTGTGCCCGAGAAGGAACTGATGGGAAGTTTGTCGCAGTGGATAGGGGAGTTTGGGGTGGCGAAGGCTGGGATGCGGGTGTTGTTTTAGGGGAGAGTCAGGCAGTGAGGAGTTAGGGAGTTAGGAGTTAGGGAGTTAGGAGTTAGGGAGGTAGGAGTTAGGGGAGTTAGGAAACAAGCCAGGTCCGCTTCTCTCTCCGCGCTAATAATTCTGCCACCGTCTTCTGATCGCAACATGCCGATACCTCACCCTTTCGCTGCGTGAGAGGATAGGCCACCGATTTTATCGGTAGTCCGATGCGTCATGTTGATCCACATCTCAGAATTGAGACTGCTTTAGTGAGTAGGTTGTTCCGGTGAGAGAAGCAGGACCGGCTCACGAAGCGGGCCTGCGTCCGGGAACGCGGGGCCGGAATAGAGCACGCGACGATTGTCGAGGCCGAGGCGTGGGTCGGGTGGGGCTTTGTCGAGGTCTTCGCGATCGAGCAGCACATAGCAGCTCGGGCAGGATTCCGATTCGATTTCGTACCAGGGAAGCGGGTGCGAGTTCGGGTGGCCTGTAACAAACGGCACGGCGTAGACATCCGGACTTGTGAGCAGCGTAGCGTCCGCCGGCACGTTCTTTGCGATCTGTCGCTGGAGCGTGGTCAGGGCCAGAGCGTGATGGAATTTGATCGACTCGCGCAGTCGCAATGCCTGCCACGCTGCGCAGGGAAGCCACGCGAGAAGCATGAGAGCAAAGATGGCTTTCGCTGAAGGGCGGTGCCAGTTGCGATCCGTCATCATGGCAAGGAAGAGCATGGGCCATAGAGAAAAGTAGATGAGATAGAAAGTCCTTGTGCCGCCGTGGAGGAACGCACAGAGTCCACCGAAGACGAAGACGGCGGCGAGGAGTCTCTGCAGTCCCTCGGGGTCAAGCGCGACGCGACGTCGCACTATCTGCCAGCCGGTTACAACTACGACGAGGACGGAAAAGAGAACGAGGGCAATGACCCAGGCCTGGCCCCACCGAAGGATGCTGATCACCTGGAGGAGGCTGCTGAACGGCGTTCCTTTCAAGTAGGTCCGGCTCCACTGGAACTGGATGTACGCCTCGCGGATGTGATCGTCGAGGAACACGAACAGCAGGGGGACCGTGGTGAGAATGCCGACGGCGATAGCGGCGGAGGTCTTGAAGCGCCGCAGGTAGAGCGTGAGAAGGAGGGTGCCTCCGATGGCGAAGACGCAGGTAGGGTTCGTCAGAATGGCGAGGCCGCTGAAAATTCCGGCGAGGAACGCGTAGGCGCTGAAGCTACGTGCGGGTTTGCGGAGGGTCTGCTCGACGGTGAGAAACGTGAGCGCCATGAAGAGGAGAGCGAGGCCATCCATGCGCCCGTAGAGCATTTCGAGCGACGCACGACAGCCACACCACAGGATGGCCAGGAGACAACCGCCGAGGGCATATCCGCGGCGAAAGAGCCAGAAGATCATCAGAGCGGCCGCGAGCCAGCCACCGAGGAAGTTGGGCAGCCGCGTGATGAGGATGCTGAATCCGAAGAGCTGGAAGAGCAGTTTCTCCAGGTGGATAAACAGGGGACCCGCGTAGCACCAGACGAGGTTTCCGTAGGGAGCGGAGAGGGTTAAGGGGTAGGCGAAAGGACCGCCCAGATAGGACCGGAGTCCCGCATAGACGTAGTAGGCGTCATCGCAGTAGAAGGCGGGATAACGGCCGAGGGAATAGGCCCACAGCACGAAGACGATGGCGAACAGCGCGAGGGCGAACACTCGAAGCCGCGGGAAGGCGGATTTGCTCTTCTGGTTCTGGCTCTGATTGATCTGTACGGCGGAACCCACACCATCTCCTTCGTGAACGTCGGATATGCGGCTGTCAGAGTGGCTGGGGTGAGTATATCCGAGGTGGAATATGGGGTGATGTTCTGGGGAAAAGGGCGCCATGGCTAGCGGCCGGCGTGGGCGCCGCCGTCGACGTAGAGGATTTCTCCGCTGACTTGTTGGGCGCGCGTAAGGAAGAGGACCGCGTCGACGATGTCGCTTACCTGCGTGATGGTCTTCATGGGCTGGCGTTCTGCCTGGGCGGCTGCGGCAACATCGGTGTGCAAGGGTGTGGCGACGACGCCCGGAGCGACGGCGTTGAAGCGGATGCCCTGGGCGGCGTACTCGGTAGCGAGGTTGCGGGTGATGGTGTTCAGCGCGCCTTTGGTCATCATGGAGACGGAGGCGTTGACGCCGGCGACGGGGTGATCAGCCAGGCCGGCGGTGATGGTGACGACGCTGCCGGATTGCTGCTTGAGCATCTGCCTGACAGCGAGCTGAGTGATGTAGAGGAAGCCGAGGAGATTGGTGGAGATGAGGGCGTTCATATCACCGGTGGCGTAGTCGGTGAAGGCGTTCTTGCGAAAGATGCCGGCGGTGTTGATGAGGGCGTCGATGGAGCCGAAGTTGTGGAGCGCGGCGTTGGCGACTTTGGCGGCGGTGTCGGGCGAGGCAATGTCGCCGTCGACGAGGACGAGGCTGGGGGAAGCAGTCAGCGAACGAGTCGTGTTGAGCGATGTTGCGACGACGTTGTAGCCGGCGTTGAGGAACCCTTCGACGAGACCGGAGCCGATGCCTCCTGCTGCTCCGGTGATGATTGCGGTTTGGCCCGGCATGTGAGCTCCTTCTCAGTGCGCGGTGGCGGCGACGGTCATGACGTTGATGTCGGAGAGGCCGTGGGCGGCGATGAGCGTGAGCGCGAGGAAGAGGGCCGCGGCGAGTCTCATGGAGTAAGGGTACAGCGAGTTAGAAGGTTAGCGCCTGGCAACCGTCAGGCGGTTGGGGCGACATCTTTTGCTTTGCACAGCGGGCTGGCGATGTGATGCTGGAAGCGATCGGGAGGAGTGATGGCGACGATGGCGTCTGTTGCGAACGAGAAGCCGGACTACGGGATCGATGCGCCGAAGGTGCTGCGGAATCTTTTTCTGTTTGGAGTGCTGGGGGTTGTGCTGGCGCTGATGATTCCGCCGGTGCTTCATGTGGGCTCGGCGGATTTCAAGCCAAGGCCGGGGTTGTGGTGTACGGGGATTGCGCTGCTGATCGAGGCTCTTCTTTATCTGTTTTATGTGAAGAAGGGGAAGGAGTATCACCGCGACAAGATGCTCGCGATGTATAAGTGGCGCGGCGATGAGAAGGTCCTGGATGTGGGCTGCGGGCGAGGCTTGCTGCTGGTGGGCTCGGCGAAGCGCGCGCCAGCCGGACAGGCGACTGGGATTGATGTGTGGTCGAGGGAGGATATGGCGCAGAACTCCGAGGCGGCAACGCAGCGCAATCTGGAGATCGAGGCAGTTGCTGGAAGATGCGATCTCGTCAGTGCAGGCGCGCAGGAGATGCCGTTTGCGGATGCGAGCTTCGATGTGGTGGTTTCGAATCTGTGCCTGCACAACATCTATGACATGTTGACGAGGCAGAAGGCGGTCGCGGAGATTGCGCGTGTGCTGAAGCCGGGCGGCGTGGCGTTGATCGCGGACTACAAGAAGACGGGAGAGTATGCGGAGAGGCTGCGGGTGTTTGATTTCACGGTGGAGCGGAGGTGGGGAAGCTTGATAGCGTTTCCGCCGCTGCGGGTGGTGGTGGCGCGGAAGCAGGGTTAGTCGTTTTTGTTGTCGATGGCGTGCAGCGGGCCGGTGAGGTTGAGGCGGATGGCGGTGTAGCTGAGCATCTCGTGGAGGACGCGCGCGGCGGCGTCGACGTCGTCGATGTGGCCGAGTGGAGCGCGTGGCGAGGTATAGACGTTGAGGCCGGCGCGGCGGCAGAGCAGAGCAATGCGGAAGAGATGCGTGCCGTCGGAGACGACGACAATGGTGTGGAACTTGTGCGCGGCGGCGATCTCGGCGAGCTTTTGAACCTGCTCCTGCGTGTCGAAGGAGTGGGTTTCGGCGATGACGTGGTCGAACGGGATTCCGTTGGCGAGGAGATAGTCGCGGCCGACGCCGCCTTCGGTGCGACCGGAATCTTTGCTGGAGCCGCCGCCCAGGGTGATGACGATGGGCGCGACGCCATGGTTGTAGAGGGCGACGGCTTTGTCGAGGCGCGCGTGAAGGACGGGCGAGGGACGGCCGGCGTACTCGGCGGCACCGAAGACGGCGATGGCGTCGGCGCGCTCGGCGTTGTCGATGTGCGCGGCGTATTGGATCTGGCGATAGAGCCAGATGAACCAGCAGCCGGCGACGGCGAGAATGATGAGGAGTGTCCAGCCGAGCAGGCGCGCGAGGAAGCTACGGCGAGGCGTCGCGTTGCGGGATCGGGTGCGGGCACTCATCGCAGGGTCAGGGAGTAGTATGCGGGATTCGGTTGTGGACGGGAAGGGTACCGCGGGTGGTGACTGCCGAGTGGCATTCCCTTAGGGGCTAATGCCCCTTTCCTGAATTGGCGCCTTACCGTACGGCTGAAGCCCGTCCTCTTCATACAGCTTCAGCGGTGGAGGGCGAGGGCGATTTCGTGGGTGGGGATGGCGCCTTCGCGGAGGATCATCCAGGAGTTGGAGCCGCCGGAGAGGTCGACGATCGTGGTGGCAGACGAACGAGAGGTGGGTCCACCGTCGACGATGAGGGGAATCTTGTCGCCGAACTGCTCGCGCACGCAGTTGGCGTAGCTGCACTCGGGCAGGCCGCGAAGATTGGCCGAGGTTGCGGTTATGGGGAGGCCGAGCTGGCGGACAAGGTCGCGGCAGAGGTTGGAGTCGGGGACGCGGATGGCGACGTTGCCCGTGTTGGCGGTCACGCGAAGCGGAAGCTTGCCGCCGGCCTTGACGACGATGGTGAGCGGGCCGGGCCAGAAGCGCTCGGCCAGGCGATCGAAGGCGCCGTCGAGAGAGCGGGCGAGTTCGTAAGCCTGTGCGACGTCGGCGATGAGGAGCGAGAGCGGTTTGTGGCGGGCACGGGTTTTGAGGTCGTAGATGCGGTCGACGGCGCGCAGATTTACGGGGTCGACGGCAAGGCCGTAGAAGGTGTCGGTGGGAAGAGAGACCACCTGGCCGGCTTCAAGCGCGTGTACGACGCGCAGCACGTGGTGTGGCTCCGGCTCCTCGGGATGAATGCGAAGCATCTCAGCGATCAAGGGTGCGCGAAATCTCCTCGCCATTGACTTTACCGCATGGCGTGGGGTCCCCGGCCAACTCCAGGGTCCCCAACGAGCCTGCCTCGTTGGGGTGGGGCTCGTTGACTGGGGTGGGACGAGAAGAAGACAGGCGCGGGTACACTGAGGCGATGATGCTGCCGCCGGTGATTACGAGCAGGACAAATGCGAAGGTGAAGGCGCTGAGGGCGGCGTTCGATGGAAGGGCGGCCAGGCCGGGAGAGATTGTAGGGGTAGAGGGCGCGACGTCTGATCCAGGAAGCGGTGCGCTCCGGAGTCCGGCTGGATACGGTGTTTGTGCGGAAGGGGAGTGAGACGGTGCTGGACCCGCTTGGCTTGGGCGGAGTGCCGGTGGTGGTGCTGAGCTGTGATGTGTTCGCGAGCGCGGTGGATACGAACGCGCCGCAGGGCGTGGCTGCGACGATTGCGATTCCGCACATTGGGAAACGGCCGGATGGGTATGGCCAGAACACGACGCTGATGCTGGAGGCGATTCAGGATCCGGGGAATGTGGGGACGATGTTGCGCGCGGCGGAGGCGTTCGGTGTGTCGCAGGTGATGGTTACGGGCGATGCAGCAAATGTCTGGAGTCCGAAGGCGGTGAGAGCGTCAGCGGGGTCGGTGTTTCGCGTGGCGGTAATGCGGATGTCACTGGAAGAGATTGCGGTGTGGGCCGCGAAGCAACGGGTGCATGTGTATGCGGCCGTGGCGGAGTCGCGGGGTGCGCGCGCCTGTATGGAAGTGGATCTGGCGCGTGAGTGCGTGGTGATGATCGGCAATGAGGGCGCCGGGTTGTCGGAGGCGGCGCTCGAGATTGCGGACGAGCGCGTGCATATTCCGTGCATCACGGAGTCATTGAATGCGGCGGCTGCAGCGGCGACGCTGCTGTATGAAGCGATGCGGCAGCGGATTGCGCAGACGATTCCTGCGGCGGAGGTTGCCCGGTGAGTTTGTTTGATGCCTCGCCGATTCGCGGAGGGGATGCAAGACGAACGACGGCTCCGCTGGCGGAGCGGATGCGGCCGCGAACGCTGGATGAGTTTGTGGGGCAGCAGCATCTACTCGCGGCCGGGAAGCCGCTGCGGTTGCAGATTGAACGCGATGATTCGGCGTCGTTGATCTTCTGGGGACCGCCGGGTGTGGGGAAGACGACGCTGGCGAAGATCATCGCGCAGGCGACGAGTGCGAGCTTCATCGAGTTTTCGGCAGTGCTCTCGGGAATCAAAGAGATCAAGCAGGTGATGGCCGATGCGGAGAAGGCATCGCAGTTCGGCTCGCGCACGATTCTGTTCATCGATGAAATTCATCGCTTCAACAAGGCGCAGCAGGATGCGTTTCTGCCGTATGTGGAGCGCGGATCGATTCGGTTGATTGGAGCGACGACGGAGAATCCGTCGTTTGAGATTAATGCGGCGCTGCTGAGCCGATGCCGTGTGTATACGCTGCAGTCGTTGTCACAGCAGGACATCATTGCGCTGTTGCAGCGTGCGCTGACGGATAGCGAGCGCGGGCTGGGTGCGCTGGGGCTGACGGCGGATGAGGGTGCGCTGGAGGCGATGGCGTCGTACTCGAGCGGCGATGCGAGGAATGCGCTGAATGCGCTGGAGGTGGCGTCGAAGCTGGCGCAGAGTCGTGGCGAGAATTTGATTACGAAGGAGCTGGCGGCCGAGGCGTTGCAGCAGCGCGTGCTGCTCTATGACAAGAAGGGCGAGCAGCACTATGACGTGATCTCGGCGCTGCATAAGAGCGTGCGGAACTCGGATGCGGATGCGGCGCTGTATTGGTTGGGCCGCATGTTGGCGGCGGGTGAGGACCCGATGTACGTGGCGCGGCGCGTAGTGCGGATGGCGGTCGAGGACATCGGCCTCGCTGCGCCCGAGGCGTTGAATCTTTGTTTGAGTGCGCGCGATGCAGTGCACTTTCTGGGCTCACCGGAGGGTGATTTGGCGCTGGGACAGGCAGTGGTTTATCTGGCGCTGGCGCCGAAGTCGAATGCGCTGTACACGGCGTATGGCGAGGTGCTGGCCGACATCGAGGCGAAGCCCGCGGAGCCGGTGCCGCTCTATCTGCGCAATGCACCGACGCGGCTGATGAAGGAGCTCGACTACGGCAAGGATTATCAATACGCGCATGATGTCGAGGGCAAGGTGGCGGACATGGAGTGTCTGCCGCCGTCGCTGGCAGGGCGCAGGTATTATCAGCCGACGAACGAGGGACGCGAGAAGATTCTGGCGGATCGCATGCGAGAGATTCAGCGGATTCGGGAGTCGAAGCGGTAGTGGATAGACTTCGTCGATTGTGAAGCTGCGATCATTTCGGATCCACAGGCGGCCATTTTCTGATATCTGTGATCTGGTCGATGTAACCATTGGAACCGAAGCGCGGGTCAGGCGCATGGAAAACCGCTGTCAACACAACGTATCTCCCGACCAGATCGTGCAGCTTCGCTTCATCGCTGTCGACACCGATCGAGTTTTGCTCAATGTCATTTCGGCCATCAATGCTTGACAGATAAAGACCAAGCGAACGGTCGAGCCCAGCGCCGCTCAAGTAACCGGCGAGTCGCAGACGCTTACCGTCGTATTCTTTTGGGTTTGCGATCAATCGTATGAGGCTCACTTCGGGTGCGGGCAGGCTTGTGGGGGCCTTCGCCTGACCGACGAGAGGGTGATTGGGCATTGTTGTCAGGAGAGCGCAAAGTATCGCAAGGGTCGGTATCGTTGACATTCGTTCCTCACGGGAGAAAACCACGTCCCGTTCTTGCAGCGCTGAATTGTGTGTCGGCAACCGAGTATACTTCGGCGCATTATGAAGATTGCGATTAGTGCGGTTGTTTGTGGCGTGGTGGTGTGTGCGGCGACGGGGGCGCAGTCGCTGCTGGTGGCGAACCAGGGCGATGCGACGCTGAGCGTGATCGATGCGGCGAGTGGGAAGCAGATGGTTGTCGAAGAGAAGACGCCGGGTGTGCATGGGCATGAGGTGGTGGCGTCGGCGGATGGGAAGACGGCGTATCTGCCGATCTACGGAAGCACGGGCGTGGGGAAGCCGGGGATCGATGGGCACGAGATGCTGGTGATCGATGTGCCCTCGCATGCGGTGGTGGGGCGCGTTGATTTTGGGCATGGCGTGCGGCCGCATCTGCCGGTGCTGGATGCGAAGCGTCATCTGCTGTACGTGACGACGGAGCTGGACAACGCCATCACGGTGATCGACACGAAGACGCAAAAGATTGTCGGCAAGGTGCCGACCGGAGCGGAGCAGTCGCACATGCTGGTGCTGTCGAGTGATGGGACGCGCGGGTATACGGCGAATGTGGGGCCGGGGAGCGTGTCTGTCCTGGACATGGTGGGGCGGAAGACGATTGCGGTGATTCCGGTGACAGGCGAGGTGCAGCGGATTGCGATCTCGAAGGATGATCGCTGGGTGTTTACGTCGGACACGGCGAAGCCGAGGCTGGCGGTGATTGATACGAAGACGAACAAGATGGCGAAGTGGATTGATCTTCCGGGGATGGGATATGGCGCGGCGGCGACGGCGGATGGGAAGTCTCTGCTGATTGCGATTCCTGCGACGAACGAGGTTGCAGTGGTGGACCTCGAGGCGATGAAGGTGGCGAGAACGATCAAGGTTCCGGCGAGGCCGCAGGAGGTGCTGGTTCAGCCGGGCGCGCCGATGGCGTATGTCTCGTGCATGGGAGTGGGGAAAGTTGCGGCGATCGATCTGAACAGCTGGGATGTGGCGCGGGTGATCGACGCAGGGCCGGGGGCGGATGGGTTGGCGTGGGCGAAATAGCGAGGTGGGGTTGAAGCGCCGTGAGTTTTTGAGGGGGACGTTGTGGGGCGGCGCGGCCGCAGTGGTGGGGGCTCGTGGTGTGAGTGCGCAGGTCGCGGCGAGTGCGGTGGGGTCGCTATCGCGCGCGAAGTGGATAGCGTTGCTGGATCGTGTGGCGGGGCCGGTGATGCGTGCCGCGGCGGAGGGGAAGCTGCAGGAGTTGATGCCTGTTGAAGCTGCTCCGGGGCATGTCGATGAGCGGAGAAAGGTGACACATCTCGAGGCTGTTGGAAGGACGCTCGCGGGGATGGCGCCGTGGCTGGAGCATGGTTCGAGTGATGATGCCGAGGGTCGATTGCGCAAGAAGTATGTGGAGTGGACGCGTGGGGCGATTGCGCATGGAGTGGATCCGAAGTCGCCGGGGTGGCTGCGGTTTGGTGAGGAGCGGCAGACGATTGTGGATGCGGCGTTTCTTGCGCTGGGGTTGCACCGCGCACCGAAATCGCTGCGGGATGCGCTGCCGCAGGGTGTGAGAGCGCAGCTTGCGGAGGCGTTGCGGGCGACTCGGAAGCAGACGCCGCCGATGAATAACTGGCTGCTGTTTGCGGCGATGATCGAGGTTGCGCTGTTTGAGCTGGGCGAGGATTGGGACCGCGCGCGAGTCGATTTTGCGCTGAAGAAGATGAGTGAGTGGTATGTGGGCGATGGCGTGTATGGCGATGGGCCGCGCTTCCATGCGGACTACTACGACTCGTTTGTGATGCATCCGTTTCTACTGGCGGTGCTGGAGGCGGTGGGCGATCAGGATCCGGCTTGGACAGCGATGATTGAGGTAGAGCACGCGCGAGCGACTCGGTATGCGGCGATTCAGGAACGCACGATTGCGCCGGATGGAAGCTTTCCGCCGGTGGGACGGTCGCTGGTGTACCGGTGCGGGGCGTTTCATCTGCTGGCAGATGTGGCGTACCGTCGCATGTTGCCGGAATCCGTGACGCCGGCGCAGGTGCGATGTGCGCTGAGTGCAGTGATTGTGCGGACACTGAATGCGCCTGGGACGTTTGATCGCGCGGGGTGGTTGCAGATTGGCTTGTGCGGGCATCAGCCGGAGGTTGGGGAGACGTATATCTCGACGGGCAGTTTATATCTGTGCACGGCGGCGTTTTTGCCGCTGGGGTTGAGCGCGGACGATGAGTTCTGGCGTGGGCCGGACGCGCCGTGGAGTGGGAAGAAGGTTTGGGGTGGGGTGGATGTGATGGCGGATCACGCGTTGGATTGAGGGCGAAGGTTTTTATCGTTTGCTACCGCAAACGACAACCCACCCTGCCGCAAGCGTCGAGGGTGGGGGCCCCGGCGCTCGGCCAGGCGTGGAACAGCGATGTTCCCCGTGGAACATTCATTTGTATGTCGCTAAGAATTGTGGGAAACCCAGCTTTCTTGTGGATCGCGCTCACGGTACGGCGATTACCGGATCATGCGAAGGGTTCGTGCGATCAGTTTTCAGTTGTCAGCTTTCAGTTAAGCGTTGGCTATTCGGCGTATTTCACGGAGCAGCCGTAGCTGCGGGTGACGGGGGTGGCGACGGGTTTGCCGGACATGGCTTGCTCGAGGGCTTCGCTGACATAATTGCGTGCGCCCTTGAGGGTGTCGGGGTCGGGTGAGGGCTTGTCGTCGATGGCGCCCATGTAGACGAGCTTGCCGGTGGGATCGATGACGAACATGTGCGGCGTGGTCTTGGCTTCGTAGAGACGGCCTATGGTGCCGTTGGGGTCGAGGATAGCGGCGGTGGGTGAGGCGTGCTTGTCGCTCAGATAGGCGTTCTCCTCAGCGGGCGTGACGTAGCCCTGCGTGCCGGGAGCGGAGGAGATGACGCTGAGCCAGACGACGCCTTTGGAGGTCCACTGCTTCTGCAGGGCTTCCATGTTGCCGCTGTTGTAGTGCTTCTGCTCGAAGGGGCAGCCGCGGTTGGCCCACTCGAGGACGACCCACTTGCCCTTGTATTGGGAGAGCGATTGGGTCTTGCCGTTGGAGTCAGTGCCCTTGAAGTCGGGGGCCTGGTCGCCGGGTTTGACGGCGAAGGCGGTGGAGGCGATGAGGGTGGTGGCGAGGGCGAGGAGGCGAAGCGTGTGGGTCATTGGTGCTTCTCCTTGGTTGAGAGGAGACGCAGGAGTCTCCGGAGAGAGTTTCTTGCTGCCGGGAGGAAAAGCTTTCACGCAGAGCGCTGGCGCTCGCGGAGAAAGGCGGGAAGGTCGCCACGGCAGCGTTTGTTGTACGCGCTGAATGCGCAGCCCAGTCGATGTTGGAGAGATTAAGGCTCCTTGGGTTTAGACGAGATTGGCGTCGCGCCAGAGTCTCCAGGGACCGCCGGGACGCCGCCGGTAGACCGAGAGCGTGTAGCCCGTGCGCGTGATTGGCTCGCCGTTGCTCGGCGTGATGCGGATCTCGAGCCAGGTGCGCGCAAATGCGAGATCGTCGCGAACCTCAACTTCACGTACGTCGGCGCGGACGTTGAGGTTCATCTGTTGGACGTTGTTCTCGAAGTGTTGGATGAATACGTCGCGGCCGAAGGGTTCTGCACCGGCGGTGAGGAAGAGTATGTCCTCATCCATCAATGGTTTGATGGCTTCCAGGTCGCCGGCGGCTGACGCGCTGGCCCAGGCGGCGACGAGGTCGCGGATCTGCTGGGCTTCGGTGGTGGATGACGAAGGACCAAATACAGGGGTCTTTCCGCTCCGGCCCTTTCGACTCGCCTGAGGCTCGCTCAGGGCCTCCGGTCGAGATGACGGTGTATTACTGCTCATGAATGGGTGTCCTTTTCGAGGGCCATGAGGACGATGTCCTTGGTGAGGAGTTCGGGGAGGACGTCGGCGTTGGAGTGGGCGCCGGCAGGATAGATGACGTAGGTGGGGACGCCGCTGCGCTCGACGGCGGCGAGTGCTTTGGTGATCTCAGGATCGTACTGAGTCCAGTCGGCCTTGAGGAGCTGGACGTTGTCATCGCGGAGCTTCTGCTCGATTTCGGCGGAGTGGAGGACGGCGGCTTCGTTGAACTTGCAGCTGAGGCACCAGTCGGCGGTGAAGTCGACGAAGACGGGCTTGCCGGTGGCGCGGGCGGCCTGGAAGGTTGCAGGAGTGTAGTGCTGCCAGACCATGGTTTCGGGCTTGGGCTTGCGCAGCGGGAGCGCGAGCGCGCAGGCGATGAGGACAGCGGCGGCGATGGCTGAGCCCCACTTCGCGGGCCAGCGGCCGAGCACCCAGCCGGCGATGGCGAGGATGAGGAAGCACGCGAGAAGGCGGGTCATGCGGTCGACGCCTTCATTGGCGTAGAGGTGCGCGTAGACCCAGGCGAGCCAGAGCGCCGTGGCAAAAAGCGGCACGGCGGTGAGCTGCTTGAGGATCTCCATCCAGGCACCGGGTTTGGGGAGAACCTTCGTCCACTGCGGCTGCATGGTGAGTGCGAGATAAGGCAAGGCGAGGCCGATGCCAAGCGCGGTGAAGACCACAAAGGTTATCCACGCGGAGTGCGCGAGAGCGAAGCCGACGGCTGCACCCATCAGCGGCGCCGTGCAAGGTGTGGCGACGACCGTGGCGAGGACGCCGGTGAAGAAGCTGCCGGTGTAGCCCTGCTTCTGGGCGAGGCTGCCCCCGGTGCTGGTGAGCGAGAGGCCGATCTCAAACTGGCCGGCGAGCGAGAGCGCGAGGAAGAACATCAGGGAGGCGAGCACGGCGATGAAACCGGGCGACTGCAACTGGAATCCCCAGCCGAGCTCGCGACCACTGGCGCGCAAGACGAGCAGCGCGGCGACGATGATCCAGAAGGAGACGAGGATGCCCAGCGTGTAGACGAGGCCGTGCAGGCGCTGGTGCTTCTTCTCTTCGGTGGACGAGTTGACCAGTGCGAGGCCCTTGAGGAAGAGCACAGGGAAGACGCACGGCATCAGGTTGAGGATGATTCCGCCGAGCAGAGCGAGGCCGATGGCGCCGAAGATGGTGACGTCGGAAGGCGTAACGTGCTTGGCGGCTTTGGCCGCGGGCGTGAGGCCGGAGGTGACGGCGCCGGGGGTGACGGCTGTGGTGAAGTCGTAGGATTCGGTGTCGCTGAACTTAACGAGCCCGTGGAGGGACTTGGGCAGCGACATGGAGTCGTGGGCGCGTGCCAGGGTGATGCGAACGCCGTCAGGGAGAGATTCGATCTGCTGGTCGGCGGCGTTCTCGATGACATCCTGGTCGAAGGGGTAGAACTCGGCGTCCTGCTCATGCGTGCCGGTCTTGAGGGTGATCTGGATGTGCCTGGCGTCGCCGAGGGCCGAAGCAGGCATGGTGTCCGGCAGCGATTTGGGCAGGTAGTTGAGGGCCTCGCCGAGGGCGCCGACGACGGGGGCGGGCTGGAGCGGTCCCTTGACGACGTTTATGTCGTAGCCGAGGTGAGCTTTGCCGGGCAGGCAGACCTGCGCGCAGACGAGCCAGGTGACGTGCGCATCGAGGTGGGCTTTGCCGAGCTTGGCGTCGGCCGGTGCGGTGAGAGTGATGGGGAAGGCGACCTGGTCCTCGTAGCCATAGTCCATCAGCGGGCCGAGCGGGAGGCGCTGCGGGGGCGGGAACTGCAGCGGACCGGCGGTAAAGCCTTTGGGGAGCGTCCACTTGATGGCGGGCGGTTCGCCGGAGTCGCCTGCGTTGACCCAGTAGACGTGCCAGTGTTCCTCGATGGTGAGGACAAGGCCGATGGTCTGGGTGCCGCCGGGGGAGATTTGGGGCAAGAGCGAGGTGAGCTCTGCGGTGAGGTGCTGGGCTTTGACGGGGCCGGGCCCGCCGTCGCCAACCTCTTGAATCTGGGCGTGGAGAGGAGCGCTCAACAGCGAAAGCAGCAGGAGAAGGCCGGGCAGGGCAATCCAGTGCTGCCAGCGTGTGCGTCCGAATGTCATAGCGACCATTGTAGAAGTTCCACAGGCCGCGAACATCGGTCGAAAGTTGGCTCGGGAAGCTTCTGACAATGGGATGACAATCAGAGGACGGAGGAGGCGTTGGACAAGAGTCGGGTGTGCTCGATGAGGATGCAGCGGTCCATGACGACGCAGATGCCGGCTTCCTGGGCCCTAATGGCGGCGGCCTGGTTGATGATGCCGAGTTGCACCCAGAGGTTCTGAAAGCCGAGGTCGATCATGTCGTCGACGATGGCGGGGATGTAGCGGGGAAGGCGAAAGACATTGACGACGTCGGGGCGCTCGGGGAGATCGCGGAGCGAGGGGTAACTACGCTCACCGAGGACATGCGCTATGCCGGGATTGACGGGGAGGATCCGATAACCGTGGCGCTGCATGTAGTCCGAAACGGAGTGGCTGGGCCGCTTGGGGTCGTCGGACAGGCCCACGACGGCGAGGGTGCGGCGGTCGCGGGGAGGGTGGCCGAGCATTTTGCGAATCACGTCAGGTTCGTTCATTGAAGTCTCCTTTGGCGAGGCGGTCTGTGAATCTCCGGGAACGTACACGGCCTCGTCTACAATAGACGCTGACGGGGTGGCCTCATAGCGCCCCTCTTTCTGGAGTAGCTTTTGTTCGGAAGACAATCGTACCTAACGGCTTCGCGCGGAGATAGTGTGCTCCGGCGCAGGCCGATTCTCCTGGGTTCAGCGGCGGCCTTAAGCATCCTGGCGGCAGGTTGCGGAAACCAGTACCGGCCGGTAGTGAGCGCGATTAATCCGGTGGGACCAGCGACTCAGCCGACGAAGTACGCGATTGCGATCTCGGCGCCCAGCGCGTCCTCTCCCGGTTTGCTGACGTTTGTGGACTTTGCCGGCGACACGGTACTGACGACGCCGCAGGTTCTCGCGAGTCCGGTGTATCTGGCGCTGGCGCCGGGCGGGGGAACGGGGTACGCCATCAACAGCGCGGGCTCGTTCAACTCGTTTCCGACGGGCAATCCTGGGGCGTTGATCTCCAGCCAGGTGAGCCAGAGCACGCTGAGCGCGGGGTCAACGCCGGTCACCATCACATCGATCGCGATGACGGGAACGAATGCTTCGGTGTTCGTGCCGGAACCCGGGTTGTCGCAGGTAGCGGCACTGACGGCTGCGGGCTCTCTGGACCAGAACATTGGAATTCCGAACAACCCGGTTTACGTGGTTGGATCGAATGCCGGCAGGCGAGCCTACGTGATCAGCAAAGGCGACGGCACGACGGCGAGCACGGTGTCTTCGCTCGAGAGCGGAAACCTGGCTGTTTCCAGCACGATCCCGGTGGGAATCAATCCGACCTATGGCGTGATGACTCCTGACGGGAACCGCGCGTTCATCCTGAACACCGGCTCGGGTACGGTGAATGTCATCAATGTGGTGAACAACGGACCGGACCTGGCGATGCCGGTGATTCCGGCGACGGGAACGCTGGGACTGAACCCGGTGTGGGCCGATCTGTCTCCGCTGACGAGCCAGCTGGTGGTGCTGAACAAGGGCGATGGAACGCATCCGGGCACGCTGAGCATCATCAACATTCCGCTTTGCAGCGCAGCCTCGCCAGCGTCGAACCCGAACTGCAATCCGGCAAACCCGATCGATGCGGTGGGCTTCGGCCAGGTGCTGGCGACGGTTCCGGTGGGCATCAACCCGGTGATGGTGTCGGTGCTGCTGGACGGCACGAAAGCCTATGTGGCGAACCAGGGAGTGATCTGCCCGACAGGTGCAACGAATTGCACGAATGTCGAGGGCTCTGTGAGCGTGGTGAACCTGGTGAGCGGGCAGGTGAGCGCAACCATTCCGGCGACCTCGGTGGCGTCTGCTACGGCGGATACGAATACGACGCCGGGCGCGGCGTACGGGCATCCGACGACGATTGCAGCGACGACCGGGACTCCGACCGGAAAGGTCTACGTGACGTCCGCGGACAATAAGTTCATGACGGTGATTGCGACGGACACGGAGACGGTCGAGACCCATGTGAATCTGCAGGGGCTAGGGGTGCGAGTGGTCCTTACATCACAGTAGCGTTTGCAGGCAGGGACTGAAAGGCCGCCTTCGGGCGGTCTTTTTTTGCTTTGGAGCGGCGTTAGGCGAAAACGCGCTAGGTTCCGGCGAGAACGATAGGGAGGGTTGGAGTGTCGGATCCGCCTTCGTTCTCCAGGGTGACGCCGAAACCCTTGGCCGGCACTCCCTTGGGAAGCTGTGGCATCACAACGCTGGCGCTTCCCTGGGCGTCGGGCTTGAAGGTGCCTGCGGGCATGGGGTTTCTGCCGTCGGCGGGAATGAGCCAGAGTTCGTAGGTTTTGCCAAACGGCGCGGCTTCCATGTGGGTGGCAACGAAGACGAGCGCGCCCTTGTCCGCGAGGTAGGCGGCCAGAGCCGTGACCGGTAAGGTGCCGGGCTTTATGTCGGCGGTTGAATGCATGGCCACCTGCATGGCGTTGGCGGTGGTGAGGGTGGCGAGCGCGGCCTGTGCACGCGCGGACTGCCTTGTAGCGTCGTCGATTTGGGCCTGCTGTGTGGCGATCGTGCCCTGAATCTGCTGCCGCTGGTGATATTGGAGCCCGGCGACGAAGGAGCAGCCGGCGGCGACGGCCCAGCCGGTCCAGGCAAGCACCCAGGGCGCGCGGCGGGGGCGAGCGCGAGCGGCTTTTTCCTCTTCATCCTCTTCCGCAGCGACCTGCATGCCGCGGCGCTGACGGGTGGCGAAGACCGGTTCGGCGTCGTCCCGGTCGAGCCGGTCGGAACGATCTCCGCGATCCGAAACTCGACGGTCGATTCGATCCATGCGATCGATGCGGTCCGGACGATCTTCACGATCTTCGACCGCCACGGGCACCGGGTCCGGGGGAAGAACCGGCCTCGGTTCTTTGGCGACCTGCTTCAGGACACGTTCCCGGGCTTCCGGAGGCGGCGCCACGATGTCCGAGATCATCGAGTAGGAGGCGAGGTCGCCCTGCAGCTTGGCGATTTCGCTACGGCAGAGGTCGCAGGTTTCCGCGTGAACCTTGGCCTGACGCGTGCGGTCTTCAGGCAGGAGCTGGAGGGCGAACAGGACCAGATCGTCTTCTGGGATGTGGTTTCCGAGGGTCATGCCTGCAGCTCCTTTCTTAGACTTAGCAGCGCACTGCGAATTCGGGTTTTTACGGTTCCGAGGGGGTCGCCGGTGATTTCGGCTATTTCCGTATGGGTCAGCCCATCGAAGTATGCCATCTCCAGCGTCTTTCGTTGCTCCAACGGAAGATGCAGGAGGATGGCCCGTGCCCGCTGCATCAGGGTGTTCCTCTCGGCCTCGTCGGCAAGATTGTAGGGGGAAGCGAGGTAAATTTCCTCCACCTGTTCGCTGGGGCGCTTGCGGCGCAGGGTGTCGATGGCGCGATTGCGGGCGACCACGGCAAGCCAGCCGCCGAGGCTGCCGCGCGCGGAGACAAAGGTTTCCGGCTTGCGCCAGACGCCGAGGAAGACATCCTGCAGGACGTCCTCGGCTGAGGCAGGGTCGCGGAGAACGCGGAGCGCCACCGAGTAGACCACCTTGGAGTAGCGGTCATAGAGCGTGGCCATGGCCTGCTCGTCACCGCGCCGAACACGGTCCAGCAGCTGAGCATCCTCTGTTGTGCCTCCGCTAGTCACCGGTCCTTCGACGTTGCTCTTCATGGATACGTTCCCGCGACGATGCCGGATTGCCGGCTGACCGCTCCAGTGCGACCTGATTCCGAGTGCCAGTGTACGTCATCGGATTGCAGAAGCGAGGTTGCGTCAGGGAAACTGGTGATGAGCCTGCGATAGCGCGGGCGTTGAAAAGAATTGAAACTTCGATTGGACAAACTTCTGGTGGACCGAGGGCACGCGGCCTCACGTGAGCGTGCGCAGGCGCTGATCCTTGCAGGACGCGTGCTGGTGAACGAGCAGAAGACGGACAAGCCGGGAGCGCAGGTTGCCGAGGATGTGAATCTGCGGCTGCTGGGTGAGGATCTGCGCTATGTGAGTCGAGGCGGGTTGAAGCTGGAACACGCGCTCGAGACGTGGTCGATTGATGTGACTGGGCGGGCGTGCGCGGATGTAGGCGCGTCGACGGGCGGATTCACAGACTGCATGCTGCAGCGAGGTGCTGCGAGTGTGCTGGCGATCGATACGGGTTTTGGACAGATTGCGCACAAGCTGCGCGTGGATCCGCACGTGAAGCTGATGGAGCGGACGAATGCGCGGACGTTAAAGCCCGGTGAGGTTGCGGCAATGACGGACGAGGCGATTCGGTTCTTCGCGATGGACGTGAGCTTTATCTCCGCCACGCTGGTGCTGCCGGCGCTTGTGTCGGCGCTTGCTCCTGCGGGTGAGCCGTGGAGCGGTGAGGCCGTTGTGCTGGTGAAGCCGCAGTTCGAAGCGGGCCGCGAGCATGTAGGCAAGGGCGGCATCGTGCGCGATCCCGCGGCGCATCAGTTGGCAATCGATCGAGTGAGCGCAGCGGTGCGCGAGTTGCGAGCCGAGGTGCTGGGTGTGATGGATTCGCCGATTCTGGGGATGGAAGGCAACCGCGAGTTTCTGCTGCATGCGCGCTTTTAGAGAACAGAGATCAGAGATTAGAGAACAGAGATTGGAGATCGGGGATCGGGGGGTTGGCGTAAGGGCCGATACGCCGCTTCGGGTCTTTCCGATCTCTGTTCTCTAATCTCTAATCTCTGATCTCTGAGAGGCGCAGGTACACTACACACACGATGCCGAAGGCCGCGATCATTTCGAAGCCGCAGAAGCCTGAGTTGTGCGACATCCTTGCGGAGCTGTTGGAGTGGTTTGCGGCGCGCGGATATGAGTGCGTGCTCGACCCGGAGAGCGCAGGTTATCTGAACCGGCGGCAGGACGCGGTGGAGCGCCCGGAGATGCCGCGCTATGAGCCCGAGATCTGCGTGACGCTGGGCGGCGATGGGACGTTGCTGTCGGCTGCGCGCGCTTTTGCGTACACGGAGACGCCGATCCTGGGGTGCAATCTTGGCTCCTTGGGCTTCCTGACAGAGGTCCCGCTGTCGGAACTGTTTGCGACGCTGGAGGCGTGGAAAGACGGCAAGGCGTTCATTGATTCCCGGCATTTGATGCATGCGGAGTTGGTGCGTTCGGGCCAACCGCCGCGCGAATGGTTAGCGCTGAACGATGTTGTGCTGGCCAAAGGCGCGATTGCGCGCATGGGCGAGTTCATGGTGGAGCTGGATGGCGCGTTTGTGGCGCGGTTCCGCGCGGACGGTGTGATTGTCGCGACCCCGACGGGCTCGACGGCGTACTCGCTGGCAGCCCAGGGACCGATCCTGATTCCGTCTCTCGACGCGATGGTGCTGACGGCGATCTGTCCGCACCTGCTGACGATCCGCCCGATTGTCGTGCCGGGGCAGTCGGAGATCGCGGTGACGGTGGATGTGGTACCGCATGAGACGTATCTGACGGTGGATGGGCAGGAGGCAGTAGAGCTTCTATTGAATGACCGGATTCGTTGCCGCAGATCGGACCGGTGCGTGAAGCTGCTGCGCCTGCGGCCTAACGGCATCTTCAACGTGCTGCGGTCGAAGCTGAGTTGGGGAGAGCAATAGTTACCGGCGCTTCGACAGCTGGTGATTTGTCCGGGTTGTCCGCTGGGTGGCCGCGACCTTTCAGCACATGCCCGGCAGCGACGATCAGAAGCGCGAGTGGAACCGGCGCAAGCAAAGCGAACCAATCGGGAATGCCCCAGAAGAACAGCAGGTAGGGCAGGACGTAGCAGACCACCACGAGATAGACGTGGATGCCTTCAGAGAGCAGCAGGATGGGGATGACGAGAATCGCTGCGTCGTATGAAGAGAAGTGATAGCTGAGCAGTGAGGCACCGACGACCGCGATGCCAAAGCTGATGGAAGCAGACTTCGCCCTGCGAACGACGTAGGCACAGCAGGCGAAGACAATCATTGAGGCGATCGCATTCAGCAGGAACGTGGTGCCCGCGGAGAGATGGCGGGCTCCGCAGATGTAGATGAGGCCGTAGAGATTTGGCATGCGCTGCGGATATACAGACATCGCTTCCTGAACTGCAGCCCCCTGGTTATGAACCAGCGAGATGGTCGAGATCATCGACGTCAGCGCCGCGACGCCTGCCTTGCGCACCAGCAACACAGACACGGCCGCAAGCAAAGCGCTGACGGCTGCAAAGCTGGTGAAGAATCGCCGGCCATAACGGATGCTGAGGAGGAGCCCGATGGGAAGTGCAAGCTGAGGACGGAAGATTCCGAGTGCAATGAAAAGGCCGGCGCCCCACTCATCGTGCTTCTGGAGCCGCTGAAACGCCAGGCAACAAAGCAGCAGGAACAGGATGCTGTCCTGGCCAACGATGATGGTGAGAAAGACTGGAAGAAACGTGAAGAAGGTGAACGCTCGCGCGTGCCTCGCAAGAGGAAAGGCCGTGTGGCGTGGTCCTGTGACGTAAGCGAAGCCAAGGAGGACGCAATTGACCGCGATGGAGGCCAGGTAGGCCGGGCCGTAGCGCAGCAGGGAGAACGGAATGAAGAGAAGTGCCTCAAACGAGGGATGATAGAAGGGTTTGATGCCCAAGGACGGTGCAACAAAATGATCCTCGACCGCCCTTTGAAAGCCCAGATCGTAGAGGTGGGAGAGAGAGGTCCTGGAGAGATACCCGGCGGTGTAAAAGGCGCGAAAGTCGTAATGGCGGGCAATCCCGCCGACGAGCGCGATGCCTAGGAGTTCCGCACAGAGCAGAAGCACACACCAGCCCTGGAAGGCCTTCGACCGGAAGACACGCACAACAGCGCTTGCCATGAAGTTGGCAGCCAGTCTATGAGGACAGGGCGACTTCAGGAAAGTGAATTCCGAGGTAACTTACGAAAGATTTGGAGGGGAGTGGTGCGCCCGGAGCGAGTCGAACGCCCGACCTACTGGTTCGTAGCCAGTTGCTCTATCCACTGAGCTACGGGCGCACATTGCAGCGATTGCTACCTGTACAGGATACAGGATATTACGCGGTTGCCGCAAATCCCGTATTGCATGCAGCCGATGCCTTCGCGATCATGAAGTGTCAGGCGTGGAGCGCTAGCTTGCGATGGGCTGCGGCTCAGGTTCAGGCTGCGGCGGAATGAGCGACATGCGTTCAACGACGTCGATGCCGGAGCGGAGAAGCAGGCCGTGCACGATAGGTTCGGTGAGCCGGGTTGCGTCATACTCGACCCGAACCGTGCGTGCAGGCTCGTCGAAGACAAGCCCGCGAATCCCGTAGACCTCGCGAATGCGGCCGAGCGCCATCATGGCCGCTTCGCCCGGCGGAACGCCGTAGCGATACATTACGTCCAACTGCGTCATAGCTCTATCCTAACAAGCTGCGCGAAGGATCACGAGGCGAGCTTTTTGAGATAACTCACTATCTCCGGGCTGGTCCATTCCTGGGGGCCAATGAACTTGCGGCGAATCACACCATTCTTGTCGATGACATAAGTTTCGGGCGGACGGAAGGTGCCGTACATGCTGTTGGAACGCTGGTCGCCGTCTCGTATGGTGAGCAGCGAGACGGAGTATTTCTTGAGAAATCGCTCGTAGGCAGTGGGGTCTTCGTCCATGGAAACAGCGACAACCTGAACCTGCGGAAGATCGCGTTGCAGCTCCTCGAGGCTGGGCAACTCCTCGACACAAGGAAGGCACCAACTGGCCCAGAAGTTGAGAAGAACGACGTGGCCGCGGAGTTTATTGAGGTCGACAGAGTGCTCGCCGTCGTTCAACGCGAACATGGGCGCGCGCGTGCCGAGCTGTTGCGGGTGCGTGCCGCGATCGCAGCCTGTTCCGGCGGAAAAGCAGAGCGCCATGGCGGCGAGCAACCCTGTGATTCGTCGCCACGGCAGGCGCGCACTCGTATTCTTGACCATCCTTCCTATAATACGAATCTGTGTCCGACCGGCCCAACTCCGACCCGCCGAAGCTGAGCCCGATCCTTGGTCTTCCCGTTGAGGACGCCCCATCGCCTCCCTCGCCGGCTGCGACCGGGACCACGCGCGTGACGCCGATGGGCGAGGAGATTCGCTTCGAGCTGAGTGTGATTATTCCGGCACGCAACGAGGAGCGAAATCTTCCGGTATGCCTCGAAAGTTTGCTGCTGCAGGATTCGAGCCTGTTCCCGCTGGGGACTGAGTGGGAACTGATCGTCGTCGACGACCACTCCACCGACCGCACCCTTGCGATTGCTTCAGAGGCCGCCACGCAGCACGAGGGTGTACGTGTGCTGGACGCGCCGCCGCTGGCGGACACACAGGGAGGCTTCACCGGCAAGACGAATGCCTGCTGGTTTGGCGCGCAATATGCGCGAGGACGATGGCTGCTGTTCACCGACGCCGACACAATGCACGAGCCAAACGATCTTCGGCATGCATTGCACGAGGCGGAAAAGTACAAGGCGGCCCTGCTGTCTTATTCGCCGCGGCAGATCGTCTCCGGCATCGTGCAACGCGCACTGATGCCGCTTATCTTTTCGGAGCTTGCGAGTGTGTACCCACCCAACGAGGTGAACGATCCCGACAAGCGCACTGCCGCAGCGAATGGGCAATTTCTGCTGGTGGAACGGGGAGCGTACTTTTCCGCAGGCGGGCATCGCGCGGTAGGAGGTTCGGTCCTCGAGGATGTCGATCTCGCATGGAACATGAAACGCGCGAAGAACACTATTCGCTTCCGCTACGCTCCGGACGCGCTGAGCACGCGCATGTATCGGGGAATCGGCGACATGGTGGAGGGCTGGACGAAGAACCTGGCCCTGTTGTTCCCGCATGCTCTGAGGCTTGCTGCCTGGCGAACGCTGGACGTTCTTCTATTGTTGCTTCCACTGCTAATCTGGCTGCTGCCGTATCTCGTCTTGTGGCAACGCGCAGCGATTGTGCTGCTGTGGCTGCGCACGGTCATTCGCTTCTATACACGGGTGGCGCGATCGAATTTCGGATTCGTCAACTGCGCACTGTCCGTCTTCGGGCTTCCCCTTCTCATCGTGTTGCTGCTGCAAAGCTGGATTCAGCACCACCTGTTTCATCGGGTGTCATGGAAGGGACGCCGGTACCATACGGATCGATAGTTCTTTGTAACAAGAACAGGATTCGCGCATCTAATTGAGGGAACAACTGTTTTTATGATTCTGCTCACAAGAAAAGCCGAGTTTTCTGCCGCCCACTTCTACTTCAACCCCGCCTGGAGTGAGGAAGAGAATGAGCGCGTTTTTGGGAAGTGCGCCAACCGCCAGGGGCACGGTCATAACTACACCCTGGAGGTGACGGTGGGCGGAGAACCGGATCCCATTTCGGGCTTCGTCGTGGACCTCAAGCAACTCAAGGACATCCTGGAAAGCGAAGTCCTTTCGGTATATGACCACCGTCACCTGAATTTTGAGGTGCCGGAGTTCGCAACTACAGTGCCGACGACGGAGAACATCGCGATTGCAATCTGGCGGCGGCTTGACGGCAAGATTCCCAACGCGAAGCTTCATCGCGTACGCGTGTATGAGATGGCGGATCTCTTTGCCGATTTTTATGGAGAGGGCGCATGAGAGAGAAACAGCCGCATGCACATCTGTCACGCCGATATCACTTCGCTGCATCGCACCGTCTGCATGTTGATGCACTTACGCCGGAAGAGAATCGAGCAACGTTTGGCAAGTGCAATAACCCCTATGGTCACGGGCATGATTACACCGTACAACTGACTCTTTCGGGTCCGGTGGATGCGGAGACCGGCATGGTGACCAACCTTGCCGAACTGGATGCCTTCGCGGAACGTGAGATGTTCGCGCGTTTCGACCATGCCAACCTGAACACGCTGGATTGTTTTCGGGACCTTGTGCCAACCACGGAGAATCTCGCGGCCGAGATATGGCGCATCTTTGCGGACTACCCGCATGCAACGTTAGAACGTGTTCGCGTGGAGGAGACGAGCAACAACTCCTTTGATTATTTCGGCGCGGGCTCGCAACCAGGCACCGTAACATCGCAGCTGTAATCCGAAGACCAATGACGACAAAACCGCCCGTAGAAAATTCTGGTCCGGGACGCCCGGAAGAGACGCCTGCACAGCGTGCCGCCGATGCGGCGCACGTCGAGCTCGGACAGGCAACACTTCAACAGATTTACTCCGAGCTGTTGCATCGCATCGGAGAAGACCCGTCTCGCAATGGGCTGGTACGAACGCCGGAGCGGATGGAAAAGGCGATGACCTTTCTGACCCGCGGCTACAACCAGACAGTCGAAGGGGTGTTGCATGACGCGCTCTTCGATGTCGATTACGACGAGATGGTGATCGTCAAGGACATCGAGTTTTACTCGCTTTGCGAGCATCATCTGCTGCCGTTCTTCGGCAAGGCCCACGTTGCGTATCTACCGGATGGCAAGGTGATCGGGCTGAGCAAGATTGCGCGTATTGTCGATCTCTTCTCGAGGCGATTGCAGGTGCAGGAGCGCCTGACGCAGCAGATTGCCGAGGCCGTCAACGAAGCGGTGCATCCGCAGGGCGTCGGCGTCGTGCTGGAAGGCCAGCACCTCTGCATGATGATGCGCGGTGTGGAGAAGCAGCACTCGGAGACGGTGACCAGTTCGATGTTCGGTGTCTTCAAATCACAACAGCAGACTCGCAACGAGTTTCTCTCGCTGATTGACGCAAGGCCCTTCAGCCGTTAGGAAGGTATTGGAATGAACGGGCTCCTCATCATCGACAAGCCTGCGGGGATGACATCGCATGATGTGGTGTCGATTGTGCGCCGCGCCACGGGAGAGCGCAGCGTCGGCCATCTTGGGACGCTGGATCCGATGGCGACTGGCGTGCTTCCGCTGCTGCTGGGAAAATACACGCGACTGGCTCAGTTTTTTTCCGATTCGGACAAACACTATAAAGGCACGATCCGCTTTGGGTTCGCGACGGACACCTTTGATGCCGAGGGCGATCCCCGGTCCGAGCCAAAGCCGCTCACGCTTACCCTGGATCAGCTGCGTTCGCTCGGAGCACGATTTAACGGGACGATCGATCAGGTGCCGCCCGTTTATTCGGCGAAGAAGATCGGTGGTGTACCTGCCCACAAACTCGCACGTGCCGGAAAAGATGTGCCGGTGAAACCAGCACGGATTACGATCCACGGCTTCACGCTCGATTCACTGGACGGTGACACCGCGAGCTTCACGATGCACGTCTCGGCCGGTGGATATGTGCGTTCCGTTGCGCATGAGCTGGGGCAGCTTGCTGATTGCGGAGCCCACCTTGCGTCGCTGCGCCGCACGCAGGCCGGGCCGTTCACGCTGGCGCAATCGCTGACAGTCGACGATCTGAAAGCGCTGGCGTCTGCAGAGGTTGAAACGCGTCTTCTTCATCCGCGTGCGATGTTGCCGGACCTGCCGTCTGTGATTGTTGATGAACTGACTGCCGGAAGGATCCGAAACGGGATGCAGGTGAACGTGCAGGAGCTCTCTTCGGCTCCGCTGATTAAGGTTTTCAGCGGGCCGCGAGACCTCCTTTGCATAGCGCGCCGCATTGCAGGAACGCTGGTGCAGCCTGTCGTTGTGCTTGGATGAGCGGCTATTTTTTCAGCATCGGCTGAATCAGCTTTTGGACATTTGCCGCGACCTGCTTGGCTCCCTGCGCGGTGGGGTGCACTCCATCCGGCTGGATGTCGCCGGTGACACCGTAGACATTCTGCAGGAGAAACGGCAGCAAAGGCACATGAAACTGCCGCGCGAGCGCCGGATACATCGCGTCGAAGCGCGCGATGTAGTCAGTGCCGTACTGCGGTGGCAGTGAGATGCCGGCAAGGGCGACCTTTGCGCCGCTGCGCTGCAGTCGCCCAATCATCGAGGCGATGTTTTGCTGCGCCATCGAGATGGGCAAGCCGCGAAGGCCGTCGTTTCCACCAAATTCCAGCACGACAATCTGCGGCTTGTGTCCGAGCACGCGATCGATGCGTTCAAGGCCGTCCTTCGTCGTTTCGCCGCTGACGCCTTCGTTGATAACCCGATAGTGATAACCAGCGGCATCAAGCAGGCGCTGCAGGTCAGTCGGATAACTCGCCGCCGATTCAATTCCAAAGCCGGCCGTGAGGCTGTCGCCAAAACACACGATCACCGGCCGCGAGTCGCTTAAAACATCGGAGTTGGACGGTGAAACACTGGACGGGGGCGAATCAACGGCGGCCGCACTTCGAGCGGCAGTGACCGCCGCGCTCTCGGCAACCGGGTTCGGGGTGCCGGTGGAGGCACTGCAACCCACGAATGCCACGAGCCCGGCTAAGATGAGAACCGAATCGAGTCGTAGCCCGTATCTTCTAGTCACGGCTTTAATCTTACTCAAGAGGCCTGCCTTTGCTCCCGAACTCAAACTCAGCAAATCCCGACTCGGATTCCACGCCAATCATCGTTGTTGAAGCTTTACGCAAAAGCCTTCGCACAGGTTCTACGACGGTCGATATCCTGCGGGGACTGGACTTTACGATCGCGCGCGGCGAGTTCGTCGCCATCATGGGCGCCTCCGGGTCGGGGAAATCAACCCTGCTCGGGCTACTGGCGGGGCTCGACAATCCCACCTCCGGCAATGTGCGATGGCGGGGAACCGCAATAAGTTATCTGCCTGAAAATGAGCTCGCGCAGCTCCGCGGTCGCACGATCGGCTTTGTCTTTCAGAGCTATCAACTGATTCCAACGCTGACCGCGCTGGAGAACGTGTTGTTGCCCTATGAGTTGAACGCCGATCGCGGTACCCGGCGGGAGGGCCTGGATCGAGCACGGCAACTGCTCACGTCTGTCGGACTGAGCGAACGTCTCGATCACTATCCCGTCCAGCTCTCGGGGGGCGAGCAGCAGCGCGTTGCACTTGCCCGCGCCTTCATGCTGCGGCCGCCGATCGTGCTGGCCGATGAGCCTACGGGGAATCTCGATTCGACGAATGGGCAGCATGTGCTGGACCTTTTGCTCGAACTCAACCGGGCCGAAGGCACGACGCTCGTGCTCGTTACGCATGATCCTGCGCTCGCCGCGCATGCTTCGCGCCGCATCATTTTGCGCGACGGGGAAATCGTCGCCGAAGAGCACCCTGCAGCCATGAGCGAGGTTTGAGGATGGGATCCCTTTCCTATTCGACGGCTGCGCGTATTGCAACGCGTGAGCTCCGGAGTTCACCCGGGAAGTTTGCGTTTGTTCTTCTCTCGGTGGCAGTTGGCGTGGCCGCATTGACCGGAGTGCGGGGATTCTCGGCGTCGTTTCGGTCGATGCTTCTGCTGCGTGCCCGGGGCATCATGGCTGCCGACATTGCGGCGCGCATGATGGAGGCGCCAACCCCTGGCGAGCAGTCTGCGCTGGATAAGATCGAGGGCCTGGACACCACGCAGGTCACGGAGATGCTCTCCATGGCATCGTCGACAACCTCGCTCGATCCGTTGCTTGTCGCGCTCAAGGCCGTTGATCCGGCGAAGTACCCGTTCTATGGCGATGTGGTTCTTTCACCTGCGATTCCGTTGCCCGAGGTCCTGACGGACTCGACGGTTGCGGTTGGCGATGATCTGCTTCTGCGTCTCCACCTCAGGGTGGGCGATTCGATCAAGCTTGGCAACAGTACCTTTCGCATCGCCAGCGTGGTGACGGATGAACCTGATCGATTGACCGGTTCCTTCGCCGCGGGTCCGCGCATCCTCATTTCGCAGCATGCGCTCGCTGATACCGGCCTGTTGGCGCCCGGTTCCCGTGCGACCCGCCGACTGCTGTTCAAACTGCAGCCTGCAGCTTCTGGTCAGCCTGCGTCGGATGCCCATGTCGCCGATCTGCGAACACACCTGGAGGCGATTCTGCCTCAGGCGCAGCTAAGTGATTATCGCGAGGCAAACCCATCGATTACGCGTGCGCTGGACGGAGCTACGGGATTGCTTTCGCTCATGTCGCTGGTCGCGCTCGTCCTCGGTGCGGTCGGCGTGGCAATGGCGATGCGAGCACATCTTCAGCAACGGCTCGACTCCATTGCCATTATGAAATCGCTTGGCGCGGGTTCGTCGCAGATCATGCGGATCTATTTACTGCAGACTTTGCTCCTTGGGTTCTGCGGTGCTGTGCTTGGCCTGGTGCTCGGCCTGGGAGTGCAGCTGACGTTGCCGCTGTTCCTCGCGAAGCTGCTTCATCTGACGCCGGGCTTCCGGTTGGATGCACACGCGGCACTTCTCGGCCTCGGCGCCGGCCTGCTGACGACGCTGCTTTTCACACTCCCGCCACTGCTGGATATTCGCAATGTCCGCCCGATTCTCATTCTGCGGCGCGCAGTCGAAAACGAGGAGTCGCCGCTGTTCATCCGCGCTGCGAAACATCTCCGTGGCTCTGGTCTGCAGATTGCTGCGACGGCGTTGATTCTTGTCGGGCTCGCAGCGCTTGCCGCTACGGTTGCAGATTCGCGGCAGGTTGGCGGTTTCTTTGCGGCCGGGCTGCTTCTCGCGCTGCTTGTGCTGCTGGGTGCGGCGGCGCTGACATTGTTCTTGCTCAAGGTATTTCTTAACTCCACTCGCCGGCAGCTTCCTTCCGTGCTGCGTCATGGCCTGGCCAATCTCTACCGGCCGGGCAATCCTTCCGCCGCGCTCCTGGCGGCGCTTGGGCTGGGCGTCATGCAGATCGCCGCGGTGTCGATGGTGCAACGGTCGATCGTGGGCGAGATGCAGGCGACCACAGCGGCCAGACTGCCGAATCTTTTCCTCATCGACATCTCTACCGACGAAGTTGCCGGCGTACGCTCGCTGCTGGCGAACCAACCGGCGGTGCAGGGAACCCCGGAAATCGCGCCGGTCATTTCGTCGCGTATCACGGCTGTGAACGATACGCCGTATCAGCAGCTTCATCTCAAGCGCATGCCGCGCCGCGGCGCTCTCAACGCGCAACTTACCTGGTCTCCAACGGACGATGCGCCACCGCCGGGCGACAAAGTCGTCTACGGCAAGTGGTGGAACGCAGAGCAGGGTAGCGATTCGAAGCACCCCCTGGTTTCTATTGAACGTCATCAGGCCGAGCGTCTGAACGTTCATGTCGGCGACCGCATTACGTTCATGCCACAGGATGAGCCGATTACGGCGACCGTTGCCGCGCTCTATGAAGCGGACAGCCAACATGCATTCTCGCGTGCGGAGTTCGTCCTGCCTGCGCCCGCGCTTCGAAATCTTCCCGTCACCTGGTACGGTGGTCTGCACTGCGATCCCTCTGCGACCGGCCCGCTGCGTCGCGTACTCTATCAGCACTATCCGACGATTACCGTCATCGATGTCGCTGCAACCGTCGAAACTGTCCGGCAGGTGTTGCTGCAGATCAGCTACGTCATCCAGTTTCTCGCCGGATTCAGCACGTTTGCCGGCATCGTGATTCTCGCCAGTGCAATCGCCGGCACGCGCTATCGGCGTATCCGCGAGGTTGTGGTGTTGAAAACACTCGGCGCCACTCGCCCGCGTATCGCCAGCATTTTTTCAATCGAGTTTGCCGTGCTCGGCCTTATCGCGGGAGTTGTCGGACTCGTCTTCGCAAATGCCCTCGCGCGGCTTTTACTAAAACGCGTGTTTCACTTCGACTATCATTTGAATATTCCCTGGAACCTGGTCGCGCTACTTGTGACTTCCGCTCTCACGGTGGCTGCGGGCTGGTTGGCGAGTCATCGCGTGCTGGGACAGAAGCCGCTTGAGGTTCTGCGCGAAGAGTAGGCTCACGGAGTTGACCCATTCAAGCCGCGCCCGTACACTCAATGAGGCGGCTGATTGTGGCTCCCGCCCGAGCCTGCAGCTGCCATATTCAATCTGAATTGCCCTCTCGTTCAATGGTAGGACAGTCGGCTCTGAACCGATCAATCGGGGTTCGAATCCCTGGGGGGCAACCAATACAGTTTCCGGTACCGAATCATCAGCTAATAGCATGTAGAGGCAATGAGTTACGGGTGTTCCAAAGCCGCCCTTCTCCCACGTTAGACCGAGCGGGAACATCCTGTTCTGGATAGTCTTTCGAGTGCTTAGATCGCTGCTTTGCCAAGCAATTGAGGTGTTCCAAAGCGAGTGACGTAGGTACTCGATGAAGCTCTCAAGATCAAGTTCATCTGACGTTGAGATTTCGAGCCGTGATGCTGCTTCGGCGATGCGGCTCAAGAGGTCCGCGTTCTTATCACGGTAGTCCTCTGCACTCACAATGCCGTCGGTCAGTGCTTCGAGCAGATTCGCCTTCTTCATATTCAGTCTCGCAATCTCCTGCCTCAAGAGAGTGGAGTCTGCGTTTGAGAGTTGAACGCGCCTTTGCCATACCGTGCGGAAGACTCGTTCGATGAGTGCCATACGCTCGATCTTTGGTGTGAGGCGATTCAGCAGATCGATGAACGCACCCTCGACAATCTCGGCCCTGACGTTCATGTGCCCCGTCGCTCTGTGGCAGCGGTAGTAGGAGAAGCGTTTCCCTGACTTTCCCTTGCTCTTGCTTCCAGTAACGGGCATCTTGCATTCCGAGCAGAGAATCAATCCGCGCAGCGGGAAGTCGGCGTGCTCCCTCAAGTGTGTGACTTTAGTGGGCGCTCTTCCCGCCAAAATCGCTTGTGTCTGTTCGAACGTAGCCTCTGTGACCAGCGGCTCGAAGTCACCGCGAATCGGTCCTATATCCCAACGCGGTATGAAGATCTCACCCTTGTAGACGGGGTTCGTCAACAGCTTTCGAATGGTCTCTTGGGTTAGAGGTTTGCCCTTCACTGAACGCAGGCCAAGCGATGTGACTGTGCTCAACGCCTCAGCTTTGGACTGGCGTCCCGAGGCGACGAGTTCAAATAGTGTCGAGATGAGCGAAGCTCGCTTTGGATCGGGGAGAAGGGAAGGCTGCGACTTGCTCGAACCATTCACGTATCCAGTAGGCGCTTTCCATTGCCACCGACCGCTCGCCAGCCGGTACTTCATTCCTGCCAGAGTCCGTTCCGCTCGAACTTCGTTGTCGAACTGTCCCGTGGCTCCTAGAATCCTCGCGACAAGCCGTCCAGCCGGGGTATTGTCGATCTTCTCCGTGGCGCTACGCAGGTCGATATGTAAATCCTTGAGCCGTAGGCGATACATCCCGCCAACGTCTGCATCGCGAGAGAATCTGTCAAATTTGTAGACGACGACGCTGCTTACGGTACCGCGAGGACAAGTAGACAGGAACTCGAACATCGCTTGAAACTCAGGACGACGGTCTGACTTCGCGGATTCACCGCGCTCGATGAAGACGTGCAGCACTTCCAGCCCATTGATACCGCACCAATCTCTACAGGCGCTCTCTTGCGAATCCAAGCTCGCATTTTCAACCTGGCGCATGTCGCTCACTCGGACATAAATCACTGCTTTCCGTTTCACTCGGCCTCCCCCGTCAATCGAAAATGAGTATCCCATCGGGCAGCCGACAGTCCGTCCTGGCCTTGTTCTGCCATCTCGTCAAACAGCATCTCTGCCGTTCGTTCCAGATCGTCACGCAACGCCTCAATCTCGGCGTCCGTCATTGTTTCTGCTGTTGAGCCGAGAATCTTCCTACACTCCTCAATCCCAACCCTGTTTGCTGTTACCTCGATTTTCACGGAAAGCTCCACGTTGAAGATCGTCGCGCTCTCAGCCACGCGTTGTAGGCCAAATGGAAGGCAGGAATCAGCCTTCTGGTGATCGACGGCGGGACGAAATTGCTCGCTTTGATCCCAGCCTCCACAGTGTGCGTTGGACTTGAACAGCGGACCACGAACCTCCTCTCGCCGCCGGAATGCCCCTCTGATTCAGGGCGACGGCTAGAGTCCGCAGTGTTTGCGGTTCTGTCATGTTCTGCTGAATGTCTTCGATGATTGGACGCAAGTCCTCGTGACGCTTCACAGCCTTCTCTGTGCGTGCTGTTGCTGCCACCTTTGTACCCTTGGCTCCCATCACCTTCAGTTCTCGTAATGAAGTCGTGCGACGCCCTAGAAGCACACCACGCGCCTTCGCCGCTGCTAACGCTGCCTTCGTCCTGGCGGAGATCATCGCCGCCTCTCCCTCGGCCACCGAAGCGAGAATATGTATGGTCATGCGATTTGCGTGCTGAAGATCGACCGCAACGAACTCCACGCCACTCTCCATCAAGTTCGATATGAATGCAACGTTCCGAGCGAGCCTATCTAGCTTGGCAATGACGAGTGTTGCTCCATGCACGCGGCAAAGGCGAAGTGCCTCTGCGAGCGCCGGTCGGTCCTTTCGCTTCCCGCTCTCCACCTCCTGAGTTTCCCGAATGAGCTTGCCATTGTTGGTTTTCAAATACTGCGTGACCGCTTCTCGCTGGGCTTCCAGTCCTAGCCCACTAACGCCTTGCTTCGCTGTTGAAACTCGTAAGTAGCTGACGAACTTCTGCAATGCCTCTCCCTCCGTGTGTTACGACACCCCAAACGACCAATAGGTATGATGTAACACGCGGCGGCGAGAATTGCAATGTTATTCGCTGTCATTCATCAGGCAGTGTCCGTAGGGTCAGAGTGGGCGACCATGGTAGGGCGCGTTCTGAACGTGGTGTCCGGCGCAGGTGCCCCGCAAGTTTTCTTGCTTGAAAAGTGTTCTGCCGGGACCAGATACTTTAGAGGGTTGTGTGCCCAACGGGAACGAAATCATATCGTCATCACAGGCGCTCAGAAAGAGCTTTGTGTTCGCGTCTATCCTCCTATTTTCATCTACTTGCATTGTTAACTGCTCGCCTTCCGAGATGGCTTGGGGGAAGGGAATCGGAATTTCCGGTTTTCATGAGCAGGCACCCGTGATTCACTCCTGATTCGTCAGCACAGGCCAAACAGGGCGCTCAGAAATATATCTCTGCTTCCAAGATCGTTGAGGGAAAAAGATGCCAACTCATGCGGATCGTTCTTCACCATGACGAGACGCACGATGTCTCCATTCACCTGCTCAAGCCAGAAGGTAGTGCCGTCCACTTCGAACGTCATTGCCAACCCTGCAAACCGGCCATCGTCAAAGCCAACGCGATCCATCAACTCAAGCACGTCCGTGCCGAGAGCGAGTTCAACCATCACTTTGAAATCCGCGAGTTCGCTTGCGTCCAATCGCTCTTTCGCCTTAATGCGCGCCATTATCCTTTGGGTACCTGAGAGGTCCGTTGTCCAATGCACGATTCCACGAGCTTCACCGGATCTAAGAGCTTCCCAGGCGACCAACCTCTGTCTCGCCCGTCTGATCATTAAGTTCAATTTAGTGTTCACGCTGCTTTCTCCTCGTTTGATTTGCCATCGCTGTCTTGTCCGTCCTTGTCCGAGTTAGACGGCCGCAGTAACTCGTCGAGCTCGCCTTCGGTCGGTATTGCTGCGAGGTACAAAAATGGATTTCCTTTCACCCCTGCACCCGTCACTGTGAAGAGACCATCGTCCTGGAGTTTGCGGAAAGCCTCGCACTTCAACGTAGTGTTCCCGGGAACCGCCCTCATAATCTCCTCTCGGGTTTTGGGCACAGTTGTGACGAAGGTCAGCATCCGGTCCCTGATGTTCGACCGGGCATAGCCGGCGTCGTGCCTTGCTATGGCAGCCTCTGCATTCCCAAGCCGGGATGTGTGATTGTCCTCGTCAAAGACGAGAGTTGTGGGAGGCAAGTCCGTTCCGTAACGCATTTCGGTCTGGAACGTTCGAGTTCCGTCCAAGCCTCTGATAATCTGCCAAGTGGCATCCGCGCTTCCGCGAAGAGCAGTAGAGCCGAGCACGTTGTCCCCAGCATCTGCTGATAGTGCTTTCTTACCGTGATGCACGCAGACTATTGCGATCTCGAACTCGCGAGCGAGCGTCCTCAGAGGAGAGAGCGCCCTCATCATGGGGGCATAGTCATTGGCGTCCTTGACGTTCACGGCAAGTAAGAGCGGGTCCAAGACGACGAGTTTTATCGCTGGGTCGGACTCCAGCTTTACATTCAGGTCTTCCAACCAGCTAGGCTCCATGGTGCCTGTGTATGTTTCGACTCCAGCATCCAACGGCAAATCCATTTCGCGGAAATGGCGGCGAAGCTCATAGTCCCGTTCTTCAATGCCGTAGTACAGAACTGAAGCCTGTACAGTGTGGAAGCCAAGGAACGGCGTACCCATAGCGACCGCTGCAATGAGTTGGCGGACCAATGTACTTTTCCCCGATTTTGGTTTGCCGATCAAAAACGTCAGTCCGCTCGAAGGCAACACGCCTTCGATGAGGAATCGCAGCTCGGGTTCTGGCTGCGAGTAGAGCTGTTCAAGAGTGAGAAATTCTGCCATATACCTTCTGTACCTGTTCATGTCTCGTGTTGCTCCATCGTGCAGGAGCACTCGTATTCTGGTGAATACACGCACGGGGATATGAAAGTAGGAAGAGGAAAGGTGAGGAGAGAGAAGGGTACTCCTCCTATCACTTTCTTCTTTCTACTTCCTTGTTCCTTTGCCTATTGCCTTTCAATCGCCCGCTGGTGAGCAGACGTTAGGTTGGATTGTTGGGCTTCCCAGAAACATGCGTCCCGCAGAAAGTGCCCGTAGATCGGGCTATCGAGCGTCAGTTGGGGACGCAAGTGGTTGCCACTCCGAAAACTGTACAACAGTTCGGGCGGGAACGCAACTACCACACTTCAGGTGGTTTTGTCAACTCTAAAGTGGTCGGAATTTTGAGACACGGGCGCACTAGCGGCAGCTTGAGAATCAGCCATTTGGGGCCGTTCGCAGGCTGCTCAGTAGTTTGTGATCAGGAGTTCCGTCGCGCCTCGACGTTTTGTCGCGTCACCAGCGAGAACGCTTGACCTCGCGAGAATATGGTGAGTCCCGAAGCCGCTATACAGTTCCTTCACACTCGCATGGTCAGCGTTTGACATCATGATCAGTGCTCCGCGATCCGCTGCTGTTTTGATTGCGATGGCTAGTCTTGCTTGGTCCGTCCATGAAAACAGTTGCGCGTTGTATTTTACAAAGCCGTTGTTGTTGTGCATGACGGTGTAGGGTGGATCGACAAAAACGAAATCACCCTTGTTCGCCTTTCCGATTGCAACCGCGAAATCGCGTCTTCTCACTCTTGCATTCTTTAGGGCCTGAGCGACAGTCTCTAGGTACCCGTCTTCGAAGCTAACAGCGTCTTTTGTACCAATCGGAACATTGAAATCCCCATGCCTGTTGACCCGATAGATCCCGTTGAAACACGTCCTGTTTAGGTACAGGAAACGGACTGCCCTCGCCACAGGATCAGTAGGGTTCTCCGATCTGACCTTGTAGTAGAAATCTGGGCAATGGTTCTTCTGATACCTGGCGAGGCTCTTCTCAACCTTCCGGCGGTCATTCTTTATCCTGTTGTACGCATTGATCAGTTCCGCATTCGCATCCGAGAGGTATGCGTGGTCAGGAGTCAGAGCGAAGAAAGCGGCTGCGCCGCCGAGGAAAGGTTCAATGTAGTTGCCGTAAGTCTTGGGAAATAGATCCAAATAACGGCTTGTAAGCCATCGCTTTCCACCCGGCCACTTGAGGAATGGCTCAATCATAGTCGTGCTCGTTCGACTCGGACGCCGTCAATACCAGCGAATCCAACCCATCGATCAGGCGCTTCGTAAATTCTTCGTGGATGAAGTCGATGTATTCAAAATCCTCCACTTTATATTTCCTCTCCTTGGCGGGATGCGCGGGGATCCGGCGAAGCTCGTTGACGCGCTCCATCCATTTGAGGTTCTTGGCCTGACCTTTCTCTCCCGGCTCAGGAATGTTGAACACAGGTTTGAAGAGTGGCCAAACGGCTTTAGCCTCGACGATCTTCTTCATCTCGAGGATTTCAAGGTAGGTCTCTGGTGGCAAACGTTCGTCCAAGTCGGTGTCCAGCCGCCGACCGTACGCGGCGAGTTTCACGGTCTTGTCCGTAATGCCCTTTTCCCAATACGCATCTTTCTCGGTGCCATAAAGCTTTCGGAACGCAGTGAAGATGAAGTCGCGCATGTCGGAAACAATGTCTTTGAGTTTGATGTCGGCTTCCTTTATGCGGTCTTCAGACTGTTCGGCTTCCCAATCGGCCATCCCCTCTGGTTGAAAGTCGGCGTATTTGGCCTTCACCAGCTTGCAGAGCCGGAAATAATACTCGGGCGGACCTCCAGAACCAAATTGAACCTGAAACTCGTCTTTGATCTGGGTTGGTGTGCTCGCCTCAAGGAAATCCCTGATCGGCTTGACGTATTCGTCGATGCCCATGAGAAGCTCTTCGATCTCCATTTCTCGGGCACTGGACGCGGTGTTGGCCTCCCAATACTTTATGAGAGAGCCGAAGAGCATGATGTATGCCTGGACGGCGATATTTGTGCAGAGGAAGCCATCGCGCCCGCTCTCCCACTCATGCAGATTGGCATTCCTTATAAGCGAGAAAAACTCGTTTATTGCTGACCTAGCTCTGTCAAGAGTCTCAGAGTCCGTCACCCCGGACAGTGGCCCGTGATCATAGACCTTGTTGTTCAGCATCGCCCGTCCCAACAGGCCAGATCTTCTGAGCGCATCTTTCAGAGCGGGAATCGTGAGGCTCGTGCGACTTGTCGTCGGCATCCCTTGTTGGGTGATGCGGTTGTGGAATGGTTCTCCCATGTCCGTGTTCAGCAGATTGACTAGTCTTGCACTGATGGAACCAATTCGCTCGCTGGGGATGTCGGAACCCCATTTCAGTTCGCCCTCTAGATCGTCTAGGAGGTGCTTGGGAACGGACTTCTGTTCGTGATTGATGGTGACGAACAGATTTGCCTCCTCGGTTTTGGAGAGGTTCTCGAACGCAACCACGATGACGTTTTGGTTCAGGTATGTGTCGTCGATGGGGGCAAATCCGTACAAGCGGTGTTGTCCGTCGATGATCCAAGCTGATCGGTACCTGTCGGGGAGATGCAAACGGCCAAACTGTACCCCTCCGGTCCCGTCAACGCTTGCTTTCTCGAATTTGACGGGTCGGACGAAATTGATCAGCAGATTGTTGGGGAAATAACCACCGCCCTTGATGAACTCCCCAATGTCCCGCATTCGGGTACGGCTCACTAGTCTTTGGTAGGTCGGGGCACCTTCGGGATCATTGAGCGAACGATGATTGACGAATGAGATCTTGAGCAGATCACGAGGAGTTGTGACAAAGCAATAGAACGGCTTGCCGCCAAGTTTCCCGCGTATAGCTGAAACGGCTTTGCCACTGAGTTCTGGAATGAGCTGGTCTTTGAGGAATTCGGCAAGGAACTGATAGCGCGCCGCTTTACCAAGGTGGTCAGCGACCTGCGCGTAGTACCTAAGTTCCCGTTCGGTGATGATGCGGATCTGTTCACCACTCGCCCGTTGCTTGTCTGGGGCGGACCAGATGATGTTCTCCGTCACAAACAACCAGATGATCTTGAACTTCTTTCTTCACCGTAGTGTTTGCGAATGGCTGACGCGATGGGTTTCTTGAGATTCGCGAACTCTTCAATGTCTTTTTGAAGACTCCGCCTTGAGAAGCTTCCAGATGCCTTGCACTCTGCGACGATGACAGTTTCGTCATCCTTGGCGAATACATCCACCTGTTTCCGTAGCGGCTCCGCACCCTTACGGTCAATAAGTATCGTGAACTTTCTTCCCGAGTTGATCTCCGGGTACCCAAGTCTCGCCAACAACATCCAGAAGCGGTTTTCGAGCCGTTCGTCTATAGCTTTTGGCCGCTTTACGCGGACAGACCGCTTCAGCTTCCTATCCACTTGCCAGCCATCGGCCTCGTATTGGGGGATCTGCTCAGCGATGATCGACTGTTCATCGAAATGCTTACGTCTTCTGACCATCTCTCGCTTGATCTTGGACGGTTCGTCTAACAGAGGACCGAAAAACTCAAGCTCCGCGCTCTCCACGTTCATTTAGTTCCTTCGCATATTGCCGGACCACCGATGCTTGTTGCAGCCGGGTGTCAGTTTAAGATTGTCTTAGAGGACCACAACATTATAGGTATATTCACCAATTCCACGTACACAAAGAGTGGTAGGCGGTCCCCAAGCGAGCGATGTCGCTCCGTACTAGGGATCAGCGGGGCGCGGGAATTCTTCATGCTGAGGGCCGCACTCAGAATTACTTGACCCAGCCATGGCACCTGAAACAAGCTCGTGCATGAGGCTCACGATGCCCCATCGACCCACGCCAACGCCCCCTGCGGTCACTCCGAACCCACGCCCAACCAATCTGGCCGAGAAATTCGGAGCGGTCGGAAGCTCGTGCCCAATCCCCGCAACACACGACAGACTCGCGGAGGTCCATTACTGGTGGCATGAGATGGCCGAGTGGTATCACGAGCCGGACCCATTTCGTTATCGGCTGGGGGCATTCGCTCAGGCAGCCCGAAGTGTGAGCCTCATGCTTCAGACGGAGAAGGCGAAGTTCACGGACTTCGCCTGGTATGAAGTGAACTGGGTACCTCGGTTGAAGGCTGATCCTGTCATGGCATGGTTGAACTCGACGAGGACTAATTTCTTCCACCGTGAAAGCCTTGAGTTATCAAGCTCGCTGGAGATGGAGTGTTATAGGAACCCGCGTCGTTCCCCTTGGGATGAGGACGGGAATCCCGTCTTTGAAGTCGACATGTTTCAATGCACTCACCAGTTGATCGGCCAAGGACCGACTACGGATCACGGACATAACTTTACCCGACTTTGGAGCATGGAAGGTTTAGGAGGTCGCGAGTTGTTAGATGTCTGTGCGTATATTCACGACGGGCTAGATGAGCTTGTAGCGGAAGCTCACGACCGGCTGGGGGCGTCTACTATTTCTCATGCCCGGCCCGGCTCGAAGCGTCGGCTACCCTGTATGGAAAATATTGACCAGTACCGCATCGTAAAGACGCGGATCAGGAAAGGCAAAGAGGTCTGGATCAACAAGCCCCGCAAGCCTCATGCACATTAGCGGCGAGAGTGCATGAAGCGCAGGGGGGCACCTCCACAGACATCTGCGTTATGGCCTCTAGCAGCCCCGTGGCGGCGTCGCCGTGGAGTTCGGCACTCTTGCCCATGCCTGAGACGCAGCCGACCGCTTGTAGATCTGTTTCTTGGAGGAAGGCGAAGAGCGCTTAGACGGTGGGCGAAGGATTGTCCTCATCGCCTGATTGAACTTTTCGTACTCTGTTGCTCCGTGCTTTTCGTTCACTATTCAACCTTTCTGTCTCCGCTTGGGCTTCGCGTCCAAATTCGACGAGCCGATCTTCATCCGCGAACATGTGGAACCAGCGCATTATTCCGTAGGGGGGCTCGGGGGCCGTGGTTAGCCTGTCGTATAGCCTTCGCCAGGCGTTTTGGATTCCATTGAATTGCTCTGCGGCTTCATGCCGCGTCAGAAACGCCAACATATCCGCAGCTTGCAATCCCGGGAAGTGTTTATCGTTCGCAAAGCTGAGGCTGATGGCTTTTTTTTGGATGTTGTGGTCCGCTTTTCCGAGAGAGCGATAGTGGCAGTACAAATCCCAAGCCGTGTAGGGGTCGTCATCGCAAATGATGCTTATTCGGTCATCCTCGCCGATCTCATCAACGATATGAGCTAACCCTCTTACGAATGCCAAGAGAAAGGGGTCATTGGAACCTCCAAGCGTTTTCATTACTGCGCGTGAAAGATGATTGAAGCCCCGAACATCCCAAGCCTGCGTGACACCCATTTCGAGATGCTTATTTATCAGGTCTGCGAACGGGATTAGGGCATCAGTTCGCTCATCAAGAGTTTGTCCTTTTCGCATCCGCCATCCGCACTCTTCTTGTAATCGAGACGCCCGCTCCATGTGAAGAGATTCAATCTCATACGCTCGCAGCAACGTGTGCCATGCGTTCTCGAACGTGACTAGGCGATCCGCAGTCGCGGAGACGGCGCAAAAGGCTATAAGCGGGTCCTGTTGAAACTTCCCGCTTTCATCAGCAAATACTTGGTGATAGACAAAGGACATTAGAGGGTCTCTCATCCCGCAAGAATTTGGGGGCTCATCAAAGGGCACGGGCCCCGCTCACTGAATCATCCCATCGAGGAGAAGACGCGTGGAGTGTATATTTAGCGCCAATGTACATAACCTGCGGCTGGGGGAAGCTTGGGACAAAAGCATAAAGAGATCGAGCCACGGTTTCACGACGAGATGATGGCGCTCATCGAAAATGAGAGCGACTTTCTGACGGTCGCCCTCAAAGGGCAACTATATGCGGAGTATTGGCTGAATGAGGCGATTCTCACAGCTTGGGGGAATGGAGCTTCCAAGATCGTTGATGAATTTGCGTTTCCGAAGAAGCTAGTCATTGTGGAGGGGACGGGTCTGATCACAAATCGCCCGCTACTCGATACGCTGAGGGCAATATCGGAGATTCGGAACGCTATCGCTCACAACTTCGTTGTGAATGATCCGTTCGCGCTATCGAGTAGGCTGCCTCGTTTTCCTAAGGACCCGAATATGGAAAACTTTGCACCAGAGCACTTCTCCGACAGACATGAATGGGCGCTCGTTTACCTCAAAGTGTCGATTATCACTGCGTGCATTCCCCTGATAGGGCATTACTATCTCCCGAAGAAGCCGGGAGGCGAGCCCGCGAGGTGGATGGCAGAACTGAAAAAGATTGCTCTCGACAAGCTTCGTCCGCAGTCCACGTCAAAGCGAAAACGGGATCGAATATGAACGATGTCGCTTGACGAATCACTCAGCATCTTCTGCATATTCGTCTAGTACGGTGTCGGCGAGATGGGCGAGGTGCCTTTCGTCAGCTAGCTGTCGCAGACTCTCATAGGACAAGTAAGTGCAGCTGTCCGCTAATGGTCCACTCTCAAGCAGCGAGAAAACCGGACGCCTGATTTCTTGGAATACCTTTTCGCGTTTCGAACTAGGCGCAACCAGGTGCAGTTGGATGTCCATATTGGGTTGCAAAGCCAACAAATCCGCCATTCGAAGAATGCCTGAATAAATGGAAGTGGTGTGCTCGACTTCGAAAGCCCGAACTATGGAGCGGCCCCGCAACCATAGAACGTCGATGTTCTCGATTGTCCGCAGCGTCGTGTCATCGTAATTCAGAGGGAGTCGCTCTAGCAGGTTGGCTGTTTCGCCAACATACTCCTTCAACACGCGTGCCCGATCCGAACGAGGAATCCAGATATTCATTCCCATCCGTTCGCCTATATTTGCAATGAGCGCTTGAATCTTGAGCGATTCCCTCAGGTCAGCTTCCGGCGCTGTCTCGGTGGCATCCCCATCCATAACCGCATCATCTGGGATAGTCACATTGATCGTCTTTTCAAGACGGTTGACGGAATGAGTAGTGAGTTTTCGCTTGTCCTGATCTGACAGGGGGGAAGTGACACTCCGCTCTGCGGCTGCATTGATCGCGTCAATCAAGAATTTCCCATCGCGATCGTCAAGCCTTCCAAGGCTGCCCCGCACCTTCCCCGTCCATGCGATTGATCCTTTCTCCAGCCCCCTCGTGAATGAGAGTCCCGCCCAGATAGTTGGCTCGTGCATCGGCAAGCCCCGTTCTACATCCAGCCATACCAGTGGTTTGACTCGAAAGCGAACCACGAACGGGTCTTCCTCTGGCACGAAGATCGGAGTCGCGTCGATAAAAGGACCTTCCACAACTTCCAGAACGCCAACCCAGCGTGAAAGCCGTGTCAAGTAACAGATGAGCAGATCGCCCGCTTTGATCCTTTGGGCTGTGGCCTTGTGCCTCTCTCTAAATCCAGAGACTTGCCTCGAAGAACGGCTGAAGGCTTCGTATGTTTCAGGAGAGAAGAGGTCGATGTAATAGGCCATGGCCTTGGATAGGTTCTCCGCGTTAGGTCTGTGCTTCCGAAGGTCTGGATAAATATAACCGATACATTTGTCCAGACCTTTTGAAGCCATAGTTGGTAAAAAGGAACTTTTGCGCTCAATCTCCGCGAGGCGTGAGCGTTTATTGGGGACCTCTATGGGATCGCAGTAGCGAGATGGGTGAGCTTGTCCAATTCGCGCTAGATCTTGGACTCGTGGTGCAGTATTTCGCAAGCCATTACTAAAGTTCGTTACGGGCGTACCGCCAACTGTTGCTATTGCAGGGGCATTTCTCTTGCGGTGGGGCTAGGGCGAAGTTAGGATGGCACCCAATGACTCGCCAAATATGCTTTTCCACCGTTCTATTGCTCGCTGCAGGTCTGTCTAGCGCCCAACAGCCCCGTGTTTTGAGTGGCTCGAAAGCCTTCGTGGCACGCCAGGTTGCTCAAGAACCAGTCTCAGCTCAAAAAGGCAGGATCAAGGGAGTAGTCACCTATTTCTTCAACGAAAACTACGGGGACAAGGCCGATACAGGGGCAGAGGTGATCGTAATTTCGGGAACCTTGGAAAGCATCCCTGAAGATGCCATGGTCGACATCTATGGCGAGATGATGCGATATTTCTCAAAACGCGATATAGATGAGAACAACGCTAAGAGCCCCGAGTCGCGGTCCGAACCGAAAAAGGTGGGGCACTTTTATCCGGTTATAGATCGCACTCGTGTTGACGCTAACGGCTCATTCGAACTGACTGACCTGCCCGTCGGGAACTACACGGTGATTATCCAGAGTAAACACTCCTCGTCACGTCCCGGTATCTGGCGCGACTCTACTGGCCGGACTGTTTGCATCCCCGTGACGGTGAAGCCAGAACACTCGACGGATGCTTCCCACTCATTTCCTGCCGGCTATGTTTTGTGAAAGCAGCCACTGCAGGTGTTCCTCGGCCATTCAGACACCGAAGGTCTCGCATTATGGTGTTCCAATCTGAAGCCAAATGGGCAACCAATTCAGGACTTCTGCGAAACTTCTCTGAACCTTTTCGCGCTGCTTACGAACGAAGCAATTTTATATTTACATCGATGAGTGCGCGCCAGCCGGTCATACTGTATCGGCAAATCTCCAGCTGAGCGCGTTGAGCTTCACTGAAGTTCCGCCGTGCGAAGAAAATCAAATGTTCCGCCAGGATCCAACCGCACGCCGTTCACGCGTGTCGAGTGCACAACTTCGTTATTCGGATACCACAGCGGAATCGACGGCAGATCCCGGGCGAGAATTTGTTGCATCTCAACATAATCACGCCTGCGTGCCGCTTCGTCCGTTTCCGCGTTAGCCCGAGCCAGCAGGGAATCGACCTGCGCGTTCGAGTAATGCCCGCGGTTACCGCCTTTTGGTGGAAAGCTTGAACTTGCAAACGCGTAGCTCAGAAAACCCGGGTCCTCGTTCGATCCGATCCATCGCAGCATGTACATCTGGAATGCGCCGCGAGTGACATCGGAGTAGAACGTGCCAAATTCCGCCGACCGAAGCGACAACTCGATGCCCGCTGCGCGAAGCTCCTGCTGCATTGCCTGGGCCACGAGCCGTGTCGTCTCATCCGTCGAGGTCTTCAACGTGAACCGCAGGCGTATGCCATCCTTGTCCGGCTTCAGTCCTGCAGCATCCAGCAACGCTATTGCTCGCGTTAAATTGTGCGGATAGATCGGCAGTTCCGTTTCGCTGGCAGCAGCCCAATGTCCCCTTGGCAGCAGGGTGTTCGCGACCTGCGCTTCGCCGCGCCACAGCGCAGCGATCAGTGTCGGCTTGTCAATCGCGAAAGCAATCGCCTGGCGCACGCGCGGGTCGCGCAGCTTCGGATCCTGCACGTTAAAGTTTGCGTACATCACGATCGCTCCCAGCCCGGATTGCACGACCAGATTTTGTTCGCCGCGCAATGCGTGCACCATGTCTGGCGTCAGCACATTGCTCTCAATGTCGCCAGAGCCCTTGCGCATCTCCAGCGCCGCCGTAATGGTGTCCGGCACGACCTCAAAACGCACGCGCTTGATCTTTGGCGCGCCGGCCCAGTAGTTCATGTTGCGTTCGACTAGAACGTCCCTGTCCTGCATCTGGCTCACGAACTTGAACGGCCCGGTGCCCACCGGGTAAAGTCCTTCATCCCGCCCCGCGCCCTTCTCCACAACGCCGAACAAGCCATCGCTCAGATTGAACAGCAGACCCGCATTCGGCTGCTTCGTCCGGACGGTTACGGTCAAAGGGCCGGTCACTTCGACGCTTGTGACATCGCCAAAATTCCCGCCCTTCGCTGTTACGAGCGTACCGTCGATCATGCTCTTGATCGACCAGGCGACGTCATCCGCGGTCAATGGCTTGCCGTCGTGAAAATGAACACCATTGCGAATGTGAAAGATCCATGTAAGAGGATCGGGCCGCTCCCAACTGGTCGCAAGCCATGGCTGCAAAACGAAGTGCGCGTCCTTTTTCACGAGCGCGTCGTAAATCAATCCACCCACGCGCTCCGACTGAGCGTCGGTCCCTTGACGTAAATCGAGATTGTTCGGCGAGCTCTCGATCAGAAAGTGCAGCGTATCGGATTCAGGTCGTTGCGGTCCACATGCGGCAAGTGGCACCAGGACAACCGCCAGGATTCCGATCCAAAGCGCAGGCAGTCTCACGCGAGCGTCACCTTGCCCAGCACCGCTGGGTGTCGTGCTCCCGTTGCACTCGGAAGATTTCCTGGAAGCCCATGCCACGTCAGCCAGCCCAGCAACGCAAACGCCGCAGCTTCTTTTGCTTCGGCGTCGAGCCCTGTCTCTTCAATCGATCGCACACGGACGCTCAACGATTCGAACTGTTCCCTGAGCATCCGCATTAGCGTCGCATTGCGCACGCCGCCGCCTGCCGCAATCACTTCCACCTTCGTGTTCGGAGAAAGCCTCTCGAACTGTGGCCTGCAAAATCGCCGATAAGCATCCGTAATTGATCTCGCAGTCAATCCAGTTGCGGTGGCGATCACATCTTCTTTGCGCGTGCTCTCGCGCTTACACGCGGCGATGAACCGGGTAACAAAGAGCTCACCATACTCTTCGCGTCCGCACGACTTCGGCGGCGAGGCCGAGAAATAGCGCGCCCTCAACAGCCTCTCCAGCAGATCCTCCAACACTCGCCCTCGCGCTGCAGTCGCACCGTTGCGGTCAAACTTCCGCTCAAACAGTCGCTCCATGCAAGCGTCAATCACCATGTTTGCCGGACCGGTATCGAACGCCTGAACATCCTCCGCACGACACGCAGCGGGTAGCACCGTCACATTCGCTATTCCGCCCAGGTTCAGCAGCAGGCGGCTCTTCTTCGGATGGCGGAAGGTACAGAAGTCGAACATTGGGACCAGCGGCGCGGCCTGTCCGCCGGCAGCCAGATCCGCAGGTCGAAAGTCACTCACCACGGGAACCTGCATTCGCTCGGCAATTACTGCAGCCTCGCCCGTCTGCCACGTGCACCGAATCGGCGAGCTCAGGTAGTTGGTCGGCGCGCCCTGGTGATAGATCGTTTGTCCATGGCACGCAATCAACTGCGGCGTCACGCCAGTCTCGCGCACAGCGGCTTCCACAGCGTCTGCATAGACCTCACCGAGGCGCCAGTTGAGCCGCGACAGTTCCGCCGTACTTGTGTTCTTTGCATCCATCGCCGCAAGTGCCGCCTTCCGGAGGCTCGCCGGATATTTCATCGCGTGATGCCCGAGCACCTTCACTCGCACTCCGCTATCGGCCGGTGACACCCTGCAGATCGCCACATCCACACCATCCGCCGACGTCCCACTCATCACGCCGGCGACGATCATCGCCTTCGGCTTGCCTGCGATCACGCCGCACCACCCTTCAGTTCGCGCTGCAATTCCGCGAGAATCTGCAGTGCCTCACGCGGCGTCAGCCCGTCTACATCCAGCGCTTCCACGCGGTCCACAATCCGCTGCGACAAAGGCGTGAACATCATCATCTGCAATGCGGGCAGTCGCTCCTTCACCGACACAGCCTCACGAACCTGCTGCGACTCCGCGCGTTCGTGAAGCTTCAGCACCTCTCGGGCACGATTCACTACATCCTGCGGCAACCCAGCCAGTCGCGCCACCTCGATGCCATAGCTCTTATTGGCGGCGCCCGCCTCAACCGCATGCAGAAACACGATTCCGCCCGCGCCCTCGCGTACGGTTACGCGCGCATTCTGCATCTGCGCCAGGCGATCACTTAGCAAGGTCAGCTCGTGATAGTGTGTCGCGAAGAGCGTGCGCGCCCCGATGCGATCATGCAGATGCTCGACCGTCGCCCACGCCAGCGACAACCCATCGTACGTCGCGGTGCCGCGGCCCATCTCGTCCAGCAGTACGAGAGAGCGATCGGTTGCGGTATTCAAAATCGCAGCCGTCTCGGTCATCTCCACCATGAAGGTCGAGCGCCCGCGCGCCACATTGTCGCTTGCACCGATGCGCGTATAAATGCGGTCCACCAATCCGAGCCGCATGCGGTCAACCGGGACAAAGGATCCGCACTGCGCCATGATCGTCAACAGCGCCGCTTGTCGCAGATACGTACTTTTACCACCCATATTCGGCCCGGTGATCAGCAGCAGCGACGGACCCTCGCACCTCTTCCCCGCGCACAGGTACACCGAGTTCGGCACGAACCGTCCGCCGCCAGACTCCTCCAACCTGCGCTCAACAACAGGATGCCGTCCTGCAATGATCTCGAGCGCGCCGCCCGCATCCACCTGCGGCCGTACCCATCCGTGCCTCGCCGCTACGTGCGCGAAACAGCCTAGTAAATCAACCTCTGCAACGTTCCGCGCCGTCACTCGTACGCGCGCGGCATTTGCGAGCAACTGCCGGCGCAACTCCGCGAAGATCCTGCGCTCGATCTCCCCCGACCGCTCCTGCGCAGTAAGAATCTTTGTCTCCAGCTCCTTCAATTCCGGAGTCGTAAAACGCTCTGCGTTCACCAGCGTCTGCTTGCGTTCGTAGTCTGCAGGCACCGCCTTCGTGTTTGCCTTCGTCACCTCGATGTAATACCCAAACACCGAGTTGAACCGCACCTTCAGCGACCCGATACCAGTGCGCTCGCGTTCGCGTTCTTCAATTGCGGCGATCATGCGACGGCCATTCTGCGAGAGCCCGCGCAGCTCATCCAGCTCCGCATCCACGCCTTCGCGGACCGCTCCGCCATCGTTCAGTGAAACCGGCGGCTCCTCCACGAGTGTGCGTGCAATCATCTCCTGCAAATCACTCAGCGGATCAAGCATCCGCGCCAACTCCGCCCATTGCCCCGCGTCGGGCGCGCACTCCTTCACCGCAGCGAGCACTCCCGGCAGTCTGCCGATCGTTACGCCCAGCGATACCACTTCGCGCGGTCCTGCCGAATCCAGCGCAACGCGCCCCAGCAGCCGCTCCAGGTCAAGCACACCGTCCAGCGCCCTTCGCAGACCTTCACGTCTACGCAGATCGCCAGCTACGAGTGCGACCGCATCCAGTCGAGCATTGATGGCCTCCAGCGACTGCATCGGACGAAGCAGTTGCGCGCGCAGCAGCCGCTTGCCCATCGGCGTGCAGCACGCATCCATCGTCCAGAGCAGCGTCGTCTGCGGTCCCTCGTTCGAGAACAGCGGCTCGACGAGTTCCAGATTGCGCACGCTGACCGCATCCAGCTCCAGGCAATCGCGTTTCTCGTAGAACCGCAGTCCGTCCACGTGTTCCAACGCGCCCTGTTTTGTCGCACGCAGGTAGTGCACAATCGCGCCCGCCGCCACAGCCGCCGCGGCATGTCCACCTAATCCCATGCCGTCCAGCGAATGCACCTTCAATTGCTCGCGTAAGAGAGGAGCTGCGTAGTCCTCCGTAAACACCCACTCGTCGAGTTCGGTGCGCGCGCCGCGAACATCCTGCGATGCACTCTCTTCCTCTGTAATCCGCGTCCCGTCCTCGCGAGCTAATGTCGGCTGCCTTCGCTCCGCAGCGCTTCCGAACGCGGCACCGCGCGCCAGCAGCATCTCCGCAGGGCTCATCCTTGCGAGCTCATCGCAAGCCAGCGCCCAGGCTTGCGCGCCGCCAAACTCGGTCGCGCGAAACTCCCCCGTCGATAGATCAATCGACGCCACGCCCACGCAGGCGTTTGCACCCGGACCAGCGCTCGCCACGCTCGCAAGCCACTGGCTTTCGCCCGCGCCCAGTGTCGCATCCAGGGCCGTGCCCGGCGTCAGCACACGTGTCACCTCGCGCCGCACGACGGTCTTCGCGAGCCTCGGATCCTCCATCTGATCGCACATGGCGACCTTGAACCCCTTGCGCAGCAACCGTTGCAGATACCCGCCCGCCGCATGGTATGGCACGCCGCACATCGGCACGGACTTCGCTTTGTCGCGTGCCGTCAGGGTCAGTTGCAATTCGCGCGAGGCAACGATCGCATCTTCATAGAACAGCTCGTAGAAGTCGCCCATGCGGAAGAAGAGCAGGGCATCAGGATGCGCCTCCTTGGCCTCGCGATACTGCCGCATGGCGGGAGTCAGTCCCGCCTCGCCCGTTATGTCCTTTGTCGTCGCCATCAGCTATGCAGGAAGGCTCAGGATACCGTTTCGACCCCTCTGCATAACTCGGCCGAAAATCGCCCATCACCCGGGCAGCCGTACACTCGAACCATGGTTGAAGTTCCGCTCACCGAGGCCCAGTTCGCCGCCGCCGCCAAGCGCTTGCAGGAGTATGGCCTCGACCTCAGCGCCCGCTCCGGCACGCTCAGCCGCGACGGCATCACTGCCCGCTACAACTACGCCGACAGCAAGCTCACCATCGAGATCCTCGACAAACCCTTCTTCCTCCCGGTCGCACTCATCGAATCGCAGATGCGCGGCTACATCCAGAAGGGTCTCGACGAGCTCAACCGCACCGTCTGACCCCCCGAAACGACCCCGAACGTACTCGGACGATATACTGGAGATTCGCGCAGAATCTTCGAGATGCAGCGTCCGCAATGACTCTTCTCTGGCTACGAATCGCGGTTCTTCTCTACGGCGTCGCCGCGCTCGCCGTGTTGCCGGCCGCGCTCTATAACCGCCCGGGCTGGCGTCACGTGGCGATGCCTACAGCCCTCGCCGCCGTCTTTTTTCACTTCGTCGCACTGGCCGAGATGCTCAACGCCGCGCATCACGCACTTCCCGTCGACACGCACGAGAGTCTCTCAGTGCTCGGTCTTTTGCTCGGCGCCGCTTTCCTCGTCCTCGCTGTCCGTTACCACACGGTCTCGTTCGGCATCTTTCTGCTTCCAGTCGCTGCGCTTCTCACGCTGGTTCCCGCCTTCCGCCCCGGCGCCGAAATCCTCAACTATCCGCTGCTTCACACCGGCTGGCTCTTCCTGCACGTGGCGCTGCTGCTGGCCGCCTACGCCGCGCTGCTGATTTCGCTCATCGCCAGCGTTCTGTATCTGATACAGGAGCGCCGCCTCAAGCAAAAGCGCACCTCGCAGGCCCGCAGCTGGCTTCCGCCGCTCGAAACCACGGACCAGATCGCGCTCAAGGCGTTGCTCTTCGGGCTGCCCTGCATGACGGCCGGCCTTCTCATCGGCTCTGTCGTCGCGCTCGAAACCATTGGACCCGCCTTCTTCGCCGATCCAAAGGTTCTGCTCTCGCTCGCCATGTGGGTCGTCTACGTCGCGATGATCTACATCCGCCGCCACTCCGGCCTGCGCGGACGCCGCGCCGTTTACCTCTCGGGCTTCGTCTTCCTCATCGTCCTCGCGGTCTGGGCCGCCAACCAGCTTTCCGTTGTGCACAGGTTCAAAGCCCCATGAGTGAGCAGCCAAAACTCGGCACCCTGCTGCTCATCGGCGTGAACCACACTACAGCTCCGCTCGACGTGCGCGAACGCCTCGCCATCCCCCTCGCGCGCCTGGCCGACGCCACGCGCTCGCTCGCCGGCCAACCGGGGATCCGCGAAGCCCTCATCCTCTCCACCTGCAATCGCGTCGAAATGCTCACGGTGGTGGAAAGCCCCAACGGCTCCGAGGACGGCACCGTACCGGCGACCGCGCTCAATTTTCTTCACCAGTACCTCAACATCCCGACAGCTGCCGTCACGCCACACCTCTATACCCTGCGTGAACGCGAAGCCATCCGGCATCTCTTCCGTGTCGCGAGCTCACTGGACTCCATGGTCGTCGGCGAACCGCAAATTCTCGGCCAGGTCAAAGAGTCCTGGAGCATCGCGCGCGAAGTGGGTGCCATCAGCTCCACCCTCGACCCTTTGCTGCAACGCGCCTTCTCGGTCGCCAAGCGTGTCCGCACCGAAACTCAGATCGGCAGCTCCTCCGTCTCTATAGCCTCCGTCGCGGCTGAGCTCGCGCGCAAGATCTTCGGCTCGCTCGCCAACAAGACCATCCTGCTCGTCGGGGCAGGGAAGATGGGCGACCTTGCCGCGAAGCACCTCATTCAGCAGGGCGCAACCACGCTGCTTGTTTCAAATCGCACCGAGGCTCGCGCCGAAAAAATTGCCGCTGCCTTCCGCACGCCCGACATCTCCGAAGTCCCCGGTGAACATTCTGTATCTCCCGGCGTGGTCACCACCGGCGTCATCCCCTTCGCTCAGCTTCACGAGCAGACCCATCGCGCCGACATCATCATCACCTCCACCGGTGCTGGCCAGATCTTCTCACCGGACAATGGCCGCACCCTCGTTCATCGCCGCAGGAATCGACCTGTCTTCTTCATCGACATCGCCGTCCCCCGCGACGTGAACCCTGCCGTCAATAACCTCGAAGGCTGTTTCGTCTACGACATCGACGATCTCCAGCAGGTCGCGCAGGAGAACCGTATCCAGCGCAGTCGCGAGGCCGAAACCGCCGAGTCCATCGTGCAACTCGAAGCCGAGCGATACGGCGAGCGTCTCGCCCAGGCCCCCGCCACCGAGGCCATCAAGCAGCTTCAGTCTTCCGCCGAAGCCCTGCGCGAAGCCGAATTTGCCCGCACCGCACAGCGCCTCGCCCACCTCAACGCGCCGCTTTCGCCTGAACAGCTTTCAGTCATCGAGCACCTCACCCGCTCGCTCACCAACAAGCTGCTGCACCCGCAGATCATGAACCTGCGCGGCACGGAAACAAAACGCCGCGACAACGACGACTAACTCGCCAGAGACTTAGGCTTCCGCGTCAGCAGCACCACCAGCGCAATCAACCCAGCCAGCGTTACCATCCCCGCAATGCCCAGCACCCGAATCACCGAGACCGTGTACTTGCCCGCGGTTGGGCTGTAGTTGCAGCAGTACAGAATCAGCAAATCCACCGGGTTGCTGATCTTCTTCTCGCTCGCCTCCAGCAGCGCCATCCGCAGATCGCGCGGCTGATAATCAATCCCTGCCAGGTACTTCGACAGCTTCCCATCCGGCGTGGCGAACATAATCACGCTCGAATGAGCGAACTGGTCCATCTTGCCGTCGGGACCAGGAACGCGCACAAAATGAAATCCCGTTGACCCGCTGATCGCGTCAATGGACGGCTCACTCGCCGTCAGAAAGTGTACCGAGCCAGCCGCGTCAGGCCGGCCCATTTCGCTCAGGAAGGTTCGCTTCTGCGCCGCTGCATCCGCCGGCGTGTCCATCGGATCAATCGAAAACGTCAGGACCTCATAGTCCTTTCCCGGCGTCAGCGTCGTCGACTTCAACCCCGTCGCCAGCCCATGCAGCACCTGCGGGCACAGCATCGAGCACTTGTAGTACACCTCTGCCATCACCACCGGCTTGCCGTCGAACCAGCTGGCCAGCGGTCCTGTCCTGCCTGTCTCATCGGTGAACTGCGCCTGCATCGGCAGCGGCTGTCCCAGCCTCTGCTCCAACCCCGCATGCGCTAAATAATCCGGCCGCTGCTGCGCGGTCATTCCCAGCGGCTTGTCCGTCGGGTAGCCCTGGGCCCCCGCCGCGCCCGCTATACAGCCCAGCGCAGCAAGCAATACAAATCGTCTCACTTCTCTATGCTACGCTGCTGCCGCCGCCGACGCGTTGATCTCCTTGTTGTCCAGTACCTTGTGCGGCCATCCCTCTCTCGCCATCTTTAACATGGCGCGGCCCACGGCCTCACTGCTCGTCACGATGCCGGGAAGCGCCCGCCGCAGCAACGGATAGGCCCAGCTCAATCCCACGTAGATCGCGTTATACCAGCCCACCTTCGACTTCACTCCGTCGAGCGGCTGAATATACCCCGGCCGGAAGCAGTACACGCCGCGAAACGGCATCGCCATCAGCGCATTCTCCGTCGTGCCCTTTACGCGAGCCCACATCTGCCTGCTCTGCGCGTTGGTCCCCGCGCCTGACACGTACACAAACACAGCCTGCGGCGACGTCTTCACGAGTGCCTCTGCCAGACTCATCGTCAGGTCATAGGTCACATGCCTGTAATCCGCCTCGCTCTTGCCCAGGGACGTCACACCCAGGCAGAAGAAGCAGGCATCGAACCCGCCCAGGTCCACATCGCTCCAGTTGAAGAAGTCGCGATGCTGCACCTCGGTCAGTTTGGCCGGAACGCGCTCCAGCGGCGACCGCACAATCGTCACCACTTCGGTCACATCGTTCGCCGCCACGCACTCCCGCAGCACGCCTTGTCCCACCATCCCCGTCGCGCCCAACAGTAGAACCCTCATCGTCCACCCAGTTTGCTGAGATTGGTCAACATGATCTCCAGCTGTTGGACGCGCATGAACGGTCGATTGATGTTGAAAACCTGTCTGGGCCGGAACACAGCCTGCCACTCGCCCGCCCGCTCCACGACAAAATCCGCGCCAATGGCGCCGAGCAGGCCCGCCACCGATTCACCCTTTCTCGCGATCACAGTCCGTGACCATCGCGCGTTCCCGATATCCACGCTGCAATCGAAGAAGGTAATCTCTGCCCCGCCAATCTCACCCACATACACATTCACGATCCGCAACCACCGCTGCAGTTGCGTCCCGCTCAGCGTCATACCGGCCGGGAGCATGTCGCGCTCCAGCGGCATCATGCCCCAGCGCTCCGCCAGCGCCGCCAGCTCCCGCACCCGCGTGGTCAGCTTCAACGCAGATTGCAGCCACACCAGCACAAGGAACGCCGCCGTGCCCGCCATCCCCCACACCGAAAGCGTTCGCCCGGGCATGCCGCTCCAGTATCGCTCACATTCTCCTCTGGTCCGTTCGCGGTGGTGAACCAGCACAGGCTCCGGCGCGTATCCTTGACCAAGATGAGCACTCCCACCCTACGCATCGGCACGCGCGGCTCCGAACTCGCGCTCTGGCAGGCCAATCACGTCGCGGACCAACTCCGCTCCCGGGGCCACGAGGTCGCGGTCGAGATCATCCGCACCACCGGCGACCGCATGCAGGACCCGGCTTTCAAAGCGCCGGCGACCTTTGATGACGGCTCGCCACTCGACGCCAAGGGCATCTTCATCAAGGAGATCGAAGACGCGCTCGCCGCAGACCGCATCGACGTCGCCGTGCACTCGCTCAAGGATCTTCCCACACAGCTCGACCCACGCTTCACCCTCGCCGCCATCCCCGAGCGCGGCGACGCCCGCGACGCTTTCGTCTGCGAGAGCTTCTGGGGTCTGCACATGTTGCCGATGGGCGCCCGCGTCGGCACCACCTCGCCGCGCCGCAAGGCCATGCTCCTGGCCCTGCGCCCCGACCTCCGCTTCGTCGAGCTTCGCGGCAATGTCGACACGCGCCTGCGCAAGTGGCAGGAAGGTCAGGCCGACGCGCTCGTGCTGGCCGCCGCCGGGCTTGACCGCCTCAACCGCGCCGCGCACGTCCACCAGCGCTTCGCCATCGACGAGCTTTGTCCCGCGCCTGGGCAGGGCGCTCTTGCTCTCGAGACCCGGTGTCCGCACAACAACCCAGCCGACAACGCGATCCACGCCGCCGTCGCCGCACTCAACTGCCCTGATGTCGCCTTTGCCACCACCGCCGAGCGCGCCGTCCTCAACTCTCTCGGCGGCGGCTGCAATCTTCCGCTCGGCGCCTTCTGTCATCGGGTCGACAACGACTGGCACCTGCACGCCATGGCCGTCAGCCCTGACGGCGAACAGATCGCCCACGTGATCGAGCGCGCTTCACTCGACATCGCAGACGAAGCGCTGGGCGGGCGCGCCGCCGAATCCCTGCGCGCCCGCGGCGCGATGGAGCTCCTCAGCGAACCAGCACTGTCTTGAATCTGAAACCAGAAAGGTATTGGCCCGGCAGGGAATTCAGTTTCTTGCGCGTCAGTCGGTGAGATCTTAGTGGACCGGTTGCCGAGGGTCCGGGTTCGGGTCGGGGTCGGGGTCGCCAGCTTCGAGAACCTGTTGTATCTGACAAATACGCTCGCTCAGTAACTCAACCAGTCGCGAATAAAATTGAATCTTCTCCGCGGGATTCAGCGACCGGGCGAAGTCATCGATGATCGTCTCGGCCATCCATTCGGCCTCACTGTTGCCGTCGAACATCGTCATAGGTCGCGACTCATATCCTGTTTGGACTCTCCGACGCCGAAACTGGATTAATGAATTGTCGTCATTGACATTCAAATTCCGCATGGGGAACTCGCCCGCCAACCATTGGAGTGGAGAAAGAATGTACGCGGGGCATTGTAGACCATGAAGCGTCTTCCCTATAAGGATACGTCCTGCGACCGATCCAGCAGCCTCGCGACGGATGGACGGGGAGCGGATGTGGCGCTGGTTGCGGCCGGTTCGGACAGGCTCATCGAGACGGGCGATCCGGTCGGGTGGAAGGGTGATGCTGTTCGCGTCCACGCAGCACGGTGAGACTGGCTTCGAATCCTCAGCCGGACTGGATGAAAATTGTGCTGAAGCTGTGAGGGGTACCCCTCCCCCCTGTTTTTGCGCAAAATCTTCAGGGGATGGGACTTAGGTCCGGACCCGGGCGGTAAATTCCTGATTTCAGGAGAGTGCGCCAGTTTCCGTTTTTTTCTCTCTAGTTCTATTTTACAAAATCAGGGGTAATTCACCGGCAACTTTATTCCGCTTGTTTTCAGAGAGTTAGGCGGTGTGGGGGCTTGACAAAGGATTTCTGGGCCAAAGTTGGAGAAAAAAGTTGTAAGGGCATGAGGGGTAATGGGTTAGCTCGATGGCTTTGACCCTTCCGGGGAGGTCCGGCTGGAGGAGCAATGGGCGCCACGAACGGGACGGGCTTTTCGTATCCCGACTTTAATAATACTATTTTGTATTCATTCATTTATTCCACGTTAGAGGCTGTATGCGAAAGCTCGGTTTTCAGGCAATCGTTCTCTGTTCCTTTGTGCAAGCGTTTTCCTGCGCGCATGCTGCGACTGCACCGCGCAAGGTCCAACTCAAAGCCGTTCCGTTGCCGATGAATGCCGTGCACCTGACGGGTGGCCCCTTGAAGAAGGCGGAGGATCTCGATGGGCAGTACCTGCTCGAGCTTGAGCCCGCGCGCATGCTTGCCTATCTTCGCCAGAGCGCGGGTCTGGACCCGAAGGCGCAGGGGTACGGCGGTTGGGACGGACCGGGGCGGCAGCTCACCGGCCACATTGCAGGTCACTACCTCTCCGCGGTCAGCATGATGTATGCGAGCACGGGGGATGTGCGCTTCAAGCAGCGCGTAGACGACATGGTTTCGCAGCTTGCAGAGATTCAGAAAGCGCAGGGTGACGGCTACATCGGCGCCCAGAAAGATGCGAAGGGCGTGGCCGGCAAGGTCCGCTATGAGGATCTGAGCAAGGGTGAGATTCGCTCCGGCGGCTTCGACCTGAACGGCCTCTGGTCGCCGTGGTATGTCGAGCACAAGCTGTTTGCCGGTCTGCGCGATGCGTACCATCTGGCTGGAAACAAACAAGCCCTGGACGTGGAAATCAAGTTTGCCGGATGGACAGAAGGCGTTCTCGCCAATCTCAATGACGATCAGATTCAAAAGATGCTGGCGACAGAGTTCGGCGGCATGAATGAAGTGCTTGCCGATCTTTACGCCGATACCAATGACACGCGCTGGCTCAAGCTTTCTGACAAGTTCGAGCATCATGCCATCGTCGATCCGTTATCGAAGGGCGAGGACATCCTTGCCGGCAAGCACGCCAATGCCAACGTCCCCAAAATGATTGGCGAGCTCGCACGATACCAATACACCGACAATGAGGCTGACGGGAAGGCTGCGGACTTCTTCTTTGACGAGGTGTCGCTGCATCACAGTTTCGCAACAGGCGGATCAGGGAAGAACGAGTATTGGGGCCCGGCCGACAAACTGAACGACATGATCGACGGGCGCACGGCGGAAAGCTGCGTCAGCTACAACATGATCAAGATGGCGCGGACGCTCTTCTCCCTTGACCCTCAGTCGCGCTATGCGGACTTTGTCGAGCGTGCCGATCTGAACGCGATTCTGGGTGGGCAGGACCCCGAAGACGGGCGCGTCAGTTACATGGTGCCGGTCGGCCGCGGCGTGCAACACGAGTATCAGACCAAGTTCGACAGCTTCACCTGCTGCGTTGGATCGCAGATGGAAGCGCACGCCTTTCATGCGTACGGAATCTATGATGAATCCGGCAACAAGCTCTGGATCACACAGTACGCGCCCACCACGGTGGACTGGGCCTCGCAGGGGATGAAGTTCGAGATGGTCACGGATCTGCCGATGGGCGACTCCGCGACGTTCAAGGTCGTCGCGGGCAAGAAGCAGGCGACGCTGGCCTTTCGTCGTCCCTACTGGGCCGGCAACGGTTTTTCAGTGAAGGTAAACGGGGTCGCGGTGAAGAACGTTGCCAAGTCTGACTCGTTCATCGAAGTCAGCCGCAAATGGAAAGCGGGCGATACGGTCGAGCTGATTCTGCCCAAGACGCTTCGTCAAGAGCCTCTGCCGGACAATCCGAACCGCGTGGCCATCATGTGGGGTCCACTGGTGCTGGCCGGCGACCTGGGAGCGGAGACACCTCGCGTGCGGGGCCGCCGACAGGAGGGAGGAGCTCGCCCACCTGCTCCGGAAGCTGCGCCTGCCCTGGTCACTGCAGAACAGAATGTTGACGGCTGGTTGAAGCCTGTTGCCGGCGAACCGGGCGTCTTCCGCACGGCCAACGTCGGACTCAAGCAGGACGTTGAATTCAAGCCCTTCTATGAGGTCCCGCGCCGGCGCTACGCGATCTACTGGGACATCTTCACGCCCGCCGAATGGACGACCAAATCCGCAGCGTACGAGGCTGAGGCCGAAAAGGAAAAGAAACTGACGGCGGCGACGATCGGCTTCGCCCAGCCAGGGCAGATGCAGGCGGAACGCGATTTCGCCGAGAAGGACGAAGACAGCGCGCCGGTTCAGCTTCAGGGGCGCTACGGACGGCAGGGAAACGGGTGGTTCTCCTACGAACTTCCGGTCACTCCCGACGCGCCCGCGGTCCTGGTGGTCACCTATAGCAACGATGCGCATGCCCGCAAAGGCGGCTTCGACGTCCTGGTGGACGGCACCAAGGTCGGCGAGCAGACGATTGAAAGAAGAACGCCAGAGATCGACGTTCGATTTTTCGACGTGCAGTACGCGCTGCCGCTGGAAATGGTGAAGGGCAAGCAGAAGGTCACGGTGCGCTTCCAGGCGAAAGAAGGCGAAGCAATTCCGGGCGTCTTTGGCATCCGCACCGTACGCGCTGAAGCTGCACGGTAGGGCCTGAAGAATCCGCTGCGTGCGATCTAACTGAAGCGGCCATCGGCGAAAGCTGGTGGCCGCTTCGTTGTTGGTTGGAAACCCTACCGATGGCACCGGCGGGCTTCGCTTTTTGACAGTTTCTTACCCTGAGGTCCAAACCTAACCTTCCTATCATCTAGACTTTGCACAAAAAAGGGGGATCGGGTACCTCGCAAGGCTGAAACTGAGAAATCTTCCTCTCCTTGGCGTGGGATATCTTGTAGTTACGATTTCCAGGTATCACCTCATGCTGAGTTAGCCAAGGAGGCTTGTGAATTCACAGCCTGCAACAGGGAAGCTCGCTCGTTTGGCCGGCCCTCTGACACTGGCCCTCGGTTATATGGCCGCGGTGGTCCTTCCGGCTTTGGGCGCCGTTTTGAGCCTGCACAAACCCTTCCAGAGCACCCCTCTGGCCCTCAGCTTCGCCGCCATCGCGATTGTCACCCTGCTGAGTGGACCTGGGCCCGGCATCGTTGCCTCCATCAGCACCGGCGCAGCCTATATCTACCAGACATCCCCTCATAGCCAGCCGTTTTCGCACGATTCTCGCGAAATCGTGCACACCGCCATCATCGTGCTGCTGGGGATCGTCGTGACCTATTTCTGTGAGCGGCAAATGGTGATCAGTGGGCGCCTGGCGGACGCGCTGGACACGCTGCAACTCAAAACCGATGCCCTGATCGAAGCGCAGCAGGCCAGCGGCTCCGTCGTCTGGACGTACAACCCCGCAAGGCGCGAGATCCAGTGGGCAGAGGGCGGCGCCTCCATCTTCGGCCGCCCGTTAGACGACCTCTCGATGGCCGACCTGCCGCTCCAACTGGCAATCGAAGAGGACCGGGCGGCGCTTGATGAGGCGTTTCAGGAGGCGTTCGCGACGGGCGCACCGCTGCAAATTCAGTTTCGCAGTCGTCTGCCGAACGGTGAGCTTCGATGGTTCGAGAGCCGGGGCAGACTTTCGCCGCGGCAGAAAAATCTCTGGCGCGGCGTAACCATCGACATCACGGAACGCAAGAGTGCCGAGCTCGCGCTGGTGCGCTCGGAGAAGCTGGCTGCGATCGGGCGGCTCTCGGCGACCATTGCCCACGAGATGAACAATCCGCTCGAGGCGGTGACGAACCTGCTTTTTCTCAGCTCGGCGGATGCAACGCTGTCGACTGAGACACGCAACTATCTGGGAGCCGCCGACCAGGAGCTTCGCCGTCTGGCCAGCATCGCGCGGCATACGCTCAGCTTCGCGCGCGCACGCTCTTCGGGAGGGCCAGCGCACACGGCCACGCTGCTGGAAGCTGTCGTCGAGATGTTTCAGCCGCGATGCGCTTCGCAAGGGGGCGAGATTCATCTCGAGCACAATCCGAACCTCACGGTGGCTGCTCCGGCGGATGAGGTTCGCCAGATGCTGACGAATCTTGTGTCGAATGCGTGCGATGCCATCGAGGGACCGTCCGGCCGCATCGCGATTGACGTGTCCGCTGACGAGGAGTTCGCGACCATTGAGGTCCGCGATAACGGCGTCGGCATCTCACACGAGAACCTGAACCACATCTTCGAGCCGTTCTTCACCACGAAACCGGACGTTGGCACGGGCATCGGTTTGTGGGTGACACGCGAACTGGTGGAGAAGAGCGGCGGTGAGATCGAAGTGCATACCGAGGCGCTGCCGCCGGGATATCGCACCGCCTTCCGCCTGCAGCTTCCGCTGGCCGACTAACGTACGCTGAGCCTGCAGCGTAGCCGCTCTGCCGACCGTCGTTCAAGTCTGGGGTGACCGGTTCGCTTCCGCGGAGCGCTCGAGCAGGAGGCGAACCTCTTCGTCGCTGGTCTGCTCGAATTGCCGGTACCACTGTCCGACCGCGGCGAAGTCATACGGTGTCATCAGGCAGACAACGGCGTCGGCATGCTGCTTCAGATCCCGGCAGGTGTCCTGGGCTGCGACAGGCGTGGCGATGATGATCTTTCTGGGCTCTCGTTGTCTCAGCGCCGCGACGGCCGCGCGCATGGAGTAGCCGGTTGCGACTCCGTCGTCGACCAGCAGCACGCATTTCCCCTTCACATCCAGGGGCGCGCGGTCGCCGCGATAGGCGTGCTCGCGCCGCTCCAGTTCGCGCGTTTCGCGCTCCGCCGTATCGGCCAGTTGTTCCGGGGTCACGTGGAGTGCGCGCACGATCTCCTCGTTGATAACGCGAACGCCACCCGAAGCGATGGCGCCCATCGCCAGCTCCGGCTGCCGCGGAGCGCCAAGCTTGCGAACAACGAAGACATCGAGAGGAGAACCCAGCGTCTTTCGCGACCTGGTACGCCACAGGAACGCCGCCACGCGGAAGCGCGAGGACAACGGATTCACCACCGGCGCACTCCGGGTCGATGATCTCCCACAGGCTCGCTGCCAGCTTCTGCCCGGCGTCCATGCGATCGGCAAACAATGCCGTCACCTCCACTTCCGGAGATCGCACTTCCCATGCCCGATTTGCTTATACGCTCTTCCTGTAAGAAGGCGCCCTGTCAGGCAGACTTCTGCGCGCGCGCGCCGCGCACCATCGACGCGTACAGGTCAAAGTAGTCGCGCACCATGCGGTCGCGGGAAAAGCGCTGCTCGGCGGCGGCGCGACAGTCTTCGGGGCGAATCTGATCGATGTGCCGGATGGCGTCGGCCATCTCTTCGACGCTGTCGACCAGGAAGCCGGTCACGCCGTGCTCCACGATATCGGCCAGAGCGCCTGAGGGGTATGCGATCACCGGGGTGCCGACCGAGAGCGCTTCCATGGCTGTGAGTGAGGTCGTCTCAGGCCCGCGACTCGGTTGAAGCAGGCATTTGGCTCGCGCGAGCAGACGCTGCCGGCGCTCGGCTTCCATCGGGCCGAGGAAGCGGTGCGTTATGCCCTCGCCGTTCAGCAGCGGCTGAACCTTCTCGGCGAAGTAATCGCCGTTCTCGGCGTCGGAGAAGACGCGTCCGCCGACCAGGACGCGTGTGCCGGCCCGCGTTCCAGCCTCGAGGGCCTCATGCACGTTCTTCTCGGGGCTAATGCGCCCAATGGCCAGCGCAAAGTCCTCGCGCTCGCGGTCAAGGCGGATCTTTGGCATGGAGACACCGTTTTCGACGACCGGCATGTCGCTCAGCGCGGCGCAGGAGCTTCGCTGCGTCCTGGAGACGCACTGGAATTGCGCACGATCACCGAACGTCACCCACGCCTCAGGGCGATACGAGGCAATGGGGAGATGCAGCGTCACGAGTACGGGAATGTCGGGCGGAAGGACGTGCTGGTCAAAGTCCACGCCGTGCATATGGATCAGGTCGACCCGGTACCGGGAAAGAGCACGGTCGATGGCGGCCTGGAAGCGCCACCGATGCCAGCGGCGATCCGGCTCGCTGATCAGGGCGCGTTCGGGCATGGGAGCAGAGAACAGCTCTCCCGCCACCAGCGACCCGGCGCAAGCTACAACGAGCGAACGCTGACCTTCGGCGACAAGGGCCGAGTCGAGCTCCGCCAGAATCCTCTCCGCACTCCCGAAACCGCAGGGCCCGACGGGAGCAAACGGATACGCCACACTCAAAACTGTATGGGGCACACAAAACCTCTGAACGCGCAACGCGTGCTTTCCTCGCGCAACAGGCCCCGAATCCTGGCTCCTTCTTCCGCGAGTTCTCCTTGTAGAGATGCACGACTTACGGGCAAACGCTGCCAATCGGAAGTAACCATGTGTGTCCGGCGAGATACGCCGAGGGCTTTTTGTTGAGCGGAACAAATCGCCTATTGCGGAATGGCAATATTGGTCAAAATGAGTTATTTACAGCCGCTTTTGAAACCGATACCTACGAACTCACCTCGACGATTGAAGACTCTTCAACCGTCGTGCCGGGGTGTGTGCCCTTCGCGAGATAAATGTTAATCAACTGCGCAAGGGGCATCGGCCGGCCGAAGAAGTAACCCTGCGCCTGGTCGCAGCGCCGCCAGGCGAGGAAACGCTGTTGCGCCTCAGTCTCCACGCCTTCGGCCACCACATCCATGTGGAGACCATGAGCCATGGCAATCACCGTCCGGACAATGGAGGCGGCGTTGGCGTCGTCAGGGCAGCGGGAGACGAAGCTGCGGTCGATCTTCAGACGGTCGACCTTGTACTCGAGAATGTATTTGAAGCTGGAGAAGCCAGTGCCGAAGTCGTCCAGCGCGAACTTGACCCCCATGGCGCGGAGACGGCTGAGCGCGGCGATGGTCTCGGCCGAACTGATCATCAGGGTGTACTCGGTGATCTCGAGTTCGAGGTCAGTGGGTGCCAGTCTCGAGTTGCGCAATGCCTGCTCAACAACCTCTCCAAGATTTTGCTGTAAGAACTGGCGAGGGGAGAGGTTAACGGCCATCGTCACTCGCTTGCCGAGGCGCTCCTGAAGAATGCGTGCCTCCTCGCAAGCCTTCTCGAGCACCCACTGGCCGAGGGGGAGAATGAAGCCGCTCTCTTCGGCCGCCGTGATGAATTCTTCCGGAGTCAGCAGGCCGCGATGCGGGTGACGCCAGCGGAGCAGAGCTTCGACGCCGACGAGTTCGCCGGTGCGGCAGGCGATCTGCGGCTGATAGAAGAGCGTCATCTGGTCGTTGATGAGGGAGCGTCGAAGGTCGGATTCGAGCTCGAGCTCGTCGGCTCCGGACTCCCCGAGAGCGGCTGAGAAGAGCTGGAGACAGTTGCGGCCGCTGCGCTTGGCAGCGTACATGGCGGCATCCGCGTTGCGCAGCAAGGTGGAAGCGTCGGTGCCCCACTCCGGAGAAAGGCATAAACCGAAGCTTGCGGTAATGCTTAACCTTTTCCCTGCAAGTTGAAGAGCGCCCTGGAGTTTACCGGAGAGGCGTCCCGCCGCGCGCATGGCGTCGTCCTGACTGCCGCAATTGGGCATGACGACGACGAAGGTGTCGCCGCCGATGCGGGCGACGGTGTCGTTGGCGCGGGTGGAGTTGCGAAGCCGGTCGGCGAAAACGGTGAGAAGCTCGTCGCCGGCAGCGTGGCCCAGGGAGTCGTTGACGCGCTTGAAGTTGTCGAGGCCAATCGAGAGGACCGCCACCGGCTGGTTGAGCCGGCCCGCACGCTCGAGCGCCTGCTCGAGCCGCTGGCGCAACTTCATCCGGTTGGGAAGTCCTGTCAATGCATCGTGTTGCGCGAGGAATGTAATGGAGTCGGTGAGCTTCTTGCGCTCCGAGATATCGTACGCCGTGGCGAGATATCCGGTGGTTTCGCCGTTGTCGCTTTGAAGTGCTGTGAGCGAGACGTGCACGGGGACGCGGGCGCCGTCGGGGCAGACATAGTGCCAGTCGGCCTCGGCGCTGGCGCGTTCTCCGAGCAGGAGTAGAAGCGACTCGAAGCTGACCGCAGCCACACCGGTGTCACGGCCAGTCTGGCCCATGATGCGATCGCGGAGTTCCTCGGGGTCATGCAGGTCGACGATGGAGGCATGGCCCACGACAGCCTGGCTGTTGAAGCCCGTGAGCCGCTCAGCCGCCGGATTCATCGCCGTGATGGTGCCGGAGATGTCGGTGGTGAGGATGGCAAAGGGTGCGTCGTGGATGAGCGATTGCGAAAACCGGTGCATCTGCTCGACCTGCTGCTGGCCGGAGCGTTCGGCGGAGAGGTCGTGCAGGGTAACGGCGACGCCGCTTTGCATCTTGACGGCCTGAATTTCGAACCAGAGGTCGTCACCGGAGTCGCTGCGATAGCGAATCTCGCCGGAGTACGGCAAGCCGGTGCGCTCGACCTGGCGGAGGCGTTCGACGAGACTGCTTTCCGGTAAGGTAGGCAGCGCCTGGCTGAGCGGCATTCCAATGAGGTCGCGGCGGCGGTGCAGGAGGAGCTTCTCGGCGTTGGCATTCACGAAACTGAACCGGAAGTCGCCGTTCTTGTTGAAGGGATTGCGGTCACTTTCGAGGATGAAGAACGCCTGGCGGCCGGTTTCAGCGGCGGACACGAAGCGTTCGTGAGAGCGCTCCGCGGCCTCGCCAAAGGCCTTCACCTGGTAGAGCATCGGCAGCAGAAGAATGACGCCGCCGGCCAGGACGAGAGAGCTCAGTCCCAGAATGGCGCTGGTCTGGGGCGTACCGACAACACCGTAGCCCAGCAGGTCCAGCAGACGCTTGGCTGCCGCGACGCCGAGCACCAGCATCAGGCCAAGCGACGCCGTCCGGAAGGCGGAGTGGCGGCGCATGAGCCACACCAGGCGGCTGAGCACAAAGCAGGCGCAGGTGCACCCGAGGATGGTGAGACCGTCGGCGATCATCCGGAGCCAGTAAAGGATCTGCGGTGACGAGTCGCCCATCGCCCCGGCGAGCCAGCTGCTCCTTAGCATGACCAGCTGAGCCAGCAGAGCAAGCAAGAAACAGAACAGCAACGCGGTCTGCATCAGCGGTCCGCGAATGCGTTGACGGTAAACGTTTTTCCCCTTAAGACGCTCCATTGAGTTTTCGTGCTGGCCTACTACGGAACCTAACACCTTCCAGAGCGTTTCCTTTCAAATTTTCGGCATTGTGATGACGCTAGTGTTGTACCTCAGCAGTGTGAACCAACGCCATCTACTCGCCGTAGGGCACCCAGATGTTCTTGACCTGGGTTGCATGTTGCAGATACCAGAGGCCTTCGGCTTGCTTCGGGTCGAACCAGTCGATGGCATGGCCTTCGTTGGTCCAGGCCTGCTTCAGGTTACCGGTCGAGCCGAGCTTGACCATGGCAGCGGATGCCTCGTCGCGGAAGCTCCAGATGGAGTCGACGTCGTCATGTTCGGCGAGGGTCTTGCCGAGCTCCGTGGGACGGCCGGCGACGAGGTTGACGACGCCGCCGGGGAGGTCGGAGGTGTCGAAGACCTGGTAGAGCTCGCCGATAAGGGTGGCGCAGTGCTCGCTGGGAACGGCGACGACGGAGTTGCCCATGGCGATGGCGGGCAGGACGAGGGACAGCAGGCCGAGCAGCGGAGCGTCGTCGGGGGCGAGGATGCCGACGGTGCCGATGGCCTCCTTCATGGCCAGGGTGACCATGCGGAAGGGCGGGTTGTGGACGGAGCCTTCGAACTTGTCGCACCATGCGGCGTAGGTGAAGGCGCGGCTGACGGCGGCGTCGAACTCGGCTTCTGCCTGAAGTATTCCGACGAAGTCCGCGAGCTTCGAAACGATCTCGGCGCGGCGCTGGATGAGGTTCTCGGCGATGTAGAAGAGCACCTGCGCGCGGCTGTGCGCGGCGGCCTTAGCCCATTTGTTGCCGGCGGGACGCGCGGCTTCGACGGCGTTGCGGATGTCCTTGCGGTTGCCGAGCGGGGCCTCGCCGACGAGCTTGCCGTCGCGGTTGTAGACGGGGAAGCTGTAGCCGGAGTCGGGCCGGGCCTGCTTGCCGCCGATGTATTGCTTGACGGTGCGGTCGATGGAAGGAGTGAGATCCGAGATGCGAGATTCGAGATGCGAGCCATTGCCAGTTTCACCACCGAGGGCTGTCGAAGCGACGACCTCGGCCTTTTGCGCGTGTTTCGTCCACGCGGGCACGAGGTATTCGAACAGGCCTTCCTTGCCGCCCTCGCGTCCGTAGCCGGATTCGCGGTAGCCGCCGAAGCCGCAGGCGGCGTCGAAGAGGTTGGTTGAGTTGATCCAGACCACACCGGCCTTGACCTGCGCGGCGACGTCGAGAGCGACGTTGATGCTCTCGCTCCAGACGCAGGCGGCGAGGCCGTAGGTGGTGTTGTTGGCGAGCTCGACGGCTTCGGCGGGGGTGCGGAAGGTCATCGAGGCGAGGACCGGGCCGAAGATCTCCTGCTGCGCGACGGTGGAGGACGGATGTACGTCGGTGAGCAGCGTGGGCTTGAGGAAGAGACCGTTCTTCGGCATCGCGATGTCGGGCTGCCAGCAGGTGGCGCCTTCGGCGATGCCCATGGCGACGAGCTTCTGGATGCGGTCGTACTGCACCTGGTCGACGATGGCGCCGATGTCGATGGCTTTGTCGAGCGGAGAGCCGACGCGGAGGGTTTCCATGCGGGCGCGGATCTTGTCGTAGAGCTTCTCGGCGACGCGCTCCTGGACAAGCAGACGCGAGCCGGCGCAGCAGACCTGGCCCTGGTTGAACCAGATGCCGTCGACGAGACCCTCGACGGCCGAGTCGAGGTCGGCGTCGTCGAAGACGATGAAGGGCGACTTGCCGCCGAGCTCGAGGGAGAGCTTTTTCGGGGTCTTCGCCGTGGCCTTGCGGATGATGCGGCCGACTTCGGTCGAGCCGGTGAAGGCGATCTTGTCGATGTCAGGGTGCTCGACGAGCGCGGCGCCGGCGCTGCCGTCGCCGTTGAGGACGTTGAGCACGCCTTGGGGCAGGCCGACCTCGGCGGCGATCTCGGCGAGGGCGATGGCGGTGAGCGGTGTGAACTCGGCGGGCTTGATGACGACGGTGTTGCCGGCGGCGAGCGCGGGCGCGACCTTCCAGGCGAACATCAGCAGCGGAAAATTCCAGGGGATGATCTGGCCGACGACGCCGACGGGGGTGTAGCCGCGGAACTCTTCGCCTTCGAAGCCGCTGTCGGTGAGATCGCCGAGCAGCTGAGCCCAGCCGGCGTGGTGGTAGAAGTGGCGCGCGACGAGCGGGATGTCGATGTCGCGGGACTCGCGGATGGACTTGCCGTTGTCCATGGACTCGAGCACGGCGAGGCGGCGCGAGTGCTTCTGCACCTGGCGGGCGAAGGCGTAGAGATAACGCGCGCGCTGGTGGCCGGTGAGCGCCTGCCAGGCGGGCAGGGCAGCGCGAGCGGCTTTGACGGCGTGGTCGACGGTTGCGGCGTCGGCTTGCGCGATCTTGGCGAGGACTTCGCCTGTCGCCGGATTTTTGGTGTCGAACGAGGCGGTGACCTTGGTCCACTCGCCGTTGATGAAGTGGCCGAAGCTGCGCTGGTGCGCGTCGAGCCACTTGTTCACTTCGCCCGGATCTTCCGGGGCTGGGCCGTATTCCATCGACTGAAACTTCTCCACGATGCTGCTTGCCATTTCTTGCCTCTTCTCGTCTGATCCGGTTGAGCACCTCCCCCTGTTTTTGAGCAAAGTATAGATAACAGGATATTAGGGGTGGACCTCTGTAGCGTCCCTTGCTAAAGTATCTCGATTCAGTAGGTTACAACTAAAGTCTTGAAATCATAGTGTTTAACGGGTAGGGGGTCACTTTTCCAGAGGTAGATGTATTGCCCTGAGTGCTCTTGCTACGTCCAGACGTTCAGGCGTTTCGAAGTCTGCAAAACCCATTCGCTCTATCTCTATCTTTCGCAGGTGAGCAGCGATAGCTGCCTCTGCCGCGTTATCGGTTAACAAGCCATATATATCGCCGAGATACATGTCGTATTCATCTGCGGCCATCGGTTCGTCCTTTACGCCTATCGGATCCCATTCACGCATGAGCACGTCGCGAATAGCTGTTCGGATCCGTCTGCTACGTTCTTTGTCGATCATGCGGTCGAGATTCATTTATACGAGGCTCTGTACCACCCTACACCTGTCCGCTTGGTACGAGACGAGACTACTTCAGCGGAAACCGGTAAAGCCAGATTTCGGCTCCGCATATTTTCTTCGAAGAGGTTCCTACGTGCGTCGGACGGACGAACAGGGCTTTCCATTCTGCCTTGCCCGCGGTGAGCTCGCAGTCGAGATATGCCGCCAGATCAGCTTTGAGATTGCCCAGCGCGGCCCCGGATTGTGTTGTGACCGTGCCAGCGCGGTCGCTCGATATATTCAACACATCGCCACTCATGCAGCGCGCGATCCCCTCGATTCTTTCTTGACTACCTGTTACTCCAGCGAGGCGAATGGCCCGCACTTCCTCGATCGCGCGGCAGAATGCAGCTGAGCCACGTTCGATGGCCTCGACCTCCCACGCTGGAACCACTCGCGGCGGATCAACCAGTCGCATTAGGCATACCGATGCGCCCGCGATTTGTTCCGAGTCTTCAGCGTGCGTGCCGTACTGGAAGCAGCACCGCCAACGGTCAACCTCTCCGCGCATCTCATACGCGATGCGTTTCGGCAGGAAACCCAGCTCCGACCCATCCTCGTGCATCACCGCAACAGATTCTGGAAACTCCGGGAGCGTGCCTGTCACCAACTGAAGCAGGTCGCCCGGCTTGCATCTGCGAATCACATCAAGACGGGAGCCGCCGGTCTCGTTCGGAAAGGTCACGCCCGCAATATGACAATGAAAAAGCTTCGAGGCACTTCCAAATTTCGCCGGTAAGACTTCGTCAACATGGCGATACGGTGCCCACGGCGGTAGCTGTTCGTGCTCGCTGGCGGGAACCTCAATAATCCGAAACGTTGGCAGCTTGTATTTGGGAGGTTTCCTTCGAAACAAAGAGAGCAGCCTTGATGCCCAGCCCTCGCCTCCTGCTGACTTCCGCGCACTCCCCTGCATGCTCGGGAGTATAGGCGGCCTTGGCTTCAGCGTGGAAAAAGTTTTCCGTCGCTCGTCTACGCGATCGGGTGGCGGTAGGTTGCGCTGTAGCGGCCGGTGACGTGGTGCTCGAGCTGGCGTTCGATGTCGGCGAGCATGGAACTGGCGCCGTAGCGGAAGAGGGAGGGCTCCAGCCAGGGGCGGCCGAGTTCGTCCTTCATCAGGGCAAGCCATTCCATGGCTTGCTTCGCGCTCTTGATGCCGCCCGCGGGCTTGTAGCCGACGGCCATGCCGGTGCGTTCGGCGTACTCGCGAATTGCTCGGACCATGACCAGCGAGACGGGCAATGTGGCGTTGACGGTCTCTTTGCCGGTTGAGGTCTTGATGAAGTCAGAGCCGGCCATCATAGCCACGACCGAGGCGCGGCCGACGTTGCGCAGTGTGAGCAGGTCGCCGGTGCCGAGGATGGCTTTCATGTGCGCGGGGCCGCAGGCGTCCTTGAAGGCGGCGACCTCGTCGTAGAGCGCGTTCCACTCGCCGTTGAAGACGTGCGCGCGGGTGATGACGATGTCGATCTCGCTAGCGCCGGCTTCGACCGAGCGGCGAATCTCCTGCACGCGGGTTTCGAGCGGCGAGAGGCCGGCCGGGAAGCCGGTGGAGACGGCGGCGACGGGGATGCCGGAGCCTTCGAGGGCCTTGACGGCGGTTTCGACGAAGGCGTGGTAGACGCAGACGGCGCCGACATGCAGGTTGAGCTCTTCGATCTTCAGCGCCTTGATGAGGTGGTCTTCGAGCGGGCGGCGGGCCTTGGCGCAGAGGCGTTTCACTCGTTCGGCGGAGTCGTCGCCGGAGAGCGTGGTGAGGTCCATGCAGGAGATGGCGCGGAGCAGCCAGGCGGCCTGCCAGTCCTTCTTCACGCTGCGGCGGGTGCCGATGGTGGCGGCGCGGCGCTCGACGGCGGAGGTGTTGATGCGGACTTCTTCGACCCAGCTGACGTCAAGCGGGATGCGGCGGTTGAGGATGAGCTCGCGGCCGTGCAGGGCGATGGGAAGCTCGGGCCCTTCATGGTGCGGAATCGCCAACGCCTCCGGATTTTCAGTTTTCTTGATGGATGCTTCCGTCTTGACTGCCATAGCCCACTCCCCGACAAAATACTCCGGCCCGCCAGAATTTCGGCAGGCCGCAATTTATCCGAAGAGTCAGTGTATACCTGCGAGGGCGTCGGCCAGCGACGGGCTTATTAGCCCTCGGGGAATGGCCGGGCGCTTCGATGATTCCCTCAGGGGCTAAAGCCCAAGCCTGCAAAAGCACATTACGGCACGGCTGAAGCCGTGCCCTTTCAAAACGTCGCCCCAGCTGTCTTCAAAACGTCGCACTATCTTCAAAACCTTGCCCAAGCTGTTCTTCAAAACGTCGCACAAACTATCTTCAAAACCTTGCCCAAACTGTTCTTCAAAACGTCGCACAAACCATCTTCAAAACCTTGCCCCAACTGTCTTATTGCTAGCCGCGGAGGCTGGCGGGTGGGACCTGGATGGCGGAGAGGCGATCGAATGCTTCCTGCGGAAGTTGGAGCGAGGCAGCGGCAACATTTTCGTCGAGATGCTTTACGCGGGAGGTGCCGGGGATGGGGAGGATGACCCTGGAGCGTTTGAGCAGCCACGCGAGGGCGACCTGGAGCGGAGTTGCCATCAGTCGCTCGGCCTCGTGATTGAGGGCATTGTGCGCTTCGCGCACCTGGCCGAGTGGAGCCCAGGGCATGAAGGCGATGCCTTGTTGCTCGCAGTAGTCGATGATGAAGTCGGATTCGCGGTCGGCGAAGCTGTAGCGGTTCTGCACGGAGACGATGGGCACGATCTTCTGCGCGCGCTGGATGTGTTCTTTCGTCACGTTGGAGAGGGCGACGTGGCGGATCTTGCCTTCAGCGCGGAGGCGGGCGAGGGTTTCGATGGAGGCCTCGAAGGAGACGGCGGGGTCGGGGACGTGGAGCTGGTAGATATCGATGCGGTCCAGCTTGAGCCGGTGCAGGCTGCCTTCGAGCGCTTCCGTGAGATGTTTGGGGCTGGCGTTGTGTGTCCACTTGCCGGGGCCGACGCGCTCCCATCCGCCTTTGGTGGCGATGACGAGGCCGGCGGGGTAGGGAAAGAGAGCTTCGGCGATGAGCTCTTCGCTAACGTTGGGACCGTAGGAGTCGGCGGTGTCGATGAGGTTGACGTTGAGCTCGGCGGCGCGACGCAACGTTGCGAGGGCGCCGGGCTTGTCAGTGGGCTCGCCCCAGATACCCTGGCCGGTGATGCGCATGGCTCCGTAGCCGAGGCGGTTCACGGTGAGGGCTTGATCCGTAGATGGGCCGATGGTGAACGTTCCTGCTGCCGCTGCAGTGGGTGTCATGTTTGCGATTGCCTCCACATTCCTGTCAGACGATGGTCTCATTTGGATGTTGGCGATGCGAAAGTTCTTCGCCTATTGTGCGCGGAGCTACACTGGATTTTCAGTGGACGCGCTGACTCATGCTGAACGACAGGCACTCGGGCGTCATGCACGCAAGCAGCTTGCGCGCAGGGCTCACGCAGACTTCAAGCGCGAGATATGCCCGGCCGATCCGCTGGCGCTTCTGGCAGAGTCGATGCGGGGGCGCGTGGCACGGCTGGTTCCGATCAAGTATCAGCGCATGGCGGCCTCGCCGTTCGGATTCTTCCGTGGCGCGGTTCCGATTATGGCGGCGGACCTGGCGTGTCATCCGAACACGGAACTCAGTACGCAACTGTGCGGCGATGCGCATGTGGAGAATCTTGGAGCGTATGCCTGGCTCGACAACCGGCTTGTCTTCGACCTCAATGATTTCGACGAGACGATTCGAGGGCCGTTCGAGTGGGACATCAAGCGGCTGGCTACGAGTTTGATTCTCGCAGGACGAGAGGCCGGTATACGCAGGGCCGGCCGCGAGGAGGCTGTAGCGACTTTTACTCGCCGCTATCGGCTGTCGATGCGCCGCTTTTCGAATTTGCCGGTGCTGGAATTGGGGCGTTACCAGATTCATCGCCTGGCGCACTTCGGGCCTATGCCGGCAATTTTCGCGCAGGCGGAGCGCTCGACGCCGTTGCGGCTGCTGGAGAAGCTGACGGAGCCGGTCGGCGGCGCTGCAGCGAAGCCCGCTGTGAAGAAGACTGCGGTCGTAAAGACTGCCGCAAAGAGGATGTCTGGCGCGGCGAAGACGGTGGTGAATACGTCGCCGGGGCCGGGACATATTACGAGCGAGCCGCGCAGATTCCGGTCGCAACCGCCGCTTCTGGAGCGTGTGGCGGGCGCGGATGCACGCAAGGTTCTCGATGCGCTCGAGCAGTATTCGAAAATGCTTCAGGCGGAGCGCCAGCACTTCTTCTCGCAATACACGGCGGTGGACGTGGCCTTTAAGGTTGTGGGCACGGGCTCGGTCGGCCTGCGCGATTTCATCGTCTACCTGGAGGGGCATTCGCGACCAGCGCACACCGATCCGCTGTTCCTCCAGATCAAGGAAGAGACCGCCTCGGCCTATGCGCGGTATATTCCCGACGGCGCGGCGGCGTGGACGCACCAGGGTCATCGCGTGATGGATGGGCAGCGAGCGATGCAGCTTACGAGCGATCCGTTCCTTGGCTACACGACGATTGATAACCGGGATTACCTGGTGCGGCAGCTCAACGATCACAAGGCGGGGCTCGACCTGGCAACGCTGACGCCGGTGAACCTGCAGGGATATGCGGACCTTTGCGGCGAACTGCTGGCCCGCGGTCATGCTCGCGCCGGCGACCCTGTATCGATTGCGGCGTATCTCGGCAGCAGCGCGAGGTTCGACGAGGCGATTCTCGGCTTTGCGCATTCCTATGCCGACAAGACGGAGGCGGACTGGGATGCGCTGCGGCGGTGGCTTGCGAAGAATCCCAAGGTCGCGGCGGAGTAGATTCGGCTCCTGCAAGCGGCTCATCTGCAACAATCAGCTTCGTGGGTTCGCCAGAGCATCTTCGTGTACTCGTCACTCGCTCGCCGCATCAGACCTCTGAGCTCGCGGGAGAGTTGCGCGGGGTTGGGCTTGAGCCGGTGCTGGTGCCGGTGATCGAGATTGCGCCGCCGTCTTCGTTCGAGGTACTCGATGCGACGCTTGCTCGTCTTCGGTCGTATGACTGGATTGTCTTCACGAGCGCGAATGCGGTCGAGGTGTTTCAACGTCGCCTGGACTTGCTGAGGTTGAAGGCCGCGGAGGTGCAGACGCATGTCGCCGCGATTGGGCCGGCGACGGCGCGCGCGTTGGAATCTGCCGGGCTGAAGGTGGAGGTGATTCCATCCCGGGCGGTCGGCGAAGCGCTCGCGGAAGCGCTGCTGCCGTATGCGCGCAATTCGGAGGGTCTTCCAGGGCGTTTTCTAATAATTCGCGCGGAGGAGGGCCGCGACTTGCTTCCAGAGGCGCTGCGCCGTGCAGGAGCGGAGGTCCTTGTCGCTCCTGCATACCGCAACGTGGTAGCAGCAGAATCGATCGATGCCATCCGTGAGTTGTTTGAGAGCGCAACGTCGGGCGTGGATGCGATTACCTTCACGAGCTCTTCTGCCGCACGGAATCTGCTGGCTCTGTGTGAGGCCGCCGGGGTTACTTTGCCTGACGCCGCGCTGCGGGTTTCCATCGGACCCATCACCAGCGAGACGCTTCGTTCGCTGGGGTATTCGCCGCATGCCGAGGCTCTCACAGCCTCAGTGGCGGCGCTGGCGCAGGCAGTGCGTGCGGCGATCGACGATCGCCAACGTTAGGTATTAGTGGGAACTCCAGGTTTTGTCGGCCGAGTTGCAGAGGTGTTCGAGGGTGCAGCGTTCGCACTGCGGCTTGCGCGCGATGCAGACCTGGCGGCCGTGGTGGATGAGCTCGTGGCTGAACTGAATCCAGCGAGCTTTGGGGATGACTTTTTCGAGGTCCTGCTCGACCTTGACGGGCTCGGTGTTGGTGGTGAGTTCAAGGCGGCGTGAGAGGCGAAGCACGTGCGTGTCGACGACGACGCCTGAGGGGATGCCGTACCACGAGCCCAGCACGACGTTCGCAGTTTTGCGGGCGACGCCGGGAAGCTCCAGCATCTCGTCCATGGTTTCGGGGACCTTGCCGTGGAATTTTTCGACGAGAACGCGTGCGGCGCCAATGATGCTCTTGGCCTTGTTGCGATAGAAGCCGGTGGATTTGATGAGCTGCTCGACCGCGGTGGGGTTGGCTTTGGCGAGGGCCCCGGGAGTGGGGAAGAGGCGGAACAGCTCCGGCGTGGCCTTGTTCACTCCGACGTCGGTGGTCTGCGCGGAGAGGATGGTGGCGATGGTGAGTTCAAACGCGTTGCGGTGGTTGAGCGCGCAAACGACGTTTGGGTAGGTTTTGCGGAGTGCGTCGAGGATGGCGGCGATGCGCTCGGGGGCGAGCGGGTTTTTGGTTTTGCCGGGTTTGATTTTGGGGGCGATGGGTTCTTTGGCGGCGATCTTCTTTGCGCGCGCGGGGGACACGCCCTCAAGGGCGGCTTTGCGGTGGGCGGGTGATAGCTTCTGCGGCGGCTTCAATTTTTTTGCGGAGGCTTTGCGGGAGGCAGTCTTCGCGGGCATGGGAAAAGCTTAACGCAAAGGGCGCGGAGGACGCGGAGGACGCGACGGCTGTCGTGAGTGATCTCGGACTGCGTCGGTGATCCGTACGAAATACAGAGGTCCTTCGACTCCGCCCCGTTCGACTCGCCTTCGGCTCGCTCAGGGGCTCCGCTCAGGATGACAAACATCGGGGATGGTCGCGCTCAGCCCAGGCGGTCGAGCATCTCGTGGGGTTTCAGGCGGACGCAGGAGAAGATGGGGAAGTCCTTGAGGGTGTACATCGAGATTTCGGTTTCGCGGAGCTGCTGGACGAGATCGAGGAAGTCTTCCGGGAAGTTGGTCTCGAAGGCGACGACGAACTCCTGGTCGTCGAGGCCGAAGGAGTAGGTGGTGTTGAGCTTCACGCGCGGGTACTTGAGGCCGATGCGGATGTGCTCGTCCATGAGGCGCTTGCGCTCTTCGAGCGAGAGCAGGTACCAGGCGCGGGTCTTCCAGAAGGGGTAGATGAAGATGTACTTCTGGCCGCCGGGACGAATTGCGCCGCGGCCTTCGCCCTCGGACTCTCGTCGGCGCGGTCGATCTGGTAGGCCGAACGCTTGGTCATGGCGAGGAAGTTGTGCGGCGTCTCGAGGTAGCCGCCGAGCGGCGTTGCCATCAATTCGCTGCGCATGCGGTTGAGCTCGTCGATCGCGTAGCCAATGGTCCAGACGCAGAAGTCGACGTCGCCACGGGTGCCGATGGTGGAGTAGGTGATGGAGACGAACTCGCCGGGCTTATTCCAGCGCTCCAGCACGGCGGCAAAGGCGGCCTTGTGCTCGGCGCGTTCGGCGGCAGGGAGACGCCGCCATTCGGGAAGAACCTTGTAGAAGCTGAAGCAGACGACCTGTCTCTTTGTGGGAGTCTCGCCGTGGCGTTTCGCGGGCGCTTCGCCGGGGGCCGGGCGGCCGGGCTGGCTTCCAGACTGCGGCTGGCTGGCGGAGGTTGAGGCTTCGGCGGGGACGGCGGCGGTTGCTGCTTCAGGCATAACTCAATGCTAGCAAGCGAATCCCGGAAGGCGCCACACATGCCCGCCCGGGGTTTCATTGGGCGGGAAACTTTCCCAACTTTTTCTATCGCGACCCGGGGCTGACTAGTAGTACGCTGCTTTGCACACCAACAGATAGCGGGCCCCAATCTTCCAAGGAGTGGATCATGAGAATGAGACCTTGGCTGCCGTTCGCCCTGGCCATGACGATGCTGGCCGCAGCCGTTCCCACCGCGCACTCGCAGAGCGTCTTCGACAAGTTGAAGGCGAAGGCGAGGGACAAAGTCAACCAGAAGGAAGACCAGGCGACGGATGCCGCGGTCAACGCTGCTGATCCGACGAACAAGAGCGGCAGCACGAGCAGCAGCGGCTCGGACTCCGGCGCCGATGCTGCGGCGCACGCTACCGCAAAGACGGAGTCGCCGGGAGGCACAGCGGGTGGCGACGTGGCGGCAGCACCCGTTACGCTGACCTCCTATCAGAACTATGATTTCACGCCGGGCGAGACGATCATCTTCGCCGACGACTTCGCGACGACGCAGGACGGCGAGTTTCCGGATCAATGGGAGCTGACCAAAGGCCAGGCGGTCGTGAACAAGGCGGCGGGCTACCAGGCGTTTCTGCTGACCGATGGCAACTATGCGACGGTAAATCCGCGCATGAAGAACAAGACGTACCTGCCCGATCAGTTCACGGTGGAGTATGACCTGTACGCCAACCCGGGCGTATTCGCCCTGATTGTAGAGATGGAGAACGGCGACAACAGTGCGCACTACCAGGTGGGACGCGACGAGGCGAGCTACGAGGCGGACGGGGTTCATCTGACAGGAGCACTTCCTCCGGCGATTCGCGACGATGCCTTCGATAACAAGTGGCATCACATCGCGGTCGTCTATCGCAAGCCGCAGATGAAGATCTATGCCGACCAGTACCGGGTGCTGACGGTTCCGGATACGAAATTCATCCCGCAGTCGCTGGTGTTTGAAGGCATCGGTGATCAGGAAAAACCCATTACGTTTCGCAATGTGCGGGTGGCTTCGGGCGGTGGGATGAACATGGTGGGCAAGAAGTTCACCGATGCGAAGATTGTGACGCACGGCATCAACTTCGACGTCGACAAGGCGACGCTGCGGCCGGAGAGCATGGGCACGCTGAACCAGATCAAGGCGGTGATGGCGAGCGATCCGACGCTGAAGTTCGAGATCGATGGGCACACCGACAACACCGGCGGCGGGCCGCACAATCTCACGCTGTCGCAGCAGCGCGCAGATGCTGTGAAGGCGCAACTGGTTGCCATGGGAATCAGTGCCGACCGGCTGACGACGAAGGGCTACGGTGACTCGAAACCCATTGCTTCCAACGACACGCAGGATGGAAAGGCAAACAATCGCCGCGTCGAGTTCGTGCGCACTTCGTCGTAGAAGACAGAGCGGGCGCGCTGAAATGATGCGGCTGTAACGCGCTGCTGGAGCGCGCTCGCTATACTGCTATTGAATGGTCAACAAGTTCACCGCACTGCTCGCCGGTCTGTCGTTCGGCGCCGCATACACCATTGTCTTTCTCCTGATGGCCCTGCAATCGGCATGCATTCCGATACCGTCGGAGATCATCATGCCGTTTGCCGGCTACAAGCTCGCGCATGACTGGGCGGGGCTTGTCCTGGTTGCGACGGTCGCGTCCATCGCCTCAAATATTGGATCGATTCCGGCGTATTGGCTGGGATCCGTCGGCGGCAGGCCGATGATTGAGCGTTATGGACGTTACATTCTGCTGAACAAACGCGATCTGGATCTCGCGGAGAAATTCTTCAATCGCTACGGTTCCATCACTGTGCTCGTTGGCCGCATGCTGCCGATCGTGCGCACGTTCATCGCGTTTCCGGCGGGCATTGCGAAGATGAACCAGGTTCGGTTTCACATTTATACGTTCATCGGCTCGTGGCCGTGGTGCTTTGCGCTGGCGTACATCGGCATGAAGCTAGGTAATCGCTGGGATGCCGATCCGCAGTTCAAGGCGGTGTTTCACCGCTTCCAGCTGGGCGTTGAGGTCGTGCTTGTCGTCGCCTTCGTCTGGTTCATCTGGACGCACTGGAAGAACCGCGTGCACGAAAAGTAGTTACCGCTAAAGTTGCGCGGCTTTTCGACGGTACGCGATACTTCTCTTTGTCCGCTTCAATAAAAATCGCAACAAGTAGAAGGGTAGTCTCAGCAATGTCGAATACCGACGCCGCGCAGACAGGCGCAGCGAGCATCAAGCCGCACACAGGAAAACTTGGCATCATGATCCCCGGCATGGGCGCGGTTGCGACCACGCTGATCGCCGGTGTAGAGGCGGTTCGTCGCGGCTATGCAAAGCCGTTCGGTTCGCTTACGCAGATGGGCACGATCCGTCTCGGGAAGCGCAACGAGGACCGCACGCCGCTGGTGAAGGACTTCGTTCCGCTGGCTCCGCTCAGCGATCTTGTCTTCACGGGCTGGGATATCTTCGGCGGCAACCTGTACGACGCGGCCAGGACCGCCGCCGTGCTGGACCGCGATCAGATCGAGCAGATGCGTCCCTTCCTTGAGTCGATTCAGCCGATGCCTGCTGCTTTCGATCAGGAGTGGGTGAAACGCCTGACGCCGAAGGTGACGAAGAAGGGCAAGAACAAGTGCGATCTCGCGAACCAGATTCGCAATGACATCGCCGAGTTCCGCTCGAAGTCCGGCACCGACCGCCAGGTGATGATCTGGTGCGGATCGACTGAGATTTACAAGGAGCAGAAACCGGTTCACCAGACGCTTGAGGCGTTTGAGAAGGGCCTCGTCGATGATGATCCGGATATCTCGCCGTCGATGCTGTACGCGTGGGCCGCGCTGAAGGAGGGCATTCCGTTTGCGAATGGAGCGCCCAACCTGACGGTCGATATTCCCGCACTGCAGGAGCTCTCGAAGAAGATGGGAGCACCGATTTGCGGCAAGGACTTCAAGACCGGACAGACGCTGATCAAGACCGTGCTCGCGCCGGGCTTCAAGGCGCGTCAGCTCGGCGTCGCCGGATGGTACTCGACGAACATCCTCGGCAATCGCGACGGCGAAGTGCTGGACGATCCGGACAACTTCAAGACGAAGGAAGTTTCGAAGCTCGGTGTGCTGGAGTACATCTTTCAGCCGGAGAAGAATCCGGAGCTGTACGGCGACATGTACCACAAGGTCCGGATCAACTACTATCCGCCGCGCGGCGACAACAAGGAAGGCTGGGACAACATCGACATCTTCGGCTGGCTCGGCTATCCGATGCAGATCAAGGTGGATTTCCTCTGCCGCGATTCGATTCTCGCCGCTCCGCTGGCGCTCGATCTGTGCCTGTTCCAGGACCTCGCTCAGCGCACGCCGGCGCTCCGGCACCTCGGCATCCAGGAGTGGCTGAGCTTCTACTTCAAGGATCCGGATTCGGCGCCGGGTGTGTACCCCGAGCACGATCTGTTTATCCAGTCGATGAAGCTGAAGAACACGCTGCGTCACATTATGGGCGAGGACCTGATTACTCACCTCGGACTGGATTACTACGGAGAGTAGTGGCTCATCAGAACAACAACAGCCCTGCGGCGATGTCGCGGGGCTTTTCCTTTGCTAGCCCGGCAGCACGCTCAGGATCTCCGCCCAGAGCGCCTTGACGCCGTTCTCCGATTTCGACGTGACGGGGAGGATGTGCTCTTCGCCGTGCGCGCGCTTGAGTGCAGCAAGCGACTTCGCGAGCGCATTGTTGCTCAGCTTGTCAGCCTTGGTCGCGACGATCAGGTGCGGACGCTGCATCTGCTGCAGAGCTTCGATGAGCTGCGTATCGCTGGGCTGCGGCGGGATGTTGGAGTCAACGAGGCAGATGCACAGGGCCAGTGTCTCCCGCTCGGCGAGGTAAGGCTCGATGAACTTCGGCCACTCCGCCGAGATCGACTTGGAGATCTTTGCGTAGCCGTAGCCCGGCAGGTCCGCAAAGATGAGCGCCGGACGCTGGTTGAACTTCTGTGCTGTGCCCTCGTGGAGTGCGAAGAAATTGATCGCTCGTGTGCGGCCGGGCGTGGACGAAACCTTTGCCTCCTTCGAACCCAGAAGCGCATTGATCAGCGAGGACTTTCCGACGTTGGAGCGGCCGAGGAAGGCAATCTCCGGCGCGTCGGCCGTGCGTGCCGCGTCAGGGAAGTGCTCGGGCGCCATTGCGGAGAGCAGAAACTTTGGAACGAGTCGCATCTTCAACAGACTAACTCTTCTGCGGCGCGCATCCCGATACAATGAAGACTTTGGAGAGCGTGAAAAGAATGAGTGACCGCCAATTCCAGCATGCGATGCTTCGCGAGATTTACGAGCAGCCTGACGCGCTGGCCCGCACCATGGAGCAGTACGTCGCTGACAGCCGCATCAAGATGAAGGCTCTCACCGACGCGGCGGAGTGCTTCCGCAAGCATAAAGACCTTGTCATTGCTGCCAGCGGGTCCAGCCGTCACGCCGGCCTTGCGGCGGAGATCATGCTCGAAGACGCCGCCAGTCTCGCCGTCGATGTCGAGTACGCAAGCGAGTACATCACGCGCTCGACCAATACGAAGCGCGACCCTGCGGTGCTGGTCATTTCGCAGTCCGGCGAGACCGCGGACACGCTCGCCGCACTTCGTGAGGCGAAGCAGCGGAATCATCCCACACTCGCCGTCACGAATGTCGAGAATTCCTCGATGGCCAGCGAGGCTGATCTCTATCTGCCGACACATGCGGGGGTGGAGCGCGCGATTCCCGCGACAAAGAGCTTCACCGCGCAGCTTCTTGTGTTGCGCCTGCTGAGCCTTGAGGCGGCTGACGCGCGCGGCGCCATGGACGCGAAGGAGATGGAGCGTCAGCTCGCGGAGCTCTGGGAGATTCCACCGATGATCGAGCGGCAACTCGACGGATGGCGTGAGGTTACCGAAGGGCTTGCATCCCGCTACAGCTCGGCGAAGACACTGCTGTATCTCGGGCGGGGCATTCACTACGCGATCGCGCGTGAAGGCGCGCTGAAGCTGAAGGAGTCGTCGTACATGCACGCCGAGGGCTATCCGGCGGGCGAACTGAAGCATGGCCCGAACGCGCTGGTTTCCGACGAAGTTCCCATCGTCGCCATCAGCACCGTCGACTGGCAGGACGCCGAATCCGTACTGCGCTATGAGAAGACGGTTGCGCTGCTGACGGACCTGAAAGCCCAGGGCGCGCGCACCATCGTTCTTGGCAACACCGGTGACGCCAAGCTGCGCGAAGTTTCCTCGGATCTCATCGAGGTCGAGCCTGCAAACGAGTACCTGCTGCCCATCACCGAGGTGGTTCCACTGCAGATGTTCGCCTACTATATGGCGCTCGAAAACGGCGTCGACGTGGACCGTCCACGCAACCTGGTGAAGGCGGTTGTGCAGGAATAGACCATCCCACTTTCGCTGCTGAGTGCGGAGTTCGCCGCGCGAGTATTATGGACGCGAGAATCCGCGACATGCGCTGAGGAGGATTCCTGCTGGTTGGGCTCGAGAAGTTGAAGTGGGTGCCGGCACTGGTCATTGCCTTCGCGGCATGGGCTGCGCAAGGCCAAAACACTGCCTCACCCTTGAGGCGACCGACCAGTGTCGCTTACGATGCAGCGGGCGATCTCTTCATCGCCGACAGTGCGCGCAACCAGGTCTTCGAAATTTCGGCCGGTGGCGCCCTCACGACGATCGCCGGCAGCGGCACCCAGGGTTTCTCGGGCGACGGTGGCTCGGCTACGGCCGCAGAGTTGAATGCTCCTTTGTCCATCGCAGTGGCAACGGATGGAACACTCTACATCGCGGACACGGGCAATCAACGCATTCGTGTGGTGCAAGACGGAAAGATCAACACCTTCGCAGGCAGCGGGATTCGTGGATTCAGTGGCGACGGCGGTCCTGCAACATCGGCAGCTCTCAATCATCCAGCCGGTCTCGCGCTCGACACCACAGGGGCGCTTCTACTCTGCGATCAAGGCAACCAGCGCGTTCGCCGCATCAGTGCAGGGCAGATCACCACCATCGCAGGCAACGGAGTTCAGGGTTTCGCAGGCGATGGCGGACGCGCGACATCCGCGGAACTGAACGAGCCTTCCGGCACCGCCGTGAGCACCGACGGCCGCATCTTCATTGCGGATACCAACAACCAACGCGTACGCGTGATCGATACCAGCGGAACCATCTCGACGTTCGCGGGAACCGGAGTGGCCGGTATCCTCGGCGACGATGGCCCCGCGACCGCAGCCCAACTCAGCCGTCCGGTCGCTCTGGCGATCGATACAGCCAACAACCTCTTCATTGCCGATGAAAACAATCATCGACTTCGCAGGATCGCGGCCGACGGCACGATCACGACGATTGCGGGAAACGGCCGTCAGGGTTCGGCCCCCGACGGCGCAATCGCTCTCTCCTCTGCGCAGAATCAGCTCAGCGGTGCAGCGGTGTCCTCCTTCGGCTGGCCCATTTTGGCAGACAGTGCGAACCATGCGGTGCAGATCGTTTTTACCGATGGACGGCTGTATTCGCCGGGCGGATTGAGCACAGACACAACGACGCTGACGGCCTCGGCGCCCCATGCTGTCTACGGCACCGCCCAAGGCACAATCTCCATCGCCGGAAGCCCCGGAACGCCACAGGGTTCCGTCCTGATCGCCGAAGGCGGAGAGGAGCTTGCGCGCGCCCCGCTGGGACAAGGCATCGCGACGATTCATCTTCCAGGGCTGAGCGCCGGTACGCACACGCTGACGGCGACGTATGCAGGTGACGGCCTTCACGCGCCGGCGATCGCGACGGCCACAATTCTCGTTTCGCCCGCACCGGTTATTGCGACTGCAGCCGGCACCACGGTCAGTTACGGAGAGCCGCCGCCTGCGCTTTCTGGAAGCCTCTCCGGCGTGCTGCCGCAGGATCAGGGCAGTGTCACCGCAGTTTTCACCGCGGCCGCTCCGCCGATGGCGCCGGTGGGCAGTTATCCGGTTACTGCAACACTCACCGGTCCCGCGAGCGCGAACTACGCACTTTCGACTTCAGCAAACGCGGGCACGCTCACCATCGTTCCCGCAGCGACAACCTCCACGCTGACACCACCGTCCGCCGCCTACGCCACGCTGCCATTGCAACTGACCGCTCGCATCGCCGCGACGACCTCCGGCACGCCAACCGGCACAGTGCAGTTTGTTGACGCCGGGAATGTCATTGCTACGGCGACTCTGGTGAACGGCTCGGCCTCCGCAATTGAACTTAATCCGTCGAGCGGCACGCACACGCTGTCGGTGGTGTATTCAGGCGACACAAACTTCCATGGGAGCACCTCGGCGAACGTCATCGAAGCTGTGAATGCGCTGCCCGACTTCACGCTCGGCGTCGCAGGCAACTCGCAGCAGACCGTCCTCGCCGGCTCGTCGACGACCTTCCATCTCACGGTTGGTTCACAAGGAGCACCTTTTACCGGCGCCGTGACGCTCAGTGCGAAAGGTTTGCCTGCTGGCGCAACGGCCAGCTTCTCTCCGCCAGCGGTGGTACCGGGCGCAGCTTCGGCTGCGGTCACAATGACGGTTACCGCGCCGGCCACCACGGCACTCAACCTCAACTCGAGGCCCGAGCTGGCGTTCGCGGCGGGCGCGATCTGGTTCCTCGTACTGCGGCGCAGGCGAACTCTCTCAGGGCTGCTTGCGGTGCTTGGTATCGCAGGTCTGTCGGGCATCGCGGGCTGCGGCGCGCGGACTGCGCCTGAATCCGCCCTGCCCGTCCAGAGCTTCGCGATTCAGGTGCAGGCCACGGGCACGAACCTCGCGGGTAGTGTCGTGGTGCATACAGTCAGCGTTAGCCTGGGCGTCGCGTAGACAGCTCCGTACAGCTTCCAACATCGCGAACAGCATCTATCGTGACTAGGGCTAATCCTAATTTAGGACACTGCTGAACTGACGACGGAGATGCACGCCGATGCCGCGCACACTTTTGCCGGGAAAACCTTACCCGCTTGGAGCAACGCCAACCAGCCAGGGGACGAACTTCGCGCTCTATTCTGAGAACGCGACCGCTGTGCACGTCTGCTTCTTTGACGAAAAGGGAAAACAGATCGATTGCGTGCACCTGCGGGAGCGGACGGCCTTCGTGTGGCATGGACTGATCCGCAACATCAAGCCCGGACAGCGTTATGGATTTCGCGTTGAGGGGCCGTGGGAGCCCGAGAAGGGACTGCGCTTCAATGCTGCCAAACTGCTCGTCGATCCCTACGCCAAGGCGCTGAGCGGTGAGGTCGATTGGAAGAAACCCATCTTTCCTTACGATGTGACGTCAGGCGATCCGCGCAAAAAGTGCGAGCTCGATAGCTCCGACGGCGTTCCGAAAGGCATCGTCATCGATAGCCGATTCGATTGGGGTGACGACTGCCCGCCGGAGACCCCCATCGCCGACTCCATCATCTATGAAATCAACGTCCGTGGCTTCTCCATGCTGAACCCGGACATTCCTGAAAAATTGCGTGGAACCTACGCTGCGGTCGCGCACGATGCGAGCATCGCCTATTTGAAGAAGCTGGGAGTGACGGCCGTCGAGCTGATGCCGGTGCATTTCTTCATCGATGAGGGGAATCTCGTCGATCGTGGACTGCACAATTACTGGGGCTATAACACGCTCGGCTACTTCGCGCCTATGACTCGCTACGCTTCCAGCGGCACGGAGAGTCAGCCCGTCGAAGAGTTTAAGGGAATGGTGAAGAGGCTGCATCGAGAGGGCATCGAGGTCATTCTCGACGTCGTCTACAACCACACCTGCGAGGGCAACCAACTGGGTCCGATGCTCTCCTGGAAGGGCATCGACAATCTTGTTTACTACCGCACCGTTGCCGACAACCCCGAGTTCTACATGGACTACACAGGCACCGGCAACACGCTGAACATGTATCACCCGCAGGTGTTGAAGATGGTGATGGACAGCCTGCGCTACTGGGTGACCGAGATGCATGTCGACGGCTTCCGCTTCGATCTTGCTTCAACGCTGGCGCGGGAACTGCACGACGTAAACAAGCTGAGCGCGTTCTTCGATACCATCCATCAGGATCCGACCATCGCCGACGTGAAGCTCATCGCGGAACCGTGGGACGTCGGTGAAGGTGGCTATCAGGTCGGAAATTTTCCGGTCTTATGGGGCGAGTGGAACGGCAAGTATCGCGACACCGTTCGCCGCTTCTGGAAGGGCGACAGCGGGCAGCTCTCTGACTTCGCCTATCGCCTTACCGGATCGAGCGACCTGTACCAGGGTGAGGGACGAACACCATCCGCCTCCATCAACTTCATTACGGCGCACGATGGCTTCACGTTGAATGATCTTGTCAGCTACAACGAGAAGCACAACGAAGCGAACGGCGACGACAATAAGGACGGCGCCGAGAACAACGACAGCTGGAACATGGGAGCTGAAGGGCCGAGCGGCGATCCCGGCATCAACGGAATGCGCGAGCGCCAGATGCGCAATTTCCTCACCACGCTGTTCCTGAGCCAGGGTGTGCCCATGCTGCTCGGCGGCGACGAGTTCGCGCATACGCAACAAGGCAACAACAACGGTTACTGCCAGGACAATGAGCTCACCTGGTACAGCTGGAAGTTGGACGACGAGCAGAAACGGCTGCTTGACTTCACTTCAAGGTTGATTGCGTTTCGCAAGGAACACCCCAATCTGCACCGCCGCAGGTTTTTCCAGGACCGTAAGATTCGCGGCTCCGTCGTGCGCGATTGCGCCTGGTACGGCACGGACGGAAACGAACTCTCGGACCAGGTCTGGAATGAAGCGTGGAGCAAGTCCATCGGCGTCATGCTCAACGGTCACACGCTCGGCGTGATGGATGAAGACGGCGAGCAGGTATCCGACGACAGCTTCCTCATTCTTGTGAACGCAAGTGACATCGGCGTGGAGTACGTGCTCCCCGACCCTCCTAACAGCAAGCCCTGGCGCCAGGTCCTCGACACCGAGAACATCGACGACCCGTTCTGCAGCAGCGAAGTCCACGACAAGGTGATCGTCGGCGGCCGTTCCGTGCGTGTCTATAGCGACGGCGATGAGAAGGTGGCCGAGGCGCCTGTCAAGAAACCGCTGGCCAGGACGTTGTAGCGAAATACACTGTGACGAATGCGAAGAACGTCGAAGGTACAGAGGGACTCATCCTGACTCCTTCATGACGCCTGCAGCCGAAAGACACACGGAAATCTCTGTTAACTATTGGCGCTGCCAGGTGGTGTCGACCTTCACGGGAATCTCGTTTTTGATGGGTACTGTGAGGAAGGTGGGCGGCGGAATTTTGAAGTCGGTGAGCGTCGCGGAGACAGTGCCGGTGATGTGGTGCGTGTTGCCCTGGACGGTCTGCTGGAAGGGGACGTGTGTGTAATGCGCGGTGTTGCCGGCGAACTGGACATCGAGGTCGCAGTCCAGCGTGGGCGAGTTGATGGAGGACTCGGGTAAGCGAAAGCGCACGGAAACGACGGGGAACTCGGCGCCGCGGGTGACCTGGAGCATGTGTTCGTCGCGGTTGGTGTCGCCGGAGTCGAAGGATTTGACCGGCGCAGCTACGAGGAACTCGCAGGTGCCCGCGGAACACACGCCTTTGCCCCGCGCGGCATGGCTGGTGCCGTCAACCTGGTGAACCGGATGCGACATGTGATAGCTGAGCGTGGACTGCGTGAGAAGCCAGGTCTCGGTCGATTGCGCGAGCGCTAGCGGCGAGAGCAGAAGAAACGCGGTGAGCGGAATGATCTTCATGGATGAGTATGCAGGCTAAAGCTTGATGGGCCAGGAGACCGCGACGATCGCTGCGGTGTAGGAGGCGACGGTGGTCCACGCGACGGCGGCATGCGCAGAGGCGATGCCGTGAACCTTCTCGCCATTGTTGGCCTGGCTGAAGGCCATGGCTCCGAGGATGGGCGTGAGCACCATGCCGGGCGCGTGAATCCAGATGAGGTACTTGTGAATCCTGATGCCGCCTTTGACAGGACCCTCGGGGATCTTCGGCGCGCGGATGGCGTAGTACGCGGTGGCGCCGTACATGGCAACGGAGAGCGAGCCCAGGGCGACGTGAATGTCACGGCCGACGGTGTTGCCGCCGCCGTTGCGCGGATCGGGCGGTGCGGCGGCGGAACTGATGCACGCCGCGGCCAGCGGGGCGAGCGTGATGAGGCCGAGCCGCTGGTGGATCTTCAGCATCTGCGTGTGACGGTCGAGACGCGCCTGCAGGTCGGGGTCCGGCTTGTTAGAGAGGCCGAGGTCGTTGAGGGAAGGCTCGGTGGGATTCTGCGTGGGTTGCTTCTGGTCTTGAGACTTTGGAACTGTCTGCTGCTGCGCGAGGAGTGTGGAGGGAGTGTCGGGAAGGGCGGCGGTGCCAACCTCGGAGACGCTGTCGGAACTCGAATCGTTTTGTGCGGAAGCGATGCCGGTGCCGGTGAGTGAGATTGCGAGGAGTGCTGCGAAGAAGAGTTTCGAGCCCAGCTGTGAGACTGCCATTGTTGCCCCTGTGCGGTGAGACGAGGATGCAGCCGCCGCGTGCACATCGTTATATGGGAAGCAGATGACGTACGAAAAACGCGTAGATGACGCGATGTTCATCTGTAATGGGAGCGCACGGCCGGCTTTTGCTTTCCGAATTTTTGGAAGCAACAAATTATGGAGGGGATGCTCTACCATCGCGAGATGCAGCTGTTGCTGGTGGAAGACGACGTCGAAATTCAGACATTCCTGCGTCACGCGTTGGCGGAGGCGGGGTACACGGTGGATGCCGCCCCGAACGCGAAGACCGCCGAGCGCATGGCACTGGAGAACAGGCACGATGTGCTCATCGTCGACCTCGGCCTGCCCGACCAGGATGGGATGGGATTGATTCTGAGGCTGCGGCAATTGGGTGTGAGTGCGCCGGTGCTGATCCTTTCAGCGCGGCGGTCGTTAGATGATCGCGTGCATGGGCTGGAACAGGGTGGTGACGATTACCTGACGAAGCCGTTTGCGTTGGCCGAACTGTTGGCTCGGTTGCGGAATCTGGTGAAGCGCAATGCGCCGGGTTCGGAGGTCACGAGGTTGCGCGTGCTCGACCTCGAGCTGAACCTGTTACGGCGAGAAGCAACGCGCGGGGACCGCATCCTGAGCCTCACACCCCAGGAGTTCACCTTGCTGGAGTATCTGTGCCGAAATCCGGGGCGCGTGGTGACTCGTTCCATGATTCTCGATAAGGTGTGGGGCATGCGGATTCAGCCGGCGGCGAACGTTGTCGATGTGCACATCTATCGTCTGCGCGGCAAGGTGGATACTGAGGGACTGCCTCCGCTGATCCGCACGCTGCGAGGTGTAGGGTATGTCCTCCGCGACCGCTAAGCGAATACACAGTGCGGCGTGGCGCGTATCGCTGTGGGGTACTCTTGCGTTCGCGTGTGGAACGCTGGTGCTGTTTCTGTCGCTGCATCAGTTTGTAGCGAACGATATTCAGCGGCGCAGCGACACATGGCTCTCGGGTGAGGTTCAGACATTTGGCGATGTGGCGGAGCGCACACCCAGGAATGCGCTTTACGGCCGCGTGATGAGCGAGATTGCGGAGCTCGCGAGCCGCGAGATTCCGAACCGTCCGCCGAAGCGCGGGGCGAACGACTCGGTGTTCTTTGTGCAGGAGGGCGCTGATGGATCACTGGTCATGTGGGCAGGCCAGGGCGACGGACAGATGTACCTGCACGGAATCCAGGCTGCCAATGCGACTGGAAAGCAGCCGTTTGATATTTACGTGCCGAGTTCGAAGGTGCCGTTCAGGGTGGCGGCAGACTCGATGCAGGATGGCAGCCGCATCTATCTTGGGCTCTCGCAGCGCGAGGAACGCCATGTGCTTGAGCAGATGCGCAACCACTTCCTGAAGTTGTGGCTTGCAGGGGTGGCGCTCGGGTTCGCGATCCTGTTCTTTACGACGCGAAGAATGCTGGGAGATGTGCGGCGGATCAGCGAGGTTGCTGCACGGATTGGCGAGTCGGACCTGAGTGAGCGGGTGCCGACGAGCCGATGGAATGACGAGATCGCCCAGCTTGCCTCGACGCTGAACCGGATGCTCGAGCGGATTGAGCAGTCGGTGCATCAGTTGCACACGATCACAAATTCACTCGCTCACGATCTTCGCAGTCCGCTGACCGCGATTCGCGCACGGCTCGAGGTGGTGCTGACGCGAGAGGTGAAGGAGCAGGATGCGGAGTCGATTGAGACCTCGATCAATGAGATCGACCGGCTGACGGAGATTCTCAATCAGTCGCTCGACGTTGCGGAGGCGCAGGCGCACGCGCTGCGGCTGGTGCCGGAGCGGATCGATCTCGAGCATCTGCTCGACGGGATGATTGAGCTGTACAAGCCGTGCATGAACGATAAGGGGCTGCGGATCAACTTCAGTTCGTCGGGACCTGTTGAGGTGATGGCCGACGCGGGGTTGCTGCACCGGATGGTGGCGAACCTTCTCGACAACGAGATGAAGCATCTGCCGCCGTCGCGCACGGTAGCGATTGCGCTTCATGCTGCGAATGACGTTGCGCGGCTGGTCATTGAGGACGATGGACCAGGCTTCTCCGTAGAAAGTTCGGCTGATCTTTTCAAGCCGGGAGTGAAGGGAAGCGAGTCCCGGGGGTACGGGTTGGGGTTGGCGTTTGTGCAGGCGGTGGCGGGGGCGCACGGGGGTTCGGTTCGGGCGGAGAACCGTGAGACAGGGGGAGCCCGGTTGACCGTTGAGCTGCCGCTGGCGGCGCGCGGCGTGGCCGCAGAAGCTGCAGTGGCGGGCTAGCGGCGAAGGCTATTTCCCCAGGTCGGGACCGAAGCAGCAGCGCTCGACGAGCATGCAGAAGATGTGCTCGAGGGCGAGCTGGGACTCCTGGATGTTCATGGTGACGGTGCAGGGAACGATGACGTTGATGTCGGCGAGAGGCGCCATCTTGCCGCCGCTGCAGCCGGTGAAAGCGATGGTCGTGAGGCCAAGAGCGCGGGCGCGCTCGAGGGCGCGGAGACAGTTGGGGGAGTTGCCGGAGGTGGAGATGGCGAGCAGGACGTCGCCGGGCTGGCCGAGGGCCTCGACCTGGCGGGAGAAGATGTGCTCGAAGCCGTAGTCGTTACCGATGGCGGTGAAGATGGAGCTGTCGGTGGTGAGGGCGATGGCGCGGAGCGCGGGGCGGTCGACGGTGAGGCGGACGACGAGCTCGGCGACGACGTGCTGGGTGTCGGCGGCGGAGCCTCCGTTGCCGCAGACGAGGAGCTTGTGGCCGTTCTGCATGGCCTCGGCGGTGACGCGGGCGGACTCGATCAGGGACTGGTGAACGGCGTCGTCGTGGAGGACCCTGGTCAGGGTGTCGACGGATTGCTGGAGCTGGCTGCGGATGAGATCGACCATTGCACTGTGAGGATACGCGATGTGCGATTATCGCAACGGAGAGGATATCCCCCTCTCCCGTATTTTGCGCAAAATCTAGATAACGCAAGGTTTAGGGGTGGATTTTAAAGCTAAAATCTTGAAAACAAAAAGCTTATAGGCAAAATATTCATTCGAGGGCAGTTAACGGGTGGGGGGTTACTTTTTCCGGAGGGGAAGCGGAAACGGGGACTCGGGCGCGCTGCGTAAGCAGCCCGGCCAAGATGGTGAGAGGGAGGATGGCCATGGGGGCCAGCCAGTGAATCCCGTTAATGGCGAACAGGGTGAGCGGGAGGGCACAGTAGATTGTCCCTGCTACGGTGCTGAGCCGGCCGGAAAGTAGAAGCACGGCAAGAGCAAGAAGGACGCAGTCCTGAATATAGAGATGCGGCGAGATCAGGATTGTGCCGGCGATTGCCGCGGCGAACGCGTCGGAGAGAGAGCGGGAACGACGAACGAGTAGAAAGGCAACGACGAAGGTGGCAAGGCTTAGGGTGAGGTCAAGGATCCACGACGCGCGCGGGGGAAGGAGGCCGCCCCCGAGGATGTAAACCAAGCCGTTCATGGTTGGCATGGCTTTGGGGTGGACCGCGATAAGAACCTGAGCGTGGTGGCCTCCGTTCAGCGCACCGAACGCTGAGGTAAGCAGGTGAATCCAGTCTGCGGCGCCTCGGAGGCCTGTGATTGCGAGGCTGACCGCGACGAGAACAGCGGCAGAGGGAACGAAGGACCACAGAATGCGAGTGCCGCGACGGGCGACGAGGAAGATGACCAGCACAATTACAAGCTGGATCTTGAAGAGGCCGAGGCCGAGCAGGATTCCAGCCTGAATGTCATGTCCGCTGTAGAGAGCTCGCCAGGAGAGGCAGAGCAGAAGAAGGAAAAGAATCGAATCCTGTCCGTGGGCCACGCAGAAGAACGCCGGAAAAGAGAGGAAGAAGAGTAGTGGGCGGGGGAACTTTGCGAGCTGGGGATCGACAGGTTGAGGAGCTACGCAATAGCAGACGGCGAGCAGCAGAAGGTTGAAGGCCGCGTAGAGGATATAGGCGGTGCGGTAGGTGAAGAGCGCGAGCGGAGCGTAGAGGAGTGCTTCGAAGGCCGGGTGATAGTAGGGAAGCGCCGGGCGAATGGGGGCGACGAGCGCGTCCTGCACTAGAGCCTGGGTATGGAGATCGAAAAGTTGCGAGGGGTAATGAAGGACCAGGTAACCGGCGCTGTAGAAGGCGCGGAAGTCGTAGTAACGGGCCGCGTGCGGCAGCGCTATGATGCCGATTGTGATGGTGATGAAAGAGAAGAGCAGCCAAGCCAGCAAAAATCCTGCTGGGAAGCCGATTCCACGATGGCTTTTTGCGCGGTCATCAAACTTTAAACTGGTCGTGGTTCCCCTATCCGGTCCGGTCTCTGTGTCAGCGTTCAAGGATGATCTCGCAAGTTTGCTCATGAAGCGTCATTGCCGCAGGCATCTCTCCGCAAAAAACCGCTGTGACCCCGTAGCCTCGCTGATAAAGCGCCTCTAACCGGCGCGAATTTAGATCATGTGAACGGTCGAACGGTCTCCCGTTGTGTGAACGATACATAGCTACAATGGCCGTCGGGTTTTGATCAAGAGCTGCCTTAAATTGGCTGTAACTATGTTCTTTATTCGTCCAGAACCAATACAGATGAGGCTGATTAAGGAAGATTGGCTTATCGAAATAAGGGCCTAACCCTATTGAGTGGAACTCGCCTGGGTCGCCGGTATTTGCAACAGTTACTGCTAACAGGCGCCTCTCCTCAACGAAGCGTTTCAGATATTGTGAGGCGGCTGCGTCCGGCGAATACGGCAATCTGTGGTCCCAGATGAGCGCGAACATCGAATAGGTGAGTTGGAGGGCGATACAGACTATGCAGATCGCCTTTGCGACCAATCGATAGGGCAACGTGCATGGTTGCCAAGCGATCCAAGATGTCGTGATTACGGCAATCGTCGCAAATCCGAGATGCCAGTAGTTGAAGTATCCGAATCCGGAAAGAAAGGCGACGCTGAACAGCGGAACAAGGTAGATAGTGCCGGCGACTCGATGGATAGTCCAGATGGTGAGGATCGCAATGGCACTACCGAGTAGGTACGTAGAATAACAAGCCGCTCTCAAGAGATAGACAGCGCCCACAGGCGCGGCGGCGAAGAAATGCAAAATCAGGGGCTCTTTAACCGTTTCTGGCGAAAAGGAGAGATCCGGCGGTGGTGGCATCGCGACGAAAATCGCTACGCTAAATAACGTAAGCACCGCTAACACGAATGCGCCGAGATGTTTCGGGGCATGCAGACCTCGCCGCGCTTCGACGAGGTACACGATGCAAAGGCCAACCGCGAGCGCGAAACCATGCAGTGACGTGTTCGCGAGCAAACCCAATAACAGGGCGAGTGCGAGAGCGTTTTTTCTCCAGGTGATTGCTGCGGCGAATGCCAGCAATGGCACGAAGACGTAGCTCCGCGCTACTACTGTCCATTGAAAGATAAGGAAGACTGTGAAGGGAAGCGCGAGTCGAACCCATCGCGGGAAGGGGGCGAAGAAGGTGAGCAACGACACACCGCAGGCGCCAATAAGCCCTGCGATCCAGTGCATCTGGATGTAGCTGACGTGAAGGTCGACGAGTCCGCGCAGGAACAGGTGCCAAAGGGTAGGTGAGCCCTCATACCGACCAGCATGAAGGAAGATATCTCGCGCTGGGAGTGCCCGTGCTATCTGCCATGCCTGAGCTTCGTCGGCCCATGGTTCATGGAAGGGAATGGCGTAGGCGACGATGGATGCGTAGAGGAAGAGAGCCAGCCACTCAGGCCAGAGTCGTAGTCGCCTGGACAGACCGAATTGGGCGACGATGGTGCTCGGAACGGCATTCGTGACGGACATCGCGATTCACGTGAGGTTTGCGACAGCCTAATCGAGCGAATGAAGGGAGGGGAAGGAAAAACGGCGTCCGGGCTCGTTACTGTGGGGGGTTACGAAGGGTTTGGGGCGATGAAGGAAGGGGGCGGAGGGGCGGTCTGAGCTGATTTTTCAGGGAGATTCGGGTGATTCGGAATACGGAGATCCTTCGCCTTCGGCTCAGGATGACGGCATCAGGAAGTCAGGTCTCAGGATGACGGCGGGGGGAGATATGCGGCTCGGGATGGCTGCGGTTTGAGGTTGGATTGTTGGAGTTGCGAGGTGATTCGGAATACGGAGATCCTTCGCCTTCGGCTCAGGATGACGGCATCAGGAAGTCAGGTCTCAGGATGACGGCGGGGGGAGATATGCGGCTCGGGATGGCTGCGGTTTGAGGTTGGATTGTTGGAGTTGCGAGGTGATTCGGAATACGGAGATCCTTCGCCTTCGGCTCAGGATGACGGCAGGGGGAGATATGCGGCTCGGGATGGCGGCATGGGGATAAGCGGCTCGGGATGGCGGCATGGGGATAAGCGGCTCGGGATGGCGGCATGGGAGATATGCGGCTCGGGGTGACGGCGGTTTGAGGTTGGATTGTTGGGGTTGCGAGGTGATTCGGATACGGAGATCCTTCGCCTCCGGCTCAGGATGACGGCATCAGGAAGTTAGGTCTCAGGATGACGGCATCAGGAAGTTAGGTCTCAGGATGACGGCAGGGGGATAAGCGGCTCGGGATGGCGGCAGGGGAGATATGCGGCTCGGGATGGCTGCGGTTGCGGCTCAGGGTGAAAGCCGATTGGGCTTAGGGCTTCGCGGACGGCATTTGCGGGAGGGGTTTGCCCCATTCGGCGCTGAGGTCGCGCCAATCGGGGTTGGTGCTCACGATCAACGCGATTTTGCGAGAGCGGAGCCAGCCCTTGAGCTCCTTCTCGCGGGCGATGGCAGCGGTGATTGTGGCGAATCGCTCGTAATAGACCAACTGATTGATGTTGTAGTTCGCGGTGAAGGAATCTGGGTGCAGCTTTTGCTTGTGTTGCCTGACACGCTGCTCCAATTTGGTCGTTACTCCGATGTAGAGGCGCTTGCCCTTGCTCGCGAGGATGTAGACGTAGGCGTATTCGGGCATGTGGCTTCGGGTCATGTGGCTTTGGGTAAGGGTATTGGCGGTCCGGAATACGGAGATCCTTCGCCTTCGGCTCAGGATGACGGCGTCAGGGAAGTTATGGCTCAGGATGACGGCGTCAGGAAGTTAGGGCTCAGGATGACGGCGTCAGGGAAGTTATGGCTCAGGATGACGGCGTCAGGGAAGTTAGGGCTCAGGATGAGGGCATCGGGGAAGTTGGGCTCAGGATGACGGCGTCAGGGAAGGTGGCCGCCTAGGTGAGGGTGGGTTGCGTGGCGGATGCCCAGTCGAGGATGCCTTGCTCGGGGGTGCGGAAGAAGGGGCGGCCGAGGGTGGTGGTGAGGAGGGTGGAGTCGAGGCCGGCGATGAGGGGGCGGGCGGCGCGCTGGTTGAGCTCGGGGGTGGTGAGGGGGATGAGGAGCGAGTCGTCGAGCGAGAGAAGACGGCAGGCGAGACGGGCGAAGTCGATGCGGGAGAGCATGGTGGGGCCGGCGGCGTGGAAGAGGCCGGAGTGGCCGCCGCGGAGGAGGGCGAGCGTGGCGCGGGCGAGGTCCTCGTTGTAGGTGGGGGTGGCGAGCTGGTCGGTGGGCACGCGCATGGTTTGGCCGGTGGAGAGCAGGCGGCGGAGGGTGTAGAGGAAGTTTTTGCCCTGGGGGTCGGGACCGTAGACGGTGGTGGTGCGGAGGACGAGGGCGGCGGGGTTTTCTTTGAGGATCTCGACCTCGCCGGCGCGCTTGGTGCCGCCGTAGACGGAGAGCGGGTGGGTGGGGGCAGACTCGCGGTAGGGACCGGGGTTGGCGGGTATGTCTCCCAGAGGGGCCCGCGTGCCGGGGAAGACGTAATCGGTGGAGTAGAAGACGAAGGGGATGCGGGCGAGGGCGGCGGCGCGGGCGAGGGCGAGCGGGCCGAGGTGGTTGGCGGCGTCGGCCCAGGCGTGGTCGGACTCGCAGCGCTCGACGTCGGTGGCGCCGGCGGAGCAGATGATGGCGGTGAGTTTGTTGGCGGTGACGAGTTCGTCGGGAGAGTCGGTGAGGGTGGCGAGGTCGAGGGTGAGCCAGTCGGGCGAGGGCGGGCGGCGTGCGGCGGGGATGGCGGAGGGGCCGAGCTGACGGCAGAGCGCGGCGCCGAGCTGGCCGGTGGCTCCGAGGACGAGGATGCGGTCGGATGACATTGAGGTTAGTTTAGCGGTGGGTGGTTTGTGGATTTGGTGCGCGGGCTGCGGGCGATGCTTCTTTAGAAAAATTGATGGGGCGAGGCAATGATGACGAAGAGCAGGATGTCAGGAGTTGCGGTGGTGGTTTTGTGTGTGGCGCGGGTGGGGTTGTGCCAGTCGGGTGGGGCGTCTTCGGATACGGAGAAGCTGGATGCGGCGCTGAAGAAGATGGATGCGTTCATCACGGAGACGATGGCGAAGACCAAGGTGCCGGGGCTGGCGGTGGCGGTGGTCTATGGCGACAGGACGGTGTTTGCGCGAGGGTATGGCGTGCGCAAGCTGGGCGAGCCGGCGAAGGTGGATGCGAATACGGTGTTTGAGATTGCGTCGGTGTCGAAGCCGATTGCGTCGACGATTGTGGCGTCGCTGGTGGGGACGGGCGATGTGAGCTGGGATGACCGGATTGTGAAACTGGATCCTGGATTTGCGCTGAGCGATAAGGACGCGACGGCGCAGGTGACGGTACGGGATTTGTTTTCGCATCGGAGCGGATTGCCGACGGGCGGTGGCGATGTGCTGGAGGATCTGGGTTATAGCCGGCCGGAGATTTTGAGCCGGCTGCGGTATGTTCCGCTGGCGGGGAAGATGGGGCAGACGTACCACTACAGCAATTTTGGATTGACCGAGGCTGCGATTGCAGCGGTGCGCAAGACGGGGAAGACGTGGGAGGAGATTGCGAACGAGAGGCTGTACTCGCGGATTGGGATGACGTCGACGAGCTCAAGGTATTCGGACTATGAGAACAATCCGGATAAGGCGGCGCTGCATGTGTTGTGGAACGGCGAGTACAGGAACTGGTTTGTGCGTGAGGCGGACTCGGAGTCTCCGGCGGGCGGGGTGAGCTCGAATGTGAGGGATTTGGCGAAGTGGATCAGCCTGCAGCTGAATGGAGGGCGGTTCGGCGGAGTGCAGGTTGTGGATGCGAAGGCGCTGGAGGAGACGCACAAGGCGCAGATCTGTTCGGCGGAGGCGGGGCCGGTGGCGATGGATGAGTGTCCGGGTGGGCGCTTCTATGGGTTGGGATGGAATGTGGGGAAGACGGAGGATGGAAAGCTGCAGCTGGGACACAGCGGGGCGTTTCTGCTGGGCACGAGCACGGCGGTTTACATGATTCCGGAGGAGCACATTGGAGTTGTGGTGCTGGTGAATGGGACGCCGACGGGCGTGCCGGAGTCGTGTGTGCCTGACGTTTCTGGATACCTTTCACTCCGGTGAAACGAAGCGGGATTATCGGGCGTTGCTGGTGCCGATCTTCGAGGACATGTGGAAGGAGACGCAGGATGTGGGCAAGGATTATTCGAAGTTTGCGGCACCGACGAAGCCTGCGGCGGCGAAGGGTCTGAGCTCGTATGCGGGCACGTATGTGAGTCAGTACTACGGCGCGCTGCGGATTGAGGTGAGGGGAGACAGGTTAGTTCTGCTGCTTCCGCCGCGGGAGGCGTACTACGAGCTGACGCACTGGGACGGCGATATGTTTACGTACTACTTTGCGAGCGAGAATACGGGGATTGCGCGGAGGGGTGTGAAGTTTCTCGGCGGTGGGAAAGTGCTGGTTGAGAACCTGGCGTTGGCTGGCAACGATGGGGTTTTTGCGAAGGTGGAGTGAAGGGGTCCGTTCAGTTATGAGTTAAGAGTTTAGGAGTTGCGAGTTTATTTCGTGCGGAGGTGGCGATTGAAAACGATGGGATTTTTACGAGGTGAATTGAGATCGCAGGTTCCTCTGTCGAGTTTTTCCAAAGCCAGTCTTCATGATCCGAACGTAAATACAGAGGTCCTTCGCCTTGCGGCTCAGGATGACGGCGTCAGGAGATTTGCGGCTCAGGATGACGGCGTCAGGAGATTTGCGGCTTAGACTGACACCGCTCAGAACTCAGTGAGTTATTTGCTGCGGAGGTAGGCGTCGTTGCCGGTGATCCAGTCGTGGCGGGGAGGGGCGAAGATGTCGAGGTTGTCGGTGTTTTCGAGGGCCTCGGCCATGTGGGGGACGTTGCCGGGGATGACGAGGGTCTCGCCGCCGTGGACGTCGTAGACGTGCTTCTCGGAACCTTCTTCGCCGACGGTAAAACGGAGGATGCCGGAGAGGATGAAGACGATCTGTTCGTTGGCGTGAGAGTGCCAGGGGACGATGCAGCCCTTGGCGAGCTGAATGCGCGAGAGCATGGCCTGCGAGCCGTGAACGAACTGGCGCGAGAGAAGAGGGTTGAGCTGCTCGGGCGGGATGTCGTTCCAAGCGCGGTGTTGAAGGCGTTCGCTCATGTGAGTGAGTGTACGGCAGGCTGATGTTGCGGATGTCTACGTCCAGAAGCCGACGGTCAGGCCGCCGATGACGATGAGGGTTCCGCCGACGAGGACGGGTGTGGTGGGGAGGGTGTGAAAGAAGACGTAGTTGGTGATCTGGAAGACGACGAACAGGGTCGCGATGTAGATGCCGGTCACCTGGGCGAACTCGACGGGAGCGAGATTGAGGGAGGTTCCGTAGAGCGTGAGCGCGATGGCGCCGGCCAGATAGAGGCCGATGCGCGCGGGCATGGAGATCTGATGGAGGGCAATGCGGATGATGGCATCTCCGACTGCTTCAAAAAGAGTGGCCACGAGGACAAAGAGGAAGACCTTCATGCCGCCATACTCTCAATGTCCATGGAAGCAAAGCAACAGGCGCAGAATCTCCTTCCCACGCCGCCAACAGTGTCGATGGGCTTGACCGAGTGCCGGACTTCTCTCTGAATAAGTGTGTTGGCGTGCGGGTCAATGCGTTGTAAAGTAGAGCCAACTGAAAACAAATTGTTGTTCCGCCACCCACGACGCTGGAGGAGCGATATGAATTGGGCTGTGCCTTCGGAGAGGGCCGGGCCTGAGGTGTATCTCTACGCGATTGGAAGGGGTTCAAGAGCATGCGAAGCTGTATTGCGTTCGGGCGGAGACGGTTGGGGATGATGGTGGCGGCGGGTGGTGCGCTGCTGGGCTGGCTCCTGAGTGCGAGCGCGGCGATGGCGCAGACGGCTGCTGCGCCTTCAGTGGACAGGATTGCGGCGCTGGAGAAGGCGGCGGCGGCGAACACGGCTGCCATTGCGCAGGCCCAGTCCGCAGGCGACAACGCGTGGATGCTGGTGTCTGCCGCGCTGGTGCTGATGATGAGCGGGCCGGGGCTGGCACTGTTTTACGGCGGCCTGGTTCGCAAGAAGAACGTGCTGGCGACGATGATGCAGACGTTCGCGATGATGGCGGTCATCACGGTGCTGTGGGGGTGGGTGGGGTACTCGCTGGCGTTCGGCCCGGGGAATGCGTTTATCGGCGGCCTGCACAACATCTTTCTGCACGGTGTAGGGCTGGCGCCGAATACGGCGTATGCGGCGACGATTCCTGAGCAGACCTTCATGGTCTACCAGCTGATGTTTGCGATCATCACGCCGGCGCTGATTACAGGCGCGTTTGCAGAGCGTATGAAGTTTTCGGCGATGCTGGTGTTTATGGTGCTTTGGGCGATTGTGGTCTACAGCCCAATGGCGCACATGGTGTGGGGCGTGGGCGGATTCCTGAACGCCACGGGCAATGGGATTCCTTGCCTGGACTTTGCGGGCGGCACGGTGGTGCACGTGACGAGCGGTGTAAGCGCGCTGTGCACGGCGATTTATCTGGGCAAGCGGCTGGGGTATCCGCAGCGGCCGATGCCGCCGCACTCGGTGGTGCTGAGCTTTATCGGCGCGTGTTTGCTGTGGGTGGGGTGGTTCGGATTCAACGCGGGGTCGGCGCTGGCGGCGAGCGGACTGGCGACGAGCGCGTTTGTGGCGACGCACTTTGGCGCGGCAGCCGCGGCTTGCGGATGGCTCGTGGCAGAGTGGATTCGCAATGGCAAGCCGAGCGCGCTGGGTGGGATATCGGGCGCGGTGGCGGGGCTGGTGGCGATTACGCCGGCGGCGGGGTTTGTGACGCCGATGGATGCGCTGTGGATTGGGCTGCTCGCGGGCGTCTTCTGCTTCTGGATGGTCGTGAAGGTGAAGAATATCTTCGGCTATGACGACTCGCTGGACGCGTTTGGCGTGCACGGCGCGGGTGGAACGCTGGGCGCGGTGCTGACGGGGTTGTTTGCGAATTCAGTGATTAACCCAATTTTTGGGAAGGGCAAGGCGACGGGATTCTTCGAGGGTAACCACATGCAGGTGGTGCATCAGTTGGTCGGGGTAGGCATCGCGTGGGGGTTGTCCATTGTGGGGACGCTGATCATTCTCTTCATAGTTGATAAGGTGATAGGTCTGCGTGTAAACGAAGATGCGGAGCGTGAAGGGCTCGACCTGTCGCAGCACGGTGAAGAAGGCTACGACTGGGAAGCGGCTTAGAGACAGTGAATGGTGAGTAGTGAATAGTGAATAAGGCAAAGGCGCTGCTGAGTTATAGAGTGAGAGAGTTAGGGAGTTAGGAAAAGCGAGAGGGATATGCAGAAGATTGAGGCGGTGATTCAGCCGTCGAAGCTGGATGCGGTGAAGGAAGCGCTGGTTGAAGCGGGGATCTCCGGGATCACGATCTTCGAGGCGCGCGGACATGGACGCCAGAAAGGCCACACGGAGTTCTATCGCGGACGCGAGTACGCGGTGGACCTGCTGCCGAAGGTGAAGCTGGAGCTGGTGGTGGCGGATGAGATGAAGGACCGGGCGATCGAGGCGATTATTTCGGCGGCTCGCACGGGCCGCATCGGGGATGGAAAGATCTTCGTGTCGCGGATTGATGAGGCGATCCGGATTCGCAACGACGAGCGTGGAGAGATCGCGCTGTAGGCGGCCGCGAATGCTGTGCGGCTCCGAAATACGGAGATCCTTCGCCTTCGGCTCAGGATGACGGCATCAGGAGAGTAGCTCAGGATGACGGCATCAGGGGAGTAGCTCAGGATGACGGCATCTGGGGAGTAGCTCAGGATGACGGCATCTGGGGAGTAGCTCAGGATGACGGCTCGTTAAGAGGAATCCGAGCGGACTGGGAGGGCAGACTGGCTGGAGCAATTACGAGCGGCGGCCCTGCGCGTTCGGAGTACCAGAGCCGGATGCTGGAGTTGCGGCGTGCCTTTGAGGCCGATGGCGACGGCCCGCGCATGGTGCGGGCGCGAGCAGCGCTGGTCGACGAGGTGGTGCGCACACTGTGGGCGCGCGAGGTTGCGACGGACCGGAAGCTGGCGAGTGGGGTCGCGATTGCGGGGATTGGAGGATATGGCCGCGGGGTGCTGTTTCCGCATTCCGATGTCGACCTGCTGGTGTGCGCGGCCAAGCCTGCCGCGGTGAAGGACGCCGTACGGCGGATGTCGCAGACGCTGTGGGATTCGGGCTTGCAGGTGGCGCTGATGACGCGTGCGCCGAAGGACTGCGAGCGCTTCGAACCGGGGAACCCGGAGTTTGCGATCGCGCTGCTGGATTTGCGATTCGTTGCGGGCGATGAGGCGGTGGTTGAGTCGCTGGAGCGGAAGCTGAATGAGAATCGGCGCGGGCGCGACGGGCGGCGAATCCTTGCAGAGTTGGGACAGCTGACCCGGGACCGGTATGCGAAGTACGGTGGCACGCTCTTTCACCTGGAACCGAATATCAAGGATTGCCCGGGCGGATTGCGCGATACGAACGTGTGCAGCTGGGTCGCGAGGCTGGCCGCTGAGCGGCATGAGGGCGTGCGACCGGAGGGCCTGCGGCATGAATTCGATGAGCAGGAGTTCCAGGAGGCGATTGCGTTTTTGACGTCGGCGCGATGCTTTCTGCACTGGAGGCACGATCGCGATGACAACGTGCTGGACTGGCTGGCGCAGGATGCGGCGGCGGAGCGAGCGATTGGATTATCGCCCCAGAGAGCCAGTTCGCTGGGAACCCCTGCTTTACCGGCAATGGTGCGTGAGTCGAGGCAGAAGATCGACGCGGCGTACTGGATGCGGGTGTACTTTCGGCACGCGCGATTGATTGAGCGTCGCCTGCTGACGGTGATGGAAGCGGCAGGGCAGAGCGTGGTGAGTGCGCGGCCGATTGAGGGCGCGAAGGTAGCGCCGCAGGTTGGATTCCGCGCGCAGGATGGACGTATCGAGCTGGATGCAGCGACCAAAGACAACGATGCGGCGCAGGATCCGGATGCTGTGTTACGCGCCTTTGCAGAGGTTTCCCGGACCGGAGTACGGCTGGGCACGGCGAGCGAGGACCGGATCGAGGCGATGATCCCGGTGCTGTCGGCGCGTCTGGAAGAGGGCGCGGCGCTGTGGTCGCGGCTTGCGGAGGTCCTCACTGGGCCGCGTGCGGGTGTGGCGTTGCGATCGATGCACGCAGTGGGTGTGCTGGAACTGCTGCTGCCGGAGTTTCATGGCATCGATGCGCTGGTAATTCGCGATGCGTACCACCGCTACACGGTGGATGAACACACGTTCGTCCTGATTGACACGCTGCATGAGCTGGAGGAGGAGCCGGGGCCGGGCGCGACGGACTGGAGGTCGCGGCTGGGCAAGATGATTCGTGAGCTTGAGAACCCGGCGCTGCTGTACCTGGCGGCCTTGATGCACGACACGGGGAAAGGAAAGGCCGGAGACGATCACGCGACGGAGAGCTCGCGGCTGGCAGAGAGTTTGATGGGCCGGCTGGAGATGGACCCCTACGACCAGGCGATGGTGCTGCAGTTGATCGAGACACACCTGGAGATGTCGGCGGCACTGCGGCGGGACATCTTCGATACGGAGACGGTGCGGTCCTTTGCGGGGAAGGTGCAGACGCATGAGTCGCTGTGGATGCTGACGCTGTTTACATACGCCGACATACGCGCGGTGCACCCGGACGCTTTGACGCCGTGGAAGGCGGAGAACCTGTGGCGGCTGTCGATGTCGACCGCGAACCAGCTGGACCGCATTGTGGACCAGGAGCGTGTGCAGCCGGCGCGAGGGGGCTATGCGCGGAGGGGCGGGGATGCAGGCCGGATTTCGCGGCTGCTGGCGCGGGCGCAACCGGAGGAGCGCAAGGACCTGGAGCGGTTTGTTGAGGGCTTCCCGGAGCGGTATGTGCGCACCCGGCCATCGAAGGTGATCTATGGGCAGTTCCGCATGGCGCAGCAGTTGAACAGCGAGGCTGTGCAACTGGATTTTGAATATGCACCGGAGACGAGCGCGATTACGCTGGTGAGCCGCGACCGGCCAGGTCTGTTTGCAGCGATTACGACCGCGCTGGCGGCGTGGGGCATGAATGTCGTTACTGCGGAGGCGTTCGCGAATGCGGATGGGGTGGTGGTGGACAGCTTCCGGTTCCAGGACACGTTCCGCACCCTGGAATTGAATGAGAGCGAGCGCGAGCGGTTTGTGGCGAGCGTGCACGACGTGGTGGATAGCCGAGTATCGGCCGAGGCGATGCTGAGCGGGCGCCGGCGCGGGCGGCGAAAGAGTCCCCGGGTGGCGGTCGAGACGTCGGTAGAGTTCGACGATGGGGCTTCGGCGACGAGCACGCTCATGCAGGTTGTGGCGCTGGACGTGCCCGGGCTGCTGCGGACCATCAGCGTTACGCTGAGCGAGATGCGGTTCAATGTTGAGGTGGCGCTTGTAGACACGGAGGGCGAGACGGCCATCGACGTCTTCTACCTGACCCAAAATGGGAATCGGCTGACGCCGACGCAGAAGCGGGAGTTGCAAACGGCGCTCGTGGACGGAATCGACGAGAACGCCCGCTGAGAAGGTTGGCCGCTTTCAGTGAAAAATCTACAACCGGACTGCACCGAAATTGCATCACATGCACGAATCATGAGTTCGAAGCTGATTGTTCCCAGGACGCCAAGGCGAAGATTCGGCCGTACGTATACTGAGCAATATGAGTACTGATCCCAACCAGACGACGACCAGCGGCCGACCGACCGCGGTTCCGCAGCGCAACGACCGTTACTTGTTTGGCACACTGGAGAGCTTTGGGAAGAACCGCGACAAGATCGCGGAGGTGAACTGGGGCGATGACCAGCCGGAGGGCGTGGTTCTGGCTTCGATGGACGCGGCAATTAATTGGGTCCGAAAGAACTCGATATGGCCGATGACCTTTGGGCTGGCGTGCTGCGCAATCGAGATGATGTCGATGGGTGGCAGCCGGTATGACATCGCGAGGTTCGGTGCGGAGGTGTTTCGTCCGAGCCCACGGCAGAGCGATCTAATGATTATCGCGGGGCGAGTATCGCAGAAGATGGCGCCGGTGATTCGTCGACTGTATGAACAAATGCCGGAGCCGAAGTGGGTGATCTCGATGGGTGCCTGCGCGACCTCGGGGGGAGTTTTCAACAACTATGCCTTGCTGCAGGGAGTGAACCAGGTGATTCCGGTGGATGTTTACGTACCGGGGTGCCCGCCGCGTCCGGAGCAGTTGTTGTACGCAATTACGCTCTTGCAGGAGAAGATTCAGGCGACGAGGGGAAGCCTGAAAGACACCCTCAACCTCTCATGAGTTCTTTTGACAGTGGTGTATGAATGGTAACTGGTGCGATATGGAGAATCAGTAAGTCATAGTGAGATAGTAGGAAACACAATAAATTTGTGCTCGACACGAGCACTAAACGCGGTAAACTTTTTTGGAATTAACAAAGGTCCAGCAGACCGCATCGTCCCTACGAGTCTGCAGAACAAATCATGAAGTTTTCTTAGTGGAGGGTTGTCGAATGTCTTATCGTCCGTTTCGCAGTATCAGCCGGTTCCTGCTGGCTGCATGTGCGGTCAGCCTGGGCACAATGAGCCTGAGCGCGCAGACCACTGCTGCTCCCAGTGAAAACAACCCTTCGCGCGTAGATGTCTTTTTGGGGTACTCGTACTTCGGCGCGCACGGGCAGTTGAAGCCACAAAACATCAAGTACTCGTCGGTCGACCTGGGTGCTATTGGAAGCGGTGCCTACTACTTCAACAAGTACATCGGCGCCGAGTTCACGTTTATTGCGAACCCCGACGGGCAGAACGACGGTGCTTATGGAGCGTACGCCGGCCCAATTGTGCGCGCCCCGATGGAAAACTTTACCCTCTTTGCTCACGCGGGAGCGGGTGCGACGAAGCTTGGCGGACCCAACAGCGATGCCTCGGCGACGTACGGACACAACCGCTATCAGTGGGGGCCGAGCCTTATTGTTGGCGGCGGCATGGACTACAACCTTATGGGCGGCAGGATTGGTCTGCGTCTCTTCCAGGCAGACTACCGGTACCTGCACAACAACTTCGGCCCAGCAGTGAACCCGCCGACGGGTGGGGACCTGGGCGGCCGCGCGAATCTTGGCGTGGCAGAGCTGAGCAGCGGCCTGCTGCTGCACTTCGGTCACATCATCCCGCCGCCGCCAGTGCAGTACTCCTGCTCGGTGACGGCTCCGACGGGGACCGTCTACCCGGGTGACGCGGTGACGATTACCGGCACGGCGACCAACCTGAACCCGAAGAAGTCGGCGGCGTACAGCTGGTCGGGTGATCAGGGTGTCACTGCCACGAGCACTTCGAACACGGTGACGATTGACACTAAGGCGCTGAACCCCGGCACCTACACGGTGAAGGGTCATGTAGAAGAGGGCAAGAAGCCCGGTCAGTTTGCTGACTGCTCGGCGACCGTTACGGTCACCCAGTTCCAGCCGCCGACCGTCAGCTGCTCGGCCAATCCTTCGACAGTCAACCTCAACGAGCCTTCGACGGTTACAGCGAACGGTGTGAGCCCGCAGAACCGGCCTCTGACCTATAGCTACTCGGCGACGGCTGGCAACATCAGCGGCAATACGACGACGGCGACTCTGACCACCACCGGTGTTGCTCCGGGGACGATCACGGTCACCTGCAACGTTGTCGATGACAAGGCGCAGACGGCCTCTGCAACCACGACGGTAACAGTCAATGCACCGCCGCCGGTTGTGAAGCCCGAGACCAAGAGCCTCTGCTCGATCAGCTTCGATCGCGATGCCAAGCGGCCGACTCGTGTGGACAATGAAGCCAAGGCTTGCCTTGACGACATCGCCCTGAGCGCGCAGCAGGATCCGAATGCGAAGCTGGCGGTTGTGGGTTCGGCAGCGAGCGACGAGAAGCAGGCAGACAAGAACGCTGCTCAGCGCGCTGTCAACGAGAAGGAATACCTGGTCACGGAGAAGGGCATCGATGCCTCCCGCATCTCGGTCTACACCGGGACGGCTGGCACCAAGGCCTCTGCGACGACCCTCATCCCAGATGGCGCTACCCTCGACACCTCGGGTCTGACCCCGGTGGACGAGTCGGTGGTCAAGCCGGTATCCCGGACTGCTCCGCCACCGAAGAAGCACCACCACAAGAAGAAGTAGTCGATAACCGTAGTTCCAACTGCAAACGGCTGACCGGGAAACCGGTCAGCCGTTTCTCTTTTCTGCCAGCACATACGACCGCCGACTCAATAGCGTCGTTTTGCCGATGAGGCGCAAGCGCGGAAATGGGTGCGCCCCGGCGGACTTGGCGGGCCCGCAGGTCTATCCAAAGGCGACAGATCTTGCTGCAGCAGATGTTCCTTTAGGAGTACGCAGCTTGGGGGATACATCACGACTGCCCCGCAATGCATTAATCTCCATGTAAGGAGTACGCAGCAATGAAGGCAACTTGGCTTCGCCACCTCGGCGTCATGGTATTCGCTTGCCAGCTCGTGGGGCTGCAGGCACACGCGGTCAACTGGTTTCCCCTGGGGCCGTACGGGGGCGATGCGCGCTCATTTGCTGTCGACCCGCACGACTCCAAACATCTCTATCTGGGAACCGAGACGGGTTGGATCTACCAAAGCCATGATGGCGGCACGTCGTGGACGCGCGTCGCACAGGTAGACGGCCGCAATGACCTGGTCATCGATCACATCTCGATCGATCCGGCGGCGCCGCAACAGATGATTCTGGCCGCCTTCATGGTGAACCGTCCGGAAGGCGGACTCTACCTCAGCGATGACGGCGGCAAGCGTTGGACCAAGCAGACGGAGATGGGGGATCAGTCGGTGCGATCGCTGACCCGAGCCCTGTCGGACCCGAACATTCTCGTCGCGGGCACGCTCAAGGGTATTTACCGCAGCAAGGACAATGGCAAGCACTGGGAGCTGATCAGCCCGTCGGGTTCGACGGAGATTCACGAGGTTGGCTCGATTGCCATCGACCCGAAGGATCCCAACATCATTTATGCGGGTACGTGGCACCTGCCATGGAAGACGGTGGACGGCGGCGCGCACTGGCAGAGCATCAAGCAGGGCATCATCGATGACTCGGATGTCTTTTCAATCATCATCGATCCCACCAACCCGAACATCGTGTTTGCGAGCGCGTGCTCGGGCATCTACAAGAGCGTGAACGCGGGCCTGCAGTTCAAGGGCGGCGTAACGGTCAATAAAGGGCAGGGAATTCCTGCCTCGGCGCGCAGAACGCGAAAGTTGAAGCTCGATCCGGCAAAACCGACGACGGTGTACGCAGGCACGACGCAGGGACTTTATAAGTCGACCGACGGAGGTTCGACGTGGGTGCGACAGACTGGCGCTGACGTCATCGTGAATGACGTGTACGTCGATCCGAATCAGCCACAGCATGTACTGCTGGCGACGGATCGCGGCGGCGTGCTTCGGAGCGAAGACTCGGGCGTGACCTTCCAGGCCTCGAACGATGGCTTCACGCTGCGGCAGGTGGTGGCGTATGCGGCGGATCAACGGGACCCCACACAGCTGTATGTCGGCGTGGTGAACGACAAAGAGGTGGGCGGTGTCTTTGCCAGCAAAGACGGCGGCGTGAAGTGGCAGCAGATGAGCAGCGGACTCGGCGGGCGCGACGTGTACAGTCTCACGATGACGCCGGACGACACGCTGCTGGCGGGCACGTCGCATGGCGTTTTCAGGATGACGAACGGAATCTGGAGCGAGGCTTCCGCGCTGGTTCCTCCGCCGGCACCTGCGAAGAAGACCGTGACGAAGAAGGGAACCAAGACGGTGGTGCATCCGGCTGCGAAGAAGGCGGAGCTCAAAGAGCCGCCGGCGCTCAGCAGTGCGGCTGTCTATGCGCTTACGAGTGGAAGCGAAGGGATATTCGCGGGAACATCAGCCGGAGTGTGGCGCAGCACGAACGGAGCGCAGGGCTGGACGCAACTCCAGGTGCCGCAGCTTACCGACGGACGACACCTTGCTTTGCATGAGCAGATGGTTGTGGCCGCGAGCCTGACGGGAGCGGCGCTCTCGGAAAACGGCGGCGAGAGCTGGAAGAGCCTGATGCCGCCGCCAACGCTGACGCAGATCGGCGCGCTTGCAATCGACGGCCTTGGAAATCTCTGGATCGGCGGCCCGGAGGGTGTCTTCTACTCAACGGATCGCGGAGCTAACTGGAAGACGCTGCAGAATCTGTTCGTGCGCCACGTGGACGGCATCTACTACGACGCTGCGAACAAGCGCGTGCTGGTCGCGTCGACGAGCGGCACCGTCGGCTTTGCGGCGTCGCTGCCGGACTACAAGGTCAGCTATTGGGATACAGGATGGCAGCTGCGGTTTCTCCGGCCCGTGGGCGATCATCTGGTCGGTGCAACCCTGTTTGACGGCATCGTGATTGAGCCGAGAATGGTGGCGTCGCCGTTCCCTGGCGATTCGCGAGGGCAAACAGCGAAGGCTCGCTGAATTGTTGTGGTGCGGCTGCTGATCGGCAGCCGCACATGCGCGAGCGGTAGAATAGAGTTATGGACCGCGACGCAATCGACGGCAAGCCGCGCCACTCTTTTCAGACCGACGATGGGGCACTGGAGCCGATTGCAGAAAAAGTACAGCGCGGCGAGCGGTTGACCTACGACGACGGGCTGGCGCTCTATCGCAGCGGCGATATTCTCGGCGTGGGTTGGATGGCGAACCTCGTGCGCGAGCGCATGCACGGCGACACGGCCTACTTCAACGTCAACCGGCACATCAATCCGACGAACGTCTGCGTGGCGTCGTGCCGGCTGTGCGCGTTCGGCCGCAAGAAGGGCGCGGCGGACACGTATACGATGGCGCTCGAAGAGGCGTGGGAGACCGCCGGCAAGGGCCTTACGGAGGCGGTGACGGAGTTTCATATCGTCGGCGGCCTGCATCCCGATCTGCCGTTCGAATACTTCATGGACCTGGTGAGCGGGCTCAAGGAGCGTTATCCGCAGGTACACATCAAGGCTTTCACGATGGTGGAGGTCGCGTTTCTGGCGAAGCGCGCGAAGCTGTCGATTGCGGAGACGCTGGAGCGCATGAAGACTGCGGGGGTGGACTCATGCCCTGGCGGCGGCGCGGAGATCTTTGCAGACCGTGTGCGGCACATCATCTGCGATCACAAGATTGACGGCAGTGAGTGGCTGGAGACGGCGCGGCTGGCGCACAAGGCGGGGCTCAAGTCGAACGCAACGATGCTCTATGGGCACATTGAGAACGATGAGGACCGCGTTGATCATCTGATGAAGCTGCGCGCGGTGCAGGATGACACCGGGGGATTCCAGACATTTATTCCGCTGAGCTTTCATCCGGACCACACGGCGCTGAGCCATCTGCCGAAGTCGACGGGCATGCAGGACATCAAGCAGATTGCGGTGAGCCGTTTGATGCTCGACAACTTTCCGCACATCAAGAGCTACTGGCAGATGGTGACGCCGAAGATGGCGCAGATCTCGCTGCGGTTCGGTGCGGATGATATCGACGGCACGGTGGTGGAGGAGAAGATTTACCACGATGCCGGCGCGACGACTCCGCAGGGGCTGCGGCGGCGCGATCTTGAGCGCCTGATCACCGAGGCGGGGCGCGTGCCGTTCGAACGAGATACTTTGTATCGTGCGGTGACGCGCAGTGAGGACAGCTTTACCGTCGCGGTGTAAAAGGCAACGGCCGATGGGCCGGAGCGTTGTACACTTCTCGGGACCATGACATCTTCGACTGCCGCGATTGCCCGTCCGCGCCGTAGTGTCCCTGCAGCTATCAGCCTCTTCTTCATCGCTCCGTTTGTGGCGGAGTATCTGCTTGGCGATCTCTCGCTGAAGCTGCTGCCGGCGCTGCTTGTGCTGGCGCCGATGTATGGCGGCGCCGCCCTGCTCATTCGTGAGCATGTACGGCACAAGGGCAGGGGCTGGCCCACCATCCTTTGCCTTGGCGCGGCGTACGCTCTACTCGAGGAAGGGCTGGTCACGCAGTCGCTGTTCAATCCGGACTACCTGAAATTGCACATGCACTTTTTGCAGCCCGCCCACATTGCGTTCCTGGGCATCGGCGGATGGTGGACCCTGCTGATGCTGAACGTTCACACGTTCTGGAGCATCGGCGTTTCGATCGCGCTGGCGGAAGGGCTGTTTCCGGAACGAGCGTGCGAGCCGTGGCTGGGCAAAATCGGACATACGGTGGTCGACGTTCTCTTTTTGCTGGGGTTGGTAGCGAACACGCTGATTGGATTAAAGCAGAATCACTTCTGGGCTACGCGAGCGCAGCTGAGTGTGGCGGCGATAGCGTGTGTGTTTCTGGTGGTTATTGCATTTGTGACGCCAGCGGGGATGACGAAACGCGAGGGCAGGGTGCCTTCGCCGTGGTTGAGTGGAGCGGCTGCGTTGCTGCTGGGCTTGCTGCTGGAACTGATCCTGCCCCGATGGGGATGGGGCGCGGTGGCTGCGATGCTCGCGTTGGATGCGCTGTTTCTGCTGCTGGTGTATGTGCTCTCAAGCCGCAGGAGTTGGACGCTCCTGCATACGTTTAGCCTCGGCGCCGGCGGAGCTGTGGCGTACGGCTTGCACGCGTTCCTGCAGACGCCGTTTCGCGGCGGTCCGGTGCTTGCGCGTGTCGGCAATGTGATTTTCCTGGCGATCGCTTTGGTGCTGATCGCGATAGGAGCAAAGCGCACGGCTCCGCTGGCTGGAGAGAGCCCGCGAGTCTCAACAGCGGCTTAGGGCTTCTTGTCGGCGGTGCTGTCCGGACCGCCCTGATGAACGATGAGGCGCGTGATCTCGCCTTTGTCGCTGGGGAGGAACTCGATCGCGTAAAGCAGCACGGTGACGCGACCGATGGCGATGATCCTGCGATTCCCTTATAGAGAAATGCAGTGACGCATCGCGGTCATCCTGCACGACGCAATGGTTTTCCATCTTGTTCAGTGATGCGTTTGCACCTGGTGCTCCTGATTGCTGAGGACCTGTTCGCGCGTGTAGGCCTCCCAGGTCCAGGGCGTGACCGTATCGCCGAGTAGTTGCTCGAGCAAAGGGCGGAAGGCAAGCTCGCCGTTGTCGGAGTTGGTGAGCAGGATCATGCAATCCTGATGGCGCGTGAAACAGATCAAATAGTTCTCTGCGCCGTCGCCGTGGCCTTCTTTGAAGAAGGCCGGGCCGTATTTGGAGTGCGTCAGCAATCCCCAGCCAAGGCCGTAGCTCAGGCCGACGTTGGGTCCTTCCTCACTGGTTGCAGGGTCGAGCGTAGGGAACTGATGTGCTGCGTGGATGCTGATCTGCGATGTGAACATCTCATCGCGAGTCGCGGGTTTGAGGATGCGGTTGGCAAAGAGGGCTTCGAGAAATCGCGAAAGATCATTGACGCTGGTCGCCATCGAACCGGAAGCTCGGGCGTTGTCTTTGCGCGTGAAGTTCAGAAAGTTTCCGGTCGAGCCATAGCGAACCGCATTGTTGGCGAGAAAACGGTTGTTCCATGTGAGGCTCGTGGCGTTCATTGCGAGGGGAGTGAAGAGATCGTGCTGCATGGACTTTTCAAGCGGCTCATGCGTGACGGCCTGCTCCATGACGTACTGCAGCAGCGTGAGGCCTTCGCCGGAGTAGGCGTAGCGCGTGCCGGGATCGTACTGAATGCGGAGCTTGCCGTCCGGCATGTCGGCCGGGGCATAGTTGCAAAGGCTGGATGTGTGCGAGAGGAGCATTCGCGGTGTGATTTTGCGATAGCGCGGGTCAGCGGTCAGCAACGTGGTGTCGTGATAGTAGCCAGAGAGACCGCCGGGCATGTAGTCGGCGATGGGCTTGTCGAGGTCGAGACGCCTTTGTTCGACCAGGGTCATGACCCAGGTCGCAAAGACGGACTTGGTGATGGAGGCGGCCCAGATGTACGTGTCGGGTGTCATGGGCAGGTGGTGTTCGACATCGCGCAGCCCGTATGCGTAGGTCCAGACGGTCCGGCCGTTATGCAGCAACGCGATCTGTGCGCCGGTCACGCGGTCGCGAGTGAGCTCGGCGTCAGCGATAGCCCGCGCGTGTTCGGGAGGCAGGGTCGTGCCGTCGAGACGATGAAGCCTCTGTGCGGAGGCAGTCGCGGCGAGCATGAGAGCGAGAGCGGCCGCCCACGCTTTCATGCGACAGACAAGGCGTCGATTATGTTCGGGAAGATCATCCAGTGGTGGTTGAGCTGCTGCGCGCCATGGCGAGCGTAGAAGGCGAGGGCGTCAGCGTTGCGCGGCTGCGCGTCGACACAGATCTTGTGCGCGTTGTAGGTGGCAAACCAGTCTGCGAGTTCGCGCAGCATCTCTGTTGCGACGCCCTGGCGGCGCTGCGCTGCCGAGACGCCAATCCACTGCAGTTCGCCGTCGCAGTGATAGCGGCGCGTAAGATGACCGGCGATAAAGCCGATGACCTCGTCGTCCTGCTCGGCCACGATGGCGACGCGTGGAGGACGTGCGCCGCGCGGGTTGTATTCGCCGCTTAGATAGGCAGCGATGCGAATCTCCCAATCCGGAGCGTGTCCCCAGTGTTCGGGGCGAAGTTGAGCGATCGCGGAAACGTCGAGCAAAGTTGCAGGACGATAAAGGACTTCCTGAGCAGCTGGCGTGGCGATCATGACGGTCCTTCTGTCTTGTATTCCGTGTGCTCTGCGGTCTCTTTTTATTGCTATTTTGCGAAGAGTTGACTTAGATCTGCGAAGGCCTTGAACTCGAGGGCGTTGCCGGACGGATCGAGGAAGAACATTGTGGACTGCTCACCCACCTCACCCTTAAAGCGAGTATAGGGCTCGATAACGAATTTCACTCCCGCATTGCGAACCCGCTCCGCGAGTGACTCCCAGTCCGTCTGGGCGAGGACAACGCCGAAGTGAGGAATGGGGACGTCGTGGCCATCCACAGGGTTGCTGTGGGCGCCCTCTGCCGAGGCTGGCCTGGGCTTGTAGTGGGCGACGATCTGGTGGCCGAAGAGGTCGAAGTCGATCCAGTGGTCGGCGCTGCGGCCCTCAGGGCAGCCCAGCACGGTGCCGTAGAAATGTCGTGCTGCCGCTAGATCGTCAACAGGGAAGGCAATGTGGAAGGGTCGTAGCAAGCTCATCGCTGACAGGGTATCCTAGAATCAGGCAGCCGGGCCGGTCGTGCTGCGTAATAACGGATAAGGGCAATTGGGTGTACGACCTGCGGTAACCGGCCGAAGGGTTCAGGGGAACCTTAGTGACAGGTTTGTGGGATTCCTCGCCGGGTTCCCCCTGATGTCTGATCGAGCAGGAGTGAGAGTCGCTTAAAGACGCGACTGTCTCGACCGCCAGGAGAACCCTTTGGCTCATCAAGTGATCCTTGCAGATAACCAGGCGATCTTTCGCGCGGGCGTTGCCCGCGTTCTAGGCCAGGAACGGAATTTGCAGGTTGTGGCGCAGTGCCCGGACTACGAGCGTCTGAAAGAGGCGGTTGGAAGCCTCCGGAAATCGATAGTGATTTATCCGTCGAGCTTCGCGCCGGATATGAACGAATTGCTGGACTGGATTGAGCAGGCCGGAAGCCGGTCGGTCGTCATTTTGGAACACGGGGCCTCGCTGGATGATCAGTACGTGTCCCGCGTTGAGGGCACGGTGTTGCGTTCTGTGGCGGCTCCGCAGCTGGTGGACTGCCTGCTGCGGGTAGCAGCGGGCCAGCGCAGCGTGCAACGGGCCAACCTGAAGACGATGCCATCCCCGGATCGCGTTGGCACGAATGTGCTCGAGCGGCTGACTCCGAAGGAGCTGCAGATCGTTGCGCTCATCGCGGAGGGATCGAAGAACAAAGAGATTGCGCTGCAGCTTGGGACGAAGGAGCAGGTGGTGAAGAACTACCTGCGCAGCATCTATGACAAAACCGGTGTGAGCGACCGGCTGGAGCTGGCGCTGTTCACGATTCACCATCGGGCGCTGGCCGAGGCCGCGGAACGTGTGCGGGAGAAGCTGGTGCGCAGCGCGTAAGGGCAGCGGGTTAGCAAGCTAGCGAGTTAGCGATATAGAGAGTTTCTGAAGAGCAGCGCATGAGGCTTAGAGGCCCATGCGCTGTTCCTGTTCTTCGGCCGCTTCAGAGATGAAGCCTTTCTTTTCTGCGATTGATTTGGCCTGGGTGAAGAGCAACAGATAGTCGGGGCCGCCGGCCTTGGAGTCGGTGCCGCTCATGTTGAAGCCGCCGAAGGGGTGGGCGCCGACCATGGCTCCCGTGCACTTGCGGTTGAGGTAGAGATTGCCGACATGGAACTCGCGGCTGGCGCGATCGAGCTTGTCGCGCGAGCCGGAGTAGATGGCCCCGGTGAGGCCGTACTCAGTGTCGTTGGCGATCGCGAGGGCGTGGTCGAAGTTGTCGGCGCGGATGACGGCGAGGACGGGACCGAAGATCTCCTCCTGCGCGAGACGCGCGGTGGGACCGACGCCGGTGAAGACGGTGGGTTGCACGAAGTAGCCGTCGCCGTCGTTGGTCGCGGGGCCACCGCCGATGAGAAGCTTGCCCTCCTGCTGACCGATGCTGATGTAGTTCAGCACGCGGTCGTAGGCAGCCTTGTTGATGACGGGGCCGCTGTAGGCGTTCTCGGCGGGATCACCAGACTTCAGCTTGGCGACGCGGTCGCGGAGACGCTCGGTGAACGCGTCATAGATGGGTACTTCGACGATGGCACGGGAGCAGGCGGAGCACTTTTGGCCGTTGAAGCCGAAGGCCGAGGCGACAACGCCCTCGACCGCTGCGTCGACGTCTGCGTCGGAGGAGACGATGATGGCGTCCTTGCCTCCCATCTCGAGGATGGTGCGCTTGATGAAGCGCTGGCCGGGCTGGGTGCGGGCGGCGCGCTCGTGGATTTCGAGGCCGACCTTCTTGGAGCCGGTGAAGGCGATGAAGTGGACCTTGGGGCTCTCGACGAGAAGGCGGCCGGGTTCGGGGCCGCCCTGGAGGAGGTTAACGACGCCGTCGGGCAGGCCAGCCTCGTTGAGTATGGCGACGAAGCGGGCGGCGATAGTGGGCGCGTCGGGCGAGGGCTTGAGGACGACGGTGTTGCCGGTGACGATGGCCGCGGCGGTCATGCCGGCCATGATGGCGAAGGGGAAGTTCCAGGGCGGGATAACGGCCCCGACGCCGAGCGGGACGTAGCGGAGCACGTTGCGCTCGCCGGGGTACTGGATGGGCGGGGCGGCGGCGTCGAGCTTGAGGGCCTCGCGTGCGTAGAACTCGAGGAAGTCGATGCACTCGCCGACGTCGGCATCGGCCTCGGCCCAGTTTTTGCCGACCTCGAAGACGAGCCAGGCGCAGAGGTCGAAATGGCGCTCGCGGATGAGTTGCGCGGCGCGCAGGAGAATTTCGACGCGTTCGCTGGCGGGGCGGCGCGACCAGGCGGGAAAGGCCGCAGTGGCTGCGTCGATGGCCCGCTGGACCTGGGCGGGACCGGCGGCGTAGTGCGTGCCGATGACCTGTGCGGGACGAGCAGGATTTGTGGAGGCGAACCTGTCGGCGGTTTGCGTGGGATGGCCAGCGATGACGAGATCCCAGGTGCGTCCGAGCTCCGAGCGGACGCGGGCGAGGGCGTCGAGCATGGCGCGATGATTGTCGGGAGCGGAGAAGTCGGTGAAGGGCTCGTTACGGAAAGGTGAAAGTGCTGCGGTGTTCATCTCGTCGCCTCTTTGTTTTGCGTCCGAGGATTAGAGTAACGGATGAGCGCGTGGGATACCCCCTCCCCCCGTTTTTTGCGCAAAGTCTTCAAGGGATGATGGTTAGAGGCGGACCTTAAGGGGATCGTCTGCTGCGGGCTGACCGGGCCTTGAGTTAGAGGGGGTATTGGTGGGTGTGATTTGTCAAGTGGGGGCTTTTCTGCGAAGAGATAGTTATTTGTGGGGTTTGAGGGCGGAGGGGCGGAGGGTGCCGATGCGTCCGTGAGGACCGACGGCGAAGGGGAACGAGAGAGCGTTCCAGTGCTGGTCGGCGTCGGGGGTGTCGTGAAATTTGGGGTTGGGTTTCAGTGGGCGCCAGTTGCGGCCGTCGTCGGTGGAGACGTCGGTGCCGTTGGGGCCGACGGTGATCCAGGTGTCGGTTTTGGGGTCGTAATCGACGGCGCTGCGGAAGCCTGAGGGCATGGTCTTCGCGACGAACCACCCACCCAAATAGTTGTCAAAGTAGGCTGCTGTTCCTTTGCGTTCTGCGGGTTTCTTGTAGTCGCCGCCGACCGCGACGTGCCTGAACTCATACCCCTGCGCGACAGAGAAGCCGCCGGCTGATGCGGTGTCTCCGAAGAGTGGAACTCGCACACTGTCAAATTGGGTGAAGTCGCTAATGCATAGGGCGCGGTTCCTCTCTGCTGTGACCGTCGTGCAGGTGGAATTGCCCTCGTAGAAGTAAGCGCCGTTCGGACCGCCGGTGATGAATGAAGGACGGGTGAGCAGCGAGGAGTTGCTGGCCGCGAAGACGCCAGCTTGATCCGAAGCGGCGAGAGTGTTGGTTTTCGCGCGTGTCCAGTGGAGCCCGCCGTCGAATGTGCCCATCAAAACAAAGCGGCCGTCTACAGGGTCGCCGAGCAGCCAGCCTGTTTTTTGGTTCTGAAACTGGAGTGCATCGAAGAAGCCGTCTGGGTCGGGGTTGGTGAAGAGGAGCGTCCAGGTCTGGCAGCCGTCGGTGGTTTTGTAGAGGCGGGACTGGTCTCCTTTGCCGATGGACATGATGATGGCGGTCGAGTTGTCGAAGGCCTGGACGGCGCGGAAGTCGAGTTGTTCGCCGCCGGGAGGTGTCGCGCAGAGCTGCCAGACGATGCCGGCGTCCTCAGTGCGAAGGATGGTGCCGTTGGAGCCGGAGGCCCAGGCGACGCCGTTGCCGACGTTGTCGATGCCGCGGAGGTCGGCGGTGGTGTGGGCGTCGTGGAGGGCCCACTGCGCTTTTATGGTCGTGGCGGTTGCTGCCGCGAACAGCAGGAGGAGTATGCGTTGCATGGGAGAGCAAAAGCATACCGCAGCGGCTGAAGCCACCACTTCTTTTTTTGAGAATGTCTTCTTTGCACCCTGTTTAGTTGTTGATGGTGAGGGTGAAGGTGGTGGAGGCTGTGATGGCGGTGTTCACGGAGTCTGTCCCCCGGAGAGTGATCGTGTAGACCTGCGGCTGATTGCCGGTCGTACCGCTTCCGTTGCCATTGGCTCTGACAGAGTTCGAGCCTCCGCAGCCTGTGAGTGCGATGGCGATGACCGCGAGCATTGCGGTGGAACGCAGGGGAAGCAGTTTGCGGGCGCGCCGTGACGGGAGAAGACCGAAGAGAAGGACCGCGAAGAGAGTGGCGGCTTCCGGAGCCTTGCGAGACGCTGGCCTTGAGGGCTGCTCCAGCGAGGTTCGCTGCACGTTGGAGGAAACTCGAGAGCCGCTGGGCGAAGAGCAGGCGGTGCCCACGCCCATGGTCATGGTGGCGGTTGTTGGGCCACTAATGAGGCGGGACTGAACGATGTAGCACAGGCTTTGCGCGACCGTGCCGCCGGTGTAACTGGACGACCAGGTGAGGGCCCCGCTGTAACCGGCGGAGGGTGCGATGGTGACCGTTGTAGAGCCGGTGCTGTTGCTGGAGAGGGTGAGGTTGTTCGCGGAGAGTGAGAAGGTACCCGAGGGAACGACGTTGCCGACCAGTACGGCGAAGGTTTTGGACGACGGAAGGTGGTAGGCATCTCCCGGGTAACGAACGACGACTACATGAGAACCGGTGGCGGAGGGAGCGACGAAGTTCCAGGTGGCGTTGGCACCGGGACCGGAGGACTGCAACGGCACGGGCGCGACGGCTGCGCCGTCGACCAGGATGGACAAATTGCCTGTGGGGTTGGGAGATGATGTGCAGGTTCCGCAGTTGAGGTTGACCATGACGGTGACGGAGTTGGTTGCACCGGCACTCTCCATGGCCGGCGGGGCCAGGATTCCAAGGTATGTGGCAGCCGCGCCGTTGGAGGGAACGGTGGGCCACGCGGCGGCGAGCTTGCTGAAGTCGACGCTTCCGAGGCCGGTGGCCATGTCATAGCCGGTAGTCGCGGCGTAGCCGGAGGTGCCGGGTGTGCCGCAGCCGGGGTCGCCGACGGCACAGGCCGTGGTGCCGGAGGTGATGTCGTGGAAGACAGAGCTGTAGATGGAGGGCTGCGCGGCGAGCGAGTAGAGGATGGGGTTGATGTTGCCGAAGCCGGTGCTCTGTTCGTACTGATTGAGGTTGGTGAGGAATGCGGCAAAGACGGGAGCAGCGAAGCTGGTGCCTCCCGAGATGATGTAGCTGTTGGAGGTGGTTTTGAGGGTGCCGTTGGTGCAATCGCTGGCGGGGCCGACGATGTAGGGATCGTCGGTGCAGATGATGTAGCCGGGGCTGGAGACGGCGGATTGGAGCGCAATGTCAGGGATGAGCCGGTAGCTTCCGAAGGGGATGCCGGGAACGCCGGTCTGCCATGTGGGACGCGGGAAGAGAGAGCTTATGCCGCCGCCTGAAGCAGCAAGACCGAAGGAAGGTGAGTCCTCGTTCCAGGCGACCTCCGAGACATAGGAGAGCAGAGATGCGGCGTTGTCGGTGGTAGTGGCGGCGGCCCAGTAGTTGCTGGAGCCGGCGGCAAAGGTTCCGGGCGCCATCTGCGTGCCGCCGACGGCCGTGAAGAATGGGCTGCTGGCGGGAAAGGAGGCGGCGAGGGACTGCTGCTGCGTCGTGGAGACTCCGGAGCCGTAGGCGGCGCAGGCTGTGGGGCCCTGGTCGCCGGAGGAGGCGACGAGGGTCTGGCCCTGGGCTGCGGCTTCCGCAAAGAGTGAGTTGGCCGCCTGCAGATCCGCGGTGCCGATGACGGGTTCGCAACCACCGTAGCTGATGCTGACCACGGGGGCGATGTCCTCCGTGATGGCGTAGGCCAGTGCGTCGAAGGCGTTGTAGTTGGGGTTGGAACCTGTGTAGACGAAGAAGATGCTGGCGTTTGGCGCGAGCGCCGAGGAGTACTCGAGATCAATTTCGGACTCGCCGACGTCGCCAGGCAGGATGGCCTCGAATCCGGAGCTGGGGACGATCACCGTAGTGATTTTGTCACCGCCGCCCGGAGAGAAGGTGGCCAGGAAACTGGAAATGCTGGAGCCGGTGCCCAATTTGACGAAGCTTTGTCCGATGATGGCGAGGCTCTGGCCGATACCGTTGCCGCTGCTGGGGAGCTGCCCGAGATCGTACATGATGGCGATGTCGCGGGGCCCGAGAAAATGCGACTGACTGTTGGCGGTCGTGTAGTCGGGATGGAGGGTGCGGACGCCGGGGGTGGGGCGGAAGTCGGAGAGATGAAGAACAGCGGCGGTAACAGGCGCGAGCGTGGCAGGGAGGGAGAGCGCAGAGATGGGAGCGAAGTGGAGCTCATTGTCGTAGCGGAGATTGTGGAGCTCGGCGCCGAAGGCCTCCTGGATTTCGGCAGCGGTGCCGGAGAAGGTGATGCGCTCGTGGTTGCGCGAGACGTTGTCGATGGTGAAGCCGTGTGACTGGAGCCATGACTCAGCGGCGGTGATGTCGGCGCCGGCAACGCCGAAGCGAGCGGCGAAGTCGTCGGGGGTGAGCCAGTGATGGTAGAGCGGCGAAGCGGGATCGGCCTGCTGGGCCAGCAGTTGCTGGAGGTCAGCCTCCTGCGTGGGAGAGCGCTTGAAGACGAGCGTGACGCCGCGGATGGATGTTTCGGGCGCGAGGGGGCCGAGGTCGTCAGAGAGTCGGACGCGCGGATTGAGTGAGCCTTCGAGCGGGACGGAGGGAGTGAGTTCGATGGGGCCGCGGATGCGCGGAGCGGGAGACTGCCCGAAGATGAGGGTCGGGTACAGCAGAAGAGCGAAGACAGACGAAAGCCGGGCGAGCCGATGAAACGTGTTCATTGCACGAGTAGTCCGGAGCCGAGCGAAAGTGTCGGAGGAGGCTCGAACGTACGGTAACAGACAAATGGCTAAGGAAAACGGCCGATTTCAGGACGATGAGGGACGGACGTATCATGGCCGAATGTTGCCGGAGGGTGCAGTGGCGTGGGAGGAGTTGCCGGGTGGGCTGGGTCTGCGCACGGAGCTGAGCCTGCGAGGAATGCGGTTCGCCGCTACGCATGGGTTGGTGTATGAGCGGACCGATGGGGCCGTGCCGAGCATTCTCTTTGCGCGCAGCGAAGATGGCCGGCATGGGAACTTTCATCCGCGAGCGTATGAGGCGATCTGCTCGAGTCTGGAGTGGAAGAAGAGGCTGGGGAAGGTTCATACGGCGCATAAGCGGATGCGCGCGCGGGCCGACTGGAAGTGGATGGAGCTGGACTGCGCGAACAGCTCCGACGCACTGCTGATGAATGTGTTTTGCCATCCGGGCGTGCTGGAGTGCGCGGGCGTGCGCGCGACGCTGGGGATTGCCGCGGGCGCCGTGCCGGAGTTTGGCGTGAAGCCGCGGGTTCCGCTGAAGGGAGGGAAGCGCGATAACACGGAGGGCAAGACCGACAACACGGAGGTTGATATGCGCGTGGGCGATCTGCTGGTGGAGGCAAAGCTGACGGAGTCTGACTTTCAGAGTGCGAAGATCGGGCTGGTGGAGCGGTATCGGGATGTAGATGAGGTGTTCGAGGTGGAGAAGTTGCCGGTGCGCGGTGGTCGCGTGACGGGGTATCAGTTGGTCCGTGGCACGCTGGCGGCGCACGCGAGCGGGTGTTCGTTCTGCGTGCTGTGCGATGCGCGGAGGCCGGAGCTGGTGGAGATATGGTATGCCGTGATGCGCGCGGTGCGGAGTTTCGAGCTGCGTTGCAGACTGAAGCTGCTGACGTGGCAGGAGCTTGCGGGCGTGGTGCCCACGGAGCTGAGTGAGTTTCTGGCAGAGAAGTATGGGATTTAGAGTGGTTGCTAGTTAGTGGTTAGTGATTTGAGGTTATTCGTTTTTTTGCTAACGATTTGTGCTACTAACAGCCTGTTCGAGGAGTTGCGATGCGGTATGTGTTTGCGAGCGTTTTGATTGCGGGTTGCTTGATGGGGAGTCCTGCGTGGGCAGGAGCGCAGCAGACCGGTGTGTACTCCGCGGAGGCGGCGCCGCCACCGAGTCACGATGAGACATGGTGGAAGCATGCGGTGATTTACGAGATCTATCCGCGGAGCTTTCAGGATTCAAACGGCGATGGCGTCGGCGATCTGAATGGGATTCGTGAGCGGCTGCCCTATCTGCAGGCGCTGGGCGTGGATGCGATCTGGATTGCACCGATGTATCCGTCACCGCAGGTGGACTTTGGTTACGACATTTCGAACTACGAAGCGGTGGACTCGCAGTATGGGACGATGGCGGACTTCGACGCGCTGATGCAAGCGGCGAAGCAGCACAATGTGCGGATCATTCTGGATATGGTGCTGAACCACACGTCGGACAAGCACCGGTGGTTTGTCGAGTCGGCGAGTTCGCGCAGGAATGCGAAGGCGGACTGGTACGTGTGGAATGACGGCGTGAAGGTGAGTGCGCCAGGAGTGACGGCGTATCAGAAAAGATTTGAGCACGATGGAATGGTGCCGCCGAATAACTGGACGTCGCTGTTCGGCGGGTCGGCGTGGGAGTGGGTGCCGGCGAGAAGACAGTTCTACTATCACCGCTTCTACAAGCAGCAGCCGGATCTGAACTGGAACAATCCCGCGGTTGAGAAGGCGATGTTCGACGCGATGCGGTTCTGGCTGGACAGGGGCGTGGCGGGATTCCGGCTGGATGCGATTCCGTCGCTGTTTGAAGATCCGCAGCTGCGCAACGAGCCGGAGACGGGCGGCGTGAATGCGTACGGAGATCCGAAGGTTAACACCGAGTACACGGACAATCTGCCGAAGGTCCATGATGTGATTCGGAAGATGCGCGTGATGGCGGATAGCTATCCGGGGCATCGGGTGCTGATTGGAGAGACGTATCTGCCGAACACGGCGGAGCTGGAGAAGTGGTACGGTGGCGAAGCGAAGAACGAGTTGCAGCTGCCGATGGATATGCTGGTCGGTTTCAGCGAGGGTTACTCGGCGGCGCACTTCAGGAAGTACATCGGTGAGGCGGAGGAGGAGTTCAAGGGAAAGCAGCCTCTGTTTGTGTTTGACAACCACGATAATGCGCGGTCGATAACACGGTATGGCGATGGTGTGCACGATGTTGCAATTGCGAAGACGGTTGCGGCGATGCTGCTGACGACGCGCGCGACGGCGCTGACTTACTACGGTGCCGAGATTGGGATGCCGACGACTCCGCCGACGCGCAAAGAGGATGTGAAGGATCCGATCGGCATTACGGGATGGCCGAAGGAAAAGGGACGCGACGGCGAACGTACGCCGATGCAGTGGACGCCAGGGTTGGATGCGGGCTTTTCGACGGCGAAGAAGACGTGGCTGCCGATTCCGCCGAGCTACAAGACGATCAATATGCAGACGGAGAGCGCGGACCCCGACTCGTTGCTGAACTGGTACAAGAAATTGATTGCGCTGCGCAGGACGAATCCGGCGCTGCATAGCGGCGGGTTCGCGATGGTGGATACGCGCAGCCCGGATGTGCTGAGCTACGTGCGAACGCCGCCGAAGGACAGCAAGCCGGTTGTGGTGGCGATCAATATGAGCGCGCAGCCGCAGACAGTTTCGCTGGATGTAAGGGCGTTTGGAGGGACTGGAAAGACGGCGAAGACGCTGGCGGGGAGTGAGGCGTCGTTGCGCGCGGTGACGTCGGTGGAGAGGGTGACGCTGCCGCCGTATTCAGCGTGGGTGGCGGAGGTGCAGTAGGGCTCACGGGGCATCCTGCGAGCCCCACGTCAGATGCGAGACGTGGGGCGCCCGGCGGCACCGCCACCCTGCCCGGCTATGCCGGTCGAGGGTGGGGCACCCGGGTTCGTCGCGACGTCGGGTTCTGTTCAGTTTCGAGTTGTGAGTTTCGAAGTCGTGAGTCGGCGTTATTGCTGGAGGACGGCTACGCCGTACTGCGGCAGTGTGACGGAGGCGGTTGTGCCGCCGGCCAGGATGTCGTGCATCTGCGAGGGAAGGGCGATGGTGACGGGCCGTTCGTTGTAGTTGGTGAGTATGAGGACGTGTTTGCTGTCTCCAGTGCGGATGGCGACGTCGACGCCTTCAGGTATGTTGGGGAAAACGGGGGCGAGGCCGGCGTCGGAGAGCATCCAGGCGGCGGCGCGCTTGAGGGCGGCGGGGTCGAGCGACGCGCCGATGTAGGTGATGGTGCCGTTGCCGACTTTGCGCGTGACGGCGGCGGGTTGGTCGTCGAGCCAGCCGTTGGACTTGCCGTAGCGCATGAGGATTTTGGTGTCGGGTGAGGTGACGGAGATCTGCTCGGCCCAGAGGGAGTCTTCACCAGAGCCCCAGTCGCCGCTCAGGGGGACGGTGGTGTCGAGCGCGTAAAACTGCTCAACCTTGGCGCCGAGGAGATCGGCGAGCGGGCCGGGCTGGCGCTGCGTCCAGAGCGAGTTGTCTTCGTCCTTCATGCCGGAGCGCGGGCCGAGGACGAGGTGGCCGCCGTTGCGCACGTAGGCTTCGAGGATCTTCGCGGCCTGCGGCGTGATGAGGTTGAGCGCGGGGGCGACGACGAGCTTGTAGTGATCGAGCGGAACGTTGTCGGGGATGACGTCGACGGAATGCACGGCGTCATGCAGCGGCGTGTAGAAGCTCATGAAGGCCTGGATTGGGTCGAACGCTCGATTGTGGCGCTGCCAGTCGATGGCCCAGCGGGATGGGTAGTCATTGAGTAGAGCGACGTCGGAGTGGACGGTAGTGCCGGCGAGCGCGGGACCGGCTTTGTCGAAGTCGGCGCCGAGCTGTTGGACCTCGGCGTAGAGCGGGACGGGCAGGCCGTCAGCGCCGACGAGGGTGCCGTGATACTGCTCCTGCCCGTTCAGCGCGGAGCGCCACTGCCAGTACTCGACGGCCTCGGAGCCGTGGCCGATGGCTTGCCATGCCATCGCGCGAACCTCGCCTTTGTTGAGGGCGTTGTTGTTCGGTGACCAGTTAACGAAGCCGGGTTGCGTCTCCATGACCCAGAAGTTCTTGCGGAGAAAGCCGCGGGTGAGGTCGTGGCGGGCGCCGTTCTCGGAGACTTTGAGTTGGCCGGTGCCGACGTAGTCGTCCCAGCAGGCGAGGTCGAGATCCTGCGCGACGGTGTACTGGTCGTAGGCGTCGAACCAGCCCATCATGTTGGTGGTGATGAATTGACGCTTGTCGGCGTGTGCGCGGATGGCGTCAAGTTGATTGCGCTGGTAGCTGCGCCAGGTGTCAGAGACGAACTCGCGCCAGGCGAGGTTGAGGCCTGGGTTTTCGGCGCGTTTTGAGGGCGTGGGGATGTTGATCTGATCCCAGTTGCTGTAGGTCTGCGACCAGTAGGCCGTCGTCCAGCGGGTGTTGAGGTTGTCGGGCGTCTTGTATTTCGCGTGCGCCCACTCGTCGAAGCGCGCTTTGTTGGCGGCGCCTACGCTGTCGGCGGCGTACTCGTTATCGATCTGCCAGCCGATGACGTTGGGGTCGTGCCCAAAGCGCTCGGCGAGTTTTGTAGCGATGATGCGGCAGAGCTCGCGATACTTTGGATCGCTCCAGTCGAATTGCTGGCGGCCACCGTGTTCGTCTTTGCGGCCATCGGCCATGATGCGAAGGGTTTCGGGGTACTTCTGCGTGAGCCACGCGGGCGGGGCGGCGGTGGGCGTGCCGATGACGATGGCGATGTGGTGTTTCTCGGCGAGGCGGATGGCGCGCTCAAGCCAGTCGAGCTGGAAGTTGCCCTCGGAGGGTTCCATGGTGGACCAGGCGAACTCGCCGACACGGGTGAAGGTGATGTGCGCCTTCTCCATCAGGGTGAGGTCGGCGTCCCAGCGGGACTCGGGCCACTGCTCCGGGTACCATGCGGCGCCGAGTTCGAGTGGGACCTTGTTAGGCGCGGGCGGAAGAGGCTCTTGTGCGAAGAGCTTGAGGGCAGGAAGCGTGCAGGCGGTGGCGAGGAGGGCGAGGGCGAGCTTCTTCATCGAGTCTCCGGGTTCGTGGAGGTTATGACTTTGCGGAATTCTGGCCGTAGGTGGCGTTGGCGCCGTGCTTGCGGAAGTAGTGGCGATCGAGGAGCGCCTGCGAGACCCGGGCGGCCTCGTTGAGGGTGAGGGTGTGATGGGCCATTTTGGCGACGGCTTCGAGAACGACAGCGTTGTGCGCGGCGTCGTGCGGAGTGCGTCCCCAGGCGAAGGGCGCGTGGCCGGCGACGAGGCAGGCGGGAACGGCGAGCGGGTCGATGGCGGGCTCATTGCCGTGGGGCTTGAAGCGCTCGACGATGGCGAGGCCGGTCTCGTGGACGTAGCGGCCGCCGATGGCTTCGTCGGTGAGCGGGGCGGTGACGGGCACGGGGCCGTAGAAGTAGTCGGCGTGCGTGGTGCCGAGCGGGGGGATGGGAAGGCCGGCCTGCGCGAAGCTGGTGGCGAACTCGGAGTGTGTGTGCACGACGGCGCCGATGGTGGGGAACTCGCGGTAGAGCAGCGTGTGGGTGTCGAGGTCGGAGGAGGGACGGAGGTCGCCTTCGACGATGCAGCCGTGGAGATCGGTGACGACCATGTGGCTGGGCTTGAGATGGTCGTAGTCGACACCGGAGGGCTTGATGACGACGAGGCCCTGCTGGCGGTCGACGCCCGAGGCGTTGCCGAAGGTGTAGAGCACGAGGCCGCGGCGGACAAGCTCGAGGTTGGCTTCGAGCACCTCTTCGCGAAGTTCTTTGAGCAGCATGATGAGTCCTCTTCGTTATAACGCAATCGGCGTTGCGAGGAGTTAGGCCTGGGCGCGGACGTCGGCGGCGATTTCGCGGAGTGAGCGAAGGATGTCGCCGAGTGCCGAGGTTACGCCATCGTCGCCGAAGGCGAAGTAGACGCGGCGGAAGAGCGGGTAGAGCTTCTGGTAGACGGCTGCGGATTTGGGCTCGGGGAGGAAGACGCGGTGCTCGGGGCACATCTTCTGTTGTGCGGCTTCGATGGTTGGGAAGATGCCGGCAGCAAGCTGCGCGAAGATGCCGGAGCCGATGCTGGTGGGCGGCGTCGTGGGCACGAGCACAGGCTTGTTGAAGACGTTGGCGTAGACCTGGTTGAGCACGGCGTTGTTCTGCGGGATGCCACCGGCGTTGATGATGCGTTCGATGGGCACGCCGTACTCGGCCATGCGCTCGAGGATGATGCGGGTGTGGAGGGCCGTGCCTTCGATGGCGGCGAAGAGCTCGTCCTGCGCGGTGTGGATGAGGTTCCAGCCGAGAGTGATGCCGCCGAGTTCGCTCTTCACGAGCACGGTGCGGTCGCCGTTGTCCCAGGAGAGACGCAGCAGGCCGGTCTGGCCGGCGCGATATTGATCGAGGCCTTCAGAGAGTTTGCGGACGTCGGTGCCGGCGCGTTTGGCGATGGCTTCGAAGATGTCGCCGACGGCAGAGAGGCCGGCTTCGACGCCGGTGAGCGCAGGATGCACGCTGCCGGGGACAACACCGCATACGCCGGGGATGAGGTTGGCAGTGTGGCCCATGGCAATGATGCAGGTGGATGTGCCGACGACATTGACGACGTCGCCTTCGCGGCAGCCGGCGCCGATGGCGTCCCAGTGGGCGTCAAAGGCGCCGACCGGAATCGGGATGCCGGCCTTGAGGCCGAGCTTGGCGGCCCAATCTGGAGATAAATGACCGGCGATGTGGTCGGAGGTAAGGACCTCGCCTTGCATCTTGTCGCGGACACCTCCCAGGAGCGGATCGAGTTCGGTGAGGAACTCCTCGGGAGGGTAGCCGCCCCAGCGCGGGTTCCAGAGCCACTTGTGGCCCATGGCGCAGGCGGAGCGCTTGGCTTGATCCGGAGACGTGATGCCGCAGAGGGTAGCGGCGACCATGTCGCAGTGTTCGAAGGCACTGGCGAAGCGGGCACGCTTGTCAGGATTGTGGCGGAGCCAGTGCAGGAGTTTGGCCCAGCCCCACTCGTGCGAGTAGACGCCGCCGCACCACTCGATGGCTTCCAGATTGCGCTCGTGCGCGAGTGCGGTGATCTGCTGCGCCTCGCGGAGGGCTCGATGGTCGCACCAGAGGTAGTATTCATCGAGCGGCTGCATCTTGGCGTCGACGGGAATGACGCTGGAGCCGGTGGTGTCGAGTGCGATGGCCTCGACCTGGTCGCCGGAGGTGTTAGTCTCTTGCAGCACCTGGCGCATGGCCTCGACGAGCGCGTTCATCTGGTCGTCGTGGGATTGCGTGGCGTAGTCGGGGTCGTCGCGGCGACGGTGCAGGGGATAGCCGGCGGAAGCTGTGCCGAGGCGGCCACGCTCGGAATCGAGCAGGGTGACACGTGTGCTGAGGGTTCCGAAGTCGACTCCGGCGACAATGCGCATTCGAACTCTTCCTAATTACCCCGCTGTGCGCAGGGGAGACTGGTCTCGAGGGACGTATCCAATCTATCGCATCAGAAAGAGGGCTGGCTCGGCCGTGCGGACGCCGGTTTCGTTACGGCGCGACTGCGAGTTACTGAGCTCCGCGTCGGCGAACGATCGTCTTTATGGTCTCGAACATGATGAGGAGGTCGAGGCCCATCGATTTGTGTTTGAGGTAGTAGAGATCGTAGGAGAGCTTCTCGCACGCCTCGGCGAGCGTGGCGCCGTAACCGTAGCGCACCTGGGCCCAGCCGGTGAGGCCAGGGCGGACCATGTGGCGCAGGTTGTAGAAGGGGATCTCCTCGGCGAGCCATGAGGTGAATTCTGGGCGCTCGGGGCGCGGACCGACAAAGCTCATCTCACCGCGGAGCACGTTCCAGAGCTGCGGAATTTCGTCGATGCGCGTCTTGCGCAGGAAGCCGCCAAGGCGGGTAACGCGAGGATCGTCCTTGGTGGCCCAGCGGGCTCCCTTGGCTTCAGCATCGACGAACATGGTGCGGAACTTGTGGACCATGAAGGTCTCATTCTCAAGGCCGACGCGAGTCTGCGAGAAGAAGATGGGGCCCTTGGAGGAGAGCTTGATGGCGAGAGCAACGAAGGGGAAGAAGGGAAGGAAGAGCAGCAGGCCGGTGAGCGCGATGATGCACGAGGCGAGGCGCTGCGTGAGCTGGAGCGACTCCTTCATGTTGAAGCCTTCGCAGAAGAGAAGATTGCTGGGGCGTAGGCCTTCGAGCTGCAGTTTGCCGGTAAGGCGCTCGAGCAGGCTGCCGACCTCTTCGATCTCGACGCCGCGCATGCGCATCGCGAGCAGATCGTCGACGGGGAGTTCGCCGCGACGCTCCTCCATGGCGATGACCACGCGATGTATGGGCGGTTTCAGCGTGGCGATTTTCTCAATGACCTCGTGGTGGGAAGGGTGAGCCTCGCCCAGCTTGAGGAGCGGGCTGTCGTACTCGATGACCTCCATGCCGGCTTCCTTGCGGCTACGGATGGCGGTGATGAGGTTGGCGGCGATGGGTCCGTTGCCGAGCACGAAGACTCGCTCATGGAACATGGCCTTGCCGCTGATCCACTCGAAGGTGCGTCGCCACAGAATGAGGAACGTGACGACCAGCGCAAGGCCTAGAAGGAAGACATAGCGAGCGATGTCCACCTGCGGAAACATGAACATCACGAGCGAGAGCAGCAGCGAGAGGCATCCGATAACCAGCAGCAGGCGGAAGTAGATCTCCCATGGGGCGGAGAGCTGCTGGGGCTCGTAGAGGTCGAAGTAGTAGGCGCAGAGGATGGTGAGGACGGTGAGGACGCCGATCTTCAGGAGACCGTGATGATCGGTGAGAACGTCCATCGTCGAGGAACGAAGGATGACGAGCGAGGCCACAATGAACGAGCCACAGACGATCAGCGCCTCGCAAAGGAGGAGGATGACCGTGCGCGTGGGGTAGTAGACATTCAGAAATCGAATCATGGCCGAATTAGTTCAGTTCCTGGTTCAAGTGCTTCAGTTCGCAGCGTCGTAGGTGTAATAGCTATCGGGTGATGGCGGATTCTTTACGGCGTTGAGGACGAAACCGATGATGTTCGAGGCCTTGAGCTCGTGCTGGGCGCGCTGTGCAACTGTATAACTCGTGATGCCCTGGCGCGCGACGAGAAGAACGGCATCGCAGGCACGGCCCATGCTGACGGAATCAGACACGGGGATGACCGGCGAGGAATCAACGATAATCCAGTCGAAGTTCTCGTTCGCGACGCGCAGCATTTCCTCGAAACGTGGGCTGCCGGCGAGATCTGCGGCGCGATCGCCGACGCTGCCGCCAGGGATGAGCACGAGGTTGTTGAGGAACGGCGCGATGAGACGTGCGGGCGTGCTTGCCTGCGAAGGCCGCTGCATGGCGTCGGTCATCTCGCACTTGCCGGAGAGATAGTCCGAGAGGCCGGGGTGCGCCTCGCAGCCGAAGTACTCCTGCAGCGTGGAGCGGCGCATGTCGCCGTCAATGAGCAGGACCTTGCTGCCCTTGTGGAGCGCAAGGCTGAGCGCAAGGTTCGCGGCGATGAAGCTCTTGCCCTCCTGCGGCACGCCGCTCGAGACCAGCAGCGACTGCAGGCGGTTCATCGCGCGGAACTCCTCGAGACGCGAGCGGAGACTGCGGAACTGCTCGACCATGGAGCCGCGCTGCTCGAGAGCAGGGAAGCGCTCGATGGCGATGTTCCAGTCGGTGGCGCGAATCTCGGTCCAGAGGGTACGTGGCGTGGGATGCTTGTCCAGGACGGGAGAAACGACGGGCGTGCGAGGCTCAATCAGCGGCGAAGGGAAACGGTCGGACATGGGGCGGCTGAGGCGCTCCGGCATGACCGGCGGAATGAACGGTTGAGGCTCGGGCGTGTCCATGCGCTCCACAACGGCACGCGGCGCGCTGGCGGTGACGGGCGGCACGCGAGGTGGTGGTGGAGGAGGGAGCGTCTCGGCCTCAGGGACCCCTGTGAGCACAGCGCTGGTGCCCTCTTCGCGCTCTATCTGGCGCTCGGCTTCCGCCCGCTGCAATGCTTCATAAATGCGACTCATCGGACCTGCCTTTCCGCAGTTCGACCAAAGAAGTGAATTGGGCGGGACGTCTCACCGGGCCCTGAACTCATACGAGGTTCCTCAACGGTATCGTTGGGTGGAATCAAAAAGGATTGCATTTCCAACTCCAGATCCGTGGCCACCGAAGTGATGGTGGCGCCTGTGATCTGCGGGTTCTGTTCGACGTAGCCGAGGATGAGCGCGTGCTCGCAGACCAGATTGATCAGGCGCGGAATGCCGCGGCTGTGCTGGTGCACGAGGCGGGCCGCCTCGGGTGTGAAGATCTGCTGAGTGGAACCGGCGATGCGCAACCGCTCGACGATGTACTCGCAGGTCTGATCGACCGTGAGCGGCTGGGTGCGGCACCAGAGGAAGATGCGCTGCCGAAGCTGTCGCACGCTCGGGTGACGCAGCTTCTCTTCAAGCTCGGGCTGCCCGGAGAGCACGATCTGCAGCAGCTTCTCGGAGGAGGACTCGAGGTTGGTGAGCAGGCGGATCTCTTCGAGAAGCTCCCAGGAGAGGTTCTGTGCTTCGTCCACCACGACGACACAGGTCTCGTTCATGCGGAAACGCTCGATGAGCCAGCGGTTGAGTTGCAGAAGCATGCCGCTCTTGGTGCGCGAGGTCGGCGTGAGTCCGAAATCCGAAAGCACGAATTCAAGGAAGTCCAGCGGCTCAAGCAGCGGATTGAAGACGAAGGAGGTGTAGACACGCTCCTGGCTCAGCGCGCTGAGTGCTCGGCGCAGGATCGTTGTCTTGCCTGTGCCGACCTCACCGGTAAGGACCGTAAATCCCTTACGCGCGAAGATGCCGTATTCGAGCCCGGCAAGGACCTCGCGGGTGTGCGGCATCATGTACATGAACCGCGGATCGGGGCTGGTGCCGAACGGACTGTTCTGAAGATTGAAAAACTTCTTATACATGGCTAGCCACCGATATTCGCCAAAGGAGGATTCGCCGATTTAAACGGCGTTTGAACCAGCTGCGGCCGTTGCCCGACGTGGTCGTTGCGCCCGAACTCAGCGCAATGATGCCCAGCGTCGGAAGCTTCGTGAAGGCCCAGACATCGCGCTCGGAACGCAGCGATTTGTCGCGGTATTCGAGGAAGGCGATGACAGCAATGCCAAGTGCGATGCCGACTGCCAGTCCGCCCAGAGCGAAACGGGTGCGGTTGGGGAAGGTCGGGGCGTCCGGCAGATTGGCGTCATCCATGATGCGGAACTGCTCTCCCTGTTGTTGATGCTCAAGCTCCGTGGCCATCTGGGACTGGTTCCTCTTGGTTAGAAGGCTGTCGTAGTTCTTCGTAGCAGTGTCGTAGTCGCGCGTCAGCTCTTTGTACTTTGCGGCGACCAGCGGGCTGGCCTGCACGCGTCCCTGGTAAGTGCCGATCTGGGCCTGAATCTTGCCCTGAATGCGGCGCTTCTGCTGGATCATGTCGTCGATGGAGTGGATTTGAGCGTGCAACTGTTGGGTGACCGGCGAGTCCACGTGAACCGATGAGCCGCCCCCGTTTGAGGCCGGAGTCCCGTTCTGAGAGATTTCCTTCTTGAGGTCGGCGATCTGGCGCTTGGTTGATATGACATCGGGATAGTCCGGTGTGTAGTGCGAAGACAGTTCGGCGAGTAGCGTCTGGAGTTTTTGAAGTTGCTCAGACTGCTCCGGTGTGGCCTGGCCGGTGAGACGCGGCACCGGTTTCTGTCCGGGCTCGGGTGCGGACATGCCGGAGGTCTGGCCTTGTCCAGCCAGAAGCGCTTCACGGTACGACCTCTGCTGCTCGAGCTGCGTAATCTCCTGCGTCGTCGCGTCGAGCTGCGAGTTGAGCGTGGTCATCATGTTCATGTTGGCGTCCTGATCTTCAGGGAGCGCACCGATGTTTTCCCGCTGGAAGCCCGCCAGCTTGGCGTCCTGCGCATCGAGGTTATTCTTCGCGTCGTTCAGTTGCTCTTCGATGAAGGCGGTTGTTCCTTCCGCCGCAGCAGCACGAGCCTTAACGCTTTCGGTGAGAAACAAAGACGTGATCTGACGGCAGACCTGCTGCGCTGTGTGCGGATCGCCTGCCTTGAAGTAGATGAAGAAGCCAGGAAGCCCGCCGGCGCCGGAGATCTCCGAGCGGATCGGCTTGATGTCGATGTCCTTGCGAACCTTGTCGATGCGGCTGTCCATGTCGTCCTTGGCATCGCCAAGGTTGTACTGCTTGATGATGGGCTCCAGGCGCGAGCGGCTCAGGATCTGCTCCTTCATGGAGGCGAGACGGCTATCGAGGTTCGTTTCGACCACCGGCTTCACGTAGTCGTCCGGAACCTTCGGCGAGTCAATCAACACCAGCGTCTGCGATGTGTAAATCGGCGTGAGACGGTAAGTGATTCCAAGCGAAATGATTGGAAGAATGACGGCCGGGATGAGAATGAGAAGCCAGCGGCGCTTAAGGATTCCGAGGTAATCGTCCAGCGAGAGAGTACGGTGACCAAGCATAAGGACTTCCTTATCGGGCGCTCAGGATCGGCGCAGGAGCGAATGTGATGCCAATGGAAAACACGTGGTTGATGCCGGTGAAGACGTTGGGCTGTCCCACCGGCTGGTTCTTCGCGGACTGTGAAATCCCGGTATAGCTGGCGAACATGGAAAGCGTCTCGGTAAGGCGGCGCGAAACCTGGGCCGCGCCAAAGACAGTGTCGTAACTCGGGACGACGCCCGCAATGGGGGTGAGACCGAGGTTATGCGAGTAGCCAACATCCATCCCAAGAATCCAGTCACGGTTGATTGGCCGGCTCATGCCCACCGTAACTGTGTCCGAAAGAGCGCCGAGGACTACGCCGGAGCCGCCGTTGACCGAACGGTCGTAAGTGGCGAATACGCCGGTTGTTCTTGTCGCGTAGGTCACGTTGGCAGATCCCGAAAAATTCACCTGCGAGGGGATGGTAGTGATCGTTCTTCCATGGGTCCGTGCCGGGCCGAAGCCAAAGCTTGTGCTCAGGCGACGCGTCCACGCGCGGCTGTAGTTGAAAGTCACGCCCTCCGTTTCAATCAGATACTTCTCATAGCCGGGGTATGTCTGTTGGGAATAATAGGCGCTTGCGCCAACAGAGTTGCGCGCGTCGATGCGGTAGTTCGGACCGAAGGTCGCCTCCCACGAGTCCGTGTTATAGCCTGGCTGGTCGCCATTAAAGTGCAGGATCTGCCAGCTGGCTGAGCCTTCAAAGTCAAGGCTCGCGGTGGTTTGCCACGTCGCGCTGCCTTGCAGGCCGTTGGAGAAGCGGCTCGAATTGTTGGTCAGGATGGTCTGACTGGGGCTGACGCCACCCTGCACCGGAACAACACCCACGTCACCCACGCCAGCGACACCGGAGAGCCCCGTGGTAGGAGAGTCAGGGAGAAAGCTGAACGAGTCCGTCGCCACAAAGACCCAGGAGCGCGTCCGAAAGACCTGTGAAGCTGCGATGTTCTGGTAAAGCTGAGCGCTCGAGTTTCCCGGAATGTTGCCGAACGTCACGCCTCCCGAATAGACCAGACTGAACGGGTTGTTCTCGCTCTTGGAAAGGTAAGCGAGGTTTCCGCCGAAGGTCGTGCCGGCGTAGACGCCGCCGCCCGTGTAGCCGGACTGTATCTGCTCAGAGCCGCTGAGCGAGTAGGAGAGGGTGCCAAGCCTCGATGGCAGGTTGAACCCGAAGTTATTCGAGGGCATCGTATTGGAAACAGAGGCTGTCGCCTCCGCCTGGCCGAGCATGGCCGTGGGCAGCCAGAGGAGAGAGGCCGCGCACAGGATGGTGCCGAAGCCTCTCATGGAACCACGACCGTATCGTTGGGTTTTAGTGCAATATCCTGGCTGTTGTCCCCACGAAACGCTGCCTTGTAATTGAATGGAATTTTCTCCTGCTTTCCTTGGGGCCCACGCAAGATATAGATGCGATTTTTATGGGCGTAGGGTGTGACTCCGCCCGCGGCCGAAATCGCCTGCAGAACGGTCATACCCGGAGTGATCTGCACGGGACCGACATGGCCCACTTCTCCAACTATAAAGATACGTTGGCTGGTATCCTGCGCAACTGCAACAGTTACGATGGGATCTTGAACGTACTTCTTGTACATCGTTGTCAGCGTTGTGGTTAAGTCTGCGGTTGTGAGACCCGAAGCCTTTACGTCCCCCAAAAGAACCATGGAGATCATGCCATCCGGCCGTACCGGGAAGGTGCCGGACAGTGTTGGCTCTTTCCAGACGGTTACCTGGAGGACGTCGTCGGGCCCAATGACATAGCTCGGGTCCACATGAGGCGGAGCTGACGGAGTCGTGGGAGCCGGTGTGGGGCTTGCTGGAGGCGCCGTTTGAGGTGCCGGGGTCAGAATTGGCTTCGCTGCCTGCGCGACGCAGAGTGCCGCGATCGCCAGCATTCCCAAAAAGACCAGGGCGCTGCGAAAAGATGTGAAACGCCTAACTTTCGATACACCGGTTGCAATGATTGCCTTCACGAAATCCTCTCCTATAAGGCTGTATGCACAACAGTTGCCAAATTGGTATGGAAGGTGGCCTAAAGCCTGATCAAACTGAAATTCCGCCGCCCCGCTAACGTTTTAAGCCGTAGTTTGTGCGGCAAAGTCCAGATTGGTTCTCTGATGAAGTCGCTAGAAGTCATATTATCGTTATGCCACTCTGGCGGAAACGTGGGAAAGTTTTTGCCACTCTTGTGCAAGAAGATTCTCAGCCGGAGAGCGCCAGAGTGCAGTAGGCTAGGGAGCGCGGGACATTTGCCAGCTCGCTGGAAACGGCAACGAAATTGCTTGGTCCATCTGTAGAGGATTCTCGACCCATGATGGTCACCCAACCGGTTACCCAGCCCAGCCCTGTCTCTCCTCCGAGCCAGCGCGAGGCGGTTCCTGTGCGCTCGACTTGGCAGCAGTGGCTGCCGGCGATCTGCTTAACTGCTCTGTTAGTCGCCATCTACGCCGGCATAGCAAAAAAGCTTGTTTACGACTGGTACACGCAGCCCGACTTCTCCCACGGATTCCTGGTTCCACTCTTCTCGGCCTACCTGGTTTGGACGAAACGGGAGACCTTACGGAATACTCCCGTACGTCAAAGTTGGGGGGGAATCCCGCTAATTGTTGCGGGCATCTTTACGCTCTTTCTCGGGATCTATGGAGCGGAGCTGTTTCTGGCGCGTATCTCGCTGCTGATGTTGCTCGGTGGGCTCATCTGGACGTTGGGCGGCCGGCAGATGTTGCGCGAACTCCGCTTTCCGCTGCTGGTGCTGCTGTTGGGAATTCCGTGGCCGAAGGTCATCTATAACCAGATCACGTTCCCGCTTCAGATCCTTGCCTCCAAGGTCGCGAGCGGGGTGCTTCCGTTATTTGGCGTTCCTGTGATGCGGGATGGCAACATTATCCAGCTGCCGTCTATGCCACTTGAGGTAGCGGAGGCCTGCAGCGGCATCCGTTCGCTGATGAGCCTCTTCACGGCGGCGGTTTTCTACGGGTACTTCCTTGAGCCCAGCGTGACGCGTCGGGTGATTCTCGCACTGGCTGCGATTCCGATTGCAGTTGCAGCCAACGGCGCGCGCATCGTCGGCACCGGCCTGGCCGTTCAATGGTGGGACCCGGAAAAGGCGCTTGGATTCTTTCATGAATTCTCCGGCTGGCTGATTTTCTGTTTCTCTCTGGTTCTCCTGTACCTGCTTCACACGGCGATGAGTCTGTGGCGTAGACCGGCGGTGCAGCGATGAGATCCGCAAAGTTCTGGGTGGTTCTTGTTCTGCTGGCGGCGACTCTTACGACTCTGCGCCTGCGCGGAGATACAGATCGCGTTCCGCCGACGCCTCCGCTGTCGTTCATGCCGTCGACGATCAGCGGCTGGACCGCACAGGATTTTCCGCTCGATAGCGAGACGCTGGCCGTACTCGGTGACGGACGTTTTCTGAATCGGGTCTACGCGAAGCTGGGACCTGCGGGCCAGCCTTTGGAGGCTCCGGTGTCGCTGTTTATCGGTTACTTTCCGACCCAGCGCTCGGGGCAGTCGATTCATTCTCCTCAGAACTGTCTTCCAGGTGCGGGCTGGTCGTTCTTGTCGTCGAAGGTAATCAATCTACCCACTGTGAACGGGAGGCCGTATCCAGTCGGCGAGTATTTGATTGGAAACGCCGGAGAAAAACAGGTGGTCCTTTACTGGTACCTTGCGCACGGGCGCAGTGTGGCCAGCGACTATAAGGCGAAGGCGTACATGATGCTGGATGCGGTTCGCTACAACCGGACGGACGGCGCTCTTGTGCGGGTCGTCACACAGGTCGGTGCAAATGAGTCAGTTGTATCTGCGCAGCAGCGCGCGATTCATTTTGCCAATCAGGTCACTCCGCTTCTGCCGCGGTTTATTCCGAATTGATGGTGTACCTGGACTCTTCAGCTCGGTTCATGGCTCTTTACCCATGAACAAACAGGTGGAGTAGCTTGCAGTTTTTCAACATAGTTCGTTGTAGCTGGTTGTAATGCGTTTTTTAGTTGGGAAGGAGCGCCGGCTTGGTTAGCGGCTTTGGGAAGGAACGTTGATGAAGACCTCGCACTCTTACCGGATGGGCCGTGTTCCGGCTCTTGTTTGTCTGACGATTCTGGCTTTGCTGGCGCAGGGTTGCACGCGCGACCCCAATGTGCGTAAGGCCAAATACCTGAACAGCGGCAAGGCCTACGCTGCACAGGGCAAGGAGAAGGAAGCGATCATCCAGTTCTCGAACGCGATCAAGATCGATCCTCGTTACGCTGCCGCGCACTATGAAATTGCCAAAGCGTACCTGAAGACCGGATCGCCAATGGGGGCTTATACGGAACTGCGCCGTACGGTTGACCTCGACCCGAAGAACACCGAGGCGCGTCTGACACTTTCCCAGATATACCTGGCGAGCCGGCAATATACGAGTTCGCTTCAGCAGGCGAATGCGATTCTCGCGCTCGATCCGAAGAACGCGGATGCCTGGGCCGTGAAGTCGGGCGTCGCAATGGCGAACAACGATCGCGAGGAGGCGCTCAAGGACATTCAGCAGGCGCTGACCTACGCGCCCGATCGGGCGGGCTTCCACGCGCAGCTCGGGCTCATCCAGGGCTCCGATCCTGCGACGGCCAAAGACGCTGAGGCGTCAGTGCGGCAGGCGGTGAAGCTCGATCCGAAGAACGCAGCGGCTCACCTGTTGCTCTCGAGCATGCTGCAGAAAAAGGGTGACGATGCAGGAGCGCTTGCCGAAGCGCAGGCCGCCACCCAGGCTGACCCGAAGAATCTTCGCGCGTGGGTGGTACTCGCGGGGTTTTATTACAAGAGCGGAGACAAGCCGAAGGCAGAAGCCACGCTGACGCAGGCCACCGATGTGGCGCACGATACCCCGGAGGGTGCCGGCATTCTGTTCAATTACTACCGGCAGACCGGACAGCTGGACCGCGCAGTGTCCGCCTACGATCAGCTATCGACAAAGTACCCGAAGAGCGTCCCGATCAAACTGGTTTATGCACAGATCCTCATGGAAAAGGGGAACTATGCAAAGGTCCAGCAGATCGTCGACGAACTGAATAAGACCAATGCAAACGATCCGCCGGTACAGGCGCTGACGGGCGCGCTTCTGCTGCAGAACGGTAAGACAAACGATGCTGTCATCCTGTTGCAGAAGGCCGCCAAGAATTCGCCCGACAATGTCACGGTGAAGTACTGGCTGGGCATGGCGGACAGGGCGAAGGGCGACGTTGCCGGAGCAGAGGAGAACTTCCGCGCGGTAACCCAGGCGCAGCCCGGCAACCTGCTGGCTCAGCGTCAGCTCGCTACACTTGCGGCGGCGAAAAAGGACAACGCACAGCTTCAGCAGATTGCGGAGACATTGATCTCCCACTACCCCAATCTTTCCGACGGGTACCTGTGGCGCGCCGTTGCAGAGGTAAATCAGAACCGCACCGATCAGGCGGAAGCGGATCTGCAGACTGCAATCAAGAAGAACCCCAGGGATTCCGCATCCCTGACCGCGCTGGGCGAGATGCGCATTAATCAGAAGCGCTTTTCGGAGGGTGAGCAACTTATGCTGCAGGCACTGGATGCTGATCCGAATCAGCTGCCGGCGCTGCAGACGCTGGTGAACTATTACATGTATCAGAAGCAGCCGGAGAAGGCGACTGCACTGGTGCAGAAGGAGATTGTGAGATCACCCAACAGCAGTGCGCTGTATGTCCAGATGTCCAACCTCCAGTTTATGCAGAAGGATGTTAGCGGTGCGATGAGCTCGGCCGAAAAGGCGATGCAATTGAACGCCTCCGATCCTGGCGCGTTAATGGCCTACACGCGTGCGGCTTCGGCTTCAGGAAACGCAGCTGCTGCGATCTCGAAGTGGCAGACATGGTCGAATGCACATCCGAACGACGCCCAGGGTTACGTAATCCTGGCCACACTGGAAGAGTCGCGCGGCAATGCAAATGGTGCGATGGACTACTACAAAAAGGCGCTTGCCATTCAGTCCGACAACGCCGTCGCGCAGAACAATCTTGCCTTCCTGATGCTGGAGAAGGGACAGGATGTGGATGTGGCCATGTCGTTCGCCGAGTCGGCTCGCCGCTCGATGCCACACTCCCCGAACACGGCGGATACGCTCGCGTGGGCCTACTACCACAAGGGCATCTACAGCTCCGCGCGCTCTCTTCTCGAAGATGCTGCGAAGGGCAATCCTAACAATGCGTCCATCCAGTATCACCTCGGCATGGTCTACAGCAAGATGGGAGACAAGGCCAGTGCCATGGATCACCTGAAGAAGGCCGCGAGCCTCGCTCCCGGTACTCAGACCGGCAACGAGGCTAGCAAGGCTCTCAGCTCTCTCGGCGCTTAGAGACTGCTTTCGGCGGGCGGCAGATTCATTCTGCCGCCCGCTTTGTGTTGTGTCAGGAAGGCGGATCGTACTCATACGCCGGCGTGTGGAACAGGCGCGGGAAGCTGGTCCGCCTTTGATTTGTGCTCTGAGTTGTGCTCGATATCGAAAGGGACAATCCGGCAGCGCAGTCTACCCTCGCCACGGCGGGCTTACCTCCGCTACGAAGCCGGAAACGCAAAAAGAGAGGGAATCCTTTCGGACTCCCTCTCAGTACTTAGGGTTGTGGTGAACTAGGCAGAGAGACGCGCGTTGAAGCGACGACGAGCGAACGCTGCCATACCCAGCAGGCCGGTGCCCAGAAGAGCAAGGCTGCTTGGTTCAGGCGTAGCACCCAGAGCTGTTCCAGTACCTGAGAAGGTGACCATCTGGGTAACGCCGCCAGGGGTCTGCTGCGCAGTGAAGTTGAATGCAGCAAACTCCGGCGTGTAGTTTACGGCGCCAGTCAGGTTGAAAATGCCAGTGCCGGTCACTGACAGATTCGTGAACATCCCGCTTGGGTCAGGCCCGGCGGTCCAGGACTCTGAGGTGAGAGTAAAGGTTAGTGTCTCGCCACCCTCAGTGGTCGTCAGAACTACAAGCGAACCACCGGGAGGTGTGTGAGCTGACATGGAGCCCAGAGGCAGCGTTACTGAACCGCTCGCGCCCGGGAAAAACGTAACCGGGTTCGGAGTGGAAAAATAAGTTGCAAAGGTTCCGCTCGAGCCACCCACTGCGTAATTGCCGTTGCCGGCGCCTGTTCCGTTCGGAGCGAACGTAACTGTTCCCAACGTCGGGTTGAACTGGAAATTAGAACCCGTTACAGAGATCTCGCTTCCAGGAGCGATCACATCCGCCTTGGCCGTGGTTGCTGAGACTGCAAACACAGCTCCAAGACCGAGAGTTAATAGCGCAAACGCATGTTTCATAGTCCTCCTCGACTCCGCCCTCCAGCGAAGTGCCTGTAGTTGCTGCCACCTGAGCCGCAAACCCTCCCCAGGAAACGGTGACCAGCGGGAACGGTGCCGATGGGACCCCAAACTACGTCTGCAGTGCTCAACATGTTGGAGCACATGCATGGCGCAACGGTTGTTTTGTAAGTCCAAATACTTAGGTCACTTGCAGGGTGGTGACTATGAAGAAAATTGCAGAGTATTGTTGAACATTTTTCTACTCTTTGAGAGTTGTGAAAAATAAACGAGCCGAAAGATTCGACGCTGAGAAATCGTTTGACCCGGCTTTGAGCGCACAACAGAGATCACTGACTTATTGAAAGGAAAGGATTTTGTACGCACATCTACACGGAAGGATGCGGCGCGGTGCGCCACAATGTTCCGCGGTTCACATGAAAGGATGTTCAGAATTCGGGAACAGTTAGTGAACCAGCGAGTCGCCCGCCGTGCTGATCACGCTGTGGATATCTTCTTTTTCGCTGAGCTCGAGAACGTACTGGAGCTGAAGTCGTTGCAATTTTTCAGCGACCGCCATCAGGACAAACAGGTTGAGTGAAAGACACTCACGCGAGGCCATCTCTTCGGCGCGATCGCGCAGAGCGGTGGGCAGGTGCAGAACCACATCCTGAAGTCCCCGGTTCTCAGACGCCATCGGCCTCTCCTCGCGAGATCCTTGTCCGCAAGTAAAGTATGGGTCGGTTCAGGGCCCGATCCAATGGCACGATGGTGTAACGCCCAAAACGGTCTGGGCAGCTAATTGTGGGCCTTATCGGCTCATCCAGCCCCCGTCCACCGTCAAAACAGTCCCGGTGACGTAGTCGCTCGCTTCTGACGCCAGGTAGACCGCGGCTCCGGCAAGGTCCCGGGGCTTACCCCAACGTCCGGCGGGAATTCTTTCGAGGATCTGCCGATTTCTGACAGGATCGGCCTGCAAGGCTTCGGTGTTCGTCGTTGCGAAATAGCCCGGTGCGATGGCATTGACCTGGATGTTGTGAGCTGCCCATTCATTTGCAAGCGCCTTGGTAAGCTGCGCGACTCCGCCCTTCGAGGCTGTGTAGGCCGGCACACGGATGCCACCCTGGAAGCTCAGCAGGGAAGCGATGTTGATGATTTTTCCGCCCGACTTGCGTGAGAGCATATCGCGTCCTGCCAGCTGCGAAAGCTGGAAGACGCTCGTCAAGTTGACCTGCAGCACGCGCTGCCAGTCCTCCAACTTGAACTCCTCGGCGGCGTCGCGGTGAATCGTACCGGCGTTGTTCACGAGAACATCGATGCGGCCGAACTGTTGCTTCACCTCCGCAAACAGCGTCTCAGCGCCGGTCGTCTCTCCGAGATCGGCTTGAAATGCCGCAGCGGATGTGCCGATAGCCTTAGCAGTATCTAGCGCGGCGCGTCTGTTTCCATGCACCGCCACCTGTGCGCCGGCTTCTGCAAGCGCCGTGGCGATCGCGGCCCCGAGTCCGCTGGCCGCACCGGTAACAAGAGCGACGCGACCATCAAGACGAAAGAGATCAAGAATCGAAGATGCCATGGTTCTCCCGAGATGCGAAGCGCTATCGGATTGCGTTCGATCTAAAGAACAGGGTACGGCAAGTGCGCGTGAAAATCTGGCAGCCGCTGAGAGCTTAGCTCTTGCCCTTGCGTGTTTTTGCGGGTGGTTCAGACGTTGATATGGGGGCCGGGCCCGTGGACTCCCGAACGATGAGCTCTGGGTCGACGCGGAGTGTGTCCGGCTGTCGTTCTCGCGCGATCTTCTTCAGCAGAGTTGTCGCGGCCAGTTCTCCCATCGCTTGCAGCGGCTGGCGAATCGTAGTGAGGCTGGGGACGTAGTAGTTCGCAGACTGGATGTCGTCGAAGCCGATGACGGAGACATCGTGGGGAACACGCAGGCCGCCGTCGTGCAGCGCGCGGATGCAGCCGATTGCCGAGATGTCATTGAAGCAGACGATGGCGGTGAAGTCGCGACGGCGCATCAGCAGTTGCTGTGTGCCCGGGTACCCGAGCTCAGGCGATTGCATGTCCTTCTCAAGATGCATCGTCAGATCGGGCGAGACACGGATGCCGAGCGTACGTGCCACCTGCAGCGTCGCACGCCAGCGCGTGTTCGAATCCGAGCTGAACTCCTGCCCATGCATGAATGCGAGTTTTCGATGACCAAGACGGAAGAGATGACCGAGCGCGAGCTCCGCCGCTCGCGTGCTGTCGAGGACGATGTTGGTGACCCCGGGGAGGGGGGCATGGGAGGCGAGAGCGACGGTGGGGGCGGGCGGTGATTCGGTGAGGTGCGTGTCGATTGCGAGGATGCCGTCTACGCCGCGGGAGTGGAGGATGCGGGGATATTCGGCGATGAGGTCGGCGCGGTGGCGGTGGTGGGCGGTGAAGAAGAAGTATCCCTCGCGCATCAGGACATCGGCCGCGCCGGAGAGGACCTGGGAGTGGTAGCCCTCACCGAGGACTGGGATAAGAATGCCTACAGTGAGTGTGTTTGTTCCGCGGAGAGAGCGGGCGATGAGGTTGGGACGATAGCCGAACTTGCGGGCGGCGGCGCGGACACGCTCGCGAGTGGGTTCGGGGATGGAGCGGTTGGGAGCGTTATTGAGGACGAACGAGACGGTCGCCGGAGAGAGGTCGAGGTACTCGGCGAGCATCTTGAGACTGACGCGCGCGCCGGGAGGTGGAGAAGATTTCTCTTTTGGCATTGTCGGGGGTAGTGTACCCCTCCCCGTGCGTTTTTGAGCAAAGCCTTGAGAAGAAGAGACTTAGGTCCGGACTAAATATGCAAAATATTCAATCCAAAGAAGTTATGCGCAAAATATTGATTTCAAACAGCTTAGAACGGGTCAGGTGACCAGATGAACGATGGGTTGCGGAAGACTCTCTACTTCTATTGTAAGGGGGTGTGTCAAGGGGGCGCGCGACATCAAGTTAGAAGTTGAAGACGCCTGTGAATTGGAGCGAGTAGCCCTGGAAGGTTGAGCGGTCGGCGAATTCTTCGAAGAACTTCATGCCCAGGTTCAGTCTCTGACGCGGAAAGGTGAATTGCGAGGCGACGCCGATAGAGTTGATGGCGTAACGGTTGGCCGCGAGGGCGGGTGTGATGGCGGGGCCGGAGTGGGCAGTTGTCTGTCGTGCTTCGTACCCGGTGACGCCGAGCTGGAGCCGAAGGGCAGAGTTTTGAAAGGTGAGATTTCGGACCAGCGAATAGTCGAGGTCGAAAGTCCCGCCCGGGTGAGTTTGCGTGCCGTCCTGCCCAGTGTGGAGCTCGTACATCTCGAAGGTGGAGAGCGCCCAGGCTTTGTCGCGCGTGAGCGAGAAGGTCTGGCCTGAAGAGAAGGCATGGGTCCAGTAGCCGGAGCCGACGTTGTTGCTGGCATTGGAGGCGTAGCGCCCGGTGGGTGCGAGAAAGCCATAGAGCAGGCGAACGGAGACGCGCTCCTTGCTCCAGGCAGGTTCGTTCCACCCCAGGATGAAGGGAATGTAGTAGGAGTCGGCGAAGCCGCCGCCGCCGCTGATGTTGCCGTTGATGTCGGACGTGAGATCGTTTTTGGCGAAGGGTAGCGTCGCAATCGCGGAGTAGTGGGCACCGCCGAGGATCGTGCGCTTGCTGACCCAGATGATGGAATTCATGTCCATCAGCACGGCGTTGCTTCCCGTGACAGGCTTGGTGACGCCGTGCTCGTCTTTCGATTCGTTGCGGTAGTAGAAGAGCAATTGGTTGGAGTAGGTGAAGCCGGACGTCGGAGTGATGCCGGAGTTTGTAGAGCTCATGCCGAGCGGATAGACACCTCTGCTTTGGCCCTGCGCATGGAAAGGCGACAGGAGCAAGAGGATTGTGAGAGCTCTCGTGCAGAGTTTGCTTTCAGAGCCGGTCGAGCGGAGAGTCTGCATGCTTTCTCCGCCGGTCTATTTTGTGGCGAGATTCTTCCAGAAGCGCTCGAGGCTTTCGCCGCCACCGAATAGCGAGGTGAAGATGGTGGAGTCGGCGAGCAGGATGTCTCCGGGGCGCTCGTTGGTTGGCGGCATCCAGAGGAACATGTTGAAGGCGGTGTTGCCGGCTTCGATAAACGGGTGTGGATGCGAAGTGTCGACGGGCTGCTGGGCGAGGAGACGGATGCTGTCGCCGTTGTTGGTGGTGAGTGCGTAGTGCGGAAGATGCGGATGGAAGTTGAAGGTGGCGACGCCTTCGAGCCAACCGCGTGAATCGAGCCCGTCGGTCTTGATGAGCGGCTGAAGATCTCTGGTGCCCTTGATGGTTGCAGGCCGCAGACCCCAACGATTTTCGACGGGGACGTTGAGACCTTTCATGAGTGAGCGTGTGTATTTTCCGAAGCGCTGCTGGCGCGGGACGAGAGGATCGCCATGGTGCGCGTACTCCAAGGCACGCTCCTTCAGGTCCTCTGACATCCCAACGTCATGGTGCGGGCCGATGATGAGACAGGTTCCTTCACGCTTGAGAAAGTTTCGAAGCGCTTCGATCTCCTCGGGCTGTGCCTCCTGTTCGGTGACCATGTGGTCGAGACCGAAGACCATGAGCGTGTCGGTGTCGTCGAGGATGCGCTCGTCGATGAGGAGCTTCTGACCGGCCTGATCGATGCGCTGGTAGACGGCGACGGGATGACCGGTGGTCTCGCCGACGAGCTTCTGGAAGTTGAGCAGGCTGAGATGGAAGAGCTCGAGCGTGCCGGCGATTCCCTGAAGGAACATCTGTTGTGAGAATTCGATTCCTTCGTAGTTCGGCCATGCGACGCGGCGAACCTCGGTCATCGTGGAGAAGCGATTGTCCATCTCGGTGAGGTCGCGGTTAGATTCCCAGGGTAACTCCACGTCCAGTAGACGCTAAAGCGCCGCTTGCCGGGCGTGTAGGGGCGCGGGACCTGAACTTGGTTGTACGTGCGCGCGCGGGTCTTTAGCTGTGCCATTGGAGTTCCCCTTCGTTCTGGAGAGAATTGCGAGTCTGCGGATCTGACGCGAGGTAGCGCAGAGCGCGAATGCCGGGAAGAAAGAAGTAAGCTCCGCCTCGAATGGTGGTGAAGGCTGGCAGACCTTTGATCTTCTTTTTGATCGGGCGTTTCGGAATTGTGTAGTCGAACGTGCCGTCCTGTGTGCCGACGAACGGATCGCGCTCGTTGCCGAGGTTCTTGAAGTTCGGATCGTTGGTCCATACGGCCATGGCGAACTCGAATTGGCGGATGAGGCTGGCGCAGCCGACAAACGCTGCGATGCCGCGCTCGACACCATCGTCCGGAACGCCTTCAGGCAGGGCGGGACCATAGGTTCCGCCGCGACGAATCATCTTGTGACGTTCGATTGACTCGGCGGTGTCGCGTGGATTCATGCGGCGCATGTGCGAACCCACGGGGCAGCCATATCCGTAGGGGTCCATCTTTCCGTAGTCGAACTCGTTGGTGCGCTGCGGGTCGGCGGCGAGCTCGGGATCATCCTGGTGAGGACAGAGGGTGAGCGGAGCTCCGCTGCGCCAGCGCCCCATGAGCTTCGCTGCGACGAGTTCCTGCTCTTCAGCGGTGTTGCCGTTCTGGCGAAGGAATTCGCGAAACACGCCGACGTGTTCTTCCATGCGCAGATAGGCGATGTAGCTTCCGTTGCGCGAAAGGATGTCGGGCTGCGGCGCGACCGGTGTGTAACCACTCTCATCGACGTAGCCTATGAAGAACTCACCAGTTTTGGTGGGCTTTTCCCAGCCGCATGTCGCGCCGGGATCGACTCCTTCGATGAGTGGATGAGAGAGGCGATCGCGATAACCGAAGTGTTCGTGCGCGTGGGTGAAGGGTGGAATTGCTTCGAGATCCAAGGAGGAGAGGACGTCGACTCCATCGATCTGATCGAGGTAGCGAGCATGCTCCGTCCTGCAACGCTCGCGTTCCGGAACATCGCGCGCAAAGAGAATGGCGATGGCGTGCAGATCGGGACTGGCGAGATCGCCCAGCCAGTTGTCGGGGTGATTGGCGCCGGTGATGCCGAGGATTTCGGCACGCGCTGCCAAACCCTGCTTGAACTCGTCGGGAAAGGTGGAGAGAGAGTCATCGTTGAGGCCGAGCGCGCGAAGGCCGGTCCAGGTAAAGGCGAGAGTGACCCAGCGGGCGTCCGGGGAGAGTGTGCCGACGGAGCTTGCGGTTCCAACTTTGTCCATGAGACCGGACAACCAGGTGCGGCCGGCGGCCGGGTCACGAAACGTGAGGAACTCGTAGCGAGCGGCGAGCGCCGGGGTACGTGCCAGAAGGAAGTGCTGAATGTCGTTCGTTTCGAGGGTATCCATCTCGAGCCTTGTCAGCTTTGTAATGGCTATTGCATCTGGTCGAGCATGTTGGAGAGTGCGGCCTTCACCTTCAGGGCCTTCTTGATCTCGTCGGCGCTGACGAACGGGTACTCGCCGTACTCGAGGAAGCTTGGGCATTGATGTTCCCGGAAGAATTTGACGACCGCGGGTGTGTTCGTCTTCCAGTCCTCAGGGAAGCCTTCGAGATTGGTGAAGACAGTGGTGATTCCTGTTTCGATGAAGAGAGCGATGGCGTCTTCGAGATATTTGTCGAAGTCGGTGTCGAAGATGCCCTGATACATGAAGTGAAGGCCAGAGCCGACATCGAAGAGAACCCAGCGAAGATAGTGAAGCTTCAGTGGCGCGAGGACATCGGGAGCGCCTTTGACGGCGTCCTCGATCTTCTTGCCGTAGTCGCGGATTGCCTGCTCGCGGCCGGGTTTGACCTTGCCGACGATTGAGAAGCCGTAGCAGGCGGGTGTCTGCGGAAAGATAGGGCCGTAACGTCCCTGCTCGAGCTTGAAGTATCCCTCTTGGGGGATCGCCATTGCGACGGGATGCTCCCATGTATCTGCCATGTTGTTCTCCTTGAATTTGTGAGAGGGATCCTTAGGGGGACTTGCGGCGGATGAGCGCTGCGGCGACGCGTGTGACTGGACCGCGAAGCAGAATGTAGGGAACGAAGGCCAGCGTGGGCGCCACGATCAGGAGCTCGAGCAGGTGGACTGCGTGAAGCTGGATGAGCTGATAGACGGCGTCGAGAACGACGGCGAGGATGAAGACAATGCGGACGTCCTTCCAACCGCTGCGGACCAGGGCGCGTCGCTGGTCAGGATCGGTCACGGCGGTCCAGAGAAAGGCTGGGCGCCCTGCACGGGCGTCTTTGATGCCGGACCAGATGGCATAGGCAGATGACGCCAACGGCTGCAGGATCAGGCGGAAGTTCATCGGGCCGGTGAAGCGGCCGATCAGGTGATCCCATAGGCGCTGCAGCATCTCTTCCATAGGTCTCACGATGGGCGGATAGCGCGGCGGAAGCGATGCGTGTCTGCAGAGTTGAGGCTAGAGAAGGGAGAGTGGGAGGGGTACTGTCAGTTCTTACACGTCTTGCCAATTGTCACGGAATAGGAGCGCTTGACATATATTCATATATAGGAATATATATCTGAATCATGGCACGTGCCGCAACAACGACGGATGTTTTCAATGCAGTGGCGGAGCCTCGGCGGCGGGAGATTATCGCGCTGTTGAGCAATGGCAAGGAGTGGGCGGTGAACGATGTGGTCGTGCGGATGCGGATGGCGCAACCGGCTGTGTCGAAGCATCTGGGCGTGCTGCGCAAGGTTGGGGTGGTGACGACGGTGAAGCGAGGACAGCATCGGATGTACAGGCTGGAGGCCGCGAAGCTGAAACCGATCCACGATTGGGTGAAGACGTTCGAGCGCTACTGGAGCGACCAGATCGGCCGCGTCAAGGAGCGCGCAGAGCAGAAGGCGATGGAGAAGATTGCGCGCGAGAATCAGGCGCGTGACAACAAGAAGTAGATACACGAAGACAAGGAGAACGAGATGTCAGCAGCGATTACGGAACAAACGGTGAACATGCTGGAGATTGTGAAGGAAGAGGAGATTGCTGCGCCGATCGATGTAGTGTTCGAGACGATTCTCGAAGAGATGGGGCCGCGCAATATGGCCGAGACGACACCGATGCCGATGAAGCTGGAGGCATGGCCGGGCGGGAGATGGTATCGCGATCTGGGCAATGGGGCAGGCCACTGGTGGGGAACGGTGCAGGCGATCAAGCCGCCGTCGCTGATTGAGATTCATGGGCCGCTGTTCATGTCTTACCCGGCGGCCTCGAATGTGCAGTACCGGCTGAAGGAAGAGAACGGTGTGACAAAGCTCAAGTTTGTGCATCGCGCGATGGCATGGATTGCGTTCGATTCGCAGATCAAGGAGCAGTTGAGCAATGTGCAGCGCGGGTGGGGAAGCTTAATCGAGAGGATCGTGAAGGCGTCGTTGAGGAAGTAGAGTTGGTCTCCGCGAAGGTGCTCAGCCAATCGGGAAGGTGGCAAGCTGCACGGAGAGGACGGAGAGCACCCAGGTCTCGGTGCGCTTGTTGATGGCCGGGCAGATGGGCGCGGCCATGGGATTGAGGCGGCAGGCGATCGCGGCCTGGTTGTTCTGGACGGTATTGACCTTATTGAGAGCGCTTTCGTTGATGATGACGCGTTTGCGGGAAGCGATGGTTTCAAACAGATATCGATCCATGACGGGTGTGTTCAGCGCCATCAGCAAGGGATTCACATGAACGAAGCCTTTGCGGTTGACGATCATGCCGTCGAAGCGGCTCTTGGGGCCGAGGTAGGTGAAGGGCATGTCGTGGTTCCATCCCTGAGGATGGCCGCCGACAGCGTTCAACTCAAGCTGCACGGATCTAGGTTGCATCTCGGCGTCAGAGTCAATGATGGCGAGATCGACGCGTATCACGATCTCGCCGTTGCTGAGGGACGCGGTGCAGCCCTTGGCATCGGGGTTGAGAGTTGCATTGGCGGGAAGGACGACGGTGGCGCCTGACTCCAGGTGCTGATAGACGTCGAAGGCGTAGCCGGTGGGATTTGCCTGGAAGTAGGTGAGTATCTGCTGGAGGGCCATGGCGTCGTCAGTGGAGGCGGCGATCTGCTCGAAGGGAGCTGTGCGGATCTTGGTGAGCTCGACACCAGAGCAGGTGATGGTGCCCAGGTTGCGGGCTTCGACTTCGGAGGCGAAGAGGCCGGCGGCGCTGATGCCGGAGCCTGCGCTTTGCGTGCCGCGGTCGCTGGTGGATTCCGAAGAACTGGCAAGTCCGCGAAGCTCGCTGACGGGCACTCCCCAACTGATGCCGACGGTTCCGTTATCGAGGCCGCCGTCGCCGATGGCGACGACGTGGCCAGCCTTATTAAAGATGGGAGCACCGGAGAGGCCAGGCAGAAGATGGCCTTCGATGGGAGCTATCGCGAGATCGAGGCTGGGGAAGCCGAGATCGTTGATGTGTCGCTGGAGCGTAGAGTCTGTGACGATGTCGCGTAGCTTGCCACTGCCGTAACGGAGGTCCAGACGAGTGCTGGTCATGTTCTCCATCTGAAGCGGGTAGCCGAGAGTTGCGAGATCCGTGTTGGCGGCGACCGAGGCGGTCTCTTCGGCGAGGGCGGGGACGGAGGGAGGGTTGTCGATGGAGAGCAGAGCGAGATCGGACGCGCGGCGGAGTTTCACGATGTGAGCAGAGCGTGTGAGCTTGGCTCCTTCGTAGTAAACGGCGACGGTTTTACAGCCGACGACAACGTGCCATGCAGTAACGGCGCTGTTGGGGTCATGCCAGATGAAGCCGGTGGCGATGCGGCTTCCGGGACATTGGCTGGCGGTGATCTTGAGAACAGACCTGGCAACCGCGTCCATCTCGGCGCCTGAGATGGCCTGACCTGAGCCCAGGGTGCGACAGGTGACCAGAACGATGATCGGTAGCAGAACGAATGCTTTGTAGCGCATCGCGTCCTCGTTTCAGGGACAGAGAAGTTTGCGGGCGGACGTTACGGCTGTGTCCCGATGGCCTGTGTCCAGTTGTGCCACGTAGGCTGCATAGGAGGCCCATGCGCCGCCTTGCAGGCGCATTGCGTTGAGTTGCTCCTGCTGATCCTTGTAGCGGTCAGGGTTGAGAAGACCGCAGGTATCGACTTTGCCTTCTGAGGCGAAGAGGAGACTGGAGGCGCTCGCGGCAGACGGGCCAGCATCCTTGGCCTGCTCGACGGGCTTGCCGCCGGTAACGACGAGGCCGGAGTCGACGTAGGCGACCCAGGCGCGCGCGTCGTCAGGAGAGTACCCGACGTCCGTGAGTTCCTTGACCTGATTTCTGATGGGAGGTGAGAGCGAATGATGGGCGCGAGCCCAGACGGAGACAATGACCGCGAGAGAGCAGGCGAAGCCGAATCCTGCGAGGCGCCAGGCGGTGGGCGGCGGTGTTGCGGATGCGTCGTCTTTGGATGAGTTGAGGCCGAGAAGGATCAGCAGGCCGCCAGCGACTGCGCCGACGACCGTGGCGACAACGTGGGAAGAAGAGAGGCCAACGAGAAGGCCGAGAAGCAGACCGATACCTGCTCCGGCAAGGAGTTGAAGCACCATGCGCCACCTCAGAAAACCGGCACTTCAGAGCGCTTTAGTGCGGCAATGGTAGCACTAACGCAGCGACGCGCGACGATTGTGTTTGAGGCAAAACATGTCGCTGTGAGACACGCATAGGTGCGCTAGAGATGAAGGCTGCTCGACTACTGCCAGCCGCCGCCGAGGGCGGAGTAGAGCTGGACGATTGTGAGGGCTTCGTTCTGCTGCGCGTTGACGAGCGAGAGTTGCGCGGTGAAGAGGTTGGAGTCGTTGGTGAGGACTTCGAGGTAGCTGGTGGCGCCGCCCTGATAACGGACGCGCGCGAGGCGGGTGGCGTCCGCCGCAGAGGCAACAAGCTTTTCCTGCTCGATGCGGGTGTTGCGGGTCTTCTCGACAGCTATGAGCGCGTCGGAGACGTCGCGAAAAGCGCCGAGGATGGTCTTCTGGTAGTTGAGAACGAGTTCGTCTTTTTGGGCCTTGGTGAGCTCAAGCTGGCCGCGGAGTCTTCCGCCTGTGAAGAGGGGTTGCGTTATGGAACCGCTGCCAAGAACTACGCCGACGAGATTGGCGAAGCTTGCACCAGCGGCTCCTCCCTGGCCGGTGAGGGAAAGCTGCGGGAAGAACTGCGCGCGGGCTACCCCGATGTTGGCGTTGGCGGCCATGAGCTGGGCTTCGGCTTGCTCGATGTCCGGGCGCCGCTCGAGGAGCTGTGAGGGGATGCCTGTGGGGAGATCGCTCGGTGGAGGCGCGAGTGCGGCGGGATCAGAATGGCTGACGGTGCCGGGCGTCTGGCCCAGAAGCAGACGGAGCGCGTTTTCGGTCTGTTGTATCTGCTCCTGCAGCACGGGGATGACGGCAGCCGCGCCGTAGAGGAGTTGTTCGGCCTGGCGGACATCAGAGAGTGGAACGGCGCCTCCGCGTTCGAGCTGATTGGTGAGGTCGAGAGAGTCCTGGCGCTCCTTGACGGTGTCCTTGGCGACGGCGAGTTGCGCGTCGAGTGCGCGGAGCTCGAAGTAAGTGGTGGAGACCTGCTGGACGAGGGTGACGCGCACGGCACGCTGCGCCCACTGCTGCGCGAGGAGTTGATCGCGCTGGGCTTCGGTCTGATGGCGGTAGAGGCCCCAGAAGTCAGGTGTCCAGGAGGCGGAAAGGCCGAACTCGACCGGTGGGGCGGTTAGTACGGTGGTTGCGGCGGAGGAAATGTTCGTCCCCGCCCCGGAGAGTACAGCGTTGACCTGCGGGAACTGCTGCGAGCGCGTGATGCGGACCTGCTGTTGCTGTTCGAGGATGTGCTGCGCGGCGATGCGGAGGTCGTAGTTGTTCTGCAGCGCAGTGTGGATGAGGTCCTGCAACTCGGGCTCGTGGAAGACGGTGGACCATTGCTGGTCGCCGATGGAAGTCTTGGGGTCAGAGGAGACATCGGCGTTGTCTGCGCCGCGGAAGGCAGGCGGAGCAGGGACGTTGGGGCGCGTGTACTTGGGGCCGACGTTGCAGCCGGTTAGGGCGAGGGCAAGGCCGAGTGCGGCGACGAGGTTTGTGCGAGTGAGGGGCATTACGCAGCACCTCCGTCGTCACTGTGAGGGAGCATGTGCACCTCGTCGCGGGGCGCTGCGTGGAGCGCGGCGGCTGCCGCGAGCGCCTTGGGATCGGCGTCGTGTTTGGAGTCCATGGTGGTGCCTTTACCGCCGCGGCGGAAGCGATGCGAAACGTACTCAACGACCGCGAAGCTGACCGGAATAAGGAGAATTCCGAAGAAGGTGGCGAGGACCATGCCACCAATGACGACGGTGCCGAGGATCTGGCGCGAGACGCCGCCGGAGCCGGAGGCGACCCAGAGCGGAATGCAGCCGAAGATGAAGGCGAAAGCTGTCATGACGATCGGACGGAAGCGCAGCCGGGCTGCTCCGAGGGCGGCCTTGGCGATGGGCTGACCTTGCTTGTAGTTGGTGACGGCGAACTCGACGATGAGGATGGCATTCTTCGCGGAGAGGCCGATGAGCATAATCAGGCCGATGGTGGCGAAGATGTCGTTCTCAAGCGAGCGCATGGAGATGGCCAGATATGCGCCGAGAATGGCGACGGGCGTGGAGAGCAGAACGCTAAAGGGGAGCGACCAGCTCTCGTACAGCGCGGCGAGAATGAGGAAGGTGATGAGGATGGAGAGACCGAAGACGACCCAGGTGGGGACGCCCTGTTCGGCCTGCTGCTCCTGGTAGCTCATGCCGGAGTAGTCGAAGCCCATGCCGGCGGGCATCGTCTGCTGGAAGACCTCTTCGAGCGCGTGGCGGACCTGACCAGAGCTGTAGCCGGGCGCGCCGGTGATGTTCATCTGCGCCGCGGGGTACTCGTTGTAGCGCAGGATGAACTCCGGGCCGGTGATTTTCCTGACATGAACGAGTGAAGAGAGCGGAACCTGGCTGCCATTGGCGCTGCGCACGTAGAACTGATTAATGTTGTTGATGTTCGTGCGCGATGTGCCTTCCGCCTCGACGTAAGTCTGCCACTGTCGTCCGAAGCGGTTGAAGTAGTTGACGAGGGCGCCGCCCATGAATGTCTGCATGGTGGTGTAGATGTTGCCGAGATCGACCTGCTGCTGTGCAGCCTTTTCGCGGTCGACGTCTGCATAGAGCTGCGGAACGGCAGGCAGGTACGACGGGATTGCGGCGGCAATCTCCTTGCGTTTGGACGCTGCGCCGAGGAATGCGTAGATATTTTTAGTCAGGAAGGCCGGGTCGTCGTTGCCGGAGCGATCTTCAAGCATCATCGTCACGCCGCCGGAGGTGCCAATGCCCGGAATGGCAGGCGGCGGGAAGTTGAAGGCAATGCCTTCGGAGACGCCCATGAGTTTGCGCTGCACGCTCTGCTGAATGGCCGCGAGTTGCTGGTCGTGAGACTTGCGCTGGTCCCAGGGCTTGAGCGTGACGAAGAAGAAGGCAGTGTTGGTGCTCTGCGTGAGGGTGAGGAGCGAGAAGCCGTTGACGGCGACAACGCCTTCGATGCCAGGGGTTTTGAGGAGCGCGTCGGTGATCTTCTGCGCGGCGCCGTCGGTGCGCTGAAGACTCGAGGCGTCGGGCAGTTGCAGGGCGACGTACATATAGCCCTGGTCTTCCTGCGGGAGGAAGCCTGTGGGTAGCTTGGAGCCCATGAAGACGTCGAGCAAAGCGATGACGCCGAGGCCGATCATCGCAAGAACAGATTTGTGGATGAGGACGTTCGACGTGCGGACGTAGCTGTCTGTGGTGCGGTTAAAGAAGTTGTTGAACCAGTTAAAGAACCGGCCGAGAGGGCCGCGTCTTTGCTCCTCGCGCGGCTTGAGCAGCAGGGCTGCGAGCGCCGGGCTGAGCGTAAGCGCGTTGAATGCCGAGATGAGAACGGAGATGGCGATGGTGATCGCGAACTGCTGGTAGAGGCGGCCGGTGATTCCGGGGATAGCGGCCGTCGGGATGAAGACGGCGGCGAGAATAATGGCCACTGCAACTACCGGGCCGCCGACCTGCTTCATGGCGGTGATGGTAGCGTCGCGCGGCGTGAGGCCGGTGTCGATGAGATGCTCGACGGCTTCGACGACGATGATGGCGTCGTCGACGACGAGGCCGATGGCGAGCACGAGACCGAAGAGTGAGAGCGTGTTGATGGTGAAGCCGAGCGCAGGGAAGATGATGAAGGTGCCGATGAGCGATACGGGCACGGCCATCAAGGGAATGATGGTGGCGCGCCATCCCTGCAGGAAGATGTAGACGACGAAGATGACCAGAGCGAGCGCGATGAACAGTGTGACGACGATCTCGTGGATGCCCGCAGTGACGGCCTTCGTGGTGTCGAGCGGAATGTTGTACTGTATGCCGGCCGGGAACCGTTTGGCGAGTTCGTCCATGCGCTTGCGCACGGCCTTCGCGACCTCGACCGCATTCGAGCCGGGAAGCTGGTAGACAGCCATGATGCCCGACGGTTTCTGGTTGTAGCGCGCGGTGAGGTTGTAGACCTGGGTGCCCAGCTCGACGCGTGCTACGTCGCGAAGGTAGAGGACGGAGCCGTCCGGATTGGAACGCAGGATGATATCGCCGAACTGTTCGGGAGTGACAAGACGGCCCTGCGTGCGAACCGTGTAGGTGAACTGTTGGCCGTTCGGGACGGGCTGGCCGCCGATCTGACCGGCGGGGTAGACGTTATTCTGCGTGGAAAGCGCGCTGATGACGTCTGTGGCGGTTACACCAAGCTGCGCCATCTTGTCTGGGTTGACCCAGACGCGGATGGCGTACTGGCCGCCGAAGATCTGGACGCGGCTGACGCCTTTGACGCGGGTAATCTCATCCTGCAGGTTGATGATGGCGTAGTTGGTGAGGAAGTCCGGGCCGAATTTGCCGTCGCGCGAGTTGAGGCTGATGAAGAGCAGCGGCGAGTGCAGCGACTTGAGCACGGTAACGCCGGCGGTGTTGACGATCGGGGGGAGCTGCGACTGGGTCTGCGAGACGCGAAGCTGCGAAAGAACCTGGTCGGTGTCCGGGTTGGTCTTGACGTCGAAGTCTACGTAGAGCGTGGCCTGGCCGTTGTTGGCGTTGACCGACTGCATGTAGAGCATGTTGTCGACGCCGTTCATCTGCTCTTCGAGCGGCGTGGAGACGGACTGCTCCAGTGTCTTGGCGTCCGCACCGGGGTAGATGGCCTGGACCTGGATCTCGGGTGGAACGATGTCCGGATATTGCGAGATGGGAAGGTTCAGCATCGACACGATGCCGATGACCACGGTGAGTATGGCGATGACGATGGCGACGATGGGCCGCCGGATGAAGAAGCTGGACATCGCTTACCTCCCGGCCACGCCCGAGGCGGATGCGGATGTGGGAGTTGATGCCGGATGCGGACTGACGGGCACGCCCTCCTTCAGCTTTTGAAGGTTACTGAGGATGATGCGATCGCCGGACTTGAGACCGGAGGTAACAACCCAGTCCTGACCATGCTGCGGGCCAAGAGTCACGTTGACAATGTGCACCTTGTCGCCGGGCCCGACGGTGTAGACCTGTTCGATTCCCTGGAGCTCCTGCACGGCCGATTGCGGAACGAGCATTGCGTTGTTGAGGACGGTGGTCTGGGCGCGCACGCGGCCGAACTGGCCGGGACGAAGCATGTTGCCAGGATTAGGGAAGGATGCTGCGATTCGTATGGCTCCCGTCTGCTGGTTCATCTGGCGGTCGACGAAGATGATGCGGCCGGTGTGCGCGAAGGTGGCGCCGTTGGTGAGCGTAAGAGTCAGCGGGAGTTTATAAGAGGCGTGGAGGAGGTCGCTGTCACTGCGGCCCGCGCTCTTGATCAGGCTGAGATACTCGCTGTCACTGATAGAGAAGTAGACCTTGATGGGATCGAGTTGCGAGACAGCGGTGAGAACGGATTGCGGACCGACGAGGTTGCCGACCTGTGTGGTGGCCTGACCCGCGACTCCGGTAATGAGCGAGCGGACTTGTGTGAAACCGAGGTTGATTTTGGCAGTAGCGATGGCGGCCTGCGCGGTGGCGACCTGTGCCTTTGCAGCGGCGACGCCGGCCCCCGCCTGCGCAGCTTGTTGCTTCTCATTGTCGAGCTGGCTTTGTGCAATGGCGTGCTGTGCCGCGAGTGGTGTATCACGATTAACGTTAATCTGCGTGAGTTCAAGTTGTGCTTGAGCTTGTCCGACGGAGCCCTGGGCCTGGCCTAATTGGCCCTGAGCCTGTTCCAGTACGGCCTGGAAGGGGCGCGGGTCGATCTCGAAGAGCACCTGACCCTTTTGAACGACAGAACCCTCGCGGTAGTTCTGCTTGATGAGATACCCGGAGACCTGGGGCTGGATGTTGGCGTTGACGAAGCCGTCCAGGGTGCCGACCCACTCGTTGGAGACCGGGACATCGGACTGCTGGACCGTAACGACATCGACGGGCATGGGGCCCATGGCAGCGGCTGCGGGCTGTGAGTGGTTGCAGCCGGCGAGGAGCGAGGCGGCGAAGGCAGCAGATGTAGTGAATAGGATGCGTGCTCGACGGGTGACTTGCAGCCCATCAGGTCTTGTACGACTCATCCAGTACCTCTCTGGACACGCAGAGCGTGACGGATTCAGGAACTATAGATTCCGGGACGTGAACCGCGATGCAAAATTTTGCGTGTGCAAAAGCAGGTTGGCAGAGAAGTTACGGGTGCTGATGGAGCTTAATGCGCTGCCATGAACATGTTAATCGAAAGGCTGCCAGCGATGGCGGCGAGGAGGGCAAATGGCATGGCGAGGAGGCCGGCTTTGAGGAAGTCGAGGAAGGTGACGTTGAGGCCCTCGCGACGGAGGGCGACCAGCCAAAGGATGGTGGCCAGGGAACCGGTGATGGAGAGATTCGGGCCAAGATCGACAGCGATGAGGGTGACGTCGCGGAGCAGGCCTTGTGTGTGCGTGAGGGTAAGGGTGTTGGCGGCGATGAGGCCGAGAGGAAGGTTGTTGATGAGGTTGTTGGCGACGGCGACGATGAAGCCGACGGCGAGTGTCACCGCAACGGGCAAAGAACGCCCGCCGGGCACCCCGCTTGCGGCGATAGGGGCAGTAAAGTGTTGTGCCGCGAGGAGAGCGTGCCGCGTGAAGTTGAGGGCGCCGATGCTTTCGACGGCTTCCACGAGGAGGAAGAGCGCGGCGACGAGAGCAATGGTGGTCCAACTGATTTGTTTGAGGAGGGGTACGGGGCTGGAGCGAGTGCGGATGAGGAGGAGGGCCGTGATAGCGATGGCGGCGATGAAGGTCGGGAGGCCGAGATCTTCGCCGAGTGCGGAGGCGGTGAGAAGAATGGCGACCACGCAGGCGAGGCCCAGGAGGACGAGTTTGCCGTCGGTGGTGAGGGTTACGGGGTCGGAGGAGGCATCGACGCTGGAAGTGAGGTCGCGGCGGAAGTATAGGCGAAGGACGATATAGGTGACGACGATGGAAAGCAGGGAGGACAAAAGGAAGGCGGCGAGCCAGCGGCTGAGCGGGGGCATGCCGTTGTGGAAGACAACGAGGTTGGCGGGGTTGGAGATGGGGAGGACGAAGGAGGCGGCGTTCGCGATCATGGCGCAGGCGAAGAGGAAAGGCAACGGGTTAACGCGGGCGCGGCGAACGGAGGCGAGGACGGCGGGGGTGAGGACGATTGCAGTGGCGTCGTTCGAAAGGCAGACAGTGACGGCTATGCCGGAGAGATAGAGGAGAAGAAAGAGGCGAGTGCTGGAGCCGCGCGCGTGATGGACGGCGACGGAGGCGATCCAGTCGAAGACACCTTGCTCGCGGGTAATTTCGGAGAGGAGCATCATACCGGCGAGGAAAAGGTAGACGTCCGTGCCCTTGGCTATTGCGCGGCCGGCGAGCGAGAGCGGGATGAGACGCGTGACGACGAGGAGCAGAGCTCCGGCGCCAACCCAGTACACTTCAGGGATGTTGCGCAAACGAAGGAGCATCAACAGGATGCTGGCGGCAACAGTGCAGATGATCAGGGTGTGCGCGGCGAGCGTCGACATCCGTGCGGCTTTCCTCCGGGGCAGAACGTATCAGGGCTTATAGATGCATTGTCGGGGCTTTTGCCAATTGGTGGGAAGCGGACAGAGAATGGATGCAGATTCTCTGCTTCAGATGAGGGGGAGATGATGGCGAAGGTTACGGAAGAGGGCGCGGAGAAGAATCCGGCTGCCGAGGGTCAGGATAAGGAGACGCGGCTCAGCCGACGGTCGTTCCTGACGGGTTTGGGCGCCGCGGGCGTGGTGGCGACGGCGCAGCCGCTCGTGGCCGCGGTTCCGGAGGGGAAGCAGGCAGGCGACGAGGCGCCGGAGCCGGGGAGCGTTCCGCTCGTCCTTCGCGTGAATGGCACGGAGCACCGGCTGAACGTCGAGCCCAGGGTGGCGCTGCTTGATTGTCTGCGCGAGAACCTGAATCTGCCAGGAACGAAAAAAGGTTGCGATCACGGGCAGTGCGGGGCGTGCACGGTTCATGTGAACGGGCGCCGCGTGCTGAGTTGCATGAGCCTTGCGGTGATGCACGCGAACGATGAGATTACAACGATCGAAGGATTGGGGTCGCCGGAGAAGATGCATCCGATGCAGGCATCGTTTGTGGAGCATGACGCCTATCAGTGCGGGTACTGCACATCGGGACAGATCATGTCGGCGGTGGCAGTGCTGAAGGAGACCGTGGGGCCAACGGACGACGACGTGAGAAACGCGATGTATGGGAATATCTGCCGCTGCGGAGCATACCCGAATATTGTGGCGGCGGTGCAGGCAGTGCGGCGGCTGAGCTAAAGGAGCGCAGCATGGAACAGTTTTCGTTTGTAAGTGCGAAGAGTGAGGCTCAGGCTGCGGAGGCCGCGGCGCGGAGCGCAACAGCGCAGATGGGTGCATCGGTGCGTTACGTGGCGGGAGGGACGAACCTGGTCGACCTGCTGAAGCTGGATGTCGAGCGGCCCAAGCAGGTGGTGGACATCAACGCGTTGGCGCTCTCGAAGATTGAGCCCCTGAACGGCGGTTTGCGGATTGGAGCGCTGGCTCGGAACAGTGATGTGGCGAACGACGCGACGGTGAAGCGCGACTACGCGGTGCTGAGCGAGGCGATTTTGTCAGGAGCGTCGCCGCAGATTCGGAACATGGCGTCGACTGCGGGGAATCTGTTGCAGCGGACGAGATGTCCGTACTTTCGGGATCCCGCGCATAAGTGCAACAAGCGCGAGCCCGGCAGTGGATGCGATGCGATGGAAGGGCACAATCGCATGCTCGCGATCCTGGGCACGAGTGAACATTGCATTGCGACGAATCCGTCGGACCAGAACGTGGCGTTGATGGCGCTGGAAGCGGTGGTGGAGATTCGCGGGAAGGGTGGGGTTCGCGATGTGCCGATTGCGGAGTTCTACAAGATGCCGGGCACGACGCCGCATATCGAGACGGTGCTGGAGCCCGGGGATTTGATCACGAGCGTACGGCTGCCTGCTCCGGTGGCGGGTGCGAAGTCGGGGTATTTGAAGTTGAGGGATCGGGCGGCGTATGAGTTTGCGCTGGCTTCTGCGGCGATCGTGCTTAACGTGAGCGGCGGAAAGGTAACGCATGCGCGTGTGGCGCTGGGCGGTGTGGGCACCATCCCGTGGAGGTCGCGAGAGGCCGAGGCGGAGCTGATGGGTAAGCCGGCCACGCGCGAGCAGTTCGTGCGTGCGGCTGAGGCGGCGTTGAAGAATGCGAAGCCACGGTCTGAAAACGGCTTCAAGGTTGAGTTGGCGAGGCGGTGCATTGTGCATGCACTGACGACGGTGAGCGCGGCTTGACTGTCAAGGGCGACCGCGAAGGAGAATGGCGATGCAGGAGAATGACGCGAAGCAGGCTGAGGTAAGGACGGAGTTTTCCCCGGTGATCGGAGCGGCGCTGCCGCGCGTGGATGGGCCGGTAAAGACGACGGGACGGGCACAGTATGCGGCGGACTACAGTTTCCCCGGACTGGTTTACGCGGTGCCGGTGGGAACGACGATTGCGAATGGGAAGATTCGCACCATGGATATCTCGGCTGCGGAGAAGATGCCGGGTGTGGTCGCCATTCTGCATCACGAGAATATCGGCCCGCTATTTCATACTGCACGCGGCGGAATTAATGAAGAGCGGCAGCCGTTTGAGGATGATCTGGTCCATTACTGGGGGCAGTATGTGGCGCTGGCGGTGGCGAAGACGCTGCAGCAGGCCCAGGCGGCTGCCGCAGCCGTGCGTGTAACGTACGACGCGGAAAAGCCGAATGTTTCGCTGAAGCTGGATGACGCCGATGTGACGGCGATGACAATGAGCCGGCGCGGCGATGTGAATGCGGCGTTTGCGAGTGCGCCGGTGAAGTTGGACGAAACCTACGCGACGCCGTCGGAGATCCACAATCCGATGGAGATGCACGCGACAACGGCGGTGTGGGATGGAAAGAACTTCACGCTGTATGAGTCGACCCAGGGCGTTGTGGGACACCTGAACACAATGGCGCAGGTGCTGGGCGTTCCGAAGGAAAACGTGCGAGTGATCTCGCGGTTTATCGGTTCCGGATTTGGAGGAAAGCTGAGTCCATGGCCGCACTCGACGATGGCAGCGGCTGCTTCGCGTAAGTTGAATCGGCCAGTGAAGCTGATGGTGACTCGGCAGATGATGTTTACCTGCGTTGGGCAGCGGCCACGAACACAGCAGCAGATGAGAATCGGAGCCACACCGGATGGAAAGCTGGTGTCGCTGGAGCAGCATTACCGGAACAATACGTCGCCCATCAGCAATTTTCATGAGAATTGCGGAGAGGCGACGCCGTTCCTGTACAGCACGCCCAATCTGCAGGTGACGTCGGCGCTGGTGAAAAGAAACATCGGCACCCCGTGCCCGATGCGCGGGCCGGGCGCGGTGCCTGGGCTGTTCGCGGTTGAGTCTGCGATGGATGAGCTGGCGATCAAGCTGAAGATGGACCCGGTGCAGTTGCGGCTGAAGAATGACACGTTGACTGATGAGAGTAATGGGAAGCCGTTCTCGTCGCGGCATCTGAAGGAGTGTCTGCAGGTCGGAGCGGAGAAGTTCGGGTGGTCGAAGCGTAATCCTGAAGTTGGCTCGATGCGGCGCGGCGATACGGTGCTGGGGTGGGGAATGGCCGCAGCGTCGTGGGGAGCGTGGAGAGGCGGATGCCAGGCGACGGTGACCTTGAAGGACGATGGCAGGGCCACTGTGAGTTGCGCGGCGCAGGATCCAGGCATGGGTACCTATACGATTCTTGCGCAGATTGTGAGTGACAAGACGGGTCTGCCGATAGGCAAGATTGATGTGCTGCTGGGCGATACGAACTTCGTGCCGGGCGCGACTTCGGGTGGGTCGACGCTGACGGCGACAGTGATGCCTGCGGTTGCCGATGCGGCGAACGGCGCAGCGCAGACTCTGATGGGAATGGCAACGCGGCCGGGTGGCGCGTTCGCGGGCAAGAAGCCGGCGGACTTAATGATGAACGGCGGAAGCGTGCATCTGAAGGCCAACCGGGACATTGCAGTTCCGTTCGCAGAGGTGCTGCGCACGGCAAAGGTAAGCTATGCGAGCGCCGATGGGCGGTCCGGCGGGCTCGGATCGGACACGAAGGCGCGGGACTATTCGACGCACTCATTTGGCGTGCAATTTGTTGAAGTGGAATGGCAGCCGCAGATTGCGAGGCTGCGTGTGAGCCGGGTAGTGACGGTGATGGACGCGGGACGCATCATCAATATGAAGACGGGCACCAACCAGATACAGGGCGGCGTTGTGATGGGAATCGGAATGGCTCTGCTGGAGGAGGCGATTTACGACCCGCGGAACGGGCATCCGATCAACGATAACTTTGCGGACTATTTGGTCCCGACGAACGCGGACGTGCCGGCCATTGATGTGCACTTCCTCGGAATTCCGGATCCGATGATGGGCGAGTATGGGGCTCGAGGAATCGGTGAGATTGGCCTGGCCGGTGTGGCTCCGGCGATTACGAACGCCGTCTATCACGCAACAGGTATCAGGGTGCGCGAACTGCCGGTGAGGATTGAGGACCTGCTGAAGTCAACGGTGGTGTAGTTACTGCGCCGGGCTGCGTGGAACGGTCTCGGGCGGAGTGCGCTGGTCAGCCTGCTGGCTGACTCCGTTGTCAGCCATGGCGGATGCAATGGGGATGCCGAAGAGGACCTTGACGGGGATCTTGTCCGTGCCCATGGCCGCGGGGTCGAAGTACCAGTGCGTAAGGCTGGCGATGATGCTTTCGTTGAGGCGCTGATCGGGCGATTCGAGGACGTGGAAGTCCTCGAGCTTGCCGTCGGCTTTGAGGTTGGCCTGGATGACGACGAGCCGGCCGACGTTGGCAGTGACCAGTGCGGGTGGGAGTTGCGGAAGCCGCTCATCCTCGGGTAGCGGCGGCGTGAGTGGGACGCCGGGATGGGCGATGCGAGCATCGCGCGAGGCGCTGTACTGGAAACTCCAGCGCGCGCCATGGACGCCGAGTTTCGACAGATCCAGGTAGACGGTGAAGACGGGGCCACCGCTGAAGACGCCGTAGTCGCGGACGGCACCGCCGCTGCCGCCGTTGGAGAGGATAGTCAGCCCGTAGGAGCCGCGCGGATCGTTGGGGTTCACGTTTCCGGCAGCGGGTGATGACCGGAGGCCGCCATTGCCAGAGGTGCCTCCGACGATGGTCATACCGGAGAATGGAGCGGAACCGTTGCCACCGGCGGGTCCATTGCCAGTGCCGTTCCCCATACCCGCGTTGCCAGCGTGACCCGTCCCGCTGCCTGCGCCGTTGCCCAGGCCAGCGCCGTGTCCGGCACCGGAACCGGCGATGTTGGCGGTGCCCGTGCCTGCGCCGTTGCCGTGGGTCCCGCCTGTGCCTGCGCCCGCGGCTTTGGCTGCCAGACCTTTGCCCGCTCCATTGCCGGAGTTTGCGACACCAGAGCCGTTGACGCCGGCTGAACTGGAGGAGCCGCCGGTGGTGGGGGCTTCTGGAAGACTGGGACTGGAGGCTACCTCAAAGCGGCCATGAATTTCAGCCGCGGGGATGTCACGCTCCGCGAGCGTGGACTGAACTTCGAGGGCATTGACGACGAGGAGATTGCGGGAATCAGTGCCGCCTGCGGGAGTCGCGTTCGAAGGTGGGTTGGGCGCAGCGTTGGCGGCCAACTTGGGAGCGGACGGCTTGGTAGCAGCAGGTGGAGGCGGCGTCGGCTTTGGAGGCTGATAGGTCCGGCCGGTAGTGGCGTAGGCAGAGATCTTAGGTGAGACGGCGAGTTCGGTGGCAGAGGTGAGCGGAACAGTGTCGATATTCGCCGGTTGAATTTTTGGCAGCACGGGTTGAGGTGCGGGTGCCGGAGTCGGCGGAGCGGCGGGCCTCACGACAGCGTTCAAAGTGGGCGCGGTCAGCACGGGTGCAGCCTGATGCATGGGCGCCAGTCGAACCATGCTGGGAACAGGAAGCGTTTTCGCCAGGAGCGGAGGATGCGGAATATCCGGTTGAAGGATGGTCTGGACGGGGTTGGTTGCGTCTGGAGTATTGGAGATGATGTGCTGCCGCCGCTGATGGATAAGCGGCATTGAGGAGGCGCTTGAAGCAGCGTTGTGACCTGGCGCTGAGCGTGAGGAGGCCGCGGAAGCAGGCGATGAGGCGGACGCAGAAGCAGACTCCATCTCAGGAAGTACCGGTGCATCATCTGGCTGCGGCTGGAGGTCGACCGGCTGAAAGGACCGACGAGGGTTGTGGGGACCTTCCATAGTGACGGGAGCCAGACCTAATAGAAGAACAAGGGCGATGATGATGGCGTGCGCGCCTGTCGAACCGGGGAAGGAACGCGCAGGGAAACCCGTAGAGTCCGCGAGCTTTGGAGTGGAGAGAATCGGACGTGGACTGTTTAGAGGCACAGAGAGGGTCCGGATGTGAGGATACTGGCCGATTCAAGGCAATGGAGCGATGGGAGTAACCTGCGACGTGGCACTGCGGTGTGTGCGCCGGTACCAACTGACGTCTCGGATGGATCGAGCGCTCGCGAGAGCTTGGACGAAAAAGTCAGGACGAGAGAGTGCCAGAGGCTCGAGGTGTTGAGCGCCAGCGGCAGAAGAGGGGGCGTAACCAACGCGAATACAAACGAGTGGTGGCCGAACTCACTTCCGCGGCGGCAATGGGCAATCCAAGGCATTGCGCAGGCCTCGCAGATAAGGGAGCTTTACAGATGGGCTAAGTCTAGTCCCGCAAGAGGGAAAGTCAACGAAAAAGCCTTGTAAAAGGATGGTGCGGTCAACAGCCAGGTGAATCGTGGCGAGACCCATGCCGGGAGTTGTTGATTGGTTATAGGTTTGCGAGTAACTCGTGAATAACGGAAGGCAAAATGTTGTTGTTCGAGGGTAAACGGCGGCTTAGAATTCCGGTACGCAGCGGACAGGCGAAGCTGGTTGAAGCGCGCTGAAATTTGTGTTCTCTGCGCGGCGAGGAATGAATGAGCTCCGTTGCGAGCGTAGCTGTAACCCCTGAGAAGGTAGCACCGGTGGGTCGACTGTGGTGCCCGTTTCATGTCACGATTGCGGCGACGATTGCACTGATCACCTTTTTCTTCTGCGGACAGTCGATTGCAGACCCGGATATCTGGTGGCATCTGAGGGATGCGCAAATCCTGGTGCAGCAACACCATTGGATTCGCGTGGACCAGTTTTCGTGGACGGTAGCAGGCACGCCCTGGGTGAACTCAGAGTGGCTTTCTGAGCTGGTGTTTTATGGGATCTGGAAGGTGCATGGCGTTGCCGCGTTGTTCTTCGGCTACGTGCTAATCGTCGAGTTGATGATGGTCGGGATACTCACCCTGGCGTATCGCGCGAGTGAATCGATCAAGGCTTCGGCCGTAGCCACCGTGTGGGCTGTTGTGCTTGCAGTTGTGAACTTTGGCCCGAGAACCATCCTTTTTGGATGGGCCTGCATGCTCGCCCTGATGTTTGTGCTGTGGAAGCTAATGAAAGATGGCGATGCGCCGCTCTGGATGGTGCCGCCGATCTTTCTACTTTGGATAAATCTGCATGGATCGTGGCTGATCGGGCTGATCGTGTTTGGAATTGTCGTCGGGAGTGGCTTTGTCTCGGGCACCTGGGGTAAGGTGGTCGCGGAAAAATGGGCACCCGGGATACGCCGGCGGCTGCTGATTACAACTGCGGCAATTGTGCCGGTTCTGTTCGTGAATCCATATGGGTATAAGGGAGTGTTTTACCCGTTCGACCTTGCCTATCGGCAAAAGCTCAACGTAGCCCATGTCGTGGAGTGGGCGTCAGTGAACTTCCATGAGCCACGAGGCAAGGTCGTCTTTGGTCTGCTGCTGGCAATTCTTCTACTGGCTCTGGCGGGACGGCGGCAATGGAAACTCGCCGAGGTAGGAATGGTCGCCTTCGGCTTATATATGTCGCTGACTTACGTGAGGTTTCTGTTCCCGGCGGCGATCCTGATAGCACCTATCCTGGCAAGGCAGATGGATTTTATGCCGGCGTATTACAGAAAAGCAGATAAGTCGTGGGTGAATGCACTGTTTTCAGCAGCACTCCTGGCCGCAATTGCCTGGCGATGGCCGAGCCTGAAGATACTGAATGATGATCTTGCGAAAAAGATGCCGATTGGCGGCATGCATTATCTACAGGCACATGTCGTGCCGGGCGAGCGGGTATTCAATCACTACATGTATGGCGGCTGGATGATCTGGAACCAGCCCTCGATTCCGACCTTTGTCGACAGTCGCACGGATATCTTCGAATATAAGGGTGTTCTGGCCGATTACCTGGATGCGATTGGGCTCAAGAATTCGCTGGCAATCGTGGATCGTTATCACGCGAAATATATCGTCTTTCCGTCGAAAGATGATCCATTTACTTACTTCATTCGGCACATAAGTGGGTGGCACGTCGTTTATGACGATGGCACGAGCTGTGTCTTTGAAAGGAATCAGAGTAAGAGCTAGGGAACTGGCTGCGAGACCTCAAGAAGGTCGCCTGCCTGTGTGCGGCTAACGGCAATAGTTCCTGACGGAAGCTCGAGCGCGCTGGCGGCCTTCCAATTGATGGCGGTCACGCGAAAGGGCCGCAGATTCCCGTAGACGGAGAGCACCCGGTACTCTCTGTCAAGAAGCAAAACGTCGATGGCAAACCGCATCCAGAGAGTGTGAACTCCGTTGGATGGGCGAATGAGGAGGCCGTGGCCGGGTGCAAGGGAGCCGCGGCCCATGAGGCCCACGAAACGTGTGAGCGTTGTATCCGCAACTCCAATCCGGTCTCCGAGCATGGACTGGCGGACCGGATTAGAGATGCGCAGGAACTCTCGTATTCGGGGACCCATGGTGCGTGGCGGCTAAACCTTCCGCTTGCGGCGCTGAATGAGAACCAAAAGGACCACGACGAACAAAACCCCTGCTACAACGCGAATAATTGTGGGTGTATCCATGCTTTCTCCTGTTTCAAGGTAGATAAGGCTGTTGAGGGCGACGAGTTAAAAGAGTGACTGCATGTTATGCATGATGCTGATGAATGCTGGAGCGAGTAAGACAATAAACATACTGGGGAAGATAAAGAATACAAGGGGGAACACCATCTTTATGGTCGTCTTTGCGGCTAGCTCCTCTGCCTTCTGACGGCGCTGGGTGCGCAGCGAGTCAGAAAATACCGCAAGTGCCTTTGAAATCGGAGTACCAAACCTGTCGGTCTGAACGAGCATGCTGACGAACGCGGAGATAATCTCGAGTTTCGTGCGCTCAGCCATGTGACGCCATGCCTCGATACGGGGAGTTCCGGCGCGTTGTTCAAGACTGATGATGTTGAATTCGTCGCTGAGGTCGGGATGAGTGTCATTGAGCTCATTACCCACGCGCATCAAGGCCTGATCCAACCCGAGTCCCGCCTCCATGCAGATGGCAAGAAGGTCGAGGGCATCAGGAAGACCGAGACGGACTCGTTCGCGGCGCTGTCGAATAAGCCGCGAGACGTAGAGGTCGGGAACATAGAACGCAAAGATAGTGCCAACAATGAACCAGAAGATCACATTCTCATGGATGAAAACACTGATGAGGACCGCTGTAATGGCTGGGAGCAGAAGGCGCACTGCGTAGAAGATTTCGACCTGGTAGGGCTGACGAAAGCCGGCGAGTGCCAGCTGACGAGCGGCGCTTGAGGTATCGGTGATGCCGACGCTACGGCGGATGCGTTCCGTTGCGGAGCTAATCTCAGTCAGGATGGCGGCGGGTCGAAAGTTAGACGTGGCGATAACGGGTTTGATGCCCTGGACTGCATCAAGCAGGCGTGCTTCAGTCGAGGAACGACGTTCGAAGATGACAATGAGCAACGTCGTTGCGAAGAAGATGGTAAGGCCGGCGGCGATGACGATGTAGAGCATAGTTACACCTTGATCTGGATGATCTTCCGGATCACCAAAATGCCGAGGAGCATAAATCCAGAACCGGCAATCAACAGATGCTGGCCTTGCGGTTCGTTTATGAGGGGAGCTGTGTAGCTGGGATTGATCGCGGTGAGTGCGAAAAACAAGAAGATCGGAAGCAGGCAAAGGATCCAGCCGGTCAGGCGGCCCTGCGCGGTGTAAATTCGGATCTCGCCCTGGAGGCGGATTCGTTCACGAAGCACCGTCGTAGTCTTGTCGAGTACCTCAACAAGATTTCCGCCGGTCTCGCGCTGAATGAGCATGGCGGCGACGAGGAAACGAACATCAGAGACGGGGACGCGTTCGGCGAGATTAAGCAGGGCATCTCTCAGCGGAAGGCCCAGGTTCTGCTCTTCTGAAACTCGCCGGAACTCCCTGCCCACCGGGTCGGCGATCTCCTGGCCGACAAGGTCCAGTGCTGCCGTAAGTGAATGGCCGGCGCGGAGAGCACGGGAAACTAGATCCATTGAATCGGGAAGAAGAGTGGAGAACCGCTGGAGCTGATGCTTTCTCTTCAGGTAGACGAACGCATAGGGCGCGAGGAAGGCGACGATCGCAATGAGTGAAGCGATCGCTCGATTGACGCCGAAGAGTTCGCTGATCCAATAGGCAACGACGAAGGCGACTATCGAGCCTAGGACGAGGGCACCCACCGTCCAATCGAGGCCGGCCTCAACGATGAAACGGCGGAGCCTGGCTGCAGGCGTGAGGTTTCCGAAGAAGCGATTGAGCCAGGGGATAGTGCTATAGGCGTCGTGGCGCAGGATGTCAACCGGCTGCGTGGCGGTGCCGTACGGCCTGCCAGCAACGTTCCGCAGACGGGAATGCGCAAGCTTTTCCGAACGCGTAGGCCGGGTAAGCATCGCGACCACTGCGAAGACTGCGACGAGAACGAAAACAAATAGAAGAAGGAGGGCCATTTCGTTGAAGGTTATATGTCGACTGAATGGTTATAGATGTCCATGGGAACGGCGATGCCTGAGGCTTGAAGTTTTTCCAGAAACTTGGGAACGATGCCGGTAGCGTGGAAACGTCCGAGGACCTTGTTGTTGGGACCGAGCCCACGTTTCTCGAAACGGAAGATGTCCTGCAAGCTGACGACATCCTCAGACATTCCAGTGATTTCGGTGAAGTGTGTGATGCGACGCGTGCCGTCACTCATGCGTGAGATCTGAATGATGATGGCGACTGCGGACGCGATCTGCTGGCGGATTGCCTTTTCCGGGAGGTTGAGATTCGCCATCATGGACATGGTCTCCATGCGGGCGATGGCATCACGCGGGCTGTTGGCGTGGATCGTGGTGAGAGAGCCGTCGTGGCCGGTGTTCATGGCCTGAAGCATGTCCAGTGCTTCTTCTGAACGAACCTCGCCGACGATGATGCGGTCGGGTCGCATGCGAAGCGAGTTGACGACGAGTTCACGTTGCTTGACTCCGCCACGACCTTCGACGTTCGCGGGACGGCACTCGAGTCGTACAACATGATGTTGTTTGAGTTGAAGTTCTGCCGAGTCTTCGATCGTGACGATACGCTCAGAGTCCGGAATGAAGCTGGAAAGTACATTAAGCAGAGTTGTTTTGCCGGCACCCGTGCCACCCGAGACGACGATGTTAAGGCGGGCCTTGATAGCTCCCTGAAGAAGTTGCAATATCTCTGGCGTAATGGTGACGTTACGCAGAAGATCTGCGGCTTCGAGAGGCGTGGTTCCAAAGCGGCGAATCGAGACAATGGGGCCATCGACTGCGAGCGGAGGGATGATGACGTTGACACGGGAGCCGTCCGCGAGGCGGGCATCGACCATGGGCGAGGATTCATCGACGCGACGACCGACAGCGGAGACGATCTTGTCGATGATGTGCATCAAGTGCACCTGGTCCTTGAAGGTGACACCGGTTTTTTCTAGAACGCCGGCCCGCTCCACGTAGACCGCGTTGTGCGTGTTGACGAGGATGTCATTGATGGTGGGATCCTGTAGCAGCGGCTCAAGTGGACCGAGGCCGAAAACCTCGTCGAGCACCTCACGGCAAAGGCGATCTTTCTCCACCATGCTGAGTGGAGTATCAAGCTGCGTCATCAGGTCCTGAATGACGGCAAGGATCTGCTGACGCGCGCGGAGGTCCTGGAGATTCCGCAGCTTCTCGAGATCAATCTTCGCGAGCATGTCGCGGTGGAGCGCCGACTTGATCTCCTGATAGATGCGACTGGAGACACCTTGACGGTGCGAGTCTCCGCTGCGCGCGAGCGGGAGACGGCCAAAGGATGGCACCACTTCATTCATCGAGCCCATGTCGACCTCCATGCAACCTTCTGTCCGCGCATAGTTTTATCCGGATATCCCGAGAACATTGAAGCGAGAACGTGCCTCATGAATCCGTTTCTCTGCGCTGTCGTCCTGCACGATCTCGAGCGATCCGTTGAGACGCAATGTCCATTTATTAATGCCCTGCATGAAATCAGAACGCGATTTGACGGGGACCGGGATTCCGGTCGCGATGGACTCTATGAGCTCTTGCTCGCAGTTCGGGATAATCAGCGAGATCTTTCGATGCAGCGCCTTTTCGATGTTTTCGACCGAGAGTGGAGCGCGTTTAGACCAGCGGTTTAAAACGATTTGCGACTTCGAAGTGGGGTAGTTGAGCCGCAGCAGGTAGTCGAGGAAGCGCGATGCGCTGCGAACCGAGGGAAGCTGTGGTGTGGCGATCAGATTGAACTCATCGCTCGTCTCCAGAATGGCGAGATTCTGTTCATCGAAGCCGCAATTGGTATCGACCACGACGTAGTCGTACATGCGGAGCAGGAAACGCAGCGTCTGTTGGACGGCCTCGGGCGTTGTCTTAGGCGTCATCCCAATGCCTTCGGGTGAGGCGAGGACCTCGAGTCCACTTTCATGTTTTAGAGCGAAGCCTTGTAGCAGTTCGGCGTCCATGCGACTGAGGTTGCAGGCTAGCTCGTAGAAGCCATAGTTGTGGTGCTCGAGGCCAAGATGAAGTGTCGCTTCGCCCAGTTCGGGGTGGTGGTCAATGAGGAGAACTTTTTTGCCGCGCTTTGCGAGCGAGTAAGCGAGATGTACGGCCAGGGTCGTTGTGCCAACCCCGCCTTTCACTCCCATGAGCGTGATGAGCTTGCCCTGAACAGAGGAGACGAGTGAATCGCGTTTTTTACGCGACAGCTGAACGAGTGCTTCCTGGACCCGATCCGCAAGCAGAGGCTTTTCGAGATATTCGGTGCAGCCGGAACGCATGGCCTCAATGATGGATCCCGAGTCCATACGGTTGGAGACCGCGAAGATGGAGATGGACGTGAGTGAGCTGCGGCGGAGGTATTCGACAGTTTCGAGCGCCATCTGGCGATCGTGATCAAGGTCGATGATGCAGAGCTCCGGATGGGTCTCGCGCATCGTGCGGACGAGCAAAGCATCTTTCTCGCCGAAGTACTGGTGAAGGGATGCACCAAAAGAGAATCCCGGCACCGACGTAATGACGCGCTGAAGCAGTTGGACAGATGGTTCGTCCAAGTGAATTGCCAGCACCGAAAGGTCCTGGGCATTTTCCGAGTTCGGTGTTCCGAACATGTTAGCCACGGTAATTTCCTACCTCTGTACGATCGGTGTGGCCGTTCCGGGAACCTGGTGAGAACCAGGGAAGTGCTGATCAAAACGGTTTGGATCAAGGGCCGGGACCACGGGTTTAGGCAGTAATGGAACTGCGGTTGGGATACCGAGCGGGTCCACGATCGTAGGAGTTACGACAACGAGGAGCTCGGACGATGAAAGGTTCTTCGAGTGCGAATGAAATAGCTGGCCCAGAATCGGGATGTCTGCGATCCCCGGAATTTTGCTCAATTGCATCGTCGTATTGGAGTCAAGGAGCCCGGCGATACCGAAGCTTTGGCCGTCTTTCAGCTCAACAGAGGTCTCAGCGCGGCGGGTAGAGATAGCAGGGACCGAGAAGCCCGAGATAACCACTGCATTGCCGTAATCGAGAGAACTGACTTCGGGCGCTACCTTCAGCAGAATCGAATTATCCGGCTGGATGGTACCAGTAAAGTCGAGTTTTATGCCGTAGGGGCGGAACTGGATGGTAACGGCGCCTGCTCCTCCGGCGGAAGTTCCCTGAACTACAGGATATGGGAATTCACCGCCGGCGAGGAAGTGCGCGGGCTCTCCACTAATGGACATAAGGTCGGGTTCCGCCAGGATCTGGAGGACATTCTTTGTTTCGAGATCTTGAATCGTGACGCCGAGGTTGAGGTCCGGACGGAAGAGGAAGATATTGAGCAGACTGCTGACGTTGAAGCTTGAGGTGGTTCCCTGAGCGTTTCCTCCGATACTGCCCGCGATCGCGCCGCCGGTGGAGGGAGCCGTGAATTGTTGGGTGCTGATCGTGCCCGGAGTATTCGCGGCGCCGGTACTAATGATATTGATGCCGAACGTGTTCATTTTGCCCCGGTCGACCTCGGCAAAGCGAACCTTCAGCATGATTTGCTTGCCATGCGGAGGCACATGGACGAGGAGGGCGTTGACGACCTCTTTAGAGTAGTTCTGCGCCATTTTGTAGACGTTGTCCGCGATGTCCTTGTCGGTCACGGTGCCGGAGATGATGACCTTGCCTTCTTCGGCGCGGGCCTCGATCGGCTGATTCGGGTAGGTCTGCTGCAGGGCATCGCGGAACCCCGCGATATCGACGTCGGCCGAGACTTCGAGCATCCGGGAACGGCCTTCCTCATCCCAGAAGACGACGTTGCTGGAGCCTGCGCCCTTTGCCGTAACCACAACCTGGTTCGGTGAGGTGGTGGTGCTCTCGACGACGGCTGGATTGCTTACATACACCTTGCGGAGCCGGGCCTGCATGGTCACGATGATGGAGCGCCCAACAAGGATGTGAACGTTTTCCGTTTCGGCCGATGTCTGCGCCGGCGGCACTGCCTGTACGGTTGCAGGCGCAGGTGCAGGCGTAGGTGTCTGAGGCGCGGCGCTATCCTGCGACGACGCAGTCAATGCCACGCAAAGTGGAAGTACGAGGGTAAAAGCCAGCCCAGCTCGAACGTGCATATCAGAGTAGCCTCATCCTGTCTCGACTAAAATTTCTCGACCGTGTGTTTGTCTCCTGCAATGGTCTCGACCGTGTAGTATTCGGGCGGTCGAGAAACCTTTGGCTTTGGAGCGGCAGCAGCAGCAACATGCGGCCGCGGCGCAGGAGGCGCAACGTCGGCCATCAGCTGCGAAGCCAAAACGGGTTTCTGTTCGGGCTTAGTCTGATCCGCCCCATTTCTCAGAACAAACTGCACGGACCCCTGCTGGGTTGCGAGTACCAGCTTCTGCGCGTCTCGCGGGCTAAGCAGCAGGGTCACGACGTTGACCGTTTGGGCCTTGCCCTTGGGGTCCGGTTCCAGCGTTTGCCCGGCGGTCAGGACATTCACGTCCTGCAGGATGGTTTGTGTCAGGGGCGGCGCGTCGCCGTCAGGACGAAAGGTAAGGAGAACGTCAACGTGAGAACCGGGATAGAGGAAACCGGCGACGCCAACGACGTCGTTGGAACGAATGGAGATGGCACGCATTCCATCCGGAATTTTGACGGAGAGCCCGATACCGGAGCCTGGCGCCGCGAGATCGTTTTCGACTACAGGTTGATTAGGGCTCACAGGGTAGATGAGAGAACGTCCGAGGATTTGCTCGGGCTTGGAGAAGGCGCCCGTCAGCGGCATGGAAGCTGGCCAGTCGACAACCTTAAGATTTCCAGGAGCCAGGGGTGTACCTGCCGCCAACTGATCGACGGCGGCTACAACACGGATCGTTACCGGCGCGGCAGATTTTTGGCTCCGTATACGGGCATAAAGCAGATAGGTCGCACCTGCGGAGAGAACGAGAGCAACGAAGAGAGCGAACGAGAGTCGACGAATATCCATGGTTCAACCCTTCCAGACCGTCGAAATCAGGGTGCCAACCGCACCGGCAGCAATCGCAACGCCGTAAGGCATACGCACGGCATTGGCGCTGGACAGATTCAGCTTGGGATTCTCGCGTAAACCGCTGGACGCGTGGAATCGCAAGAGCGAGGTGATATTGGAAAAGGTAGTCCGGTATCGCTTGAGAACGATGACATATCCCAATGCGATGAGACCACCGGCTAAAGCGCAGACGATAAGTGCTATGCCGGCGTTGTGATATCCCACCCAGGCGCCTACGGCGGCCATGAGTTTGACGTCGCCGCCACCCATCGCATGAATCACAAAGAGCAGAAAGAAAACGCCTCCGCAAAGAACCAACCCGAGAAACCCGTCCAGCAGACCGTGCCACCCAAGTAAGCCGAATCGAACCACTAAAGCGGCGATGATCGCCGGGTAGGTTAGCCGATTCGGGATGCGACGGGAGATCACATCGAACCAGGCGCCGAGAAGCGCTACGACCACCGCTCCATCGAGCAACCAGATACCCATTCGTGTCCCCTTGCCCGTAATCCCATTCTCGGGAGAAAGCCTAACCCTGCCGGCCATACAGAATCATGTTTGTACGACCGGCAGAGTCGAATCAGTTACTGGGTGGCGCTGCTCAGCTGGCTGCCAATGGAGCTGAACGCGTTGTTGATGTAGTTGGCGACAGTCTTCATACCGGCGACAGCGCCGAGAGCGATGAGTGCGCAGATGAGTGCGTACTCGATCAAGTCCTGACCGGATTCGCTCTCATGAAGACTGGATACGAGGTTGCGTAAAGTCATGGTCGGTTCTCCTTGGGAAAAATAAGGCGGATGCGGTTATTCGGTTGTAGTCGTTCATAAAAGCGAGCCCGATCGGTTCAATTCACAATCGCTCGTCCGCAAAGCGCAATAAGGGAAGGACGCGCACACATAGCTTGCGGAGTGAAGGTTCGCTTCGAGTCAACGCTCGCAACGTGCCGTTTGGCGGCGTAATCCTTCTTCCTGAATAGCTATCGTGCCGTTACAACTATCAGTCGGTACACGCGATGTCAATTCATTTTGGTAACTTTAGCCATGGTTACCACCACTTTGGTAAGGCACTAGATTCCAAAGGTAACAGCCACGCATTGACTCCAGGACGAACACCCCCGGAAACGTCGAGGAAACCCGCAAATTCATTCAGATAAGGGACTTGCGCTGGTTAGGAGCCAAAGTAATCTGGCGTTCCGGATGGCCTGGGAAGCGGACCCTCACTGTGGTTACCGTGGTACACGTTCCGGCAAGTGCCTGAGGCCTCCCGGTGTGATCGGTGATAAGCCGGACGCACCCGTGGACTTCGGCAATGGCTTTGTTATTTATCGTGAGTTCCGCGGATTGGGGTCCATAGCGTAGCTCGGCGACGGCGTTGCTTCCCCCCACCGGGCTTCGGAAGACGCCGTTCTGAGCGGCGGGGCAGTCGGGTCGAACGTTCCAGTGGAGTTCCTCGTTTTGCCGTCGAATGCCCGCCAGACGCCAGGTGTAGTCGTACAGAACAAGCGCGCAGGGCGAATAACTGGCGGAGCCGGACTGGGTGAACTCACCGGTGAGCGGGTCAAGCTGCTGGCGGAACGATGGATCGCGCACGATGGCCTTGCACCACTGCTGCATCATGTGACTGAACTCGGCGGAGCGGTGGTAGTGGTCGAACCATCGCCCGGCGCGTAGGGCGGTGAGCGCCTGCGAGGGACCTCCCCAGGAATTGCGAGGGATCGGCCGGACGAAGGTCGGGTCGTCGAGCGCGCTGGAAGGCAGGGGATAAGGCGGCCAGAAAGCGTGAGGATTGCCAAGCTGGCGCGTCCACAGTGAATCGAAGAGGCGTTGATTGATGACGTGTGCGCCGCAGATGCGGGAGAGGATGTCGCAATTGATTTTGACGTAATGGTTTTGAGCGTCAAGATCGTAGAAGGCGGCATCCTCGGGAACATAGAGCTTCTCGAGGATGAGCTTGCGGAGGCCCTCCGCGCGATCAATCCATTGATCGCCTTCGGAGTTCTTGCCGAGCGCGCGCGCCATAGACGCAAGGGCAACGCGTGCGCCGTAGATGGTGGCGGAGAGGTCGGGACACAAACGCGGCAGAGTGGCCACAGGCGCGCACTTGCGCGCGTCCTTGTCTGGGCACTGGCGAGGCATGCCGGCCCAGCGAGGGCTGTTGTCCATACCCGTGTCGTAAGTGCAGAAGCCTTCAATAAGTCCTGTGCCCCGGGTGTTGCGGTAGCGCATGAGCCACGCGTCCCAGCGGGAGCAGGCGGCATAAGCCTTTTCAAGGAGTTCGGAGTCGCCCGTGGTATCGGCGAGTTCCCATGCCGTGGCGGCGATGGGAACGACCATCTGGATCTGGCCGAAGCCCGTTTCGGAGCGCTTATTGTTCGCGGGAAGCTGACCGTCCTCGTGCTGCAGCGCAAAGAAGGTCATGTGCGTGTTGCGCGCGACGTCGGGGCGGAAGAGCGAGTAAACAAGTGATTCGTGCGGTCCGCACTCCTGCCAGATGCCGGCATATTCGGCACCTTCGATGAGGACGGGACCGGGGAACTTTGGAAGCACCTGCACGTTAGCGGCGAGGACAGCAAGAGCGCGGTCATAAGCGTGCTGCCATTGCGCGTTGGAAGTGGAGAAGGAGGGAGCGGCACTCGACGGAGCACCGGGTTGCGCCAGTACAGAAAGCGGGCGCATCGCTGGTGCGAGCGCGGTGAGAGCGGCAGTCTTCAGGAGTTCGCGACGTTGCATGCGGGCGTAGGTACGGGTGCGGTCGATGGATGTTCAGCCGAGTGAAGCAATGTGGCGGCCCAGAAGGATACTGCCGTGGCGAAGGCGTCAGGATCGCCAGGCGAGCCGCCTTCGAGAGCAGCAAGCTGCACAGCGAGATTGCCGATTGTCGAGCTTTCAGGCGCTCCACGGCGCACAGGAAGTCCCGTCCGCTCGGCCGTCAGGCGGCAGAGGAGATCGTTGCGGCAGCCGCCTCCTACGACGACGATCTCCGTTGGACGATGGCCGGTGTGATGGCGCAATTCCTCAAGCGTGTTGGCATAGGCGGCGGCCAGGCCGTGAAAGATGAGCGCGGACAAACGCGCGGCGCCAGCCGGTGACTCGTCGAGCGGGGCATGGCCCTTTGTCCTGAGCTGCGTGTTGATACGCGAAGGCATGTTTCCGACAAGGCCAAGCTCCGGGTCTGCGACGTCGAGCGCCGCCGCAGGGGCGGGTTCAAGAGAGGCGAGGCGCACGAGCTCTTCAACGGTGAAGGACGTACCGGCGGCCGCCCAGGCGTCCATGCACTGCTTGAGGAGCCACATGCCGTTGACGGCCTTGTGGAAGCAGACGCGGTTGCCGATGGCACCCAGGTTGGTGAAGTCGTCGGCGAGCGCAGCCGGCGAGTTGCAGGGTGCAGAGAGGAGTGCACCGATGAGCGACCATGTACCCGAACTGATGTAGGCCCAGCGTTCGGCGTGAGTGGGGATGCCGGCAATGGCGGAGGCTGTGTCGTGGCAGGCGGGTGCAATGAGCTCCGCGTCGCGAAGAGTGGGTAGATCGGCAAGCGGGCCGCGGAGCCTCCCGAGGCGGCTCCCCGGCTGCACGAGCATCGCCGCACGTCCGAGATCCAGACCTGCCGCACCAAAGATCTCCGGACTCCAGTTGCGTGTGCGGAGATCGACCAGGCCCGTGTGCGTGGCGTTGGTGTATTCCGCGAAAGGCGCGGCACCCCAGCGGGTGAGCATGTACTCCGGCAGATTGAGCCAGCGTGCTCCGGAAGGGAGGCCGGCTGCGTTATCGGCATAGAGCTGGTACAGGGTGTTGAGGCGGGCAAGTTGGATGCCGGTGATCTCGTGCAGGCGCTCGGGAGAAATCTTTGTGTGGAGCTCCTGCTGCGCGGCGATAGTGCGCTCGTCGCGGTAGCAGAAAGGCGGGGCCAAAGGTTCGTTGTCGGTGCCGACACGAACGTAGTCCACGGCCCAGCCATCGACGGCGATGGAGCGAATGCCTTCGGGAGCCAGTTCCGCGGCGCGATGGAGACCCTCGTCGACGCCCGATTCGATGGCCGCGAGCGGCCAGCGGAGCCCATCTTCTTCGACCGGACCGTTGGGGAAGCGGTGCACGACTGTGATTTCAGCGGTGTCCCCCTGCCAGCGGAGCAACGAGACGCGGCAGCTTTCGGCACCGAGGTCCACGGCGACCAGCGCGCGTTTGTCCTTCGGTGCTCGAAAAGCTGGCTGGCTCACCGGAGATAGGCCTCAACGAGACCGCCGTCGACGGGGATGAGATGACCTGTCGTGCAGCGCGCCAGCGGCCCTGCAAGGAACATGATGGCCTCAGCACAGTCCTTGGGATCAATCGGCTGATGCGTAAGCGTGCGGGTGGCATAGAAGCGCGCCAGCACGTTGCGGAGATCGTCATCAGACCCGGACTCGTCGAAGGGAAGGTTGTACTTCTTCAGCGAAGCGATCACCCGGTCGCGGGGAAACATCGTGGAACCTTTGACAACAGTGGCGGGACTGATGCCGTTGACCCGGGCCTTCGGTGCGAGGCTCACCGCGAGCTCGCGGACGAGATGGCTCAGCGCGGCCTTGCTCACGTCATAGGCCTCAGTGCCGCGCTTGGCGACAACGGCGTTCGCGGAGCTGGTAAGCACGATGCTCGTCTCGAGGCCTTGCGCGTCGAGAATGGACTTGAACTCGTCTGCAAGCAGGTAGTTGGCGGTGACGTTGACTTCAAGTGTGATCGCCCACTGCGCATCGGAGATGATGCCATCAGGCGACGATGGGAACAGCGCTGCAGTGTTGATGAGGATGTCGATGCCGCCGTAGCGCAGAGTAGTGGCGTCCAGCGCAGAACGGATGGCGGAGCGGTCACGGATGTCGATCGAGGTGAAGTCGGCAATCTCGCGGCCGTACTTCGATTGCACTTCCTTGGCGACAGCCTCAGCGCCCTTGAGATCGCGGTCCGCGACCATGACATGCGCGCCACGCTCCGCCGCAAGCAGAGCCACCTCGCGGCCGATGCCGCTGCCTCCGCCGACTACAAGGACGATCTGCCTGGAGAGCTGTTTTTCGGCAGGCTGCCGGCGGATCTTGGCCTCTTCCAGCGCCCAGTACTCGATGCGAAAGGCCTCGCTCGGCGGAAGCGCAACGTAGTTATCGTGGACTGTAAAGTGACTGGATGGGATGCGTGCCGACGCCTGCGGAACTTCGGTGCAAGCCTTGTTATCGCCGAGCGCACCGGCACCCTGCATGACGCCGATGGCATTCGTGTAGAACTCGCCTGTAATGCGCGACTCGGCCTTGTTCTTGCCGAAGGAGAACATGCCGATGCCGGGGATCAAAACGACGGTGGGGCTGGCGTCGCGTTGCTTCGGAGACTCGGGCAGCGCATGCTCGGTATAGTATTCGGCGTATTCGGCGCGATAGGTCTCGAGCGCCGAGTCAAAAAGCGCGGGCAGTTGCGCAGGATCGTTCGCGGGGTTCCATCGTACGAACAGCGGACGAATCTTGGTGCGGATGAAGTGATCCGGGCAGCTGGTGCCGAGATGTGCGAGAGCCTCGGCCTGCGTGGAATTCACGAAATCGAGGACCTGCGCCGAATCGGTGTAGGTGCCGATGAAGCGCTGCTGACGCGAGACCGCGCCGCGCAGGCGAGGCATAATCTTTGCGGCGATCTGTTTGCGGTCGTCGCGCGTCGAAGACTTCGATCCCCCGAAATGCTTGTACTCGGGCCGTGCGGCGTGGCGTCCGATGAATTGGCCGATCTGGTCGATGATCGTGATGGTATTCAGATAGCACTCGCGCTGCGTGTTGCCCCATGTGAATAGGCCGTGACCGCCGAGCACGACACCATCACACCCGGGCGTCTCGGAGACGATCTTGCGGAGCATCATTCCGAGTTCGAAGCCGGGTCGCTGCCACGGAAGCCACGCGAGCCTGTGGCCGAACTTCAGCGTTGAACTCCTCCATGCGCTGTTTTCCGTTGGCTGAGGCTGCCAGCGCGATGGCCCAGTCGGGATGCAGGTGATCGACATGCGGGAAGGGAAGAAAGCCGTGCAACGGCGTGTCGATGGAGGCTGCGGTCGGATTGTTGCCGAAGGTCACGAGCGGATAGAGCTCGACCATCGCATCCTCTTCTTCGACGCCGCGGTACTGCTTCTCCAGAGCAAGCAGCTTGTCGAGATAAAGCGTCGCGAAACCGGAGCGCTTGATGCTGCCAAGGTCGCCACCCGAACCCTTCACCCAAAGCACGAGCTTCTTCTGCCCGTCGACCGGGTCAACGGTCTCCAGCTTCGAACTCGTGTTGCCGCCGCCGAAGTTGGTCAGGCGAAGGTCAGAGCCGAGGAGGTTCGAGCGGTAGCGAAGAAGGTCGGGAGCGTCGAGGGCTGTGGCGACAGAATCATCCCACTTGTCTTCTAGAAACTTGAGCTTGGCTGGCGCGGTGGATGGGGGCATAGAAAGCTCTCTCAGGAAGGAAAATCCCAATCATTGTCCCATACCAAACGGCAATAGAGCAAAAGTTTCTTATTTGAACTTTACTCGAAGTTCGAGTTCGCGTTCTCCAGGATGGACTGCCGTGTAACCAGCCGGTGCGTGACGTAGTTGTAGGGCGGAACAGTCTGGCCGCGAAGCAGTGCAAGACCGAGATTCATGAGTGCAGGGCCGTAGCTGTTGGTCTCGTGAGAGACAGAAGCAATCATCGGTGAGTTGCGTCGTTTCATCTCCTCGATGGCCTCATGGATGCAGTCCTGGCCAACAACGGCGACGTGTCGCTCACGCTTCAGTTCGCGCGCGGCGTCGATGGCGCCAAGCGCGCTGGTATCGGTCGCAGCTGCAATCAGAATATTTTTCTCGCGACGATGGCGCTCCAGAAACTCGGAAATTACCTTTCGGCTCCGCTCGCGAATGCCACGGCCGTCGATGCGAACGAAGGCTTCGACCGGAAGCTCTGGAAGGGCCGAGCGGACTGCTTCAAAAGCCCCGGAGACGCGGCTCTGCACGAGCAGGCCTGCCTCAGGCAGATCGAGGCCAAGGACCCAATCGACTTTGCCCTCCCACTCCGAATTCGCAAACTGCGCCAGCGCCTGGCCGGCGGTCATGCCTACGCGATAGTTATCGACTCCAAAGAAGGTGGCGTGCGGATGTGGGATGTCGATGGCGATCAGCGGAATCTTGGCGGCCGCGATCTTGTCGCCGATGATCGGCGCGACCTCGTGCTCGACTTGCAATTCGAAGATGAGATCGACACCCGCCTGGATAAACTCTTCGGCATTCTTTATCGCAGTCGGGCCATCGTATTTGTTGTCGAGCAGCATCAGATCGACGCCGCAACTGGCCGCGGCTTCGACGAGACTGCTGGTCACCTCCACCGAGAAGGGCATATCCGCGCTCTGGCCGGCGAAGCCAAAACGGAGCTTCTTGGGCCGCGAAACGTGACGGTAGGTACCGTCCTGCGCCTGCGAGATGTAGCCGCGATGCGCAAAGGTTTTGAGCACGCGGTACACGGTCGTTTTAGAGACACGCGTCCGGCGGTGGATCGCCTCGAGTGTCATCGGTTGATTTTCGTTTTGCAGCAACTCGAGGATGTCGAGTGCTTTAGAGAGGACCGGAATCAGATAAAGGCGCGGACTTGATTTCGCCACGAAAACTCCTGAGCTGATTTACAGCTCAGAATGATACAGTTTCGCTATTGAATTTGGAAGAACAGGAATTCGAGAAATCAATCATGCATACGTGGCCGTCGATTGGCGGTTGCGCTCCCGGCGTTCTCCGCTGGCGCGTTCCACATAGCCGCTCGCGGTCAGCTCCCGCAGCGGGTCGGCAGCCAGGCCGCGACGCTCGCGCCATGCACGGATCGCTGGACGAACGTCAGTCCAGAACGCGGAACGGAAGCATTCCTCAGCCTCAACGAGGTGGCAGGCGTCTTGCAATTCGGCGAGGCGCTTGAAGTCGATCAGCGACGCTCGAGCATAAAGCTCCTGCGCGGTGACGACGCTCTGAACCATGGCTTCCATCTTGCCCTTGAGGTTGTGGCTCTGGTCAATCATGAAGGCGATGTCGTTCGAGCTGTCCGGACTCGACAGAATCTCAGCAAAAATGCGGAACAGCTGATACGGATCGATGGAACCCAGGGTCAAATCGTCATCGGCGTATTTGCGGTCGTTGAAATGAAAGCCCCCGAGCTCGCGTGTGTAAAGCAGCCACGCCACAATCTGCTCAATATTTGTTCCCTGGTAGTGATGGCCGGTGTCGACGAGCACCTTGGCTTTAGGACCGCAGCTGCGAGCAAGCAGGACCGCCATCCCCCAATCGGCTATGTCCGTGTGATAGAACGCCGGCTCGAAAGGCTTGTACTCGATAAGCATGCGCTGATTAGGCCCCAGCGCAGCATGCGTTGCGCCCAGCGCCTCTTCCATCCAGCCGATGCGGCGGCGAATGGATTGCGTTCCGGGATAGTTCGATCCGTCGGCGATCCACAGCGAAACGTCCCGGCTTTCGAGTGCCTTACCGATTTCAACGGAATCGAGCAGGTGCTGCTGCGCGATCTGACGAATCTCGGCCGACGGGTTCGCGATGGAGCCGAATTTGTACTCCTGTGCCTGGAACAGATTCGGATTGATGCTGCCGGCGCGTACGCCGTACTTGCGCTCGAGTGAACGAATAGAAGATGTGTCGTCGAGTCCGTTGGGCATGTCCCAGAGCACGTGAAGAGCGACAGTGGGCGTAATGCCGGTGAGGCGGAAGACCTCGCCCGCGTCAGCAAACTTCTCCTCCGTCGTGGTCGCCGCAGCGTCCTGGATGAATTTGCCGAAGCGCGTTCCGGTGTTGGCAAAGCCCCAGGACGGAATCTCGATACGGAACTGATCGAGGGCTTTATCGATCCGTTCTATGCTCTGGTCCTTCATATTTTTCACCGGTCAAATCGAATGAGGAATTCAATACCTATTGAAATTGCAAGCTTCGCTGATTTTCATGCTGTTGTCAAAGGGTTTCGTGGTGCGCAACTCTTAATTGCCCTGTTGGAGCAGGAAAATGTGCAGATGCCGCGGCCCGTGCACGCCCTTGATTCGTGTCATCTCGATGTCCGCTGTGGCCGAAGGTCCGGAGAAAAACGTAAGCGGCTGAGTCGAAGCGGAGGCAAGACTGGCAAAGGCTTCCGGTACATTGGTGACGATGTTCGCAGCATCCAGGACGCAGAGATGGACGTCCGGCACGAGCGTGGTGGCACGCCGGCCTTGACCGGAGATTCCTTCCAGAACAATCGTTCCGGTTTCTGCGATTGCAATAGCGCCAAGTGTCACGGCCGCGTCGAAGCGGTCGAGCTCTGCCGGCGCGAGATTTTCGTCGACTGTAACTTCGAAGCCGTCTGGAAGCAGATGGGCTGGCAGGTCTTTGGGGATAAGGATGCTGTGGCAGTTATGGTGCTGTAACGCGTTCCGAATCGCTGACGGAAGCTCATCAACCGTGCAGGCGACGACGTCTGCGTTGTAGTCGATCAGGCGCTCGGTGAGGAGTGCCTGGGCTTCTTCATGAGACAGCGACGCTTGCGTGTTGTACGTGCGTGGAATCTGCGCGTAGTCGGCCTCGGCGCCTGGCAGATCGGTCGCCCGGCCATTTGCCGACCGGATGGCGGAGAGAATGGCAAGGCGCGAGTCAGTACGCATGCGGCTCCCCTTTCGCCGAAGTGGGCTTCGGCTGCGCTGCACGATCGCGTCTCTCCCACCACTCGCGAAAGGTCTGCGAGGGGAGCGCCTGTAGATCGCGGGATTGCGTCCACCCGCCGAGCATACCGGGCAGCCAATGGATCCATCCCTCGCCGTTGCTATCCTTGCGCGCCAGCGGACGATCTGCAGTTCGTGCAAATCGTTGTGCGGCGCGGAAGCGTGACTCGCTCTGGAACACGAGGCTCATAGTTTTCATGGCCAGGGCTTCCGGGCGAAGTGCACCGAGACCTTTGGTGTCGTGCTCCACAACTTTATGGCGCAGATGAACGAGTACCTCCGGGATGTTGATCCGGACAGGACAGACCTCATAGCAGGCTCCGCAGAGCGAACTTGCGTAGGGAAGACTGCGCGCGTGCTCCATCTGCTGAAGTTGCGGCGTGAGGATGGCGCCGATCGGGCCTGCGTAAACGCTGCCATAGGCGTGGCCGCCCGTTTCGCGGTACACGGGGCAGATATTCTGGCAGGCTCCGCAGCGGATGCAGTTCAGCGTCTCGCGGCCCTCGCGGTCTGCAAGGACGCTGGTGCGCGCGTTGTCCATCAGGACGACATGAAAGGCGCGCGGTCCGTCATTTTCATAAACTCCGGTCCAGATGGAGTTATAGGGATTCATGCGCTCGCCGGTCGCGCTGCGCGGTAGGAGTTGAAGCAGAACCTCCAGGTCACGGAAGCGGGGAATCACTTTGTCGATTCCGGCGATGGTGATCAGTGTGCGCGGTAGTGTCAGGCACATGCGTCCGTTGCCTTCGCTCTCCACGATGCAAACGCCGCCCGTTTCCGCGATAAGAAAGTTCGCTCCGCTGACGGCAGTTGGTACTCGCAGGAATTTTTCTCTGAGGAAAAGGCGCGCGGCTTCGGCGAGATCTTCAGGCGAGTCGCCGAGATCGGGCAGGCGCATCTCGCGCTGGAAGATTTCGTGAATCTGTTGCCGGTTCTTGTGCAGCGCGGGCACGACGATGTGCGACGGCCTGTCATGGCCAAGCTGGATGATGAGTTCGGCGAGATCGGTTTCGTAAGGACGGATCCCCGCCGCCTCGAGCGCGCCGTTGAGGCCGATCTCCTCGGTCGTCATCGATTTGATCTTGAGAATCTCGGAGGGACTGGCTGCGATCAGTTGTTCCGCCGCGATGGCCTCTTTGGCCAGTTGAACGACAATCTGCCGTGCTTCCTCCGCATCACGAGCCCAATGCACGACGCCGCCGGCGCGGGTGCAGTTCTGCTCGAATTGTTCGAGATAGGCATCGAGGTGCGCCATCGTGTGCTCGCGGATGCGCTGGCCGGCGAGACGAAGCTGCTCCCAGTCGTCGAGTTCTGCAACAACGCGTGCGCGTTTGTTCTGAATAACCGAGGTCGCGTGATGCAGATTCTTACGCAGTTGCGTATCACGCAAGAGATTGTGCGCGGCCTTAGGAAAGTCCGGTGCGGTGCGCGGATCGAGCAGAGGTCCGCTCATCGTGCAGATTCCTCTTCGCCTGCAAGGATCTCAGCAACGTGTAGAGTGCGCACGCTGCACCCGCGGCGGTGGAGTCCACCGTTGATGTGCATCAGACAACTGTTATCGCAGGCTGTGACGATCTCTGCATGTGTGCTCAGGATGGCGTCCAGTTTCTCATCGAGCATTGCGCTGGAGACATCGGCATTCTTGATCGCGAAGGTCCCACCGAAGCCGCAGCATTGTTCGAGGCCCGGCAGCGGCACGAGCTCAATGTTGTCGACCGAGCGAAGCAGCGACGCCGGGCCGTCGCCGAGTTGCAGGACTCGCAGCCCATGGCAGCTCGCGTGATAAGTCACGCGGTGGGGGAAGACCGAGCCGAGGTCGGTCACGCCGAGCCGCCTGGTGAGTAACTCGGAGAACTCATAGACCCGCGGAAGAAGCGATTCCACTTCGGTCGTCAGACCAGGGTGTTTGCCTGCAGCTTCCATCTGGCGCGCCATCGCGGGATAGTGTTCGCGCATGTGAGCGACGCAGCTTGAAGAGGGAACCACAACGACCTCGGAGTCACGGAACTGTTCGACGAAGCGAGGCAGAAGCGGCAGCGCTTCATCCCAATACCCGGTGTTGACATGCATCTGGCCGCAGCAGGTCTGGCCGGCGGGAAAGTCAACCGTGTGGCCAAGTCGCTCGAGCACGCGCACGACCGCCTGACCCGTCGCGGGGAAAAGTGTGTCGTTGTAGCAGGTGATGAAGAGCGAGATGCGCAGGAAAGCTCCTTGACTGCACTAAATTTCAATACAGATTCTATTTCACAATGCTGTTCCGGTTCGGTAGGATGGTCTGAACTTTTTCGCAACTCGCTCGCGGAGCTCCGGAGATATCGTGGGACCGAATCCGTTTCTTGGACTGATTTATCACTGGATCGGCGGATTCGCCTCCGCTACCAACTTTATTCCCTTCCGCCAGATCCGGCGCTGGTCGTGGGAGGTCTACTGGATCATCCAGGGATTCGCTGCGTGGATCGTTGCGCCAGTCGTGTTGGCGACGATCTTCGTGCCGCACGTCTGGCCCATGCTTGGGCAAGCCTACAGTGAGTTTCCGCGAAGCCTTCAATTGGCGTTTCTCTTCGGTGTGCTGTGGGGAGTAGGCGGAATTACCTTCGGACTGGCGATCCGGTACCTCGGAATCGCGCTGGGATATGCGATCGCGCTGGGACTGTGCGCATTCTTCGGGACCCTGGTGCCTCCATTCATGCATCGTCTTCCGCCGCTGAACCAGCGCGAGATTGTGGTGATGGCGCACGCCCAATCAGGCAAGGTGATCCTGCTCGGCGTACTGGTGTGCGTGCTCGGCGTTGCGATCAATGGCGCCGCTGGCTACTGGAAGGAGCGTGAGCTTACACCAGAAGCAAGAGCCGAGGCCGGTGAGCGCGACTACAGCTTCGTCAAGGGAATTCTGATTGCGGTCCTCGCGGGCTTCATGAGTTCCTTCTTCGCCTTCGGTCTTGCGGCCGGCAAGCCGCTCGGCGACATTGCCAAGGCTCAGTTGCTGGCTGAGGGACATCTCGATCTCTGGCAGAACCTGCCCATTCTCATCGTCGTTCTGTGGGGAGGATTTCTGACCAACTTCGTGTGGTCGGCGATCCTTATCTTCCAGAACGGGTCGGTGCGCCAGTTCGCCGGTGAGCCCGGAATCAATCCCATGCGTGCCACGCATACTACCGGCGAAACCCTGGCCGAGTTCGATCCAACGGACCCATCGACCTTGCGGCTTTCCGGTCGAGCGCTGTTCGGCAACTACATCTTTGCGGCGATGGCCGGCGTGATCTGGTATTTCCAGTTCTTCTTCTACTCGATGGGCCAGACCAAGATGGGCAAGTATGACTTCTCCTCCTGGACACTGCACATGGCGTCCATCATTATCTTCGCGACGCTATGGGGTTTGGTGCTGCACGAATGGAAGGGAACCAGCCGCACCACAAAGTTGCTGGTCACCCTGGGGTTGACCCTGCTGATTGGTTCCACGGTGATTGTCGGCTATGGCAACTACCTGAAGGTAAACGAGCCTCCGGTTGTGACATTGCAGCGTTGAGATTCCTGTCTATTCGAGTTGGCTCGGCGTGCGATATGCTGTAGGGCAGTGAGGATGATCGCTCAGTTCGTGCGCCGTCGAGGACTCGATCACATGATCGCGATCGCCATCTGTGCGCTGATGCTGTTCTTCGCAGTCGGCAGCAAGGTGGCCTGGTACCACTCCAGGGAACTTCCTGCGCGCTCCATTGCCGCAACAAAGGTCTGGAAGGCAAAGACTGTTGCCGTCGATTCCCAGCCCACCGGTGTCAGCGTTTCGTTCCAGGCGACCGCTGAGCTGATCCTTCTCTTCAGTTTGTTCCTTGTTCTGGCCGGCCCCACCCTGCAGCGTGAAGACCCGATCTTCGCTCTGCCGATGGAGAACTTTGCCGCCTTGGCAATGAGGCCCCCGCCTGCCCATTAAGCGACGCCTCTAGGTCCTCCCCTCGAAGGTGGTGGAGAGCGCCTGTGTCCTCGGTGCAGGATCCAATAAAGCGAGTTCATCAATGTGTAAACCTCTTGTCCATCGGACGAGGTTTTGCAAAGGCATTCTGCCTTTGGCGTGCTGTCTTGTATTCACCGTTGGCTGCCACGATTCCGATGTGCAACATGAGATGGCGTCAGTGCCGATTGCGCCGGTTGCAGTCGTTGAGCGCGGCCAGCTCGCCAACAAACTGCAGGTCGCCGGCGAGTTCATTCCATATCAGGAAGTCGAACTGCACGCCAAGGTCGCGGGATATATCAAGCGGATTAATGTTGATATAGGCGATCGCGTGAAGGCCGGCCAGGTGCTGGCCACTCTGGATATCCCTGAATTGGAAGCGCAGGTTCAGGGCGCGACTGCAGGTGTTCGACAGACGCGCGATCAGATCACGCGCGCCAGCAGCGAAGTGCAGCAGGCCCAGGCGAACTACGACGCTTTACACGCGGAGTCGCAGCGACTTCAACAGGCCTCCAAAGCTCAGCCTGGCCTCATCGCGCAGCAGGAGCTCGACGATGCGATGGCGAAGGATCAGGCCGCTGCGGCGCAGGTGGATGCGGCGAAGTCGGGGCTGTCCGCGACAGAACAGCAGCTCGGCGTCTCCCAGGCGGATCAGCAACACTATGCCTCTCTGGCGGACTACTCGCGCATCACCGCGCCGTTCAAGGGCGTCGTGACGTGGCGCTATGCAGATACCGGAGCGCTCATCCAGGCCGGTACGTCGAACTCCGGTTCGATGCCTGTCGTCAAGCTCGCACAGATCGACGTGCTCAGGTTGCGGCTGCCTGTGCCGGAGTCATTGGCATCGTTTGTCCATGTAGGAGACTCCGCTCAGATTCAGGTGCAGGCACTGAACAAGACCTTTTCGGGGACTGTGAAGCGAGATACAGCCGCGTTGGATCCTTCGACACGGACGATGCAGGTTGAGATTGATGTACCCAACTCGAAGGGTCAACTCCAGCCAGGGATGTATGCGCAGGTCGCGCTCGACATCGAGCGTGTGGGCGATGCGCTGGTCGTGCCTATTCAGGCGGTGGACCAGACCGGAGGACAGTCGACCGTAATGTTGGTGGACAGTTCGAACCATGTGCAGCGTCGCGCGATTCAGGTCGGAATCTCAACTGCCAACCGCACGGAGGTCCTGAGCGGACTACAGGCAGGCGACAAGATCATAGCAACGAACCTGTCGTCATATCAGGCTGGGGAACTCGTTCAGCCGAGGCTTGACACAATGTCGGGCTTCCACGAAGCGGAGGCGCAGTAGATGTCCAGTTTTGCGCTTCGCTATCCGTTCTTCATCATCATGTTATGTCTGGTAATCGGCGTCCTCGGCACAACCACAGTTGTGCGTATGCCGGTCGATCTCTTTCCGAATATCAATATTCCCGTTGTGGTCGTGGCGACGTTCTACAACGGCATGCCGCCAGAGCAGATCGAGGCGCATATCACCAACCCGTTCGAACGATTCTTCACGCTAGGGAGTGGGATCGATCATATTGAATCGCGTTCGCTGCCGGGTGTGTCGCTGATTCGCGTGTACTTTCAGCCGGGGACGAATCCCGATTCGGCGGTTAACACGATTTCGAACCTGGCGATGGCTCAGCTTCGGCGCATGCCTCCGGGAACCCTGCCCCCCGTCGTGTTGAAATTCGATGCCTCCAGCCTGCCGGTGTGTCTGGTGACGCTGAAAGGCAGGGGACTGAACGAGACGCGGCTCCACGACCTGGGGCAGTATGCCGTCAGGCGGCAGATCGCAAACGTTCCAGGGGCGTCCATTCCACCTCCGTTTGGAGGAAAGTACCGCCAGATTCAGGTGTATGTGGACCCTGTCAAACTGGAGGCGCACGAGCTCAGTCCGATGGACGTAGTGCGCACGGTGAATGACGCGAACGCCATTCTTCCTTCAGGCGACGTTCGCATCGGTCCGCGGGACTACACCATCTTTACCAACTCGCAGTTTCCGTCGGCAGATGAGATCAACGATCTCCCGCTTCGCTCGGTAGGCAACGGACAACTGCTCGTCTCAGATGTCGGCCACGCCAAGGATTCCTCTGCAATCCAGACGAACATTGTGCGCGTCGATGGGCAGCATTCTGTATATCTGCCGATCCTTAAGCAAGGCGGAGGTTCTAATACGATCGCCGTCGTCAACGGAATACGCGCCGAGCTGAAACATCTGCTCGACGTGCCGAAGTCGCTCATCGCGAGCGTTGTGTTTGATCAGTCGGCCTTTGTTAAGACTGCAATCCGCAATCTCAGCTCGGAGGGTGGCATTGGTCTCGTTCTCACCGGCCTGATGATTCTGATTTTTCTCGGGAGCACACGCGCGACTTTTGCCGTCATGCTCTCGATACCGCTATCCGCTCTGGCGGCGTTTCTTGTGATGAGCATCATGGGCGAAACGATCAATTCCATGGTGCTTGGCGGACTGGCGCTGGCATTTTCGCGCTTGATCGACAACTCCGTTGTCGTCCTGGAAAACATCTTTCGCCACATGGAAATGGGCAAGTCTCCGCAGGAGGCCGCCGAGGTGGGAGGACGTGAGGTGGCTATGCCGGTGCTGGCCGCCACGTTTACAACGGCCATCGTCTTTTTCCCGGTCGTCTTTCTTTATGGAGTCAGCCGATTTTTGTTTATCGCGCTCGCGCTTTCGGTTGTTCTTTCTCTGTTTGCATCCTTTTTCGTTGCGTTCACGGTCGTTCCGCTGTTCTGCGCGAAGTTCATCAAGAATGCGCATCACGAGGTGGGACATCACAAAGGGGGCAATCCGTTTCAACGATTTGTTCGCTGGTTTAACCGCCGCTATGATCGTTCACTAATGCATTACGACCGTGCGGTGGGTAAGACACTGCTGCGGCCCGTGGCGACGACCCTCGGCGTTCTTGGGATCTTTCTGCTCTCGCTTGGGCTCTATCCGTTGCTTGGCCTATCGTTCTTTCCGCGGACCGACCCAGGACAGTTTGTCATCAATGTGAAGGCGCCCAGCGGCACGCGCATTGAACTCACGGATAAGTACATTGCTCGCGTAGAGCAGGACATTCGCGACGTAGTGCCGGCGAGCGATCTCAACATGATTGTCTCCAATATCGGAACGGCGCCTGGATTTTCCGCGATCTATTCCAGCAACTCCGGACCGCATACGGCCTTTGTGCAGGTGAGCCTTAAAGAGAGGCACCGAAAGAGTAGCTTTGACGATATAACGGCGGTGCGTGCGAAGTTGCGGGATGATCTCCCAGAGCTTTCCACCTACTTTCAAACCGGCGGACTCGTCGACGCTGTTGTAAATCTTGGACTACCCGCACCTATCGATATACAGGTGGGCGGAAGCAATCTTAACGAAGCTGCCGCGGCGGCCAAGGAACTCTCCGATAAGATTCGCAAATTGCCCGGCGTCGGCGATGTGCTCACGCCTCAGGATATGGACTATCCAGGACTTCGCGTGAATGTGAACCGCGAGATGGCAGGGCGGTTGGGATTGACGTCACGCGAGGTTGTAGACAATGTGATTACGTCTCTCAATTCCAACAGCATGATCGCACCCAGTTATTGGGACGATCCCCGAAGCGGCAATAGTTACATTCTCGCTGTGCAGTACCCCGAACAGCAGGTGCAGTCGCTGAACGATCTCAAAGAGATTCCGCTTCATGCGCGCACAGGAAGCGCAGTAACGACGCTCAGTGCGGTAACACAGATAGCTCCCATCAATACACCCACTGAGGTTGACCACTATCAGTTGCGAAGGGTGATCGACGTCTATGTCTCGCCGTCTGGCAAGGATCTTGGCGATTTGGCTACACGCGTACAAAAGATCATCGACCAGACGAAGCTGCCTGAGAATCTCACGGTGAATGTCCGGGGTTCCGTGGAGGGAATGCGCAAGTCGTTTATCAGCTTTGGTCTCGGTCTAATCCTCTCGATCGCCCTTGTCTACCTGATTCTGATGGCGCAGTTCTCGTCGTTCATCGATCCGCTGATTATTCTTCTGGCAATTCCTCCCGGCATCACAGGTGTCATTGTCTTTCTCCTGGCGACCGGAACGACGCTGAATGTGATGTCGCTTATGGGCGTCATCATGATGACCGGAATCGTGGTCTCGAATTCGATCCTTATCGTGGAGTTCACACGCGCGTTGCGCAATGAAGGCATGCCGATTCGTGAAGCCGTTGCCATGGCGTGCCGGGTGCGTCTGCGCCCGGTCCTGATGACGTCGCTCGCCACGATCATTGGCATGGTGCCGATGGCGCTCGCGCTCGAGGCAGGCAGCGAGCAGTATGCTCCGCTGGCCCGCGCGATCATCGGAGGTTTGACCGTGTCAGTGATTGTGACGGTGTTTGTCGTGCCTGCGGCGTATCTGTGGGTGCATCGCAAGGAAGAGCAACAACCGCCGGCAGAGTCCTCCGTGGAGGCTGTCTAATGCGGACCGTTGCCAGCACTCTATTCGCCGTTGTCGCAGCTGTTTCGATCCCTGTGTGTGCGCAGACGTCGACACCCGTAACGACCAACAATGGAACGCCACCCTCGTCATCATCGACAACGTTACCCTCTGCGCCGTCAGTTCCGGTGGTAGCCGCGACTCCTGGTGTTTCATTGCCCGGCGCACAGGTTGCGGCTCCTGCCGCTCCGCCCATCCGGCAGCTTCCCAGTGGACTCACCGCGCCTGTAGTGCCGCCGAATGCGCCATCACTGACTGTCGGGCAAGCCGAGCAGCTTGCGCTCCAGCACAATCCTCGCGTGACGGTGGCGCACCTGCTGGCGCTCGCACAAGGACAGGTGACGCGCGAGCAGCGCGCCGCCGAGATGCCGACGCTTGCCGCCAATATCACCGCGGTTGGCGCGGACAACGGGACCCGCCTCACCGCCGGTGCATTGAACAATCCGGTGCTCTATCAGAGAGCTGCAGCGGGCGTGACGCTAAACCAACTCATCACGGACTTTGGACGCACGCGGAACCTTGTTGCCCAGGCAAACTCAAATGCGCAGGCGGCCCAGAGTGCGCTGGCTGCGACTCGCGACGATGTCGTCTTTGCCGTGGATGAGGCTTTCTACCGGGCGCTGGGCGCGCAGGCGCTGATCCAGGTTGCGTTGGAGACCGTGAACGCACGGCAGGCGACTGCGAACCAGATCCAGGCACTGGCCAACGCACGGCTGCGATCCACGCTGGATGTGAGCTTCGCGAATGCGCAGCTTGCGCAGGCAGAACTGTTGTTGCTGGACGCTCGAAATCAGAGTGTCACAGCCCAGGCCGATCTCGCGGCTTTGCTGGGGGATGAGCGAAGCACGGCCTATCGGCTGATGGACGAAACACCAGCAACTCCGCCCGCTGCACCGGCGGACGCTTCGCCACTGGTTCAGCAGGCGTTCGCGCAGAGGCCCGATCTGAAGAGCCTGCAGCAACAGGCCGACGCTGCGCATCATTTCGTTACTGCTGAGCGTGATCTTTCTTTGCCCACGGTTACGGCCCTGGGGGCGGCTGGGGCGGCACCGTGGAGGGCGGATGAGATCCAGAGCGCGGCCTACGGAGCGGCCGGTGTGAATATCAATATTCCGATCTTCAATGGCTTTCTCTACTCGGCGCGGGCGGAGGAGGCGAAGCTGCGCGCGGGCGCGGCGGATGCGCAGGTGGTCCAGTTACGGGACACGATCGCGCGGGATGTGACGACGACCGTGCTGCAGGCGCAGGACAACTTCAACCGCATCGCCGTGGCGCAACAACTGTTGTCCCAGGCGAATTCGGCGTTGTCCCTGGCGCAGACGCGCTACAAGCTCGGGCTGTCGTCGATTGTTGAATTGAGTGAGGCGCAACTCCTGCAGACCCAGGCGGAGATTGAGCTGGCGAATGCACGGTATGCCTACCAGGGATCCCTGAGCGCGATCCGCTACCAGACAGGGCAGTGACGAATTCCCTCACGGCGGGGTAACCCCCTCCCCCCGTCAGTTTTGCGCAAAATCTTCAGAACATGGAACTTAGGTCTGGACCCACCATGCAAAATCTTCAGAACGTTGGACTTAGGTTTGCGCCTTACGGCAACAGGCGCGGGTTTGCTCTCCTGGCCTTATCGCCAAGGAGCCCTTAAGCTTCTTTGATTGTTCGGTATCTCTCTATTATACCAAATCGACCGTAATTAACCGGACCTAATCTTTCCTTTGTTTTCAGTGGTTTATACGATTAAGGGCTTGACAAGAAAATTTTGGCCGCTATGTGCGTGCGTTTATCGATCAGGCCAAAGAAGAGGCCCCGGCAACCTACGCTGCCGAGGCCTTGAGGAGACAACGGTTAGAAGTTGATGTGGCCAGCGAGCTCGAACGCGCGAGGCTTGTTGGAGGCGCTGCCGATGGTACCGAATGAGGTCGAGCCGGGGCTCCACGTTGCACTCGGGTTGGAGAAGAGAGTGTGGTTGAGTGTGTTGAAGGCATTCGCCTCGAAGACAAAGTCCATCTCTCTCCAGATGGGGATGCTCCGGCGAATGCCGGTATCGATATTCCACTGGGACGGATTGCGCAGTGCCAGGGCACCGGTACGCGGCGTGTTGCCGATTAGGTTGAGCAGCGTAACACCGGCGGTTTGATTGATATTCACCGGCTTTTGGAAGGCGTTGATGTTGAAGTATTGCACCTTGCCCAGGTTTGCCGCGGTACGGCCGGCAGGACCGCTGCCATAGCCACCGTTCGTACGCGCCGTGCCGGGAGAGAAGCCGGGCGTGAGGTCCGGCATGCACTGGCCCTGCAGCGGAGTGGTGCATCCGCTGTAGGTAATCTGCACCGGGGTGCCCGCGGCGTAGGTGTAGATGCCGGAGAGCTGCCATCCGCTGACCAGGGCGCTTACGAACCCGTTGCCGCTACCCAGACTGTGACCGCGTCCGAAGGGAAGGCGCCAGACGCCGAAAGCATGGACAGCGCTGGGCGTCGACACGGTGGTTTCGCTGCGGTCGATGCGGTTCTGTTTGAACGAGGCCGACGATCCGGAGATGGAGCCGGAAGGCAGAGCAAAGCCAGTGCGATAGGGGCCATCGTCACCGACGTTACGTGCCCAGGTGTAGTTGAAGTTGAAGGTTAGCCCGTGCGCGAAGCGCTGTTGAATGGTTACCTGCAGAGAGTTGTAGCTGAAGTTGCCGACGTTGCCCCAGGTGTCCGAGACACCCGAGTACTGCGGGAACGCTACGAGGCCTTGCCCAATGGTGGCGGTGGTGTCGCCGGCGGTGGCAGCAGCCTGGAAGTAGCCAGGAATGCTGATTCCGCTCATCAGGCTTTGTGCCTTGGCGACGTTCGCCGGTGTCGCCGGGGCTAACAGCAGGGCATTTTTGCCGGTTGTATCGGTGGCGGCGCCAAGTCCGACGAGATAGACCGGATTCAGCTGGTTGGACCAGTAACCGCGGGCTGTTCCGGTACCGCTGTTCGTTGAGTTGATGAGGTGGTGGCTCTGATTGCCGACGTAGTTGATCGCCAGCGTCATGTTATTGGTGAGCGCGCGCTGCACGCCCGCGTTGTAGAACATGAAATCCGGCGCACGGCTGGAGAAATGCGGGTCGGCATAGGACATGCCTGCCGGCGTGACGAATTTGCCTGTGGCCGGGTTCACGTAATGGCCCGTGTTCAGGATCTGGGATGCGGCGCTGGGTGTGGGCGCTGCAGGATAGCTAAAGCCAAGGGCCGTATTCGCCTTCCCGATCGACTGGAAGTAGGCGCTGTTGTTGAGGAAGAAGGACGGACCCGCTCCGGAGCCCGTCGTGACTTCCGCAGATGCAAGGGCCGTTGTGTTGAAGCCGAGCTGGCCGGTTCCATTGAATGCGCCACCACGGCCACCGACACCGCCGCCCTGTGAGAAGACGCGTCCAGCGCCGATTCTGAAGACGGTCTTCGCATCGGTCTGGTAGGTGATACCAATACGCGGCCCCCAGTTATTCCAGTAGGTCGGAACGGGGGTACGGCAGTTGCAACTGACTCCTGCGCCACCGTAGTTGCCGGCGAACTGCAGCACACCCGGTGTGCCCGTGGCAGGGTTCGTGATGTTGGGATTCATGAAGCTCCAGCGGTCCTTCACCTCGTGATAGGGCGGCAGGTAGTCCCAACGGATACCGGCGTCTACGGTGAGTTTGGAGTTCACCTTCCAGGTGTCTTCGATGTACGGGGCGACCGTGAAGTAACGTCCGCCGACCTCGCTGACGTACTGCAATGTCAGGGACGGCGATCCGCCGACTGCGCCCAGCAGATAGCTGGCGTAGGAATAGCCGGTTGCCGTTGAAGAAATCGCACTGCCAACGTATTGCGCCGTGGAGTTGGCGTTATAGGTGAATCCCATGACGCCCGTGAAGGTTGCCGGGTTTGCATTGTTGATCTGCTGCCACTGCACGACCGTACCGAAGGTCATGGAGTGCGCGCCCTTCACCCACTGCAGGTTGTCGACGAGAGCATAATTATTTGGCGTCGTGACCTGTGTCGCCACGGAGCCACCGGGTGCGGTCGTGGTGCCGGTCCAGTACTGCTGCGCAGTTCCGAACTTTGTCGTGGTGCTGAAGGTGGCACCGGGGAATTCCTCGCCAGCCTGACCGAGCGGAAGGTTCGTTACGCCGAACTTGCCGACGGCGTAGGTGGGAGATCCCTGCGTGGTGTTGGAAATGTTCTGGTAGAAGCGGGTGTAGCCGTATTTCAGCTGGTTTACCAGCGAGTTGCTGATGGTGAAGGCGTCTTCCACATCGAACACCTTCGGATAGATATTCGCGAAGTCGCCGCCAGTGTAGGGAAGCGGAAGATAGGGCGAGTTGAAGTTGTTGAGGTAGTTGACGGTACCCATGGCGCCGACCGTGGAGATGCGGTGCCGTGCACTCACGTCGAAGTCCACACGCCAGTCGTACAGGTGATTGTCAAACCCGGCAGGAGACCCCGAACTGTAGTTGCCGGTGAGCTTGCTGGGGTCCGTAGGAGCGGGAATCCACTGCTGCATGCCCTTGGCGATGGGCGAGATGTAGTTGGACGGAATGACGTTGTTGGTAGGAACGCCGTTCTTGAGGCCCACAAAGGGGCAGCGGGTGTTGGCGACGCCGCCGCAGCTGTTGTTCGTCGGGTCAAAGAGGAACGCAGGGTTGTTCGCGCCGGTTCCCGTGAGTCCGCCCGTGCCCACGCCGCCGTTCAGTTCGGTGAAGTCGCCACCGAGTTCGAGCGGTGTGGGGATGGTCATCGACACCGGGTTGTTGAAGGTCCGGCTGTGGAACTTGTCGTAGGCAAAGAAGAAGAAGATGCGCTTGGTTCCCGGCACGTGTCCGCCGATGGTGACGGCGAGCTCGTTCTGGTGATCGACCGGCTTGGTGGCGCCCTTGTTGAACTGCCAGGCGTCGAACGCCGTGTTACGGACAAAGTCGGCGACGCTGCCGTGATACTGCAGGCCGCCGGACTTCATGCTGAAGTTCATGGACCCGGCGCCGGAGTACTCGGCCGGCGGTGTGCTGGTGACGACCTGCATCTGGTCGACTGCGTCCACGGAAATGGATTGCGAAACAAGGCGGTTGTCACCCTGTTGGCTGACTGTCTGCGCGGGTAGACCATCAAGATACAGTTGGCCGAGATAGTTTCCGGTGCCACCGATCAGCGGCAGACGGGCGCCGCCCTGGGCGCCGGGTGCGAGCGTGCCGAAGGCTGTGGGATCGCGCTGCGCATTGTTCATGGTCAGCGGGAGATTTGCGTAGGCCTCGTTCTCGATGGTCAGGCCGAGCGTGGCGTTGGTGGTCTCAAGCTGCGGAGGTGCCGCCGTGACGGTGACCTCGGTGGCTGCTCCGCCGACGGACAGTGTGATGTCGAGAGGCGTTAGCGAAAGGGCGTTGACCGTGAGATTCTTCTGCGTGACCGTGTTGAAGCCTTGTGCGGTCGCCGTGACGGTATAGGATCCGGGCAGGATAGGAGAGATGGTGTACAGACCAGCGCCGGTGGTTTGCCTCTTTGTAGTTACGCCGGTGCCGACGTTGGTTACGGTCACTGTTGCGTTGGGGACCGCGGCGCCCGTGGAATCGGTGACGGTACCCTGGATGCCACCTTCACCGCCGGTTTGGGCCCGTGCCGAAGGCGCAAATGCGAGGCACAAAACAACGAGAGCGGATAGGGACAGTTCCCGGAGCCCGTTCTTGCGAGCTGCCTTTGGGAAAAGCCATGCGAACGTGGCGAGACGAATGGGGTACATGTTTGGTGGCCTCCAAACAACTGGTTTTCGGAACTTGAGGGGCAATGTACGTTCGCGAGAATATGAATGTCAATAGATGAACTATTCCAAATTACGAACGAAGTGCCTTCCTCAATTCCTCTGGCATCAACGTTTACTGCCGGGAGTGGAAAGTCGTCATCCAAATAGGAATAAATATCTGTATTGACATCCATTTGCCTGAGTCAATATTGTTCGGTGAACGATGAGGATTGGCTTAACGATGTATTGGCACATCAAGATGGCTCGAATTTCGGCTGCAATGCTTTGTGCGGCTCTTGCTTACCCGGCGGCGGCGCAGACCGGCATCCAGCAACTGAGAGCGACGTTTGCAGCTCCGCCCAATGAAGCCCGGCCGATGGTGCGCTGGTGGTGGTTTGGACCGGCTGTGGTCAAGCCGGAGATTGCGCGAGAGCTCGATCAGATGCACAAGGCGGGCATTGGTGGGGTGGAACTCGCCGCGGAGTACCCGATGACGCTGGATGATCCCGCGAAGGGCATTGTGACTCTTCGCTACGGCTCGCCGGAGTACATTGACATGCTGCGGTTTGCGAATCAGCACGCCAGAGAGTTAGGCATGCGCGTGGATTTGACCCTGGGAAGCGGATGGCCTTTCGGCGGCCCGAACATTCCGATCGATCTGGCAGCGGGACGGCTGCGGGTTGTGAGGGTGGCTCTGGCTTCCCCGGAGTCTGCACTCCCTAAGTTGGCGGAGGGCGAAAGCTTCCTTGCCGCGTTCGTTGCGAAGGGAAGCGCGGAGCACTTCGATGCAGCGACGGCGCGGCGTGTTCCGGGCGACACGCTGCCCAGGGAGCTTGCGCGACCTGAGAGTGCGGGGCCGCAGGTTGAGTTGTTCTTCATTTCGAGCCATACACGCCAGCAGGTGAAGCGCGCGGCTTTTGGGGGCGAGGGATACGTGCTCGACCACATGGCGCGGCCGGCGATTGATCACTACCTGCAAACGCGCGGAGACGCGCTGCTCAGCGGATTTTCGGCAAAGCCTCCGTATGCAATCTTTTCCGATTCGCTTGAGGTGTATGCCTCCGATTGGACGAAGGATCTTCCGGCGGAGTTTGCGCGACGTCGTGGGTACGACTTGATTGCCCACCTGCCCGAACTGGTTCAGGGAGGAACACCGGAGGCGGAGAGCGTGCGGCACGACTGGGGGCTGACGCTCTCGGATATGGTGCGCGATAACTATCTTCGACCGATGGCCCAGTATGCGACCGCACATGCCACTCGCTTCCGGTCGCAAACCTATGGAGAGCCGGCCGTGACGCTGGCCGACGAACGTATTCCGCAACTGCCCGAGGGAGAGGGACCGCAATGGCACGCCTTCTCGTTCACGCGATGGGCGAGCTCGGCGAATCATGTCTACGGCAACAAAGTTACTTCAGCGGAAACATTTACGTGGCTGCACTCGCCTGCCTTTCGCGCAACTCCGCTGGACATGAAGGCGGAAGCCGACTGCATGTTCCTGGAAGGCGTGAATCAGATTGTCGGGCACGGCTTTCCGTACTCCGCTCCCGGTGTGGAAGAGCCGGGGTGGTCGTTGTATGCGGCCGCTGCGCTCAACGATCACAACCCCTGGTGGCCTGTGATGCACGATGTGACGACGTATCTGCAGCGTGTCAGCTGGGCGCTGCGGCAAGGTCAGGCGGCAAACGATGTGGCGCTGCTTCTTCCAGAAGACGATGCGCAAGCTGCGTTTCGGCCCGGACAGGTTTCTGTCACCAACGAGATGCGCAAGAAGATCACGCCGGCTTTGATGGGAGCCATTCTCGACAGCGGATACAACGTCGATTACATCGATCTCGCGGCCATCGAGCAGAAGGGACTTCACTATCCAGTCGTTGTCGTGCCTCCGACGGAACGCATGCCGTTGCGCGGAGTGCGCGCGCTCGAGGCATATGTTGCGGGCGGCGGCAAGTTGATCTTTCTCGGCCAGGTGCCGAGCCTGGCTGGTGGCGTGGGAGATGCCGCCGACACCGCCGCCATATCGGCCGCGATGAAGCAATTGGTTCAGAAGAGCCGTCATGTTGAGACCACTGCCGAACTTGCGGCGGCGCTTCCAGGATTGCTGCAGCCCGATGTTGAACTGGGCAGCGCAGGCGGCAAGGTTGGGTTTATTCATCGGCACCTCAACAATGCAGACATCTACTTCATTGCCAATACCACCGCCGAGGCTGTCGCCTTGCCGGTTCGCGTGCGATCGTCACACCATGAGGCGGAGTGGTGGGATGCTGACACGGGTAAGACGGAGCGCGCGGAGTTGGGACAGACCATTACTCTGCCGCCCTACGGATCGCGTCTGCTGGTGCTTTCCGATGGCCGGTCTTCGAATAAGCCTGCAGCAACACGATTCGTTCCGGGGCAGCGGCCTGCGATCAAGCTCGCGGACTGGACCGTGTCCTTTCCGGGAAGCGCCGGGTCGTCCGCTCAGCCCACAGCGCAGCACGTTGAAGACACTCTGTGGACAGACTCTGCTGCGACGCGTTTTTATTCCGGTGCTGCTCACTACACGACGAAGTTTCGCGTTGAAGCAATGCATAACGGAGACCGCATACAATTGCAATTCGCTCCGGGGGATCCATTGCAGAATAATCAGCGACCCGGGGCGCCCGGGATGCGGGCGTGGTTCGATCCACCGATTCGTGAGGCGGCTGAGGTCTTCGTGAACGGCAAGCACGTTGGAGATTTATGGCATCCGCCGTACACCCTCGACGTTACTTCGGCCGCACATGCAGGAGAGAACACGCTGGAACTGCGAATCTACAACACAGCGATTAACGAACTCGCAGGACAGCCGCCGCGCGAATACACGGCTTTGAAGGCGAAGTACGGAGATCGGTTTCAGATGCAGGACATGGATCATCTGCAGCCAGTGCCCTCGGGCATCCGCGGCGCCGTTCAGATTGTCTACGGAACCGAAGTTCCGGACGCTCGCGGCCAAGCATCGAAGTGAGCGTGGCACACTGTTGGAACTTCATCGGAGAGAGTTATGCGCCGTTACTGCCAGTTGATCCGCCTTCGGCCCGAGCGGCGCGAAGAGTACATCGAATATCACAAAGAGGTCTGGCCGGCTGTCCTGGCTACGATCGAAGCCTGTAACATTCGCAACTATTCCATCTACCTTCACGATGGACTTCTGATCGCCTACTTCGAATACCATGGCAGTGACTACGAGGCTGACATGCGCAAGATGGCGGCGGATCCGGAGACGCAGCGGTGGTGGTCGATCATGGACCCAATGCAGCAATCGCTGCCCGAAGTTCAAGCGGGCGGCAAGTGGGTTGAGGTGCCTGAAGTTTTTCATTTTGATGGTTCAAAGCTGCCTGGAGGCAAAGCATGAGTTTGATTTCGAGAAGAAGATTCAACGCGTCGCTGTTGTTGTCGGCTACAGCTGCGGTTGCGCCTGGTATCGCCGTCGCGGAGGGTGGTGGGCAGAAGGCGGTGTTCACGCCCACTGCGCCTCTGGGTGGAACTGACCTTCAGCAATTCCCGAAGGGATATGATCCGCGGGAACTTGGAACAAGCGTGGCGGAACACTTTGTGCCGTCGCCGCACTTCCACAAGGATCGGATTGTGTACCCGGAGGTGTGTGCATGGTATGGCGCGCTTGAGCTCGCTCGAGTAACAAACAACACGGACCTTATCGCCAAGCTCCAGACTCGATTTGAGCCGCTCTTCAGCGCCGAAAAGGCGTTACTGCCGCCCTCAGGCGAGCACGTCGATTTTTCAATGTTCGGCTCACTTCCGTTTGAGCTGTACCTGATCACGAAGGACAAGCGTTATCTCGATCTCGGATTGCAGTATGCGGATGCGCAGTGGGCGAAGCCCGATGCTCAAGGGCTGACGGACGAGACACGGTTCTGGGTCGACGATATGTACATGGTCACCATTGTGCAGGTTCAGGCATTTCGCGCGACGGGAGATCGCAAGTATCTCGACCGTGCAGCAACACAGATGGCGGCCTATCTCGACAAGCTTCAGCAGCCGAACGGTCTCTTCTTTCACGCTCCGGACGTTCCGTTCTTCTGGGGGCGCGGCAACGGATGGTTCGCGGCTGGTATGACAGAGCTGCTGCGCGATCTTCCGAAGGATCACGCCAGGCGCGCGCGCATTGAACAGGGCTACCACACGATGATGGCTGCCTTGCTGAAGTATCAGCCGCCGGCTGGAGCGTGGCGTCAGTTGCTCGACCATGAAGAATCATGGCCTGAAACTTCGGGCACCGGGATGTTCGCCTTTGCGTTGATCTCGGGTGTGCGGAATGGCATGTTGAGCAAAGAGACCTATGGCTCTGCGGCTCGCCATGCATGGATCGCGCTTGCCGGTTACGTGGACCAGAACAACGATGTGACGAGCGTCTGCGAGGGAACAAACAAGCTCAACAACCTGGACTATTATTTGCTGCGCAAGCGGCGGACCGGCGACTTCCACGGGCAGGCGCCGCTGTTGTGGACTGCGGCTGCGCTGCTCCGAGCGTAACGAGGACGATTTCCACTATTGACGAGTCTCCGATCAGTGCCTTCGGCAAACCATGCTCGCGTGTTGGGCGAGTGCCGTGTAGCATGGGCCGAAGCAGTACGATTGGGAGGAATGGTGGATGGGAAGTGGAAGTCGTCTGAGCCCGGCAGGATATGGCAGGCTGATGTTGCTCGTTGCAGGGCTTGGCGGTCTTCTCTACGGAATTGACGTCGGCATTATTGGCGGGGCGCTGCCGTATCTCGAGGCTACTTCTCATCTGAACCGCGGCCAGATCTCGATCATTGTGGCGGCGGTCCTCCTGGGCAGTGTCTTCTCTACACTTTTTGCGGGGTTGTTGGCGGACTGGATAGGACGCAAGCCGCTGATGCTGCTGAGTGGCGTCGCCTTTTCAGTCAGCGTGCCGATCATTGCGCTCTCGCAGGGGTTTGGTCCGCTGTTCCTTGGGCGACTGCTGCAAGGCGTGAGCGGCGGATTGGTCGGGGTTGTCGTTCCGCTGTACCTTGCGGAGTGCCTTTCTGCGAAGGTGCGCGGGAAGGGAACCGGCATCTTTCAATGGCTGCTGACGCTGGGCATCTTTGTGGCTGCGCTGATCGGGATCTATACCAGCTATCACGTGGCCGAGATTGCGAAGACTGCGTCGGCGGCTGCGTTGTTTGCGGCGAAGAACAACGCGTGGCGGAGCATCTTCTGGATGTCGTTGCCACCGGGATTGTTCTTTATTTTTACGGCGTACTTCATTTCAGAGTCGCCGCGCTGGTTGTTTCAGCGAGGCCGCATCGAGGCGGCGCGGGCGGCGCTGGAGCGGTCGCGGACCCCGGAACAGGCTGCGATCGAGATGGACGAGATGGAGCAGATTGCCGCTCAAGGCAAACAAGGAGCTGCCTACAAAGACTCACTGCTGAGCCGGCGGTATCTGATTCCGTTTCTGCTGGCATGCGTGATTCTCATCTGCAACACGGCTACGGGAATTAACTCCATCATCGGATACAACGTGGACATTCTGATCCAGAGCGGGCTGAGCGATGTGCTCGCACACTGGGGTTACGTGCTGTTCACGTTCATGAACTTCCTGATGACGGTGGTGGGACTGCAGCTTGTCGACAGGAAGGGCCGCAAGTTTCTGCTCGTCATGGGAACCTCAGGAGTTATCGTGGCGCTGGTTGCTGTGGGGACCTTGTTTCTGCGCACCGAGAAGGCACGCTATGACGCCCGGGATGCAGTGCAGACGCGGGTGACGAATGGCGATTCGCTGAGCCTGAAGTTCGATGCAGCGGAGGCACAGCAGCTTGGGGTGCCGAGTGCGAACGGACAGCAATCGCTGGCGATCATCTATTCCTATGGCGACTTCACCTCCAGCACGAAGCCCGTCCTGCTGGGCGATGCGGACCCGGCGGCGATCGACCGTGCGGAGTCGATTCCTTCAAGCAAGGTGGCGGCGTTCTTCCAGAACCCCTTTGCCAATCTCGATGCGGCGCGAAGCGCTCCGCTCAAGATTGAGCACGCCTACATTACTCCAGTGCCAAGCACGACGAATGGCTGGCTCGTTGCCCTTTGTCTCTATATTTTTGTGAGCTTCTTTGCGATGGGGCCGGGCGTTTGTGTCTGGCTTGCCTTGAGCGAACTGATGCCGACAAGGATTCGGTCGAACGGTATGAGCGTTGCGCTGGTGCTGAACCAGACGGTTTCCACCACGTTGGCGGCGATTTTTCTGCCGGTTGTCGGCAAGTACGGTTACTCGACGATGTTCTACCTGTTTGCCGGCTTTACGGTTGTGTATTTGGTGACCGCAGCGTTCTTCCTGCCAGAGACAAAAGGGAAGACGCTCGAAGAGATCGAACGCCTCTTCGATCACGGCGGCCAACAGGAGACGTCGTCCCTCGCTTCCTAGCGGCGCGTGGTTTTTATAGATCGCAACTTCTGTGAGTCCCTAAGGGTCGGCGATTTTCATCTTGCGTTCGCCGGTCTCCTCTTCCATCAGCCAACGCCGCAGCTGGAGGATATCGTTCGCGCGAGCGATGCCAACCGGTGTGCGATGGTCGTCAGGGTCGACCACAACAACATTTTCCGTATTCTTCAGCATCATCTCGCGATGAACCTGATCGACGGATTCTCCCAGGTATGCAAGAACGTAATCTCGCCGTGCCAGTTCCCGCATGGTGAAGTGGTGATCCGGAGTTTCCGTTCTCAGGAGGTCGTGCGGCTCGACGATTCCGACGAGTGAACCTTCCTCTTCGACTACCGGTATCAATCCGACCTCTCCAGGCACGAACGTCTCCAGCACTTTACGCAGTTCATCGTCGGCGTGCAGGAGATTGAAGCTCTTTCTCATCACCTGGTCAATCCGCGCACGCATCAATACGGGGACGGAGTAGTCCTGCAGAATGATCAGGCCACGCTTCACCAGCTTCACGGTCATGATCGAATCGCGGCTGCACAGGCGGACAACCGCGTCAGAAATCATGACGCAGACGATCAGCGGCAGGATGGCGTTCGGGTTGTGGCTCAGCTCAAACAGAAAGACGATGCTGGTTAAGGGGGCGCGTGCGATTCCTCCGAATACCGCGCCCATTGCGACAAGCGAATAAAATGCAGGGTCGCTTACAAGCGTTGGTGTTATGTGTCGAAAGAGAATGGCGAACGATGCCCCGAGGCCGCCACCAACTACGAGAGAAGGTGCGAACACACCGCCGGTCGTTCCGGATCCCAACGAAATCACGAGCGCCCAAAACTTTGCGAAGGATATGCCGGCAAGGTTTGACGTAGTCAAACGGTCGTTCAGCATGTCACGAATCGTGTCATAGCTCGTGCCCATCACCTGGGGATAGAAATATCCGATGATGCCGAGGATGAACGCGCCGATGACAGGCGCCCAGATGAGAGGGCTGCGAATCGGCAATTCATCGAAGAAGTCCTCCAGCCAGGAGAGCACGCGAATCATCACGATGCCGGTGATGCCCATCAGCACACCAAGCAGCGCGAACAGCCAGAGCTCATTCATTCCCGTCAGCCGAAACATCGGCGTGGGGAAGAGTGGCGCCCATCCGGCGAAGTGAATCCGAACGCCGGTGGCGACTGCTGCTGCCAATGCAACCGGAATGAAAGAGCGGGCGCGCAATTCGAACAGAAGCAGTTCGATCGCAACAAGAATTCCCGCGAAAGGAGCCGTGAAGGTTGCGGCCATTCCAGCCGCGGCTCCTGACGCGAGCAAGACGCGTCGATAGTACGGCGTGAGTCCGACGGCCTGGCCGAACAGCGATCCCAGCGCGGCACCGGTTTGAATAATCGGACCTTCCGCGCCGAACGGGCCGCCAGTTCCGATTGCAAATGCCGTGGCCAGAGGCTTCAGCAGCGCAACGCGAAGTCTCATGCGGCTGTGACCGAAGAGCACTGATTCCATCGCTTCCGGAATGCCATGGCCCTTCAGGGTCGGTTCCCAGAAATGGATCATGATGCCGACCAGCAGGCCGCCGATGGGCGGGATCAGAATCACCCAAAAACCGAGGTGATTGTGAGCCGGAGTGCTGTACGCGAAAGAGAACTTCCCGTAGAAGAAGATGTTCGTGAAAAGCTGGATCAGCAGAAGTAATCCCTCCGCCACCAATCCCGCAACGAGCCCTACCAATACTGCGAACCCGCAAATCTTCACAATCTCTGGTTCGAGGGCAACGCCGAACTGTCCTTTTTTGTTGGACTGTCCTTCTGGTATCGCTGCCATCTCTGGAATCGGAAACTCAGCCACTCAGACCTCCTTCGCGTTTTTTTTCAATTTAGTTCAGGGAAATGCTCCTTCAGATTTTCTTGCTCCGTGTTGCTCTGCTCCTGCTCCGTCGCGGATCCATAGTCCTTCAAAACCCGAAGGATATCTGTCTTCGTAACGATGCCCTGGACGTCACCGCCGGAGGCGACAACGAGAAGCATTGGCTGGCGATGTTCAGTCGTCAGGAGCCGAAGTGCTTCCATCACATCGGTATCTGGAGCGATGGTGCCGACTCTCTGATCCACCACATCGCGAAGGCTCGTGCGTGCCCATTTCTCCGGTGCAATGCGAGTGATACACAGTGGATTCACGGCTCCGAGCAGCGTCTGGTCGTCGAATACAGGAAAGGCCTCATGCTGAACGTCGGGAGACAGCGTCTTCACGAACTCACCGATGCTGATGTTTGCGGGAGCGGAGATGATCTGTTGTTGCATGATCTCGCTGACCGGGATGTAGCGCAGCGGCAATGCCTTTGCCGTCTCATGTAACTTCTGATCACCCGACGCGGACGCATCGCCAGAGACTGCATACGCAACCGCAGCGCCGATGAGCGCGGGAATGATGAACGCGTGACCTCCAGTTGCTTCGGCCACGAACACAACGGCTGCCAGCGGCGTTTTGTAACCGGCAGAGATGAAGGACGCCATCCCAACGGCTGCGTAGAGTCCAAGCGCCGGGCTGTGCACGATGGACTGCGCAAACGCGGTGCCGAGCGATCCGCCCGTAAGAAACAACGGAACGAACATTGCGCTGACGCCGCCTGAAGCGAGTGAGAACACCGTTGCGGCGAGTTTGAGACCGCTGAAGACAAGCAGCTGAGAACTACTGTGCGTCTTGTCGAGGATGTTGCCGACAGCTTCATAGTTGGGGCCAAGGGGCACCAGCGAGCCGCCGTACATGTGCAGGAAGAGCACGCCGCAGAGGCCGGTCAGCAAACCGCCGATCGCCATCTTCACCCAGTGCGGCATCTGCCAGTCCACAAAAAAGACTCTGGCTCTCCTGAAGGTCACGACGAAGGCCATCGCGGCGATGCCGATGAACAGTCCGAGAAGCGCACTCCAGTAGAGGTCATTCCGGTGGTACGTATACGAGACAGGAAAATTGAAGAGCGGAGCGGAACCGAGGAACGCGCCCAACGTTACATAGGAGACGACTGAAGCAATCAGTGAGGGAACCAGCGCTTCGTGTGCAAGGTCATCCCGATAGGGCATCTCGAGCGCGAAGACGATGCCGGTGAGCGGAGCGCGGAAGACAGCGGACATGCCCGCCGCCGCACCGCAGATGAGCATGATTCTGCGATCGCGATTGTCGAAGCGAAAGCGGCGGATCTTTGTCCACACCCACGAACCGATGGCGGCGCCGCCATAGATGCTGGGACCTTCGAGAGCTGCGCTGCCGCCGAAGCCGACGGTTGTAATGGCCGCGATGAGCTTGGGGAAAAACGGGCGCATATCAATGTCGCCCTCGTGCTCGTGGTAGGAGCGAATGATCTCCTCTGTCGAATGCTCATCAGGATTGGGCGTGAGAAACTGCATGATCAATCCGGTCACCGCAAAGGAGATGACCAATCCGGGAATGATCGCCCAGTGGTGAGCCAGGTAGTAATTCAGTACCGCCGGCCAGAGCCAACCCAGCAGAAGGGCGGCGATACCCGTGATGGCCAGGCCGGTCGTGAAACCAATGATTGGTGCGACCACCAGCCACTTCTGCAGGTCGCGCGAGTAAACGGAGGTAAGGTCTTCGTGTACGAGTGGAAGGTACTTACGAAGAACAGGATGCGCTAATAGTCTTTTTCTCTTCATCTCTCTTTATCAAAACCATTCAAAGTCAAATTCACGACTGCTGATAGCGACGGAGTACACCGTCAAGTGAAACAAGGCCTTCCAGAACACCGCGCTCGGCTCGATTCGAGACCGGCAAGACTGGCCAGCGTTGAAAATAAGGGAGCGCGACCGCGAGCGGCTGATCGGGAAACAGGACCGGTGTGCGCTCTTTTCCGACTTGCTGTTGAAGTGAACTCTGCGCTGCGCCCCCTTCGGCGTCATCGAGAGAAGCAGTGATGAGCCTCTCCATCTCATCCTTCCGCGCTGCATACCAGCCGCTGTCACATCGGATGAGGATGTAGGGTGCGTCCAGCAGATCCTGCTCTTTATTTGCTGAAAGAACCTGTGACATAGAGTCCGAGCCCGCGAGGATCGGATAGCGTACGGGCTCGATTGCATCCTCCAGCCGCAGTTCGCTCTCTTCCCGTTCCTCTTCCATCGAAGGCAGGTACAGGCCGTCCTGATTCGTCAGCATCTCAAAGATGGGAACCGGCTGCAGGCTGCGCGAGATAAGGTAGGCGATCGTGTTTGCGAGGATTACCGGCAGGATGATCGAATAGTTTCCGCTGACCTCCAACACCATGAAGACAGAGGTGAGCGGGACGCGCAGGAACGCCGCAAACAAAACGCCCATGCCTACCAGAGCGTACGACCCGATCGATCCTGTCAGGTGCGGAAAGAAAATCTTTTCAAAAGAACCGACGGCTGCGCCCAGCATGGCTCCGATGAACAGCGTCGGCGCAAACATGCCCCCGGGCGTTCCGCTGGAGAACGAAACGGTGGTCGCCGCAATTTTCAAGAGCGCCAGAAGGAACAGCGCCTTCAGGGCAAACTGCGCATGCATCGCCTGGTCGATCGCGCCGTAGCCCGCACCCATCACCTCCGGAAACCCGAAGTAGCCGACGCATCCAACGAGCAGTCCTGCAATCGATGGTTGCAGCAATTGCAGCCAGCGCGGTTGACTGCGCAAGCGTGGCCGCAGATACCCGAGCGATTTGGCAAAGAGCAGCGCGGCAAAGCCTCCGATCACTCCAAGAACGGAGTAGGCAAGCAGCTCGCGCGGATCACGCAGCGTGATCGAAGGAATCCGGAAAATAGGTTCGGCGCCCCAGAACCAGCGCGCGACGGCGACGCTCGCGACCGCAGCCAGAACAATCGAGCCGAGGACACCTGCGGTCCACTTGCCGATAACCTCTTCGATGACGAACAGGATCGCCGAGATGGGCGCATTGAACGCCGCGGCCAAACCTGCGGCGGCTCCCACCGGAGCGAACAACCGGAGACGCGCTCGCGACAGTCCCACGCGGCGCCCGATCAGTGAGGCAACCCCCGCGCCAATTTGCAGCGACGGATCTTCAGGTCCAAGCGATTGCCCGCTCCCGATCGCGAGCGCCGACAGAAGGAACTTCCCGATTACGGTGCGTACGGAGATGTAGCCGTTGTGGATGTACAGCGCCGCCTTGGTCTGATTCACACCGCTGCCGCGCACGGCCGGAAACACATAGCGCGTCAGCACAGCGATGGCAAAGCCAACGACCGCCGGAATCACAAAGAGCCGCTTCTGTCCCGGTGCCGGAGCGGCTCCCAGAAGAAGAATGCTCAGCCATTCGATCGCCATCCGAAAGGACACGACCAGCAGTCCGGAGAGGATGCCGATAAAGATCGAGAGCAGCAGAAACAGTCGTTCCTCGCGGACTGGAGCCGAGCTCATCTCCAGTGGCGGTGGAACGTCCATCAAGGCTGCTTCAAAATTCATCAACTCTCTCGCTCCTTTAATTTGGCGTCTCTTCGATGGGCAAAGCCTCTCCGATCTCACGAATCACACGCCGCGCGCCATTGAGCGCATCGGCATCTTTCGGATTCAGCTTCAACGCCTTCTTGTAAAACTTCATCGCCTGCGACAGGTCACCGGCCTGTTCAAACCGGCGCGCAATCGTCAGAGCGACTGCCGGATCTTCGGGAGCATCTGCCACTGCGATCAGCAATTCTGCGCGGGCCGCTCGAAGATCGCCGAGCTGGGTCAGATAATCCGCAAGTTCGAGCTGCGTCTGAAACCGTGCGCTCAAGGAATCGCCGGTCCAGTTGCCATCCCCGGCCGCACGATAGTAGCGAATCGCCGCCTGCGCATCGTTTCCTTCCCGCGCCAACCGCGCCATCTGCAGGTTGAGAAATCCGTCGGCTGGTTGTTCGTCTAACAGACCGAGGAAGTAAGTCCTGGCCTGTTCCGGGTGATGTGCCTGCGCCAGAGCTTCGGCGAGCAGCAGTTCCTTGCTCGCGTCCTCCGGCGCATACGAGAGCGAGATCCGCAGGTCGCGAATCGCCTGCTCAGCATCGCCGCGTCTCAGCGCATTCTGCCCGCTGGTCGCAAATTGTTGTCCCAGCGCGACTCGCCGCGCCGAAAAGCTGCGGAACAGAAACGAAGTGATCGCATAGAGTGCGACCGTGGACAGGATCAGCACCAGCAGAGTGATGCTGTCCTTAAGGAAGACTTTACGTCTCGGTGCGAGTCCTGAGCCTGCCGTCGCCATGCCGGCGGAATTTGTTGGAGTGTCGATGATGTCCTTCTCAAATAACGAAGTCCGCGGAAAAGGCCTGATAATAGTTTATCGTATTGCGACACTGCGTGCCGCACCGTTTATCTCTCGAGGATAGCGGATCAACCTCAGGGAATTCTTGAATTATCGTTTGAGGGAATCGTGTAGCGTCGTTGGTGCCACTGCCATGCAGAAGCCAGAATCCCATCGATATCCGGCGTTTGCGGCTTCCATGCCAATTCGGAGTGTGCGCGCGCCGAACTGGCGACCAATCGCGCCGGGTCGCCTGGCCGCCGTGGCTTGATCTCCACCGGGATCGCGTGCCCCGTCACGCGCCGCGCGGCCTCGATGACCTCCTTCACCGAAAAGCCCTGTCCGTTGCCGAGATTGCAGATCAGACGGTCGCGCGTCTCGAGCGCATCCAGTGCGAGGATATGCGCCGCGGCAAGATCGACCACGTGAATGTAGTCGCGGATGCACGTGCCATCGGGCGTGTCGTAGTCATTGCCGTAGATGAAGATCTTCTCGCGGCGTCCCAGAGCCACATCCAGGATCAGCGGAATCAGGTGGGTCTCCGGCTCATGGGCCTCGCCGCGTCCGGGCAGCGCACCCGCGACATTGAAGTAGCGCAGCGACGCGTAACGCAATCCATGAATCCGGTGCAGCCATGGCAGCATGTATTCCACCAGCAACTTGCTCTCGCCGTAGGCATTCGTCGGCGCGAGTTTGGCTGATTCATCAATCGGCACGTGCTCGGGCTCGCCATACACCGCGGCCGTCGAGCTGAAGACCAGTTTTTTCACGCCGGTTGCATGCATGGCTTCGAGCAGCGCCAGGGTCGATGCGGTGTTGTTGCGGAAGTAGATCTCCGGCTTCTGCATGGACTCGCCGGCCTCGATCAGCGCAGCGAAATGCAGCACCCCGTCTGGCTGCAGGTCGCGCAGCAGGGTTTCGACGCGTGGGCGATCCGCGATATCGGCGTGCACAAACTCCGCACCCGAAGGCACTTCGTTGCGTTTGCTGTGGCACAGGTTGTCGAGCACCGTCACCTCGTGCCCGGCCTGCATCAGGATCGTGGCAACTGTGCCCCCGATGTATCCCGCCCCCCCTGTCACCAACAGCTTCATCGTCTCTCCTGTACGAAAAAGTTTGCGGGCTAACTTGCAGTGCTCGTCAGCACGCGGCGATCGTGAACCGCGGCCAGGGCAACCAGCACCAGGCCGCAAAGCAGTACGCCGCCCTCAAGATTTACCGACCGCTGATGCAGCCGGTCGAACTCCTGCCGCGTTGGGTTGTCCTTTGGAACTGCCATAACATCGCCGCCCAGCGACAGCCGGTCGCTCTCCATTCGCGGAATCACCGACATCTGCGAGAACAAGGTGAGACCCAGCATGGCGGCCATCAGAATCACCTCAACTGCACGCGCGCGGTGAGCGTCTCGACGCGTCGCAAGCAGCCCCGCAGTCGCCAGCAGATAAACGGCACCAGCGCCGATTCCAATTCGATGCAGAGCAATCAACGCGCCGCGCACCACCATCCCTGCCGAATGCGCATCCGGCAGAACCGTAAACGCGATGCCGGCAACGATCACAAAGAAAACCTCGCCGCCAACCCAAAGGGCCAGCGGATAGAGCCGAAGAATTCGCAGCAGCGTCGTCATCTTATCGAGAGATCAACTCGGGAGCACCCGCCGATGCAGTGGAACGCTGCAGCGCACGGCGCAGGACCAGCTCCAACGCTGCTTTTTGGGCTACATAATCCTCATCGGAGACGCGTTGCTGCAGATGATCTGTTTCCAGCGCAAACATCTCCTCCTTCAAAGCCTGCAGCAGTTGCGCCGAATGCGTCAGCGGCGTCTGTGCAGCCCGGAGCGCAGGCTCCGTCGGGTTCGCCGCTTGCACCGGTTCCGCTGCGCCCGCGGCCGGCTTGCGCAGCATCACGCCGGCGGCTCCAGCCAGCAGCACTGCAAGTCCAGAGAGAATCCACCACTTGTACTTCGCCCAGGGATCACGATTGCCGCTCTCGTCCAGCGGATTCCCAAGGCCGCCACCCGGCCGCGTATCTGCAGTCGCAGATTGCGAATTGTCCGCCGGTTGGGCCGCACCCTGGGCCGGTTGTCCGGCGCCCTGCGCCGGTGCGGTGGTGTCGCGCGGGAGCTGGCCGTTCCGGTCAGCGTGAATCCCAGCGGCTGGTTCGGCGCTACGTTGCGCGCGACCAGCGTGTGCGCGTTCACCTCATCGTCGACGGGGCTATACGGCGCGCCCGCAACCGGAGAGAACGTCATCGTCTTCGGAATCATGATCGCGACCGTGTCGGTCGGCATCATCAGCTTTGGATCGATGGCGAGCTTGCCGGTGTACGGAATCCGATACGTAATCTGAAACCGCGTCTCACCCGGCCGGATCGGAAACAGAAACGTGAAGTGATTTTTCTCAGCCAGCGGCACCGGCGCCTGCCGCACAGGCATGCCGTCGGGAGACTGCGCCGCCGCACCCTCCACCACGGCTCCATCGGGCAGCCAGAAATCGAATGGCTCCTTTGAAAACTGTGTCATCGGAGGATTCGAATCATTTTTCAGAAAGAAGTTTTCGACCACGCGCAGCGCGCTTCCGCTGGCGTCGCTCTCGATGCGCATCACCTGCGCCTCGCTGGTCACGCCTTTCACCTTCGCGGCGGCACTGTACACGTCGAGGTCGACGGTGGTTGTCCCCGCGGGTGCGGGGCGGAAGTAGTTCGCCAGATCGTGCGTCACGCGCACCAGGTGCAACCCGTCATCGGGCACCTCCAGCGTGTAATGACCATGGGCGTCTGTTGTGGTGTGAGTCGCCTCCTGCATGCCCTGCGCGAGACGGATGAGCGTGACCGTGTCGCCGGCGGAAGGCTTGCCGGTCGTCTTGTTCATCACAACGCCTGTAATCGGGGTCGCCGCAAAGGCGGAGAGGGCGGAGCAGAGGGAAGCCAAAGCGAAGGTGCGAAGGATTTGCTGAATTCGGGGCACAATTCAGGATACTTCAGCCCGAACGTAGCAGCGAAACTCGGTCGTAGCAGGCTGCGCTAACCGCCCAGCGATTCCATCTCCGCCAGCACGCTCGCCGCCTCGGTCTCCAGCGAATCGCGCTGGGCCGCGTAGTCGGCCTCCGGATATTTGCCGGCCTTGTACTCGAAGTTCAGGTCGCGGAGGTTCTCATAGATAACCTCCTTGCGCTCGCGCAGATAGTCCAGCCGCGTCTTTTCCGGCGCCGCAGCCAGCCGGCGCTGCGGCCAGAAGATGAACGCGCCGCAGGCAAGCAGCAGAAGAATCGGCGGAAGCACAATCGAGAGGTTCATTGTTTATGAGTTTGACGGCAGGCAGGCCGCGCGCATGTTACGGCCCGTACCCGCGTCAAAGGTATAGTGTATCTGCGCTGCGCTTAATTTGCTGCGCTCACAGAGGAGAGACTCCGGGTGCGACGATCTGTACCGAGGCTGCTGCCCTTGCTGGCCTGTCTTTTAGCTCTTTGCCTCCCAGCGCAGGCGCAGCCGCAAAACTCCCACACCGACCCGCTCAATCTCGACCCGCTCGTCCGCCAGGGCTACGACCGCTTCTACAACCTCGACTACGATGGCGCTCTCAAGGACTTCACCCAGATCGCGCAGCAGCACCCGCAGGACCCCATGGCCTGGAACTACATCCTCGTGGTCACCATCTTCCGCGAGCTCTACCACCAGGACCTGCTCGACACGACCTACTACGCGCACGACAGCTTTCTCTTCTCCAAGCGCGAGATCAACATCGCCAAACAGGCGCGTGACCAGATCAATTCGCTGACCGACAAAGTCATCGGCATGTGCAATGCGCGCCTTGATCAAAACCCCAACGACAAGAACGCGCTCTTCGCCCGGGGCTATGCTCGCGGCATGCACGGCGCGTTCATCACGCTCGCCGACCACTCCTTCAGCGCCGCCGCGCACCAGGGCCTGCAGGCCCGCAACGACAGCGAAGCCGTGCTTAAGATCGACCCGCAATATGCCGACGCCAACATGGCCATCGGCATCCAGCAGTTTGCCGTGGCCAGCCTCCCGCGCTTTCTCCGCGTGATGGTCGGCATGTTCGGCGTAGGCGGATCGAAGCAGAAGGGAATCGAGCTCCTGCGTATTTCCGCAGAGCACGGTGTCGTCACCAGCGTCGAATCCCGCACCGCGCTCAGCCTCTTTCTTCGCCACGACGGCCGCTATCCCGAGGCCCTGCAGGTCGAGCGCAGCCTGACGCAGCAATACCCGCACGACTACCTCTTCGCTCTCGAAGTCGCCAACCTCCTTAAGGACGAAGGCCACGGCTACGAGGCCATTGCAGCGTACAAGCAGGTTCTCGACGATGCACAAAAGCCGGGTTACTTCATCGATCCGCGCCTGCAGCTGGCCTGGTTCGGGCTGGCCGAAACGCAGCGCGGCTACAACCAGTTGCAGGACGCCGTGCACTCCTACATCCAGGCCGCCACCCAGCCCAACTGCAGCGACTGGCTGCGCCGCCGCGCACAGGTTAACGCCGGTGAGGTCTACGACATCCTGCATCGCCGCGCCGAGGCCATGAAGATGTACCAGATGGCTGCCACCGGCTCCGACACCTCGCAGGCAGACCTCGCACGCAAATACCTGCATACTCCCTACGTCGGCAAATAGCCCTTGGAAGGGGCGCGGCCTGGGCTGCACCGTGAATAAGCGTGGGGCATGTTTGTTAAGGGCACGGCTTTAGCCGTGCCGTAACGGGATTAAGAAGAAAGGGGCTTCAGCCCCGGAGGGAATGTCGAACACGCTTCACGGAACCTCCGCGGCTCATTCTTCGTATCGCACGATGTAGTCTTGAGGAGGCGGCGATGGTTTGCCCGGCTTGCGGTACTGGTATTCCCGATGGAGCAAGATTCTGCAGTGGATGCGGACGTCCGATGAGGATCGAATCGACTTCACCCTTCCGCACGCACCTCGTTCGTCCGCGCGAGGGACGAGTCATCGCCGGTGTCTGCGCAGGCTTCGCGCAGGCTTACGGGTGGGACCCCGTCATCGTGCGCATCGTGCTCTGTGTCATCGCGCTCTGCGGCGTCGGAACACCCATCCTGGCCTACGTGATTGCATGGATCGTGATGCCCAACGCGCCCTATAACTATCCGCAAAGAACGGACCTGACCAATTCGTGAGTGATTTTCCCGCGCCGCGCCCTTTTCGCTACATTGACTCAAAACTCTGCTGCGGCAGCGTCAAACTCAGCGACCTCGCCGCACAATTCGGCACACCGCTCTACCTCTACTCCGCCGACGACATCCGCGACCGCGTTGCCATGCTCACGCGTGAATTCGAGGGCGTCGACCACACCCTCTGCTACGCCGTCAAGGCGAACTCCTCGCTGGCTATCCTCCAGCTCCTTGCCTCGCTTCATTGCGGCTTCGACATTGTCTCTGGCGGCGAGCTCGAGCGTGTGCGCCGTGCGGCCCCGGAGGCCCTCGCGCGCGTCGTCTTCTCCGGCGTGGGCAAACAGGCCTGGGAGATGGACGCCGCTCTCAGCGCCGGCATCCTGCTCTTCAACGTGGAGAGCGAAGCCGAGCTCGAACTCCTTGCCGAGCGCGCGCAAGCCCTCAACAAGCACGCCCGCATCGCGCTGCGCGTCAACCCCGACGTCTTCGCGCAGACACACCCGTACATCTCCACCGGCCTGCGCGAGCACAAGTTCGGCATCGCCATCGAGCGCGCCCGCGAGGTCTACCGCCGCGCCGTGCAGCTCCCCGGCATCACGCCCGCCGGAGTCAGCGTGCATATCGGCTCGCAGATCCGCGACACCGAGCCCTTCGCCGAATCGGTAGCCCGCGTTCGCTCGCTCATCGAAGACCTCCGCGCCGAGGGCATCAATATCCAGTACCTCGACGCCGGCGGCGGCTTCGGCATCGAGTACGGCCGCGCCGACTTCAATCCTGCCGACCGCGTCGCCGAATACGCCCGCGCCATCCGCGGCGCACTCAGTGACTTCGGCGTTCATCTTCTTCTCGAGCCCGGCCGCTTTCTCATCGCGCAGGCCGGCGCTCTGCTCTCCCGTGTCCTCTACACCAAGCAGAACGGCAGCAAGCGCTTCATCATCACCGACGCCGCGATGAACGACCTCATCCGCCCCGCACTCTACGGCGCGCACCACGAGATCATCCCGGTTGTCCAATCGAACTCACCCAAAGAGGTCGCCGACATCGTCGGCCCTGTCTGCGAGTCCGGCGACTTCTTCGCCCGCGACCGCGAGATCGAACAGCTCCGGGCTGACGATCTTATTGTTCTCCTCGATGCCGGCGCCTACGGCATGAGCCTCAGCTCGCACTACAACACCCGCGTCCGCCCCGCCGAAGTCCTCCTCGAAGGCGACAAACCCCGCCTTATCCGCCGCCGCGAGACCCTCGACGACCTCTTCGCACCCGAACTGCTGTAGCCGGCTGACCGCACATTCCCGCGGCGAACCTTGGCGCTTTTCTCCGCGTCCTTGCCGTCCAGGCTTTTGTCTTTCAACCTGCCGCGCAAGCCGCGACAATGATAAAATCGCCAAGGTGCAAATCCTTCGTTGAGTGGCTTCCCAAGCCCGTTCCGGAGCTTGCAAACAGACTTTCAGTTCGAGGTTTCAGTATGTCCGGCCATTCAAAATGGGCGACCATTAAGCACAAGAAGGGCGCACTCGACGCCAAGCGCGGCAAGATCTTCACTCGTCTGATCAAGGAGATCATGGTCGCGGCAAAAGCCGGCGGCGGAGACCCCGACGGCAACCCGCGGCTGCGCAGCGCCATCCTGGCCGCCAAGTCCGAAAACATGCCCAACGACAACATCCAGCGCGCGATCAAGCGCGGCACCGGTGAGATCGAGGGCGCCAGCTACGAGGACATCAACTTCGAGGGTTACGGCCCCGGCGGCGTCGCCGTCATCGTCGAGGTCCTCACCGACAACCGCAACCGCGCTGTCAGCGAAATCCGCCACGCCTTCTCGAAGAACGGCGGCAACCTCGGCGAGTCAGGCTCGGTCAGCTACATGTTCTCGAAGAAGGGTGTCATCATCGTCGCGAAGTCCGCCGTCGAGGAAGACAAAATCACAGAGATCGTCCTCGAAGCCGGCGCCGACGACCTCAACAACGACGGCGACTACTGGGAGATTCTCACCTCGCCCAAGGAGTTCGAAGCCGTTCGCGACGCCGTCAAGGCCGCCAAACTCGAGACCGAGTCGGCCGAGGTCACCATGGTGCCCTCCACCTACCAGAAGCTCGAGGGCACTCAGGCGTCCGCGATGATGCGCCTGCTCGAAACCCTCGAAGACCTCGACGACACCCAGAACGTCTATTCGAACTTTGAGATGGACGAAGCGCAGGTTCCAGCCTGATCATCAAAAACGAGAGAACGAAGCGCGAAGCCGCCATCCTCATGGCGGCTTTTCACTGCAAGGAGCAGCGAGTGAAGGGAAGACAGATCGCAGGAATGCTGACGTTGTCAGCGGCTCTTTTAACGGGCCACACGATCGCTGCACAGACAAACCCTGCAGCTTCACCCGCAACCGAGGCCGCCGCGAATGCGCACTGGAACCTCGGCGCCCTCGTGCAAAGCGGCTTCGGCGTCACGGAAGAACGCGGCGACTTCAAGTTCCTGCTCATCGGCGGACACGCCGGCCGCATCCTCACGCCGAATCTCGGCAGCGGTCTTCTCAGCGGCAACTTCGAGTACGGTGTCGAGGTCTTCCCGCTCTGGCAGAGCTACACGCCCAAGTTTCAGCGTTCTAAGTGCACCCAGATCTTTCCGCCCGGAGTGCCGTCGGGAACCTACGTCTCCTGCACTGCGGAATACACGGTAGGCGGAACCTTCACCGGCGTCAGCATCACGCCCGCCATCTTCCGCTGGAACTTCACACACGGCGAGCGCTGGATGCCGTGGATCCAGGGCGCCGGCGGCCTCGTCTGGACGAATCACAAGTATCCGGCCTTTGGCGAGCCCCTTCCTGCCCCCGGACCCATCACAATCGGGCCGCCGGCGGGTCAGTTCTACCTGGACAACGACGGTTCCAGCGCCAACACCAGCATCTGGAACTTCACGCCGCAGTTTGGCGTAGGAACCCATTATTTCGTCCGGCCGCGACGTTCCATTGACGTCAGCGCAAACGCGGTGCATATTTCCAGCGCGAGTCTTGGTGACAAAAATCCGGGCGTAAACGCCAGCGTGCAATTTTCCGTCGGGTACAGCTGGTGGAAGTAGGGAATCAAGAAGGATGAGCAGTCAGGCAGCATTGCAGGAAAAAGAGACTCAGACGATTGCCGGTCCAATCGTCGAGTGCGTCCCTAACTTCTCTGAGGGCAGAGATTCCAGCAAGGTCCGCGAGATCGTCCGTGCGATGCACGTCGATGGCGTGCATCTGCTCGACTGGTCGCTTGACCGCGATCACAACCGTTCTGTCGTCACCATCGCCGGTGCTCCTGAGGCTGTCCTCGAGTCTGCGGTGCGCGGGGTCGGCAAAGCGGCGGAGTTGATCGACCTCACGCAGCAGAAGGGCGAACACCCGCGTATGGGAGCGGCCGACGTCATTCCGTTCGTGCCGGTCAGCGGGCTTTCGCTTCCGCAATGCGTCTTGCTCGCTCGCCAGGCCGGCATGGAGATATGGAAGCGGTTCGGGGTTCCGGTTTATTTCTACGAGGCGGCGGCTTCCCGGCCTGACCGGGTGCATCTTGAGAACGTCCGGCGGGGTGAGTTCGAAAGTTTGAGCACAGCCGCTTTGAAGGATTCCACCCGCCAGCCCGACATCGGTGGTCCGGGAATTCATGCCACGGCTGGAGCGTGTGCTGTCGGAGCACGACAGTTCCTCATCGCCTACAACATCACCCTTCACGCCCGCCACGGAGCCCCGGATGTGGGGCTTGCCCGCACCGTCGCCAAGGACGTACGAGCCTCCAGCGGAGGCCTTTACGGCCTCAAAGCCATGGGAGTTATGGTCAACGGCCACGCGCAGGTAAGCATGAATGTTACTGATTTCGCCCGGACGCCCATGGCCCGCGTGCATGCGGCTGTGGCCGAAAGCGCGTCAAGACACGGTGGAACGGTGGGCGAGGGAGAGTTGATTGGCCTGATTCCTGAGCAGGCGTTTGAGCCAAACGCTGACTGGGTTCGTCAAATAGTCGGGTTTAATCCTGAGGAAAGGGTGTTGGAGCGCAGGCTGCTACATCCTTTGGCGTGGCCCTGAGACGAAAGAAGTAGCCACTGTTTCTTGCAGGTTGAATCAGGTTCGCGAAACAATAGAGGCTGTGGAGAAACCGCGGTTTCAGTCGGAGTGATGATGTTCAAGGTTTGGAAGTGTGGAACGGTTGTGGCCCTGGTGGCTGGATTGGCTGTTCCTTCAATGGCAAAGGCTGCTCAACTCAGCGGAGACGCGCGTGCGTCGATTCCGCGCGACGTCCAGCAGATCATTGTGGTCGATTACCGGGCGATGCAGAACTCGCCGGCTGCGATGCAGCTGAAGGATCGTGTGCTTCCACCCGAGCTCAAGCGGCTCGAGACCTCGCTGAAGACCTCGGGTCTCAAGGTCGATCAGGATGCTGACACGCTGGCCTTTGCGGCCTTCCGCGCGCCTGGCTCCGAAAGCACACGGATTCTTGGAGTTGCGCAGGGACAGTTCAACTACCAGGCGATCCTCGCCAACTTCGCAAAGCAAAAGACCAAACCGGTCATGGTGAGGAATAACCCGGTATATCCGATGGGCGTGGCGGGGATGAGTGTGGCGTTCCTCAACCAGACCACGATGGTCTTCGGGGACCGGGACGCGGTCAAGTCGGCGCTGGATGCGCGCGACGGTCTCGCGCCGAACTTCCTGCAGAACGGCGAAATGATGAACGACATGAACGTCGTGGACAACCGTCCCGTGTGGAGCCTTCTGGATCAGAAGGGCACGCAGACCATGATGAAGAGCGTTCTGGGCGAGGCCGCGCAGCTGGCTGACTACGACACGGTGAAGAACCGGATGAAGAGCGCCCGCTACACCATGGACTTCTCCAACGGGGTGAAGTTTGAGATGTACGTCGTGATGTCGGACACGATGACGGCCGCGACGGCCGCGACCCTGCTGAAGGGTGTTGCCATCCTGAAGCGGACCTCCGGGTCGCCCCTGGAGAAGACGGCGATGGATGACACCTCGATCGACTCCAGCTCGGGCACGCTGACGGTGAGCTACTCGTCCTCGGACACCGAGTTTGCGGGGCTGCTCAGCTCGCCTCTGTTCCAGCAGGTTGTCGTCAAGTAATCCAGGTGGAGTGGTGAGTGAGAGGCGGCCTTCGGGTCGCCTTTTGCTTTCCGCAGCCTGCCAAAAAAGCTGTCAAGCCCCTGCGTTGGCGGAAATCTCCGCAAACCACTCAAACCAAAGCGGAACCGCTCGGCAAAGATATCCGGAAATAATTTCACTCCAATCTCTACAATAGAAACAGAAGGAAAAATCAAAGGGCTGCCATCAAAGGGCAGCCTTCTCTGCTTAAGTTTGTTCTGGAGGTCCAACGATAACCGCTTTCCCCTGAAGATTTTGCGCAAAAAAGGGGGAGGGGTAGGGTACGGTTTCGGACTTTCTCAGGAGGATCGATTCGAGGTGCGGATGAGCTCCTCGTGGAGTTTGGCCTTGGCTTCGGCCGCTTCCTTCGATTGCTGGCATCGAGCCATGATGGCGGAGCGAAGGCGCGTCGAGAGCTCGTCCGGGAACTCGTAGGGCTGCTCGTGGCGGTAGATGTCGATGGTCTTGCGGGTCGTGTTCACCACCACTTCGCAGTGGTGGCAGGTCCCGAGGTGCTCTTTGACTTCAGCTAGGAGATCAGGTTCGATCTGGCCGTCGAAGAAGTCGGTTAGTTTCGCTAGAAAGTCGGTGCAGTTCACTTCGAGCCCTCGTTGGCTTTGCGGAAGTAGCGGCTGAGGCGCTCGCGTAGTTGCAGGCGCGCACGCAGCAGTCGTGACTTCACGGCAGGGACGCTCAATCCTAGCGCCTCGGCCGTTTCCTCAGTCGACAGGTTTTCGATGTCCCTGAGAGTGAAAACGGTTCTAAAACCCGGGGGAAGTCCCGCAATAGTTTTGCGAAGGATGTCACCAAGCTCGCCCTGCGAGTAGATTTGCTCGGGATTGGGGCGCCATTCGGCGAAGTCCCTGGGGATCGAGCCCTCCTCGGTCTGGACATCCTGATCCATCGAGACGGTCCGGGAGGTCTTGCGCTTGCGCAGGCGCATGAGGCTCTCATTGACCGCGATGCGGACCAGCCAGGTGGAAAACTTGGAGTTGCCCTGGAACTGCTCGAGCTTCTGAAACGCCTTGAAGAAGACGTCCTGGGTGATGTCTTCGGCATCCTCGCGGTTCTGGGTAATATGCAGGGCGGTGCGGTAGATCTGGCGGTCGTATTGACGCACCAGTTTTTCGAAGGCGGCGGTGTCGCCGGCCTTGGCGCGTTCGACGAGCTCGAGGTCGGGATGAGGCTCGACCGCGGGGGTGGCTCCAGAGAGCTCGGCGGGGTCTTCTGCGAGAGATGTGGTGTGAGCCGCCATGGCGTTAGTTTACAGGACTGAGATTGGGTGAGAAAGGGTGAGCTTCTCCGAGATTCTGGAAGTGCTCGGTTGCGCGGAAGGATGCGTGTGCCGAGGGCTGCTCTGAACGATTCGGCAACGCATCAGGAAGACGCAGTCTGGCCTATGAAACGGCCGTAATCGATTGGTGCTAGCATGACCTCGCGCCAGCGCCCGCTGGAGCCGGTTGAATCTTGTGGCTCGATTTGGAATCGTATTAAAAAAGGAGCGCTCCCCATGGCTACATCCCCCGCCACGTCCGCCGCTGTCACTACCTGGAAGATCGATCCCGCGCACAGCACCGCCGATTTCAAAGTCAGGCACATGATGATCGCCAACGTGAAAGGCGCGATCAAGGGAATTACCGGCGACCTTACCGAAAACACTACCGATGCTTCGCAGTCGTCGGTTGAGGCGAAGCTCGACGTGACCACGATTCACACGGGTGAAGCGCAGCGCGATACACATCTGAAGAGCGCGGACTTTCTGGATACGGAGAAGTATCCGGCGATCACGTTCAAGTCGACGAAGGTGGAGAAGAAGGGCGATGCGATGTACTCGGTGACCGGCGATCTGACGCTTCATGGAGTCACGCAGCCGGTTACGCTGAAGGTGGAAGGACCGACGCAGCCGCACAAGGATCCGTGGGGAAACACGCGGATTGGCCTGGAGGCCTCGACGAAGATTAACCGCAAGGACTTTGGCCTGACCTGGAACGCTGCGCTGGAGACGGGCGGGGTCCTGGTGGGCGAGGACGTTCACATCACGATTGAGTTGGAGCTGATCAAAAGTTAGCTTCCTGAATCTGGAAAACGTGAGTCGAATTCCGTCAAGAAACTGAAGCCTGTCGGCGTCGCCGATGGGCTTTGCGTTGCCGTTCTGAGAGATACGGTTACCTGCCGAGGTTCGGATCACACGGACGTGTGGATGCAGAGTCTTTCCGCACGCCGTAGAGTCGAATCAGGTGGACGTAGTGACAAAGGTTTCGGGTTTTCGGTGGCAGGCAGTGGCTGGGGCGGTTGTATGCGCGGCGGTCACGGTGGGATACGCGCAGAGTTCAGGCACAACGCAGAAGAAGAAGCCGGCAGCGTCGTCGTCGAAGAGCACCGCTGCGAAGAGTTCGAGTAAGAGCTCGCCGGGCAAGCGAAGTGCGCATCACGCGACGACGCACCATACAAGTTCGAAGAGACGTTCGCGGACCAAGGTGCGACGGAAGCATATTGAATCGGCTCCGACAGCGGTGAGCCGCAGGCTGCATGCGGCGTTTGTGGCGAGTGCGCAGTTGCGGCCGATGGCGCAGCAGTTGGTGTCGACCCGGAGTGCGGCAGCGTATGATGGCGTGCGCCACTGGGCGGCAGGGCATCCGGGAGACGGTGCGGCGGCAGCGAACCTGGCGTTGGGGCACGCGCTGATGCTGGATCACAAATATCCGGAGGCGCAGGAGGCGTACGCGGCGGCGCAGAAGACAGGCAATGCGCTGGATGATTACGCCGTGTACCTGGGTGCGCAGGCGGCGGTTGCGGCGAATCGGCCGACAGATGCGATTCCGGCGCTGGCGAACTTTGCGGAAAAGTATCCGGACAGTCTGTTTGTGCCGAATGCGCCGGTGACGCTGGCGCAGGCATATATCGCGAACCATGATCCTGCGAGTGCGTTGCGCGTGCTGCAGCCGTTGGCGGCCACGCAGGCAGGCGGCCATGTGGAATTTCGGTCGACGCTGGCCAAGGCGTACCAGGCGAACGGGAACTTTGCCGAAGCGGCGAGGTTGTATCGCGGGATTTATCTCGGCGATCCGCTGAGCGGGCAGGCGAACGATGCGAAGAATCAGCTGGCAGCGATGCAGATTCCGCTGACGGTGGCGGAGCGCAAGCAGCACGCGGATGCGATGTTCAACGCGCATCAGTATGGCGATGCGGCGATCGAGTACAGGACACTGCAGCGCGAGACCAATGATCTTTCGCAGGCGGACCGCGATGCGTTGGAAATCTATGCGGCGGTGTGCGACCTGAAGCTGAAGCGGCTGAGCCGTGCCGATGTGGAGAAGCTGCCGGTGACGGGAGATGACTCGGCGGCGCTGAAGCTGTATTTGCAGGCGGAGCTGGCGCGGAATGTTGGCGATGAGAGCGGGCAGGATGCGCTGGTGCAGGAGCTGATGCAGAAGTATCCGCAGAGCCGGTGGCTGGAGGAGGCGCTGTACTCGGGCGGAAATATGTACCTGATCCGCAAGGATGCGCCCCGGGCGATTGCGGACTACATGGCGCTGGGGGAGCACTTTCCGAAGAGCGTGTATTCGCCGAGCGCACACTGGCGTGTGGCGTGGCTGAGCTATCGAACACGCAACTATCCGGCGGCTGCGCGGCTGATGGATGAGCAGATACAGAACTATCCCGGAGGGCAGGAGGTTCCGGCGGCGCTGTACTGGCGCGGGCGGATGTATGAAGACCAGGAGCACAACTTTTCGCAGGCGCTGAACTATTACAAGAAGCTGGACGATGCGTATGTGAACACCTACTACGCCTGGCTGGCGCGGCAGAGGATTGCGGCGATAGGGCAGCGTGATGAGGTGGCGGCGGCTCCGGCGCTGGCGGCGGTCAGGAATGTGGATGATCCGGAGTTGATTGACCAGCTGCCGGAGAACGATCCGCACTTGATCAAGGCACGGCTGCTGGCGAATGCGGCGCTGAATGAGTACATACGGCCGGAGATTTCGCTGAGCGCTACATCTCCAGAGTGGGGCGCGCTGGCGGAGGCGGACATCTACCAGAGCTTTGGTGAGACGACGCGCGCGCTGCAGGCGATGAAGCGCAGCAAGATTCCGTTTACGGCGCTGGAGGTTGACGATATTCCGAAGGCGTACTGGGAGATTCTGTTTCCGCGGCCGTACTGGGTGACGATGAAGGCGAATGCGGATGCGAATGGGTTGGATCCGTATTTAGTTGCAGCGCTGATCCGGCAGGAGTCGGAGTTCAATGCAGGCGCGGTAAGTAGAGCGAATGCGGTGGGGTTGATGCAGTTACTGCCGAGCACGGGGAAAGGGCTGGCGCGGAAGAACGGCGTGAAGCACTTCAACTCGAATCAACTGCTGGATCCAGAGGTGAATTTGAAGCTGGGGACGATCGATCTGCGGCAGGCGATCAACAAGTACGCCGGGCAGGTGGAGTACGCGCTGGCGTCGTACAACGCGGGCGACACGCCGGTGCGGCAGTGGATTTCGACCAATGACTACAAGGATGTGCCGGAGTGGGTGGAGTCGATTCCGTACAGCGAGACGAGAGATTATGTGCAGAGCATTTTGAGGAATCGTGAGATGTATAAGGCAATTTATGCGGCGAAGTAATGCTCACCAACCCTACGAAATTGTCGTGCCCTATGGAGCACTTGCGGCTAGGATGGATGCGAATTCTGAAGGCTTGTTGCGAGTGACTGGGGAGGCAAAAGTTTGGGCTGGCTCACCATCGATATTTTTCTGATGTATATCTACAGGGCCGGCATCCGGCTATTTCATTTTTCCCAGTCACGGAAATGGGATCGCACCGTAGCCTCACTCACTGGGTGGACCGTAGTCCGCCCATTTTGGGGTGGACCGTTGCTCAAGGTGAATTACGAGTTCATGCCGGATGGGCATTTGATCACTGGTCAGGATGAGTTTTCGTTTTTCATGCCGTTGCAGACAATGAGCTATGCGAAGAGTCTGTCCCGCGGCCTGCCGTCGATTATTCGGGTCAATCCAAAGAATCCGCATGAAACGCGATATTTCGATCGCGACCAGAAGACTCAGGCTGAGATGCGGGCGTTGGGGATGTTGCGATAGGCAACGACAAGAGCTAGGACGGTTTATTAGTCAGTCTTCAATTGTCAGCTTTCAGTTATGAGTTAAAGCAGATGCCCTTCGGGGATGACAGAAAGAAAGGCGAGGGCAAAGGCAAATACAGGGGTCCTTCGACTTCGCGTCACTTCGTGACGCTTCGCTCAGGATGACGGCTCTAGAGTTAGAAGCTAATCAGCTCCGACGTTCGTGGCGGTCGCGACGAAATACGGAGGTCCTTCGCCTACGGCTCAGGATGACGGCTGCTTTGGTGAGAGTGAACTCGAAGCCAAGGGATGAGGTTACTCGTGGCGGAGGGCGACGACGGGGTCTAGGCGGGAGGCGCGGAAGGCGGGGATGAAGCCGCTGATGATGCCGACCAGAGCGAGGATGACGAAGGACGCGATCATCGTGGTGCCGGAGGCGCGCAGGATGATGTCGCCTTCGTGATTGGCGGTCTTGTAGATGTCGGAGTAGAGCGGCATCGGCGGGATGAGGTGGCCGATGATGACCGCGAGGAGCATGCCGATGGCGCCGGCCATGAAGGTGAGGATCAGGCTTTCAAGCAGGAACTGCGCGAGGATGTCGCGACGCTTCGCGCCGAGGGCTTTGAGGATGCCGATCTCGCGAGTGCGCTCGGTGACGGAGACGAGCATGATGTTCATGACGCCGACGCCGCCAACGGCGAGGGTCATGGCGCCGATGATGCCGAGCAGAACTTCAAGGCCGATGGAGAAGGCCATGATCTGCTTGGAGTTCTCGACGGTATCCCACATACTGAGCGCCTTGTCGTCCTGGGGGTTGAAGTGGTGGCGCTGCGCCATTACGGTGCGCACGGCGGCGATCGCGCGGAGATGAAGTTCCGGCGATGAAGGCTGAAAGACGATGGAGCCGGGATCGCGCTGCTGGCGGAGCGTGCGCATTGTCTGAAAAGGGACGAAGATGTTTTCGTTATCAGGACCGTTGTTGGAGGAGTCCTGGATTTTGTTGCGCAGGACGCCGATGACAAGGAATGGCTGGCCTTCGATCTGCACGGTTTCGCCGACGGGAGGGTAGCCGGAGAAAAGTTTTTCGGCGGCGTGAGAGCCGAAGATGACGACCTGGCGGTGATTGGTGAAGTCGTCGGACTGGAAGTAGCGACCGGTTTCGACGTCGAGACGGCGCATGCCGCCGTAGGGAAGATCGATGGCCTTGGACTGGATGGTGACGACCTTCGGGCCGTACTTGACGCTGAGGCCGTCGTCGGACTCGTTGGAGACGGCGCGGAGGTAGGGAAGCGCGTCGCGCAGGGCCTCCGCGTCGCCTTCTTTCAGTTGGACTTTCTGTCCGGAGCGCTGGCCGCCGGCCTGCATTGAGGTTTGCCCGCCCCAGAACATGACGATGTTGTTGCCTATGCCGAGGAAGCCCTGAAGCACGCATTTGCCGATGGCGTCGCCGTAACTGAGCAGGAGGACAACGGTGACGAGCCCCCAGACGATGCCGAGCATGGTGAGCACGGAGCGCACGCGGTTGCGGCGAAGGGATTCGAAAGACTGGTTGAAGGCTTCGCGGATTTCCATGGCTTTAGTCCGTGCTGAGGCACTCGATGGGCGTAAGGCTGGCGGCGCGCATGGCAGGATACATGCCGGCGCCGACCGTGATGGCGGCGAGCGTGACCAGCGACGAAATGATGGCGAGCGGAGAGATCGCAGGAACGGGGATGAACGGCGGCAGTGGAATGAGATGAATGCCGCCGATGATGGCGAAGGAGCACAAGAGGCCGAGGCCTCCGCTGACGAGCGTGATGATGGCAGCCTCCGCGAGGAACTGGCGGCGGATGTCACGTGCGGTGGCGCCGAGCGCTTTGCGGACGCCGATCTCGCGCGTGCGCTCAGAGACGGCAACGAGCATGATGTTCATGACGCCGATGCCGCCAAGCGCGAGCGTGAGCAGCGCGACGGCAGCGAAGAAGATCGTCATGGTGTGGAAGATGCGGTCGGTGAACTTAACGCTGTCGAGCGTGTCCCACACCCAGAGCGCGTCGAGATCGATGGGATCAAAGTGATGACGCGCGCCCAGGACCTGGCGGACCTGACGCATCGCGGCTTCATGCAGTTGAGGATTTACGGGCTGAACGACGATGTTGTTGATGTAGCCGGGGAACGAGCCTTTGAAGTCGGGCGGGAAGTCGCGCACCATCGCAGAGTAGGGAACGAAGAGCTGCGTATTGTCCGGACCAGACCCATAGCTGCCGTTCTGTTGTTTCTTTTCGAGCGCCCCGACGACGATGTAGGGATAGCCGGCGATCGCGACGGTCTGGCCGATGGACGGCTTGCCGGGGAAGAGCTGGCGCTCAGAGTCGGCGCCAAGGACGACGACGCGGGAACCGTTCGCCTCGTCCTCTTGATTCATGAGGCGGCCCTGCGCAACGGTGAGGGAGCGGAAGTGTTGGTACTCGGGCCAGACGCCGCGAACGGCACGGTTGGAGGCGTTCCATCGGCTCACCTGATTAACAGTTCTGCGAATCTCGGGCGATACGGTCTTGATGAGCGGAGCGAGCTGCTTGATGGCGATAGCGTCGTCGATGGTCATATAGACGTCGCGGCCGGCGGGGTAGCCCTGGTAGGGCATGCCGGTCTTGCCACCGAAGCAAATTGCGATGTCGGTCCCGATAGTGGAGAGCTGCTTGCGCTGCTGAATGCTGAAGCCGATGCCGAGGCCGACGAGGAGGATGACTGAGGTGATGCCCCAGAGGATGCCGAACATCGTCAGAAAGCTGCGGAGCTTGGACTCCCAGAGTGCAGCAAGCGTTTGTTTGAGGATCTCTCGAAAGGGCATGGCCGTGCGCTGCTCAAGTTTAAGCGTTGATGGGGATACGCAGGCAGGCGGCCAGTGGTTCCATGGCTTGGGGCAATGGATGAAAACCCGGTGGGATAGGATGAAACAGGCGCCCGGGTGGTGGAATCGGCAGACACAGCGGACTTAAAATCCGCAGCTGCGAAAGCGGCGTGGGGGTTCAAGTCCCCCCTCGGGCACCATAGAAGCCAATAAAAACGTGGGTTTTGATCGAGACTGGCTCTCAGCGTTGGACGCCCTTAGGCCCCCTCAAAAACCACTGCTAACCATTTTAGTAGCCATTTGGGTTGTCATGGCTGCCGTGCCAAGAAAGCCTAAGCAGAGCAAGCACAAGGGTGTGTTCGAGCGTGACAAGGGCTCGAACATTTGGTTGGTTCGCTTCACAAGCCATGACGGCAAGCGAGTGTCACGTTGCATCGGAACGTTCTCCGATGCGTGCAACTTCGTCGATGAGCAGAAGGTGCGAGTACGCAGAGGCATCATGGCTCCGATACCTTCCCATCGCGGTGTACGGTACTCGCAGATTGTGTCTGAGGCGATTGCACGAAGCGATAAGTCACGCAGCGACCACCGCAACTTCGTCCAGCGTCTGAACGTGACAGTCGAGCAGTTCGGGAATCGGATGGCCGACACCATTCAGCCGTCGGAGTTTGCCGGTTGGTTCGATGAGATGGAGGATGACCGCGAGTGGTCGAACGCCACCATCAACCGCTACAGAGCGGCGATGTCGAAGGCGTACAAGCTTGCGCTTGCGGATGGCAAGGTGAGCCGGAACCCGGTTCGTCTCGTTCCGGCCAAGCCTGAGAACAATGGAAGGCTGCGGTTCCTGTCACCCGAGGAAGAGGAGCGTCTACGCGCGGCGATCAAGCGCGAGTGTTATATCCGTCAGCTTGACATCGCGTTGAATACCGGGATGCGCGAGGGGGAACAGTTCAGCATCACGCGTGACCAAATCGACTTTGAGCAGAAGTACGTGTACCTGTCGAAGACCAAGAATGGCAGCGACCGATACGTCTCACTCAACAGCACCGCGCTCACCACTTTCCGCGAACTCAAAGCGGAGCATGAGCATCGCGAGTTCGATGAGAATGCGACCCTGTTCCTGTCGTGGCAACACAAGCCCATGGCTGACCCACGCGAATGGTTCTCCATCGCGTGTGAGGACGCCAAGATCGTCGGCGTGACGTGGCATACGCTCAGGCACACGTTCGCAAGCCGTCTCGTAATGAAGTGCGTGGATTTAAAACTCTACAGGACCTGATGGGGCATAAGACGATCGCCATGACCGCCCGTTACGCTGCCGGGCGGTTTCCTTGCGGTTGTAGAGGGTGTGAGCTGGGCGAGGTCTTCGGCCATACGGTCTCCATGATGTAGAAGAGCTTCAACGCGGACCCGACAGGCCGGTCCTTGTTTTTCTGCCAGCGCTTCTCCTCCCACTCCGCATGGCGGCGCTGGGTCTCCTCACTCAAAGGCGGTTCAGGTGGCGGTTGATCTCACGGTAGGCAAGGAAGAGTTCCTGGGGGCCCATGAGATTTCCCATCACCAGCGGGTCTCCGGTATTGAGCGCATTGCAACAGCGGAGGGAAAAATCCTCGACTTCAGCGGCACTGACGGCTTCACGCTCCATCTCTTCCTCGCGGCGGATAGCGAACCGAAGGAAGGCACGCGCAAACTCTCTGCGTCGAATCCGTACTCAGCGGGGTCGGTACTTGTAAGCACCCCCGCGTAGATCAGTGCCCAAGTCTGCGCGTCGTAAGCCACGTCAGAGCGGAACTGAACGTTGTGCTCCAGCCTCTCCAGGTAATCCTCAAGCTCCTGATCGGCCCGCTCCTCATCGGTCGGTCCCTGATGTTCATAGAAGCGCACCGTGCACTTGCGACCGGTTTCGCGCTCCAGGTGCTCACGCAGTTCGCGCATGCCCTTACCGGCGCACTTCGAAGAGAAGCACGAGTACCCGACGGAGTTGTCCCACAAGATGATCGCGGACTTGCCGACCGCTCCCCTATGAGCACGGCCTACGATCGGGCACTCGCGCAGTACATAGAGAGTGCGGCCCTCCTGCTCGATCGTCGTCAGGATCCCGATATGGTCCTGAAGAACTCTTCGAAGGCGTAGACGGCGGCCTCTGGGTCGTCAACGAGGTCGGGCATGTCGCCGTCGCGGTATGCCCCCTTGCGTTCTACGCTGTTGTCCAAATGGCCTGCCTCGATGAGCTGGTACGCCTGCGAGGGCGTCACCGGCTCCCACTCGTCCGGATAGACCTACCCGGCTATGACGTAAACGCTCTTGTCGAGAAGTCGGGCAAGAGCGCTAGCCACATCTACGCCCGTCTCGCGCTCTTGCAGCTTTTTCTTGAGGTGGCCAAAGCATTTCTGGAGGAGCGCATCACCGCCAGCCACGCCGATCTGATCGCCCGTCCTCCGCAGGAGCATCAGGCCGAGGCCTTCGAGAACTGCTGGCGCAAAGATTGGCAGGACAAAGAAGCGCATCTGCTTCCGGCCAAGCATTGAGCGCATGGATTCAAGCCAATCTCTACCTCAACCTTGCGGACGCGCCGTGCGACCGCGAAGACACTACCCTCATACCGGAGGCTGGAGCCTGTGTCACTTGCCCGCGTCGCAGCGGGTTCAACACCAGCCTGTTTGCGGACGTGCAGGGCGACCAGTGCCTCGATGCGCCGTGCTTCCAAGCCAAGGTGACAGCCCATAGCGCACAACCCGTTCCTGCGTCCCCGCAACACTGAGGAAATGGTGTCTTTATGAAGGTCCAGTGCCACAAATGATCTTGTCTGTATGCCCCCTTGTCCTCCTGTGGGTCGGCCACTGTCGCGAATAACTTCGAACTGGCGATAGCCGACGATTGGTTCGGGTGAAGTTCAGACCGCGAGGGCGAGATGGCAACGATCAAAGCAGGCGTTGCTGTACTGTGTCGATGGCAACGTCAGAAAGGCCGCGGCTGCCGGAGAGATGGAAATCGCGGACGTTATGCAGTGACAGAATGTTGCCGGGCTGCGATGACGTCCTGGCGCGGAAGATGTCTGCTCCCTGAATATCATTCAGCCAGATGGCCGGCCTATTGTCAGGCTGGGCTGTCCGCATTTCGATGTTGCTGATGTCCAACCCTTTGATGTGGCGTGCGAACAGTCCATAGGCGGGCAGTGAGCCGAACATCTTCGGCTCAGGATATTTCTCCGGCGCTTCCGCAGGCTCGATAGCGGTCATGTCTTTGGTGCCGCCTCCAACCTGCTGCAGGAGAATGTCATTGAGGTACACGTCTTCGATGAGTGCGCCAGGAATGCCGCTGATAATGGCAGGAAGCTGCGACTGCGAGTTGTAGCTTACCAGGTTGCTGATTAGAACTCGGCGCAGCGTGCCGACGGATCTGTCCGCTGGCCCGCGCATCCGGCTGCCGAGGCGGAGAAAAAGCGGCGCCGAACTCATATCTCTCATCGTGATATTGGTGATCGCGATGTCTTCGAGCAACGCGCCGTCGACGCTTTCGAGCGCGATACCGCGACAACCATCGAGCACGCAATTGGAGATGGTGATGTTGCGGAAGCCGCCATTGGATTCGGTACCGCACTTGATCCGGCCCGTGCGCTGCACACGCGAATCCGCAGGCCACTCTTTGAATGTGCCGTCGATGACAGTGCCCACCTGGTACCGGGCCGTGACGTAGCAGTTGGTGATGGTCACGTTGTCGGTGACGCGGGGATAGCCAAGGGCGTACGAACTCTTGGGGCAGATGCCGTCGTCCCATGGAGAGTTGACGGTGCAGTTTGAGACGCGAACATTGCGGCAGCAGTCGATGTCCATGCCGTCGCGATCGGTATCGATCTTCAGGTTGTCAATGGTCATGTTGTCGACGCCTGTGGCGAGGATGCCGAACCAGCCGCCTTTGAGGATCGAGATATCTCGCAGGGTGATGTTGCGGCAGTTCTTCAGCGCGATCGCCTTGTTGCCCACGCCGGGGAGGTTGGCCTTGGGCAGGTGAGGGTCCGAACCAACGCCGCGGCTCAAGCCGCGGCCCCAGATCAGGCCCGGGCCAAGGATGGCGATATCGTGAAGGTCCTCACCCCAGAGCAGACTGTTGTGCCAGTGATTGTGGCCATAGTCCTGAAAGGAGTGCCATGCTGTGTCGGGTTCGGCAGCGTCGTAGCCTTTGCCCGATCCTTGAGGAAAGCCTTCGAGCGGGGCATCCGCGGCGAGTATTGTAGAGCCCTGGTCGAGATAGAGGGTCACATTCGATTTGAGGCGAATTGAGTAGCAGGAGTAGGTCCCGGCCGGGAAGAAGACGGTACCTCCGCCGGCCGCCGCGGCGCTTTCGATGGCGCGGTTGATCGCCGGTGAATCCAGAGTGTGGCGATCGCCGGTAGCACCGAATTCACGGACGTTGAAGACGATCCTTCCGGGCGAAGCGGATCCCGCAGTTTGTGCCGAGAGAGGCCACGCGGCGGCACCGCTGGCGGCTGTGCCCGCGCCTATGACTTTGAGAAACCCTCTACGTCCGACTTCCATTCAACCTCTCGTGGCAGTGATTCATGGGCGTGGACGCCAACATTAGGGCAGCGCTTGCTTAGTTGTCAATGAAAGTTCTATTTTATTGGAGAAATTGTGGGAGGTCTCTTGAGCAATTCAAACGAATATGGGTCTCTGTCCTCTGTACGCTGGAACCGCCGTGAATGGCTGGCCCGGGTTCCATTGCCTGCGGGCGCAGCTCTTGCCGGCGCGGTGCTTGGCGGTCGACCAGCGGTGGCGCAGAAGGAAGCGCCCCGCGAAGATCGCGGGGCGCACACCTACAACGTGCGAGAGTTCGGCGCCAGGGGAGACGGCAGTACACTGGACACGGCTGCTGTTCAAGCAGCGATCGACCGCTGCACTGCCGATGGCGGAGGAACAGTGCTGGTTCCTGCGGGTACGTTCGTGATTGGAACGGTGGAGCTGAAGAGCAATGTCACACTCCATCTTGCCGCGGGAGCGACGCTGCTCGGAACTGCGGATGGCAAACAGTACCAACCGGTGGATGCGATCCCGCTGAAGGGCGACTCCACACTGGGTGACGGCAACTGGGCGCTGCTGTTTGCGGTGAATGCAAAGAACGTCGTGATTGAAGGCCAGGGAACGATCAACGGCCAAGGCGGGCAGTTTCACTCCGCGGTGCGGGGTACGCCGCCTCCGAGCGGGCTGGGCGGCAATAACCGGCCCTATCACGTGCTTGTTTACCGTTGCGAGCGGCTGGTCATCCGCGACATCGAGCTGGTAGATGGCGCTTATCACAGCATTCGTGTGATCCAAAGCAAGCAGGTGCACATGGACAGCCTGTTCATCCACAACCGGGTGAACGGCAATAACGACGGATTCCACTTCATCAGCTCGGAGTACGTGACGGTATCGAACTGCCTCATTCTTTCGCAGGATGACGCGTGCGCGCTGTTCGGAAGCTGCAAAAACATCATGGTGACGAATTCTCTGTTCAGCACGAGGTGGTCGGTATTTCGCTTCGGCGGAGGCGTGGCGGAGAACATTACGGTCTCGAACTGCGTGCTGACGAATGTATTTGGCTGCCCCATCAAGTTTCACGGAACGCCCGGCTCGCGGTTTGAGCGGATGACCTTTTCCAACCTGGTGCTGGACGAGGTGACTGGGCCGATCTGCATCAGCATTGGGCCGGAGAGCCGCACGCAGGCGGAGTCAGAAGAGATGCGGAGCCGGAACGCGGCGCCTGCGATCGTGCGCGATATCAGCTTCAGCAACTTGCGGGGGACGGTTACGACGAATCCTCCGGATCTGCCGGAGTCCGCCGTGAAAGGATCTCCCAGGCCGGGAGAGCGCTGGTCGTGCATTACATTGAGTGCCGTGGGAGGTGCGGTCCTCGAGAAGATCTCACTCTCGGACATTCACCTGACATTCGGGGGCGGAGGTTCGGCGGAAGATGGTGCGCGGAGACATCTGCCCGAGATCGCGGGAGAGTACTTCATGCTCGGGCCAATGCCTGCGTATGCGTTGTATGCACGGAATGCACGTGCCCTGACGCTGCAAAACCTTCGGTTTGACGTGGCACAGCCGGAGTTGCGGCCGGCAGTGGTGCTCGACAACGTGGAGGACGTGTCGGTGATTGGGTTGAGTGTGCAGGGGAACGAATCGGCGGAGTCTGTCATGCGCTTCCAGAACACACGCGACGTAAACCTGACAGCGGTCCGTGAGCTGACGCCCGCCGCCGTGTTTCTGGATGTGGAAGGCGCGGAGAGCCACGGCATTATCGTGCATGGCAGTTCGCTTGCCAAAGCTCGCAAACCACTACAGCTGGCAACCGGCGTAGCGGCGGAGGCCGTAAGGATCAGCTAGAGAGAACCGATGCAAGCTGCGCGCGGTGCAGGCGGCGCTTGTACCTATCGCGGCGGAAGGCCGCCGAGGTACATGTAGCTGTGATTGGGCGCAGCGGCGAGAAGTCGCGTCAGCAGCGGGCTGGGAAAGCGGCGGTTGTACGGTTCAGCCCAGCCGATTGCTTCGGCGGAGGTGGGATCGGCGGCCACCTGCTTTTGCCCGGTGCGCTCCTGGAAGAGTGAAGGATCGAGGAGTCCGTGTATGGAGACATCGACCAGCTTCTTGAGCGCACCGTGGTTATAGGTGTAGAGGTCTACTACATTGGGCAAAGCGAGCTCGGCAACCATGACCAGCGGCGCCGCAGCGTAGAGATGGTAATGCAGGGCGCGGCTCCCGCGCCGCATCTCTTGCTCCAGAGTGCCGTCCGGGCCGATGGAGTCGACGCCATGCTCGGCCTTCTGGATGGCCCAGCGGAGGTCCTCGTGATTGCCAGTGGCAATCGCGGTGGCGGCAAGCTGCACGGCGGCCCAATAGAAGTGGTTCTGGGCGCCGCCGCCTTCGGCCGGTGAGCTGGCGCGCTGGTCATAGAACGCACGGGTTTCGTCCGCGACGCGCTGTAGCCATGGAAGGATGACCGCGCGCTGTTGCGGTGTGGCGCGGGCCGGTCCGTCGACCTTGAGATAGGCGATGGCGGCGGCTCCGATAACCCAACCCTGGACGAAGTACGCCTGCGCGGAGGACATGGACCCGGAGAGGGCACGATCCTGCGCGAGAGCAGTGAGATGGGTGAGAACACAGCTTGCGGCCGCCTCCGATCCGGTGGAACGGAAGGCATCGGCCGCAGCCACGATGACATTGCCTTCCTGCTTCACGGGACCGGAGGTGCGGTTGTATTCCCGCTGCCTGACGGGATCGATAATGGAGTGGGTTGGGTCATTCAGCGCATAGAACCCGTCGGTCACGAAATTCTCCGGCAGTTTGGGAACTGGCAAGCACGCGTATGGCACCGTTGTTTGCGCGACCGGATGCGCTTGCCACGGAGAGACGAAGGGTGTTGCGAACGCAGGCAGACCCATGAGGAACAAGGCGGAGGCCGAGAGGACGAAGCGCATAGTGGAATGGTTCCTTTAGCAGTCGGTCGTGCGAAGCTGCTCATTCATGAGGAGAAAGGCACCAAGGCCGTGGAAGTCGTCGCTATGGCGCGGCCGGTCGAAGTAGTACTGCAGATCGCCGACGTTGGTACCGATGCAGATGTTTCCGATGTGTGCGTGACCATCGCAGTCGGTTGAGAGTTGGCTCTGTACACCGCGGTAGCCCTTACATGATGTGTCCTTATACTCCGCCGGAATGTAGCCGCGCTCGAGAGCTTTCGATAGGGTGTACGTGAACATGCATGAGCTGGAGGTCTCGAACCAATTACGTAGGTCGGGTCCCTTGTCGACCACCTGATACCACAGACCGGTGGAGGGATCCTGGTAACGGCGATACGCTTTGCAGAGTTGCGCGACAAGGGCAACGAGCTGCTTGCGATGTCGATGATGATGCGGCATGTGCTCCAGCACTTCGATGAGCGCCATGCCGTACCACCCGATAGAACGGCACCAGAAAACAGAAGAATGATGCGTTATGGGATCAGCCCAGGGCTGCTTGCCTGACTCGTCGTAGGCGTGGAAGAGAAGGCCGCTCGTGGAGTCGCTCAGATGCTGCGCATAGATGAGTAGTTGGTTTGTGGCTTCGTCGAAGGCGTAGCGGCTGTCATGGAAGGCGAGCCCATAGCGGACGAGGAAGGGCATCGACATGTACATGCCGTCGAGCCAGAGTTGGTGCTGTCGAGAGTAGGCGTGCCAGAAGCCCCCATCCGATGTTCGAGGGTATGTGTCGAAGGTGTGGCGGATCGTGTCGGCAGCAGTGCGATATTTCTGCTGACCCGTTTCGTGATGCAGCACGAGCAGGAGGTTGCCGGGAAGCATGTAGTCGAGTGCCGTGATAGGGCGATCGATCTGGCCTGCAGCATTGACGTGCGAGTCGACCCAGGCCCGGATGTAAGTTAAAAGCCGTTGGTCTCGTGTGCGCTGATAGACGAGGTACGTGCCATAGAGGAACAGGGAAACGGCGTAGCCCCAGCTGCCGAGCCGTGCAGGTTCGGGTATGCGGCTCAAGGTGCTGTCCACGATAGCCCGTGACCAGTCGACGGGCGGCTTGGATTCGGCCGATTGTGTCAGCCCGATGGGATTCCGGCAGACCACGGCGGCTGCCGTGAAACAGGAGAGAAGCTGGAAGGTTTGCCGGCGAGTGTAGGACGTCATTCGAAATGTTCTCCATGAGTGGTTCTGTACTCAGTCGGCGCGTTGCGATGGGCGAGGGCAAAGCGGAATAGAGCGAAGTTGAAATCGTTACGCTTCCCGCCAAGTTGAAGGGTGGCGGCGATGTAGCGCTGGTCCCGCGTGGCCAGAGCTGCCATCTCGGTGCAATGCAGCAGCATATCGCCTTGGAAGCCGGTGATCTGCTGGTAAGGCCAGGGCTTCTGGCCGACTGCAAACGGCAGCAGGTAGTTGAGGGCAGCCAGTATCGACCGCCCATCGGAGGTGTGGAAGTTCCACAGGTCCACGCCGACCTGACGGCCTAGTGTGGCGATCTCCATTAGGCCATCGAGGTTACCTTCGCTGTAACCAAAGGCTCTTGTGCGCGCCAGCTCGAGCGGTTCGCGGCCATCAGGCTCAATCTGAAGCTGAATGCGCTTGATACGGGTGCGCTCCACGACTGCCTGTGCAAGGTCACGGTTCCCGAGGAACAGCGCGTAGTCAGTGAGCTGAAGGTCGTACCATGTGCCGTGATTATTTTTGGCGGCGTCTTCATCCTGACCCTTTTGACTGGAGCGCATCCAGTGAACGTATTGGCTGTACCAACTTTGGAGCTCGTGCTGGTCAGCAGCAGACCACGAGGACGAGTTGGCAATCAATCCGACGGCGTCCACCACCTGCATGAGCGAACGCGATTCGATGATGCCGATGCCGCGTCCGGTGTTGATCCCAGGAATGCCCTGACCGAACTCAAGGTTCGGGTTCATGCGTGTAGAAGGGCCGAGAAACCACGTCCGGATCAGTAGTGCAGCGCGGTCTGCGTACTCCTGCCTGCCCGTGAAGTAGTAACCGATTGCAAGAGCGCGAGAGGCTTCGCCCAACTGCCCAAGCGCATCGTGGTCGGTAATCTTGCGGATCTCGGGATTGCGCTGGCCGTCTTTGCGGACATAGGGCTTTCCGTCAGGTTTACTGGGATCGGGCCAGAAGTAGGGCGCCTGGCTCATGTAGTCGTGCTTGTCGCCGCTCGGTGGCATGACCTCTTTACTGGTCACCGTGAACGGGCCTTCGTGCAGGGTGCGGTCAGCATCTGCTGTGGCGAGTGAGACGATGTACTGTTTTGCTGGATCGGTTGGAGGGAGGGCCTTCACCTGGGTAAGCAGCTTTGCGTCGAGCAGAAACACCCGCGGTTGCTGCGCGTGCATTACCCCGGGCAATGCAGTGAGCGCAAGTGCGATCGAGATGGAGATGAGCTGGCGCATGCAGTTCCTGGTTTACCGTGGTTCGAGATAGTGGTGAGCGCTGGAGACGAAGTTCAGCTTGAGTTCACCGTTCGTGTCCAGAGCCATCCTGTGTCCGTCCACGTTGACTTGCTGCGAGCCCCATGGGCTTTGCAGGATGAGAGTGCCTCCATGTTGCGCGTGGATGTCGATGAAGGTGACGCGCCCCCCGTGCTGCTGGCTAGAAACTAGGAATGCGCCTTTAGCACGGAGATCGGTAAAGCTTGCGTCCATGTCTTTGGGCCAATCCGGGAAGACCCGCAGGACACCCAGTTCATGCTGCAGAAGCATGGAGTCGATTGTTTCAATGGAGCCAACCGTCTCGATGCCGCCACCACCCTGGAATACGGTGAGATTGGAGGGACGCCACTGGTACAGGATGGCGGCCTTGAACTTTGCTACGAGGTCATCTGCGGGCCAGCCAACACGAGCGGCAATCGGAAACTCCTTGCAGAATCCGTTGTAGCTGTTGCCGCCCTTGGTCACTCCCCAGGAGTTCATGAGCCGGAGTGAATTCTGCGCGGTCTGCAGGTGCGTCGGATCGCCGCCGATGGCGAGGTTTTCTCCCGGAAATATGGGGCCTTCCAGATTGATGGGCTGGTCGCCGGCCTCAAAGAGGCCGTGATTCTTGATGGTGTTGTGAACGCGGTCCGCGATGTAATACACAGATTCACCATCGACTTTGCCGGATGGATACGGAGCGAGGTGGTCGGCGAAGCTCTGCCAGACGGGGCGCATGTCCGCGTCCACGTTGAGAATCTTGCTGGTCAGTATGAGTTCGTGCGCGAGGCGCAGCGCAAACCCGATATCGAGGCTGGGATTGAGGTCCTCGCCGCCCTCATGGGCGGAGCTGTGCTCGAAGTTCCAAGTGCCGTCGGGGAAACGCACGGCGAAGTCGCGCCAAAACACATCCATTTGCTTCATCGCAGGGTAGAGCTGTGTGCGAAGGAAGTCATCGTCACGCGTGTACTCCCAGTACTGGATCACAGGAAGGAGGCTGAAGGTCCCATTGGATTTCTGATCGGCGGGAAGCTTTTTGTAGTTCTTCTCTGGTGCGACGGGAATCAGAGGGGGCGGTGCGGCAAGGACGGTAAAGGGCGAGAAGGTGCGCTGGAAGGCCACGCCCCGATAACCCGCTGCGGCGGTACGATTGCGCTGCCACGGGAACTGCGCCAGCACCATGCGGTTGTAGGGCTCGGCAAGCTCGGGATGATTCGAGGAGAAGACTCCGTAGAAAGGCGCCTCCTCGTTGTAGTTCATGAAGTAGCGTCCACCCCAAGCAGCGTTGTCCGTGGTGAGCCAGTTGCTCCAGAGCGAGGGCGGAAGATGGCCCGGGCGGCTGGATGAGCCGAGCACATAAAGAGCGCCGTAGTAAAAGTCCTGCAGGGTTGGGTCGTGCAGGTCGACGAGCGAACGCATCCAGAAGTGCTTCCACCACTCGCGGTGTGCTGTTTCGAGAGCGTGGACCTGAGCGAGCCCGATGTGCTGAGCGTGCGCAAGGGCCTTGGCGCGCAGGGCTTTTGAGCTTGGTCCATCGAGGCTCGTGCGTGCATCGCCGTCAAAAACGGTAACGACCCAAACGGGGGAGCCGGCTTTGACTGTGAAGGTGCCCAGCGCCGCATCCGAGGCACTGGACGGGGCATCAAGCCTGGATCCGATGAGATGTACGGCCATAGCGGCTCGGGCCTTGTAGTCTCCGGGCTTGTTGAGATCATTCTCACGCGTGCCCCACAGCATGCCCTCGCTTGTACCGGCAGCCGCAGGATAAAAGACATGCGTGTCTGGTCTGGAGGCGGGCATTGCCAAGCGCAGCTGCAACTCTACCGATGGGACCTGCGTCGTGATTTCGGTGAGGAACACGTTGTCGTCTTCCGCCGTGAAGCTGCGGAGATGGACAAGCGCCTGGCCGAGCCGCAACGTAGTGAGCACCTGCGCGTTCAGGATGTCCTGATCAACTCGATAGTCCTTGTCTCCGCCACCAGTCACCCCGGGCGAAGTGAGATCGAGTGAGCCAAGTTGAAGGATCGAGACCTCTGGCGCGTGGTGTTTCTCGTTCCAGTGGGTTCCCCAGAAATCGGATTTGCCGAAGCTGAAGCGCTGCTCTGTTGTGGTTGGGCCGCCAGCGACCACACCGATATCGCCGTTACCCATCAAGGCTCCGGAGGTGAATTTTGAGGTGATGACGTTCTGCGGAGGCTGGGTAGAGATTCCGTGGACAGAGCCCACGATCGCCTGAACACGGCTCCACTCAACAGCCGCCGGCCTGTGCTGCTCTGCGTGAATAGCACAGACTACACCGAAAGTGATCGCGACGGAGAGCGAGGGGAGCACAAGAAACCTGGCCACCCGTCGATGGCTGGCGGAGTGTGAGAAGCGGTTTTTTTGCATCGACACGAGGCTTGCTTGTCCTTGGTACGGAGTGGTTGGCAGTGTAAGAGCCTGCTACCAGCCGATGGTGGCTGTGGCTTCAAAGCGTAGCGAAAGCTTGCACGGCTGCTATACGGACCAGGCCCATTTTCTACTCTGGACAAGTTGGCTATGTCAAATATGAAAAAGTTGATTCACCTATGAGTCACCAGGTCGCGTGAGGGCTTGGGGGCAGTTAGCGGCGTCTTCAACGCGGCTGTGGACAGCAAGTGCCCTGTTCTTGAAATGAAATTGTTTGTTTACATATGGAAAACATTGTTTTGACATTTATTCCATTGGCTGTTTATAGTTCTCGCCAATAAAAAACTGGTTTTTGCAGCGGTGCCCGGTCTCAATGCTGCGGAGCGACGGATCGGACATGCAAAACGGCTGCGGCCCTTCGGAGGCGAGATGAAGACATGGTTTCGATGCGTACTGGCGCTGGTGCTGGTGCTGGCAGGAGGCTTGGGCCGCTCAGGTGCTCAGTCTTCGAGTGGTGTGATCAACGGCAGGCTTGTAGATAAAAGTGGAGGCGCCGTTGTTACTGCACAGGTGCAACTGGTGAATCAAGCTACCGGTGAGGTGCTGAACACCAAAGTGCAGGGTAAGGGCACCTTCGTTTTTCTGGATGTACAGCCGGGGGCGTACACAGTCTCAGTTCAGGCGCCGGGTTATCAGAAGTATGTGAAGAAAGACCTGCGCCTTGGCTCGCAGGAGCGTTTGAATGCGGGCACGATCACGCTTGAGGTTGGTGAGGTTACGCAGGCCATCGAGGTTACAGCCGCGAACACGCCGGTCCAGACAACGAGTGCAGAGATTTCGGGTGACCTTGACACCCACCAATTGGACAACCTGCTCTCCGTAGGTCGCGATTTTATGAGCATGGTGAAAACCGTTCCGGGCGTGGTTGGCGGCGGCGATAGCAGTCTGGGAACGTCAGGAACGCCGACGATCAACGGTCAGCGAAACGTGATGAACTCCAGCACGGTGGACGGAGTAAACGGTGGGCCGCGTGGCGGCGACAAAGTCGATACTCCGCTGAACCTCGATGCAATTCAGGAAGTCAAGGTGGAGACCTCGAACTTTCAGGCAGAGTATGGTGCAGGGACGGCCGGACCTGTGATCAATCTGGTGACCAAGAGCGGAACGAAGCAGTTCCACGGCACGCTGTACTACTATCTGCGCAACGAAGCGTTCAACGCGAATGGATGGTTCAATAACTACCACGAGCAGAAGCGGCCGCAGTATCGCTACAATGACATTGGGGGCAATGTTGGCGGCCCAATTTATTGGCCCGGACACTTCAACACCCAGAAGAACAAGCTCTTCTTCTTCTACTCGCAGGAGTATCTGCCGAACAAGTCGCCCGAAGGCCTCAAGTACTACACGGTCCCTACGGCCTTGGAGCGACAAGGCGACTTTTCTCAGACCTACGTGCAGGGGAGCCCAAAACAGACATTGATCAATATTCGCAACCCGAATGCTTCGGGTTCTTGTCCAGTCACCGGGACACCGGGGCCGGGGTGCTTTTCCGGTAACAAAATCCCGTTGAGCATGATCAGTCCGGATTTACAGGCGCTCCTGAATATCATGCCGCTGCCGAACTACACGGACCGGTCCATCAGTAATGGGAACTATAACTACATCACCAACTACACCGCGGACAAACCCGTAACTCAGGAGATCTTTCGGGTTGATTATGACCCCAGCGACAAGCTCCGGATGTTCTTTCGCGGTGAGTTCATGACTGTAAATGACAACGCGTTTTCATCGCCAGCCAATAAGCTCCCGTGGCTGCTCCGGGTGAATTACCAGACAACCCACCCGAACCTGGCATACGACATGACGTATGCTTTTACGCCGACGCTGCTGAACGAACTGACGATCGGTACGTCAGGCTTCGGCGAAACGCAGCTATACAGCAACTCAGACCTGAAGAAAGCCATGAAGGGGGCGACGGGCTATAACCTTGGTCAACTATCTTCGGCGAACAATTCCCTGAATCTGTTACCCGCGGTGAGTTTCGGTGGCATCACGGATGCTGCGACCTATGGCTGGGACTCTCGGTTTCCCATGTACGATCGCACTCGTCAGTACCAGCTGACGGACAGCTTGAGCAAGGCGCTCGCGTCGCACAACCTGAAGTTCGGCATCAATCTGGAGACGGATCATTATCTGCAAGCACATTCGTCCTCCGGCACTCCTGAAGGAAGCTTCAGCTTCAACCGCGACGTCAAGAATCCGAACGATTCCAACTATGCATATGCGAATGCGCTGCTCGGGAACTTCGATAGCTACAGCGAGCCGACCTCGCGCGACGACTACAACCCGCGAATTTATATCATTGAAGGCTATGCGCAGGATCAGTGGCACTTGACGCACAAGTTGACGCTCGATTACGGTGTGCGCTTCGCATATGCCCGGCCTCCCTCGCTGCAGGTGGGGGCAAATTTCGTTCCGAGTTTGTACGATCCGACGAAGACGCCCACGCTATATCAGTATGGCAAGTCGGGTAGTAACACAGTTGCAGTGGACCCGACCACCGGCAAGACCTATCCTGCTGCTTATGTCGGACTCTACGTCCCGAACACGGGAAGCCTGACAAACGGCCTCATCACGACGAAGAGTTCCGGCTATCCGGAAGGTCTGGTGTATGGCACGGGTGTGCAGTTCGCACCGCGCTTCGGCTTCGCGTACGACGTGTTCGGCGACGGGAAGACGGCGGTGCGTGGCGGTTTCGGTGTCTTCATCAATCCGGCAACGCAGATTGGGCAGGAGGGCGATATGTCGCATAATCCCCCGATCGAGTTTGTGCCCGAGCAGTTCTATGGCAGCGTGAACTCGTTCCAAACAGCGGGAGGGCTGATCGGTCCCTCAAACATCGGCAGCGCGTTTGAGCTTCACCCGCAAGAGACGAAGGTATATAACGCCAGCCTCGGAGTTCAGCAAGAGGTAGGCTTCGGGACGGTGCTCGGGATCGCATATGTCGGCAACGTCGACCGCCATCTCACAGGCGAACGCAACATCAACGAAGTGCCGTACGGAGCGCACTTCCAGCCGCAGAACTTCATCACTCCGGGTAACCCGTCGAGCGGCGTGAAGTCGGATAACTTCTTCCGTCCGTATCCGGGGTACGGCACGCTGACGTACCGGACGACGGGCCTGACTTCCAATTACCACTCGTTGCAGACGACCCTCACCCGTCGGTTCAAGGACGGCCTGGAGTTCGGCGTGGCCTACACCTAGTCGCGCGCCATGGACTTCGCCGACAGCTATGACGGCAGTGTGGCGACCTACCAGCCGCTGCGGTTGTGGAACTACGGCCCGGCCTCATGGGACCACCGCAACAACCTCGTGATCAACTACGTTTACTCGTTGCCGAACGTGGCTCGGAGCTGGCACAACTTTATGGCGAACTCGGTCTTCGACGGTTGGCAGATTTCGGGTTTTGTTACCTACCTTAGCGGCAGCCCGGACTCCATCAGCTACTCGATTACGGGCAATCCGGATATCACAGGCGGAGGCGACGGAACTCGTGTTCACCTGACGGGCAGCCCGGATGTGGGTGCAGCGCATTCGTTCAACACCTGGTTCAACACGGGCGTGGCGCAGCAGCCATCGCAATCGTACGTCGATTCGTCCGGCAACCTAGTACTTTCGAATGGAGTGTCGCCAAAGATCGATTTCTACGATCCTGGTTACTGGGATATGGATACCGCACTGTTCAAGAACTTCCTGGTCGAGCACAAGTTCGCTTTGCAACTCCGCCTGGAAACTTACAATACGCTAAACAGCGCCCAGTTCAATGGCGTCAACTCCAGTGCGACTTTCAAGAACGATGTCCAGACGAACTCGACGTTCGGTCAAATTGATTCGACGGCGGGAGGATCGAACGGCAGGGTCCTGCAATTGGCTGGGAGGATCAACTTCTGATGATCTTGGCGCTGAACAGGGCCAGGTCGTCCAGGGATGAACAGAACACAGAACACCATGGAGGCGGCGCGCTGGATGATAGCGGCCGCCTCTTGGCGACTCAAGTTCAGGAACCTTGTAGAGAGACCAAGCCTCCGGGCTTCGGATCCTTCAGCAGGGTGGTTGCAAAGTTTCAATGAAGAAAAACTATATTCATAAATACAATTCAGTCTGCACTCGAAAGCCGACTACATCGAGCCTCCGCGTTAGCTTCCTATGAGGGAACCACCCTTTTGAAATCGATTTCTATTACCAGCGTCCGCGTCATCGACCTCCGGTTTCCCACATCGCGCTTTCAGATTGGTTCCGATGCGGTAAACAAAGATCCCGACTATTCGGCGGCCTATTGCATCCTCGAAACCGATTCCTCGTACGAGGGCCACGGCCTCACTTTTACGCTCGGCCGCGGCACTGAGCTCTGCGTCGCCGCGCTTGAATATCTCTCGCGTTACGTAAGGGGTCGCACGCTTTGCAGCATCACGAATGATCTCCGGGGTTTTTACCGAGAAATCACTGGGGACACACAGTTCCGCTGGCTCGGCCCAGAGAAAGGTGTGATTCACCTTGCTGCGAGTGCACTGCTGAACGCCGTCTGGGATCTCTATGCGAAGAGCGAAGGGAAGCCCGTTTGGAAGCTGCTGGCCGATATGTCACCTGAACAGATCGTCAGCGCGATTGACTTCCGTTACATCTCCGACGCTCTCACCGAAGCCGAAGCGCTCGCCATCATCGAGAACGGCAAGCAAGGTCAGCAGGGTAGGCTCGCTACGCTCAAGCACCAAGGCTACCCGGCCTACACGACATCTGCTGGATGGTTTGGCTTCAGCGACCAAAGGATCCGCAGCCTTTGTCGTGAGGGCATAGCTGACGGCTGGACAAACTTCAAGCTCAAGGTTGGTGGAGAGCCCGCAGACGATCTGCGGCGTGGCCGCATCATGCGCGAAGAGATTGGCTGGGACAATTGCATGATGCTCGATGCCAATCAGCGCTGGGGCATCGAAGAAGCGATTCATCGGACGCGTCAACTTGCCGAACTCAATCCATGGTGGATGGAAGAGCCCACCAGCCCGGACGACATTTTGGGGCACGCCCGGATCCGTCGCGAAGCCGCGCCTGTTCGCATCGCCACTGGCGAGCATTGCCAGAACAGCGTCATGTTCAAGCAACTGTTTCAGGCAGGCGCAATAGACGTGTGTCAGATCGACAGCTGTAGAGTTGCAGGTATCAATGAAAATCTCGCAATAATCCTGATGGCAGCGAAGTTCGGAATCCCCGTTTGCCCGCACGCAGGAGGAGTGGGGCTCTGCGAATACGTGCAGCATCTCTCGATCTTCGACTTCCTGAGCGTCTCCTGCTCGCTCGAGAATCGCGTCATTGAGTACGTGGACCATCTGCACGAGCATTTCAGGGAGCCGGTTAGCACTCGCCGCGGCCACTATCTACTGCCGGAAGCGCCGGGTTACAGCGGAGAGATCCTGCCGGAATCGCTGGAGGAGTACGCTTTCCCGGCCGGCGGTGCCTGGGCGGCGGTCTGTGAGCCCGGGAAGGAAACGGTCGCGCCTTGATGCCGTATTCCGCAACATTGATTGTGGACGTCATGCATGTTGGGAACTCGGAGGACCTTACGCCGTATGCGCAAGTGGATCATTTTTGCTGCATTATCAACAGTTGCCATCGCGCCCACGATACGCGGCCAAGTTTATGTGTCGCCTCGTGGTGATGACTCGGCGAGCGGTGCGAAGATCTCTCCTCTCCGGACAGTCGAAGCAGCGATAGCGCGGGCCCGCAGCAGGAATCACAGGGTTTTGCTTCTGCCAGGTACATATCGGCTGGACGCCCCGATAGAGATCACCTCCGACGATTCGGGCCTCGTACTCGAAAGCGCCAACGGGTCCGCCATTCTCAGCGGTGGCGCACGCATCAGCGGCTGGCATGCTGATCCTATAGTCCCCGGCCGATGGGTTGCAGAGCTTCCTGCGGGTGTGCCTATACCTCGCCAGATCTACATCAATGGCGTACGCGCCAACCGTAATCGCGGTCGGGTCCCAGTAAGGCTGACGGAGAGATCTTCCGGATATACCGCCGCTGATGATTTGCTCTCTCACTGGCGCAATCCATCTGCTCTCGAAATGGTCTACACCGGCGGCAACGGCGTATGGGGCGAGCCAAGTGTTGGCCTTGGTTCGTGGACGGAACCGCGTTGTCCCGTAGCAGCAATCAACGACACAGCCATCAGGATGGCCGAACCTTGTTGGACGAACTCCACTGCTCGCGTCATGCTGCCGAGCGGCCAGCGCAGCGCGAACCTCGTGGGGCCCGCCAGAGTCGGCAAGCAGCCGGTCTATATCGAAAATGCCTATGAGTTGCTCGGTCGCCCCGGCGAGTTCTATGCCGACCCCAACACGCGTGAAGTCTTCTACACGCCGCGTCCAGGCGAAAACATGCGAGTCGCAGATGTTGAAACGCCAGCCATTGAGACCCTGCTCAATGTGCAGGGTACGGAGACCTCGCCCGTTCGCAACATCACCGTACGCGGAATCACGTTCAGCTACGCGGGCTGGCAGGCGGCGAGTTCTCCTGAAGGCTTCTCCGAAATTCAGGCCAACTATCGGGTAACTGGTAAGGACGGCGCATCCAAACAGGGACTTTGCACTCTAGTGCCCAGCGGCACGTGCCCGTTTGCTTCCTGGACGCCAGAGCCTGGCAACGTTCGAACGTCCTTTGCTGACGATGTCCATTTCATGCGAGATCGATTTACTCATCTCGGCGCTGCGGGTCTTTTCCTGAGCGCAGGTGTGCATGACTCCTCAGTCATCGGTTGCACCTTCACAGATATCTCCGGCAACGGCCTCCAATTGGCACAAGTGAACGAGCCGGAGGCTCCCGATACACGCTTCGTCATCAAGAATCGGATCGAAAATAACTTTTTCACAAATGTCGGCGCAGAATATCGTGGTGGAATTCCCATCGTTGTCGGGTACGCTCGCTACACACATATCGCGCACAACTTCATCCGCAACGTACCGTACGCGGCCATTTCGATAGGCTGGGGTGGCTGGCCGGACAAGATTCAGCTACCTGGTGTCGCCAATCGCTCTGCCGGAAATGTCATTGAGAAGAACCGAATTACTCGCCTGATGCTCACTTTGTCCGACGGCGGCGGCATCTACACTCAGGGCCGTACCGGCAAGATTCTTGCGGAGGGTGAACTGGTCGCGGATAACTTCATCGATCAGCAGGTTGGCTCCGGACATGCGTTGTATACCGACAACGGTTCGTCCATGGTCACTGTGCGAAACAACATAGTGTTTGCAACAAACTTCGACAATTGGGGCTCCCGGCACAAAAACTGGTATGACGGCAAAGGTGGTTCGACCTTCGATCCGCTCGCGATTCTGAACAACTGGTGGGAGCAGGGAGATCCGGACGGCGATGCCAAAGATGTCGTCGAGCACGGGAATACGCTTATCACCTCGCCTGACGAAGCGCCTGTGAGCGTCAGGAATGCGGCTGGTCTTGAGCCCCCGTTTCGAGATATCGTCGCACGCGCAGTGCCCGTCCACACACCGGAGCCACCAATGTCCGTCACTGCATTCATCGCGGGTAACGAAGCTTATGTGAACTGGCGCTTGCCAGTAGACGATGGCGGCACGCCCGTAACCCGCTACCATGTCCAGGCTTCCGACGATAACGGCATAGACATCACTGCCGCCGAATTCCAGCGCCTTGCGTATGCGAGGTTTGCCCTGAAGCATCCTGACCGGCCGCATACCTTCACAGTCACGGCTTACAACCGGTCAGGTGCAAGCGTCCCGTCCTTGCCGTCGCGTCAGATCGAACGCCCGGCTTCGCAGATCCCTGTGCCTGGCAGGATGAGTCACGTGCACGTTAATGTCCAAGGCACACGTGCAAGCATCCATTTTGGAAAACCCGAAACGAATGACGAAGATCTCATCGGCGTAGTTGTGGCGGTGGACGATCCTTCGCACAAGCACCTGTTTACCGGCGCGCGCGTCGTTTCGCTCGAAGGCCGTCACGTAACCTTCTATTCGCTAGAGGGCCTTACTCCTGGTAAGCACCGCTTCGGTGTTGCCGGTGTCAACGGCACAGGCGAAGGTGAGATGGTATGGGTCGACGGTAATCAGCCAGAAAATCAACAAAAGCGAGGTCCCCGGTCATTCCAAACGTCCCCCGATCGCGGCCGTGATGTCGGCGGCAGCGCGCCGAAGCGCTTCAATCACCTCGGCCGGAGGCATTGGCGATTCGCTGTGCTGAATGTATGGCACGGTCAAGGCAGCCATTGCGGAGCCGCGGTCATCGAGGATCGGGAAACTGATGTTCAAGATGCCTTTCACCACATAGCTTGCGCGCTTCTCATACCCGATCTTCCGTATGCGTTCCAAGTGAACATGCAGATCGCTGGGTGCTTTCTTGCCAGTAGATTGCGACCATGAGCTCATGATTCGATCCAGAACCTCGCGGGGCTGGTGAGCGAGGATGACGTATCCGCTGGCCGCATCCATGATGTCGGCGTGCGAGCCCAATTTCACATAGAAACCGGTGTCCGTAGGGGCATTCTGCTGCGCCACAAAGACGACCTTGTTTGTCTCCAGCACGCCAAGTTGGCAGCTCTGGCGAGTCTCATGTGCCAGACGACTCATGATCGGCAGGGAGTCCACGATCAGCCGCTCTGTTGGGGGATGCTGCTGCACCAATTGGAAGAGTCTCAGCGTCAGCGAATACCGCTCTTCACCCAGCGCGGCAATATACCCCCGACGTTCCAGACAGACGAGCATGCGAAAGATCTCTGAAACAGTGCGGTTCAACTCGCGGGCGAGCTGACTCTTCGTAAGCCCTTCAGATTGCCGTGCAAGCAACTCAAGCACATCGAGACCCTTTTCGAGTGCTGGTACGGCGTAGTTCACCGGTTTCTTACCACGTCGCAAACCGCGACCTGTGGAACGGGATGAAGTCTTGTTTGCGGCAGACATAAATAGGATAAGAGTACCCCAGCCCTCCTAATTCGCAACCAGTCGTTTTCCCCGGTTCATCGTGAAAACACGATTTTCTCATGTAAACGAGAACACAACCGAAACATCGATCTGAATCGGTCACATGGACACCTATGATCCCCTCAGCGGGCCGGACCTCAACCACCCGTTTCCATTCAAAGGCGCAGACAGCGGTTTCGATCCTCGGAGATTTGTCTTTCGCCGGGGGCGGATGGAATCGGGCAAGAGCGGGTTTGGCCACGAGGCAGCCCGGCGGATTTTAGTATTTGAAACGCGGATTTCATATTGACATTTGTTTAGCTACGTTCTAAATACTTCGGCTCGGAATGGATCGATGGGCCCCCGATTCGTATGCTGTACGTGATCTGGAGGTGTCGGATGCGCAAAGTGTTTTTGGATACGTTGCTCGTCGTGTTTCTCTGTGCGGGCATGTGGCCCATAGCGGCTCAGCATACGTCGGCGGGAGTGGATGGAACGGTCACCGATGCGACTGGTTCGGCGCTTCCGGATGCAGAGGTAGTGCTGACGAATGTGGACATGAATGTGGCCGCGCACGCGAAGACAAATAAGAGCGGATACTTCGCGTTTGTGAATGTGAACCCCGGGCAGTACAAGATGACCATCACAAAGCAGGGCTTCAAGTCGGTGGTGGTGCCACCGTTCCAGCTGGTCGTTGATCAGACCTTTACCGCGAACCAGGCGATGGCAGTGGGCGCGGTGAACGAGACGGTGACGGTGGATGCGAGCGCCGAGGGAGCCATGCTGCAGAAGAGCTCATCGGAATTGGGAAATGTGATTGAAGCGAAGGAGATCCAGAACCTTTCTCTGAATGGGCGCAACTTTACGCAACTGATGATTCTTTCGCCGGGTGTGACTCCGGTTTCGACTGCGCAGGGCTCTGGGATCAGCACGACGGACGCGGGCATCAGCGCGATTCCGGGCACGGCGTTTTATAAGCCTTCGTTCTTCGGCCAACAGAACCGCGAGACGTTCTACCTAATGGATGGGATTGTAAACACGGACCTGCGCGGCGCGATCTATGGATTTTTGCCGATCATCGTGCGATGCAGGAGTTCAAGATGCAGTCGCACATGGACAGCGCAGAGTTTGGGGTGGTGACGGGTGGCGTGGAATATGCTTTCGCGCTCGGGCACGAATCGCTTCCATGGGTCGGTGTGGGAGTTTGTCCGGAACAATCTCTTCGATGCACGCAACTCGTTTTCGGATTTCTGCTCGGTGGGACGTTGCGCGCCGGGAACTCCGACGACGACACCTGCGCCAGCGGGGCACTATACGCAGAATGAATTTGGCGCGGCGGTGGGCGGGCCGATTCTAAGAAACAAGCTGTTCTTCTTTGGAGCGTATGAGGGCTGGCGGTACGGCAAACCGGTGCTTTCGCAGACGCTGGTGCCGACGACCCAGGAATTGAGCGGAGATTTTTCGAGCTCGACCTTTTCGTACTACCAGAACCCGATCTACAACCCATATTCGACGACGTGCTCTGGAGGAAAGTGCACGGTGCAACAGTTCAAGTGCGATGCTTCCGGCAATCCTATTGTTCCGAATTCGAGCGGCATTCAGACCGGAGGAACTGCGTGTCTGAAGATTCCTGCAGCGTTGCAGAACGCAACGATGCAGGCCTATATGAAGGCGTACTATCTGCCGGCGAACTCACCAGCTTCGGAGCCACCGGGATACAACTTCATTGAGAGTCGGCCGAACATCGATAGGAACAATGGCTATCAGGTGAGGGTGGACTTTCATAAGAGCGACAAGAATTTCGGGTTTGGCCGCATAAGCCAGATGTGGGTGTTCGATACATCGCCCATAGCGGGCACGGTGGGGCTCTAACGTGTCGAAATATCACGCGTACAACTTCGGCGGAGGCTACACGCATGTCTTTGGACCGAACCTAATCGTGGATGCCCGCGGTGGCGCGATGTTGAAGCCGTACCAGTTCAGCCAGGCGAATGCGCCCAATGGATTCAAGCCAGCGGAGGATGCGGGGTTCAAGAATCTTGCGCAATATGGCGGCATGTACGTCAACCTTGCAGGGCCTTATTCGACGTCCAATGCGGGCCATGAGGGGACGCTATATCGAGGCAACGCTGTCGTTAACGGTGGCGGCAGCGTGACGTGGATCAAGGGAAGCCACACACTGAAGAGTGGCGTGGACTACCTCTATCAGAATCGACTGCAGCGGAATCTGTTTCAGCAGTTCACGTTCAGCGATTCGGTGACCAGCAACATCAATGCTTCGAAGACAGGTAACTCACTGGGGTCGGCACTCCTCGCGCTACCGGGTACGTTTACGGCGCAGGATCCGGTCTGCTCAGAGGACTTCTTCAGCATGTCGTTGTGGTCGGGCTATGTGCAGGACTCGTGGAGAGCTACGCGCAAGCTTACGTTAAACCTTGGCGTTCGCTATGACTACATTCCGGCGATCCACATGCTGAATGACAGATTAGCCAATGGGTTCGATATTCCGAACGCCAGATACATCATTCAAAAGAGTGTGTGGTGGCGTGCAGCGTCGGCTTGCTTAGTTTCTGGCCAGAGCGCCGCCCGTTCTGTTCGGCCAGATGCTTTTTGAATGCAACGGCTTGCTGGTAGTGAAAGGCTTTGAAATCCCGATGACGGGTGTACTCTTCAAACCGGCTCAACGCCTTCGCAGCGGCGTCCACGGTCGGCCCGCTGTAGCGCTTTGCTTCTTCCAAATAGCCTAAGTATTTGCGCTTGATCCGTTCATTTTCTGGGTTGTGTTTTGTCATCTCTTCTCATCCTTGGCAGAAGTCACTGTTTACGATGGGGGCATTCCTTACACTTACTTGTCGTCCCGCCTACGGAAACGTGACATTTAAATTCGCCTGTATTGCGGACAGTTTCACCATGCTGGTGCGTCGGTAGATCATCCCCTCGCAATCCGGACAAATGCCTATTAGGTTCCCCAAAGTTGCGGTGAGAGGCTGGTAATCCGCCATGTTCCCGGCGGGCCGCTTGGGTACGCGGCATCGCACGCAATAGATTTCATCCGGCTGGCAGGGCCGGCATCCGACCTGCCCAAGTAGGCTTCGGATCAGCAATCCAGCGTCGTGCCCTCATTTCCGAAAAACGGGGTTTTCGGCAACTTCAACCTGTTGGAGCCGATCTTTCCGAAAAGCCGACTTCGCAGGAGTTACTTTCGGATTTCTGTCCACCGCGGCAACTTCTGTTACCTGCATCCGGTCGCCGCGTACTCCTTCCTAACGGCGGGATCATCCGATATGTAGAAAATCGGCTCGTTCCTTCTGTGTTCGATCATTTCAGTCGTGCCATCGGCTGTGATCAGTTCGTAAGCCGGATAATCAGAGGCATGCCCTTGGGGAGGGTTCTTCAGCTCGAAGGGCTTGCCGCATGCCTGGCGGCCATATACCTTTTTGAGGACTTTGTTTGTAGTGTCCCGCAATACGAACGTCGCGGTCCTGCCCCGCGGCGTGACGTAATAGTTCATCGTTATCGAAACATCGGCGCGTGCAAGTCCTGGTGGGATCGCGAACCACTTTGGCAATCTCGACTCGTTCGCCAATTGGAATGTTGACTCAGGGAAATATTCGCATCCGGTTATCGTAGAAGCCAAAGTAGCCGCTGCTATACCGAGAAGCAAACATCTGGTGATGCGCTGGGTTAGCCGTGCCCGCATCGTTGCAGCCTATCTGATTCACGCTCAGTTCGTGAAAAACGGGGTTAGCGGCAACTTCGTGACGAACTTGCCGAAAAGCCGACTTTGCGGGCACTACGGAATAACTTCCGGTTTGCCGGTGTCCGACCAGAACACATGATTAGCACTCTGGTGTGCGGCCCGGTCCCACAATGGGACAGTTTGAAGAGTGTCACATAGCATGGTCTTTTGCCCGCCAGAAACGGCCACGATATTTTATGGTCGCGTCTGGGTATACGAGCAGGGACATGAGACAGAACTCCATGCGAACGAAATCGAAGCACCTTCATGTGCCTAATTTTTCCAAGCCGTCGGCGGCGATTCTTTTAGCAGTCACTTGCTCAATCGGGGCGAATTGCCAAGGGACCACAGCCATTGACTTGACGAGATTTGGATTTCCCCCTGCCACCAGGACATGGAATCCAGACGCATGCACCAGCCCGTATCGCGGGTATCACTGGATTCAATGGTTGGATGATCAGCATCTTGTCGTGGTCTTCAACACCACACCGGTGTGTCCGCGCGATGCCAAGGACGCGGCCATTTCCGGAAATGCGAGAGTTGTCGTGTTGACCGCCACTGGAGAACTAGAAGCTCAGAGAGACATTCCATATGTCGCCGATCTGATGGAGTCGAATACGCCGGGACGAGGCCTAACCATCGGGCCCGACGGCACTATTCTCGTGATCGTCCCCGGTGTGCCTTGGGAGGAAATGCCAAATGCTGATGGCATGGTGCGGGTCTTCACGCGAGATTTGCAGCTAGTGCAGGACATTCCAGCTACCACCGTGCAATACAAGACGTTTACGCACTTTGGCCTTCACTTCGAGGGTGTTGCCATTGACCGCAAAACGGTCGTGTTCTCTGAAGATACCGGCATCGGCAAGCCGCAAAAGTGTCTCCTCTTTGGGGGCGTGCCGCTAAAGCGGATTGCGGAGTGCATGCCGGACGTCATTAGCAAGCAGCGGGAGAACTTCGACGCAGAAGCACCCTATCGGATTCCCGAGAACGACATCGCGACGGCTTTTCTGGGCCGCTCCACCGATCAGTCACGTTCGACCGTTTTCTTCGTTAAAGACCGCGCCATTTGCGATTTGGCAGGCGCATTATGCCCTGGTAAGGGCACGCTTGTCGTGTATGAAACACAGACGGGAAGGCCCTTATTTCGTCGCGAGTACCCTCTCGGCGCTGGACTTGCATTTTCCCCTGGCGGAAGGAAAATCGCTTCCTTTCTCCACAATAGAGTGTGGACCATCTCGATACCGTAGTGAACAGCAAACTTCACCTCAAAGTAGGCTGAATTCCTAAAATGTGGCCGAATTGTCGGCGATACGGAAGTAATCATTGTCCCCCCGCCGTGCGCGTAAAACGTGGTTATCGGCAACATCAACCGAACTTGCCGATAACGTGACTTTCAGGGAGCGACGGTGGTATAGCCGTCAAAAGGCAATCAATGAAGATCAAGACCTTCTTTGGAAGGTGGCGTGCGACCTGATGCAAAGCTGAAGGTGGTACTGTTTTCAGCATATGAGGCGGCTCTTTGCGGTCGGCGTATTCCTTCTGACGGCAACTTACGCCTCGCCTTGCCAAAAGATAAAGCGCGCTTATTGTGCGGACGACGCAACCTTGCGGGTGGTCTACGTTGATGGGACAACGAAGTCACTGCCAAGAAAGCCGATGCAGGTTGGGTGCGATAGTGCTACCGTCGCAGACGACAAGCACACGGTTGGCTGGTCTGTGCTGGTTGCGAACTGTTGCACTTCCTATCCAATACCCGTAGCAGTTGCAGTATTGCGCGATGGCCGAAAGCAGGTCTTCTCAGCCGAACAAATGGTTTGGCAATGGAGATTCGTTAGCGGTGCCAAGAAGCTCGCAATGCTGTCAGGGCCTGTTCACGGAAATGCGGGGCAGGCTACTTTGTATGACATCCGTAGCGGACAACAATTGGCTACATGGAATGGAAGCGGTGAGTCGCCGGGATGGACATCCGGTTGGAAATCGGAATTCGGCCCTCCAAACGATCTGGTGGGGGCTCCTAAATGACTTCTCGGCAACTTCGCCGCCCCGGCGATTCAGACGCCCTGAACTTGCCGAAAACCCGACTTTGCGGGAACTACGCAGATCACTTCCGCTAAGCCGACATACACCCTCGACGGGTGCATAGGCGATAATGCGCTCATCGAGAATCTGCGAGCCAACAGCAGGGTTATTGAACTGAGTTGGTTTTCCAGGGTCTACCTCAGGAAGCTCTGAATTGTCCTAACTCGACAGATGCGAGGACGGCGCCTCCTCCGCGCGAAAGCTCTCTCGGATGGCTAGACGTATTCCACAAAGCATCGCTGGATACGTTCCATGAGGTGATCGTCCGCGCTCTTCCAAACGTCTTCGTTGAATATCTCAACCTCGATAGGCCCATCGTATCCGGTCTGATCAACAGCCTGCCTGAGCTGCCGCAGGTCGATTACACCGTCGCCCATCATGGCGCGGCCCATGAGAATGCCGGGCAGCGGAACGGGCCAGTCAGAAACATGGAAACCCACAATCCTTCCGCGCGCACGTTCTATTTCGTTCATGATTTCTGGATCCCACCATACATGGTAAACATCCACGACCACTCCGGCTGAGGCGCTTCGAAGGCGGTCTGCCATGTCATTCGCTTGTTTCAAAGTCACCACCACCGAGCGTTCGGCGGCGTACATGGGATGCAGCGGTTCGATGCCGAGAACAACGCCCGCTTTCTCGGCATCGGGAAGAACTTCAAGCAAGCCATCGAGCACGGTAGCGCGGGCGTCAGCGAGAGTCTGGCCATTGGCCGGACCTGAGACGATGACCAACACCGGCGCGCCAAGCAACGCGGCCTCTTCAATGGCAATGCGGTTGTCGGCAATGCGATTGCGGCGCTCTTCGGTCGTGGGTGCAGAGAACCAACCTCCGCGACAGAGGCTGGAGACACGTAGTCCGGCGTCGCGGATCAGCGACGACGCCTTGGCAGCGTTTCCGTCGAGCTTATGGCGCCACACAGCGATGTAGGGAATGCCACTACGGCAACAGCGATCTACGGCCGTTTCGAGAGACCAGGGATTGGCGGTGATCTGATTGAAGCTGAGACGTTGAAGAATGCTCATGCCACACCTGCCAGAAGTAGAAAGGCGCTCATGCGGCGAGCTGCAAGTTCCGGGTCGCGCAAGACACGAGCCCGGTCGGCGAGAACGAAGAGTTCGCAGAGATGCACCACGGAACGCGCGCTCTCACGGCCACCGACCATGCGGAAATGGGACTGGAATCCATTGAGATAGGCAAGGAAAACGACGCCTGTCTTGTAGTGCTGGGTGGGTGACGCGAAGATGTGCCGGGAGAGCGGTACGGTGGGCGCGAGCAGTTGCCGGTAGCGGGGAACATCGCCGGCATCGAGCGCGCTAAGAGCCAGTGATGCGGCTGGCGCGATGGCATCGAATATCCCGAGCAACGCGTCGCTGTAACCGTGCTCGTCTCCCAGAATCAGATGCTCGTAGTTGAAATCGTCGCCGGTGTACAGGCGTACATTCCGGGGAAGTTGACGGCGCATGGATATCTCGAGGTCCGCGTCCAGCAGAGAGATTTTGATTCCGTCGATTTTCTCCTTCTGCGTGCGAATGATATTGAGGCAGTTTTCGGCGGCTTCGGAGATCGCCGTTGCGCCCCAGTAGCCATTGAGCGAGGGATCGAACATAGGGCCGAGCCAATGAAGGATAACGGGATGGCGAACCTGAGACAGCACTGTCGCATAGACCGATGCGTAATCTTCGGCGTGACGAGCGACAGCGGCCAAGGCGCGACTCGCCATCAGAATGATGCGGCCACCGACAGCTTCTATCGCTTCACATTGCTCCAGGTAGGCATCGGTGACGTCTTGCAAGGTGATCGAATGACTCGCGGACAGATGATCGGTACCCGCGCCACTGGCTACCAAACCGCCGCAAGCATTCGCCGCCGCTGTGCTGCGCTTGATCAGTTCAAGAGCCAAGGGCCAGTCCAGGCCCATGCCGCGCTGAGCCGTGTCCATGGCTTCGGCAACACCGAAGCCGAGCGACCAGAGATATTCGCGGTAGGCAATTGTCGCGTCCCAGTCGATGACGGGTTGAGTTAGGGGGTCCAGAGTGCGAAAGGGGTCGACGACGACATGGGCAGCAGCGAAGGCCACCCGGGTTTCAAACCTGCCACGCCGCGGCGGTGTGAGTGGCTCGTGCGCGGGCGTGTAGTTGAAGTCGGCGCCATCTGGCCCCACAAGCTTCAAAGATGTTGCCAAAGTTACGCTCCCAGTTCCGGCACGTCGATCCAGCGGCGCTCTCGCCAGGACTTGAGCCCCAACTCGGCTAGCTGGACGCCTCTGGCGCCTTCAAGAAAATCATGAGGAAACGGCACACCCTCGGCGACATGGCGAAGAAAGAGTTCCCACTGAACCTTGAATCCGTTGTCGAAAACCTGGTTGTCCGGTACTTCCAGCCAGTGCTCGCGAAATTGGAAAGGATTGGCGATGTCCGGGTTCCAAACAGGACGCGGTGTATTAACTCGATGCTGCGTTCGGCATTCACGCAGGCCGGCAATCGCGCTGCCCATGGTGCCATCCACCTGCATGCTGAAAAGTTCATCGCGGTAGACACGAAACGACCACGACGAATTGATTTGCGCAACGATGCCGCCGTCGAGTTCGAACGTCCCGTAAGCCGTATCGTCTGCCGTGCACTGGTAGCGATTTCCATTCTCATCCACCCGCTCCGGAATTGAAGTGCCGCCCAGGCACTGCACCGCGCGAACCCTCCCAAACGTGTGATCGAGAACGTATCGCCAGTGGCAGAACATGTCTACGATGATGCCGCCGCCGTCCTGCTGGCGGTAGTTCCACGAAGGCCGTTGCGCAGGCTGCCAATCGCCCTCAAAGACCCAGTAGCCGAACTCGCCGCGCACCGAAAGGATCTTTCCAAAAAAGCCGCTATCCACGAGGCGTTTGAGCTTGCGCATGCCGGGCAGAAAGAGTTTGTCCTGCACCACACCGTGCTTCACTCCCGCAGCTTTGGCCTGCGCTGCCAGGCGCAACGCCGTCTCTGAATCGGCGGCAAGCGGTTTCTCGCAATAGATATGCTTGCCGGCTGCTATCGCCCTCTCCACGCTGGGGGCGCGCAACTTCGTCAACTGCGCGTCGAAGTAGATCGAGTCGTTCGGATCGGCTAGAGCGCGAGGCAAATCCGTGGTCCAGCGTTCTACCCCATGGTCCTTGGCGATCTGCTCCAGCTTGACCGCGTTGCGTCCCACCAGGATCGGATCGGGAAGTAGACGCGACCCATCCGATAGCTCGACTCCTCCTTGCTTTCGAATCGCCAGAATGGAACGGACCAGGTGCTGATTCAGCCCCATGCGTCCAGTCACTCCGTTCATGACGATGCCGATCCGTTTCTCGTTCACGAGGTTCTCCTGAGCTACTCCAAACCGCCTTCAGACCTTGCTGCATTCCGTACCCGTGTCGCGCAGGAAACTGCGGTCCCGTGCCTCCGGGCCAAACCAGAAAATCACGATCATCAAGACGATCGTCCCGGCTTCAAAAATCGTCAGAGCCAAGGGATACCCAAAGCGGTCTCGCAATAGGAATTCTACGACTGTGGCCGGTGAGGCCAGCAGCACTCCAAGTTGATAGACAAGTCCAGGAAAAAGGCTCCTCACTGCATCCGGCGAAAGCTCATTCAGGTGCGCCGGGATTACGCCGAACGCGCCCTGCACACCGACCTGCATCATGAATGAGCCCACGACAAGCACTGCGAGCGTCGTTCCGAACGCCCACGCCGGAATTATGATGAGGGCAATAGCCAACGCCAGCATGCTGGAGTTGCGCCTGCCTATCCTTTGCGATAGATGGCCAAAGAAGACTGCCCCCGCGATCGCCCCGATGTTGTAAACAATCGGAATGCCATAGGGCGCGTTCATTCCCAGGACGGTCTTCGCTGCGATTGCAGGGACCGACTTGAGAAAGTCAGGATAGAGATCCTGCGCGCCATGAGACAGGCAGAGCAGCATGCTCATCATCAGCAGCAGGTAGAGAAAGATTCGCTTGTGCTGAAACAGCGCGCCGCGAATCTGTCCGATGGATGCTGGTCGATTTTGCTGCCACGCCTCGGATTCCGGTGCCAACAGCGTCAGCACCACAATCAACCCGGCCACGGGCGCGCCCACAAAGAACACCGATCTCCAGCCGAGAACCGGCGTAAGCGTCTGCATTGCGACCGACGCGAGCAGGTAGCCGATCGGATAGCCCGCCTGGATCAGGCCCGAGAGCACGCCCCTAAACCGGCGCGGAGAACTCTCCATGGCATACGACGCGCCGATGCCCCAGTATCCTCCCAGGCCAATGCCATATAACGCACGGCAGACGACAAAGAAAGTGAAGTTTGGAGAGAGTCCGGTCAGTACCGTGATCGATGAGAAGTACAAGACACAGAAAATCAGTGGAGGCTTGCGTCCGAATCTGTCTGCAAGAGCTCCAAAGAATAGCGCACCGAGCGGCCGCATCGCCAGCGTCAAAGTCAGCGTATACACCACCGACATCTTCGACACATGGAAGTGGTTTACTAGGGCATCGAATAAAAACACCACGACAAAGAAGTCGAACGCGTCCAGCACCCAGCCGAGAATCCCTGAGGCGACGGCGAATTTCCAACCCTTCGTTTCCTGCCCGACGTCTGCATCC